>NZ_OU907312.1:0-1200000 GCF_918320885.1 unidentified bacterial endosymbiont | reverse complement strand
TCTATGATGAAAATTTGTCGGCACTGGCGATGATAAAACAACTTAAATTGAATGCCTAGGATAAAACTCTGCTGCTTCAGCTAGCGTATCGCTCTCCTGGCTACTGGCCAGAGCGCTGAATGCAGGGCTAGTGATCTTGCCACCTTTTTTTAGACACAGAGAAGAGAAACCTTAAGCGACCTGGGATAACCAATTTTTTTCAAAATTTACAGGAGACAGATAGCCTAGCGTTGAGTGCCGTCTCTGTCGGTTATAAAACACTTCTACGTATTCAAAAATGCTCAATTTGGCTTGTTCTCTGCTCTCAAAACGTTCAAAGTGGGTGTGCTCTGTTTTTAAGGTATGGAAAAAACTCTCTGCTACTGCATTGTCATAACAATTGCCCGTACTACTCATGCTAAGCGTTATCTGGTGATGCGCCGATACAGCCTTGAATCCTTTGCTGGTATACTGGCTGCCTCGGTCGGAGTGGTGGATGAGACCTGCAGCAGGCTTCCTCCGTGTTATTGCCTGGCGTAATGCTGCGGCTACTAACTCGGTGGTCATGTGAGCTTGCATATCCATCCCCACGATACTACGAGAGAACAGGTCCAGTACGATAGCAACATACAACCATCCCTCTTGGGTCGGAATATAGGTAATATCTGCTGCCCAGTATTGATCAGGGCGAGTGGCTGTGAACTTCTGCTTGAGTAAATTAGGCGCCACTGCGGCCTTTGGATCGACTATTGTGGTTACCTTAAATCGTTTTTTCATCTTAGCCGCAATATGGGCTGCTTTCATTAGCCGACAAACCCGTTTGCGTGAACAGCGCTCACCTCTAGCTCGTAACTCAGCATGGATACGTGGGCTACCGTAAATTTGGTTGCTTATGGTATAAACCTCTTTAATTTCAGATATTAAACGCTCATCCTCACAATAGCGCTTGGATGGCTCAGCCTTGATAAACTGATAATAGCCACTGCGGGATACACCTAACACGTTGGACATCCTCTCTACGCTGAATTCCCCAGCATGCTTTTGCATAAACTGGTATTTTACTTGCGGGCCACTGAGAAGATGCCCAAGGCTTTTTTTAGGATATCCCTCTCTTCGCGTGCTATCGCCAATTCTTTCCGCAATTGACTGAGCTCAGCATCAGACGCTTTCAGGTATCCTTTGCCCGGGAAAGCCTCTGCACCATCCTTGTTATGCTGATGGACCCACCCTGCCAATGTACTCTTGGGAACTCCCAATTCCTCGCTCAATTGACAGAGCGTTTTACCAGTGCTGTGATACAGCTTTACCGCATTCAGCTTGAATTCCTTATCATAGCTCCTTGATTCCCCTTGATTCATAACTTCACCTCAAAAAGTAACAAAAAATTATACGCTTTGTTCCTCTTCGTTGTGTCCGTTAAAGGGTAGCAAGATCATAGAAAGGATTTGATGGGGGTGACCAGGATCAGCAATCAAGAGATAACTGGTGCCATCAAACTGAGGGTTTGATGGCGCCAGCGGTTTAAGCGTCAAACGGTTTGCTGCTACTCATTATTGAAGCATACCAAGCCCCCCAAGCGTGAATCCGCCTACGATCTTTTATGAGACGTCGTTTACGAATGAATTTGATCAGGGTAGATAGAGACTGCTGTACTAGATCGCCAGTAAAAAAGCGTAGACGAGGCTGTTGTTGATGGAAATAAAAAGGCACTGCATGACTCATTACAGCCATCTCCGATGAATAAAAGCCCAAGAGGGAAAGCGTGCCACTGAAGTTGCTAATACTGGTGGTGGCAGCTCAAACAGGGTTAGCAATCCGGCTTCATCGGTGACCGGCCAGCCTTTCGGCTGCCCTGCTTGAACCGCCATAAATCGGCAGGAACAAGCCCAAAACGGGCTATAGCAGCACAATTTGTGCCCCGATCAAGTCCTAGGTTGCTAAACCAGGAGGTATTGATGTACCTCAAATGCAATAATAACGTTTCTATTGAACGGCCGCAAACTTTTTTAACCTCTGTTATCCCAAAAATAAACCTACTGGCTTGCGCCAGTAGGGGTCTTTCGGGCATGGTGGCGGAATTAGACAGGGTCGGTTAACAGCGGGGCCAGAAATGCATCGTCAACAATTGCTTCAGTTACTACACGATACCTTGCAACCGGACAGCATCCAAGATAGCGCTCCTAATGGGTTACAAGTAGAAGGACGTGCCCAGATACACCGCATCCTCACCGGGGTGACCGCTAGTCAGGCGCTGCTAGCGGTTGCCGTCAAGGAACAGGTCGATGCGGTGTTAGTGCATCATGGTTACTTTTGGCGCCAGCAATCCCCTGTAGTCGTCGGCATGTTGCGTCAACGGCTCAAAACACTCTTAGGCCATGATCTCAACTTGCTGGCGTATCATCTACCCTTAGATATCCATCCACAGTTGGGCAATAACGCGCAATTAGGGCGTTATTTAGGAATCAAGGCGGCCGTACCTTTAGCCGACTGTCAGCCAGTGGGCATTGTCTGGCAAGGCGAATTAGCCGTGCCCTGTCGTGGCGCTGAATTAGCCGCCCAGCTGCAGCAACAGCTAGGACGTTCACCGTTACATTGTGATCCGCTGACACTCCCGCTGATTCGGCGGGTTGCCTGGTGCACTGGGGGTGGTCAAAGCTATATTTTGCCGGCTGCGGCCCACGGAGTCGATGCCTTTATCACCGGTGAAGTTTCCGAGCAGACCGTGCATGTAGCCCGTGAAATGGGGCTGCATTTCTATGCGATTGGGCACCATGCCAGTGAACGCTATGGGATCAAAGCTTTGGGCGATTGGTTAGCACAACAGCATGATTTTGCAGTACAGTTTGTCGACATTGATAATCCAGCGTAAATATTGTTTATGCTCCCCCAATTAGCTTATAATTTTCGCTCATGCCTAACCAGCATTGACAGCCCCTCATGTGGTCGAGGTCTAAGCTGAGGTGACAAGGATGTATGGTATAATCACACATCGTGTTAACATCCGAACCACAGCGATCACCATCGCTCTCTACAGATGGTAAACAGATCATGCAGAATAACAACCACCGATCTAGGCTAGAGATCTCACCGTTAACAGGCAGTAATCAGACCTATATTGAACAGCTTTATGAGGCTTACTTAAGCGATCCACAGCAGGTGGACGTTGGCTGGCAAGCGCTATTTGAACAATTGCCTCCCCCCGATCCTGCAAAATCATCTCCGCGCCCTGCACCTAAAACGCACCAGACCGTCATCAGCTCAGTATCGTCTACCCAACCAAACTATCAACTCCAGCAATTATTGCCGTTAATCAATGCCTTTCGCACTGATGGCCACCGGCAAGCGCAACTTGATCCTTTAAATAGACGTGTACCTACCTTGCTCGCGTCGCTGCAACTAGAATTTCATCAGTTTACGTCGAGCGATAGAGACACTTTGGTTGACATTGGTGCTCTCAACAGTCAACGACCCCTTCGCACGCTAGGTGAGCTCTATGACTGGTTGCAACAGATCTACTGTGGTTCGATTGGCATAGAATACATGCATTTGAGCAGTGCTTCAGAGCGAGCTTGGCTCCAGCAACGACTGGAATCCGCTGATCCACAACCCCCCAGTACCCCAGGATTGCAACACTGGTTATTGCAGCAGCTCACCGCTGCTGAGGGGCTAGAGCGCTACTTGGCGACACAATTTCCTGGAGCCAAACGTTTTTCGCTGGAGGGCAGCGATGTCATGATCCCGTTGCTCAACTATTGGATTGATCAAGCAGGGCAACAGGGCATACAGCAGGTGGTGCTCGGTATGGCACATCGGGGCCGCTTGAATGTCTTAGTGAACGTACTGGGTAAACCACCCGGGGATCTATTTGCCGCTTTTGCTGGCAAAGCGGATAAGCTGGTTCAGGGCAGTGGTGATGTCAAATATCACCAAGGATTCTATTCTACTATCCAGGGCACTGCTGGTCCGGTCTCTCTATCCTTGCTATTTAACCCATCCCATCTGGAAATTGTGAATCCCGTGGTCATGGGTGTGACGCGGGCTCATCAAGATCAAGGTGGTGATGAGCAGGGATCACAGACGCTGGCGATAACCCTGCATGGTGATTCTGCGCTTGCTGGCCAGGGGGTGGTTCAGGAAACCCTTAATCTGTCACAACTCCCCGGCTATCGCGTGGGCGGGACCATACGCCTCGTGATCAATAACCAACTGGGGTTTACCACCAGTGATCATCACACCCGCTCAGCCTACTACTGTACTGATATTGCCAAGTTTATTGAAGCGCCGATCATCCATGTGAATGGGGATGATCCTGAAGCAGTTCTGCGAGTGGCCCAGTTAGCCCTTGATTTTCGACAAACTTTTCGGCGTGACATCGTGATCGATCTAGTTAGTTATCGCCGCCATGGTCACAATGAAGCCGATGAACCTAGCGCCACTCAGCCATTAATGTACCGTTGTATTAAGCAGCAGCCAACACTCCGTACGCGTTATGCTCATCAGTTACTCCAGGCTGCAGTGATCCATGAGCAGATGGCTGACCAGTTGGCATCAGCCTATCGAACCACCTTACAGCAGGGTGATCCGATCGTGGCCACCATGACCCAGATGATGGGTCCCACCTCGAACGTCGCTGAGACTACTCCAGCAGATCCCAGTACAGCACTTGATCAAGCGACTTTACAGCGTTTAGGTCGGCGAAATTGCCACTATCCAGAGGATTATCTGTTACATCCGCGGGTGGATAAAATTTACCGAGACAGAGACCAGATGGTTGCAGGAGAGCAGCCTTTTGATTGGGGGGGGGCCGAAACCCTGGCTTATGCCACCCTGTTGGCGCAAGGTATTGATGTGCGACTATCTGGTCAGGATAGTGGCCGTGGTACCTTTTTCCATCGCCATGTGGTGCTACATCATCAACAAGAAGATCGCTGTTATATACCGCTTGCCCACCTACAGCCACAACAGGGCCGCTTTCAGATCTGGGATTCTACACTCTCTGAAGCTGCAGTCTTGGCTTTTGAATATGGTTACGCTTTAACTGCCTCACGAGCCTTGGTGATTTGGGAAGCGCAATTTGGTGATTTTGCCAATGGTGCCCAAGTAGTCTTTGACCAATTTATCAGTGCGAGTGAGCAGAAGTGGGGTGAGCAGTGTGGTATCACCCTATTATTACCGCATGGCTATGAAGGGCAGGGGCCTGAGCACTCATCAGCCCGCCTAGAACGCTATTTACAGCTGTGTGCGGAACAGAACTTGCAGGTGTGTATCCCCTCCCATGCGGGCCAGATCTACCATCTACTCCGTCGTCAAGCGCTCCACTCCCGACGTCGACCACTGATTATTTTGTCACCAAAATCGCTGTTACGTCACCCGCTAGCTACTGCCACGCTGACCGAATTAGCCGAAGGTGCTTGGCAACCGGTCATCGCGGAAAAGAGCGATCGAGGGAGTGATAAGGTGAGCAGAGTCATTTTCTGTAGTGGCAAAGTCTACTATGATCTGTTGGAGCAGCGACAGAAACAGGATGCTCGGCAGATTGCCCTGATCCGCATTGAGCAGCTCTACCCCTTTCCGCAGCCAGTGATACATCAGCTGGTGTGTCAGTATGCACACGCACAGCGTTTCATCTGGTGTCAAGAGGAGCCGATGAATCAAGGGGCCTGGGCATTTATGCAGGCTCATTTGGCACCGCTGATCGCGCAGATCGTCCCACAACAGATCTTACACTATGTGGGGCGCCCCGAGGCTGCAGCACCAGCGGTAGGTTCTTTAGCTCGGCATCAACACCAGCAGCGCCAGTTAGTAGAGACCGCCTTGAATTGCACAGAGGATAGCGTGTTACAACCGGTCTCTTTAGTCAAGAAGCGCCATCAGTAACGCTGGATAATCACCCGTAGGTTGCTAATAGCCTTCCAGCAAGGTCATCGATGGGCAGTCGCTCTTTCCCTTAAATAATGCGTGCGTGAATGATGAAAAAAATTGAAATTATGGTTCCTGATTTACCAGAATCAGTGGCGGATGCCACCGTAGCGACCTGGCATAAACAGCCAGGAGATGCGGTACAGTGTGATGAAGTGTTGGTTGAAATTGAAACTGATAAAGTTGTTCTAGAGGTTCCCGCCACCACCGCCGGAGTATTACAGGAGATTTTGCAGGTCGAGGGGGCCACAGTGGTCAGTCGTCAACCCTTGGGCTATCTGCTACCGGGTGCTACTGACGCTACTCCTTCACCGAGTTTGAATGAAACACTAGCCTTTCCTAGTATCGTCGCGATTAACCACGATGCCCCTGCAGCTAGTGAAGGGGCCCATAATGTGGTGAGCCCGGCCGTCCGACGCTTGCTTGCGGAGCATGATCTGGAGGGTAGCCAGCTATCTGGAAGTGGAATCAAGGGCCGTTTGACGCCTCAAGATATCGAACAGCATCTCACTAAGCCGGTAGTGCCCATTAAAGTGCCTCTAGCTAACCCAGTGGTCACCACTCTGGCACCCCAAAACCCCTTGGAGCAACCTCGTCGGGTTCCCATGAATCGTTTGCGCCAGCGGATCGCTGAACGGTTACTAGAAGCAAAACAGAGCACCGCCATGTTAACTACCTTTAACGAAGTTAATATGCAGCCAATGATGCAACTTCGCCGCGAACTGGGGGAGACCTTTGAGAAGCAGCACGGTGTGCGGTTGGGCTTTATGTCCTTCTTTGTTAAAGCAGTCGTTTTAGCGCTGCAACGCTGGCCGATTATCAACGCCTGCCTAGAGGGAAATGACATTGTGTACTATCCACAGGTGGATATTAGTATTGCAGTCTCCACTCCCCGTGGGTTAGTGACGCCTGTGTTGCGTCACTGTGCAGCACACAGTATGGCGCAGATTGAGCAGCAGATTAAAACGCTCGCCCAGCAAGGACGAGATGGTAAACTCACCGTGGATGATTTGACGGGCGGAAGCTTTACTATCACCAATGGTGGGCTGTTTGGATCACTGATGTCCACCCCTATTATTAATCCCCCTCAGAGCAGCATCTTGGGGATGCATGCTATCAAGGAGCGCCCGATGGCGATCAATGGTCAGGTGGTGATTTTACCGATGATGTATTTAGCACTCTCCTATGATCATCGATTGATTGATGGACAAGCCTCGGTGAGCTTCTTAGTGGCCGTAAAGGAAGCACTCGAAGCGCCCATCCGGCTATTACTGGAAGTTTAATAAGAGAGACTATTAGCATTCGTCATCACTGTGCTGTTTACAACACACCTTGATAAATATCTACCTATAGATGGATAACCACGCATGAATTTACATGAATATCAGGCGAAGCAGCTCTTGGCGCAGGCCGGCTTACCGGTCTCTTTGGGGATCGTCTGCACCACACCCCAGCAGGCATTAGCAGCGACCGATCAACTGGGGGGTGACCAGTGGGTGGTTAAATGCCAAGTGCACGCTGGGGGACGGGGTAAGGTCGGTGGCGTAAAGCTGCTGCGCAGTCGGCAAGCAGTGGGTGATTTTGCGCAGCAGTGGCTAGGGCAGCGCTTGGTGACAAACCAGACTGATGAGCAGGGTCAATTGGTCAGCCAGATTTTGGTTGATCAGACGCTGGATATTGAACAGGAGCTCTACTTAGGGGCGGTAATCGATCGCAACACCCACCGCATTACCTTTATGGCCTCTACAGCCGGTGGTGTCGACATTGAAGAGGTCGCCCAACAGACCCCGCATTTGATTCATCAAGTCAGCATTGATCCACTCACCGGGCCACAGCCTTTTCAAGGCCGGCAGCTAGCCTTTCAATTGGGATTAACGGCCGCCTTGGTACACCCGTTTAGTCGGTTATTCATGGGGTTGGCCAAGCTATTTATAAGCCATGATTTAGCGCTGATTGAAATAAACCCGCTGGTCATCACCCCACAAGGACAATTGCACTGCTTAGATGCCAAATTGGTTGTGGAAGACAATGCGCTATTTCGTCAACCCGAGCTACGTCAACTGCAGGATATCACGCAAGAAGATGTTCGAGAAGCTGAAGCTGCTGAATGGGAGCTAAACTATGTTTCCCTGAGTGGGAATGTTGGTTGTATGGTTAATGGGGCAGGGCTAGCGATGGCGACCATGGATATGGTGCAGCTACATGGCGGCATGCCCGCTAATTTCCTAGATGTCGGCGGTAGCGCTACCCAAGAGCGGGTAGTACATGCCTTTAAACTGATACTTTCCGATCCAAACGTCGAAGCTGTTTTAGTGAATATTTTTGGCGGCATTGTCCGTTGCGATCTGATTGCCGATGGCATTATTGCCGCAGTAGCTGAGGTGGGTGTAGCAGTGCCCGTCGTTGTTAGGTTACAGGGTAACAATTCGTTATTAGGCGCTGCCAAACTGGCAGAGAGTGGCCTAAATATTATCGCGCAAAATAATTTAGATCAGGCGGCAGCCTATGTAGTGAGTGCCGCCAAAAGCAGACCAACACAGAGGCAAGCATGTCTATCTTGATTGATCAACAGACCCGGGTCATTTGTCAGGGCTTTACCGGTAGCCAGGGCACCTTACATTCACAGCAAGCGCTGGCCTATGGGACCCAGCTGGTGGGGGGGGTCTCCCCTGGTAAGGGCGGCACTCAGCATCTAGGGCTGCCAGTCTTTAATACGGTGCGTGAGGCGGTGACAGAAACCCAAGCCACGGCTTCGGTGATCTATGTGCCAGCACCGCTGTGTCAGGATGCTATCCTAGAGGCTATTGAGGCAGGGATTAAACTGATTGTCTGCATCACTGAAGGGATCCCGGTCTTAGATATGGTGGTGATTAAGGCCAAGTTACAGCAAACGGGGGTGCGGATGATTGGCCCGAACTGTCCCGGCGTGATCACGCCGGGTAGTTGTAAAATAGGGATTATGCCAGCAGATATCCATCATCCAGGCACTGTTGGTGTCGTCTCCCGTTCGGGAACCTTGACCTATGAAGCGGTGCAGCAGATCACTGAAGTTGGGTTAGGGCAGTCCACTTGTGTCGGCATTGGCGGCGATCCCATTGCTGGCAGCAGCTTTATTGATATCTTAGCGCTGTTCCAAGCCGATCCTCAAACCGAAGCGATTGTCCTGATCGGAGAGATTGGTGGTACGGCGGAAGAGGAGGCAGCAGCCTATATTCAAGCTCAGGTGACCAAGCCAGTGGTCGCTTATATCGCCGGAGTCACCGCGCCTAAGGGTAAACGTATGGGGCATGCTGGTGCTATTATTGCCGGGGGGAAGGGGAGTGCTGAAGAGAAATTTACAGCGCTGACGGCCAGTGGGGTCACCACCGTTCGTAACTTAGTGGAGATTGGACCTGCGGTTAAGGCACTGCTCGCTACAGCTCACTAGCCAGAGGGATGATACGCGCGGCCCTCACCGACGGTTTTCTAACCAGTGAGGAACCGCGGCTTAAGAACTGTGAAATATTCTGACAGTTAACTCCCTTCAACAATAGCCTATCCTCTAGGATTTCCGCGGAGATTACCCTGTATTGGGAGGGCACCCAGTTCTTCCATGACGCTCCCGGCTAAGCCGAGCCTTGCGGATGGTAGCTCGAGGTTCTGGGGATTAAATGCATTGATATCCTCCCTTAAGTTTCTGTAACTGTTGGAAAAAACAGTCGCAGTATTGCGTAGCGTTCGGAGGTCCTCCGGATAAAATATCCCCTCTGTCCTTTCAGCCTCAATAATGTGTGCAGTAGTCACAAATCCCAGGAATAGGTGCCTTACATCTTCTGTATTAATAAGAGTTTCCTGAGCACGGTGCACTCGCTTAACAGCGAACGCAATCTTGGCAATTGCTCTACCATGGTTTCTTCTATAATCATTTGGAATGGGATCATAGGGGTTGGGGAAAGTACTCAAAGCAGCTAGAAAAGAAGTAGTTAAAGTAGCTAGCTGTGCTGGCGATAATAATTCTAGATTCAATGACTCACTATTGATGTAGCGCGCCATTGAATGCACAGCTCCTGGAACATGAGGCAGACTAAGTACCTCTGAAAGAGTGTGAGCTAAATTAACCAACTGGTTTGGCTCTAACGTTGTCAGGGATACTCCATCTTGGCTCATGAGCTCTGCAATTCGGCTTATTGCAGGCGCTACACTAGGCATATTCGCTAGTCCAATTGATTCAACTAAATTCTGCTGCAAATTGAGAAGGTGCTGTGGTGATCCCTGTAGCACAGCTGTTTCCCAATTCACCAGAAGATGCTCTGCGATCAAGTTAATTGCTCCACGAGCAACTGGATCTGGTAAAACGCTGGTTAAACCTTGCAAAATACAGGATAAATCCTGAATACTGCACCTATCTAGATCGTACTGACGTTGTGATATCATCGTAGCGATCTGATTCAACTGCACGATGGATTCTTCTGGACCATCCAGCCAAGCCAATCTACTCAAACTGTTTACTGTATCCGCTAGCATGTTTGGCATAAACTCCCTGGTAATGAGATCATCTCTATCATTGAGGCGCCTGACTATCTCATTAATGGCATTAATAATAGGCGGTGACCACCGAGAGCCAGCAGCCCTGGTAATGCCGTTCGCGACCAAAATTAATTCTCGAGGGTTGAAAACCCGCATGGCGTTAGTTCTCTGCATTATATATATTGACAATGACTCAAGTGCCTGTACGCAAGTCTCCTCTCTTCCTGCCAAGTCGCCTAGTACCCACGCCAATGTGGCTAAATATTTCGGTCCCTTATCATCCAACACCTGATTGGGGTGTGCAACAATGCTGTCGGCCATTGCTAGGACAGAATTTTGATAGCTGCGATCTCCTTTTCGCGTATTAAAAACCGCAAGTATGGAATCTTGTTCAGGAGTTAAGGTGTTTCGATAGTCAAACATTTTAAGTCTTCCTTGATTAGATAGCCTTGAACTTTCGTCAGTTGTAAAGGTAGTCTTGCTTGAAGCCGTTGTAAAGGAAGCCGTTTGCAAACAAGCGCTAGAGTGGCTCTCCGTCTTCAGGTCGGTGCATTACTGCTGTTGATCCAGGCTGAGAGGATTTAGAGCAGCTGGGATGAGGAAGCGCGGGTACCGCAACGCAGTGAGGAGCGACCGCGACCTCAGCCCAGCTGCTCATAACCAATTCAGCAGTTGATATAATAAAAAGTAATAACTACTGGAATATCTAGAGCTTTTTTAGCACAGTTGTAGCATTTTAGGTTGCTTGACAGTTTTGTAGGAGTTACTATCATGGGCGTTGGGTGTTTTAAGTCTGTTGGATGACTTAGACCCCTTACGAACGCTCCAGTAGTTCGTATAATGTATATTATGTTAAATAATCAAGGAAGAATAACCCATGACGACTTCCACTCGCTGCCAAGACTGTATCTCTAATCAATTTTGTATCCCCTCCACATTAAACCACTACGAGACTAATCAACTAGATAGCATCATTTTGCGCAAAAAACCCCTGCATAGAGGTCAATTACTTTTCGAATCGGGTGACAAACTGACTGCTTTATACGCTATTCGTTCTGGGATCATTAAAAGTTACACGGTCACACAGCAAGGTAAAGAACAAATTACCGCTTTTTACTCGACTGGCGATATCCTCGGGTTTGATGCTATTAATACCCTACGTTACCCTACCTCTGCCCGGGTGCTCGATACCTCCATGGTGTGTGAAATCCCTTTTGAAAACTTAGAGCACCTCTCTAGTAAGATCCCATCCCTCCGTCGGCAACTGCTACGCTTAATGAGCCGTCATATCCAGTATGACCAAGAGAACCTCTCGATAACCAGAAAAAAAGCGAAAACAGGATTAGCCACTTTTATTTATAAGTTAATCTGCAACAGAGCACAACGTGGCCTCTCCCCAACAAGCTTGCGCCTCTCTATGTCTCATACTGAAATTGGCAACTATTTGGGGTTATCTCTTGAAACGATTAGTCGGCTGTTTAGCAACCTACAAGAGAGCGGCATCCTGATGATTAAAGGCCGCTATATCACCATCCAAGATAGCGACAAACTAGCTAGGATCTCCAATAATGGATGAGTTTTCCTAGGGGTTGACCCTCCCACGCCGTTACAGTTACAGTACTCTTTGTCCTCGACCTACTCCATAGTAAGTAAATCCTAGTTGAACTAACTGTTCAGGATCATAAAGATTACGGCCATCAAAGATTAAAGGGTGGCGTAATTGCTTCTTTAAATAGCTGAAATCCGGTGCTCTAAAGTTTTGCCATTCAGTGCAGATAACCAACGCATCAGCCCCTTGCAGCGCTGCTTCTTTAGTCGGCATTAATTGAAGATCCGCACGCTGTCCGTACACGCGTGCTATTTCTCCCATGGCTTGTGGATCAAACAGCTGCACCTGAGCACCTGCTTGCCACAGCGCTTCCATCAAAACCCGACTAGGGGCTTCACGAATATCATCCGTATTAGGTTTAAAAGCAGCACCCCATAGCGCAAACCGCCGCCCGTTCAGCGACTGCTTAAAGTGACGCTGTATCTTATAAAAGAGCTGCTGTTTTTGTTGTTGATTGATCACTTCTACCGCTTGCAATAGCTTTGGCTGATAACCAATGGCTTCAGAGCTACAAATCAGTGATTGGATATCTTTGGGAAAACAGGAACCACCATAACCACAGCCCGGATAGATAAAATGATAACCGATACGGCTGTCTGATCCAATTCCTAGCCGCACTTTTTCGATATCAACCCCTAACCGCTCGGCTAAATTAGCCATCTCATTCATAAAACTAATCTTAGTGGCTAATAGGCAATTAGCAGCATATTTGGTTAATTCAGCACTGCGTTGATCCATGAAAAATAGTCGATCATGGTTACGATTGAAGGGGGCATACAGCTCACCCATCAGCGTTTTAATGCGTGGATTATCAGTCCCTATCACAATGCGTTCTGGGCGCATACAGTCAGCGATGGCAGCCCCCTCTTTAAGAAATTCTGGATTGGAAACCACATCAAAAGGCAAGTCAATGCCACGCCGCTGTAATACCTGCTCGATAAGCACCCTTCCCTGCTCTGCCGTGCCTACTGGGACAGTTGATTTATTAATGATGACTTTTCTATCTATCATCTGTTCAGCAATGGTCTGAATAACCGTGAATAGTGCCTGCAAATCGGTTGATCCCTGGGCAGTAGCAGGCGTTCCTACCGCAATAAATTGGATTTCACCATAAGCGATCCCTGCTGCCGCTTCGCTGCTAAAGATCAGCCGCCCGGCGGCGTGATTTTGCTGAACAAGTGCTGATAATCCTGGTTCATAAAAAGGGATAATGCCACGATTTAAGTCAGCAATTTTTTGCTGATTGGTGTCAACACAGATCACCTCATGTCCTACTTCAGCCAATACGGCAGCCTGTACTAATCCAACATAGCCGATTCCAAAAACTGTCACTTTCATAGCTAATTAAGCTGTCCTGTCCTGTGCAAAAGAAGTTGAATGAATTTTAGCTAATCGCTGGGATAGCCAAGCTTCGAAAGCTTGACCTAATTCCGCATGCTGCAGGCCATGTTCGACAAAAGCCTGTAAATAGCCCAATTTATTACCACAATCATGAGTACGACCAATCAGCCGGTACGCTTCTACGGGCTGTTCAGCCAGTAAGCGTACTATGGCTTGGGTCAGTTGAATTTCCTGGTGTTGATCAGGGGTGATCATGGCCAACGGCCGCCAGATCGCCGAGGAAAAGATATAACGCCCTACAGCAGCTAAATGGGAGGGCGCTTCTTCAACCGTTGGTTTTTCTACCATATGATGGATGCTTGTGCTTTCCCCAGGCGCTAAAGAAGCACCCCCACAATCGACAATGCCATACTCCGTCACGATAGCAGGGGAAACTTGCTCGACCATGAGCTGGGCGTTCCCACTCCGTTCAAAACGCTGGCACAGCGCGCTTAAATTAGCGGACTCATTCGCTGGATCCATAATGACATCCGGCAAGATGACGGCAAACGGCTCATCACCCACTAAGGGCTGTGCACACAAGATGGCATGTCCTAACCCTTTGGCCAGTCCTTGGCGCACCTGCATAATGGTGACATTGTCTGGGCAGATAGCCGCTATTTCTGATAGTAACTGACGCTTGACCCGTTTTTCTAGGGCCGCTTCTAACTCAAAACTAGTATCAAAATGATTTTCAATGGAGTTTTTAGAGGCATGGGTCACCAGTATGATCTGGTTGATTCCTGCACCAATACACTCATGAACGATATATTGAATTAAAGGTTTATCAACTAAGGGTAACATCTCTTTGGGGATGGCTTTGGTGGCAGGTAACATTCGTGTACCTAAGCCAGCTACTGGAATCACTGCTTTGGAGACGCGCACTCCTCTCATGGCTAATGGCTCTACTCTCTATTCATGGATGACGACACCAGGGGCACTCACCATTGGGAGTATAACATTGGTGACGTTATTAGGTTGAAGAACTTTTAATGCGCTTATAGGGATAAGTAGACTAAACTAGTACACTGTTGATTATCTAATCATTGGGAACATTATGCATAAATTATGGCGGACTATCACCACAGTCTGCTGCTGGCTCTGGCGGCTATTGAGTTTTATACGCACTGCCGTACAAAATCTCCTCTTCGTTGGTTGTGCCCTGGCTGCAGTGACCTTTATCTTTCAATACGGCAATAAAATAGAACAGCGGGGCGCTGGGATTAAACCAGGCGCTTTGGTGCTCGATCTCCAGGGCCGAATCACGGATAGTATCCCCCTTAGACAACAGTCACGTGGCTGGTTCCATCAGTGGGCGACTCGATCGCCTGCCCTCGGCAATGCTCTCTTTGAAATCGTCGGCGCGATTCGTCAAGCCAAGAGCGATCCCAACATTAAGGGGATAGTACTCTCCTTACAAAATTTCGACGGCGCTAATCAGCCAGCACTACGCTATATCGGTAAAGCGCTCACTGAATTTCGTAACAGCGGTAAGCCCATTTATGCTTTTGGAGACAGCTATACCCAAGATCAATACTACTTGGCTAGCTTCGCCACCACTATTGCCCTGGCACCTCATGGTTCAGTCGATTTATATGGTCTGGCTCGAGAAAATTTCTACTACAGAACCCTATTAGATAACTTAAAAATATCGACGCATATTTTCCGAGTGGGCACCTACAAATCAGCCGTTGAACCCCTACTCCGCGATGATATGTCCCCGGAGGTTCGTGCCGATGAACAACAGCGTTTGCAGAGATTATGGCAATCCTTCATTGATGACATTGCCGCTAATCGACAGCTTCCCAAGCGCACACTGACACCAGAACCGGCAAGCTATATTGAGGATTTACGACGCCTTCAAGGCGATAATGCCCAATATGCTTTGCAGCATCAGTGGGTCGATCAGCTGATCAGCGCTCATGAGAACCGCGAATCACTGCTGACTTTCTTCGGAAAACAGGCTAAAAATGAAGCCCTAAATGCTGTGAGCATTTATGACTATAATCCCTCACAGAAACACGCTTCACAGCCCGATCCAGGCCGTTTACCGCACATTGCTGTCGTGGTCGCCAATGGTCCACTCATTTATGGAGTAGCTAAACCGGGATCAGTCGGGAGTGAAACCACCGTTAAGTTATTACGACAAGCCTGCTATGATAAAAAAATCAAAGCGGTCATCCTCCATATTAACAGCCCTGGTGGCAGCGTTCAGGCCTCGGAAGCGATCCGCAGTCAAGTGACTGCCCTAAAGTATGCTGGTAAACCCGTCGTGGTCTCCATGGGTGGTGCTGCAGCCTCTGGAGGGTATTGGATCGCTTCAGCGGCCGATCATATAGTGGCTAATGCCTCTACGGTCACCGGTTCCATTGGCATTTTTGGGATTATTCATACCTTTGAAAACAGTTTCAGAAGTATTGGTCTACAGGCGGATGGCGTGACCACCTCATCCTTAGCGAATTTTAGTGTTAATAGATCCCTATCACCTGCCCTATCGGAGCTAATCCAAATCAGTGTAGAGAAAGGGTACAGTCAATTCATCGAATTGGTCGCTAAGGCTCGGCATAAAAGTTTAAAAGAGGTAGAGGCCTTAGCTCAAGGGAGGGTGTGGCTAGGACAAGAGGCCTATGATAAAGGGCTGGTTGATCAACTCGGAGACTTCGATGATGCGCTTGCTCAGGCTGCTGAACTCGCTCAGTTGAAACAGTACCGTTTGATCTGGCTTGCTCCACAGCCCAGCGAATGGTTAGAATACCTGTTTGGTGTGGATCATGCCCAATCAATCAAGACACTACTCCGGAGCCTATCCATCAGCTCCTTCCAGCAGCTCTTTGATCAGACCCAGGCCCAAATTCTAGGGGCTTTCAACGATCCACTGCGACGTTACGCCTTCTGTTTTAGCTGTCAAAAGGACTAGGCAGCACTGGCGCTTTGTGCCCCCAAGTCATTAGCCTTAGGGGTGCTAGCCTATGAAATGAGATAGTCTCCATGCATAAAAAAACAATTTACATTATCTATACCGGCGGCACGATTGGTATGCAGCGTTCCGATCAAGGCTATGTGCCCGTCAAGGGATATTTACAACAACAGCTCCAGCAAATGCCGCGTTTTCATCGCCCAGAGATGCCAAGCTTTGTTATCAATGAGTACCACCCTTTGATTGATTCTTCAGATATGTCTCCGGCGATCTGGCAGCAGATCGCTCAAGATATTCAGGAAAACTATACGCATTACGATGGATTTGTCATCTTACAAGGTACAGATACCATGGCGTTTACTGCTTCTGCACTCTCTTTTATGTTAGAGAATCTAGCCAAACCGGTGCTCATTACGGGTGCTCAAATTCCGCTTTCAGAGCTACGCTCGGATGGGCAAAGCAATCTGCTGAATGCGCTCTACCTGGCGGCACACCACCCCATCAACGAAGTAGGCCTGTTTTTTGATCAAAAGCTGTTTCGCGGAAACCGAGTTACCAAAGCCCATGCGGATGGCTTTTCTGCCTTTACCTCACCCAATTTCCCACCGCTGGTGGAGACCAGTATTCATATTCGCAAGCCCCATAAG
This sequence comes from unidentified bacterial endosymbiont, assembly GCF_918320885.1. Lineage (NCBI taxonomy): Bacteria > unidentified bacterial endosymbiont. The sequence continues at coordinate 1,183,043 of NZ_OU907312.1, read as the reverse complement.
TCTCTCACACTGCCCCTTCTGGGTGAGTTGAAAGTCCATACGATGTCTCCACAAGCCATCGCTATTATTACCTTATACCCTGGTCTAGATAGCCGCTTAATTCAAGGGCTATTGCATCAGCCCCTCCAGGCGGTGATTCTACGGACTTATGGGCTAGGTAATGCGCCGAGTTGTTCTAATTTTCTACGATCCATTGAGGCACTGACTGCGCGTGATATTCTAGTCATTAATATCACACAGTGTTTATCTGGAAGGGTCAATATGCAGCGCTATGCCAATGGGCATGGACTAGCCAACATCGGGGTAATCAGTGGCTTTGATATGACACTAGAAGCTACCGTGGCTAAGCTGTATTACCTATTGAACAGACCGCTAAGCCCCCAACAACGACGCGCTGCCATGATACAGAATTTGCGGGGTGAGTTAACGTTAGAGACAGAGAACAGCCATTGGGGAGAGGTCGCTTAAGCGAACTAGCGGCCACTGATTGGTGCGGGTGGCCGGACTCGAACCGGCACAGCGTAACCGCCAAAAGATTTTAAGTCTTTCGTGTCTACCTATTCCACCACACCCGCTAATAACCATCTCTAGAGCGATGTGCTCTGAAATGATATAGTGCCGGCATTGTACTCGCCTATAGAGTTCAGTCAATATAATTTTTACCGAGCACCCCGTAAAGCCTGGCTCTTCAGGTCAAGGATACGGTTGGGTTTTTCCTTATTCGATACTGATTGATACGGATGAAGTCGCAGCGTAAAATGGGCGCGCACTGTTTCCGGGACCGATCAGAGAATACCCCCCACCGCATGCACATTAATGACTTTACCTTTGAACTACCGCCTGAGCTGATCGCTTCACACCCCTCAGCGGTGCGCACTGCCTGTCGTCTGCTGCGGCTTGAGAATCCTACTAGCACCCTCCACCATGGGGTATTTAGCGATCTGCTGCAGCTGCTGCAGCCAGGCGACTTGCTGGTACTCAATGACACCCAAGTGATCCCTGCACGGCTCTTTGGCCGTAAAGCCAGCGGCGGTCGAGTTGAATTGCTGGTAGAACGCCTACTATCAGAGCAAGCGTTGTTGGTCCAGCTGCGGGCTTCTAAGGTACCGAAAATTGGCAGCCTGTTAACCCTAGAAGCGCCACCCGGCCATGAACCCGTTCAGGCGATCATCATGGCCCAACAAGGAGCACTATTCCAGCTGCAACTACAGGACAACCGCCCGCTACTAACGATTTTGAACGCTATCGGTCATATCCCGCTCCCCCCTTACCTGCAGCGTCCAGAGAGCGAGGCAGATCGTGAACAGTACCAAACCGTCTATGCTCGCGTGCCTGGTGCGGTCGCGGCCCCCACAGCGGGCTTACATTTTGACCAATCACTGCTAGCGGCCTTACAGGCAAAAGGGGTGCTCATGACGACCATCACCTTGCATGTCGGGGCGGGTACTTTTCAGCCGGTGCGCGCCGAACAGATCCAAGATCATGTCATGCACGCTGAATCGGTCATGGTCGCGGCAACAGCCGTTGAAGCAGTACTAGCTTGTAGAGCCCGTGGTAACCGAGTGGTGGCAGTCGGCACAACCGCCGTGCGGGCTTTAGAAAGCGCTGCAGCCGCAGCACTACAACAGGGAGCCCCACGATTGATCCCCTTTGAGGGTGATACCCGGCTGTTTATTTACCCCGGTTATCATTTCCAGCTGGTGGATGCACTCATTACCAACTTTCACCTGCCGCATTCAACACTATTGATGTTAGTCTGTGCCTTTGGCGGTTATCAGCCGATCATACAGGCTTATCAGAGCGCTATTGAGCACTGTTATCGCTTTTTCAGCTATGGGGATGCCATGTTCATTCCCCGAAAAGTCTGAAAGACTAGGATACAATCCACCCTGTGACCGTTTGGTTATCCTAGATCGAGTGACTTTCTGGCTTCAAGAGTGGTTATCAGCGGGCGCTGAAACAGCCGACAAAAATTAGCCGTGGTCGCTTCAGCGAACTGCTCGAGCGAGATCCCCCGGAGAGCAGACACGTAGTCAGCTACTTCACGCACATAAGCTGGCTGATTCTCTTTGCCACGATAGGGCAGTGGCGCTAAGTAGGGGGCGTCGGTTTCAATCAATAATCGATCCAGGGGAATAAACAGAGCGATCTCGCGCAATGCTTGGGCATTTTTAAAGGTCACCATCCCGGATAATGAGAGATAAAAACCTAGATCTAATAAAGCCGTCGCTAAGGCCCGATCCCCAGTAAAGCAGTGTAATACCCCGCCACAATCTGTAGCCTGCTGCGAACGCAACAGCATTAAGAGATCCTGCTCAGCCTGACGATGATGCACAATCAACGGTTTTTTGAGCTGTCGTGCGACGGCAATCTGTTGGCAAAAAGCTTGCCGCTGCTGTGCGGGAGGCACTGTTTGATAATAGTAGTCTAATCCAGTCTCTCCGATGGCGACGACTTGAGGATCTTGAGCCAATTGATACAGCTGCTGACTATCAAGATCTGTGGTGATATTCAACGGGTGAACACCACAGGAGAGTGAGATGTCTGGGTGGTGTTGCACCTGTGGCTGGAATTGAATAAAGCCCTCCAGCGTGGTGGCGACCGACAACAGATGCCCTACCCTTCGTGCCTGGGCTTTGGCCACGACGTCAGCAAGATCCCGATGTATCGTTTGATAATCTAAGCAATCTAAGTGGCAATGAGAGTCCACTAATAACATAAACAGCCTTTTATTGACGGTGATAAGGAGAGTAGAGTACCTCCTGCTGTCGACAGAGTAGCTCCGTCAACAGCAGGGTCTGGTTGACACTAGGCAGGATCAACAAAGTGTGACGACAGCGTAAGGTACGCTGGCAACAGGCCTGTAATTGCTCAGGGGTAAAGGTGGTGGCTAATGTAGAGAGCAGCTGCCGCTGCTCACAAGCTTGCCTGACATCAGCTACCTGCCACTGCTGTTTGAGAGCCGCTAGCCATACGGTGGCTAGCCAATACAGGGCAGAGTGAACGTTGTTGTGATCAAGATGAGGCAGCACCAGCAGTAAATCACGCTGTTGCAGCGCACGCTGTAGATCCTGTAGTAAAGCGGTATACTGCTGTAATCCCCCTGCTTTGAGCAATGCCAAGGCTGCCAAGGGGGCACCCAAACTCAAGTGCAGTGCTGTAGTGGCTTGGGAGGCCATTACCGTAGGATCTTGGCTCTGTAACCACGCTATGGCTTCTGGTAAGGCGGGAGTGTCTAGGGACCAATGCTGGCAGCGACTCCGTAGTGTGATCGGTAACGTGGCTCCTGTACGACACACCAGCAAAAAATAGGTCGCCGGTGGCGGTTCTTCTAAGGCTTTTAAGAGTGCATTAGCCGCCGATTCGCTCAAACGCTCGCTGTCCAGTAACCCAATCACCTTGGCACCACCCTGCTGGGCACGTTGATAAATCGACGGTAATACCGTCCGGATCTGCTCTATCGTAAGCTGCTGCTTCCCTGATTCCAGGCGAATAAGATGGTAATCAGGATGATGGTGAACGGCCATTAAGGTGCAGGCGTGGCAGTGGCTACAGGGCTGTTCCGCCTGCCGCTGTTGACACAGCAACCATTGTGCCACACGAGCGAGTAGTCGCTCGCTACCGCACCCTGGAGGTGTCATGATCAGCTGTGCATGATGACCGCGTGCTTGCTGATGTTGTTGTACTAAATGGTCATACAGCGGGGTTAACCAAGGATAATCCAGCATCTGTTGACCCTAGTTCCGCGATAACCAAGTAGTGATTATCTGTTGTATCTGTTGCGCGATCTGCGCTCTAGAATGCTCTGCCGACACAATCACAATCTGGGGATCATCGGTAGCTAAGGCTAAGTAACGTGCCCGGACACGCTGGAAAAAAAGTAATGATTCCTGCTCCATCCTATCGAAAGACCCACGCTGCGCCACCCGTTGTAATCCCTTCGCTGGGCTGATATCGAGGTACAGCGTCAAATCTGGTCGAAAAGGTCCTAAAACCGCATCCCGTAAGCTATTTAATACCTGTTCGGCTATCCCACGACCTCCGCCTTGGTAAGCCTGCGTGGAGAGATCATGACGATCGCCAACCACCCAAGCCCCTCGAGCTAGGGCCGGTTTGATCACCTGTTCAACCAACTGTGCACGGGCAGCGTACAGTAGTAATAACTCTGCGGTAGCTTGTAGCGGTTCATCTGGAAGCCCCTGCTGAATCAAGAGGCGTAACTGCTCCCCCAGTTGGGTACCACCCGGTTCACGGGTTTGTAACACCTCTGAGATACCCGCTTGGGTTAATGCCGTGGCAACCAGGCCACAGACCGTGGATTTTCCAGCACCCTCTAAACCCTCAATAACAATAAATCGCCCTAGTTTCATCGGGTAACCAGTGGCTTTGAGAGCTGAAAGTTCCGGGTCGCTTGACGGTGTGCTGCAAAATCGTGGTTAAACGTATGGCCTCCCTCCTGGTTAGCCACAAAGTAGAGATAGGGGGTCTCTGCAGGTCGTGCTGCGGCCTCCAAGGCCGCTCTTCCTGGCATGGCGATCGGGGTGGGCGGCAAGCCAGGAACACGGTAGGTATTATAACGATGGGCTTGGCGCGTCATTGCATAGGTCAAGGATCCCGTATAGGGTGCGCTAAGGCCGTAGATCACCGTCGGACAAGCCTGTAACCGCATCCCTCGGCGGAGCCGATTGATGAAGACTGAAGCGACTGTAGGACGTTCAGTGGCCACTGCTGTCTCTTTTTCAATGATTGAAGCTAAGATTAACAGCTCATAAGGTGTTTTTAAGGGGTGTTGGGGATGGCGTTTTTCCCAAACAGCAGCCAACTGCTCCTGCATTCGTTGGTGGGCACGGCGTAGTAGTTCTACATCAGAGGTTCCAGCAGTATAGTAATAGGTGTCAGGGAACAGCCATCCTTCAATGTGCGAGTGAGCTAATCCCAGCAGCTCAGCTGCTGCTTCCGCAGGCTGATCGAGTAAAGTATGCTGCAGATAGGGGGCTGTATTGAGGATCTGGCACCACTGTTGGTAACGACTACCCTCAACAAAACGGATGCTAAATTGAGCAACCGTTCCCTGTTGAAATTGCTGTAACAACCCCCGCAGACTCATGCCTGGAAGCACCCGGTAAGTGCCCGCTTTAAATTGTGCCAGCTTGGGATGAAAACGCCAGAACCAACGCAGCGCGGTCGGCCGTTTGACCCATTGCTGCTCTTGTAGTAACTGAAGCACCTGCTGTCGACCGCTGCCGGCAACAACCGTGATCGGGTGTGGCGCCGTTAAGGGTAATGGAGACTCAACACACCCCATAAGCTCTCTATAACCAAGCCATCCTGCTACGATAAGCATCGATATGAATAAGCCGCCACGCCATTTAGAAGGTAACCGCATAGACCCGTTAACCTTTTTTTAACTATTCACCACGCGACCTCCTGGGAGATCTAGCCCTCATCATAGCACTTAATCTATTATGAAATAAAATTCTGTAAGACAAAAAGGTTAGGTGGCCTAAACGCCACCTAAAAATAGTCCTCAGTATTGAGATCCCCAAAACAGCTTCTCAGTCTGTTTGGGAAATCACTCAATCTGCTCTCCCAATCACCTGCCGTTGGCTGAGGTAGATTCAGGAGACCTCTTCTTGAGAAGAATGGGCCTTAATGTAATCGATAGCCGCCTGAACGGTGGTAATTTTTTCAGCCTTATCGTCGGGAATTTCAGTATCAAATTCCTCTTCCAAAGCCATCACCAGCTCAACAGTATCTAGAGAATCTGCCCCTAAATCTTCAACAAAAGAGGCTTCTAACTTAACCTCATCCTCTTTAACACCTAGTTGCTCAATAATAATTTTTTTAACGCGTTCTTCGATAGTGCTCATACTCTTAAATTTTCCTATCAAAATTCGCTTGCGCGACGATTTTCGTAGTGTATTCAATATTAAAGAAGTTTCAACCGAATTAGCTTTCACTAACCCCTGCTGTTACCACAAATTTAGAATTTTCCTTAACATACGCTAAATTACAACCTGGCTTCTCAATTAAACCATATGCAGACCACCATTAACATGTAACGTTTCTCCTGTGATATAAGCTGCCTGTTGCGAAGCTAAGAAAGCCACCGCATAAGCAACCTCTTTAGCATGCCCTAAACGGCCGACTGGCACCCGATTGATGATGTGTTGCTGTCTCTCTTCACTTAAAGCCTGAGCCATATCCGTATCAATAAAACCCGGAGCAACCACATTCACAGTGATGCCACGCAGTGCTACCTCACGAGCCAGGGATTTACTAAACCCTATCAGCCCAGCCTTAGCAGCCGTATAATTAGTCTGGCCACTATTGCCGGTACTACCCACCACTGATCCCACGTTAATAATACGCCCATAGCGCTTTTTAACCATAAGCCCTAGCACCGCTTTTGATAAAAGAATCGGCGCGACTAAATTAACCGATAGTACCTGCTCCAACGCTTCGATGGGCTGCCTCATCAGTAAGGCATCACGACAGATCCCCGCATTATTCACCAAAATAGTGATGTCACCAAATTCCTGACGGATCGCTTGTACTACTTGCTCAATAGCGGCTTTGTCAGTCACCTCTAACTGCAGACCACGCCCTTGACCTTTCACAGTATCATCAATGGCGGCGACCCCGCTTTCACTGGTTGCGGTACCAATGACAGTTGCCCCTTGAGCCGCCAACAGGGCTGCAATAGCCCGTCCAATCCCACGAGTGGCACCGGTGACTAAGGCAATCTGGCCACTTAACGCCAGGGTTGTCCTATCTGTTTTGTCGTTCATAACCATCATCACACTGTCTGGTAGGCTGAAATACCCTCGCTGAGATCCCCTTTAGGGTTCGGGCAGCAAGCCCCGTGAGGACACTGCCAGGCCCTAATTCAAAGAGCTGCTGGATGCCTTGTTCGCTCCAATACAGCAACGTTTCATACCAGCGCACTGGTGAGTAGAGTTGACGGATCAAAGCCTCTTTGATAGCCAAAGGTTCAGTCTGTACCTGTACATCCACATTATTGACCACCGGCCACTGTGGTGACTGAAAGGTGACAGCATCCAGTAGCAGTGCAAACTCCGTGGCAACCGGTTTCATTAAAGCACAATGGGCTGGAACCGTGACAGCTAAAGGAACCAGGCGTTTGGCACCCAGAGCTCTGCAGTAGTCCATGGCCCGTTCGACCGCTGTATGATTGCCAGCAATCACCACCTGCCCAGGGGCATTAAAATTAGCCGCTGCAACGACCTCACCTTGGGCGGCCCGCGCGCAGGCATCACCAACCTGGGCTTCAGTTAATCCCAGCACCGCCACCATAGCGCCTTCACCTTCTGGCTGTGCTGCTTGCATCAGACGGCCACGTTGTTCGACTAGCCAGACTGCATCCTCTAAGGCCACTGCCCCAGCACAGACTAAGGCAGAATACTCTCCTAAGCTATGACCCGCTGCCAGCGTTGGCACGAGGCGGTACTGTTGCTGCCATAGCCGCCATAGCGCTACTGAAGCCGTCAATAAGGCAGGTTGCGCACAGGCCGTTTGGTTTAATAAAGCACTAGGCCCCTGCTGTACCCGCTGCCATAAATCATAGCCCAGCACTGATGAGGCCTGCTGAAAAGTTTCCAAGATGATAGGAAAGTTTTCAGCATACTCTGCCAGCATCCCCACAGACTGAGAGCCCTGTCCAGGGAACATGAGAGCAAGCGGTTGCTGTATCATCGTGCTGGCACTTAAAAACGCACTAAGGCTGAGCCCCAAGTGAACCCGCCACCAAATGCTTCCAGCAGCACCAACTGGCCCCGTTGTATCCGGCCATCCCGTACAGCCTCATCAAAAGCAGCCGGCACAGAAGCCGCTGAAGTGTTGCCATGCCGATCCAGTGTGACTACAACACGATCCATTCCCAGTTCCAACTTACGGGCAATCGCTTTAATAATACGCAGATTGGCTTGATGAGGGACCAACCAATCCAAGGCTTTTTTATCTAATTGATGCGCGGCTAAAGTCTGCTCGACTAATTTGGCCAATTCTAATACGGCGACCTTAAAAACCTCATTGCCCTGCATCGTTAAATAAGCTGGGTGGCGCGCAGGATAATCAATATAGGGTAGCTTCAATAAATGGCCATAACGCCCATCCGAATGCAACTGTGTAGATAAAATCCCGGGTTGCTTAGCCGCGCCTAATAACATAGCGCCCGCCCCATCCCCAAAGATCACCAGGGTGCTGCGATCCGTTGGGTCGAGGGTCCGTGACAGCAGATCCGTACCAATGACCAAAGCATAGTCAACCGTACCCTGACGAATATAGTGATCAGCAACGCTTAAAGCATAGATAAACCCTGCACAGGCTGCCGCCAAATCAAAGGCAAATCCCTGTTGTATCCCCAATAATTGCTGAATTTGACAAGCAGTACTCGGAAAAGCATGCGTTGAGGAGGTGGTCGCCACCAACAGCAGCCCCACCTGGCTTGCAGCAATACCTGCACTCCCCAGTGCACGTTGTGCCGCTTGATAACCCATCGTGGTGACGGTCTCTTGCGGCGCGGCAATCCGTCGTTCATGGATGCCTGTGCGGGAGACAATCCACTCATGGGAGGTCTCTACCCGCTGTCCCAGATCACTATTGGTGACGACCTGTTCGGGTAAGTAACCTCCCGTTCCTAAAATAGTCGTATGCATGAGGACTCAGCCACTCTGATCCGCCCTATAAAGAAGTTATTGCACCAAGGGATAGTCGGTTTATCTATTAGCGAAAAAGGGCCAGTTTATGGATTATCAATCACTTTGCGGCCGCGGTAATAGCCCTCTGCAGTGACATGGTGACGACGGTGCGTCTCTCCAGAAACTGGATCAATAGAGAGTGCGACAGTGGTGAGCGCGTCATGAGAACGGCGCATATCACGCTTCGATCGACTTTTACGACTTTTTTGTACGGCCATGTTAAAACTCCTAAAGTTTGGTCTCTTTTAAAGATAACAGCACCCCGAAAGGGCTATCCTGCTTGACAGGCTCCACGACTGGCAATAGTGGGCTATTCCAATAGGCTAAAATAGCCGCTGAACACCCCTCGTCGGGATGAACTGCTGCCAATGGTAAGCGAAGTAGCAGCTCCTCTTCAATTAAACTGATCAGATCGACCTGCTCATACTGATCAATTAGCCAGGGATCATAAACACTGGGCAGTGCTTTTGCCTGCCGGTCATCTAGCACGGGGCTGACACAGTAATTCACAGAAAGCGTCTCTAAAAAGCAGTCGTTACAACGCTGGCATAACAAAGCAACCTCGACGTGAGCTTCACCGTGGACAACTAGGCGCTGCTGCGTATCCTGCGTAAAACAGATCGTAGCCCGAAGTTCACTAACCACCCCCTCTGTAGCGCTGGCTAAACGCGTCCAGAGGGTTGAGGGATAATAGCCCTCATAACGCATCTGTTGCTGAACTGCAGTGCGTAGATTAACGATCGAAGGTAACGGAATTGGCTGCATAATGGGCGGCATAGTAACGGCCTAACCCCAGAGAGTCAAAAATTAGTTACGCCTTGACACAGATACTTTTATCCGTAGCACGGCGTAATCGCTGCAGCAGGCTCTGCAGGGCTGCTTCTAACGGCGCCTCTAGTAGCAGCCGTTGACCACTCTGAGGATGTGTTAAACACAGTGAGGCTGCATGCAAAAATAACCGACCCGGTCGATCCTGCACGATTAATGGTGCATCCCAATGACTGTGGCCATAACGCGCATCAAAGACAATGGGATGTCCCACCGACTGCGTATGAACCCGTATTTGGTGGGTACGTCCGGTAATGGGTTTGACCTGCAGGAGCGTTGCTTGAGGAAAGCGTTCAATCACTGTAAAGTGTGTCTCAGCTGGCTTCCCTTGAGGATGAATCTGAATCAGTCGTTCTCCACTAGGCAATACTGTTTTTAAGAGCGGTGCTTTGATCTGCTTACACTCCATTGGCCACTGGCCATGAACTAATGCCCAATAGCACTTCTCGATTTGGTGATCTCGTAACTGCTGGTGTAATGCGCGCAGCACTGAGCGCTTTTTAGCGACCACCAATAATCCAGAGGTTTCACGATCAAGACGATGGACCAGTTCTAAATAGGCTAGATCGGTACGCAGCGCCCGTAACCCTTCAATAACAGCGATAGTAACACCACTGCCTCCATGGACCGCCATTCCTGAGGGCTTGTTGATAACTAACAGTCCCTCATCTTCATAGAGCAAGCAGTGGTTTAAAGCTTTGACTTTATGCAGTGCAGCCATCGGCTCTGGTTCACTGAAACGCACCGGAGGAATACGGACTTCATCTTGTGCTTGCAGCCGATACAGCGGTTTAACCCGCTTTTTGTTGACGCGGATTGCCCCGGTACGCAACAGACGGTAGATGAGGCTCTTAGGAACCCCTTTCAATTGCGACCGTAAATAGTTATCAATCCGCTGAGACGACTCTTCAGCAGAGATACTCCAACATTGTCTGGGTGATGATTCTGCGTGCATCGTCTATTCTAACATAGGATTAAATTCAATAAGAGAGCAAAGTCACCTTGCCAGGTTACCCCCCTCAATGAAATAATAACAGCGATTTTTTGTCATTAACCCATTACCCACCACCGGTTTCAAAGCGAACTGAACGACTCAACCGAGGTTCGCCTGCGGGCAGACAGAGAATGCGAATTTAAAGGCTGCTAGCCCTCTAACTGAGCGGCGGGATAGGTTGTGTTAGTTTGAGGAAAGGACGGCAAAATTAATCAATTAGCAAAAAATTGTTCTCAACGACCTAAAGACATTTTAATGAACCTACTCTGTAAGAGGCTAGGTCATGATTTTTAACACAACACGCTGAATTCTTCATCCATAATGACTCTAGAGAGATGAAGTAGGCTGGCGTGTCTTAGCTGAACTGCGCAGGATGGCCGTTCAGGGGCGGGATCCCTAGCTGTGGGTAATCAGTACGCCCTAGCAGGGTTGTGGCTCTCCGAGAGCACCCGCACTAACCTAATATCAATGAGTTGAATTTAATGAAAAGAATGTTAATTAATGCGACTCAAGAAGAAGAGTTGCGTGTCGCTTTAGTCGATGGCCAACGACTGTATGACTTGGACATCGAAACCCCTGGCTACGAACAAAAAAAAGCTAATATCTATAAAGCGCGTATTACCCGTCTCGAGCCCAGTTTAGAAGCAGCCTTTGTCGATTATGGATCCGAGCGCAATGGGTTTCTCTCCTTGAAAGAGGTGGCTCGTGACTATTTTCCAGCAGACTACACGGGTCAAGGACGTCCTAATATCAAAGATATTTTGCATGAACAGCAGGAGCTGTTGGTGCAAGTTGAAAAAGAGGAGCGCGGCAATAAAGGAGCGGCTTTAACCACGTTTATCAGTCTGGCGGGCAGCTATCTGGTATTAATGCCGAACAACCCGCGGGCGGGCGGCATTTCACGCCGTATCGATGGTGAAGAGCGCAGCGAACTGAAAGCAGCATTAGCCACGCTAGATCTTCCGGAAGGGATGGGGCTGATTGTGCGAACTGCCGGGGTTGGTAAGTCAGCCAGTGAACTTCAATGGGATCTACAAGTGCTGCTTAACCACTGGGAAGCTATTCGCCAAGTGACCGAAAAATGCCCGGTGCCTTCGCTTATCCATCAGGAAAGCAATGTCGTTGTCCGAGCCATCCGTGACTATCTACGTCGCGACATGGGTGAGATCCTGGTAGATAATCTCAAGGTCTTTGAAAAAGCTAAAGAACATATCAGCTTAGTCCGACCGAATTATCTTAATCGGCTTCAACTCTATCAGAGTGAAGTGCCGCTGTTTAGTCATTACCAGATAGAGTCACAAATTGAATCAGCCTTTCAACGTGAGGTACGACTCCCTTCCGGGGGCTCGATTGTCATCGATACGACAGAAGCCCTGACGGCCATCGATATCAACTCAGCACGCGCTACGCGTGGCAGTGATATCGAGGAAACGGCTTTTAGTACCAATGTAGAGGCGGCCGATGAAATTGGTCGCCAACTGCGGCTACGGGATGTCGGGGGCTTGGTTGTGATTGACTTTATTGATATGGCACAGCCTCGCCATCAACGGGAAGTAGAGAATCGGCTTCGGGAATCAGTAGAGCACGATCGAGCGCGGATTCAGTGTGGCCGTATTTCTCGCTTTGGATTGTTAGAGCTTTCACGGCAACGGCTGCGTCCCTCACTCGGAGAGTCCAGTCACCATGTCTGTCCCCGCTGCAGTGGTACAGGGACTGTTCGTGAAAATGAGTCCCTGTCACTCTCTATTTTAAGGCTCATTGAAGAAGAGGCGCTGAAAGAAAATACCTATGCAGTCAATGCCATTGTGCCCATACAAATTGCCTCTTACTTATTAAATGAGAAGCGGCAATCCATCAGTCTGATTGAGCAACGTCAAAAGGTGAAGGTACTGGTAGTCCCCAATAACCGCATGGAGTCACCTCATTACTCCGTGGTACGAGTACGCAAAGGTGAAGAGAATTTAACGCCCAGTTACCTACTAGCACAACGGTTAGAAAGTGAAGCCACCATGGCCCTTCATGAAGTTTCTACCCCCAGTAAACGAATAGACAAGCCACTCGTGGGAATCAATGTTCCTGACAAACCCTTTGAACAGGGAGATTCAGCGGCTAAACGAACGGCACCCGCCTGCCAGACAGATCACTGGTTCAATCGCTGTCTTCAAGGTTTTAAACAGATCTTTATGCGACCACCGGTGGCTGCCAGCAAGCCTAAAGAACCAGCACCAACCCATCATTGCCACCAGAAAACAGCTCGAATAGCTTCAAGCGACTTAATGAGCTGTAACGTGGGCAAGATCCAGCCACGGCAGGCTAATGCCCATCAATCCCCCCAAAAAAATGTTAGACCAGCGCTGGATCGGCTGAAAAAAAATAGCCCCGCCCCCATACAGCCCACTCAGGCGGTTGAAGCGGCTAGTGCACCTCCTATAAACATATCCCAAGCTGCCACCATGACCCCTCGTGCAGCTGTGCCGCTTGATTCAGGTGAACAGGAGCCATTACCCATGGCCACTCGCCGACACCGGCGTCCTCTGAAAAAAAAGGTCCGGCTACCGGCAGCACAGCTAGAATCCTCTGGTGAGAAGCGTGTAACGTTAACAACCCTGGAGCCGGTGGTATCATCAGCGCATGAAGTCATTGACAGTGATAGGACAGCACCTGCTCATGATTTACTACCAGACACTCCAGAGGTCACTAATAGCAACAGCACTACTGCAACATGCCGCTCAAGACGTTCTCCTCGACAGCTAGAGAGTAGCACTCAGCACGCTCGTCAATCATCGGTGTCTTCGAAAACGCTGGCGACGAATGCTCCAGAGGCTGTCTCCACAGCTGATCTAGCTGGCAACCACCGCTTAGTACAAGCACCGCCTACGCAAGCTATACTCCCTGATAATGCCCGGCCTAATCACTCCGATGCTGAACACCCGACCGCCCCGCTCACCATCGTACCACCAACCCTGCTGCCACCTTCCAATCCGAAACCTATCTCGAGCAGCAGCTATTCAGGCTACTCTGAAAAGCCAAGAGGCCAAGCTATGGCAGCCGCCACGGCCATTAAAGAGAGCGCCGTAGACACAGACACAGCCAAAGCAGAGGAGTAACAGCATTTGTGATCCACAGGGTAGCGCTTAATGGGTTCAACGGCCCCCACCGCCTAAACAGCAGTGTGGGGTCACGCTGCTTGATTGAAGTTTCATCGACTATGATTGAGGAAGCCTTTGCCAACGCACCTAGTCTGGTTTAGAGAGGACTTACGGCTCGCCGACCATCGAGCGTTACACGCAGCTTGCGTCGATCCCACAGCACAGGTACTGGCGCTATTTATTGCCACTCCACAGCAGTGGCAAGCGCATCAGATGGCACCCCGCCAAGCTGATTTTCTACGGCGTCACCTAGTCTGCTTACAACAAGCACTGGCTGAACGAGGGATACCCCTCTACTATCATCAAGTTCCCTGTTTTTTAGACCTACCTGACGCCTTAGCAGCACTCTGTACAGCAAAGCGGATCACCCACCTGTTTTTTAATCGCCAATACCCTTTGAATGAACAGCGACGGGACCAAGCCGTACTGCAGCGGCTACGACCCACTGTTATCTGTCACACTTTTGATGATAGTCTACTGCTGGCCCCTGGCCAAGTCACCACGCAGCAAAGATCAATGTTTCGGGTATTTACCCCGTTCAAGCGGGCCGCACTAGCACAACTTTGTGAGAAACCGCCAAGGCCTCTGCCAATACCAGCGCCGCGCAGGGCACAAATGCCCGCACCGCAGTCACTGCTGGCACCCTTTGATTATCCTACCCAAGATAGTAGCTACTTCCCGGCAGGAGAAACCGCGGCCCTACAGCGCCTGCAGCACTTCTGTGAAAAGCAGGTGACTGACTATGCCCTACGCCGTGATTTTCCAGCCTTAGCGGCTACTAGCCAACTCTCTCCCTACCTAACCTTAGGGGTATTATCCCCCCGGCAATGCCTACAGGCACTCCAGGCGGTGGCTCCTGATATCCTGTACCAACCTAGGGGAAGTGAAGGGGCTGTCAGTTGGTTGAATGAACTACTCTGGCGAGAATTTTATCGACATTTAATCGTTGCTTTTCCAAACTTATGTCAACATCAGCCATTTGTCGCTTGGACCGATCAGGTGGCTTGGCAAGTCAATGCGCAGTGGTTACAGGCTTGGCAACAAGGGTGTACTGGCTACCCTTTGGTTGACGCGGCGATGCGCCAACTCAACCACTTGGGTTGGATGCATAATCGGTTGCGCATGGTGGTGGCCAGTTTTTTAAGTAAACAGCTGCTGTTAGACTGGCGGCTGGGAGAGCGCTACTTTATGTCCCAATTGATTGATGGTGACTTTGCCGCTAACAATGGTGGTTGGCAATGGGCGGCCTCTACTGGCTGTGATGCGGCCCCCTATTTTCGGCTCTTCAATCCGACCGCTCAGAGTCAACGCTTTGATCCGCAGGGCGCCTTTATTCGACAATGGGTTCCAGAGTTGGCCGCTCTATCCGATCGAGCCATTCACGCCCCTTATGCTACACCGGGAGAGAAGAGAACAACGCTCGATTATCCCCAGCCCCTAGTTGACCACAGCCTAGCCCGCCAAAGGGCGTTAACCGCCTTTGCAGCGGCCAAGAGCGGCCAAGGGTAAAGCTTTTTATAGCTTTATACGCCAGCCAATAAGACTTTCACGACCGCTTGCTGTTCTAGTCTCCGAGCCAGGACAGCATCTTCTGCTACTTGCAGCTCCCGAGCCAGGGCAGCAGCTTCTGCTACCTGCAGCTCCCGAGCCAGGGCAGCAGCTTCTGCTACCTGCAGCTCCCGAGCCAGGGCAGCATCTTCTGCTACTTGCAGCTCCCGAGCCAGGGCAGCATCTTCTGCTACTTGCAGCTCCCGAGCCAGGGCAGCAGCCTCTGCTATTGGCCCCTTAGCTTGTTCATCCTGCAGAATGCTGTTTTCATGCTCCAAGACACCGTCAGGAAAAAAATTGTGGAATGCAGGATTTTCCCGTAAATAGCTGGCTAGTAATTGGCGTAAAGCCATCACATTCGGGTTGTTTGCATCGTCTGCAATGCTGTTTCTATCATATGAGATAAAAGCCGTTCCTAACAGCTGCTGTTGCTCACTGTGATTTAAAGTCAGTAACAAAGAGTGATAGAAGCAGTTACCGTCACTGGCTACTGGAGTCACTTGACCTGCGATGATAGCTTCATAATGATTATTACGTAATTGCATCCTTAGGGGCGTAGTAGTCAATTGCTTGCCAAACTCATGTCTGTGAACGCCATCATTAGACACAACATTCAGGTCCAGATGTTTATCAGCAGGCCAGGTGGGTAGTTGTGTCACTGCTTCCGGAACGATGTCACCCGCTGTACCATTCCATGAGCGATTAGTCTCAATATCATTAATAATGCGTTGCGTTTCTCGACCACCGAACAGCGGTTCTCCTATTTTGGAGACATCAGAGTAGGCAGTGGGAGTGGTATGGCCGTGAGGCTGCCGTTCTCGGCTATCGAACACTCGCTCTCCTGTTTTGAAGAGATAAGCGTAGGCAGTGGGACTTCTATTGATGGGGAACATCATCTACTCTCCTGTCTAGTATGACTAGATCTAGTTTAGAAGAGTGCTGCTCTGCTAAGCCATTAGGCCATAGTCTCTATTTTTAGGTCTGATAACGCTCAGCGCCGGCTCGGTAGCCTTTATCGCACGAGCCGGCGCTAAAAAAACTACGCAGACTCCTCCAACCAGGCTAATAAAATAGCCTCTAAAATCTTTTCATTAGAGCGCTGTGGATCATCCTCAAACCCTTCCAGTTGGCAGATCCAGCGGTGCAAATCAGTGAAGCGTACGCTCTTGGGATCTATAGTGGGATAGTGATCTGATAAGGCTTGGGCAATCTCCCAACTATCTTGCCAGGTTAATGACATAGTCTGAACCCTTCTCTTTTGATTGCTTTACAGTTCATTGCACTAATGTCCTTCACGGACGTAATTAATGCTGTAGCGGGGGATCTCCACAATCAGATCAGCTTGCTGTACCCGTGCTTGACAACTAAGACGGCTCTCCGGCTCTAATCCCCAGGCTTTATCTAGTAGATCCTCTTCACGCTCCTCAGTGGGAGCTAATGACTTAAACCCTTGACGCACAATGACATGGCAAGTTGTACAAGCACAACATTTTTCACACGCATGTTCAATAGCAATACCCTGGCGCAGCGCGGCATCCAAAATGGTCTCTCCCGACGCTGCGCTGATCGCCGCTCCCGCCGGACACAACTCAGGATGGGGTAAAAAAACGAGGGTTGGCATCTCATGCTTCCTGGTCAGGGGGGCTAATCATCTGACGAATAGCTGCTTCAGTCAATCCATAACTGGGTTGTACCTGAACCTCTGCTTGCTGGCCGCTGACCGGCTCCACCGCCAGCACCCGCAGTAGACCATCCGCATCGATTTGAAAGGTGACTGTGATCCGGGCATCGCCGGCCGCAAGCAGTGGCAACCCTTGCAGGGTAAATTGAGCTAAAGAGCGGCACTCTGCCACCCGTTCGCTCTCACCTTGAACCACATGCAGCTTGATGGCACGCTGCCCCGTTTTATAAGTGGTAAACTGCTGCGTCACGCGAGCAGGTATCGCAGTATTGCGCGGAATGAGGTGCTGTACCACCCCACCCATGGTTTCAATCCCTAGCGATAACGGGGTGACATCCAGTAATAAACGCTCTTGACAGGTGGGATTCCCGATCAGCTGATCAGCATATAACGCCGCTCCCAAAGCGACGACCTGTTCGGGATCGAGCGTTGCTAAGGGTTGGCATTCAAAAAAACGGGCCACTGCCTGTTGTACCCAAGGAATGCGGGTGGAGCCACCTACCAAAACCACGGTATCAATCTGCTGCTGGGTGATCCCAGCATCTTGCAGCGCCCGCTGTGAAACTGCTAAGGTTTTCTGAACTAACGGGTCGATCAACTGTTCAAACTGTGAACGGGTGATTACCCCCTGCCACCGATCTTGGCGCACCACAACTTCTGTCTGCTCACTCAGGGTCTGTTTAGCCGTCACTGCCGCGTCTAACAAGGCGCGTTGTGCCATGGCGCAACGGGGCTCTGGGGTTCCTATTTGCTCGGCTAACCAGCTCGCTAAGCAGTGATCAAAATCATCCCCGCCTAAAGCGGCATCGCCACCCGTGGCGAGGACTTCAAACACCCCATTGGTAAGCCGTAACAGCGAAATATCAAAGGTACCGCCGCCCAAATCATACACGGCAATCACCCCCTGGCTAGCTCGTTGCAATCCATAAGCCAACGCGGCCGCGGTGGGCTCATTGAGCAGCCTCAATAATGGCAGCCCAGCCAACCGAGCCGCATCTTTGGTACTCTGCCGCTGAGCATCATTAAAGTAGGCAGGGACAGTAATGACCACGCCAGCCAACGGCCCCGCTAAAGCCTCTTCAGCCCGTTGAGACAAGATCTTAAGGATTTCAGCACTCACCTGTACCGGGAGCACAATCCCCTGAGCAGTGAGTAGAGAGAGCAGACCAGCTTCATTCTCTTGAAATAGGTAGGGTCGTTGTGGCCGCTGGCGTTGCAGTTCAGCCTGTGAATAACCTAGTAAACGCTTCACTGAGAGAATGGTATTCAGTGGATCAATCACCGCTTGCTGGCGTGCAGCCCACCCAACGACGGTTTTATCTGTCTGATACTGAACCACAGAGGGCAACAGCGACCGCCCTTGTGGATCGCTCAGCACAGTGACCTCACCCCCCTGGGGGACGGTCGCTACTAGCGAATAGGTCGTCCCCAGATCAATTCCAGCTGCACGTTTCCAAGGCGTGGAGGTCAACTGTTGTCCGGGTTCACTAATCTGTAGGAGGGCCATTGACAATTTCCATTAACGGGTAGGGTCTGCCAGTTCCAATTGCAGCAGTTGTTGTTGATGCTTCGCCAAAAATTTTAATTGACTTAAACTCTCGGCAGCCTGCTTCCAAGCGGCATTTTCTAGGCAGTCAATCAAACGCTGGTAATAGTCATTATTTAAGGCTGCAATCCGCGCCGCGAGCTCTGCTATCACCGCTTGGTCGGTCGCCGTGGCCAACGCCTCCCCTAAAGCTAGCTGCTCCATTAGAAACGCTGTATCGTGGTGGCGGTGCTCTTCTTGATCCCCCAACCCCTGCAACATGAGCAGATACTCGGCACGGCGTAGCGGATCTTTTAAGGTATGGAACGCTTGGTTGATTGCCGCCGCCTGCTGTACCGCCCACTGCTGCTGCTCATCCGTAGCGTTTACAAAGCGATCGGGATGGTTCTGCCATTGTAAATCGTAGTAGCGCTTTGTGAGCAACTGTTCATCCACTGCAAAGCGCTGCGGCAAGCCAAAACGGCTGAAGTGATCACTGGGCTCCTGCCGATCAGACATGGAAACTCTCTCCACAACCACACGACCCTTTCGTATTCGGGTTATCAAACGTAAAGCCCTCGTTCAACCCCTCCTTGACAAAGTCTAAGGCCATGCCCTGCAGATAAACCAAGCTTTTTTCATTGATAATCACTTGGATGCCTTCTGTTTCGAAGATCTGATCATCCTCTTTCAGCTGATCGACAAATTCGAGCACATAGGCCAGCCCAGAGCAGCCGGTGGTTTTAACCCCTAGACGCAGGCCGATACCTCTACCCCGTTGTTCCAGGAACTGCTTTACCCGGTGCGCCGCCCGTGGACTCAGAGTAATCGCCATGCTCTCCTCACTACACGGTCATCAACGTGTTAAGCCACTGATACCGGTTGTTTAGCAGCACTCCTGGTGATGGATTGCCTGTCCTGTTTCTGCTGGTAATCAGCAATCGCGGCTTTAATAGCATCTTCAGCTAAAATTGAACAGTGGATCTTGACCGGAGGCAATACCAGCTCTTCAACGATATCAGTATTTTTAATCGTTGCCGCTTGCTGCAAAGTTTTGCCCTTCACCCACTCGGTGATCAAAGAGCTTGAAGCGATGGCTGATCCACAGCCATAGGTTTTGAAACGGGCCTCTTCAATCACCCCCGCTGCATTGACCTTGATCTGTAGTTTCATTACATCACCACAGGCGGGGGCGCCGACAATGCCACTGCCTACCTGAGGATCTTGCTGATCCAAGGAACCGACATTTCTTGGGTTTTCATAATGATCCAAAACTTTTTGATTATACATGGTCTAACTCCTTCAAGGATCTATCCCTGATTTAATGGTGTGCCCACTCAATCTCATTGAGGTTAATACCCTGGGTATACATCTCCCAGAGGGGAGACATCTCCCGCAACCGGCTGACCGCCTGTTGGATCAACACAATAGCCCGATCAATCTCTGGCTCAGTGGTGAAACGACCTATCGAGAAGCGGATAGAGCTATGGGCCAATTCATCGTTTAACCCTAAAGCCCGTAGCACATAAGAGGGCTCCAAACTCGCTGAGGTACACGCCGATCCCGAAGAGACGGCCAACTCTTTTAATGCCATCATCAGCGACTCCCCTTCGACGTGAGCAAAACTCACATTGACAATGCCCGGGACACTAGAGGCTAAATCACCGTTCACCGAAACCGCTTCCATCATTTTGATGCCACTCCATAGCCGATCACGCAGGCGCCCAATCCGCTGCTGCTCCGCTGGCATCTCGGCCTGTGCAATTCGACACGCTTCGCCCATGCCAACGATTTGATGGACCGGCAAGGTTCCAGAGCGTAATCCACGCTCATGGCCACCGCCATGGATTTGTGCCTGCAACCGCACCCGCGGTTGTCGCCGAACATACAGCACGCCGATCCCTTTAGGACCATAGAGTTTGTGGGCTGAACAGGATAGCAGATCAACTGGCAACTGCTGCAAATCGATGGGCAATTTTCCGGCGCTTTGACTGGCATCCACATGTAATAGAATCCCACGCTCCCGGCAGAGGGCGCCGACTGCTGCGATATCTTGAATGATGCCAAGTTCATTATTCACCTGCATCAAGGAGATCAGACGGGTCTGTGGCGTGATGCTCGCTTCTAGCTGCTCTAACGTCAGTAGACCTGTAGATTGCGGCTTAAGGTAGGTGACGGTAAACCCCTCGCGCTCCAATTGACGGCAGGGATCAAGGACCGCTTTGTGTTCCGTTTGGCAGGTTATCAGATGCTTCCCCTGTTTAGCGTAGAAGTGCGCCGCTCCCTTCAAGGCGAGGTTATTGGCCTCCGTTGCCCCAGAGGTAAAAATCAGTTCCCGCGGATCGGCGCCTAATAACTCAGCAATTTGGTGGCGTGCAATATCAACTGCCTCTTCTGCCTGCCAACCAAAGTGGTGGGAGCGCGAGGCGGGGTTACCAAAGATTCCATCTGGTGTCAGATAGTGCATCATTTTTTCTGCAACCCGTGGATCGACGGGGGTAGTCGCCGCATAATCCAGATAGATGAGAGATCGCATGGTCTAAAACTCCGTTGAGGGCCCTACGGCCGAAATAGAGAGACATCCATCAAGTCGTGTTGTCTCTGTGCTAAGCCATCAACAGTTGATGGCTTGCTGACGCTGAACCGTCAAATCAGCTTGTCGACAAGCCACCTGTTGCACCGCTGGGCTCCGGCTTAACTCACTTAAGGTGACGGTACCGAGAAACTGCTGGATACGCTCATTCAATGCGGACCAGAGAGGATGGGTTAAACAGCGCTCACCGTGTTGGCACTGCTGCAATCCCAAGCAGTGGGTGGTATCGACCTGCTCCTCCACCGCTTGTAAAATCATGCCAATCGTGATGGCACTCGCGCTCTGACAGAGCCGATAACCACCAGCCGGCCCCCGCACGCTGGAGACCAACCCCTGTTTGCGTAATCGGCAAAAAAGTTGCTCTAAATAGGGCAGAGAGAGATTTTGCCGCTGGGCAATCTCAACCAGGGCGATCGGCCGTTGATCAGCCTGCAGAGCAATATCTAATAACGCAGTAACAGCATACCGTGCCTTTGCGGTCACGCGCATAACAGACCCTTCGATCACTCAGTGGCTGACTGGGCACTAGTATCCTTTACCCGACTATTTTAGTCAACTATAACGTGATCTCTTGCTCAGTTTAGCCCAGCACCGTCAGATGCTGCCCCCTTCCAAGCTCTATTTGACCTGATACGGCTATTAGCGTACCTTATGCCGAGTTTTTAAACTTAAACTAAATGACCTTCAATCGCGTGAAACCAACGACCCGAAAAACTGCCCTGAGCTTTGCAGATACCCTGACTGAACTGGAGCAGATCGTGACACGTTTAGAAAGCGGTGAGTTGCCTTTAGAAACTGCCCTGACTGAATTTGAGAGGGGGGTACAGCTCGCTAAAGAGGGCCAACAACGTTTAAAACAGGCAGAGCAACGTGTCGAAATTTTGCTCAGTGATGACTCCCAGGCCTCTTTAACGCCCTTTTCACCTGATGCTGATCGTTAATGTCTTCGATTGAACAGCAGCTGCAGCCACGGCGACAGCGCCTCGATAACTACTTGCAAGGCTGTTTAACGGCGTTACCCTTTGCGGATAGCCACCTAGCCGCGGTGATGCGTTATGGCCTCTTGCTGGGAGGGAAGCGTATCCGTCCGCTGCTACTCTATCTAGTGGGCGATCTCTTCGCGCTCCCGGTAGCGCTATTGGATGCTCCTGCAGCGGCCGTAGAGTGTCTCCATGCCTACTCCCTGCTGCATGATGATCTCCCGGCTATGGATAATAGCCCACTGCGGCGAGGGCAGCCCACCGCACACGTGCAATTTGGCGAAGCGCAGGCTATTTTAGCCGGTGATGCCCTACAGACCTTGGCTTTTTTGCTGCTGACTCAGGCGACACCCGCACTATTAACACCCGCGACCCAACTGCGGATGCTACAGGAGTTAGCCCAAACCAGCAGTGGGTTGTGCTATGGACAATCTTTAGATCTCCAGGCTGATAACCAGCCGTTAGATACAACAGCTTTAGCACAGATCCACCACTATAAAACTGCCTTGTTGATACGGTGTGCTATCCGCTTGGCAGCACTAGCCGCCAAGCGGCCTGGAGAGGAGTCACTGCCACTATTAGATCGCTATGCCCAAGCGCTTGGCCTCGCCTTCCAACTGCAAGATGATCTCCTCGATGTGACCGGCACCACTGCGCAGCTAGGAAAACCCCCAGGCAGTGATCAGCGCTGTGGTAAGAGCAGTTATCTGCAGCTAGGGATTGATGCCACTCAAGAACGCCTCAGACAATTACACCACGAGGCTTTTGCAGCGCTCTCGTTGCTACCTTACGATACCACCGCATTAGAAGCTTTTACTCACTATTTAATCAACCGTAATGACTAACTAGCCATCACAGGCTTCCGAGATGATGGACCCCCCATGACCCTTGATAGCTCCTCTTACCCCCTGTTAGCACGAGCTACCCTCCCAGAGCAGTTGCGACAGCTCTCCCCAGCCGATCTCATCCCACTATGCCAAGAGATCCGTGACTATCTCCTCAATAGCGTCAGTCTGTCTAGCGGACATTTAGCCTCTGGCTTAGGCGTGGTTGAATTGACAGTGGCTTTACACTACTGCTATGCCACCCCTTTCGATCAGCTGATCTGGGATGTTGGCCATCAAGCCTACCCCCATAAAATTTTAACGGGGCGGGCGCAACAACTTGCCACCATCCGTCAAAAAGACGGGCTACATCCCTTCCCCTGGCGTGATGAGAGTCCTTATGATGTCCTGTCAGTCGGGCACGCTGGGACCTCCATTAGCGCCGCCCTCGGATTAGCGGTCAGTGCACAGTTAGAAGCC
Source organism: unidentified bacterial endosymbiont (assembly GCF_918320885.1). Taxonomy (NCBI): domain Bacteria; species unidentified bacterial endosymbiont. The sequence goes on along the minus strand of NZ_OU907312.1, from coordinate 1,159,721 downwards.
TCTGGTCGACAAGTCGTCTGTGTGGTTGGCGATGGTGCGCTCACGGCGGGGATGGCCTTTGAAGCGATGAATCATGCGGGGGCACTGCATCCTAATCTGCTGGTGATCCTGAATGATAATGCCATGTCGATCTCGGAAAATGTCGGCGGGTTAAAGGAGTGTTTGGTGCGCCTGCTCTCTGGAACGATCTACAGTGACCTACGCTCCAGAAGTAAACAGGTACTGGCCAAGCTTCCGCCGATTCAATCACTCTTAAAACGTACTGAAGAGCATCTAAAAGGGATGGTGCTGCCCTCTGCCCTTTTTGAAGCCCTCGGTTTTAACTATATTGGTCCAGTCGATGGCCATGATTTACCGGCCTTGCTGACAACCCTAAACAATATGCGGCGTTTGCAAGGACCCCAACTGCTGCATCTATTAACCCAAAAAGGCAAAGGTTACCCACCTGCTGAAGAGGATCCGATTCGCTATCATGCGGTCCCAAAATTTAATCCAAAGGAGAACACGCTGCCCCACGCTCAGCCACAACAGCCCATCACTTACTCACAACTGTTTGGTGAGTGGTTATGCGAGGTGGCAGCTACCGATAAGCAGTTAATGGCCATTACACCAGCGATGTGTGAAGGATCGGGGATGGTGCGTTTTGCTCAGGAATTCCCGCAGCAATACTTTGATGTGGCCATTGCCGAGCAACACGCTGTCACGTTTGCTGCCGGGTTAGCGATTGCCGGCTATCGGCCAGTAGTGGCTATTTACTCCACTTTTTTACAACGCGCTTATGATCAACTTATCCATGATGTGGCTCTGCAACGGTTACCAGTACTATTCGCCGTTGATCGCAGCGGTATTGTGGGTCCTGATGGTCCTACCCATCAAGGCGCTTTTGATCTCGCCTATTGTCGCTGTATTCCTAACCTGTTGATCATGGCCCCCAGTGATGAAAATGAGTGCCGACAACTGCTCTATACGGGTTATCACTATTCAGGTCCTGCTGTGGTGCGCTATCCTCGGGGCCAAGGTACAGGCGCTTCGCTGTACTCCCTCGCCCCGCTGCCGATTGGCAAAGGGATCCTACGGCGTCAGGGTCAGGGGATTGCGCTGCTGAATTTTGGAACCCTACTGCCGGCCGTGCTACAAACGGCCGAACAGTTAGACGCTACCGTAGTCGATATGCGGTTTGTTAAACCACTGGATGACGAGCTGATACTGAAAATGGCCGCCACCCACCACTCATTGGTCACTGTCGAGGAAGGGGCTATCCTGGGTGGGGCGGGGTGTGGGGTGGTCCAACTGCTGAGCCAGCACCGACGTGGCGTGCCAGTGTTCACGATTGGACTGCCTGATCACTTTATTGAGCAAGGCAGCATTGCCGAAATGCAGGCCACCTTAGAATTAGATGCCAGCGGACTGCTGCGACAGATCAAACGTTGGCTCTCAAGCCAACCAGAGTAGGCTAGCTATCGAGCGGCTGATAGCGCTGTTGATCCTCTGCATAAGCAAAAATTTGTCCGGTTTGGATATCAAAATACCATAAATGAATCGTCAGTAGTTGTTGCTGTACTCTGTCAGCAATCCAAGGAAAGGTCATACAATGCTGCTGTGATTGCTTCAGCGCTAACTGCGCGCACTCATCACTCGTGGATGGCAGGTTCCCCGCTGGGGGTTGTATAAGAGAAACCCAGTGCGAGATAAAATCATTGGATGGCTCCGATCCATTATTGAGCAGTGCTTGGATCCCGCCACACTGGCTATGTCCTAATATAACCAAGTGGCTTACTTTTAAGCAGCAGATCCCAAACTCTAGCGCTGCACTGGTGCCATGATGTGCCTCATCCTTTTCATAGGGCGGTACGATGTTAGCCACATTACGCACAACGAAGAGATCACCGGGATCACATTGTAAAATTAAGGCAGGATCAACCCGGGAGTCACAACAAGCCACCACCATGACTTCCGGTCTTTGTCCCTGTCGTGCCAAAGAGTGCATGATAGAGCGATCGCCGAGCGCGTAGCGCGCTCGGAACACCTGATAGCCCTTCAGGATTCTTTTAAAATTATTGCGTATCAAGGGAGCACGCGCGTCACACGGCAAAAAATCGTGCTGTCACCTTACCTGGAAAGTACTCTAAGGTCAAATTACCGCCAGCCCTCCCCTAATAAATCAGTTTTCGTAAAAAATAGAGTTGACTCCACACTCTAAAATTCGTTTAATAACGCCCCATCGCCCAGATAGCTCAGTCGGTAGAGCAGAGGACTGAAAATCCTCGTGTCGGTGGTTCGATTCCGCCTCTGGGCACCATGTCATGTTAGCGCTCTGCGCCTAGCAGTTTTTGGTGTTAATCTATAGGCTCGTGATGGATGCTACACATCTCCTGGCTGACCGTTTTCGTGGCTACTTTCCGGTGGTCATTGATTTAGAAACGGCTGGTTTCAATGCTAAAACAGATGCATTGCTAGAGATGGCAGCAGTGCTGCTGCAGATGGATAGCGCCGGGTGGCTCACCCCCTGCGAGACTTTGCATTTTCATATAGAGCCTTTTGCAGGCGCTAGTTTAGATCCTGCAGCCTTAGCTTTTAATCAAATAGACCCCTACAACCCCCTACGGGGTGCCGTCAGTGAAGGTGAAGCTTTACAGCTACTCTTTAAGCAGGTCAAAAAAGCGTTGAAGGCGGCCCATTGCCAGCGCGCAGTCATCGTCGCCCACAATGCAGCCTTCGATCAGGGATTTATCACCGCGATGACTGCACGTACTGGCCTGCCTCACACACCTTTCCATCCCTTTGTCACCTTTGATACTGCGGCAATGAGTGGGCTAGTGCTCGGTCAAACGGTATTAGCTAAGGCTTGTTATGCGGCTGGTTTGCCGTTTGATCCAGCACAAGCCCACTCTGCACTCTATGATGCGGAGAGAACCGCCCTGCTTTTTTGTGAATTAGTGAACCGTTGGAAACGGTTGGGAGGTTGGCCAATCATCCAGAAAGCAGAGCCCCTCACAGCGCACTAAATCTATTGAGGTTTGAGGCCGTCTGTTAGCCTGTTTCTTACGACCACTCTAAAAAACCGCTCGCTGCCACGCAACAGCACCGCTAGACTGTGTAAAAGCCAGTGATTAAAGCACAATATCCATTGAGCAGGAGTTCAGCCATGAGCGTTCATAAAACGGTTGTGAGGCAGTTGGTATTAGTACGGCATGGTGAAAGTGTGTGGAACCAAGAGAACCGCTTTACCGGGTGGCAGGATGTAGACCTATCACCCCAAGGGGTGACGGAAGCGCTACAGGCGGGTCAACTATTAAAAGCGCAGCAGTTTCGCTTTGATGGCGCTTTTACCTCAGTGCTAAAACGTGCCATCCGTACCCTATGGTTTATCTTAGAGTCACTTGATCAATGCTGGTTGCCAGTAGAAAAGAGCTGGAGATTCAATGAGCGGCACTACGGTGCCCTGCAGGGACTCAATAAAGTAGAGGCCCTAAAGCGCTATGGCCCTGAGCAGGTACAGCAGTGGCGCCGTGGTTTCTCCACCCCCCCGCCGGCGTTAACCGTGGACGATCCACGCTTTCCTGGAAATGATGCTCGCTACGCCTCCTTGCTCAAAAAAGATCTGCCAACAACTGAAAGCTTGGCAATGACGATTCATCGGGTCGTTCCCTATTGGAGCCATGTCATCCAGCCCAAAGTCGCGCAGGGGGAGACGATCCTGATTGTGGCTCATGGCAACTCCTTGCGCGCTTTAATTAAACATTTAGATAATCTCAGTGAATCAGCGATTGCCGATCTCAATATTCCTACTGGTATGCCGTTACTCTATGAATTTGATGAGAACATGCAGCCTATGCGCCACCGCTATCTGGGAGACCAAACCGCCATTGCGGAGAAGATCGCGGCGGTAGCGTCACAAACCAAGCGCCCTCGATAGGAGAGCAGTCGGTAGGCTATTGAGAGATGATTATCGTGATCACTGGCTGATTTTATCTTGGTGAATACGACTAGCCACGGCGCCTGCTTGTCCCTGATATTTGGCATCTGCTCTGCGGTGGTAAGGGCGCGCAGCGGCGTTGGAGAGTAATTCAAAACTCAAAGCGCCAATGATCATGCGGGGTCGTAGCAGTAACGGCACTTTACCCGCATTGTAACACTCCAACACCACCTGCCCTTGCCAACCGGGATCAATTCGATGAGCAGTCACATGCACCATCAAACCTAAACGGGCCAGTGAAGAGCGACCATCTAACCACCCCACCAGTGTATCGGGCAGAGTGACTGATTCATAGGTAACCGCCAGAGCCAGCTCTTGAGGGTGTAAAAAAAATCCCTCAGAGGCCTCTAGGACCATTTCATCACTCATAATCTGATCGACGGTAGCAGCGACATCGGCTTTAGAGCCACTTAAATCAATGTAGGGCGTGCTGTGACCTAAAAACACTCGGAACTGATGCCCTAAACAGAGATCAACCGTCACGCCGTTGATCCGCTCGCGAGGAGGTCGAGGGGTGATCACCAATCGCCCCTCATCAAGCCACGCTTCAATATCTCGATCACATAATCTCATGCTTCAGTGTCCATGTTGATTCTCCCCGGGTGTTCATAAGTTGCGCACTGTCATCACCGTAGCTATCGGTTGACCTCGCCAGTACAGTAAGGTAGCGACCTGAACAGCTAATCTACGAAACAAAGTAGTGAGCTCTGAATCAGGTTGGCTGATCACAGTGGGATAGCCCTGGTCCAGATCGGCTTGCAGTGACCGCTGCAGTGGGATCTGCCCTAATAGCGGGAGATGATAGTGCTCTGCCAACCGCTCTCCCCCGCCACTGCCAAAAATGGGATCGAGGTACCCGCAGTGCGGACAGCAGTGGCCACTCATATTTTCAATCACGCCGAGTACTGGGATTGATAGTTTCTCAAACAGTTGAATCCCACGCAGAGTATCACTGACCGCCACCTGTTGTGGGGTCGTCACGCTGATAGCGGCAGTCACAGGTATCCGTTGCGCCAAGGTCAACGGTAGATCTCCGGTCCCTGGCGGCATATCAATGAGTAAGTAGTCTAAATCAGGCCATAAGGTTTCACGCAGTAGCTGCTCTAAAGCCCGACTAGCCATCGGGCCACGCCAGAGTGTCGCCTCATGGTCGTCCAATAGATAACCGATGGAGTTGATGGCCAGGCCATGTGCCTGAATGGGTAGCATCTGTCGACCATTCGTAGAGACAGGTCTTTGCCCTACAGAGCCTAGCATGAGGGGGATAGAGGGGCCATAGATATCGGCATCCAACAAACCAACCCTACCCCCTTCAGCCGCTAAGGCTAAGGCCAAGTTAACCGCAATCGATGATTTACCGACGCCCCCCTTAGCGGAGCTGATGGCAAGAATATTGCGAATGCCTGGGATCACTGGCTGGCCATTGGCCGGCAGCAAGGTCGCCACAGCCGGTTGCAGCTGCCAGGTGATGCGGTCAGCCCCTAAGGCACGGCACAACGATCCCTGCTCTGCTTGTTGTAAGGCCAGTAGCCCCTGCTGCCAGACAAAGGGCAGTTGTAAGGTGATCTGTAAGGTATTCTGCTGCCAGAGACAGTGTTTAACCGCCCTTAGATCAGCCAGTGATCGTTGTAAGGTAGGGTGACTAAAACCAGCCAACTGTTGCGTCACCTGCTGGCAGAGACTATCCTCGGCCCTGTCGCCCTGTGGCGTATCAACACCCCTCATCGATAGTATAAAAATTTTCCGTGATGACTAAACCGCCAGCATAACAGAAATTGGATCAACTGAAGTGCAAAACAGCTATCTCAGCCGACACTTCACTGTTAGAATTTCTCCTTCAACGATCAACCGCAGGCCGTTAAACCTAAAAGGTCCTAGCGTGGCCGGTGTGAAACTAATGACCCTACTGTAGATTGCCCCTAGATGATAGCGGGTGATCCTGGAATCCCCTCAATGTGGTTTAAAAACCTGGTTCTTTATCGTTTTACCAGTGAGTGCTCGCTCACTGCCTCGGCTATTGAGCCGTCATTAGCGGCCTATGCCTTTTTTGCCTGTGGAGCGCATGATAGCAAAGCCTTGGGGTGGATCCCACCGTTTGGGCTCGCTGATGCTCCTTTGGTTCAGGGTACCGACAGCCAATTACTCCTCTGTGCACGACAGGAAGAGAAAATTTTGCCGGCGGCAGTGGTTAACCAAGCCCTACAAAAACGCCTGGAACAGTGGGCGCATGCCCCACCGAATAAAGCTAAAAAACAGGCGCTGCGGGATCAGATTGTGAGCGAACTGCTTCCCCGTGCTTTTAGTAAATTTCAGGAGATCCGTCTCTGGATCAATCGCTGTGACGGCTGGCTGATAGTGGATACCGCCAGTGTTCATAAAGCGGAAATGATCTTAGCACTATTACGTCAAAGCTTAGGATCTCTCTCTGTAGTACCTTGGCTGCAGGAGATCACCATCACGACGCTGTTAACCCAATGGGTAGCTGGTCATATCTTACCTGCTGAGTTTACCCTCCAAGAAGAGGCCGAGTTACGGGCCACTCAAGCAGGTGGCGGCATCATCCGCTGTAAACAACAGCCGCTAGACAGTGAGGAGATTGCTGGACATTTAGCCGCGAATAAAGTGGTGACTAAATTAGCACTCGCCTGGCAAACTGAACTTCAATTTATTTTGACCGAAGAGGGTTTATTAAAACGTTTAAAATTTGCAGAGGCATTACAGCAACAGAATGACGATCTCGATCGAGACGACACCCTCCAGCGCTTGGAAGCAGATTTTATGCTCGCTACTGGAACGCTCACTGCCCTTTTACAGGCACTAGATAAGCTGTTTGCGGGCAATGATCGGCTGGTCATTCCACCCTCCCCTTGATTAAAGAGCACCTCTGATGAAATCTGAAGCCTCAAACAATGTCTAAAGTAGAGCTACTCTCGCCAGCCGGGAGTTTAAAAAATATGCGTTATGCTTTTGCCTATGGGGCTGATGCCGTTTATGCCGGTCAGCCACGCTATAGCCTTCGGGTGCGTAATAATGAGTTTAACCAGGATAACTTAGCAGTGGGTATTCAGGAAGCTCATAGGCTTGGAAAACAGTTCTATGTGGTCGTTAACATTGCGCCCCATAATGCCAAATTAAAAACTTTTCTGCAGGATTTACAACCGGTGATTGCCCTGCAGCCTGATGCCTTAATTATGTCCGATCCCGGACTGATGATGTTGGTTCGTGAACACTTCCCGACAATGCCCATCCATTTGTCGGTTCAGTCTAATACGGTGAATTGGGCCAGCGTGCGGTTTTGGCAACGGCAGGGGATCGCCCGAGTGATTCTCTCCCGCGAACTCTCCCTTGAGGAAATTGAGGAGATCCGCCAAAAGGTCCCCGAGATGGAGCTCGAGGTATTTGTGCATGGGGCACTCTGTATGGCCTACTCTGGGCGCTGCTTGCTGTCGGGCTATCTGAATAAACGGGACGCCAATCAAGGCACCTGTACCAATGCCTGTCGCTGGGAGTATAAACTGCATCCAGGAAAAGAGGATGAGCTTGGACAGATCGTGCATCAACAACCACCTATCCCGATACAGACTATTGAACCAACGCTGGGGATCGGAGCGCCAACGGATAAGCTCTATCTGATTGAGGAGCCGCACCGGCCCGGTGATTATATGAGCACCTTTGAAGATGAGCATGGGACCTATATCATGAATTCAAAGGATTTAAGGGCGGTACAACATGTCGAACGACTGATCAAAATGGGTGTCTGCTCGCTAAAAATTGAGGGTCGTACTAAATCGTTTTACTATTGTGCTCGCACTGCACAAGTTTATCGGCAAGCCATTGATCGAGCGCTGACTCACCAACCCTTTGATGCTGAATCTCTACGCTCCTTAGAGGCGCTAGCTCATCGAGGTTATACCGAAGGCTTTTTGCGGCGCCATGTTCATCAGGAGTACCAGCATTATACTCAAGGCCACTCGAGCTCCCGCCCGCAATTCGTCGGCGAACTGACTGGTCAGTGTCGCCAGGGTTTAGCCGAAGTGATCGTCAAAAATCGTTTTTCGGTTCATGATCACGTTGAATTAATGACCCCTCAGGAGCCACTACACTGGCAAATCACCCACCTGGAAAACCAGCAGGGCGAGCTCATTGCAGTCGCACCAGGAGATGGGCATACGGTCTATCTCGCGCTTCCCAAAGCGTTAGATCTCCATTATGGCTTGTTGATTCGCCACTGAATCTTCCATCTTATCCAGCAGTTTTTCAATAGGAGTCCTTGCTAACATGTTCTCGCTAGACTACTTGAAGCAGTGGAAAATGCTTCGTTGGTGTGCGGCTTTAGTGCTGCTGATCTTAACCGGTTTTTTTGGATGGAAGCGCTTCCATCCCCCTGCTGTACCGATACCCACTGTCCTCGTTAAGCGGCAAGATTTAAGTCGCACGATATTGGCTAGTGGTCAATTAGAGGCCGTTCACCAAGTGGCTGTTGGGACTCAAGTGAGTGGCCAGTTGCGCCAGATTCTCGTCAAGTTAGGCGAACAAGTTGAAAAAGGGCAATTATTAGCCACTTTAGATCCACTGGATGCTGAAAATGCAGTGGCCGTCGCACAAGCTAAGTTGCAAACAATGCAAGCAGAACAGCAAAAAACAGTGGCTGAATTAGGGTTAGCCCAACTCAAGCAGCAACGCCTAGCACGCTTACGCTCTCAACAAGTGACGCCACAAGAAAAATTAGATGAAGCGAATGCTACCGTAGCTATTCGACAAGCGGAACAGCGTAAAATAGCAGCAGCCATCGAACAACATAGAATAGATCTGCAACAGAGTCAGCGACAGCTGGCACAGACTCGGATCACCGCCCCCAGCGCTGGTCGGGTCGTTGACATTAGGGTAGAAGCGGGACAAACGGTGGTTTCATCACAAGCCGCCTCGATACTGCTCACCCTAGCCGATTTGCGGCGCATGAAAGTATGCGCGTTAGTCTCAGAAGCTGACGTGATTCAATTAACACCGGGGTTGCCGGCAACCTTTACCTTACTAGGCGATCCCCAGCGACAATTCAGTGGTTCCATTCTGACCATTGGTTGGGTTCCAGAAAAAACCGATGAAGCGATATTTTACCCGGTTATTTTTGAAGTCGATAATCCTGATGAGCTATTACGTTTAAGCATGACCGCACAAGTTTCTATTACTTTGGAGCAGATTAAGGATGCTTTAGTCATTCCTTATGCTGCCTTAGGAGCCCAGGTCAAGGACAACTGTTACCAAGTGCAACTCTTAGTCCAAGGCAAACTACAATCCAGAGAGATTACACTGGGAGCCCGCAATGAAATCCTGCTGCAGGTGATTGAAGGGCTAGCAGAAGGAGACGCCATCATGATAAAAGATCAGCCTGCTCATGCAACTTGAACACCCCTTGTTAGCCTTAGAACAAGTTTCTCGAACTTTCAAAGTTGGTGAGCAAACTATCACCGTGCTGGACCGCATCTCTTTTAGCATTCATGCTGGAGAGATGGTCGCCATTGTGGGTGCTTCAGGCTCTGGTAAATCGACATTAATGCATCTGTTAGGCTGCCTGGATCACCCGACTGCTGGGTGCTACCGGATAGCTAATCAGGCTATTGCCTGCTGTACGTCGAATGAGTTAGCTACCTTGCGGCGAGAGCGTTTTGGATTTATTTTTCAACGATACCATTTACTACCGCAATTAAGTGCTTGGCAGAATGTCGCGTTAGCGGCCTGTTACGCCGGTATTCCACCACTGGCACGCCAACAACAAGCGCAGGCATTACTGACACAATTAGGCTTGGCTCAGCGTTTGCATTATCTTCCAGAAAAATTGTCTGGTGGCCAGCAGCAACGCGTGAGTATTGCCCGCGCTTTAATGAACGGTGGTGAGATTATTTTGGCGGATGAGCCCACCGGTGCTTTAGATAGTCGTGCTAGTCAGCAAATTATGGATATTTTCCATCAATTGCATCAGCAAGGACACACCATCATTATCGTGACGCACGATGAAAAAATCGCGGCGCATGCGCAACGTATTATTACCTTACAGGATGGTCAATTAATCAGTGATCAGACTGATCCTGCTGCTATTAAACCAGTGCCGATCCACCAACGTCAACAGGAGAGCCCTTTGATACCCAGTTGGCGGGCGCTCGCTAACCACTGGTATAATACGCTACAGATGGCTTGGCTACCCTTAACAGCCAATCGGCTACGGGCTTATTTAACGGTGCTGAGTTTGGTCATTGGTATCGCTTCGGTGATTACTAGCGTCACGGTAGGTGAAGCGCTCCAAGAGAGCATGCTCAAGGATTTTCGAGAATTTGCTATCAATAAGCTGCGGATTTATCCTAGAAAACGCTGGGGCGATCACACCGGGCGTCATCGACGTTCACTGGCTCAACGCGAGCTGCACTTATTACAGGAGCAGCCTTTTATCGCTGGCTTATATCCAGAGTTCCGAACCAACCGCCCTGTGCGTATAGGATCTATTAATTCTAAGGCATTCGTGCAAGGGGTAGACACTGCTTTCTTCGCGATTGAAGGGATAAAGCTGGCTACGGGTTCTCTCTTCTCCGTTGAACAAGTCGCTCGGCAAGCGTCTGTGGCCATCATTGACTACCATGCCCAGCAGCAATTATTCCCTCGGCAAACTTCCAGTATTGGTCAATGGTTACTCGTAGACAATTTACCAGTGCAAGTGATTGGTGTCACTGCTCCATGGGAAAATAGTGGAGAGACACCGACACTGCGTGTTTGGATCCCCTATACTACAGCGGCTAATAAACTGGTCGGCCGTAACTATTTTGATAGTATTACCTGTGTTATCCAAGATACTGTTAATAGTCAGCAAGCAGAGAAGCAGATCACCCATTTATTAAGCGTACTGCATGGCCAAAAAGATTTTATGATATCCAATTTTGACCAGTGGCTAAAAAGAGAACAAACAGTATTTGCCAAATTACAACGTTTTTTGCTGCTAGTCTCTTTAATTTCTTTGGTCGTTGGCAGTATCGGCATTATGAATATTTTATTAGTCTCTGTGAGTGAACGCATCCGAGAAATCGGTATTCGAATGGCCATTGGTGCCCGGCAACGGGATATCCAACAGCAGTTCTTACTGGAAGCGGTGCTAGTCTGCCTATTAGGTGGTTTAGGTGGCATCGTGCTGTCGTTTTTTATTGTGCTGATCATTCAATGGTTAAACCCCACCTGGCTGATGACCGTAGCTCCCCAGATGATCTTCAGTGCGGTTGCCGGTTCTAGCCTGATTGGGATTGTAGCCGGTTATCTTCCTGCCCGTCGTGCCGCCTCTTTAGATCCCGTTGAGGCGTTGGTCCAGGACTAATTTCAGAGGGGGTTTATGGAACTTAAAGGTCGTTACTGTGGGCAAGAGAGGGAAGTCAATAATATCTTGGCACCCAGGAGAGGAAATATTTCAGAATCAGTGAGGTATTTTATGGGCCATCCTAGAATTTTTTGGGGGGGTGGAGTCAAAAATTGTCTCAGCCGCCGCTTAAAGCATTTAACACCATGAGGTACGGCATGGTGACCAATCTTTCTGGACTGACAACTGGAACTGAATCCCCTCCTGGATGGGGCCCAGAAACTTCGGTGAAGCCAGAGCATCCTCATTACACCGGTAAAATTCTCTGGACTGATGGTGGTGGCGGCTGCTCGCCATCTGAGAAACCTACTTTAAGCCAGAAAGTAGAAAGCATCATTGCAGCCACCATAAACAATCATTGGGATGGGATCGATTTTGATAATGAATGTAATATGAACATTCATTATTTCACTCAAGCTATGGGCTCCCTAAACAACCTTCAGAAAGAGAGTAGCTACGGATTGATTGCTGGCTGGAGTTATAATCATCCAGAAACAGAGAATGGCAAAAAACTAACAACAAAAATAAAAGAGGTGATTGGTTCAGGGTATTGCGATAGATTGGTGCACTACTGTTATGCTACTTCAGGATTAACCGATGAAAATTTAAACTATTTTTTAGATGGTGTTGTGGATAGGCAATTAGGTGGTTTATTGGTTTGGAATTATCATCAACTGACTATCGATCATTTAAAAATAATCACTGAGCGGCTTGAATTAAATGGCATTAACTAATTCACCTGTCCTCACCGTGACCCAGCTGAATCAGCAGGTGCAACAGCTATTAACCCAAGAGATAGGGACCATTTGGCTCAGTGGTGAAGTCTCCAATTTTAGTCAACCAGCCTCTGGGCATTGCTACTTTACCTTAAAAGATGCCCAGGCACAGGTGCGCTGTGCCCTATTTAATCAGCGTCGAGGCCGAGTGGCGCTACAGCCCTACAATGGCCTACAGGTGTTGGTCACCGCTCAAGTGACGCTCTATTCGCCGCGCGGAGAGTATCAACTGATCATTGAAAGCCTGCAGGCTTTGGGAACCGGGCTATTACAACAGCGCTTTGAGCAGTTGAAACAGCAGTTAGCTGCTGAAGGGCTCTTTGCGACTCACCATAAACAGCCGCTACCCCGCTCACCTCAACGACTCGGTATTATTACCTCCAGCAGCGGGGCTGCCTTACAAGATATTTTACAGATCCTGAAACGCCGTGATCCCTCACTGCCCGTGGTGATCTACCCGACCGCGGTTCAAGGGAGTGCAGCACCGGCACAATTAGTACAAGCTTTGCTGCGAGCTAGTGAGCGTCAAGAGTGTGACGTATTGATCCTAGCGCGCGGCGGTGGCAGTCTGGAAGATCTCTGGAGCTTTAATGAAGCAGCAGTGGCGCGGGCTATTTTTGAGTGCCCTATTCCTATCGTCAGCGCCGTGGGTCATGAAACTGATGTGACTATTGCCGACTTAGTGGCTGATTTACGAGCACCCACGCCCTCGGCGGCCGCTGAATTAGTCAGCCGTGATCAGCAAACGCTACAGCAGCAGTTGACAACAGTATTGCAATACTTAACCCTGGCGGCTGATCATGCACTAGCACGCCAACAAGCCGGATTACAAACGCTGCAACAACGCCTCTATCAGCAACATCCGCAGCGCCAGCTGGCTCGGCAAAAAACCTCACTGGTACTGCTGCTGCAACGGTTGCGCGCTGCATGCTGTGGTCACCTACAACGGCTGCAAAGGGTGCAAGCACGCAGGCAGCAAGGTTTATGGCAGCAGTCACCCTTGCGGCGCTTGCATCAGCAGCAACAACAGCTTCAACAACACCATTACCAACTCCAGCAAACAGTACTGAAACACTACCAAGCGACCCAGCAGCGCTTTACAACGCTCTGCACACGGTTACACAGTGCTAGTCCGTTGGCCACCTTGGCCCGTGGATTTAGCTTGACCCTAGATCCCCAGGGGCAACCGATCCGCTCACTCAATCAAATCACTGTGGGAGAAATCGTACAGACCCGCTTGCAAGTGGGCTGGTTCGATAGCGTGATCACCCAGATCACTAAAACTTCTTAGCCTCCAGCAAGGTGCGCTGTAATTGCTGTAATTGGGCCATCCGTGCCTGATAGCGCAAGGTCTTTAACGACTGCTCCCCAGCCGCTCGACAAGCCCGCTGTAGCGCCTGACGGGCCGGCTCAAACGCGCCGTGAAGCGCTAACCATTCCGCCTGTGCCGCCTGCTCTTCAGCCACTAGTCCACGGGCTGCATAAGCCTGGGTGAGCAAGCGCCACCCCACACTGCTCTGTGGATCACGCTGGCAATAGGGTTGGAGTAAGCTAACCGCTGCACGGCTATTCCCTTGCTTGAGATAGGCGCTCGCTAAATTAAGGAGTAATACAGGATGGTTAGGGTGGGTATTCAACGCTTGTTGCAACCGCTGAATAGCGACGCTGTAATGCCGCTGCGCGAGATCGAGATCGGTCATTAAATCAATGAGCCAAAGATCCTCTGAATAGTGTGCTAATAACGGCTGTAAACGTCTGCTCCCCTGCTCAAACTGACCTTGGCAATAGTGCTCTAGCGCTTGATGATAGCCTTGGAGGAGTGGTTGCCACTGGGTGGACGCTATCTCGCTAGCTACTGAGGAACTCTGCCACCCATTCGGGCTACCCATTAATTTAGGGGCATAGAGGTGCTGCCAGCGTATTTTGGCTAAGGCATATTCTGGTGACGCTGTCACTATTCTAGGGATCGTTTGCTGCTGGAGACGATTGCGTACGTCGGCCAGGCGGCTCTGTGGGAAAGGGTGTGTGAGTAGGATTTCCGGTAGCTGGGTCGCGTGACGTGCCGAGATCAATAATTTCTCTAGAAAACTAGCCATAGCCCGTGGATCAAAACCAGCACGTATTAATAAGGCTATGCCTATTCGATCAGCCTCCTGCTCATGGGCTTGGGTATAAGCCAGGATCTGCTGCTGAACACCCCCGACTGTAGTCGTCAAGGCCGCCAACCCGGCGGTAGGGTTAGCCAGTATTAACATAGCAGCGCCCAGCGCGGAGGCCCAGGCAATCGGTTTAGTCCGCTACTGTACCTCAACCAATCGTGCCAAATGGCGCTGCGTGACATGGGCTATTTCATGCGCCAATACAGCCGCCAATTCACCTTCACAGTCGGTAGCCTGCAGTAGTGAGGTATGGAGCACCACATGGCCGCCAAACAGCGCAAAAGCATTGAGGGTGTTACTATTAAGCCAATGAAATTGCAAGGGGTGTCGCAACGACTCGGCGTGCAACAGCAGACGCTGACCCAACGTGGTTAAATAGTGCTCCAGCAAGGGATCCGTCAGCAGCTGTTGCTGCCCGCGGATCTGGCGCATCGTCAGATCACCCAGTAGACCTTCCTGCTCGAGCATGATCGCTGCCGAAACCGGGCTCCCAAGCTCTGGTAGGGGTGAGGCACAAGGCAGTGGCAATGGGTTCAATAACAGATACAGTAGCCCGATACCCGCCCACCAGGGCCACCTAATAGCCCTACATCCTGATAACCCACAGAGAAAGGGAATGATACACCCTCCAGGGCCGTTACGATTGCTTGTCATGAGATGTTCCACCATACTAACATTATATACCCCTAGACCGTTCCTAGGCTTGACTAACTATCAAGTGCCGCGAGTGGCCCCTTCAGGATAAGGATGATGACGCATGCTTGAGATGTTACGACAGTGGTATCAGCGGCACTTTTCTAACCCACAATCAACCGCGTTAGCCATGCTGCTGCTGATAGGCTTTGGCGCACTCTATTGCTTTAGCAGCCTCCTGACGCCCCTGTTAGTCACCCTAGTATTCGCTTATTTATTAGAGTGGCCGATTGCTGTTTTACAACGCTGGTCGATACCCCGTAGTCTAGCGTTGCCGCTCGTCTTACTGCTCTTTTTGGGTTTACTGCTGCTGATCCTATTCGGTCTACTGCCCAGTATTTGGCAGCAGGGGCGCTATTTAACCCGAGATTTGCCTACCATGCTCAGCAGTTTTCACGATTTTGTGCTCTCACGTCCCTACTATTCCACTTTGGTCGATACTGGCGTGATTGATACGCTCACCACGCAGCTACAGACGAAACTGCTGCTCTTTGGTACCTCGATTGTTAAACACTCCATGACCTCATTAATTACCTTAATGAAGCTGGCCATCTATTTGATATTGGTTCCATTAATGCTCTTTTTTATGTTGAAAGACAAGCAGCAGCTACTGGAAACAGCCCAAAAACTATTGCCAGGCCATCAAACCCTAGCCAGACAAGTCTGGAAGATGATGGACCAACAGATCAGGCGCTATATTGGGGGTAAAGTGTTAGAGATGCTCCTGGTGACCCTCGTGACTTATGGGTTATTTGCATTTTTTCAATTGAGGTACGCGCTGCTACTCGCTATCCCCGTGGGATTATCCGTCTTGATCCCTTATGTAGGCGCCCTATTAGCCACCCTACCGGTAGCCCTGGTAGCGCTGTTTCAGTGGGGTTTAACGCCTCATTTTTGCTATTTTATCGCCCTCTATACCCTCATTCAGGGCTTGGATGCTAACGTTCTGGTGCCTATTCTATTTTCTGAAACGCTTAATTTGCACCCGCTGGTGATTATTGTCTCCACCCTGCTATTTGGCAGTTTATGGGGTTTCTGGGGGCTGTTTTTTGCGATCCCGCTGGCCACCCTAGTGAAAGCGGTCTTCACCGTTTGGCCAGCGACAGAAACTCCGACGACAAACTAGCGAGGGATTTTCACCGCGCTAGGGGATATCAGCAGATCTGAAGATCCCCAGATCCACGTTGTAAGTGCTCCAGTATCAGCTCATGATGCTCCTTAGGCTTAAAATCGGCAAAAATTTGTTCGATAAGCCCCTGCTCATCAATGAGAAAGCTTATGCGATGCACGCCATAGTAACTTTTCCCCATAAAGGTTTTTTCACCCCAAACCCCGAACTGTTCAGCAACTAGGTGATCTACATCCGACAGCAGTGTGAAATTAAGCAGCTCTTTTTCTGAAAACTGCAACAATTTTTTGGGGGGATCACAACTAATACCCAGTACCGCCACCCCAAACGCCTTCAGGGTATCCATATTATCGCGCAATCCCCCAGCCTGTAGGGTGCAGCCTGGGGTCATCGCTTTTGGATAAAAGTAGACCAGTACCTTTTGATCTTGAAAGTCCGCCAGCGCGATGAGCTCATTATCCTGGTCCGCCAGCTCAAATAGCGGCGCCTTATCACCTACTTTTAGTGTATTCATGGTACAGTATGGCACTCTATGGTTGTTTATTTGCCTTCCATGGTACCGAAAAAAAATCATCTGCCAAGCACCCTTTCACCACTTATTGATGTGAGGTAAAAATTCACGCATGTTGACGCGCAATATCACGGCTTTAATCACACCGATGGAGGCTAGCGGGGCTGTCGATTATGCCGCATTAGAACGTTTAATGAACCATCAGATTCAGAGTGGCACCACAGCACTGGTGATCCTAGGAACTACTGGTGAAGCCCAGACGCTGACGGCTCAAGAGCGCTGGCACGTGATCCAAACCAGCGTTGCCTTGGCGGCTGGACGCATTCCCATCATTGCTGGAACCGGGAGCAGTAGTACCGCTGACGCCATTGCTTGGACTCAGCAGCTAGAGAACAGCGGGATTGCGGCCTGCCTAACGGTAACGCCCTACTATAACAAACCAACACCAGCCGGATTACTACAGCACTTCACGCAGATCGCGAACCATACCCAGTTACCACAAATTTTGTATAATGTCCCAAGCCGTACTGGCTGTGATCTACAACCTGAGACGATAGCCCGTCTGGCGGAGCTGCCTACAATCATCGGTCTTAAAGACGCTACAGGTGATCTCAGCCGAGTCAGCCGCTTACGTGGCCTGCTGCCTAAGTCCTTTATTTTACTCAGTGGAGATGATGTCAGTGCACTCGATTTCATGCGTTTGGGGGGGGATGGGGTGATTTCCGTGACCGCTAATGTGGCGGCTAGCGCCATGGCAACGCTCTGCCAACTAGCCGTTGACCGTCAATGGGAACCAGCAGAGCTGCTTAATCAACAGCTCTATCCATTACACCAAGCCCTGTTTATTGAATCGAACCCGATACCCGTCAAATGGGCTTGTCACCGTTTGGGGCTCATTGCCAGCAATACCCTGCGACTACCGTTAACACCCTTGAGTGCTCCTGCTCAGCAGCGGGTTGAAGACGCACTAGCAGCGGCAAACTTACTACCTTCAATCCAGGAACAAGCCACATGTCCTCATTAAAACAGACCCTAGCCCTCCTCAGCTGGCTTTTCTTGGCTAGCTGTAGTCGCCATTCAACCTCTGAAAGCCTACCGGTAGATCCTAGCATCACTGCTTGCGAACCGCTTAAAGCCTTACAACTCCCCTCAGGCCTGACCGTGCCATCTGAAGATAAGCGCTATCAGATCCCACCCAAACCCGTATCCAGCCTGATAGCGTCCCCACTGGATATTCGCCCACCCATTCAACCACTGGCTTTATTGCCGGGCTCTGAAGCCTATTACCAAGGGAAGCAAGCCATCCTGCAGTTAGAACAAACCACCGATACCCCCCTCCTATGGCAGCGGCTAAAACAGTGGCTAGTGCAAGCGGGTATCACCACTATCACCCAAGATGATCGTCACTCTGTTCTCGTGACTGATTGGATCACGGCAGATACACTCGATGAAAAAAAAGAGTACAGTGCTCGCTACCGATTATCCCTGACATCCAAAACACCCGCTATGCTCATCAGTGAATTGATAGCTTTAAAAAGGCCACTGGAACACTTACCCCAGGATCAGAAGCAAAAAACCAATCCAGCTGCCCTGTCTCAGGAGAGAACGCCTACGGCCAGTGAACAGCGACACTATGCCATTTTAATGTTAAACCGCCTGATCACCGATTTGGCAAAACCAACGACTGCGGCAGAAACGCCAGTTCAAGTCACGCCGCCACCTAAAAGCTGAATAGCAGCTAGTCAATCATCGATGATACCTACGCTACTTTTAGGCCATTTTTTAAAAGGCATCCAATGGAAAAACTAGCAGTTGTCTACCGTGGAAAAGCGAAGACGCTCTATACGACGGCTGATCCACACCGATTGATTCTCGAATTCCGTGATGATGCCTCCGCCTTCAATGGCCGGCGTGTTGAGGCACTAGCGGGCAAAGGGGCCATCAATAACCAAATTAACCACTTCATCATGCAGCGGCTCCAAGCTGCAGGGATTGCGACACAATTAGAACGGTTACTCTCTGCTGATCAAGCCTTGGTCAAAAAATTGACCATGCTACCAGTCGAGTGTGTCGTGCGTAACCGGGCGGCGGGGGCGCTCTGTCGCCGGCTAGCCATTGCCGAAGGTCAGGTGTTAAATCCACCGCTCTTTGAACTGTTTTTAAAAAGCGATGCCCTGGATGATCCCCTCATCAATGAGTTTTATGGATACACTTTTGGCTGGATTACCCCTGAGCAATACCGGCAGATAAAACAGCTAACTTTCCAAATCAATGCGCTGCTCGTGCCACTATTTGAGCAAGCGGATCTGCTACTAGTAGACTATAAGTTGGAGTTTGGTCTGTTGGGAGAGCAGATAGTCCTCGGAGATGAAATCTCCCCGGACAACTGCCGACTGTGGGATAAAAAAAGCGGCAATAAGTTGGACAAAGACCGCTTTCGACAAGAGCTGGGTCATGTCGTTGAAAGCTATCTCGAGATTGCTCAGCGTTTGGGGATCGAAGTGCACCAGAACTCGGAGGTCACAACATGAAAGTTAGAAAAGTGACTAATCTTGTCTGACTTTTGATAACTGGTCGGCCTGACTGGATTTGAACCAGCGACCCCTGACACCCCATGACAGTGCGCTACCAGGCTGCGCTACAGGCCGACGTGGCGCTTATAGTACTGTTTTTGGCATGAAATGCAACCCCTCCTCATGATCTTCTCAGGGCTCACGCATGAATAATTTTGTTGACTGTTCTGGTCCAGAACAATCGCCTGGGTCGCAAGGCTACACGATAAACTACCCTGCGGGTGAAAACTGCGTTAGTCTATCGCCCTCTAGCCCTCGAAGAACCAGCCCAGGTGAAAAATAGCGTGGGGAATACCCTGAATGTCTGAGCTAGCGCACCCACACGACCGTCTATTCCGCCGCTCGATGCAAGAGAAGGCCATTGCTATTGACCTACTGCGCTCCAAACTACCAGCGGAGCTACTAGCACAGATGGACTTGTCGACGCTGATACTGGCCAATGGCGATTTTGTGACCAAGAAGCTCAAGCGCTTCCAGAACGATTGCCTCTACCAGTGCAAAATCCACAATAGTGATGGTTATGTCGTACTGGCTGCTGAACATCAGAGTCGCGACGAAAAACTGATGGCATTTCGCCTCTTGGAATATCGCGTAGCTATCATGAGGGGCCATCTGAGCCAAGGACACGATAAATTGCCCATTGTAGTGTCCCTAGTGTTGTACCACGGCAAGCAGTCACCTTATCCCCACAGTGTTAAACTGTGGGACTGTTTCGCAGAGCCTGCGCTCGCCAAACAGTGGGGGATGACCCCGTTTCACCTGATTGACTTGACCACCCTCACTGATGAAGAGATTGCCCAACATGGCTTGGTATTTGCCATGGAGATGGTACTCAAGCATAGTCGAGAGAAGCGAGTGATAGCTTGGTTAAAACGGATGCTTGCGGATGAAAAATTAGCTATAATTTGCTCCGAGGTTGGGGCTAATTATCTTTATGACATTGGAACCTATATCCTTTACGCCTGCGGCAGCAAGCAGCAGCCAGAGGAGTTAGAACAGGCGATCGCCCTACTGGCCGACGCCATACCTTCGAAGAGGGAAGCGGTTATGACCTTTGCACAACAGCTAGAACAGCGTGGCATACAACAGGGTATGCAGCAGGGTATGCAGCAGGGTATGCAGCAGGGTATGCAGCAGAGAAACTTGGAAGTTGCTAAAAATTTATTTTCCGCTGGTGTCGATGTTAAGGTGATCAAACAGAGCACCGGGCTTTCAGATGAAGAGCTCTCTTGTCTGCACTAATCACCCTGTTTTTTCAGGCTGGATTCACGCAATAAATGTAACACGGCGTCCAGGATAAACTTCTATTGGGGTTAAGCCTTTAAGAACTTTTCTTGGAGTCCTATTAAGCCCCAATCCCCTATCTGTCATTGGAAGATAGTTTAGCATTTTTTCATGCGTAGGCCCTGATGATCTTCTTCACTACCGCTCAAAAACCTGATGAGGATCGCGGAGGTGACTGCTGATTGCGGTATGAGAGGCTATCCGTTAGAATTTGCTGCGCCTTTTTTTAATGAAGGAGATCGGAACAAAATGTCCAATCCTTTGATAACTAACTTTGAATGGTGAGAAAAGCTATGTTGACCTTGAATACTGAACCACGTACTGAATTGGGTAAAGGCGCCAGTCGTCGCTTACGTCGAGGCAATTGGGTCCCTGCCGTGGTCTATGGTGGTGAACAGCCACCGCTATCGATTAAATTCAATCAAGACGAGATCAATCACGCCGAGTGCAAAGCGGGATTTTACAACGCCTCCTTATCCCTGATGCTGGAGGGAGAAGCGCTCCTAGTCAAGGTTCAAGCGGTGCAGCGTCATCCCTTCAAACCTAAGTTACAACACCTGGATTTCCTACGCCTCAGTTAGCAGTCCAAAGTTCAGTGGTGCGCTAAGCGGCTCTCTCTTCATGAGCTGTCTTAGTCCACACTCCCAAAACGAGGCTTTACACGACGCAAGCTATCATTCAACTAGAGGAGTTCCCGCAGCTTTATTTGCTGTTTTTTGGCTAGTGCGGATCATGGCTCAGTAATAAAGCTAATAGGGCTTGACGCGTATATAACCCATTCCTAGCCTGTTGAAAATAGTAGGCATAAGGCGAGTGGTCTACGTCTGTTGCAATTTCACCTACCCGTGGCAGCGGGTGTAAGACTTTCAAATTCATTCGTGCTGTCTGCAAATCAGCTAGGGTTAAGATGCACGGCGCTGTCACCCGTTCGGTTGTCGTTTGAAAACGCTCTTGTTGTAACCGTGTCATATAAAGGATATCACACTGCGGCAGGACTGCGTGCAGCTGTTGATGCACACTATAAGGCACCCCGCGTTGTTGCAGCTGCTGTAACAGCGGTCCTGGTAGCATCAAGGCCTCCGGCGCTATCAAAAATAGATGGTTGCCTTTAAAAGGCATGATCACTTGAACTAATGAGTGTACCGTACGTCCATACTTAAGATCGCCAACTAGCGCAATGTTGAGGTCCTCTAGACGCCCCTGTGTCTCTTGAATAGTGAACAGATCAAGCAATGCCTGAGTCGGATGTTGATGGGCACCGTCACCGGCATTGATCACTGGGATCCCGGCAGCAGCTTCTACTGCCTGCTGGGCAGCGAGGGCCTGTGGATGGCGCAACACTAAAGCATCGGCATAGCCACTAATGATTCGGATAGTGTCGCTAAGTGACTCCCCTTTTTGTTGAGACGAGCTCTGTTGACCGTCGGCAAAGCCGATGACTGAGCCCCCCAAGCGGTGTACGGCAGCTTCAAATGAGAGTCGAGTTCGGGTAGAGGCTTCAAAAAAGCAGCTAGCGACAATACGACCTTTTAAATAGGGTGGTGTCGGTTGCGCTTTACAGCGTGCGGTCAGGGTTAAAATAAGCTCAAGTTCCTGACGACTCAATGATTCAATGGTGATCAGGTTTCGCCCATACAGGGGATTGGCCATAGCGTGGAGACTCCTTTACCCTTAGTGACTGTGATATGCTGTGAGCAGCCATTCAAAGGGAGTTTTAATTCCCGCGTATGGCTATGATACCGTGAAAAGTCCTCTTGATCGCCCGTAGCCAACTCAATACTGTGAGGCTACCCCCTTAATTTCGCCGCATAGGAGTTAATCCATGTCTAACAGGCTGCGAAGAACAAAAATTGTAATTACTTTAGGCCCAGCCACCGATCATAGCACTCGGCTAGAACAAATTATTGCTGCAGGCGCTAACGTTGCCCGTCTCAATTTTTCGCATGGGAGCGCGGAAGCACACCGGCTGCGTGCCAGACAGGTACGCGACATTGCCGCAAAATTAGGTACCCAGGTTGCCCTATTAGGCGATTTACAAGGTCCGAAAATCCGCATTGCACAATTTACAGCAGGCCAAGTCAGGTTGCAGGTAGGGGCGCCCTTCGTGTTAGATGCCAAACTAGCCGCTGATCAAGGGGATCAGCAACGGGTCGGGATTGATTATAAAAACTTGCCCCAGGATGTGATCAGTGGCGATATTTTACTATTAGATGATGGTCGGATTCAGCTGAAAGTACTCAAAGTTAACACCCAAGAGATATTCACTGAAGTCACGGTCGGTGGGGTGCTCTCCAATAGTAAAGGCATTAATAAACTAGGCGGCGGATTATCTGCAGAAGCTTTAACGGAGAAAGATCGCGCTGATATTATTTTGGCAGCGAGTATTGGTGTTGATTATCTAGCAGTCTCTTTTCCACGGTGTGCGCAGGATCTGGACAACGCGCGCCAGCTGGCGCTGGCGGCGGGCTGTCATGCACAACTGGTGGCGAAGGTAGAACGTGCTGAGGTGGTGGCCAGTGATCAGGCCCTTGATGCGATCATCTTAGCGGCGGAAGCGATTATGGTCGCCCGGGGCGACTTAGGGGTTGAAATCGGCGATGCCGCCTTGGTTGGGGTACAAAAAAAATTGATCAGTCGGGCACGCGCACTGGATCGGGTGGTGATCACCGCCACCCAGATGATGGAATCGATGATTAACCAACCGCTCCCCACTCGGGCTGAGGTAATGGATGTTGCCAATGCTGTGTTAGATGGAACCGACGCCGTGATGCTCTCTGCAGAAACAGCCACTGGGCAATATCCGGTAGAGACCGTGGTGGCAATGGCTGAGATCTGTCTAGGGGCCGAAGCGATGCCAAGTGTGACCGTGTCACACCATCGGATGCATCGCAGCTTTATGACGATTGAAGAGACGGTCGCCATGTCTACAATGTACGCTGCCAACCACCTGCAAGGGGTGGCCGCTATCATTGCGATGACCGAATCGGGTCGAACAGCTTTAATGATGTCACGCATCAGCTCAGGGCTACCGATTTTCGCCTTATCACGTCATCCAGCAACCTTGAATTTAGCCACCCTCTATCGTGGTGTCACCCCCATACAGTTTGATAGTCCGCGAGAAGGCATCGGGGCTATCCAGGATGCTATCCAAATTCTTAAAGAGCGCCACTTTTTAACCCCTGGATCGTTAGTACTCGTCACCCAAGGAGATACCATGGGGGTGGTGGGAAGCACCAATACCTGTCGGATCTTGCAGGTGCTGTAAGTAAGATAGCCAGCCTACCCATCGCACCTGAATAGGTTTTTAAGCAGCGTCATGCGTTAGCATCATTCTCGTGACATCCGATGTCATGCCCTGGAAGCAGGTTTCTCAGCGATACAGGGCTGGATCGCCAAGCTTGCGGGTTTTAAGCAGCTTTAACACCCATAAATATTGCTCAGGATGCGGCATGACCAACGCTTCAATCTCTTGATTCATCCGTCTCGCCGCCGCAACAGGCTCTAAATCCAGAGGCTCTTCTAGTGCTGGCCGCAGCTCTAGTTCAAAAAGTCCCTCGGCTGCTTTATACACTGGAAATAGTGGAATCACGCTGGCACGACAGGCTTTGGCTAATGGAATCAGGAGGGGTAAGGTGGCCTTATAGGTGGCAAAAAACTCGACAAATTCGCTTTTCTCTGCCCCATGATCTTGATCCGGGAGATAGTAGCCGATATACCCGCTACGCACCGACTGAATAAATGGCTTCAGTCCCTGCTGCCGAGGATGTAAACGACCACCAAAGCGTAAGCGGATACGGTTCCACAACCAATCGACCAAAGGATCTGGATGTGGTTTGAACATCGCTGCCATCGGCAAGCCAGCAGCAGCGAGGGTGACTGCAGCAACATCGATGCCCCAGCCATGGGGGACCATAAAAATCAGCGGGCGGCCCTGCTGCCGTGCCTGCTCTAGATGCTCGCGGCCGCTAATACGGATGCGCGATAGCAGATAACCAGGGCTGCGTACCCCTAATTCGGCAACAGCCACCATCACCTGTGCAGCGGTGCTAAACATCTGGTCTAGCACCTGCTCACGCTGAAACTCCGACCACTGCGGAAAACAGTAACGTAGATTGACCGTAGCGCGTTGGCGTGGACGGCGATACCAGCGCCCAAGGCAACGTCCACAAGCACCTATCAGGGGATCCCGCCAGCGGGGCGGTACCCAAGCAAGTAGCCCAAGCACTAGCAACAACAGCCAATGTCCCCAATAGCGGGGGTAGAGAAAACGGCACTTAAAGGCAGCCCTAGTGACGGTCGCGGGCGATCGGGAAGGTTTTATAGGTTACCTATCCATAGCGTCGCTGAGGTGATTTTATTCATTCATCAACGGCAGGCCGTTCGGCGTTCCCGTAGACCATCGGTTCAATTCCTGGGGGTTTAAGGAAAGTATCGTAAGACATCCTGTGCCTTAGCTAAAAATAGTTGACGCTCTCTACCCATCAACTCTTCAGCGGCGGGTAATCGTGCCGTCAGTGGATTGACTGGACGCTGATTAATATGGAATTCAAAGTGTAAATGGGGACCAGTAGAACGGCCGCTATTCCCCGATAAGGCAATTCTCTCACCCCGTTTCACCCGCTGACCGACAGCGACTAAGCGCTGCTGCAAATGGAAATAACGCGTAATATACTGGCGTCCATGACGAAGCACCAGATAGTGGCCTGCCGTCGGGCTGTAGCCGCTCTGCACCACCTCGCCATCACCTACTGTCACCACTGGCGTGCCCGACGGCATAGCAAAATCAACGCCATTATGAGGGGCTAGTCGACTGGTAATCGGATGCCGTCGTTTTGGGTTGAAAGCTGAGGAGACAGGATAGCGAGTTAACGTCGGTAAGCGTAAAAACCCTTTGGCCAACCCAAGACCTGCCTGATCATAAAAGCAGCCATCCTCGCCCCGGATGGCATAAAACGCCCGTTTACTTAAGCGAAAACGGGCTGCCAGCAATTGACTTTGGGCCTTTTTGCCCTCTAAAAACTCTCGCGACAGCAGTAGCTCAAATTGATCCCCCGGCCGCAATTGACGGAAATTAAACTGCCATTGAAAAGCTTTGGTGACCTCCTGGATCTCTTGCTGAGTCAACCCTGCCTCGCGAGCACTGTTGGCAAAATTAGTTGCAATGGTTCCAGAAATTTGCTGCTGCTGCCAAAGACCCGTTAATTGCTCTCGCTGTTCAGTAAACCGATCACCTACCCGCTGGTAGTAACGTACCTCACGCTGTGATAGCTGCCACCGTAACCTCTGTAGCTGTCGCTGTTCATCCAAATGCCAGCGCAACCGTTGACCTATATGCAGGTAGCGCAGTGCTGGATGCTGTTTTGCTAACCGGGTGATCTCTGCTAACTCAACCCCATACTGATTTAAAATTCCCTCTAAGGTATCTCCTTTGGTTATCCAGTGCTCATAAGCACCGGTGACCGGTTCAATTTTTTGATCGAGCTCATCTGCTGGTGATGGGAGAGGAGAGTCCTCTAACAAGAGCTGATCAAGCGGCTCACTATCTTGTGGTAATAATTCTGCCTCTAAGGTGCTCTCTTTCGAACGCAGCAGCCCGTAATCTGCCACAGGCTTCCAGCAAACAATCGCTATCGTGATTAGGGATAATGACAGCAGCCAAATCCGGTAACCCCGTGGGAGTGAGTGGATTCGATAGGAGAGAACACGTACCGGTACCGGCATCTCTTTCCGCACTAAATTATCCTCATCCTCGGTTAATCTTGTAGACCATCCGCAAACTGCTGGGCCAATTGCATTAAAAAGTGCCGGTAACTCCCCGGGGTCACCGGGATCTCTGAGCCTAAAGGATCTAAGATCCCTAATCTAGCCCGCGTCCCGCGAGCAATGCTCTCGATAATTCTAGGTTTAAATTGGGGCTCAGTAAACAGACAGATCACCCCAGGTTGCTGTAACTGATGACGAATCTGTTGTAAACGCTGGGCACCGGGTGCCAGCACCGGATTGATGGTAAAGTACCCGCGTTGCTGTAATCCAAAATAGGACTCAAAATAGCGGTAGGCATCATGAAAGACAAAATAGCCCCGCTGACGTAGTGGCGCCAACTGACTGCGAATGGCCTGCTCAACCTGGATCAGCTGCTGCTCAAAATGGATGAGATTAGCTTCCAAGCGTGAACGGTGCTGCGGATACGCCTCTAACAAGGTCGTTTGGATCTGCCGCGCTATCTGCCGTGCCACCACCGGGGATAACCAGATATGGACATCATAGGCCTGGTGCGTACAACAGGGCACCACGCGCTCGGCAGCGGTGTGGGAGCCTTGATCACCCTCTATCTGATCTGTTTCCGTGATACCCTTGTCAACCCTGAGCAACGGTCTGATAGCAGTCACCTGACTCAACAGGAGCTGTGGGACTGTCAGCGCTTGCAAAGGCTTACTCAAAAAGCTTTCTAACTCCGGGCCAACCCAGACAATCAGTTCGGCAGCACGTAGCCGTCGCAAATCAGAAGGGCGCAGGTTATAATCATGCGGTGAAAGAGTCGGCGGCACTAGCACGTCAACCGGCATGATGCCCTCAGCGATAGCCGCGGCAATGAAAGCCAGCGGTCGAATTGAGGTGAGCACGGTTGCCCTGGCGGCGCTAGAGAATAGCGCCAATAGCATGAACATGAAGGAGGGCAATAACCGCCTCTTCATAGGGTAGCAGGGTGCCAACAACAGCCCCCATTTTCTATACTGTAAGGTATCGACCATCATCTTGGACACTGTAAAACTCTGTGAATAGATCAGCACGTTCTGAAAAAAACCCTACTGTACCACGACTATCGATTGATGGCTAACCATGAGCACCATGATGACCCTACGAGATGTTAGCGTTGAGTTCGATAGCACCTTAATTTTGTCAGAGATCTCCTTGCAACTGCAATCAGGACAGATTATGACCCTGCTAGGACCTAATGGAGCCGGTAAAACCACGTTGGTGCGTCTCATTCTCAACCTCCTGGCCCCAAGCCACGGCTCCATAGAACGCCAAGCGGGACTGCGTATCGGCTATATGCCGCAGAGATTACAGCTCGATGCGACCCTTCCCTTAACTGTGAAACGTTTTTTGCAGCTCAAACCGGGAACAGATCCTCAACAGCTGCTGCCGGCACTCCTCCGAGTGAAGGCTGATCATCTCTTGGAGCAGACCCTACATCAACTCTCCGGCGGTGAGTTGCAACGGGTTTTGCTGGCACGCGCACTATTAAGCCAACCCCAGCTGCTGGTGCTTGATGAGCCAACCCAAGGGGTCGATATTTTAGGGCAGCTGGCGTTATATGATTTAATCCAGCAGTTACGGGATGAACTCGGTTGTGGGATCTTGCTAGTGTCGCATGATCTGCATCTCGTCATGGCAAAAACCGATGAGGTGATCTGTCTGAATAAACATATTTGTTGCTTTGGTACCCCCAAAATGGTCTCCAATCATCCCGCCTTTTTGGCCATGTTTGGCTGCCCAGAGGAGACCCAACAACTGGCCTTCTACCGTCATCAACATTGGCAGCATACGAACCATTGTCACCATGATTGATCTACTACTACCACCAGCACTGGCGGGCACCCTACTCTCCTTGGCCACCGGCCCCCTAGGTGCCTTTGTGATCTGGCGGCGCATGGCTTATTTTGGAGATGCCTTAGCCCATGCCGCCCTGTTAGGTCTAGTGCTCGGCCTGCTCTGTACGGTCAATCCCTATCTGATGGTGCTGGCGACCACCCTGCTCTTAGCTTTAGGGCTGGTGTGGTTAGAAACACCGCGCCAGCTCTCTTTAGATACGCTTTTGGGGATTGTAGCCCCCAGCAGCTTTTCACTCGGACTGGTGCTACTGAGCTTTATTGCCAATGGACGGGTTGAGCTGAATAGCTATCTGTTTGGGGATCTGTTAGCGGTGATCTTAGCCGATCTCGCTTGGATTGTTCCAGGGGTCGCTACTGTTTTAGGATTACTGCTCTGGCAATGGAATGCGCTGCTGGCGATTACTGTCAACGCTGAACTAGCACAAGTAGAAGGGATCGCTGTCTATCGAGGGCGGTTGTTACTGATGCTGATCACCGCCCTGACCATTGCATTAGCCATAAAATTTGTCGGGGCCTTGTTAATCACCTCGTTGTTAATTATTCCAGCCGCCGCCGCCCGCCGCTATGCTCACACCCCTGAAGCAATGGCAGCAATTGCCACGTTAGTGGGTGCCTTGTCGGTCAACAGCGGACTGCTGCTCTCCTGGTACTACGACACCCCTGCTGGCCCCTCCATTGTACTGATGGCCACCCTACTATTTGCTCTGTCGCTGCTGAAGCGTCACTCCCGATAAAACCCTCACAGACTCTTAGAGATTTTTATTAAAACCGAGCAATATCGGCAGTGTGTTAGTCACCCTCAGGCGCTAGCTGCAGCACGTAATAACTGTAATGGATTGCTATTTTTATCGATGATTGGTCCCATGCTTGTTTGCCCTGGTGAGGTAACGCCAGCCAGCCCTTTTGGAGTGGTTGCCATATCGTGTGCTAAGTGGTTAGTATTCTGGTGATCGGATGAGCTTTTCTGGAGATCGGAGGGACCAGAAGGCACCGCAGCCTCGGTACTCTTTCTATCAGAAAAGGCGTGTAAGAGTGTCTCAACCCCGTTTCCTAGATGGCCCACTAATTTGGCTGTAGTGACGACTGAACACTTCATCAATAACAGGCTATCCCAGACCACAGCGCCAACATCAGCCAGCAACTCGCCTATCTTCCACATCAGACTACTCTTGCTAGCAGTGCGCCATGGGCCTGGATCGTCCGGTGTGTAGTTTTTCAACTCCATCCAGCCTTTCATCAGCATTGTTGAAGGAAGAGCAAACACATCATAGAGACAGCGACCGACATCCCAGGCAACCG
Source organism: unidentified bacterial endosymbiont (assembly GCF_918320885.1). NCBI lineage: Bacteria > unidentified bacterial endosymbiont. Next base: position 1,130,315 of record NZ_OU907312.1, on the reverse strand, counting down.
TAACGGTTTGTTTCCCTAACCACAGTAAGTGGTGATCCTCTTTGATAGTTTTCAAGCATTCAAATTTGCGATTCCCGAAGCGCTCCCCTATCCCTCCAAAAAAATTATTGGTCACGTCTATGAACCAGTTACTGAGCTTCGAACCATTTTTTTTAATGACTTCCATGATAAATTCCTTATACAGACTGAAATCGGAGACTATTTTACCTTTTAAACTATCTTTTTTAACAATTTCCATAACCAATTCCTTAGATAGACTGGATAATCCTCGATATTCAGCAAATTAGACAATAGCCATCCAGCAGAGAACTGCAGAACAGAGCAGTGACTTATCAGCTAAGCCATCGAATAGATACAATCTATTAACTTATTGATTACTTGTCAATATAATTTAGGCAGGGCAACATCATGGCTATAAGGCTGTCTTAGGTTTAAAAGGCTCGGGATCAGGCGGGGGCACTGGGAAAGCGACTGCGTTGATGAATAATGGTGCTATGATAAAGCAGAAAGGGCGTAGGATTAATCCTACGCCCGAACATCCTGGAAAAACCTGAGCAACCGCCCAGAGCTACCAGCTGAGAGATTACCTATCGATTATCTACTGTCGATTGTCATCAAGGCTGATTGAAATCGACTGCCGTACGAAACCGTTTTGCCGGGCGATACTCTTGACGACTCGAGCGCTCACCAGCTCGTCCCGTATTGCTACGTTCAAAGCGTTCACGCCGTGGTGCCGTGGGTGAGGTCTCTCCAATCAGCTGCAAACGCATCGGTTTATTCAAGATACGTGTCCGTGCAAAGTGGTTAATCAGATCACTGGAGAGCCCTTTAGGCAACTCAACCGTTGAGTGGGCGGGGAAGAGTTTAATATTACCAATGTTCCGGCTGCTGAAATCGCCTTCATTGGCAATAGCACCGACAATATGCCGTACCTCAACCCCATCATCTCGCCCGACCTCAATACGATACAGCATCATATCAGCATGACTTCGGGCGCGATCTCGATCGCCACCAGCGCGGCGCTCCCGTGGGAAACGCTCAGCATCACGTTCACGCAACCCGCGGGTCGCAGTAGTACGCTGTTCATAGGCTACTTCTGGTGGCAAGATTAACGGCCGATCGCCCTGCGCAATCTTCAGCAGTGCTGCTGCCAAACTCTCTAGATCTTGCTCTTCGCCAGCCCCTAATTTCAACAGTAAACCGCGATACTGCTCTAGATCGTGACTCTCCAACTGCTGGCTCACTTGCGTCGCAAACTTGCTGAGACGCTGCGCCGCCACCTGCTGGTTACTCGGCAACTCAACCGGAGTAATCGTTAACCGTAAGGTACGCTCAATGTTACCCAATAGGCGCCGCTCACGCTGATCGACAAACAGTAACGCCCGCCCTGACCGTCCAGCACGGCCAGTCCGACCAATCCGGTGGACATAAGATTCACAATCCATCGGGATATCATAGTTAACCACCAGGCTAATCCGCTCGACATCCAAGCCACGTGCCGCCACATCGGTGGCAATTAAAATATCCAGCCGACCATCTTTTAGCCGCTCTAGTGTCTGCTCGCGCAAGGATTGATTCATATCCCCATTTAAAGCAGCACAACGCAGTCCACTCTGCTCTAACCGTTCCGCTACCTCTACAGTGGCGTTTTTAGTTTTAACAAAAATCAGGGCAGCATCAAAAGGTTCTGCTTCTAAAAAGCGGACTAACGCTTCGCTTTTACGTAAGCCATAGACCAGCCAGTAGTGTTGGGTAATTTCAGGTGCTGTCCGTACATGCGATTGAATATGAACGACTTCAGGATCGCGCATAAAGCGGCGGGTAATACGCCGAATGGCTTCTGGCATGGTGGCTGAAAATAGCGCGGTTTGGTGTCCTTTAGGGAGTTCCGCCATGATGGTTTCAACATCATCGATAAACCCCATGCGCAACATCTCATCCGCCTCATCCAGCACTAGCCCCTGCAAATGGGTTAGATCTAGCTTACCCCGACGCAGATGGTCCAACAGACGTCCAGGCGTTCCCACCACGACTTGCGGACCCTGTCGTAGGGCCTGAAGTTGCAGATCATAACGCTGCCCACCATAGATCGCCAGAACCTTAATGCCTGGCATCTTCTGAGCATATTCCTTACAGGCTTTTGCTACCTGAACTGCCAATTCCCTGGTCGGTGCTAAGACCAACAGTTGCGGACAAGCCAGATCAGCTTTAATGCGACTCAATAACGGCAGCGCAAAAGCAGCCGTTTTGCCACTCCCGGTCTGCGCCATACCTAAGACATCTCTGCCAGATAACAGCGCTGGGATACAGGCTTTTTGAATCGGTGTCGGTTTGTCATACTCTAAAGCCGCCAAAATAGAGGCTGGTAACCCTAATTCAGCAAAAGTAACATCAATTTGTGTGTCAGTGTCTGACATATTATATAGCCCCAATACAGAGATAGTGGCCAGTCTACATGAATGCTTTTAAAATTATTCAACTAGCTATAATTTCAACTAGTGTTCATCAAAAATGCGAACTGGCATAGTTTAATTGAATCGATAATAACCACAGGCACTCCGGGAAGTGAGCGAGCAAGCTCTCACGCTCCCCAAACGTGACTCGGTTTACTTTAAAAATGGCCTAAGCCTTTTCTCGATAGCGGGGACGGAGAGTTGTCTCCTCACTCGAGCACACGGTAGAACCCTCATCATCCGTCAATAAGGTGGCAGCCGCAGCGACCTCAAAAGAAGCTTCAGGGGAGGCCTCTTTAATACTTAAGCGCAAGCGTCCTTGACGATCAACCTCTAAGACTTTGACCTGCACTTGCTGTCCTTCAGCAACACAATCCGTCACCTTCTCAACGCGTTGCTGCGATAGTTGCGAGATATGGACCAACCCCTCTTTGCCCCCAGCCAGCATGACAAACGCCCCAAAATCAGCCAGTCGGCTCACTTTACCTGAATAAATGGCCCCTTTTTCAATCTCGGCAGTCAGCTCACTAATCCGGGTCATCGCCTGTTGAATAGCTTGACCATTGTTTGCCGCTATTTTGACACTCCCATCATCCTTAACATCAATAGAGGCCCCGGTCTCTTCAATCAGCGCCCGGATCACCGCCCCCCCCTTTCCGATGATGTCACGAATTTTGGCAGGGTCGATTTTTATCGTATGAATGCGGGGCGCCCAGTCAGAAATTTCACAGCGTGGCTGGGCTATCGCTTGGGACATCACCTGTAAAATATGCAGACGGGCCCCTTTAGCTTGCCGTAGAGCGGCTTGTAAGATGGCGTGATCAATTCCATCAATTTTCATATCCATCTGTAGAGCTGTGATCCCTTGAGTGGTGCCGGCCACTTTGAAATCCATATCCCCCAAATAGTCTTCATCACCCAAAATGTCTGATAAGATGAGACAGTGATCGGAGGCTTTGATTAACCCCATCGCAATCCCGGCCACCGCCGCTTTCAGCGGCACGCCCGCGTCCATCAGAGCGAGTGAGGCCCCACAGACCGTGGCCATCGAGGAAGAGCCATTCGACTCAGTGATTTCGGCAACCACCCGTACCGTATAAGGAAAGTTCTCTTGTGAGGGCATCACGGCGGCTAAGGCGCGCTTGGCTAAACGCCCATGGCCAATCTCACGCCGCTTGGGTGAACCAACCATCCCGGTTTCACCGACAGCATAGTGGGGAAAGTTATAGTGCAACAGGAATGGATCGCTCCGCTCACCCATTAATTCATCCACACTCTGCGCATCCCGTTCAGTGCCTAAGGTTGCTGCCACCAAGGCCTGTGTCTCACCACGGGTAAACAGGGCCGATCCATGCGTGCGGGGTAATACCCCAACGCTCATGGCCAAAGCCCGTACTGTCTGGGGATCACGCTGATCAATACGTGGTTCACCAGCCAACAATCGCGCCCGGACAATCTGCTTCTCTAAACCCCCGAACAGTTCCAGAATGACCTGCTCTTCAGGCATCACTGCTGCAGGATCGATGGCGGCTTGTGCTTGTAGTGTCGCCACTACCTGAGCTTTAACCTCAGTCAGCCGCTGCTGACGCTCGGTTTTTTCAACTAAACGGTAGGCGTCGCCTATCGCTGTTTCAGCTAAGGTTGTGATCTGCTGCTGCAAGGCAGGATCAACGACCGGGGAGTGCCAAACCCAGCGGGGTTTCGAAGCGGCCTTGGCTAACTGTTGAATATTATCGATCACCACCTGTTGCTGTTGATGGCCAAACAGCACCGCCCCCAGCATCTGAGCTTCCGTGAGCTGATCCGCTTCTGATTCCACCATCAGGACCGCTTGTTGTGTGCCCACCACCACCAGATCTAAACCACTATTTTTTAACGCGGTAGGTGACGGGTTCAGCACATACTGCCCATCAACGAAACCAACCCGTGCCGCCCCAATCGGCCCATTAAAGGGGATGCCGGAGAGTGTCAGTGCCGCAGAGGCCCCTATCAGAGAGATAATATCTGGATTGATCTGTGGATTAACCGAGAGCACCGTCACGACGACCTGTACCTCATGATAAAAACCCTTGGGGAACAGCGGGCGTAGTGGCCGATCGATCAATCGGGAGGTTAACACCTCCCCCTCGCCAGGGCGTCCTTCCCGTCGAAAAAAGCTGCCTGGTATACGGCCAGCCGCATAGGCGCGCTCTTGATAATGGACCGTTAAGGGTAAAAATTTTTGACCCGATTTAACTTTTTTATCACCCACTACGGTCACTAAAACGGTGGTGTCATCCATACTAGCCATCACGGCGCCTGTGGCTTGGCGGGCCACCACACCAGTCTCTAAAACGACTCGATGCTCACCATATTGAAATTCTTGAACCATTGTTTTCACAAAAAATTCCTTTGTCACTAATACCTATCATCATTTTTCTAGGCTTACATAACACACTGGATAACTGGTCTCAATCAAAACTGTCACGGTTAGAAAAAAGGGGCCATTTGGCCCCTTCTCTCAACAACAGCATTCAATGTCGTAAGCCCAAGCGTTTAATCAACGTGGTATATCGTTCCACTGATTGACTTTTGAGATAATCGAGTAGTTTACGCCGCTGTGAGACCATACGCAACAGCCCTCGGCGGCTGTGATGATCCTTTTTGTGTTCGGAAAAATGGCTTTGTAAATGGTTTACACGCGCAGTTAATAAGGCAACTTGCACCTCGGTTGATCCGCTATCGCTGGCGTTACTCCCAAACTCAATAATAATCTTACTTTTATCTTCTGCGGTTAGAGACATAACAGGCCCTTGTCATCATTCATCTGAGGGGCCAATCTCTAATCTAGCCCACTCACCTTAAAACCCACTGATAGTAACACTCTTGATAGCGGAGAGCAAGGATAACTCCGCCCCCTGAACTGAGCCACGTGGAGTAGCGCTTCAAGGGCTGTGAGAGTAGATCCTAACGGTATAGGATCAGCTACAATCGGTTGGAGGCCCCTGGATGCTATTGATTAGGCTATCGGTATGGCCCATACGCTCACTTTCATGCTTCTCTGGTGATCTCTCCTATTGACTGATGTGTTATGATTTCTATCAAAACAAGGAAGTTTTCAGATGGCGGTGATAGAGGTTAAATGTCGTTACTGTGGGCAAGAAAGGGTAGTCAAGAATGGCAGGGCCCCAAATGGATTACAACGCTTCCACTGTCGGGCTTGTCGACGGTACTTCCAGGTAGAATACCACTACAGTGGCCGTAAGCCTGGAACTGCTCAACGCCTTGTGGATATGGCTTTCTGATCTTGCCACCTTTTTTTAGACACAGAGAAGAGAAACCTTAAGCGACCTGGGATAACCAATTTTTTTCAAAATTTACAGGAGACAGATAGCCTAGCGTTGAGTGCCGTCTCTGTCGGTTATAAAACACTTCTACGTATTCAAAAATGCTCAATTTGGCTTGTTCTCTGCTCTCAAAACGTTCAAAGTGGGTGTGCTCTGTTTTTAAGGTATGGAAAAAACTCTCTGCTACTGCATTGTCATAACAATTGCCCGTACTACTCATGCTAAGCGTTATCTGGTGATGCGCCGATACAGCCTTGAATCCTTTGCTGGTATACTGGCTGCCTCGGTCGGAGTGGTGGATGAGACCTGCAGCAGGCTTCCTCCGTGTTATTGCCTGGCGTAATGCTGCGGCTACTAACTCGGTGGTCATGTGAGCTTGCATATCCATCCCCACGATACTACGAGAGAACAGGTCCAGTACGATAGCAACATACAACCATCCCTCTTGGGTCGGAATATAGGTAATATCTGCTGCCCAGTATTGATCAGGGCGAGTGGCTGTGAACTTCTGCTTGAGTAAATTAGGCGCCACTGCGGCCTTTGGATCGACTATTGTGGTTACCTTAAATCGTTTTTTCATCTTAGCCGCAATATGGGCTGCTTTCATTAGCCGACAAACCCGTTTGCGTGAACAGCGCTCACCTCTAGCTCGTAACTCAGCATGGATACGTGGGCTACCGTAAATTTGGTTGCTTATGGTATAAACCTCTTTAATTTCAGATATTAAACGCTCATCCTCACAATAGCGCTTGGATGGCTCAGCCTTGATAAACTGATAATAGCCACTGCGGGATACACCTAACACGTTGGACATCCTCTCTACGCTGAATTCCCCAGCATGCTTTTGCATAAACTGGTATTTTACTTGCGGGCCACTGAGAAGATGCCCAAGGCTTTTTTTAGGATATCCCTCTCTTCGCGTGCTATCGCCAATTCTTTCCGCAATTGACTGAGCTCAGCATCAGACGCTTTCAGGTATCCTTTGCCCGGGAAAGCCTCTGCACCATCCTTGTTATGCTGATGGACCCACCCTGCCAATGTACTCTTGGGAACTCCCAATTCCTCGCTCAATTGACAGAGCGTTTTACCAGTGCTGTGATACAGCTTTACCGCATTCAGCTTGAATTCCTTATCATAGCTCCTTGATTCCCCTTGATTCATAACTTCACCTCAAAAAGTAACAAAAAATTATACGCTTTGTTCCTCTTCGTTGTGTCCGTTAAAGGGTAGCAAGATCATTCAATGGTTCTGGTGTCAGAGAGACCGGTCGTGTCCTTGGAATTAGTAAAAATACCGTCATACGGCGCTTAAAAAAAATTAGCCCCCGCCCAGGTAAGCAGTCAACAGCAAGCTATTGCTGATGTGGCACTGATTGGTGAGATGGATGAACAATGGGGGTGGGTTGGCAACAAACGTCAACAACCCTGGCTTTTTTACGGTTTTAATACTAAGCGTAAAAAGGTGCTTGCTCCTGTTTTTGGGCCAAGAACCACTGAAACCTTACGACGCTGACTATACGATCATCGGAACCTGCCAATTAAACGGTATTGAGCCGGAGGGCTACTTGCGTCAGGTGCTTGCGGTGATCGCTGAGCATCCTATCAACCGCATTAAAGAGCTCCTGCCCTGGAACATAAACCGCTCTTCTCAATAGTCAATACGGTACTGGCTTGTCGCTTACTTTAGGTCCTCAGCAAGCTAAATTTGGTCGAGACCAAATTCTCGCAGAAGTAGCCACCTAGAAACGAGCTATGGCCTGCCAATCCTTGAATTATCCGCCGAGCAGAAGGTATAAAGTCATCGGGTTTTCATAACATGCTATAAATCCATAGTGCTCACAAAACTTTTTAGCTTGATTTCCTTTTGCATCAACTACCAGCGCGTAGGCAGCAACTTGCTTTTTAGCCTCAAGACAGCGCTCGATGACACAACCAATCAAGAGCCTTCCTAATCCACGACCTTGATGAGCTGAGTGGACAGCTAAACGTCCCATTCGAAAACAGGGTATTGGATACCGCGGTAACTTTTTGCGGGCTTTGTCATCTAACTGCATAACATCAATCTGAGCTGCGCTCAGACTGTAATAACCTAGTATGACATGAGGCGTTGTGCTATCGACTAACACCCGTACCACAGCAATGTTTTTTTTGCTTTGCTGAGCTGCGAAACGCTGAATATATTCATCAAGTTCACTGATCCCCGAAGTAAAGTTACGGCGATCGTGATAATCGGGATTAAGTAATTGTTCCTCAAACACGTTTCACCTGGTGTGCCAGATTTATCGCATTTTGCAGGGCAGTATTAGGCATAAATGCTGAATTAAGAGCAGCTGTGAATGCTTGAAAATCTTGAGATGTCATGGTTACTTGCGTCTCTCGTGCTAATAGTTCCCTAGCCTTTTCTTTGGCTGCTGATCTTACAAAAGCAGCCATGGTTATACCTTTTAAGGCGGCTGCACGAGCTACAAACTCTTTTTCATCGGCGTTCATTGTTAGATCAAATCGAGCGACTGTATGCATAACTTTCACCACTTTACGGACGTATGCTGTATACGGTATTATACCGTATTTATTACAGGGTGGCAAATGAGATTTGCTCCTACAGACAAATGAATACGTTCGCTAAAATATTGGAGAGGAGAGCTGTCCAGGGGCTACCGGAAGCCGCAGCGGAGCGGCGTGAGCGAAGCGATTGGGCACCGAACAGGTGAGATACCGTCTTCCCTAGTCAGCACGAGCCCTTCTTCAGCCATCTTGCTCTCCAGAGCTGTTAAGCGCTGCTTTTTGCTGGATAATTGGTGACGTAACCAAATTGAACGAACACCGCTCGCCGATACAAAGATACCTTCCTTACGAAGCTCATTGCTTGCCCTGAGTTGGCCGTAGGCCGGGAACTGGATAGCATACTCAATCACTCGCTCTTCAAGTAGTGGATCAACTCGATTGGCTAAATTGGGTTTCCTACGACTCTTATCCAGCAGGGCTTCAACGCCACCCTCAGCCACTGCTTCCTGGTAAAGGCTCTCTAGAATAACCCATGATCTTACAGGCTTTTGATATATTTCCTAGCTCTTCAGCAAGATTCAGTAGCCCAACTTTATTTTTAATGAGTTTTTCAGTACTGTACAGCCTGAGGTTCTCCTTCTTAATTTGATGTTGTTTAGTGTGCAACTATCAAAATGGATAACCTAAACCTCGTCAAGAGGTTTGTCACATCAAGTTCAAACTTCTACAAGTATAGTGATTTGGCTTAAGTCGAACGACTCCGTTTTTCAATCGCCGTTAAAATACCACGCCATAAACGAAGCTCTCCCTCCTCTAAGCGGGCGCGAGTGAATAAACGACGACACTGCGGCAGTACCTGCCCAGAGCCCTGGGGACGTATAAACCCTATCTTCTCTAAGACACGTGCGAGATGGCGATAAAAATCGTCCAAAGCAGCGACCGAAGGATACTCTGTCAAGTCATCGACAGCGGGGGTTGGCTGCTCACCATAGGCGCTGTACAGCTCATAGGTGATGATCTGTACCGCCATCGCGACATTCAACGAGCTATAGTCGGGATTCGCTGGGATAGTGATCTGATAGTGGCACTGCTGCAAGGCAGCATTACTAAGCCCGTTTCGCTCACACCCAAACAGCAGCGCCACTGGATACTGGCGAACTTCCTGCAAGACCACCTCAGCACCCTGGCGTGGCGTCAGCGCTGGCCAAGCCAGAGTGCGTAACCGGTTACTGAGACCGACTACCAAGCCACAATCGCCAATCGCCTCGGCGAGGCTATCCACTATAGTGAGTGTATCGAGCACATCACTGGCGCCCGCAGCCAAGGCGATGCTCTGGGCATCTGGTCTAACCTGAGGGTTGACTAAGAGCAGGGAGGCTAGCCCCATGGTCTTCATCGCCCGGGCGGTCGCTCCTATATTCCCTGGATGGGAGGGCTCCACCAAAACAATACGGATTGACTGTAACATCGTTTATACTCTGCTCTGAATAGCTGTTGACCAGCCGTCGCTCTCGCCGGTTAATACCGTATTGTAACTGCAATCAACGCTAAAATCGGTTACTTTAATCAAACAGGCCAAAATGGAAAGCTTCACACTGCTTCAGGAGAGATAACCCATGGCAAATAGTCGAATGCCAATTGCTCTAACTTCCCAGCCCGCTCCTGCCCAGTGGGGCCCGGAGGCACTGCTTAGTGCCGATCATCAAGGGATGATGATCCATCTGCCTGCTCACGATCCGCTCTCGGTCATCCAGCAGGCTGGCCGGCGCGTGGCAAGCCTGGGGATCCAGGCGGTGATCCTGTCAGGAACCGATTGGCATCTAGAGTCCTGTTGGGCCTTCTGGCTGGGTTTCCGCGATGCCAAACAGCAACAAACTATTGAATGGCCCCCCTTAGCCCCTGAACAACAGCAGCTCCTACAGCAGCGTCAGTTCGCTGTCGATTGGGTCCGAGATCTCATCAATCGACCTGCAAACTCCTTAGGACCGCAACAACTAGCCCAAGAGGCTATTGCCCTACTCCAGCAAGTGGCCGCCACCTCGATACAGTATCAATGCCTCAGGGGAGAGGCGTTAAAACAGCAGGGATATCATGGCCTCTACAACGTTGGGCGCGGCTCCGCTCGCGAACCGGTGCTGCTCACCCTCGATTACAATCCAACCGGCCAGGCTAACGCGCCCGTGCTCGCCTGTTTGGTCGGCAAAGGGATCACTTTTGATAGTGGCGGCTATAGCTTAAAACCGTCGAAATCGATGGAAACGATGAAGGCTGACATGGGTGGCGCGGCGTTGGTGACTGGAGCCTTAGCGCTGGCAGCCGCCCGTGGCCTGCAGCAACGGGTGAAGCTCTACCTCTGCTGTGCAGACAATCTAGTGAGTGGGCAGGCTTACACCTTAGGCGACGTGATCCGGTATCGCAATGGCAAAACAGTTGAAGTAGTCGACAGCGATGCTGAAGGTCGGCTGGTACTAGCTGATGGCTTGATTGATGCCTCTTTACAGCAGCCACAAGTGATCATTGACTGTGCGACCCTCACCGGCTCAGCCAAAATAGCAGTGGGGGATGATTATCATGCCCTGCTGAGTTTCGATGATCACCTGGCTTCTCTGCTACTGGCTACGGCCCTGCAGGAGCGTGAATCTTTCTGGAGACTACCCCTGGAAGAGAGGCACCGACAGCAACTCCCCTCACACTTTGCCGATTTGAGTAATGTGGCTGCTAGCGCCCATACTGCGGGTGCCAGCACAGCGGCAGGTTTCCTCTCGCATTTTGTCACTCCCTACCAACAAAAGTGGTTACATATTGACTGTGCCGCCAGCTATCGCAAAATCGGCGTTCAACAGTGGGCGACTGGGGCAACAGGTATCGGGGTCCGCACCGTAGCCGCTTTTCTACTGAAACTGGCAGCCAGTACGACCCAGAATTAAGAGAATTACTGTCGAAAACTAACCCATTTTACTCCGCTGGATTAACAGGTTATGGACCAACGCATTATAGACTACACTACAAGCGGTAAAAAAAATTTAGTGTTAGTCTATAGCTTATATCTGGGCAGTCTGCTGTCACCGCTCTTCCCATTCATTGGTGTCGTGTTTGTTTACCTGAATCAAGATAAGGCCGATGACTGCTGCACCAGCCACTACCTTTTTTTGCTTAGAAGCGTTGTGTTAGGCCTGATTGGATATGGTTTATCCTGCATCATGGCACTGATTGTCATCGGTTTCATACTCTATTTTTTATTAGCCATTTGGTTTACACTTCGGATGGTGATCGGCTTGAAATATTGTTTAAATAATCAACCGCATCCCAATCCTAAAACACTGTGGATTCGCTAGGAACACTCCATAATCTTTTTTTCAATGACGGTTTATTAACAAGGATTCTAAACCCAGCTTCAGGGATCTGGGCCGGTTTTTCATGACGAATTAAACTTTTTATCGACATCAATCGCCGGACACTCCTTTTGAGTGGCCACTGTTTCAAGTGGCGTCGTCCCCTCTGAAGTTTCGACAGACTTGAGAACACTCCCCGGTCAAAAGAGATCGCTTTCAATTTAAGCTGCACCATTCTATGATGCGCAGCCAAGCTTAGCGTCTAACAGGAGACCACTCAAAGGAGATGGCTGAACACACGGTTGATAAACCGATTATCGAACTGCGGGGGATCTGCAAAAGTTTTGCCGGCAAGCGGATTATCTCCGATCTGAACCTGCAGGTTCAAGATGGGGAGTTCCTCACTATTTTAGGCCCGTCAGGCTGCGGCAAAACAACGGTATTACGGCTGATTGCTGGCTTGACCCGTGCTGATCAGGGTACGATTATCTTAGATGGCCATGATATCACTCAGCTACCCGCTGAACAGCGTCATACCAACACCGTGTTTCAAAGCTATGCACTGTTTCCCCATATGACTGTTTTTGATAATGTCGCCTTTGGCTTGCGGATGAAAAAAACCTCGGCAGACTGCCTACAGAGTCGCGTTACCCAAGCCTTGAAGATGGTACAGCTGGATGGATTAGCACAACGCTACCCTCAGCAACTGTCGGGTGGGCAGCAGCAACGGGTGGCCATTGCCCGTGCGGTGGTCAACCACCCGAAGGTATTACTACTGGATGAGTCACTCTCAGCACTCGACCATAAGCTGCGTAAAACAATGCAGAATGAGCTTAAAGCTTGGCAGCGTGAATTAGGCATCACCTTTATTTTGGTCACCCATGATCAAGAAGAGGCGCTAGCCATTGCTGATCGTCTGATTGTGATGCGTGAAGGGACTATCGAACAGCAGGGCAGCCCTCGGGAAATTTATGAGGAGCCACGGAATTTATTTGTTGCCCAGTTTATTGGCGAAAGTAACCTATTCAATGCCCAGATGCTCTACCGTATCGATGCCGAACGCATCTGTGCTAACGTACAGGGTTATGAATGCACCTTGTTGGTCCGCCAAGCAGTCTCTGCTCACCATCAACTGAAGGTGTTACTGCGACCGGAAGATCTTCGGATCACTGAGATCCATGATAATCAACCGCAACTCGGGCTGATTGGCTACGTTCGGGAACGCAACTATAAAGGGATGACCCTGGACTCCATGGTCGAGCTGGAAAATGGTCAAATCGTGAGGATCAGCGAATTCTTTAATGAAGATGATCCCAATGTTGACCACTCTCTGAACCAAAAAGTGGCCGTAACTTGGGTGGAAAGCTGGGAGGTCGTATTGACCGATGATGCCCTCTCCTAAATTCCGTCATCTGGTGATCGGCCTGATCACCGGTTGGTTGGGCCTATTTGTCTTGTTCCCTAACCTACTGATTGTCATCACCAGCCTCCTCACCCGTGGTGAGCAGCAGCTGATCACGGCTACCTTCACGCTGGATAACTACCACCGCCTCGCTGATCCTTTATATATTGCGGTCCTGGGGCACTCCCTATTCATGGCCACAGTCGCCACCCTATTCTGCTTACTCATCGGCTACCCCTTTGCGCTGTTTCTCGCCAGACAACCGCGAGCACGTCAGCAGTGTCTATTGCTACTGGTGGTAATCCCTTTTTGGACCAACTCCCTGGTCCGCCTCTATGCCTTTAAACTCTTGATTGGCACCAAAGGGGTGTTGAACTCCCTACTACTGACCCTGGGGGTGGTTAAACAGCCCCTACAAATCCTGTATACGCCTTTGGCCGTCATTTTAGGACTGATCTATATCCTACTACCCTTTATGATCCTACCGCTCTATGCCACCCTTGAAAAACTAGATTGGATCTATTTAGAGGCCGCAGAAGATTTAGGGGCCAATGCCTGGCAGAGATTTATGCGTATTGTACTCCCATTAACCTTTCCCGGTATTGTGAGTGGCTGTATATTGGTCTTTCTCCCAGCCATGGGCCTATTTTACGTCGCTGATCTGTTGGGCGGAGCGAAGCATCTCCTCATTGGGAATGTGATTAAAAATCAATTCCTCAATGCTCGTGATTGGCCTTTTGGTGCGGCCACTAGCGTTAGTCTCACGCTATTGATAGGGTTGTTGCTTCTGCTCTATCACCACCTAAGCCGACCACTGCATAAAATCCTGAATCCAGAATGATCAAACGGCTGCTCCTGGTAAGCTTAATCACGCTCGTGTATAGCTACCTCTATTTACCCATTATCCTACTGGTCGCTAACTCTTTTAATGCTTCTCCCTATGGCTTTACCTGGGTCGGGAGTAGTCTCATCTGGTATCAAAAACTGCTACATCATGACAGTTTACTCCAAGCAGCCCGTAACTCTTTGGTGATGGCGACGTTGTCAGCCACACTAGCCACCCTCATGGGCTTGCTAACCGCCGTGGCATTATACTGTTACCAATTTCGTGGTAAGCGTTTAATCAATGGGTTGCTCTTTGTTGTCATGATCTCACCCGATATTGTCATGGCAATCTCTCTATTAGTGCTGTTTAGCTTGCTGGGGTTATCCCTTGGTTTCTGGACACTACTTTGCGCCCATATTACTTTCTGCTTGCCTTTTGTGGCGATCACAATCTATAGTCGCTTGTGCGGATTTGACCGTAAGATGTTAGAAGCGGCACGTGATCTAGGAGCTGGCGAGTGGATTATCCTCCGTAAAATTATTTTACCGTTAGCCCTGCCAGCACTACTGTCTAGCTGGCTGTTAAGTTTCACCCTCTCTCTGGATGATGTAGTGGTCTCTGCCTTTGTCAGTGGCCCGACCTATGAACTCCTGCCCTTAAAGATCTATTCGATGATCAAGGTAGGTCTCTCCCCCGAAGTGAATGCCTTGACCGCCTTGCTGTTGCTGATCTCACTACTCTTTATCAGCCTTAGTCAATTCCTGCTGCGTCAACCCTCCTAAGACTGCTCCGTTTACCACGCTCTTGATCAAGGAGTCCAACCCCATGCTGAACTATTTCATCTCTTTTATCGCTGCCATCACCGCTTTATGGCTCAACCTGGGACAGAGTTTAGCCAATCCCGCCCCGAAACAGCAGGCGATCCTCTATTTCTATAATTGGTCTGACTATATTAGTCCCGAGGTATTGACTCAATTTACGCAAGAGACCGGGATTAAAGTGGTTGAATCCACTTATGAATCTAACGAGACGCTGTATGCGAAGTTAAAAACCTATCCTAGCGGCAGCTATGATCTGATTGTACCCTCGACCTATTTTGTATCAAAAATGCGCCAAGAGGGGATGCTGCAGAAAATTAACCACTGCCAGCTTAAAAACTTTAACCATTTAGATCCACTGCTACTGAATAAACCGTTTGATCCTCAGAATGAGTATTCAATCCCCTACCTCTGGGGTTTTACCGGCATCGGCATTAACCGGGATGAAATGGATCCTCAACAGATTCACTCCTGGGCTGATCTCTGGTCTCCACAGTATTATAATCGGCTACTGGTGATTGATGATGCCCGTGAGCTGTTCCATATTGCCCTGCGACGGTTAGGGCACCCCGCCAATAGCACTGATCCCCAACAGATCAAGGCCGCCTATCAAACCCTACGACAACTACTGCCGAATATTTTACTGTTCAATTCTGATTCTCCAGCAACCCCCTTTATCGCCGGAGAAGTCAACTTAGGCATGCTCTGGAGTGGTGCTGCCTATAAGGCCCGTCAAGCGGGGATCCCGCTACAGCTCCTCTGGCCTACAGAGGGGGCGATCCTCTGGATGGACAGCTTAGCCATTCCAGTCGGCGCTCAACATCCAGACAATGCCTTAAAGTTGATTGACTTTATCTTAAGGCCCGATATTGCCGCCAAGATTGCACAACATATTGGCTATGCCACTCCAAATAAAACGGCAAAAGCCCTGCTCCCTGAGGCCGTGCGCGAAGATGCTAGCCTCTATCCTGACGCCAACCACCTGCAGCAGGGGGATTGGCAAATCGATGTGGGTGAAGCTCAGAAACTCTATGAAAGCTATTTTCAACAATTAAAAACCGGCTACTAATCGCTTATGTTGCTCTGACTTGGGTAAATAAAGCGAAGCCAACTAACTGCCAAGGCTTCCACAAAGCTTTCTAAGATTGAAGCAGAGTGCTTTATCCAAAAGCTGGAGAGACGTTAAATGCGCACCTCTGATTTAATCAGTAGGCTACGAAAACAGAATCAGGGAAAACCTGTGCCGTGTCACCTTTTGGCTCTCTCCGTTTTCTGATTCGATATTTATCTGATAAATTTATTTCATAAAAGCATAAATAATGTTATCATTATGGATACTTTTACACCTAAAAGGTTAATCATTATGCCCTTTATACCTTATACCCTGATAAGAACAGCTGATTTAAAGGGAATTAGTTGTTCTGTAGACGCCATAGAAGGAGAAGAAATAAATTCATTTATTTCAGGTAAATTTCCTTTTGGATCCTACGCACTACCAACAGGAAAGCTCCTATATCTACCTTCAGTTTTTTTTATAGATCTACATGGTTATGCACCAAAAAATGGTGATAAACCGGAGTATTTTTTAAAATCTACTCAAAAAATTACAGCTGCTTCTTTAATTTCAAGCATCATAAAAACCACCTATAACAAAAAGCAAATTAATGTAATACATTTACTCTCGTGTTTCTCTGAAAACGCTCACCACTGTCTAGATGATTTACCTGGAAATATTATATTATGCACTTACTCAGAACCTAATCAGGTATTCTTTTCGAAAGATATTTTATATTCTATAGAAGAAAAAATTGACGCAACTAATTTAATAAAATATACCCTAGATAACTTACACTTATGTGCTGCTGTTGGTTTTAAAATAAGTTGTAAAATAGATGAAAAAATATTTCAACATAAAATAAATTCTGATGGTATAAAATTAAGTAAAAATTTAGAAGAATTATTATGCTTCTTACAAAAAAAGTATGAATCCCTAAAAATTTTTTTTGATACACTTCAGAAAAAATTTGTCAAAAACTATCCTGAAATTTTTTCTGAACCTTTATTTCATGGCGCTAAGATTTTTAATGAAGAAGAACTGTCTCGTGCTGTAAATATTTCATTATCTCTAGAAACTAGCAGAAAAAATATTGATATCAATAAAATAAATAATCTGTTAAAAATAGGAGTCAGCCTAAATTCTTCAGCGTTAACTGCCCCAATAAGAGCAAAAAATTATGTAATTGTTGAATACTTATTAAAACACAACGTGCCAGTTAGTACGTTGCATATCAGTGAAGCTATTCGTGAAAAAGAGTTGAAAGTGCTTCAAATGTTGCTGCAACACCCCTCAGCAGAGGTTGATACGTTGCGTATCAGTGAAGCTATTCGTGAAAAAGAGTTGAAAGTGCTTCAAATGTTGCTGCAACACCCCTCAGCAGAGGTTGATACGTTGCGTATCAGTGAAGCTATTCGTGAAAAAGAGTTGAAAGTGCTTCAAATGTTGCTTCAACACCCCTCAGCAGAGGTTGATACGTTGCGTATCAGTGAAGCTATTCGTGAAAAAGAGTTGAAAGTGCTTCAAATGTTGCTGCAACACCCCTCAGCAGAGGTTGATACGTTGCATATCAGTGAAGCTATTCGTGAAAAAGAGTTGAAAGTGCTTCAAATGTTGCTGCAACACCCCTCAGCAGAGGTTGATACGTTGCGTATCAGTGAAGCTATTCGTGAAAAAGAGTTGAAAGTGCTTCAAATGTTGCTTCAACACCCCTCAGCAGAGGTTGATACGTTGCATATCAGTGAAGCTATTCATGAAAAAGAGTTGAAAGTGCTTGAAATAGTGCTGCAACACCCCTCCGCGGAGGTTAGTACGTTGCATATCAGTGAAGCTATTCGTGAAAAAGAGTTGAAAGTGCTTCAAATGTTGCTGCAACACCCCTCAGCAGAGGTTAGTACGTGGCATATCAATGAAGCCATGCCTGAACAAAGCTTAACAGTATTATTTAACCTGCAGAAAAATCCTCAATTTTCACAAGATAATCTATATGATGCTCATTCATATATCATTGAAAAAAACTTGGAAGTATTTAAAACGATACTAAATCACCCATCTACAAAAATTGATATAACTCCTGACACTGCCTTAAAAAATCTCATACAAGAAATCAATACATCACCATATGTTCCCTTTTCAGTACACAAAAATACTGTTAATTTAAATAAAAATAATATTTTTTGGAAAGCTATTTCGAACGAAACAATAAAAACACAATTAAACAGATTAATGTCTATATTATGACTGACAGAGCGATTTATCTGGGATTTCTGCTGAGTTATGGCTATCTTAATAAATCAGCACTTTGACTTAATGCTGGATTCACGCAATAAGTGCAACACGGCGTTTAGTATAAATTTCTATCGGCGTTAAGCCCTTAAGAATTTTTCTTGTAGTCATATTAAGCCCCAATTCCATTAGGCTTCTGAAACTCAGCATAAATCATATAGATAACATGGGTGATGGCCGATTTGATAATTTCTGCCAGCAGTCATGATGACTCACTCCCCAAAATACCACTCAATAAACTACCCGAAAAGGCTCGGGTAGTTCTCTAGCTTGCAAAAACTGAAAAATGCTCTTGTAGAGCCTATCACCGCATCATATGCCTAATCAGATCGAGGACTTTATTGGAGTAACCAATTTCATTATCATACCAAGCCACCACTTTGACAAACTGCTCGTTAAGCGCTAGCCCGGCTGTAGCATCAAAAATCGCGGTGCAGGTTTCGCCCAGAAAATCGGTGGAGACCAACGCCTCATCAGTATAGCGTAAAATACCTCGCAACGGTCCCGCTGCGGCCGCTTGCATCGCTTGACAAATCGCCTGGTAAGAGGTCGGTTTAGCCAAGCGGCAGGTGAGATCAACCACCGAGACATTCGGTGTTGGCACCCGAAAAGCCATCCCAGTCAAACGTCCCTTGAGATCAGGAATGACTCTGCAGACCGCTTTAGCAGCACCTGTGCTCGATGGGATAATGTTTTGACCGGCTCCCCGTCCCCCGCGCCAATCTTTCTGCGATGGACCATCCACAGTTTTTTGGGTGGCCGTCACGGCGTGTACGGTGGTCATTAATCCCTCAAGAATGCCAAATTCATCATGCAACACTTTGGCAATGGGCGCTAAGCAGTTGGTGGTACAAGAGGCGTTGGAAACAATGGATTCCCCAGCATACTGGTGGTGGTTAACCCCCATCACAAACATCGGAGTATCATCTTTGGGCGGCGCGGTTAACACCACACGCTTTGCACCCGCTGTGAGATGTTGACTGGCGCTGGGAGCCTCTAAAAACAGCCCAGTGGCTTCAACAGCCACCACGGCACCCACCGCATCCCAGGCTAACTGGGCTGGATCACGCTCAGCCGAGACTCGAATGGTTTGACCATTCACTACTAACTGGCCATCATGAACAGCTACTGACCCTTTAAAAGGACCGTGGGTAGAATCATATTTGAGTAGATAAGCGATATACTCTACCGATAGCAGATCATTGATGGCGACCACCTCCATCTCAGCATGCTGCATAGCCGCGCGAAAGACACAACGTCCAATGCGCCCGAACCCGTTGATACCTATCTTGATTGCCATATGAGCTCCAGTTTAAAAAAGCAAAGATGCCATTAATCGAGGCACTTTACAGGAAACCTAGTAGGGATCAAGTGAAGGAAGAGAGAAGTGAATCAATCGTTTAACTGGCGGAGGCGGTAGGATTCGAACCCACGGTACTCTTGCAAGTACGGCTGATTTCAAGTCAGCTGCATTCAACCGCTCTGCCACGCCTCCAGGCGATTGGCGGACTATAAACAGCTTCTGGGCGCTTGTAAAGCAGTTGCCTCGCTTCAGAAAGCAAAAAATAGGAGGACAGACTTTAATGATCGGCACCCCGATCTCGAGCTTCACTGGGACCTAGGGCCTTCCCTGTAGAGGCGATGGCTAAACAGTACTATAACTATTGGGACCATTTGGTGTAAAATGAGGGTTAGTTAACCTGATTGATTTGAGGTGATAGTGATTATGGAACGTACCATTGTTTCTAGTAGAAAAGCTTCACTACTCAGTAGCCACCGGGTACTGCGTAATACCTATTGTTTATTGGCGATGACGCTGGCTTGTTCCGCGACTACCGCCCTACTGAGTGCCTCTTTTAGACTGCCTGCCCTATCTCCCTGGCTCTTTTTAGTCGGGGCTTATGGCTTAATGTTCTTAACCCATTACACCGCCAACAGCGCTTATGGCATTTTGGCAGTCTTTGCGCTGACTAGCTTTATAGGCTACAGCCTGGGACCTATTGTCGGCTCACTGCTACACAGTGGTGCGAGTGATATCTTAATCACTGCCCTGGGAGGAACCTCTTTGGTATTCTTCGGCTGCTCCGCTTATGTGCTCACTACCCAAAAAGAGCTGTCTTTTATGGGCGGTCTGTTAACCGCGGGAGCCATTGTCTTGCTCATCAGCATGATAGGCAATGCTTTCTGGCAGCTGCCCGCTTTTTCCTTAGGGATCAGTGCTCTGTTTATTCTGGTCTCTTCAGGGACTATCTTGCTGAAAACCAGTGAGATTATTCATGGTGGCGAGACCAACTATATCCGCGCTACAGTCAGTCTCTATGTCTCGCTGTACAATATCTTCTACAGTCTACTGCATCTTCTTAGTGCTCGACGTAGTGACTAAGTTCATTGTGGCTGAAGAGTACACCAAGCACACAGAGGCCCTGGAAGGGAGCACACCCCCCTCCAGTACTTAAAATAGTTGGACTGCAACTCCTTTTGTCAGGATTAGATCTAGCGGCAACCAGCAACGGACAGCCCCCTAGAGCTGGAAACCCAGCCACATTTCAGTTAATGAAGCAACTGCGGGTTACGCAGTTGCTTTTTGACAGCATGAGCAAAATCATCTAGGACCGGGTGTTCAGGATGAACAGGAAATAACTCCTTATCCAATTGCATTTCAGACACATAGGCTTGCAAGGCATCACCGTGATCATCCTCGGTGACCACGGTGTACCAAGGTGCTCGACGCAAGCTATCGTCTATGTCTAGCGATTCTACTTGTGGCTGAGATAGTGAGTACTCAGAATCGACGTCCACCACAACACCCAGGTAACCGAATGTTTTATGGCGCACCTGTTGTCCAATATCGAATTTAACAGCGATCACGGTGTTCTCCCGAATAGTAAGCTGGACAGCTCTCCCTTCAACATGGCACCAAAATAGTCCCTTTCAAGTTCGTTGAGTCATTTTGTCTTTAGTAATGGTGTATTTAAAGGGTAGCACTCTTTCGGCTTAAAGACATTTTACCGGTTTAGGTAAGCCAGCTATTTTACTTCCCTGTTGGGCTGGCCCCCGCGGAAATAGCGCGTAAAGATAATGACTAGTTCCTTTTTCTGCTCCATAACGCTGCTGCCACGCTTTAACCAGTAGTCGCATGGCGGGCGAGGTGTGGTACTGCTGATAAAAATCACGTAAAAAATAGAGCACTTCCCAATGCGCTGGGGTTAATACAAGGCCTTCCTGTGCTGCAGTCGCTTGTGCAAAAGCCACACACCAGCACTGGGGATCAGCCAGGTAACCTTGATGATCAGTAGTGGTCAGCGTCTCCTCCCGCTGCAGTGACGAATTTCTATTAACCCAAGGGGCGATCACCGAGGAGCCTGTTGATCAACTGCTGAAGCAGTCTGCTCATTGATGAATGCTAACGCTTGTTCAATACGGGCTAACGTGCGACGTTGTCCCACCGCCTGCAGCGTCTGTTCGATAGCCGGTGACTGTAACCCCCCCGTCACTGCCACCCGCAACGGCATGCCCACCTTGCCTAATCCTAGCGATAGCTCTTCTGCCACCTGCTGGATGGCCTCTTGGATGGCTGAGGCCTGCCAAGCGTGCAGCGCCGCCAATTTTGAATACGCCAGAGCCAGTGGTTGACTGGCAGCTGCCTGAAGCTGCTGGTGCGCAGCCTCTGGATCTAAGGCGATCGGCTCATTAAAAAAGTAGTGGCTGGCCTGAGCCAGCCGATCTAACCGCTGATAACGAGGCGCTAATAAGCGTACTATCTCTGTTAAAGCCGGCCCCTGGCGGCTCTCCACCGCCTGCCGTTGCAGATGCCAAGCCAGCTGTTGTGCCACCGTTTCCGGCGGGAGCTGGTTCATATAATGATGATTTAGCCACAGCAACTTCTCCCTATTAAAGGCGCTAGCGGAGCGATTCACCGCGGCCAACGAGAAATAGCGTTGCATCTCTTCCAATGAAAAAATCTCTTGATCACCATGAGACCAGCCCAGACGCAACAGATAGTTTAAGAGTGCTTGCGGCAGATAACCCTCATCCCGATACTGCAGCACACTCACTGCACCATGACGTTTTGAAAGCTTTTTGCCATCTTCGCCCAGGATCATCGATAAATGGGCATAGTGTGGAATGGGAGCACCTAGGGCTTGTAATAAATTGATCTGCCGTGGGGTATTGTTAATGTGATCTTCGCCACGAATGACGTGGGTGATTTTCATATCCCAATCATCGACCACCACACAAAAATTATAAGTGGGGGTGCCATCGCTACGACAGATCACCAGATCATCCAATTCGCTATTACTAATGGTAATAGGACCACGGATTTGGTCGTCAAAGCAGACCGCACCCTGCTGAGGATTACGAAAACGCACCACAGAGGGTTGATTCGTAGTGATAAGGGGTTGGCTATCGCGACACCGCCCATCGTAGCGCGGTTTTTGACCGGCCGCCCGCTGCTGTTCTCGTACAGTTTCTAAACGGGCTGGACTACAGTCACAACGATAGGCACTGCCTGATTCCAATAGCTGATTGAGTACCGCTTGATAGCGTTCAAAACGCTGTGTCTGATAGTAAGGACCCTCATCCCAGGTTAACCCAAGCCATTGCATGCCTTCAAGAATCGCATCAATGGCCGGCTGAGTTGATCGCTCACGGTCGGTATCTTCAATCCGCAAAATAAATTGCCCCCCCTGATGCCGAGCAAACAGCCAGGCATACAGGGCGGTGCGAGCTCCCCCAATGTGTAAATAGCCGGTGGGACTTGGCGCAAAACGAGCTCTAACCATCATAACTGTGTCGGGTGCCGCAGTGACTATACCGTTGCCGACACCTCTCCCCTCTATTACTGAACGATTATCGGATTAATTGTACGTCAATTATAATGCCGCAGCCAGACGTACAGTACCCTAACTACTGATCTCTGGTTTGAAAAAATCGTTGACTCTGCCTCAGTGCCCCCTATAATGCCGCCTTAGCGTAACGCAACGCACTAGGGACGATTAGCTCAGCTGGGAGAGCACCTCCCTTACAAGGAGGGGGTCACTGGTTCGAGACCAGCATCGTCCACCAAAGCCCTTGTGACCTACTTTTAACAAGTAGGTTGCTTTAATGGTTACAAAAAGTTAATATTGGGGTCCATCCGTCAGCTTTTTCGATGAGGAATCCTGATATGAAAATCTACTCCCGCCCCTCTCCCGCTCAGGATAGACGAATTAGGCATCTCGTGATGCACTATACGGCGGGCAATTTGGCTAGCTCACTCCAGTGGTTGGCGGGACCACAAGCCCAGGCCAGTGCTCACTACCTACTCTCTGATACACCCGAAGCGGATGGGGAAATTCCAATTTATAAGTTAGTGGAGCCTGAAGAGCGTGCTTGGCATGCGGGCGTCAGTTCATGGCATGGCGTGAATAACATCAACTTCTCTTCTGTTGGCATTGAGATGGTCAATCTAGGCTTCATTGAAGCGAAGCCGTTAGCGAGATCAGTCCAACACGCCTTTGCTGACGAGGCCACTTATCGGGATCATCAAGGTAGGCAATGGTTTTGCTATCCTAAAGAGCAGATAGCTGCCCTGATTGAACTGGTTGCCCCGCTGATTAAACAATATAGCCTTACCCCAACTCGCATCATAGGTCATGCAGACATCGCACCCGGTCGTAAACAGGACCCTGGTCCGCTATTTCCTTGGTATACCCTGGCTTGTGAGGGAATTGGTGCCTGGCCACGAGCAGAGGTGGTGGAACACTACCAGAAGCAGTTAAAAGAGAAACCACTGACCGTCGCTCAGCAACAAGCCGCTTTAAAAGAATATGGTTATGAGGTGCCGACTCACGGCAATTTGGATCAAACAACAAAAAATACAGTTGAATCCTTTAAGATGCATTTTTCGCCTGCTGATTATTTCAATGGAACAGAAAACAATAGCCAGGCTATGTTATGTGCTTTAATCGAGGAGTACTATCCACAAGCTCGGGATACCCTGCTGGGCCGTCAACTCCCTTCATCAGGGGTGAAGCCCTCAGCAGTGACTTCGAAGGATCAACTGTTTAAACCCGTGTCACTCTGCTAGCGGTTCAGCCGATCGACATTTTTTACCAGAATGGTCACAATCCCTCGATCACTTTGGCATAACTATTGTGATCTATCACTTCACCAGTCATCTGCTCAGCTTGTTTGATAACCTCTGTAAAATGAAAACCATTGCGTAGCGCTAGCGCATTGCTTTTCCGGTTGGTGACGCTACAGTTGATGATAAATTTCCGAAGGATCCCCCGTTGAGAGTAGATTTCAATCAGCTTATTTAAGGCCGCTGAAACAACGCCTTTCCCCTCTAGAGGGCCATCGATCCAATAACCAATCGTGGTGGTTTGATGAGCGGAGTCTATCGCATTGAAAGAGATGATGCCGGAGACTCGGCCTTGAACGATAATCGTATACGTTTTACTCACGCCACGGTGATGATCCGCAGATTGTTGACGGATAAAGGCCTGGGTATCCTCTACGCTCATAACCTGTTTAGGCCACGCTAGAAAATGGGAGAGCCTCTCTTGATTGCATTGTATAAGGTCAAATAATTCACTGGCCATCGATGGCTGAATCACTTCAAGTGTAATAGCGTCACTTACACAAATCGTTTCGCGGCGGCCATCGTGGGGTTTTTGACTCACACTCAAGGGGGCTTTATCTTGATTCATGCTTATTTCCTTCACTGGGGTGACTATTGAACCAGTTGAGAAGCGCCTGCTCATCAACTATCGGGATATTTAGACGCTGCGCTTTTGCTAACTTACTGCCAGGTTGCTGACCCACGACCAACCAATGGGTGCTCCGTGATAGGGTCTCACTCACTTCGGCGCCTAATGCCAGCAGACGCTCTTTCGCCTGTTGGCGGGTTAAGCTGTGCAAAGTGCCGGTCAGTACGAACCGTTGCCCCTTTAAGGGATGATCCACAATCTGATCCTCTACCAGTGGATCGGGCCACCGCACCCCAATCTCCGGTGACAGCAGCTCTGCGAGAACCTTCTGGTTATGCGGTTCTTGTAAAAAGTGATCCAGGTGGTTGGCCACCCCTTCACCCACCTCGGGAACAGCTATCAGCTGCTGCAAATCAGCGGATTGTAACGCTGCTAAGCTCCCGAAATGGTTGGCCAGATGCAGGGCCGTACGCTCTCCCACTAGCGGGATCCCCAAGGCAAACAAAAAACGGGGAAAGGTGGTCTGTTTGGCTTTTTCCAATGCTGCCAACAGCTTCTCCGCTGATCGGCGTCCCATCCGTGCTAACGGGATTAACTGCTCTAGGGATAAACGAAATAGATCGGCAGCAGTCTGGACTAACTGTTGATCCACCAGCTGTTCAATCAGCTGCTCCCCTAGCCCCTCAATATCTAATGCCCGCCGGGAGGCAAAATGCTTCAAGGACTCTTTACGCTGGGCTGGACAGATCAACCCCCCACAACAACGGATAGCGGCTTTGCCAGGCAACCGCTCTAACCCGCTATGACAGGCTGGACAGTGATCAGGATAGCGGATAGCTCGTGCCCCGGCTGGACGCCGCTCAGCGATCACACTGACCACCTGCGGAATGACCTCACCGGCTCGGCGGACAATCACCGTATCCCCCTGATGTATCTGTAGTCGATTGATCTCATCGGCATTATGCAGCGTGGCGTGGCGAATCCACACGCCAGCAACCGCCACCGGCTCCAGCTGAGCCACCGGCGTAATCACACCAGTACGCCCCACTTGAAAAGTGACCTCCCGCAATAGAGTCAGCTCCTCTTGGGCGGCAAATTTGTAAGCCGCCGCCCAACGGGGTGCACGAGCCCGAGCGCCCAACTGCTGCTGCAAACCGAGCTCATCAACTTTAATCACAATCCCATCGATAGCAAACCCTAAGTCGAAGCGCTGTTGGCTGATCTGCTGATAGTAGTGCAACACCGCCTCTGCGCCACACAGTCGTTGGCTCCAATCACTCACTGGCAAGCCCCACTGTTTGAATTGCTGTAAGCAGCCCCAGTGACTGGTAGGCAGCTGGCCCCCCTGCACACTCCCCAAGCCGTAGCATAAAAAGGTTAGGGGCCGTCTAGCAGTGATAGCGGGATCTAACTGCCGTAGCGAGCCTGCAGCCGCATTACGCGGATTAGCGAATCGTTTTTCACCGCGCTGCTCCGCCTGGGCATTGAGTTGGGCAAACCCCGCCTCTGTCATGAAGATTTCACCACGCACCTCTAATACCTCAGGGAGAGAGTCACCCTGTAAGCGTAAAGGAATCGCCCGTATCGTGCGCACGTTGTGGGTGATAGCCTCACCCGTCACACCATCTCCTCGCGTGGCGGCCTGTACCAATAGCCCCGCTTCATAGCGTAAACTCACCGCCACCCCATCTAGTTTTAACTCCCCACAGAGCATCAGCGGTTGCTCACACTGGAGTGCCGTTTGTAGTCGCTGTAGAAAAGCCAAACAGTCGGTTTCAGTGAATAGATTCTCTAAAGAGAGCATGGGAAGGGTGTGCTGGATCGTGGCAAATGCAGACTGCGCTGCCCCACCCACCCGTTGGGTCGGCGAGTCTGGCGTGATCAAATGGGGGTGTGCTTGTTCCAGCTGTTGTAGCGCCACCATTAAGCGATCATATTCAGCATCTGGTAGGGTCGGCGCATCTAATACGAAGTACTCATAAGCCGCTTGCTGCAGCTGCTGGCGTAGCTGTGCTAGCTGGTGGAAGACATCTTTCATGATTTTTTAATGAATTTCAAGGTGGTGTTCTAATAGCCTGTACTACCCTCAGGGAAGATGCAAGCGTTCGCAGCGCCTAAAATCTCGGCTTTAAGAGGCTTTAGCCAGCAGGCGACGGATCCGGGCTGTATACTGTTTTCTGGTTTCTAGGGTCAACAGGTGGCGATCACTATCCAGAACGACCCCACTGACATCATCCGCTAGCCGTTGTGCTGCCTGTAACATCAGTTTAAAATTTTGCAGCGCATCCCCATAAGCCGGGATAGTCATGCACAGGGCCACACCAGGCGTTGTAAATTCACTCATGCTGCTCGGGTTAAACGTACCCGGTTTCACCATGTTCACTACGCTAAATAGAATAGGTCCGCTGGCCAGTGGGTTCAGGTGTCGATGGAAAACCGCCCGTTCACCATAGCGGAAACCCAGTTGTAATAAGCTACGAAGTAGCGGCTCTCCATAGAGTCGATCCCGCTGGTGGGCCATGACATACAAGAGTAATAGTGGCTCGTCATCTGCCTTATCGCTTGGTTCCGTTGTCACCTGATCAACCGAAGATTCAGCCTGTCTGTGGGACGATTCCAGGCCCATCAAAGCGGGCGGCTCTGGCAAGACGCTCTGTTGGAT
This sequence comes from unidentified bacterial endosymbiont, assembly GCF_918320885.1. Taxonomy (NCBI): domain Bacteria; species unidentified bacterial endosymbiont. Next base: position 1,102,957 of record NZ_OU907312.1, on the reverse strand, counting down.
CTCTGCAGTCACCCGTGATGAGGCTACCCACTCTAAGGAAGCGCTCTGCAGCGGTGCAAAGGTGGGCTCCTGCACACGACGAACAAGCCGTTGATCAGCTGAATCATTGCCACTGCTCTGGTTGACCTGACGTGCCGACATTATCCGTTGAATCAATGACAACAACGGTTTTTTAATGAAATCACTATAGATCAGCATCAGCCATTGCTGGCGGCGGCTAAACCCGCCTCGCACTCGTAAGCGACTCATAACCGGCTACTCACGACGAGCACGCCTAAGCGCAAATTTTGCATCATCTGCCCCTCTGATGTGCTAAGGTTCCAATGGTGATTACTCTTTGAACGTTTATCGTCACCAGTTATGCCGCTTCAAGCTTAACCGACTTTGTTTATTGTTATCTATCAATCGATTACACCAGGATCCCGCTCTCATCAGTTTCTACCGCCTTTCAGACCATTAGCATAGCTAATAAAATCACCGCTTGCCTCAATCAATCATGACCTTATCACCAAACTGATTGCTTGAGCGCTCATTGACACACCAGGGGTAATAGGTAAGCTACCCTATTAGACCCAAGATACAATAGAACAACCTAGGATCCCCGGCCATGTACCAACAAGCTGTTACCATTACCTCTTCTCACGGTCTGCATGTCAGACCTGCTGCACAACTGGTTAAAGAGGCGAAAGCCTTTACAGCTGAGATTACGCTCTCTGCTCATGGTAAAAGCGCCAGCGCCAAAAGTCTATTTAAGCTACAGACCTTAGGACTCTCTCAAGGAACCGTTGTCACCATCAGCGCTGAGGGTGCCGATGAGCAACCCGCTGTCATGCGTCTAGTCAGCCTACTCAATGAACTGAATGTGGGAGCCGCCTGATGGAATTGATGGCTTCCCTCCTCCTGGCTACAGAGGACGCCCTACTTTCAGGTGTGATCGCCTCCCCGGGTATCGCGTTAGGTCCAGCGCTACTCGTTAAAAAACAGCCCCTCACGATCAACCGCCAACCGATTGCGGCTGAGGCTATACCACAAGAGATGGCCCTTTTTTTTCAGGCACGGGATCAATCCATTCAACAACTCCAGGCGATTGAGGAGAAAGCCTACCAACGATTTGGCGAACCAGAGGCCGCTATTTTTGAAGCACACCGCCTATTGCTAGAAGATGAGCTGTTTGAAGCGGAGGTAATGGCCTATATCCAACAACACCAGGCTGCACTCTCCTCAGCCATTGAAGCGGTTATTGAGCAGCAAGCCCTCACTTTAGAGCAGTTAGCGGATGACTATTTGAAGGCACGGGCAGCCGATATTCGGGACATTGGCCAACGTCTGCTCAGTAATGCCCTAGGCGTCCCATTGGTCGATCTTCAAGCACTCTCAAAACCAGTTATTTTAGTCGCCGAAACGCTAACCCCTTCGGAAACTGCTCAGCTTGATGTTGAGAAGGTTTTGGGTTTTATCACCCGCCTGGGCAGTAGCACCTCCCATACTGCCATCATGGCGCGCGCACTGGGGATCCCAGCACTAGTAGGCGTACACCAAGCCTTGGAACTAATCCACCAGGATGATCTGGTGCTGCTAGAGGCTACAAATAACCATGTTGTCATTAATCCTACTGCCGAAACTATCGAGGCTTTCAAAGCGCAGCAACAGCGTGAGCAACGACAACAGCGCTTACTAGCTGTTTTAACCGATCACCCGGCCGTCACCTTAGAGGGACATCAAGTTAGGCTGAGTGCCAATATCAGCCACTTTAATGAGCTGAGTGCTGCTCAGCAGCAGGGTGCTGAAGGGGTTGGTCTCTACCGTACCGAATTTCTCTTCATGGGACGAGAGGGTCTCCCCTCCGAAGCAGAGCAATTCCAGGCCTATCAAGCCGTAGCACAACAACTGCGATCAGGGGAGGCGGCGGTGATCCGCACCGTCGATATTGGGGGTGATAAACCGCTGCCCTACCTGAATCTACCCACTGAGAGCAACCCTTTCTTAGGCTGCCGCGGCGTTCGTCTCTATCAGCAGCACCCTGAACTACTCCAGATCCAACTGCGGGCCATTTTACGAGCTTCAGCGTTTGGCAAACTCTGCATACTCTTTCCGATGATTAGTCTCGTTGAAGAAGTTCACGCCCTACAAGAGCAGCTAGCACGGTTGAAGCAGCAGTTACACGCTGAAAAACAGCCGTTTGATCCGCAGATCAGCGTCGGGATTATGGTTGAGACCCCGGCAGCAGCCGTGATGGCCTCCCATTTAGCTCAAATCGTCGACTTTTTAAGCATTGGGACCAATGATCTCACGCAGTACACCTTAGCGGTGGACCGGGGTAATCCATTGATTGCCTCCCTCTACAACCCGCTCTCCCCAGCGGTACTCCAGTTTGTTAAACAGATTATCGATGCCGCACATCAGTTCGGAAAATCGGTCTGTGTGTGTGGAGAATTGGCTGGTGATACACAAGCCACCCTCCTATTACTGGGGCTTGGTCTAGATAGCTTTAGTGTGAGTGCCCGGGCGATCCCCGCTATCAAAAAAGTAATCCGTAGCGTTCACTTTGCAGCGGCACAGCAACTGGCCCAACAGGCACTGATCCAGTCAACAGCCGCTGATATCCACCGACTAATGACTCAGTCGATGGAAAAATTAGCGCTTACTGACATTACTCTGTTACAGTAATGTCAGTAAGTTGTAAAGAATTAGGAGCACTGCCATGACGCTCATTCAGCTAATGAAGCAATGGATAGCCACTCTAGGACATTCAAGCAGTGAGCTGATGATTTACGCCCCTGTCTCTGGAGAGATCGTTGAGCTGGAAACCGTACCCGATAAAGTCTTTGCGGAAAAAATCGTCGGGGATGGCCTAGCTATCAAACCCACCGGTAATACCCTAGTGGCCCCGATTGACGGCACTATCGGTAAAATCTTTGACACGAACCACGCCTTCTCTATTCATTCCGACTGTGGTATTGAGTTGTTTGTTCATTTTGGCATTGATACGGTGGATCTCAAAGGGCAGGGCTTTCAGCGGCTTGCTCAGGATGGACAATCCGTCAAGCGGGGTGATCCTATCCTCTCTTTCGATCTACCTTGGTTAGAAAAAAAGGCTACATCAACGCTAACGCTCGTGATTATTGCCAATATGGAGGCCCTAAAGTGCCTAACCAAGCTATCTGGTCAGGCGATCCTAGCGGAAACTATCATCATGCGGGTTAAACAGTAATGTCCTTAGAGATAGAAAAAATGATCTCTCTCCTGTCAGTCGGTGGCTCCATTCTATCATTTTGTACCAGCTTAAACTTAATCTGACAGTTACCGGTTTTTCAATGGGCGTCTAATACACCATTGCTCTGGGAGGAGCAGCGGCAGGTGTTGAAATCACCATAACAGGCGACTGCCGCCGAGTTTTTTACTTTATCGTCAATAATAGACCATCTTTAGTTTCTTTTTGAATATCAAAATAAAGTGTATAGGCCATTAAGTCCCTGCTACCGTAATTTCTCACAATCAGCATACGGCTATCAAATTGGTCTAGATATCGTAACATCTCTTGGGGTTTTATCAACTGGTGAGGCGCTTGTGGATCCAGCATGTTGCAGTATCTTCCAATACCAAAGCAATCTCCAATCGTTGTTCCGTTGAAAAAATAGATATTTTTTTCAAAACCCATCTGCACTAAACGAGGACCAAAAACAGGAATCAATTGATTAGCCTGTTGAAACAACGTGTATCCGGGATAGCATTCCAGTGCATGATCCCAGTTTTTAACTGTTTTAACAGCTTTAAGCAGATGACGCTGGGCATATAGGAATTTTGTAACCAAGTACCCGTTGATAATCTCGTTCCAATCGACCATTTTCTAACACCTTGATAAAGCGTATAAACGGTTAAAAAGCATCCTACCGCGAACAGCGGGGCTAAATAACGAGGGACTTGGGTGACATAAAACCAAAATAGAAAATAACTTAAGAAAATAACGTATAGAAAACGTAAACTGCTAGTTTCTTTTTTTAAAAAACAACAAGCAAACAGGGCGCAGATCCAAGGAGAAACATGTGCCTTAATCATTGCTGGGATCACATAAAATAAGTTGGTGCCGACACCAAAGGTTGCTTGCTCCTGTGTTTGACCGATCAGATCCTGAGCATCCCATAGAAAGTGTCCGAAAAAAGCACCTCCAGCGGGGTGAATAGGGTCACCAGAGATGAGTAGACTGCGTAGGTACCAACTGATACCAAATAGCGTTCCCGTGATAGCGTAGGTTAAGGCTGCTCGCCAAGCCTTGCAGACAACAAGCAGATAAAGTCCAAGCAGAGTTGCCAGCACAGCGCCAAAATATTTACTACCGGCGGCACCACCTGCCAGTAGACCCGCCATCACTATCCATTTTCTGGATTGACGGTCACTCTGGTTCCACATGGCTAGAGCCAGTATGGCTCCCCAGCAGAAAAGTGCTAGGCCATGATCAATATAAGCATACCCAATGATATTCCTAGAGGGTCGCAGCATCAGTAGCATAGCGATCGCTAGATAGCCTGCAAAGGTAGAATTTAGTATCCAAACAGTTGCGCCCATTAACCCGATGCAGCTAATAAATAGTGGCAAGGTTGCTAAGCCTTGTGCCATCACTTCATGGCCTAGCATTAGTCCTAATGCCAATAGCAAGTCGATATTTTGTGGAAACAGCGGAAAGCGTAAATATTGATTCAAAACAATCCCATGATTTTCAATATAAAATCGTGCCAGGGGCAAGTGGAAAGAGGTATCATCCCAATCTCCAGGCACTTTAACCGCTTTCAACATTAAAAATAAAAATAGCAAGATGAAGGTCAAAAGTTCAAAGAATGTCTGTAAGCGAATCTGGAAAATCGCTATGAAGTTGCGGTAGGATAAAGTCCGCAGTAATGCAAAAACCGCTAGCAAGCAGCTGGCAAGCCCAGTCCATAAAATGGTCGTTTGATAAAACCATTCCATGATTCCTAAAATAAATAGAATAGTAATATTCAACATCAAGCCACAGCTCATGGCAAAAAAACAGTGGAGATAACTATTATTGTTAATGCCTTCTGGATGCTGCCAAAGTTTCAAGGAGTGGTTCACTGCAAATCCAATAACACTACAGTGCAGCAAGAATAAAGAGAGCCATAACAGGTGCAACGGTATGAGATGAGTATTAGGCATCACAGCATCCTAGGAATTGATTGTTATTTTCTGGTTGATGGTCTAAATTGAGTGGAAGCATTGGGCAGTTAGCGCTGCCATTTCTTCATGATATGTAACGGTTTTTTTGGTACAGTGGCGATATCATAGCCGATAAAAGCTAAAATAAATTGCAGCCCTAAGAGTACGGGCAACGCGGCCAACATGACAGCACCCGCTGGGGTTGGAGCGCCAGAGTGCAACGCTTTGATCCAACGTATACTCCCAAAAGTGATCCCAGATAACAACAGCAAAAGACCTAAGGGTAACTCAATAGAGGCCAGGGACATGTCTCGAAGATAGTAGTTATAAAAAATTCTTTTGCCAAAGTTTTTCACATTTTTAAATGCAAACTCTATGATAATTTTATGAATCTTTAGATGACTGATTTCCAGTCCATATTTTGCAGCCATGGGGATATCGACGACTACAGCACGTAACGTATTCAGCCGAAACAACATATCCGTTTCAAAAAAGTAACCTTGACTGATTTTTTCGAAAGGAAGGCATTGAGCCACGACCCGATGAATGGCTGTGTAACCATTCGTTGGATCAAATAGATCCCAATAGCCAGAGGAAATCTTGGTGATCAAGGAGAGTAGTGCATTACCTAACAGGCGTGCTTTAGGCATCGTATGAAGATCTTCTAAGTCAAAGAAGCGATTTCCCTTAGTATAATCTGCTTCGCCGGCGAGAATCGGCGCTATGAAGCAAGGAATTAAGCTGGGATCCATCTGGCCATCACCATCGACTTTGACGATAATATCCATATTATCTGCCAGTGCCGCCCGATAACCGGTGATCACCGCACCACCAACCCCCTGATTGTCTGAATGGTATAGCACCGCCACTCGTCGATCTACGCACTGATTCTCTACCAGGCGACCTGAGCCGTCGGGACAAGCGTCATCGACAACGTAGATTTTAGTCACTTCTCGACCTATTTGCCCGAGCACTTCTAAAATAGAAGTACAGACCTTATAGCTTGGGATCACCACCGCCACATCCACGGAATCTACTCCTCGTTTAACCGAAGGGATCAGGTCGCTTTTCCAGACTAACCTCTTAAGGAGGTTGCTATCTAACCTATTATTTTAATAGGAATTATTATCAGATAGCTCTTTAATCCAATGACTGATGTTTTTACCGTTGAAATCCAAAGCTCTACCTGTTGTAGATTGACCCCTAGGCTTCCCTACTCAACCAGAATACCCTTGCTTATACCATAAAGCAGCCTCACTTACAACGACTAAACGCCAGCCGCAAAGCGGCGCCCACCTCGGCAGGGGAGCTGCTCTCAGGAATAACGACATGGTCAGTTTCCTTAATGCCAGTACCGCTCCAACCCTCTAGTCGATCGTGATTACTCGGTGAGATGGTTATTAAACCTGATCTTGCCACCTTTTTTTAGACACAGAGAAGAGAAACCTTAAGCGACCTGGGATAACCAATTTTTTTCAAAATTTACAGGAGACAGATAGCCTAGCGTTGAGTGCCGTCTCTGTCGGTTATAAAACACTTCTACGTATTCAAAAATGCTCAATTTGGCTTGTTCTCTGCTCTCAAAACGTTCAAAGTGGGTGTGCTCTGTTTTTAAGGTATGGAAAAAACTCTCTGCTACTGCATTGTCATAACAATTGCCCGTACTACTCATGCTAAGCGTTATCTGGTGATGCGCCGATACAGCCTTGAATCCTTTGCTGGTATACTGGCTGCCTCGGTCGGAGTGGTGGATGAGACCTGCAGCAGGCTTCCTCCGTGTTATTGCCTGGCGTAATGCTGCGGCTACTAACTCGGTGGTCATGTGAGCTTGCATATCCATCCCCACGATACTACGAGAGAACAGGTCCAGTACGATAGCAACATACAACCATCCCTCTTGGGTCGGAATATAGGTAATATCTGCTGCCCAGTATTGATCAGGGCGAGTGGCTGTGAACTTCTGCTTGAGTAAATTAGGCGCCACTGCGGCCTTTGGATCGACTATTGTGGTTACCTTAAATCGTTTTTTCATCTTAGCCGCAATATGGGCTGCTTTCATTAGCCGACAAACCCGTTTGCGTGAACAGCGCTCACCTCTAGCTCGTAACTCAGCATGGATACGTGGGCTACCGTAAATTTGGTTGCTTATGGTATAAACCTCTTTAATTTCAGATATTAAACGCTCATCCTCACAATAGCGCTTGGATGGCTCAGCCTTGATAAACTGATAATAGCCACTGCGGGATACACCTAACACGTTGGACATCCTCTCTACGCTGAATTCCCCAGCATGCTTTTGCATAAACTGGTATTTTACTTGCGGGCCACTGAGAAGATGCCCAAGGCTTTTTTTAGGATATCCCTCTCTTCGCGTGCTATCGCCAATTCTTTCCGCAATTGACTGAGCTCAGCATCAGACGCTTTCAGGTATCCTTTGCCCGGGAAAGCCTCTGCACCATCCTTGTTATGCTGATGGACCCACCCTGCCAATGTACTCTTGGGAACTCCCAATTCCTCGCTCAATTGACAGAGCGTTTTACCAGTGCTGTGATACAGCTTTACCGCATTCAGCTTGAATTCCTTATCATAGCTCCTTGATTCCCCTTGATTCATAACTTCACCTCAAAAAGTAACAAAAAATTATACGCTTTGTTCCTCTTCGTTGTGTCCGTTAAAGGGTAGCAAGATCACTTGGTAGATAAGCCCTCCTCAGCTCCTGCTCCAGCCGCAGAGCCCCCGCTTCATAATATTGTTAGGCTCGTCAGTGCCTACTGTCAGGCGGGATTAACAGCCCCCAGTGAGTTCCTACTGCGGCGCCTCGATCTGGCGGATGAGATCCAAGTAGCCGCTGAGCTGGAGCGTATTAGCGCCATTGACTCTCTGTGTAAAACCGCCAACCAACCACAGTGGACCGTTCATTGCCTGCAATCAGCGATGACCCTTGACAGCGTCCGTGCTCAACTGCTTAACCAGCTGGTAGCAGCCACGATACCGATTAACCCGCAAGCGATCACAACAGAACCCCTAGTCACGCCGTTGCCGCCGAGCACGGAGATCTATGCGCGCCGCCACCGCCTGGCGACCACCACCCTACAAGCCTTAAGAGGAGTCTTATGAACATCAAAACAGAGCCGGTACACCCCGCTGAATTTATTATTTCAGAGAGCCCAGGACGCCTGTCACGGGAAGCCATCACGCTCACTGCTGGCGATCCCTTACCCGCCGGACAACTGCTGATCTTGGACGACGCCACCAGCACTTATCGCGTGTATACCCCGGAGAGCCCCGCTAATAGAGGCACCCGGGTAAAACCCAGTAGCCGTGAGGCAGAAGCAGAACCTTCAACCCCTGAGCCGCCGCCCACGCTGGCGCTGTTAGTCAACCCGGTGCCGGCCGATACCCTTCCCAGAAATGGGGGCGCTTGTGTCCGCTTAGCTGAAGTCAGCCGCGCGTTATTAACCGGGCTGGATGAAGTCGCCCGGCACTCCCTCGCTGCCCGCTTTTTAATCGTGCGTTAACACCATAGGTCCAGCCGATGCCCGTCAGTTTTGAAGCCTTTAATGATCACGCCTTTAGCGTTACCTCGCTGACCGCCGCTATTAATCAGCCCCCAGAGGGGCAAGCAGTCCCCACGCTACTCGATAGCCTATTTGAAGAGGAGGGGATCACCACCACCTCGGTGCTGATTGAGCGCGAAGGCAACGAACTGGCATTAGTCCCCGCCAGTGAACGCGGCGCCCCCACGGATGTCACATTGGCCAGTAAAAGAGATTTGATCCCCTTCGCCACCTTGCATCTGGCCACGGTGGCTGCCATTAAAGCCGATGAGTTCCAAAATATCCGCGCCTTTGGCACGGAGAATACCGCACAAACCCTACAAAGCCTGGTGGCTAAGCGGCTGCAGAAGATGCGCCAACGGCTCGAGGCCACCCTGCGCTATCAGCGGGTGGGTGCCATCACCGGCGAGATTTTTGATGCCGATGGTAGCCGTAAGCTGCTCGATCTCTACCAAAGTTTTAATATCAAACAGAACAGCGTCACGATGGGCTTCAGTGATGCCAGCAGCGAGGTGCAAAAAAAGGTACTGGAGGCCAAACGTAAAAGTGAAGATGCCCTGGGCGATGCTGGAGTCATCACCGGCTGGTTGGCCATTTGTGGGCGGGGCTTCTATGACGCCTTGATCAGCCACCCTTCGGTCCAACAGGCCTTTGCCCGCTGGAATGATGGCCAATTTTTACGCGACGATTTGCGAAAAGGCTTCACCTTTTGTGAGGTGATGTGGAAGGAGTTTTATGGCCGCGTGGGTAAACTCTCCTTTATCAACGATCAGGAGGGTTATTTGATCCCCGTCGGCATCAGTGACTTTCTCATTACCCGCTATGCCCCGGCCGATTATGTGGAGACGGTGAATACCATTGGCCTGCCCTTCTACGCCAAGCAGGAGCGGCTGCGGCTGGACAAAGGCATTGAGCTTGAGGCGCAGTCTAATCCGCTCAATCTCTGCACCAAGCCCCGAGCCATCATTAAACTCACCGCCAAATGATCACCGGACAACCTTTTCGTGATCTGGTCACTGCCCAGGATGCGCGACTCTTTGAGTTACTCTCCGATACCGTAGAGATTGCTGGGAATCCCTGCCAAGGGATGTTTTCCGCCCCCTGGCTAGCCCCGCAATTAGGCCAATTAACTACCGGCCTCCTTGAGCCACACCTGGTGATTAGAGAGGAGGATGCCCGCACCATCAGCACCGGCACGCTGGTGAGCTTTAGCGCCCTCGATTACACAGTGGTCGGGATTGAGCCCGACAGCACTGGACTGACGGTCCTGTTATTAAGGCCGCTTGATTGACCACGTTAACCGTCACCCTGGATGTGGAAGCAGTGATGCGAAAACTGCGCCCCTTGGGGGCCCAAGCCTGCCAAACAGCCTGGCGCCGTACGCTGAAAAAAAGTAGTCGCTGGATCGCCACGCAAACGGCCAAAGCGATCAGCCAACAGACCAAAATCCCACAGAAGCTGATTAAAAAACGGCTCTATTTTTTCCCAAAATCAGCGAGCAGTGGCAAAGTGTGGTTGGGGTTAAACCCCCTCCCAGCGCATCACTTGGGACAACCTAAACAGACTCGCACCGGGGTTAGCGTCGGCCGTTACCACTTTGCCGGGGCCTGGCTGATGCGCTACCGGGCGCCCAATGGTCCGGTGTTTCGGCGACTGACTCCGAAATCAGCCCGCTATGGCAACGTTACAGTGGCCTGGTCTAGTGCCGGAGAAGCGGCCTTTACCGCGGCCGCCCGCCAGCTCCGCCCGCGCCTGTTGACCGTTTTGGCTCAAGAGGTGAACTATGCGATCCACCAAGCATTGGCTAAAACATGAATCACCCCACGACGCTGATCTCCTTGGCCAGTTTGCACCAAGCCATTGTTCATGGCCTACAGTGCAAGTTAACAGCCCCCGTGTGGATTGCCGCCTATCCAGTGATTCAACGCACGCTAGCCTTGCCAGCCGTGCTGATCGAACTGACTGAACTAGAGCCTGGCGACGATCCGGGTACCGGTGAAACGGCGCTAGTCGCCCACCTACAGGCGAGAGTGATGGTCGATCCTAATCGGCCGCAGGCAGCGCTCTCCGTGCGCGAGCTCGCAGCTCAAGTAGTCGTCGCCCTAACCCATGAGCAGTGGGGTTTGCCGATCACCCCAGCCAAGCTGAGCCGGATGGGTGAGGCGCTGATTAAGCCTGATTTAGAAGGCTATCTGGCCTGGAGTGTGGAGTGGTCGCATGAACTGCATCTAGGGACGGTAGTCTGGCCCTACAGGGATGAGAGTGAATTGACCCTAGCAGTGGGGTTTACTCCGGATGCCGGGCCTCCTGTTGATCACCAGCTGATTAAGGAGCGGGCATGCTAGCAGGATTTGTGGTGGCTGAGCTGGATCGACGGCTAGCAGCGATGATTCAACCAGGCACTATCGCGGCTATCGACTATACCACCGCTCGCGCTCGGGTACGAGTCGGTGACTGGATCTCAGCTTGGCTGCCTTGGCAGAGCCGTGCCGGTCAAGTCACCAGCTGGTGCCCGCCAACAGTCGGTGAGCAGTGTCTGCTGCTCTCTGCCTCTGGCATGCCTGAGCTCGGCTTTATTTTGACCGGATTCTACACCGAGACCTATCAGCCAGCCGATCAGCAGCCGCAAACGATAGCGCTCCGTCTGCCCGATGGTGCCCAACTGCTGTATGACTGGCAAACCAGCACTTTGGAAGTGGCGGGGATCCAAACCATCAAGATCAGCAATGCACAGATGATCACAGTGGAAAGTAGTGACACTGTCACAATTAAAGTCCCGCAACTGCTCCTTCAAGGGGAACTGCGGGTAGAGGGCTCAATCCAGGCGACTGGGGATATCCAAGCGGATGGCATTAGCCTGCAGCAGCATCGCCATCAAGCCCAGGGCAGTAACGCCGAGACCAGTCCACCACAGTGAAAACCAGATATTTTAATAGTGATATCGGCATTGGACGATAGTAGTGGTTTTATCGGAAAATTTGTAAACCAGTCGATGTTCACGATCAATTCGACGTGACCAGTAACCAGCCCACTGGTGCTTCAACGGTTCGGGATCGCCTATCCCTTGGAAAGGCTGCCTTTGGATCGCCGTTATCAGCATGTTGATTCTTTTGAGCAGTTGTTTATCCTGTCGTTGCCAATAGAGATAATCCTCCCACGCGGCAGCTGTCCAGGCGACGATCACGCTTCGATTAACCCCTGCTGAACAGCATTTCCAGCCTCTGCTTCAGCAATAGATTGACTCAATCTTACCGCATTTTTAGGACTGGCCATTAAATAGGCTGTTTCCTCATAAGATCTAAAATCTTCGAGAGACATCACAACTGCTGGCTTACCAGTTTGTCGCGTGATCAGTACGGGTAAATGGTCATCGTTCACTTTATCTAAGGTGCTTGCCATATGACTACGAAAAAAAGAGTAACTCAAACTCTGCATCAGGGTGATCTCTTGTTTACTATCGGTACTTATTATTGTACCTATATTTTTTGATTGTACCAATGGAATTAACTGGCATGCATCGCAGTAGTGGTGCCCCGCTGTCTGGGATCGCCCATCTGCAGCAATCCATTAAAGATATTTTGACCACCCCGCTCGGCAGCCGCCGCATGCGACCAGAGTATGGCTCAGAGCTACCACGCTATGTCGATTTACCAATTAACCGCGGCTGGATCTCCGCGGTGCAGGCAGAAGCTGCCCGGGCCATCAGCCGCTGGGAGCCGCGGCTCAAACTCACGGCAGTCCAGGTGGAAGCCATTGTTGAGGGCTCCATTCATTTTAATATCCGGGGCCACTATGCGGCGGCGCCAATCGTTTTAGTGATGGCCTGGTGATCGATCTGGCACAACTGCCACCCCCTGAGGTGGTGGAGTCTCTAGACTTTGAGACCCTTTATCAGCAGCTGTTAGCGCTGTTTCGTACTCTGATGGGCGAGCGCTGGGAGGCCCCACTGGAATCCGATCCCGTGATCAAACTACTAGAGCTGGCCGCCTACCGGGAACTCCAGCTGCGAGCCCGCATTAATGATGCCGCCTGCTCCGTGTTATTGGCTTTTGCCGTCGGTGCCGATTTAGAGCAGTTAGCGGCTAACGTCAATGTCTCCAGGCTACTCGTGACTCCAGGCGATCCTCAGGCTAACCCGCCCGTGGCGCCCTGCTATGAGAGCGATAGCAGCCTGCGCGCTCGGGTACCGCAGGCGTTTGAAGGGCTATCGGTGGCTGGCTCCCGCGCCGCCTATCGCTATCGGGCCTTGTCAGCCGATGGCCGGGTGATTGATGCCAGTGTCGAGAGTCCTCAACCCGCCACCGTGGTTGTCACCCTGCTCTCCAGTGAGACTAGTGGCGCCGCTTCCACAGAGTTACTGACCACGGTTGAGCAGGCGCTCTCCGGTGAGGCGGTTCGACCAGTGGCCGATCGGCTAACCGTCCAAGCTGCCGAGATCGTCCCCTATCGCATCAACGCCGGATTATGGCTCTATCCAGGACCAGCCATCGAGCCCATTATGGCCGCCTCCCGGCAACAGGTGATCCAGTATACCCAGCAGCTGCAGCGCTTGGGGCGGGATATTCGCTGCTCAGCGCTGTTTGCCGCCCTGCATGTAGAGGGGGTACAGCGGATCGAGCTGATAGCGCCCACGGACGATCTAATTTTAAGTAGTCAACAAGCCGCTTATTGTGAACAGATTGACCTCAGCTACCAAGGTGCTGATGAGTAGCCAGCTGCTGCCACCTAATGCCACGCGCTTGGAGCGCGCACTAGCCGATACCCTCAATCAGCCCTGTCCGCTGCCGATTACCCAGCTCTGGAGCCCGGAACACTGCCCCTTAGCGCTGCTGCCCTATCTCGCCTGGGCCCGTTCGGTAGATCGTTGGGATCCCAACTGGCCAGAAGCTACCAAACGCTTGATGGTCAGCAACGCCTTCTATATCCATCAGCACAAGGGCACCCTCAGCGCCTTAAAACGGGTGATCGCCCCCTTTGCCGGGGATTTTAAAATTACTGAGTGGTGGCAAACCACGCCACCAGGAGCGCCCGGGACCTTTACTATTGTATTGTCTGTCATAGAGACCGGGATCTCTGAGGAGACCTATCTCGAGCTGCAACGGCTACTCGATGATGCCAAACCCGCCAGCCGCCCCTATGCGCTCACCATCGCTGTTAAATCGTTAGGTCATTGCTCCGTGCAACTGGGTTGTTTTGACGGCGATCTGCTGGTGATCCAAGCATTGCTAGGCCCCATCGACGATCCAGCCCTACCCGCTCTCTATTGTGCGACAGTAGGCTGTTTTGACGGTGATCTGCTGGTGATTCACCCCCTAGACTCACTTCATGGAGAATAGCAGTGTCACAACACTACGGGGCATTATTAACCGCGCTGGGCGAGGCTAAAATCACCGCAGCGATCGCTCATCATGCCCAGATACAACTCACCCACTTAGCGGTGGGCGATGGTGACGGCCAGCTGCCACCGCTTCATTCAGCACAAACTACCTTAGTGCACGAACAGTATCGAGTGGCTCTTAGTAGTCTCACCATCGATCCAGACAACCGTAGCCACCTGATCGCCGAGGCCATCCTCCGGGAAGAGGTTGGCGGTTGGTGGATCCGCGAAATTGGTCTGTTTGATGAGCACGGGGAGCTCTGTGCGGTGGCTAACTGCCCAGAGACCTACAAGCCCAAGCTAGAAGAGGGTGCCGGTCGAACGCAGGTGATCCGCCTGGTCTTGATCGTCAGCAGTGCGACTGCTGTAGCCCTCACCATTGATCCAGCTGTTGTGTTAGCCACCCGGAAAGAGCTTGTTGATGTGCTCAATCAACATGTCTCAGAGCCTGATCCACATCACCAATATTTAACTAGAATTGATCCTGTTCTACAAGGTCACCCAACAACCCCAACACCACAGCCATTTAGTAAAGATTCATCGATTGCGACGACTGAATTTGTGCAAACCGCCTTAGAAAATAATTCAGGAGTATTCTTTTTTGATAAAAGGAGAAATAGTTCAAATCAATTAGTAGATAATAAATATTCAGAAAATATTCTATCTGAAACAGAAATTGAGTTATCAGAAATACATGTTGGATCATTTATAATATTTTGGGTTGATAGTAAAATAAATATTAAACTACCCACTTCTGTCCCTAAAGGTTCTAAATTTTGTATTGCCAACCATGGTGCAAGTGGTGCTTCACTTGAAGTAGGCTCCAATTCAATATATTCACCTGCTCATGCTCATAATTCCGGTATATTCGAAATGCCCGCCGCTTCACATGCGGAATTTATTTATTGTGGTCAGGATACTGTATTAAGTTATTACTTTGTAATAAATTTCCTTGCTCAACATAATCCATTAGCATAAATAATTTTTCTGGTTATCTAAAAGAATATGAATTTCTTTAAAGATTAATAACTTATTGTAAACTTTTTTAGAGAGATACTGTTCATGACCAGTGCTTTTTTCCATGGGGTGACGGTAACGCTGATTGATAGTGGACCACGCCCGATAGCCACCCCCGCCGCTTCAATTATTGGTCTCGTGGACACCTATACCCCGGCGACCGCATTAGCCCCGCCACACCAACCGGTGTTACTCACCAACCAGCGGGAGGCAGTACAACAGTTCGGGGCAGGTAGTGCTATCGCTCAATCTGCTCGCGGCATCTTTGCCCAATCCGCCGCCGTGGTGGTTGCGGTGGGGGTACCCTTAAACCCTACCGAGCACGCCCCTGAAGCAGCAGAAAAACCCGCTCGCAAATCGACTGCCACTACAGAGACCAGCCCACTGATGACTGCTCTGATTGGTGGGATCGGAGCTGAGGGGCAGCGCACCGGGATGCAGGTGCTGTTGGATGGCAAATCAGTGCACAATGCCCAACCCCGTTTAATCCTCTGCCCGGGCCACTCAGCACACCCAGCCGTCGCCACGGCGATGCAGGCTTTAGCCGATAAGCTAAAAGCCATTGCCATTATTGATGGCCCCAATCGCGATGATCAGGCTGCTATTCAATATTTTGCTGAAATCAGCAGTCAACGGGTCTACGCAGTCGATCCTTGGCTAAAAATTTGGGATGCCGAGAGTGACACGATGCAGATCGTCCCCGCCTCCCCCGCGGTCGCTGGCCTGTTTGCTAAAACCGATCGCCAAGTTGGTTTTTGGGCCTCACCCTCCAATAAAGCGCTGCTAGAGGTGATCGGCACCGCCCGACCGATTGAATTTATTGAGGGCGATGACACCTGCCGCGCCAACCTGCTCAATAGCGCCCATATCGCCACCATTATTCGGGAGGGCAGCTATCGCTTATGGGGGAATCGCAGCTGCTCCAGCGATCCCAAGTGGGCCTTTATCACCCGCGTACGCACCGTCGATATGGTGATGGAGGCCCTTCTGTTGGGCCATCAATGGGCTGTCGATCGCTCCATCACTAAAACCTATCTCAAAGAGGTGACCGAAGGCGTACAAGCCTTTATGCGCGATTTAAGAGCCCAGGGGGCTATCATCAACTTCGAAGTCTATCCTGATGAAGCCCTCAACAGCCCTACTCAGCTAGAGCAGGGACGTGTCTACTGGACCATTCGCTTTACGGATGTGCCCCCAGCCGAGAACCCTAACTTTAGGGTTGAAGTAACCAACCAGTGGATTAGTGAGATCATCGACTTATGATTCCGCAAACCCTTTACAATATGAATCTGTTTATCGACGGCATCAGCTTTGCGGGTGTCGCCACCCAAGTCACCCCACCAAAGCTCAAAATCAAAGCCGAAGAGTATCGCGGCGGCGGCATGGATGCGCCGATCAAAATGGACTTAGGCCTGGAGATGTTAGAGGCCAACTTCTCACTATCCACCCTAGCCCCGCAAGCGCTGCAGTGCTTTGGTGTCGCCGATCAAAGTGCGTTTAATGGTGTCTTTAGAGGGGCGCTGCGCGACCACAAAGGCGCCGTACAGGCCTGTATCTTAACGATGCGTGGGATGCTCACCGAAGTCGATATGGGCGACTGGAAACCTGCGGAAAAAGCTGAAAGTAAATTTACGCTGGCCTGCAGTTACTACAAATTCGAATTGGATGGCGCCCTCCTCTATGAGATTGACCCCCTAGCCTCGGTACGAGTCATTGATGGCCGCGATCAATTAACCGCTATTCGAGTGGCCTTAGGCCTTTAAGGAGTTACTGGATGGAACAGTTAACCGTCACCCTAGAGTACCCCGCCCCCTTTGATGGCGTGCTGCGCGATCGCCTAAGCCTGCGAGCACCAAAAGTGCGGGATATGCGTAGTGCTGCCAAACAGGCGCCACAAGATATTGAAGAGCGCGAGCTGATTCTGTTTGGGCTATTAGCGGAGGTATCGCCCAAAGAGTTAGAGGGACTGCACTTTACCGACTATCGGCGGTTGCAGGAGGGCTATTTTCGCCTGGTCTCCCCTAGCACAGCTGCCAATCCAGTCGCTGTGCCGACTGATGAAACGGCTCGCCCGCGAGCTGCACTTCCAGCCCTCGGAGATTGACCAACTCACCCTAGAACAGGCCCTGTGGTGGCTAGAGGAGTAACCGATGGCACGTGATATCGCAATGGGATTGGTCATCGGCGGTGCGGTCGATGGCTCACTTGGCAAAGCTGTCAAACAGGCAGGCTCACAGCTTGAGGCGCTACAGCAGCAAGCCGCCAAACAGCGACTCTGGCAACAGACCATTGGGGAGACCCAACAGCTACAGCGCGATTTCCAGCGGCTAAAACTCAGTGGGGATGATGCCGCTACCGGCATCCAGCGGCAGCTGGAAAGCAACCTCCTCACGCTAAAAAAAGCGGGCATTGAGCTACAGAGCCTGGATCAGGCCTATCAGCAACTGGGGCGGACTGCCAAAGGATTAGAGCTGCGGGCCAGTGGTCATCAACTCATCAGCCAGGGGATGGCTCAGGGGAAACAGGCCCTTGGCGATGCCCTAAAATTAACCGCCACCGTAGCGGTACCGACCCTGTTATCAGCCAACTACCAAGATTTGATCCGCGATATCGTGATCAAAGCCGGGCAGGCCGGCACGGCTGAGGAGGCCCGCATTGGCCAATTGATTGCTAAGACCGCCTCAGAGGTTGGGATAGCGCGCAATGAACTGGCCGAAGCGCTCAACCAGATGGTCGGGGCCGGGATGGAATTGCAGCAAGCAGTCCAATTGGCACCCAGTCTGGCCAAGTTCTCCGTCAGCCAACGCTCGGAGAGCAGCGATACCGCCCGCATGATGACCGCCATGGTGCAGAATGCCGGCATTGTCGATCCGCAACAGATGCAACAGGCGTTAGAGTCAATTGCCTATTTGGGCAAAGAGGGCTCATTTGAGGCCTCCGATATGGCCAAATGGTTCCCACAAATCTTAGCGGAGACCAAGAAGCTAGGCATTACTGGCGTTGAAGCCATAGTCAAAGCCGGGGCTGCCTTACAGGTGATGATGAAGGTCTCTGGCTCCAGTGATGAAGCGGCCACCATCCTGAAGAACTGGATGTCCAAGATGGGTGCCATGGAGACCAAAGAGCGCTATACAAAGGTTGGCATTGACTACCCAGCGGTGATGCAGCAGTTTATTCAGAAAGGCTGGGATCCCCTACTGGCCTCCTTTAAGCTCGTCCAGCTGTATATTGAGAAAAGCGATCCCGAAGAAGCTGCCAGGATGTCCAAAACCCTGGCAGCGATCGACCAAGAGAGCAATCAGGCGAAAAAGCAGGCGATGCTGAAAGCCTTCGCTGAATCGATGAAAGCGGGCGATCTCTTTACCAACCAATACACCAAAGCCGCTCTCACGGCAGCGATGCAAAATGAGGCCCTGCTACATCAACTGGTAAAGGGAGCAAGCGGGGTGAGCGGTGAACTAGACAAAGATTTACGCGATCGCCGCGTGATGTCCAAACAGATCTGGGCTGAGGTTGTGCAAGCCTGGGATGAAGCCGCACGACAGGTGGGGGATGCCCTACGCCCCCTGACCGACACCGTTGGCAGCCTGCTGAAACAGCTCGGCCTAGGGCTAGCTAACCTAGCAGAAAAAGCACCGCTGGCGATAGCCGCCATCACCACCTTAGCTGGTGGCTTTATCGGCTTAAAAGCCCTACAAGCCAGCTGGAGTATCGGCAAAGGCGCAATGGCAGTCGCCAAGGGCACCTTATTAGGAGGGATAGCTAAAGTCCAACCAGGGGGTATCAGCAATTTAGGCAAATCCACACTAGGTAAAGTGGGAGGTGCCCTTGGCAAAGCTGGCGGCTATCTGGGGGGTGCCTTAGCTCTCGGGAGTACGGCTTATCAAATCTATGACACTGCTCAGCACGCCACCACCAGTGCCGAAAAAGGGGCCGGTTACGGCGATGCCGTCGGCGGCTTAGCGGGGGGGCTTAGCTGGTGCTAAATTAGGCGCCTTAGTCGGCGCCTGGGGCGGCCCCATCGGTATCGCCATTGGCGGGGTACTCGGTAGCGTGGTGGGCACCCTAGGCGGTGGTCAATTAGGTGGCTGGTTAGGGAAATCACTATTTGGCAGTGAATCCCCGCTGCCAGAGGCAGCTCATCCAGCTATCAGCGTACCCGATAAGCCGCCAGCAGCGGTCAATCAGCAGCTACAGTTTTCACCAACGGTACAAGTCACCGTGCAGGGTGAGATGAAAGATCCCAAGCAACTCGCCAACGATCTGATGCCCCACTTGCACAGCCTATTCGAACAATTTCACCAGCAGCAACAGCGCACCGCATGGTATGATACCGCTTACTAGTGAATAGGCACACTGTGTTGTAAACTGCTATCGTGGTGAGAACAACTGAATGTCAGAAACAAAAATAACACACCCCCACGACCGGCTGTTTAAGCGGTCAATGCAACAAATTAAGATCGCCATTGATCTCTTTCGCTCCTGCTTGCCCCCAGCGCTGGTCAATGATATTGATTGGTCAACCCTGACGCTGATTAATAGTGAGTACCTGCTTCAAGGGCTGGAAAAATTACAGAGCGACTGTGTTTACAGCTGTAAAATCAGGGGAGAAGAGGGTTATATCATTTTTGCCAGTGAGCATCAAAGCACTGAAAAGGCCATGATGAGTTACCGCATGCTGCGTTACGGTGTAACTATTATGGACCAACATCTTGCCCAAGGCCATCAGAAGCTACCCATCGTATTGCCCATCGTGATGTACCACGGCACAGTGTCGCCTTACCCCTATTCCTGTGAGATATGGGACTGTTTTAGCCATCCAGAGCTCGCTAAACAGTGGGCGCTTAAACCCTTTCAACTGATCGATTTAACGGTCCTATCGGATGAAGAGATTGAGCAACATGGCCTGGCCAACGTCCTAGAAATGCTGCTTAAGCATTCGCGTCAAGAGCGGGTATTGGGGTGGCTGAAAAAGATGATTGCTGCGGGCAAACTGACTATAATCTACTCAGAGATTGGCCCAGATTATGTTAGGGACATTGGAAAGTATATTATCAAAGCGTGTGGTGATGAGAAATACCCCGAAGAGCGTGATCAGGCCATAGCGCTACTGGCCAGCGCAGTACCAGAAGTAGGAGAGGATATCATGACTTTTGCACAACAGTTTAAGCAAGAAGGGATTCGACAGGGTATGCAGCAGGGTATGCAGCAGGGTGTTCAACAAGAGAAGCATGAGATTGCCAAGCGTCTGTTGGAGAGAGGGATGTCACCAGAGGATATCGTGCAGATCACTGGACTTGCTAAGAAAGAGTTAAAAGCGCTGCATTGATGCAGCCGCAGTGCTATCAAACTCAATGAATCGCGGGCAACCAGGCCGCGAGGTGTTGTATGCCAAACACCTCGGTTATTAACCTTATCTCTCAATCGACCACCGCCATTGCCGGCGCTGCCGGCCAGACCCATCGTTTTAGTGAGCTAGTCACGCAATCCCACGCCGAGGGCAGTGCACTACGGGTGGCTGCCCAGAGTAGCTCAGCACTCTCTGGAACTGCTGGTCAATTATCCACACTGGCTAAGCTGGTCTCAGCCGGGGGGAGCTCTTCGGCTGATCGGAACGCCATCACGCGTGGGATCGCACGGATGGGCGCTGGATTAGCGGAGATCGACCGCAGCCTGCGGCAGGTAAATCAAGGGATCAACACCGCGGTCAACGCCAACAGCCAGTTAAGTGCCTCTGCCCAATCAATCAGCCAAGCTAAACAGGCTGTCAGCAGCAGCTTACAGGCCCTGCAGAGCAAGCTGGGGAGTGGCCAAGAGCTGGGCCAACGGCAGAGCATCGTTCAACGGAGCTCAACTTTAATGCCCACGCTGACCGGGCCTCGCTCCCATTTGCTGGTCTTGATCGCTGAACAGGGACAGCGCTACTTTTTTGGATTAACGACTGCCGCCTTTGACAAATTACAGCGCAAAATTAGCTATAACGTGATCGCACAAGAGCGTTTGGGGAGACCTGATGCCTTGCAAGCGGTTAATCAAGGGGGTGAAACTATTACCTTGAGTGGCGTGGTCTTTACCCAGTTTTCTGGTATTGCTCAGTTAGATGCGTTGCGAGAGATTGGCTTCCAAATGAAGCCGGTCGAATTGGTGATGGGCTATGGGGATGTCTTGGGACGCTGGTATCTCACGGCCATTGATGAGGAACAGCAAGCGCTACTAGCGAATGGCGTGCCCCGCAAACAGAGCTTCAGCGTGGAGTTTAAACGCTATGGCGACGATTATACGAAGTTCTGAAGGGGATCTCTTAGATACCCTGTGCTACGCTCATTACGGCCACTTAAACGGCACGGTAGAAGCGGTACTGAGGGCGAATCCTGGGTTGAGTGCCCTACCGCAACCCTACCCAGCAGGCGTCACCCTGCGCTTCCCTGAGCTGGCAGCTGCACGCAGCGAGACCATCCACCTCTGGAGCTGATCGATGCGGCCCCTATTTCAAGTCATCGCGGATGCCCAGGATATCACCCCCCTACTTCAAGATCGGCTCCTGAGCTTGCAGGTGATCGATCGGGTCGCTTTGGCGGCAGATAGCTGTGAAATCAAACTAGATGATCGTGATAGCAAGATTGCTTTTCCGCGCAAAGGTGCTTGCTTAACCCTCTCCTTGGGCTGGCAAGGCAGCGGTTTAACAGTAATGGGCCACTATACTATCGATGAAATTGAACTCACGGGCCCACCGCGTACAGTAACACTACGGGGCACCTCGACCGCGATGGCGGGGACCGCTAAAAACAGTCGCTCGCAAGCTTGGGAACAGGTGACATTGTCACATATCGTCCAAGCGATTGCCGCCCGCCAAGGTTGGATAGCCACTTGCCCGATTGAAACCCTGGTGACCCGTGCTGATCAAGTGGGGGAATCTGATTTAAATTTTTTAAGCCGTTTAGCCCGCCAATACAACGCCACCGCCACCCTCAAGGCGGGAAAATTGCTGGTGCTACCCCGGGCGGCTGGCAAGCAGGCTAGTGGCGGAGAGTTACCGCTGGCGAGCTTAACCCTCCATGAGGTGGCTAATTTTCGGTTGCTGTTTCCTAATCGAACGAGCGTCGCCAAGGTCCTTGCCAAAGCCCATGATAGCCAAACCGGACAGCAGGTGACCATTGAAATCCCCAATCCAGAGGCTCCCATCACTTCAGCAGGGGCAGTACATGCTGAACGGCATACCTACGCGAATGCCAGCCTAGCTACCGCAGCGGCCCAGGCCGCCCTCGCCCGCTTAAATCGAGAGACTGCCAGTGGCACGCTGGAGCTGCGCGGCCGTGGAGACTTAGTGGCAGAGAAGTTCATCAAACTAAGTGGTTTTAAAACAGAGGCAGATGGAGTTTATCTCATCGAATCAGTGACCAACCACTTTACACAGCGCAGTTGGACTACCTCAATTGAGATTTCAGCAGGTCAATCAGGGAAAGCAAACCTGGGGCAGCCCTCAAAACCACAACCACCCCTGCTGATTGAGATCCCTGAAGCGCCTCAGTAAGGATCGCTGGCCATCATCGCTTGGTAGACTATATAGTTGCCCTAGGGATCTATTTGAATAATATGATCAAAGACTTTCAAAAAATAAAGTCTATAGGAAAATAGAAACAATTTTTATAAGTTATTTAGACGGGTTTTAAGTAAATCTTTTTAATACAATTGATATTCCATCAAACGGTCGATTGTTGTAAACATGCCTTGCAATTTGGCCAATTTCATGAGTGCGAAAATTGTGATTAAAGCAGATTTAGCGGTAGGCCATTACAGCCAAGGTTTCCCCAAACCAGCAATATACACATCCACCCTCACTGGCTATTATCCATTGTGGAGAGCGGGTTGGTTGCCGGCTGCCGCTGCTCCACCAATCTCCAGGCCTCAGCCGTTCTCTGCTGAGGTTTTTTTTTCGCCCAACCCCGCGCCATTGGGCACGCGCTGCTGATCGTTCCGGACTTTGCCTTCCAGCTCCCCTACCCCGTTAAGCCCTTATTTTGCTCTCTGAGGACCGATGTTCTCCAAAACGAGAGCGCCGAGAAATGTCGAAGTCCGGACGCACCTATTTTTTTATCCCTTTAAAAACAACCGATTACTTACAGACTCAGCGATGCCATTTATTCCCAGCATTGCCTAGCAACCCAAAATCACTAACCATCCATTAATATTGTTCAATCATTAATTTTATTGTCACACCAAAATATTCCAGCTAGAATTTCACCTCATTACGAACTTTTCGGTTTATCACCAGGGAAGGTATTTAGTTGTTATCTTCTAGCCTGACTACACTTTGGCGACACCGCTTATTTGGCCTTAACGCCATCAGACGCTCCCTTATCTCACTGATCCTGAGTGCCCTGCTAGGCACCTCACTACCAGCCTCTGCGGTAGCGCCCGAGCCTGCTGCCCAACAGCAACAAGCGCGTGAACAGGAGCGTGAACTGCGGCAACAGCAAGAGAGCGTCCCTGATGTACACCTACAGCCGACCCCCTCACCCGAGCTGCTGCAGCGCCTTCCTGCTGACGAAACCCCTTGCTTTAAGATTAAACAGCTGCAACTCCAGGGCGAGGCCGCTCAGCAGTTTCAATGGGCCTTAGCCGCCGCTCACCGCGCGGGGAGTGCTCCAGATAGCCCGCTGGGTCGCCGGCTGGGGGCTAACGGCATCAACTTGATCCTCAAGCGGGTGCACCATGCCATCGTGCAGCGCGGCTTTATCACCACTCAGGTGGTGGCAGAGCCACAAAACCTGGCCAGTGGCACCTTGGTGCTCACACTCATTCCTGGACGCTTGCATCGTCTCTATTTTTCAGAAAAGTCTGATAAGCAGGCTAGACACTGGAACGCCCTGCCCGCCAAGCCTGGTGATCTACTCAATTTACGGGATATCGAGCAAGCCTTAGAGAACTTTAAACGACTCCCCAGCGTTACCGCCACCTTCCAAATTGCCCCTGCCAGCGATCCAGAGGCTCCAGCGGGCACCAGCGATCTGATAATCACCTGGCAACAGCAGCTGCCGCTACGCGGAACGCTCTCTTTAGAGGATTCTGGCAATCCGCTGACTAAAAAACACCAAGGGGGCTTTACCCTAGCCTACGATCAACCCTTGGGGTTCAACGATCTATTTTATATCAATCTGCATCAAGGCTTCGGTGGTTGCTCGGTAGGCCGGGGGATCACCCGCGGGCATACCCTGCACTATGGGCTACCCTGGGGCTACTGGTTCTTAGAGTTCACCCACACGCAAGAGGCCCATGACTACAGTCAACGGCCCGATCGCCTCGATCTCCGCAGCGGCGGCAGTGCTCGCTCAGAGGCCAAGCTAGCCCGCCTGCTCTACCGCGATGCCCGGCGTAAAACCACCCTCTCCTTCAAAGGCTTTCGCCGGAACAATCACAGTGGCTATAAACTTTTAGGCATCGACTCACCTCTCCAGCGGCACGCGCTCGGCGGCTGGGGCAGCACACTGGCGCATCGGGAATTTATTGGCAAGGCGATCCTCGATGCCAGCCTCAGTTATCAACGGGGCACCGGTGCTTTTGGTGCCCAAGCGGTTCCTGAGAACACCCGGGAGGGAACCCCGCGCTTTAAAGTGATCACTCTAGAGCTCTCCTGCAAACTGCCGGTGCAGATTGCACAGCTGGCCTGTCACTACCACGGCAATTGGAACGCACAATACAACCGTACACCATTGCCTCCCTCAGAGCGCTTTAGTATCGGCAGTCGCCACACCGTCCGGGGTTTTGGGTATAGTGATCCGCTGCTCCCACTCTCCTCGGAGCGCGGTTGGTGGCTACGCAATGAGTTTGGTGTCGCCTTGGGTCACACCGGCTCTGAGCTCTATCTGGGGCTGGATTACGGCCAAGTCAGCGGCTCCCTCGCCCACGATTTAACAGAGGGCCGCCGCCTCGCCGGTGCTGCCCTCGGCCTGCGAGGCAATTTAAAGGGCCTAAGCTATACGCTGTTTACCAGCTGGCCGCTGAAAACAACCCGAAACTTTACCGGCTCCCGCAATCTCTGCGGCTTTAGCCTGCTCTACAACTTTTAGGAGCACGGTGCCCAATAGCGTGGTCCAGTCATAAATACCCTTGATAGGGACATTAGGAGTCAGGTATGAATCAGCGCTGTTTTCGGGTTATCTTCAATCGACCACGCGGCCAAGCGATCGTCGTCGGCGAACTGGCGCGGACGCCAGGTCACGTGAGTAGCGCTGGCAGCGTGCCCAGACAGTCCCGGTGGCGCTGCTGTACCCTGCCTCTCGTTTTGATCGTCACCCTCGGCTGGATGCCTGGAGCGGACGCCACTATCGTCGCCGATGCCAACGCCCCAAGCGCCCAACAGCCCAACGTCGTCACCGCCCCCAATGGGGCCTCACCCCTGGTCAATATTCAAACACCCAATGCCGCCGGGATCTCACATAACACCTATAGCCGCTTTGATGTCGAGCCAGCAGGGGCCATTCTCAATAACAGCCGCCAAGCGGTGCACACCCAGTTAGCCGGCACTATCGCTGGCAACCCTCACCTCACCACTGGCCCCGCCCAGATCATTCTGAATGAAGTCAACTCCAGCAACCCCAGCCTGTTGCGGGGCTTTATCGAGGTGGCCGGGCAACGAGCCCACGTGGTCGTAGCCAATCCCTCAGGGATTTATGTCAAAGGGGGTGGCTTTATCAACACCAGTGGTGTCACCCTGACCACCGGTACCCCACAATTGCAAAATGGGCACCTCGACAGCTATCGGGTGATCGGTGGTCTCATTAAGATTGATGGTGAGGGGTTAGATGCCCGCTCCGCCGACTACACCCAAATCTTTGCCCAAGCGGTGCAACTGAATGCGGCAGTGCACGCCAAAAAACTGATGGTCACCACCGGCAATAACCTCGTTAAAGTGGATAACGAGAAAGCTACTCCAATCGCCAGTAATACTGAAGCACCTGAGTTTGCGCTTGATGTCGCTAAACTGGGTGGTATGTATGCCCATCATATTTTCATCGTGGGTACTGAAAACGGCGTTGGCATGCGTAATAGCGGCACACTGCAGGCAACTTCTGGCAACCTGAAAATTGATAACCAAGGCTGGTTAACTAACCATGGGAATCTACAGAGTTACGGTGATCTGCAAATAAAACTGAACGGTAATGACCATACTCAGAGCTTCTGTGATCCACAAGTAAGAATGGCCGGTAGTAAACGGACTGTCCGTACCACCATTGCTGCCGATGCTACTGCACCAAAAACGCAACAGCCAAGTGTATCAATGGCAGTTAATAAGGTGCCGCTGGTAGATATTCAGACACCTAATGCCGCTGGGGTCTCTTATAATATTTACAGCCGCTTTGATGTAGAACGACAAGGTGCTGTTCTAAACAACAGCCGTGATACAGTAGAGACGCGCTTAGCGGGCACCATTGCTGCTAATGCTAACCTGACTAACGGCCCCGCCCGCCTCATTCTTAATGAGATCAATTCAAGTGATCCTAGTTATCTGCGTGGTGCCCTCGAGGTAGCGGGTCAAGGTGCTCAAGTGATTATTGCCAACCCCTCAGGGATTTATGTTGAAGGGGCTGGCTTTATCAATACCAGTGGCGCCATGCTCATGACCGGTAAACCACAGTTCCGAGAGGGTCATCTGGATAGTTACTGTGTAACTGGTGGTATCGTTCATATCAGCGGGAAGGGATTAGATACACGGGGTACCGACCATACTCAGATCTCGGCACAAGCTGTGCAACTGAATACTAAATCACATGCGGAAAAGCTAACGATTACTACCGGCAACAACCTTATTAAAACAAACAATGGCCACAATACCCCGATTGCCAGCAGTAACCAGCCTTCTGCCTTTAACCTCAGTGTGCTTAGACAGGGGGGGATCTATGCCAAACAGATTTTTATCGTTGGCACCCAGGTAGGAACGGAGATTCGCAATGACGGTATTTTGCAGACCAAGAACGGTGATCTGAACATCACTAACCAAGGATGCTTAACCAGCCGTGGTGTCCTACAGAGTGGCCGTGATCTGAAAGTAAAAGTGATCGGTCGTAACCACACTTTCAGGATCACCTCGTCGGAACTCCGTGCTGCCAGCGAACTAGAATTAGATACCGAAGGCAAGCTTGATATACGTGATAGCAAGATAATTGGTCATGCTAAGGGTGAGGTCACATTGAGCAGGAGCGATTGCTGCCCGGGATTACTGGTCATCCCGCTCTTGGACCACAACAACATCAATATTAAACGGTTGCAAACCGACAGTACCTCTCTAGCAGCTCCCAGAGGGCTGAATAACTTTGGGCTGCTACAAGCAGGCCACCAGTTAACTCTGCAGGCTAACGCTATCCGCAATCATGCCGAAGGCGTTATCAACGCTACCCATACCCGGGTGCTAACGGATAAAGGCGAGAGTGGCTGGTTAAATAATCGCGGGCTGATTGATGGTCAAACCACCGAGGTACGCGCCCACAGTCTAAATAATCTCGGCAGTGGGGTCATTTACGGTGACCAACTGCTGCTAGGTGCACACACCCTGACCAATCATCGCGGACAGGTCAATGCCAATAATAAAGCGATCATCGCTGCCCGTCAGCAATTGACCATCGGTGCCCAGCATATTCTAAACCAGGAGGGAGCCCTTATCATGAGCGCCGGCCCGATGGCAGTCGGTGAACGTCTTGATGAGCAGCAACAGCTGGTAGGCCAGACTCTAGAGCTGAATAACAGTTCCGCCACCATCGATGTCCAAGGCGATGCTCACTTTAATATCACTACCCTGAATAACAGTGATATCCATTTTAAGACCCACGAGGTACAAGTGAGCCATACCCAGGGACATCGACGTGTGGAGCGCAGCCCGCATATTGACAGACCGAATGACTACACCGCCTACGATTACAATACCACAATTACTGAAACCAGAATCGCCCAGCAAGATCCCGCAAAATTATTAATTGGTGGCAACCTAAGGCTGGAGGGTCATTGTCTTAACAATGATAAAAGTCAGGTCATCATGGGAGGAAGCATGACTGGCCCTTTGAAAACCATCAACAATCTCAATGAATCAGGCACTCGAATTATTGAAGATAGTGGTACAGCGCAATGGACTTATACTCGATGGCGGGGAGGCTTTAGACAATATACTCAACGCTACTGGGATAACGCAGTACCCTACCATGCCCGCAGTCAGGAGCCTATCCAGATAACAGTAGCCCTAGAGCAGCGCAATACCCGGCCCCTTGGCAGTGGAGTAAAAATAACTGACCGCCCAGAGATTGTATTAGTCCAACCGACCGTAATCAGCGTGGCCGCTCTGAACCCTCGGGAGCAGGATAGCTCTCTCAACACCAATAACACTGAGGCGGTGCCTACCCCAAATGATTTATCCACTGCACGACCCATTGTGCTTGAGCAGCCAAGTCTGCCTGCTGATCTTGAGGCGGATTTGGCGACCATGTCCCACTAAAATCATTATTCTCAGGTTGAAATCGATGCAGATTTCACTGACCATTTCAATCAATAGAAGTTATTACAGGACTAATCACTAGTCTATAACCAGTAGCTAGGGATCTCAGGAGCATCATATGAATCAGGGCTGTTACCGGGTAATCTTCAATCAAAAACGTGGCCAAACGATGGTGGTGGGCGAACTAGCCAGAACGCCAGGCCAAGCAAGCCGTTCGAGCACTCCAACCGCCCGGTGGCTACGCTGTGCCCAGCCCCTGGTGTTTACATTCATCCTCGGTTGGAGCGCCCTCACCCAGGCAGCCATCGTGGCCGACAGCAACGCCCCAGCCGCGCAACAGCCCAGCGTCGTGACCGCCCCTAACGGGGCCCCGGTGGTCAATATTCAAACCCCCAATGCCGCAGGTGTCTCCCACAACACCTATAGCCGCTTTGATGTTGAACAACCCGGCGCAGTCCTCAATAACAGCGCCGCCGCCACCCAAACCCAGCTCGCGGGAGCGATTGCCGGCAATGCTCACTTGGCCAACGGCACCGCCCGCCTCATCCTCAACGAAGTCAACTCCAGCGATCCCACGGTGCTGAGCGGGATGATTGAAGTGGCGGGACAAGGCGCCCACGTGGTGATAGCCAACCCCTCAGGGATTTATATCAATGGGGGCGGCTTTATCAACACGACGGGAGCCACACTGACGACCGGTCAACCACAGTTTAAAAACGGGCAGCTCGACAGCTATCGGGTGACCAGCGGTACCATAAAGATTGAGGGTCAAGGCTTAAATAGTCGCGATACCGACTATACGGCGATTATGGCACGAGCGGTTGAGGTGAACAGCCACCTCCAGGCCAAAAAATTAACGATAACTACCGGTAGCAACCAGGTGCAGGCCGATAATAACCAAGCAACGCCGATAACCACGACTGAAGCTGCCCCCACGGTAGCGCTGGATGTCGCCCAGCTGGGTGGTATGTATGCCGAGCATATTTTTATCGTCGGCACGGAGGCTGGTGTTGGCATCCGCAATGCGGGGCGACTGACAGCCTCTACCGGCTCTGTGGTGGTCAATAGCGACGGCTGGTTGACACACACCGGTCTAGTGGTCGCCAGAGAGAACGTCAATCTACAGGCCCAGCAAACGCTCACCCTACAGGGAGAAATAAAATCGGGTGGCACACAAAGCTATCAGGGCAGCACCCTAGAGGGGATGGGGGTTACCTTAAAAGGCCAATCGCTCACCCTGCAAGCCACCCAGGGCGCGCTGCAGCTACCCGGGGCCACTCTGGAATCCCAGCAGACCCTAACCTTAACCACCCCAACCGTCCTGAACACGGATGCCGCCACCCTGAGAGCCGAAAAACTACAACTGAGTGCCCGGGACTTAAGCAATATTGGGGGTAACTTAGTTCAGCATGGCCCAGAAGATTTGCCATTGAAAATGACTGGGACCCTGGATAATAGCAACGGTCGGATTGCCAGTAACAGTCACCAGCTGACTCTCCAGGCACAAACGGTGAACAATCAGGGCGGCCGAATCGAGCATGCCGGGCAGGGTGATCTACAGATAGAAGCACAAACACTTTTAGGACAGCGGGGTCATTTTGGCAGTAACAGTGCCGTCGTCCTTCGCACCGCACAAGCCGAGCTGCAGCAGGCCACCACCCAGGGCACCCAAGTCACCCTCAACGGCAAGCCTTGGCAGCCCAGCCACGAGGCGCTAGCAACGCTAGGCAACCAGAGCCTGCAGCCCTACCCGACCGCTTTACGGGAACGGGTCTCCACTCTGCCGTTAGCGCTGACGTTGCCGACTAGCGGCCTGTTCTCGGTCAATACCCAGCCTGGAGTTCCCCTAGTCACCACCGATCCAAAATTTATACGGCAGCGGCAGTATGTCAGCTCTGAGCGGTTACTGAGAGCGCTCAAGGTCGACTTGAAAAACCTACCGAAGCCCTTTGGCGATGGCTTTTATGAGCAGCAGCAGCTGCGTGACGCCGTCATTCAAATGACTAGCCAGCGGTTTATCGGCGATTACCAGGATGATGATACGCAATATCGAGCGCTGATAGCCAATGCCATTAGTGCGGCTAAAACGCTGCAGCTACAGCCTGGCGTGCCGCTATCCAACACCCAGATGGCTCAACTCACCCGGGATATCGTCTGGCCGGTACAAGCCTCAGTCCAGGCACCCGATGGCAGCCAGGTGCAGGTTTTAGCACCACAGCTCTATCTAAGAGTTCCCGAAGGCACTATTGGCGCTGGGTACGGCTCACTGATATCGGCGAAGAACATCCTGCTTGATCTCAGTGGTAATTTCACCGGTAACGGGACGACGCTGGCCCGCGACACCCTATCCATCACTGCTGAAAACATCCACCATCAGGGCGGAACACTCTACGGTGGAAAGACCCACCTCAAGGCGCGCCAAGATATCAACCATCAGGGCGGCCTAGTGAGCGGCGACACGCTATTACAAGTTGAGGCGGGCAGAGACGTCACGGCGGAAACTACCACCGTCACCACCACTGGCGGCGATCCCAACGGCAGCAGTTATAGCAGCCATACCAATTTAGGCCAACGAGCAAAGCTGCTGGTCAGGCAAGCAGGCGGTGTGATGGCGGTCCAGGCGGGACGCGACGCTAACCTGGTGGCTACCCAGATATTGAACGCTGGCGAGGGCGGCCACACACAGATAAGGGCTGGCCACGATCTCAAGCTGAGCACTGCCCAGGTCGGACAACACGAGCAACTCATCTGGGATGAGAACAACCACCGGGTTGAAGGGGGCTACCGAGATGTCGGCAGCCAAATCAAAACCGTCGGCACCCTGCAGCTCCACGCGGGCAATAAACTCACCGCCACCGCTGCCCAGGTAGCCAGTGGAGTTTCCGCCCAGTCAGTCGCCGCGCTCGTTCAGGGGCCCCTTGCCCTAGAGCAGGAGGGCAGCGGTGCTGCCCCTCTCGTGTCGACCGAGCAGTCCCTGGAGGCACAACTCGCCGCCGGCACGTTACAGATGAGTGCTAAAAGCATTGAAATTCTTCCTGGTCAAGCCACTCGCTACTTGGATGAAGCGCACCAGAAAACCCATAGCGGGCTTTTTAATGATAAAACGACCACCTCACGCATCGTCCAGCAAGAGACCATCGCTTTGGGGAGCCAATTCATTGGCACACAAACGGAGATGGTTGCCACCGAAGGCGATCTGCGAATCCACGGCTCCAGCGTCCTGGGAGAGCAAGGTACTACCTTGATAGCCCAAGAGGGCAATATAAAAATCACCAGTGCTGAAAATCGCCAACGGCAAATCAGCTACCATCAGGTAGAAGAGAGTGGGCTACTCACCGGGGGAGGCGCTGCTTTGACCTTAGGCGAGCGCGAGAGCAGCCAGCAGCAAGAGCTCGAGGGCACTCAGCAGCAGAGCAGTGCGGTGGGCAGCCTGTTGGGTGATGTGCGCATCTGGGCCAAGCAGAAATTCCAGCAACTGGGCAGCCACCTGATCACCCCCCAGGGTGATATTAACGTCTCAGCGGCCACGATAGAGGTCCTAGACACCCACCACCAGCAGCAACTCACCCAGGAAAGTAGCAGCAGCACCAGCGGCTTCACCATGAGTGTCAGCAACCCGGCCGTGAGCGCTCTCCAAACCGCTCAACAGCTGCAGAGCGCTGTCGGCCAGACTAGCGACCCCCGGATGCACGCCCTAGCTGCCGCGGCCGGCGGCCTGGCCGCCAAGAACACCTATGATGCCCTGCAGTGCAATCCGCAACAACTAGGTGGAATTAACGTCACCACCACCTTCGGCAGTAGTGAAAGTCACAGTGAAAGCAGTGAGCATCACACCACCTCCCAGCGCTCGCTGGTGTCCGGCCGCAGGGTTATCATTCAAGCTAGAAGCGGAGATGCCACGATACAGGGCGACCTGCAAGCTCAGGAGCTAGCAAGGATAGCCGCCGCCGGCAATCTAAAACTACTGGCCAGTGAAAACCGCGGCCAGCAGGAGAGCAGCCAGAGCTCCAGCAGCCAGTCATTCGGTGTTGGCCGAGGCATCGTAGTGGGAATGAGTGAAGGCGAAGGCAGCAGCCAAGGGGAGAGCTGCCGGTACCAACTCGCCCAGGTACACGCTGGCCAGAAAGTCGAGTTAGAGAGTGGCGGCGATACCCTCGTGCAGGGGGTGGTGAGCGCCCCGCAAATCCAAGCGGCTATTGCCGGCAACCTCACGATTGAAAGCCTGCAAGACACCGACCACCAGGAGGGCGAACAGCAGCAGATTGGGATAAACCTAGATATCGGTCCCATGGTGAGTGGCAGCCTGAATTTCAACCAAAGTGACTACCGCAGCGATTTTAAAAGCGTCCAGCAGCAGGCAGGCCTCGAAGCGGGCGACCTGGGTTATCAACTGGATGTTAAAGGCAACTTCCACCTGGGAGCCGGCGGCCTCAAAAGCAGTGCAAAGGCAGTGACCGCCGGCCGCAATAAAGCCAGAGCCAGCACCTTAACCCAGAGCCAGCTTGACAACTATGACAAGCATAACGCCCAGAGCATCAGTGGCAGCATCGGTTTTAGCCAACATCCCCAGAAGCCAGGGCAGCCCGCCCTGCAGGATGGGGGTGTTGGCAAAAACCAGTCAGGGCAAGCCGCTCCAGGAGCCCTGCAGGTACCGGGCAGTGGGCTGCCGAGCCACCATGGCCTCTCCGCTACCATACCCATCGTCACAAACGCCCGCGGCAGCGCCAGCAGTACCACCCGCAGTGTGATTAGTGGCGCCAGGCAAGCCGTGACCATTACCAATCCCGCTGCTCAACTAGCACTCACCGGCCAAACTCCAGAGCAGGCCATCGCCGCCTTCGATGCCAGCGTCACCAGTGATAAGGACAGCAGCAACGCACTGTCCAACAGCTTCAACCTAGAAGAGATAAAAGCGGGCTTCCAGATTGTCGAGGCTCTCACCCGCGAAGTCGGCACTTTCCTAGACAATCGAGCTAAGGAGCAGACGAAAACGCAAACGGACTTAACCGAGGAGCAAGGCAAAGCGCTCGAGCAGCAAAATACCCAAAAAATAGCAGCGCTACAGGAGCGCTTACAAGAGAACCAGCTGTGGGAGATGGGCGGCAAAGGACGTATTCTGATGAGCGCCCTCTCCCTCGCCGCCGGCAGTAATATCACCGGCAGCACCGGCCAACTGTTGCAAGCGGCCACCGTGAACGTCATTCAAAGCTACGGCGCCCAGCAGATTAAGTTGCTAGCCGACAGCATGAATAGTGAAGTGGCCCGCACTGCCCTGCAGGGGCTACTGGCTGGCGCTGGCGCCGCCGCCCAAGGACAGAGCGCCACCCCAGCGGCCCTGGGGGCCAGTGCCAGCGTGGTCCTGAACAACCTCATAGACAGCGCCTATGGGGAAACCAGCAGCACTCTCAGCCTAGCGGAGCGCGAAGCCCGCAAAAACCTCGTCTCCACCCTCATCACCGGTACCACCCAGGCTATCGGCGGCGAGGCGGCACTGGCCAATGCGGCGGCCACGCTGGAGATGGAAAACAACTATCTAAGCCGGGCGCAATGCAGCCGGAGAAATCAGGAATTATCTGAAGGTGAAAATCTGCTTCATAAGGCCGCTATCCGGGCCAAGTGGGATTGATCTTGCTACCCTTTAACGGACACAACGAAGAGGAACAAAGCGTATAATTTTTTGTTACTTTTTGAGGTGAAGTTATGAATCAAGGGGAATCAAGGAGCTATGATAAGGAATTCAAGCTGAATGCGGTAAAGCTGTATCACAGCACTGGTAAAACGCTCTGTCAATTGAGCGAGGAATTGGGAGTTCCCAAGAGTACATTGGCAGGGTGGGTCCATCAGCATAACAAGGATGGTGCAGAGGCTTTCCCGGGCAAAGGATACCTGAAAGCGTCTGATGCTGAGCTCAGTCAATTGCGGAAAGAATTGGCGATAGCACGCGAAGAGAGGGATATCCTAAAAAAAGCCTTGGGCATCTTCTCAGTGGCCCGCAAGTAAAATACCAGTTTATGCAAAAGCATGCTGGGGAATTCAGCGTAGAGAGGATGTCCAACGTGTTAGGTGTATCCCGCAGTGGCTATTATCAGTTTATCAAGGCTGAGCCATCCAAGCGCTATTGTGAGGATGAGCGTTTAATATCTGAAATTAAAGAGGTTTATACCATAAGCAACCAAATTTACGGTAGCCCACGTATCCATGCTGAGTTACGAGCTAGAGGTGAGCGCTGTTCACGCAAACGGGTTTGTCGGCTAATGAAAGCAGCCCATATTGCGGCTAAGATGAAAAAACGATTTAAGGTAACCACAATAGTCGATCCAAAGGCCGCAGTGGCGCCTAATTTACTCAAGCAGAAGTTCACAGCCACTCGCCCTGATCAATACTGGGCAGCAGATATTACCTATATTCCGACCCAAGAGGGATGGTTGTATGTTGCTATCGTACTGGACCTGTTCTCTCGTAGTATCGTGGGGATGGATATGCAAGCTCACATGACCACCGAGTTAGTAGCCGCAGCATTACGCCAGGCAATAACACGGAGGAAGCCTGCTGCAGGTCTCATCCACCACTCCGACCGAGGCAGCCAGTATACCAGCAAAGGATTCAAGGCTGTATCGGCGCATCACCAGATAACGCTTAGCATGAGTAGTACGGGCAATTGTTATGACAATGCAGTAGCAGAGAGTTTTTTCCATACCTTAAAAACAGAGCACACCCACTTTGAACGTTTTGAGAGCAGAGAACAAGCCAAATTGAGCATTTTTGAATACGTAGAAGTGTTTTATAACCGACAGAGACGGCACTCAACGCTAGGCTATCTGTCTCCTGTAAATTTTGAAAAAAATTGGTTATCCCAGGTCGCTTAAGGTTTCTCTTCTCTGTGTCTAAAAAAAGGTGGCAAGATCAGATTTAATTGACACTGGACAGGATGTTAGCTTTAGAGCAGGAGAGATAGCTGGTATCCCTGACACCCTGTATGAGGCTGTAGAGGGGATAGTCAATGCAGCATTGAGCCCTCATGAAACTTACCTATCACTCAAGTCTCTGTTTGATAGCGATAATGTACTGGGGACCGTCTCTGAAGCCGTAAAACAATCTTATATTGCCCGCCTCGATAAAATGGACGCCGAGTTCGAAAAAGCAGGCGCCAGTGGCTCCTTCAAAGCGGGATTAGAAAGTACTAAGCTAATTGCCGATATCGCCTCCTTGGCTGCCAGCGGTATTGGGGTTGCTAAGGGGGGTGTTGCCTTAACCAATTTAGGCGTTAAAGCTGCCAAACAAGGCATCCAGTCTACCAAGACTGTCCGAGGACTAGCGACAGCCGCCAAACAAGGAACGACTGCTACAGTACCTAAAATTCCCTCGAAGGTTACTGGCGTCAGTGATACACTGGCAGCAGCAAATTCGCTGAGCAAGGCAGGACACGTAGCTGCGAAACCACCTGGGATTAGCTCCAATGCTGCCTCCTCTACACAACTAGGAACTGTAAATTTAGAGGGTGCAGCAAAGGGGACAATAAATATTATTGACTCAAGTAAATTTGATTATTTATTTGGTAAATCAAGTAGTAATGCACATAATGCAGCACGTTCTAATCAATTGGCTCTGGAAATGAAAAGACTAGGCATACATAATGATCAACTTGGCCGTGCAACATTAACAAACCACTTACAATCAATAACTCAAAATACAAAAAGTATAATTAATAAATTCTCTAATATACATGGAAATTTTGAGGTTAGAGAATCGTTACTTATGGGGCCATCAGGAAAAGCAGCGATGTTGCAGACAACTTTCCAGGTTATGTCTGATGGCTCTCATCGCTTTGTAACAGCCATTTCCTTCAGTGGAGCTAAATAATGTTTATAGAGACATATCCTGATGAGTTAGAATTGCTGAATTTTTTTGAAGTAGAACCTGAGTTTAGTGACCCTATAGAAGGAAAGTATGCATATCGTGTTTCTGATAATAACAATTTAACCTTAATATTCTCATTTGCAGCTGTAGAAGGATGGATTCAGACTGTATTAGAATATAAAGGAATAATAATTCATCAATGCCTCAGTGAAGGTGTTAAGAATTTTAATATAAAAGATATAGAGAAAAAAAAATATCTTTTTTCAGAAATAATAATTAATGGTATAAAAATAGAAGTTGAAATAACAATAAATCCTTTTATATTAGTTAAATGGAATACATTATTAACATAATCCTAAATTTTCAAATTAGACAACCGAGATACTACTTACGGCATCAGCAGCACCTGCTGCCGCTGCTCCTCCCACAGTAGCGGTGTATTAGAGGCTAGCATGAATAGGGTGACGGTGGATGGCAAAGTTTCATCAAGGATAGCTTCGACGATGTCTGGAGCCAGGGTGGGGGCCAGTGCCAGCGTGATACTGAACAATCTAATAGACAGCGCCTATGGGGAAACCAGCAGCACTCTCAGCCTAGCGGAGCGCGAAGCCCGCAAAAACCTCGTCTCCACCCTCATCACCGGCACCACCCACGCCCTCGGCGGCGAGGCGGCCCTGGCGAATGCGGCGGCCACGCTGGAGATGGAAAACAACTATCTAAGCCGGGCGCAATGCAGCCGGAGAAATCAGGAATTATCTGAAGGTGAAAATCTGCTTCATAAGGCCGCTATCCGGGCCAAGTGGGATTTAATTGACACTGGACAGGATGTTAGCTTTAGAGCAGGAGAGATAGCTGGTATCCCTGACACCCTGTATGAGGCTGTAGAGGGGATAGTCAATGCAGCATTGAGCCCTCATGAAACTTACCTATCACTCAAGTCTCTGTTTGATAGCGATAATGTACTGGGGACCGTCTCTGAAGCCGTAAAACAATCTTATATTGCCCGCCTCGATAAAATGGACGCCGAGTTCGAAAAAGCAGGCGCCAGTGGCTCCTTCAAAGCGGGGTTAGAAAGTACTAAGCTAATTGCCGATATCGCCTCCTTGGCTGCTAGCGGTATTGGGGTTGCTAAGGGGGGTGTTGCCTTAACCAATTTAGGCGTTAAAGCTGCCAAACAAGGCATCCAGTCTACCAAGACTGTCCGAGGACTAGCGACAAACGCTAAACAAGGAATGACTGCCACAGTACCTAAAGTTCCCTCGAAGATTGCTGGCGTCTGATCTTGCCACCTTTTTTTAGACACAGAGAAGAGAAACCTTAAGCGACCTGGGATAACCAATTTTTTTCAAAATTTACAGGAGACAGATAGCCTAGCGTTGAGTGCCGTCTCTGTCGGTTATAAAACACTTCTACGTATTCAAAAATGCTCAATTTGGCTTGTTCTCTGCTCTCAAAACGTTCAAAGTGGGTGTGCTCTGTTTTTAAGGTATGGAAAAAACTCTCTGCTACTGCATTGTCATAACAATTGCCCGTACTACTCATGCTAAGCGTTATCTGGTGATGCGCCGATACAGCCTTGAATCCTTTGCTGGTATACTGGCTGCCTCGGTCGGAGTGGTGGATGAGACCTGCAGCAGGCTTCCTCCGTGTTATTGCCTGGCGTAATGCTGCGGCTACTAACTCGGTGGTCATGTGAGCTTGCATATCCATCCCCACGATACTACGAGAGAACAGGTCCAGTACGATAGCAACATACAACCATCCCTCTTGGGTCGGAATATAGGTAATATCTGCTGCCCAGTATTGATCAGGGCGAGTGGCTGTGAACTTCTGCTTGAGTAAATTAGGCGCCACTGCGGCCTTTGGATCGACTATTGTGGTTACCTTAAATCGTTTTTTCATCTTAGCCGCAATATGGGCTGCTTTCATTAGCCGACAAACCCGTTTGCGTGAACAGCGCTCACCTCTAGCTCGTAACTCAGCATGGATACGTGGGCTACCGTAAATTTGGTTGCTTATGGTATAAACCTCTTTAATTTCAGATATTAAACGCTCATCCTCACAATAGCGCTTGGATGGCTCAGCCTTGATAAACTGATAATAGCCACTGCGGGATACACCTAACACGTTGGACATCCTCTCTACGCTGAATTCCCCAGCATGCTTTTGCATAAACTGGTATTTTACTTGCGGGCCACTGAGAAGATGCCCAAGGCTTTTTTTAGGATATCCCTCTCTTCGCGTGCTATCGCCAATTCTTTCCGCAATTGACTGAGCTCAGCATCAGACGCTTTCAGGTATCCTTTGCCCGGGAAAGCCTCTGCACCATCCTTGTTATGCTGATGGACCCACCCTGCCAATGTACTCTTGGGAACTCCCAATTCCTCGCTCAATTGACAGAGCGTTTTACCAGTGCTGTGATACAGCTTTACCGCATTCAGCTTGAATTCCTTATCATAGCTCCTTGATTCCCCTTGATTCATAACTTCACCTCAAAAAGTAACAAAAAATTATACGCTTTGTTCCTCTTCGTTGTGTCCGTTAAAGGGTAGCAAGATCAGTCAGTGATACACTGGCAGCAGCAAATTCGCTGAGCAAAGCAGGACACGTAGCTGCGAGCCCGTCTGCTTCTAGCTTTGCAGTTTTAAAACAGCCGCCCAAATTGACCAGTATAGCACCCTCAAAAAATTCGAACATTTCTCAAGTATTGCCAAAAACAAGAGCTGAATTATATGCTGATCTTAAGTCAAAAGGATTTGTTCCTCCTGATAAAACTAGTGCAGGAGGATATGAAAGATGGGTAGGGCCTAATGGTGTTAAGATAAATATAAAACCGACAGGAGAGGTCATTAGAACCCAGAAGATTTGGGCTGCTGATAAAAGCAAGAAGTATGGAGAAAGACAAGATTATTTTGGAAACCGTTTACCAGATCAATCCCATTCAACTGGCCATTTTGTTGAGTAAAATATGTTTGGAGATAAAATGCAAGCTGATGATTTTTGTTTAGAAAGTTTTACTTTTTTGAATTCTGCAAAAGATTTTATGATAAAATTTTGTAGCACATATAACGGAAATTTTCTTGGATATATTCATTGCAGAAACGTAAGTCATTTTTTATATCAAAATAATTTTCTTGAGGATGATGATGCTTTTGGTTGTTATGTGTGTGACTTACAGTTGAGAAGAGCTGTCAAGGAAGACCCCCCAGGATGGCTGACGTCAGAAAATGATTCTCTAATAAATAATAGTGATTATTTTCTTACTTTAGAGTCTGGAGATATCTTAATGCAGATACGTTTTTCTCAAATAGAACAAAACTTTTTCAAATCACTTGATTTGTAGAAAAATATAGGAAAATTAAGGAAGTAAGGGGTGGGATGCCGCCCACCAGCTTGCCCAAGTGAACGATGGCTGTGAATCAACTGAGGCGTGTCCTGACTCTGGCTGCCGCCGGCAACATCACCGGCAGCACCGGCCAACTGCTGCAAGCGGCCACTGTTAACGTTATTCAAAGCTACGGCGCCCAGCAGATTAAGCTGCTAGCCGACAGCATGAATAGCGAAGCAGCCCGCACTGCCCTGCAGGGGCTAGTGCCAGCGCCGCCGCCCAAGGGCAAAGCGCCACCCCTGGGGGCCAGTGCCAGCGTGGTCCTGAACAACCTCATAGACAGCGCCTATGGGGAAACCAGCAGCACTCTCAGCCTAGCGGAGCGCGAAGCCCGCAAAAACCTCGTCTCCACCCTCATCACCGGCACCACCCACGCCCTCGGCGGCGAGGCCGCCCTGGCCAATGCGGCGGCAACTATTGAAGCAGAGAATAATGCCGTTTTTGCCCCGTTAATTCCTGTTGCCCTGGGGACCATGTGGGTAGCTGATAAGGCACTGACTGCTTACTACATCCACCAAGATGTTACTGCTCTACGTAGTGGTGAAAAGCTGGATTCACGCAATAAGTGCAACACGGCAGCCGGTATAAGCTTCTAGGGGAGTTAGACCCAGGAGTACTTTTCTGGGAGTCATATTAAGGCGTAATTCCATATCCCTAATCTCCTGTTTACTCAGAGCCCCCATACACATTTTTTTAGGCCAGCAGCGTCGAATAAGACCGTTTGTGTTCTCATTAGTGCCTCTCTGGTAGCTGGCATAAGGGCGTGCAAAGAATATCTGGGACCCAGTGGCTTTTGTAACCTTCTCGTGCTGAGCAAATTCTCCACCATTATCCAGGGTAATGGTATGTACAGTATCAACGCGATTTAGCATATTAATCATCATATTAGATACTGTTTCCGCTGTTTTATTGGGGACTTTTCCTATCAATGTCAGCCGGCTCTTACGCTCAACCAGCGTCACTAAACTGGCCTCTTGTCCATACACTGTATCTCCCTCCCAATCTCCTAAACGCGAACGCTGCTCAACTGATCTTGCTACCCTTTAACGGACACAACGAAGAGGAACAAAGCGTATAATTTTTTGTTACTTTTTGAGGTGAAGTTATGAATCAAGGGGAATCAAGGAGCTATGATAAGGAATTCAAGCTGAATGCGGTAAAGCTGTATCACAGCACTGGTAAAACGCTCTGTCAATTGAGCGAGGAATTGGGAGTTCCCAAGAGTACATTGGCAGGGTGGGTCCATCAGCATAACAAGGATGGTGCAGAGGCTTTCCCGGGCAAAGGATACCTGAAAGCGTCTGATGCTGAGCTCAGTCAATTGCGGAAAGAATTGGCGATAGCACGCGAAGAGAGGGATATCCTAAAAAAAGCCTTGGGCATCTTCTCAGTGGCCCGCAAGTAAAATACCAGTTTATGCAAAAGCATGCTGGGGAATTCAGCGTAGAGAGGATGTCCAACGTGTTAGGTGTATCCCGCAGTGGCTATTATCAGTTTATCAAGGCTGAGCCATCCAAGCGCTATTGTGAGGATGAGCGTTTAATATCTGAAATTAAAGAGGTTTATACCATAAGCAACCAAATTTACGGTAGCCCACGTATCCATGCTGAGTTACGAGCTAGAGGTGAGCGCTGTTCACGCAAACGGGTTTGTCGGCTAATGAAAGCAGCCCATATTGCGGCTAAGATGAAAAAACGATTTAAGGTAACCACAATAGTCGATCCAAAGGCCGCAGTGGCGCCTAATTTACTCAAGCAGAAGTTCACAGCCACTCGCCCTGATCAATACTGGGCAGCAGATATTACCTATATTCCGACCCAAGAGGGATGGTTGTATGTTGCTATCGTACTGGACCTGTTCTCTCGTAGTATCGTGGGGATGGATATGCAAGCTCACATGACCACCGAGTTAGTAGCCGCAGCATTACGCCAGGCAATAACACGGAGGAAGCCTGCTGCAGGTCTCATCCACCACTCCGACCGAGGCAGCCAGTATACCAGCAAAGGATTCAAGGCTGTATCGGCGCATCACCAGATAACGCTTAGCATGAGTAGTACGGGCAATTGTTATGACAATGCAGTAGCAGAGAGTTTTTTCCATACCTTAAAAACAGAGCACACCCACTTTGAACGTTTTGAGAGCAGAGAACAAGCCAAATTGAGCATTTTTGAATACGTAGAAGTGTTTTATAACCGACAGAGACGGCACTCAACGCTAGGCTATCTGTCTCCTGTAAATTTTGAAAAAAATTGGTTATCCCAGGTCGCTTAAGGTTTCTCTTCTCTGTGTCTAAAAAAAGGTGGCAAGATCAGGGCGACGTTGGAAAGAGTCGAAGATTAAGGAGTTGACTGGGGGCGATCGTATTTCAGCCCGCTTTATGCGCCAGGACTTTTTCAGCTACCTACCGCAGTTCAAGCTGGTGATTGCCGGCAACCACAAACCCGTGATCCGTAACCTCGATGAGGCCATGCGCCGCCGGCTGCATTTGATCCCTTTTACCATCACGATACCCCCTGAGCAGCGCGATAAACACCTACAGAGCAAGCTGCTCGCCGAGCGGCACGCTATTTTCGAATGGGGTGTACAGGGTTGCTTGGCCTGGCAGCGTGAAGGGCTAAAACCCCCACAGTGTGTGTGCGATGCTACGGATGAGTACTTTGAGGCTGAAGATATCCTCGGGCGGTGGCTGGAAGAGCGCTGTCTACAGAGCAGTAGGGCGACCTCCTTGACCGCAGAACTGTTCAATGATTGGAAACACTGGGCTGAAGCGGCTAGCGAATTTATCGGCTCGCAACGCCGCTTCTCTGATCTATTGCTCACCCGTGGCCTGCAAAAGTGGCGTAATAACCTGGGGTTACGAGGATTTAAAGGTATCAGCTTGCGAAAGCAATCCTGGGATAGCTACTGATTTTATTGGTCATTCAGTCAAAGCACTGCCCTTGACTGCCACAACTGGCGCAAAAGACATTAATATCTCTATATAGATGCTTACGCGCTTACGCGTAAACCTTATAAGAAACTATCACTCTTTTGTGGCAGCTGTGGCAGTCATTCCTTCAAAAGCTTTAGATATTAAGGGGTTAGCCACTATGCAGCCATGGACCATTGAGCAGATAGCCATACGATTCGAACAGGCCGCTCAAGTAGCACGCTGTTTACCCACCCCGCGAGCCAAAGGATTCACCGGCTGTTGGGAGTTGATTTTACAGCAGAAAAGCTTACCCGAGGGGAGCGAGGATTCCAATCACTATCACCAGCCGCCCCCGGAGGCGGTGGAGCTGATGCTAGAGAGCTGCCGCTGGGTGGTGGGATTGGCAACCGAGCAACGCAGACTGATCTGGTTGCGAGCCAAGGGCTACTCCTGGCGCCACATCGCAGAGCGGGTGGGCTGTCACCGGGTGACTGCTAAACAGCGTTGGCTGCAGAGCGTGCTGTGTGTGGCTAAACAACTAAACAATATCCCCAAGTTTGACAGCAGGGAGTCCGCTTAATTCGGGTAAAACTCACTGTCTACGAGCTGCTCAAACGTCCATGGGCACTGCTTTGGAAAAGTTTTTTCACTCATACCAGTCTCCCTGGCCGCAGCTAGGATAGCGTCCCCATAGGCGTATAGGGTAAGCTCAACCAGCTCGCTCTTAAGGCTAGGGCTTTTTAACAACCGGCGTTCTATTTTTCGTCGCTGTTCTGCTATCGTCAGTTTCCAACTCTGACCACGGTGTGAGGGCTGGAACGACCATTTCAACAAATGGAGAAACAGTACTTCAAGCCGTGATTCCAATTCGTCTCTTTGGCTGCTTCCCATGCTCTCTATTTCCTCCAGCAGGTTCTGCGTATCTAACTGGTTTAGGCTGCCAGCCCGTAGCAAATTAGCCTGTTCCTGAGTCCAGCCGTAAAAATCGCTATCGTAACGGATAGTCATCGCTCCTCCAGATCTTTTGGCTCTAGTCCTACTATAGAGGATCCCACTACAACAGTGTAATAGAAATTACCTGAAATTCAGGGTTATAAACCGCTAAATCAGCACGCTGTGGCCATCTGAGGAAGCTTGCAAAAACCGCCCCACTAACCAATTTGCCAAAATAAGGGTATGATTTACAGTAAGCTTGGAACGAGCTCTCCCCTTCCCCTTTTTTCCAGAGTAAACCGCCGGTGCAGATTGAATACCGCTGCATTGCAGCGTTAATTCCCGATGGCTATCTTCACTAGGGCCTGTTGAGGTTTCACATGGGCAGCCATAGATAACTACAAGCCATGTCTAGCATACTTTGATAATTGCGCTTCAATTTATCAAACCTGGTGGCAATGGCTCGAAAATGCTTTAGCCTGGCGAAGGCATTTTCCACAAGATGTCTGAGTTTATACAGATGCCTATCTAGGTTAGCGTTCCCTATCATTGAGTTTTTCTTTCTGGGACTATTCGGAACAGTGCCTTTCTCAGAGATTTGTTGGCGTATTGACTTGCTGTCATAAC
Organism: unidentified bacterial endosymbiont; assembly: GCF_918320885.1. NCBI lineage: Bacteria > unidentified bacterial endosymbiont. Next base: position 1,058,641 of record NZ_OU907312.1, on the reverse strand, counting down.
CTTTATCAGCCGTCAGAACTTCAGGGGGTGGAAAGGATTCTATCAAGCTCGGAGCCGCTAAACAGTCGTGAACTTGTCCGTCGGTAATTTTAAAAGAAATGGGTAATCCATAGCTGTCTACTGCCAGGTGAATCTTACTGGTACGGCCTGCCCGGCTGATGCCAATGGCCTCACAAGCCTTACCAGCAGCCCCTGCACTATGTTGGTGGGCCTTTACATAGCTTCCATCCATGAATACCCATTCCAAATCAGGATCTTGGACTACTGCTTTAAAAATCCTTAACCACTTGCCAGTCATCGACCAGTCATTAAATTTTTTGTAGAGGGAGGCCCATTTGCCAAATTGCTTAGGCAAGTCACGCCAAGGGCACCCTACGCGCATTCGATAGAACATTCCCTCAACTTCCAATCGAAGATTGAGCTTGTCATAAATTCCTTCTTGAAGCATGATCGTTTTTAGCTTCGACCACTGCTCATCACTGAGCATTAAGCGGGGCATTGCAAACTCGTTTTTTTGTTGGTATCACAACGACAATATTACGAGTTTGCTCTTATATTTCAATAAATTATAGCGAAACCTCAACAGGCCCTAACAACCCGTAATAGAAATTACCTGAAATTCAGGGTGATAACCCGCTAAATCAGCCAGCTGTGGCCATCTGAGGAAGCCTGCAAAAACCGCCCCACTAACCAATTTGCCAAAATAAGGGTATGATTTACAGTAAGCTTGGAACGAGCTCTCCCCTTCCCCTTTTTTCCAGAGTAAACCGCCGGTGCAGATTGAATACCGCCCCATTGCAGCGTTGATTCCCTATGCCGGCAATAGCCGCCAGCACTCTGAGGCTCAGGTGGCGCAAATCGCCGCCTCTATTCAAGCCTTTGGGTGGACCACCCCTATCTTGGTGGATGGGGCGAACGGCATTATTGCCGGCCATGGCCGGCTGTTGGCAGCCCAGCAGCTGGCATGGCAGCAGGTACCGGTGATTGAACTGCAACAGCTCACCGATCCGCAGCAACAGGCCTATCGGTTAGCCGATAATCAGCTGGCTGCCAATGCCGAGTGGGATGAAGCGCTGCTCAAAGTTGCTTTGCAGACCTTGCAAGCCGCTGATTTCGATCTGTCCTTAACCGGTTTTTCCACGGCAGAGCTCTCAGCGCTATTGACTGAACTCAGTCAGGAGGAGTCACCGACTGCTGATGAGGAGCTGCCCACTCCCCTGCCCTCGCCAGTTAGTCAACTGGGCAATTGCTGGCTATTGGGAGCACACCGGCTGCTTTGTGGCGACGCCACCGATCCCGCGGTGTTAGCACAGCTGATGGAGGGTGGACAAGCGGCCATGGCCTTTACCGATCCGCCCTACAACATCAATTATCGGGGCCGCCAGAAGCGCCACTCCCCCCGGCCGATTATCAACGACAACCTGGGGGAAGCTTTTACCAAGTTCCTCACCATCAGCTGCCGCCAGCTGCTGCAGTACACCGAGGGCGCTGTCTATATCTGTATGGGCGCCAAGCAGCTCGACCAACTGCAACAGGCCTTTCAGCAAGCTGGCGGCCAATAGTCCACCTTTATCATCTGGGTGAAAAACCGTTTTACTTTAGGACGGGCCGATTATCAGCGCCAATATGAGGTAGCCCTCTATGGCTGGCGGGCCGGCGCTAAGCACTTCTGGTGCGGTGATCGCGATCAAGGCGATGTCTGGTTCTTTGATAAGCCGCTGAAAAACGATCTCCACCCCACCATGAAACCACTGCCCCTGGTGGAGCGGGCCCTGAACAACAGCAGCAGCCCCGAGGCCACCCTGCGCTACCAGCGGGTTGGGGCCATCACTGGCGAGATTTTTGATGCCGATGGGAGCCGTAAGCTGCTCGATCTCTACCAAAGTTTTAACATCAAACAGAATAGCGTCACGATGGGCTTCAGTGATGCCAATAGCGAGGTGCAAAAAAAGGTACTGGAGGCCAAACGTAGAAGTGAAGATGCCCTGGGTGATGCTGGAGTCATCACCGGCTGGTTGGCCATTTGTGGGCGGGGCTTCTATGATGCCTTGATCAGCCACCCTTCGGTCCAACAGGCCTTTGCCCGCTGGAATGATGGCCAATTTTTACGCGACGATCTGCGAAAAGGCTTCACCTTTTGTGAGGTGATGTGGAAGGAGTTTTATGGCCGCGTGGGTAAACTCTCCTTTATCAACGACCAGGAGGGTTATTTGATCCCCGTCGGCATCAGTGACTTTCTCATTACCCGCTATGCCCCGGCCGATTATGTGGAGACAGTGAATACCATTGGCCTGCTCTTCTACGCCAAGCCGGAGCGGCTGCGGCTGGACAAAGGGATTGAGCTTGAGGCGCAATCTAATCCGCTCAATCTCTGCACCAAGCCCCGGGCCATCATTAAACTCACCGCCAAATGATCACCGGACAACCTTTTCGTGATCTGGTCACTGCCCAGGATGCACGACTCTTTGAGTTACTCTCCGATACCGTAGAGATGGCTGGGAAGCCCTGCCAAGGGATGTTTTCCGCCCCCTGGCTAGCCCCACAGTTGGGCCAATTAACTACCGGCCTCCTTGAGCCACACCTGGTGATTAGAGAGGAGGATGCCCCAACCATCAGCACCGGCACGCTGGTGAGCTTTAGCGCCCTTGATTACACGGTGGTGGGGATTGAGCCCGACAGCACTGGACTGACGGTCCTGTTATTAAGGCCGCTTGATTGACCACGTTAACCGTCACCCTGGATGTGGAAGCAGTGATGCGAAAACTGCGCCCCTTGGGGGCCCAAGCCTGCCAAACAGCCTAGCGCCGCACGCTGAAAAAGAGCAGTCGCTGGATCGCCACGCAAACGGCCAAAGCGATCAGCCAACAGACCAAAATCCCGCAGAAGCTGATTAAAAAACGGCTCTATTTTTTCCCAAAATCAGCTCGCTATGGCACCGTTACACTGGCCTGGTCTAGTGCCGGAGAAGCGGCCTTTACCGCGGCCGCCCGCCAGCTCCGCCCGCGCCTGTTGACCCTTTTGGCTCAAGAGGTGAACTATGCGATCCACCAGGCATTGGCTAAAACATGAATCACCACACGACGCTGATCTCCTTGGCCAGTTTGCACCAAGCCATTGTTCATGGCCTACAGTGCAAGTTAAAGGCACCCGTGTGGATTGCCGCCTATCCGGCGATTCAACGCACGCTAGCCTTGCCAGCAGTACTGATCGAACTGACTGAACTAGAGCCTGGCGACGATCCGGGTACCGGTGAAACCGCGCTAGTCGCCCACCTACAGGCTAGAGTGATGGTCGATCCTAATCAGCCGCAGGCCGAGCTCTCCGTGCGCAAGCTCGCAGCCCAAGTGGCGGTGGCCCTAACCCATGAGCAGTGGGGTTTGCCGATCACCCAAGCCAAGCTGAGCCGGATGGGTGAGGCGCTGATTAAATCTGATTTAGAAGGCTATCTGGCCTGGAGTGTGGAGTGGTCGCATGAACTTCATCTAGGTAGGGTAGTGTGGCCCTACAGGGATGAAAGTGGCATGAGCTTAGTCGTTGGTTTCACCGCAGATGAGAGCCTGCCCTCTAGCTATCAACTGATTGAGGAGCGAGCATGCTAGCAGGATTTGTGGTGGCTGAGCTGGATCGACGGCTAGCAGCGATGATTCAACCAGGCACTATCGCCGCTATCGACTATACCACCGCCCGCGCTCGGGTACAGGTCGGTGACTGGATCTCAGCTTGGCTGCCTTGGCAGAGTCGTGCCGGTCAAGTCACCAGCTGGTGTCCGCCAACAGTCGGGGAGCAGTGTCTGCTACTCTCTGCCTCTGGCATGCCTGAGCTCGGCTTTATTTTGACCAGCTTCTATACCGAGACCTATCAGCCAGCCGATCAGCAGCCGCAAACGATAGCGCTCCGTCTGCCCGATGGTGCCCAACTGCTGTATGACTGGCAAACCAGCACTTTGGGGGTGGCGGGGATCCAAACCATCACGATCAGCACTGCATAGACGATCACCATTGAGAGTAGTGACATCGTCACAATTAAAGCCCCGCAACTGCTCCTTCAAGGGGAACTACGGGTGGAGGGCTCAATCCAGGTGACTGGGGATATCCACGCCGAGGGCATTAGCCTGCAGCATCATCGCCATCAAGCCCAGGGCAGTAACGCCGAGACTACGCCACCGCATTAACTGCCTTTTACGAACTGGCTGCTAGGCATTTAAGATGACCCAATGTACCAAAATCTAGCAAACAGCGGTCAGCTGTTACCAAAGTAGCCCCTAGATGACGTGCAGTGGCTACAATAATCCGATCAGCAGGATCAAGGTGAAGATTGCCGGGTAGACAAGTACTGGCCACTGCTATTTCTACAGAGAGTGGATGAAGGCAGATCCCAGGAAGTGCCAACGCGGTTTGCAGCCACTCCTTGACCTCTCTATTAAGGACTAAACGATCTTTTCTAACCAGCATAGCGATCTCCCAGGGAGTGATCGCAGATACAAACAGAGCATCATTATTGGAGGCTTTTTGAATGACGCTTCGTGAAGTTGCTTTTAGTCGTTCACTGCCCTCCAGCAACCAGACTAAGACATGGGTATCTAACAACACTGCTTTCATAAAGAAGCTGCCCACTCATTTTTAAGGGGTGAAACAATATCTTCCTCTCGCAACACGCTGCCAGCTAAGGCACCAAAGAGTTCCGTTGGGGGCGGCATAGGAATCAGCTTAGCCACCGCTTTTCCATGTTTAGTAATGATCAGCGGTTGCCGAGTATCCGCGACCACATCCAATAGTTTTAGGCATTTTGTTTTGAAATCTCCGGCCCCGATCGTGGTTTGTAGTGTCATATAATTATAACCATAGTTGATATCCATGGTTGTAATCATAGCATATCTGCAGGGTAGGTATAGGTATGGAATTAACCGGCATGCATCGCAGCAGTGGTGCCCCGCTGTCTGGGGTGGCCCATCTGCAGCAATCCATTAAAGATATTTTGACCACCCCGCTCGGCAGCCGCCGCATGCGACCAGAGTATGGCTCAGAGCTGCCACGCTATGTCGATTTACCAATTAACCGCGGCTGGATCTCCGCGGTGCAGGCAGAAGCCGCACGGGCCATCAGCCGCTGGGAGCCGCGGCTCAAACTCACGGCAGTCCAGGTGGAGGCCATTATTGAGGGCTCCATTCATTTTAATATCCGGGGCCACTATGCGGCTTCCCCTATCGTTTTAGTGATGGCCTGGTGATCGATCTGGCACAACTGCCACCCCCTGAGGTGTTGGAGTCTCTAGACTTTGAGAACCTTTATCAGCAGCTGTTAGCGCTGTTTCGTACTCTGATGGGCGAGCGCTGGGAGGCACCACTGGAATCCGATCCCGTGATCAAACTACTAGAGCTAGCCGCCTACCGGGAACTCCAGCTGCGAGCCCGCATTAATGATGCCGCCTGCTCCGTGTTATTGGCTTTTGCGGTCGGTGCCGATTTAGAGCAGTTAGCGGCTAACGTCAATGTCTCCAGGCGGCTCGTGACCCCTGGAGATCCTCAGGCTAACCCGCCCGTGGTGCCTTGCTATGAGAGCGATAGCAGCCTGCGCGCTCGGGTGCCGCAGGCGTTTGAAGGGCTATCGGTGGCTGGCTCCCTCGCCGCCTATCGCTATCGGGCCTTGTCAGCCGATGGCCGGGTGATTGATGCCAGTGTCGAGAGTCCTCAACCCGCCACCGTGGTCGTCACCCTGCTCTCCAGTGAGACCACTGGTGCCGCTTCCACAGAGTTACTGATCACGGTTGAACAAGCGCTCTCTGGCGAGGCGGTTCGACCCGTGGCCGATCGGCTAACCGTCCAAGCTGCCGAGATCGTTCCCTATCGCATTAACGCCGGATTATGGCTCTATCCAGGCCCAGCCATCGAACCCATTATGGCCGCCTCCCGGCAACAGGTGATCCAGTATACCCAGCAACTGCAGCGCTTGGGCCGGGATATTCGCTGCTCAGTGCTGTTCGCCACCTTGCAGGTGGAGGGGATACAGCGGGTCGAGCTGATAGCGCCCGCGGGTGATCTAATCTTAAGTAGCCAACAAGCCGCTTATTGTGAACAGATTGACCTCAGCTACCAAGGGGCTGATGAGTAGCCAGCTGCTGCCACCCAATGCCACGCGCTTGAAGCGCGCGCTAGCCGATACCCTCAATCAGCCCTGTCCGCTGCCGATTACCCAGCTCTGGAGCCCAGAACACTGCCCCTTAGCGCTGCTGCCCTATCTCGCCTGGGCCCGTTCGGTAGATCGTTGGGATCCCAACTGGCCAGAAGCTACCAAACGCTTGATGGTCAGCAACGCCTTCTATATCCATCAGCACAAGGGCACCCTCAGCGCCTTAAAACGGGTGATCGCCCCCTTTGCGGGGGATTTTAAAATTACTGAGTGGTGGCAAACCACGCCACCAGGAGCGCCCGGGACCTTTACTATTGTATTGTCTGTCATAGAGACCGGGATCTCTGAGGAGACCTATCTCGAGCTGCAACGGCTACTCGATGATGCCAAACCCGCCAGCCGCCCCTATGCGCTCACCATCGCTGTTAAATCGTTAGGTCATTGCTCCGTGCAACTGGGTTGTTTTGACGGCGATCTGCTGCTGATCCAAGCATTGCTAGGCCCTATCAACGATCCAGCCCTACCCGCTCTCTATTGTGCGACAGTAGGCTGTTTTGACGGTGATCAGCTGGTGATTCACCCCCTAGACTCACTTCATGGAGAATAGCAGTGTCACAACACTACGGGGCATTATTAACCGTGCTAGCAGCTTATAGTGCTGTAGGCTAAGGTTGAGCCTGCTGCAAGAACTGCGTGAGCACCAGCTTCACCGCTGGTTGATGGAAACAACCGCACAAAATAGGGAAAAAGCCTCACCCAGAAGGGCTGTTCAGAGCCCCCCTCAAGCCCAGCTGCGGTGGCCCGCAGCTGGGCTTGAGGGGATCACACTCACCCGCCGCAGCTAACCTCGCGGTGGTGGCCTCCGGGCCTCAGCCATCGGCGGGCACGCCTAACTTAGGCCGCTGAACTCACGGGGGAGAGCTGCTTAGCTGCGAGCTGGTGGGGATGAGTAGGCTGCTGGCGTTGGTCAACAGGGCGATCGGCGCGGCTTGTCCGGCGGCGCTATAGTAGTAGAGCTGCCGCTGGCGGATGCCGGGGACCTCGCTGCTCTCTTCGGCAGAGAGGGCTTGCGTGAGTTGGTGAATGGTGGTGGTCTCTGGCATCTTCTCCTCTGCGGGAATCAGGGTGAGCTGGGCACTGGCGGGTGTCTTTAAGCTGCCACTGGCATCACTGATCAGCCGAATCGGGGCTCCCTTCTCTTCGGCCTGGTAGGCCCAATGACGGCCCGCAGGAAAAGCAGCGATATCGACGTTTTTCAGATCAAAATCGATTGCTAGATCGCTGCCAGTGATCTCGATAATCGGCGCCGATGCGATAGTGCTGGACTTTGGCAGGACAAACTGGCCAATCTTTAGCTGGTTTTTGGGGCTGAGGTGAAACGCTAACTGTGCCGGGGATTTGGTGGCGTTATCGAGATCAAAGATCACGCTGCCAATCGCGACTTGGTAATCGCCGTTAATATTGAGGCGTGAGCCGGGGCTGCAGTGGAGTGTATCCAGCTGCAGGGTGCCAGCGCCGTTTAAGGTGAGGCTGCCGCCCGTCGTTGAGGTGAGATCAATCACGCCATGGACGCTCAGTTGTGGGCTGTCGAGGATCACGGTGGATCCAGCCTGCTGGGGTTGAGGGGCGCCGGGGTTGGCTAGCATGATGCTGTTGATGGTGAGTGGGTGATTCACCTTCAGAGTGGCGCTGCTGGCGTTGGTGATGGCTAACACACTGCGCATGCCGGCGGTATGCGTTTTGCCTTCAATGGCCAAGGCTGGCGCTCCATTGAGGCTGAGGGCTCCATGATGTTCTAAGTGTGCCCCATCCAGTTGCACGGCAACCGCTGCCGGGGTATTCATTGCCAGCGCCCCCTCGACCACCACCCGCCCCGCTTTAGATAATGAAATCCCCTTTCCTTGGCTGCTCAGCGTCAACTGACCTCGATGGTTGAAGCTGCCCGCTTCAACCTGTAGGGCGGTCTCTTCACTGACGATCTCACTGATCGCCTCTCCAGTTCCTTGGATATCAACGATCGCCCCGGCGGCCAGGTGCAAACCGTTTTTTCCTTTAATACTTAGAGAACCTTGGTGTTCAAATTGAGCGGATCCAACATCAAGTGCCGTGCTAAATGGACTTTCTAAAGACAAGTGAGTACGGGAATTCCAAGTAGCACCTGAGGCAAGATTAATGCTAGACGATCGTTTGGATCTAATAGTGGTTGGCCCTTTAAAGGTAATCAAGCTCTGCTCACTTAACTTAACGCCTGATTCTGTTTCGGATTCAACAGTCACCGCCTTAGGCGCCGTTAATTGACTGTTACCACTCATACTAATCCCGACTGTTCCAGCGTTGATCTCTAAGGGGCCATTCAGGATGAGTTGACCTCCTTTACTTAAAGAGAGACTAGCACTCCCTTTGCTATTGACTGTAGTATGGCCGGTTATGGTAGCTAAGGTACCCGATAGTGACATCCCAGATTGATTACTTTCTGCTAACAGTGTGCCTTGATGATTAAAAGCCTCAGCATCACTAATAGATAGAGCAGTTCCTTGGGTAGAGTGCAGAGTCATGGGCCCTTCCGAACTAAAGCGGCAGAGATTACCCACGGATAGGCCGTTGTCTTTTCCAGAAATAGCTATTTTCCCCGGACTCTTAATAGAGCATTGGCTAATGGACGCAATGGTAACGCCAGTATTACCCTTAACCTCCAAATCCCCATCCAGCACTAGTTCGGCCCTATTTATTAAGGAGATGCCCCCACCGGTCTCTCCTTGAGAACTAACATTGCCGTTGATAGTTGCCGAACCCCCTTTCATCGTGAGCCCCCAACTTGCGCCTTGAATTATCAGGTCGTTGTGGTGGTTGAATACAGCCTCTTCAATAGCAATTGCAGTTTTGCCATCCGCTATTAGCACACTTTCTGAAGACCAATTGGCACTTAATCCTAGAAATAATCCTTCAACGCTTCCTCCAGAGAGCGTCGTTTTACCCTTAACTGCAACGTGAGCGCTTGAACTCATATAAACACCACGTTGTTTCCCACTGGTTACTAAATAACCTTTGATCGTTAATTGAGCCCGATCTGCTAAATTAATACCGTACCAAGTTTTTGCATCAGTGGTCGTATTGCCGTCAATGGTAGCACCCCCCCCCTCCCCGATCGACAAACCGTAATAGTTACCAGTAGCATCAATATCCCCATAATGTTGCCAACGGCCTGTAGAGGTTACTTTAATGGCCTCAGAGGCGGTGGTATCGATCACCAGATCACCCGAGGTGGTTTGCTTATCGTTGATAATTAACGGCTGATCACTGGCGGCTTTGGAAGCGGTGGCGGTAGCGGTTTTTTCAGCTGGATCGTGGTTCATAGTAACCTCCTAGCAAGGGGCCCCTCACGGTGAGGGCTGTCAGCGATTATCGGGCCGTCTGCTCCAGCGGCGAAAGCGGTGTGGCCAATTTTTATCAGTTATTTATTTGGGCTTAACTCACCCAGCTCTCTCTAACGGCCGCTCCGTTGCGTCCAGAAGGACAACTTGTACTTCTCAATAACCTTTCATCAATCAGGAAAGAGCATCGCTTCTCCAAGGTGATAGTGTTTGATAACACCTTCCATCGAAAAATAACAAGCAAACTCTATAGAAAATCTGGAATAGCTTAAAAACTGAACTGTAATATACTTACTCGGTAAACAAAAAAACCATCTCAACGGCATTCTTACCTGTTGTACCCCCTGATGCTTCTTTTGATCCACTACATGCAGTTATTATTTGTTCTACCGTACTATTTTCGTTAAGAGGTACTTCCTCAACTGTAATTCCATTAAAATTTCCAGAATGAATTAAATTTTGTGATAATTTTAGACAAGACTTAGTGGGAACACTAGGATAAGTGATATTAAATCCACTGCCAGCATCTCCCGCAATAGCCTGAATTTTAATTATACCTCCCCACTCATTTTTGACACTTGTACCATCGTCATTTAGTCCTTTAGGGATCATTTTTGCTTGCCTAAGAAGTTTAAAAAGATCACCACCACCCTCACTGGTATAACCAGTAGCGCCTCGTAATGAGCGGGCTGAACTATAAAGCTCTAAAATAGAATTCATAGCCGCTACTGTGCTAGAAGAAGAAAAAAGTTCACCCATTTTACTAGCAGATAATGCAATAATAGAGAAGCCAACGACCAGTACAATAATCAATTCTAAAGCTGTAAAACCACGCTGTAGAGAACTTTTTTTTGAATAGCGCATGTGATGAACCCCTTGATTAACCCACTGTAATTACTGACCAACCGACGATTGAACCGCATCTTGTAGCCCCCCGGCACCGGCAATCACCAACAGCATAGTGACCCCTACCGCCAGCACCCCGAACACCAAAATCAACTTAGCGATGCGTTGAATATAAGCCACCGTATCCTCCAGCCAACTGTTACCAAACTTCGCCATCGCCACATCGAGACCACTATAGGCGGCGATCACCGCCAAAAAGCGGTTCGCCTTTTTATCGGGAAAGTGGTACCCCGTATCACTTAACGCCTCCCCGAAGTTTTTACCGGCCGCCAACTCCTCCGCTACCGCCTCCAAACGGGTGCGCAGCCAGGGGTTGGCGTGCTCTAGCAGCTTGTTTAACGCCATATTCAGCCGCATCCCCGACTTAATCAGCGCCGAAATGTTCAATAAAAAAGTGGCCCCATGCACCATGCGGTAAATGGACCAAGGCGGGATCCTATCTAACCAGATCCGCAGCGGTGTGCCAAACCAGCTGAGGCTGCTTAAAGAGGCTACCACGATCACCAGCAAGACGATCACCGTCAACGGCCCGTAGTGCTGCACATAGTTGGCCAAGTGATAGAGCATCGCCGCCGGGCCGGTCCACTTGGCCGGATCAACCACTTGGGCTAACTTCGGCACCAACTCCGTAGCAATCATGTTCAGCAAAAAACCGGTCAGCAGAAACAGCACCAAGGGATAGGCTACTGCGCCGGCAATCGCGCCGATAATCTGCTTTTGCGCAATCATAATGCGCTCAGCATCCGCAAAGGCCTCATCCAGCTTGCCCGAGGCCTCACCCGCCTGCAGCAACATCCCCTCCTCCATCGGCACCCAGCGGGAGAGCGCCTCGGTAAACGGCAGCCCCTCATTCATGCTATCGATACAGTCCTGGATCACCATCGCGACCGGCTGGTAGGGCTGCTGGCCATCATTGCTGTAGACCCGATGCAGTTCGTTTAACGCTTCGTTTAACCGCACCTGATTGCTAATCAGCAGCATCAAGGAGCGATAGAAATCTAAACGCACACCGCTGCCAAAAGAGTACTTCGCCAAATAGGCATTGAGTCGGAAATTGAACTGTTGCCAATCTTCTAGCGCTAGCTGCATGGACTCTCTCCTCTGCGAGCGGTTAAGATCTCATCATCATCCAGCATGCAGACATCCTGCTCACCATCCGCTGGATCAACCGCCCCGCTATTGATCAGCTGAATCAGATTGTGGTTTTTCGTGATCCCCCCCAACTGCTCCAACCAGTAGCGGCGCGCGCCGTTTTTACCCGAGTGAATAAAGGCCTCCATCAGCCCAGCATCCGGCTCAATCACTTCGGCCACCACCGTGCGGCCATGTACCCCGCTATCGTTGCACTGAGCACAACCAGGGCCACGAACGTAGACTTGATCGGGCTGGCAGTGGTGGGCCACCCGCTCTTGCAGCTCCGCGCTGCAGAGGCCGCTCTGCTGCAGGTAGGGCTGTTTACAGTGATCGCATAACTTTTTAGTTAATACTTGGTTGATCAAGCCGGTGATCAAGGCGGAGTCGCCTAACAGCGACCCTGAGATCCCAATATCTTGCAGCCGTACCAAAATAGATAAAGCATCATTGGCATGCACGGTGGTCCAGACCCCATGCCCAGTCATCGCCGCCCGAAAGGTGGCCACCGCTGAGGAGGCATCGCGAATTTCACCACACATTAAAATATCGGGATCGAGTCGCATAGCGTTGGAGATGGCGCGGGCCCACTCCCGGCTCACCGCATCATCGTCATCTTTATCACAGAGTATCGGCGTCTGCACCGCGCCATCAATCCGATATTCCGGTGGATCTTCTAACGTCAAGATATGCGCCCGCTGCTGCCGCTGTTCAATAATGCGCTTTAAGATACACTCCAGCGTGGTGGATTTTCCCGAACCAGTGGGGCCTGAGAGGATATTGATGCCAAAGCGGCGGCTAGCCATATGGTTAATCACCCGTACCTGCTCGCTCAGATAACCCAGCTGCTCTAATTGAAGATTGGTGCTGCCGCGATCGTAGAGCAGCCGGATCACCATCAATAGGCCACTATCGGTCGGTCTGGTGGCCACCCGGCCGCCATACAGCCCACTATTTTTTAAAGCGGTGACCATCAGTCGAGCATCTTGGCTGCGGTTTGGATTGAAGACTGGCTCGGCGACATCACACATGGTTTGATAGATGGTGGCACAGATATCCTGGCCATCTTCTCGAGAGAGCTCTGAGGAGGTGATGAGTTCACCATGGACCCGAAATTTAATCCGGGTGGCAACTTCGCGGACAATAATGTGAATATCGCTGACCTGCGATTTAATCGCCAGGCGCATTATCTCCAGCACCTGCTCTTGGCGGTTTGAGTGCTTATCGCTCCCCAGCTCAGTCGCCGCTTTGCTATACAGCGCTGCAATAAATTCCATACTGGCGAGTGTGATTTTAAACTTAAACTGCGCCCGCCGCAGTTTATCAATGAAGGCTAAGACCCAGTAAGAGCGTTCATGCGAATTGGAGACATAGAGATCACCCCGCTCAGTGAGACAGATAATCTTTCTGGCCTCAGGCGCCAGCTCATACTCCTGCCCCGCGGCCGTTAAACACTTGACTGCTGTTAAATCATCTGCCATCACTACGGACTCCCCGATCGTTTTAAAGCACGCGGCCACTCAGCCTTATTGAAAGAGCGTTGGTGAGATGGTTTTTAAGGGGGTGAAGGGGACGGCGGTGACGGAGCCAGCGACGGTGTAGCGCTTGCCGGCCTTGATCACCTCGACTTTATCTAAACTGATGGCGATCACTTTTTCACCACAGAATAGGGTATCGCCGGTTTTGGCATCTACTTGTGTAGATTGATTATAAGAAAAGGTGGCAAAGCGCTGTTTTTTGACCCCATACACCGCATTGAGCGTTAAACTGCCAACCCCTTGTTGGCTACAGATTTCATTGGTGATCCCTTTCACTTCACTCATCTCATTCAGCTCCCGCTGTAGCTTGGCGTGCTCTAGGGCGACTTTCAGTAACAGGGATTTTTGTTGCAGCGTGCTGATATCGCCAATCCGGCCATCCTCAGCACCCAGTAACGGCGCCCTACACACCAGTAGACTCAGTGTCATGATTATGAGAGCGGTAAACGGTTGTACAGCGCGCTTATTGACCATAAATCACTCCAGCAATTTTCCAGGTTAATAACCCTTCCAGGCTCAATGTGGCGGTTAAATGGTTGATGACGACACCATCCAAGTTGAGATCCTGCAGCAGCAGCAGCGGCGATGTTTGGCTGATCAGCTCAAAATTAGCGCTTCGCTTGTTGCCGCTGAGCACGTCATCGACGCGGCCGGTCGCCACCCCCTGCTGTATTTTTCTTAAGATATCTTGGGCCAGGGTGAACAGCGGTTGCAACTGCTCTTGCTGGCGTTGGTTATCAATCCGGATCGGTTGATTAATCTGTGCACTATCGCCATTTTTTAAAAATTGATAGTGCTCTTGATAAACTTCCGGTAGCGCGGCTAAAAACTTTTTGACGGTACTCATCGGTCGTCGTTGGTAGACCGCCTTCGCACTCTTGGCATCGCAGAGAAAGCCAACGGCCTGCCAGCCGCCAATGCTAATTGGATAGCGGGTGATGGCTTGGACACAATCGCGCACTAGCTCCGCAGCTGGCGCCTGCTGGCGCCAAACCTCTTGTACGACCAAGGCTTTTTTAGCCTGTTGCGCTTGGAGCTCACGTAAGCGCGCTTGCCTGGCGGCCTCCTCTTTTTTTTGCTGATAATGCTGCCAACCAATTATTGCCGCGATGGCGAGCACGACTAAAATCGCAATCCGTAACCCGAAGCGCTTGGATTGTTGATTGAGCTCTCGGGTATACAGCAATCGCCGGTTCGCTTTCGGTGTTGTCCCTTTTAACAGGGATTCAATGGTTAATGACTCACCCCCCAATGAGAGTGCTGCGGGGGCATAAATGGTTTGCCAGTTAAACAGTGCTCTATAATTCTCAAAGTGTTCCAGCACTGATTCAGCGCTGGAAAACAGCGCATCACAGCCGGGAACCACCTGTCCGCCTTCAATGCCTAATAGGAAATAGCGATTTTCGCTCACTTCAAAAATTCCTAGCCAATCACTCCCAAGCTTATCAATCAACAGTAAGGCAAGGCTGTAGTAGCGCTTACTGTTCGGCAGTGACTTCATTAGGCCACATTGGGCTTTTTTACTCTGTTGATGAACAATAAAGTAGTCACACTGCTCTTTTTTAACCAGCTGTTTGGTCTCCTGCTTTAAATTTTTCAGGGAGGTCAATGGTTGCCAAATCAGGCCACCGACAGCACAATCATTGGCCCGCAAGGGGAGTATTAGCACAGGATTAGTCGTCGATGGCTGCTGCATCATTACTCCATAACCACTGGGGTGATCATAATGACAATAATGCTTCGTCTGTTTTCAGCATTGACACCTCCGCCCAATAACCAGTTGCTAGCCATGCCAGTGCCATGACGGTTGGAGGAGGTATTGGTTTGTTCAAAGCCCGATAACACTAAGGTCTGTCCCGATTTTAATTTGACCTTTTGCGAAAAGATGCGATTATCAATTTCAGGGATCTGTATTTGATTATCACCAGACGAAACAGTTTTAATGCTTTTTAATTCACTGAGATTAATCGAGTATTGCAATAATAATTGATTATCTGGCATCACAAATGGTAGCAAGTTCATATTAAAGCCGCTGGTCACTGTTCCTGGGGTCAGTGAGCTCGTCTGGCCTACCCCGGAGGTGCTGCTGTTTTCTACTCGGGCTAAATAGCTCGTCTCAGTCGCCACTTGGACCGGCACCGGTTGCAAATTCAGCGTAGTCACCGAGGGAGAGGTGATCAGTGAGACCTCCCCTTGCGTGGCTAAAGCATCCAGCAATAGATTTGAGGTGTTAAAATTACCGTCCAGAATATTCACCGTGGTACTCAAGCCACTCCCTGCCTCGATGCCGCTTAATGCCCCCTTGAGCCCTGCTGCTACACTTTTAGTTTGGTAGATTAAGTTCCAGTTGATATCAAATTGATTTTTATCATTCAAGGCCACAGTAATCACTTTAACATTCAGTAAGACCTGTTTAGTAATTGACCGATTTTCTGCATCAATATAGTGTTGAATACGATTCAGCACCTCCGGCGTATCGGTTACGGTAATCGTTCCCGTGGCGCTAGAAGCCGATAAACGACCAAAACCAGGGGTCAACATCGATTCAATACTTTTACCGATATCTTGCACCATGGCGCTCTTGAGTGAGACCGAAGTGGTTTGCGAACTTTTACCTTCGCCACTACTACCACCGCCTTGGCTGTCTCCTTTGAGTCCAGCATCCACCCCAGACTGTACTACAGATTTCATTTCGGTTACTGAAGGAATGGCATAAATATAAAAAGTTCGAGAATCTAAATAGTAGAGATTAATTTCACCATCACTGTACTTCCAAGATAACCCCAGTGAGGCAGAGACGACATCTAATAATCCATCCAGTTTACCTTCCCAACGGATCCCAGTAATTTTTTGCGATTCACTACCATTTTTATTCGATCCCGACCGCCGATCCTGTTTGCCACCGCTCACCCCGGATAGCTTCTCCTCAGCATCTGGCGTTATCCGGACCGGTAGTCCACACAATTTATTGATTAAAGTGCTAAATTCATTTAGAGCCATCGGCGTTCCCGTGGCAAAGGTGATCTCACAATTGATGGCCTTTGGAATACGCTCTGTAATAATCTTAATCGCTTTTTTAGAGACCCAGGGTTGGCTATGCACCCGAGTCTGTTGTCGGTGTGCATGCTGGAGTTCTTTGATCAACTGATCATTCTGCTGTTGGGTTTCATTGATCTGTTCGGAGTTTTTTCTAGCGTGGTAAGCAGCAGTACAGCCGTTTAATAGCAGTACTAGCCACGGCAATAGAAAACGGGTTAATGACATAATGACTCCATCAAACAGAAACATTAATGGGAAATAACAGTCAACTGCTGCGGCGGGTAAATATCTAAATAGAGGGGATATTCAGCCTCTTTATACACATTGATCATCGCCTCCATCGCTTCCTCGAAAGAGCCTTTGAAACAGACTTCAACCAGAACAGGATAGTCATACTCTGCATTCCATTTTATCGACCAACCAGAGGTTTTACCCCAAGCGATCACTGAACTCTTTAAAGTTTTTCCCGATGGGGCACACCAGGTTTTCTTTGGGGCTGATTGAACCCGCATTACTTTTTTTTGTTCATTCAATGATGGCTGAGATAATAATCTCTCTGCTAACGCATAAGCTTGAGCTGCTAAGATCTCCGCACGCTGCCTAATGTCATTATCTGATTGTATAGAGTTTGTAGTAGCTTCTCTTGGTAAGTTGTTTTCATCAGACGTTGGGTAACCAGCTTGCAGGATAGGAGAGGCAAAGAGTAGTAGTAACAATAACATGATCAGAGTTTTTTCTATTCGTATCAGCATGAATTTATCCTCTATCGGTTTAAATACAAAATAGAAAATCATAGTGGTTTCACTGATCGATGATTAAATTCCTCTCTGCCCCAGGAATTTTAATAGCTTTTAATAATCATTTGGGATCCTGCACCTGCTGATAAACTAGGGCCCTCATAACAGCCCCGCATCAGATTGCATCCGTAATCGTTTGTTAAATTTACGGGACGGGCGGAAACACATGACTGTTCTTTCTGGTACTAACATGGCTTCTCCAGTGCGTGGATTACTCATTGAACGGCTATTTTTCTTTTTTAAAAAGAACGATCCAAAGCGATAGAGGCAGACTTTGTTTTTTTTCAATAGCAGTGTCCAAATCATATCTAAAACATCCGTTAATAGATGATTTGCTTGCTCTTCAGTGAGATGATGTTGAACAGCTAACGCGCGGGCGATATCTTTTTTCTTTACTGATTTTTCTAGCATGATTTTATCCGCTCTTTTAAAAATTTTAGAATAATTTTAAATTTGTGGAGTCGGCCTACTGAGCAGGCAAGACCAGAGCAGTTGCCCTTTATCTTGTGATTTTTTTGCTCGCACCCCCGGAAGGGAGGGTAAAATCACTACCGCGCGTTTTTTCTTTTTTTCTTCTAGAACATCATGAATCAACATATAGTTTTTAGCAATATTTCCTTTGCCTGATTTAACACGTTTAATGGAGCAGATAATGTCTTGATGCTTTCTATAGATAGAAGAAATAATCCCAGAAGCTTGCCGTAAGGAGATGCCAAAAGCGGTTGTAATATCATCTCTACAGACATAATTTTTTTTCTGCAACCCCCAGTAAGAGACTAAACGGTATAAAGGAACATTACGAATGTGCCCCACCTCTTGGGGTATGAAGTAGGTGTCATAATTACTTTGCTTAGGATGAATTATTTCGCTTTTAACAGCATTATTTTCCATTGTTCCTCCAACAGTATTCATGGATAGATTTTGATAACTATACAAATGTTCATCAACGCTACCAATATAACAGTCAGCTCCCTACAAGGACGCTTGGCAAGCGTCGGCAGTATGTTGATTTTTTATTTCTATTTATGATTTATTTTGTTTCTATAAAAATCTGCCTATTAACAAAATGGGCTAAAATGTTAATAACAACGATCGTTTTTCTGTGTGATAAATAAACAAAAAGTTGTTTTATTATACTTAATGGTTAAAAATGATACTTTTTATGATTTAAAATGGGTTGTTTAATGTAAAATAAAAAGGTTCAAACTTCTATAAAATAGCAAAACGCAGAGGATAAAAAACAATCAAAAGAAAAAAAATAGGAAAAAAATCATTAATAACAACAGGTTAAACCAAAGAATTTCTTATAAAAATGGCAGTCGACTTCCTTTTTTTAATGAGCTAGAATTACTTTACCTTATAGCCCATTTTGTTAAGTTCTAAATAAAAGTAAATGGTGAGCTTAATTAAGCTGAAGGGGTTGTTCGACCTTAAAAAGTCTCAACTAACCAGAAGGGCTAGTACACTTGATACCGGAAAGGGTCGACGACTGTTTATAGTTTTCTGCCAATTGGTGAGATCACTGTTTGCCGAGTCGATCGTGCTCTGATGATGCCGCTGTTCAATGCTCAGGGCTCAATTAAGCTGAAGCCACTGGGTACCCCGGGCGTTTCAGCTGAGGCCATGCCTTGAATAGCCCAACCTTTCACTATCGGGCCCAGCAATAACCATTTTCTAACGGCTGATCGCTTCACAGCATCCCTGATACCTCGCTATTACTAGCTGATCCGGTGATAATACTCCCTAGAAATGTACTCTCCAAGCCATCCGATCGAGAGGTGTTGATTCCTGATGTTATTACAACGCGTTGCTGAAACACAACTCCCAACGCCCTGGGGGAAGTTTCAGTTGGTGGGTTTTCATGATCCGAAGCGGAAACAAGAGCTTTTAGCCTTGATCATCGGTGATGTGACCACGCCAGAGCCGGTGTTAGCTCGCCTGCACTCCGAATGTTTAACCGGTGATGCCCTGTTCAGCCTACGGTGTGATTGCGGTTTTCAACTACACACCGCCATGAGGACCATTGCAGAGAGTGGACGGGGGGTGTTACTCTACCACCGTCAGGAGGGTCGCGGGATTGGTTTATTAAATAAACTCCGTGCCTACGCCTTACAAGACCAGGGTGCTGATACGGTGGAGGCTAACCACCAACTCGGATTTGCCGCGGATGAACGCGATTTTAGTCAGTGTGCTCAATTATTTAGGTTGTTGGGTATTGGCAGCTTACGTCTATTAACGAATAATCCCCATAAAGTAGCGGCTTTGCAGCAGGCAGGCTTGAAGATTATCGAGCGGGTGCCGCTACACGTAGGCCATAATGCTCATAATCAACAGTACTTGGCGACCAAAGCCACTAAGTTAGGCCATTGGCTAGAGCAGTCACTGCACCACCCCAACCACACCGCCTGTGAATAATTTCTCTTCAGGACCCTTGCATTATTCTTCAACGACCATACCATTTGTCAATAACCAAAACGGGCTAAACGATGCCCCCTCGCCAAGGTTGGTGAGGCTGGAGTGTGTCAATGAAAATTATTATCACCGGCGGGGCGAGTTTTTTAGGCCAGCGCTTAGCTCAGGCGCTATTGACCTCCCAGGAGTTTCCCGATTTTAAAGAGCTCTATTTGATCGATGTGATTCCACCAGTACGTCCTACGGCCGATCGGCGGGTCCGTTGCCAAGTCGCTGATTTAGCAGCCCCAGGAACCATAGAGGCTCTCCTGTATCAGCCGGTAGATATTCTGTTTCATTTGGCGGCCATCGGCTATCAGCAAACTGCGGCGGATTTTGAGTTCGGTATCAAGATTAACTTCGATGCAACCCGCCAGATTCTAGAAGCCAGCCGTCGTGCCCTAAAACCCTGCACCCTGATTTTGACCAGTTCAACGGCTGTCGGATCAGCCACGGTAACCGACGCTACTGCACTCCATCCACACTCTGCCTTTGGTACTCAAAAAGCTTTGAGTGAGTTGCTGATCAAAGATTATTCTCGTCGGGGGCTCATCGATGGACGGATCGTACGTCTGCCTCTGCTACGGCTTGAACCTGCCAGTGGCCAAGAGCATATCACCACCTTTCTTGCTCCGCTGATCCAGAACTTACTGGCCAATAAAGAGGTCTCCTGGCCCATTGATCCCAGGCTGCCGCTCTGGCTGGCTAGCACACACGCTATCGTGAATAATTTACTACACAGCGCGCTGCTGCCGAGCAGCAGTTGGGGGGATCAGCGCGTGGTGACGCTACCTGGGATCACCACCACCTCTCATTCACTCATTGAGACGCTCAAGCAGCGGATGACCCGTGATTCACTGCCGCTGATTCACTATGCGGTCGATGAATCGCTGAACGCTATTCTCGCTGGCCAACCCAGCCAGTTTGAGCGCTCACCCGCTGAGGCTCTGGGCTTCCGAGGAGATAGATCCCTATCAGAGCTCTTCTCCTGTTTTTTTGAGTCCTAGGCGTTAACAACTGGTGATGCAAATAACCGGCTCGCAGTGGCGTTGGCAGCTGTTAAAACCCCGTTATTGGGGCCTATGGTTGGGTATTGGCCTACTGTGGCTACTAGTGCAACTGCCCTACCCCCTGCTCTATCGCTTGGGGCGACGCTTAGGGCGGTGCTCTATGCGATTTGCCCACCGTCGGCTCCACATTACCCGCTGCAATCTACAGCAGTGCTTTCCAAACCTGACGCTTCAGCAGCAGCAGCAGCTATTAATCGACTCTTTTGAATCGGCTGGATTAGGAGTGATAGAGTGCGGTATGGCCTGGTTTTGGTCCAATCGACGGATTAACCAGTGGTGTACGCTCAGTGGTACTGACGCTATCAGCAACCTGCAACAGATCCAGCAAGGGATCCTCTTGATTGGGATCCATTTTTTTAGCTTGGAACTCGGCGCCCGGGTTTTCGGGCTGCGGTTTCCTGGCATTGGGGTCTACCGTCCACACAATAACCCTTTACTAGAGTGGTTACAGGTGCGGGGGCGCTTGCGATCTAATAAGGCCTTGATCAATCGCAAAAATATTAAGGGGATGGTCAAACAGCTGAAACGGGGGGCGATATTGTGGTACGCCCCCGATCATGACTACGGCCCTAACAACAGTGTCTTCGTCCCCTTTTTTGCGGTAAAACAGGCGGCTACGACGCTAGGAACTCACTTTTTAGTTCGTCATGCCAATCCTGCTGTGGTCCTGTTCACACCGCTGCGGCATCCAGAGGGACAAGGCTATTCGGTCATGCTACAACCACCATTAGCTACCCCGCTGCCCGCCGATCCAGTGGCAGCCACCACCCTGATGAACCAAGCGATTGAAACAGAAATTTTACGAGCGCCCGGGCAATACATGTGGCTACACCGGCGATTTAAGACGCGTCCAGTCGGTGAGCCCTGTGTTTATTAACAGCGTTGAGTGAAAGCGCGATGATGGGAGGTTCGGTTGATCATTGGAGGCGCGTCCCGGAATCGAACCGAGGTACACGGATTTGCAGTCCGCTACATGACCACTCTGCCAACGCGCCAAAACCATTCAACGGGAGAGCATCCTAGCGGGGATCTGCTCTCTATCGTTTGCAGTCAAGGCGGCAGATCCTACCCGAATCTTCGACGAAGTCAATGTTATTATGCGCTTAATCCGCCCTGCCCCTCCTGCGCGGCTGCTATAAACTGGCGTACCCTCTGCAACACCGCCTCGGGCTGCTCACTGGCTAACCAGTGGCCTGCTTGTGGCAGGCGATGAATCTCCGCACGCGGGAATTGTTGCTTCACCTGGGAGTGATAGGTGGGTAGTAGATAATCTGAGCACTCACCACCAATAAAACAGGCAGGTCCGCCCCAGGATCCCGGAATATCCCAACCACTAATAGCCGGATAGCCTCTCTGTAGTACCGGCCAGTTAAAACGCCACTGACCCTGATGAAACGACTTTAATAAAAAGTGCAGGGTGGCCTCTTCAAAGTTTAAGGCGCGTAACACCTGCACTGCTGCCGGACGCTGCACAACCTCAGCATCCACCACCGCCTGAATCCCCTTAAAAATAGCGTTATGACGCTGTTGGTCATAAGCGACCGGGGCGATATCTAACACCAGTAACTGTTTGATCGGCTGCGGCGCCAGCAAGGCCATTGCCATCGCTACTTTGCCTCCCATGGAGTGACCTAACAGAATCACCGGCGGCAGCGACAACGCTGCTAGCAGCGCTAACAGATCCTGAGCCATCAGGGTGTAGTTCATCTCAGCACTGTGCGGCGAGCGCCCATGGTTACGCAGATCGGGCGACAGGATAGTATAGTCCCGCTGTAAATCACGGGCTAAAACCCCTAAATTATCTAGGCTGCCAAACAGTCCATGTAATAAAACAATCGTCGGGCCTTGACCTTGTAGACGGTAGTGCAGTTGCATCCCATCAGTGTAACTGGATCCTTCATCGATTATCCAGAGGAATACTACGGCAAACGCTCCTGTCACTGGTAGGCTCTCCTCCATATCGAAGCTAGCGACAGCCTACCGGTTGCTTTAACATAGGGGGATTACTCCTACGACTACTGGCTAATCGATGTCCCAATCAGAGCAACTCTTTAAGCAGGCCCAGCAGCTGATGCCTGGTGGCGTTAACTCCCCAGTCCGCGCCTTTACTGCTGTCGGCGGCACCCCCCGCTTTATTCAATCAGCGCAGGGACCTTGGCTCTATGATGTCGATGGTCAAGCCTACTTAGATTATGTGGGGGCTTGGGGTCCGATGATTCTAGGACACAACCATCCCGCCATCCAGCAAGCGGTGTTGAGCGCCTCTGCTCATAGTTTAAGCTTTGGGGCACCCACGGCCATCGAAGTCCAGATGGCACAACTGTTGACCGAATTGCTTCCCTCGTTGCAACAAGTTCGCATGGTCAATTCAGGAACTGAAGCCACGATGAGTGCCATCCGTCTGGCACGCGGCTATACCGGGCGCGATAAAATCATTAAATTTGCTGGCTGCTACCACGGCCATGTCGACAGCCTCCTGGTCAAAGCAGGTTCAGGAGCTTTGCCCGATAGTCAACCCCATTCGCACGGCATTCCCTTAGGGGCGATCCAAGATACCCTGGTGGCCACCTATAATGATTTAGAGCGGGTGGCCGCTGCTTTTACTGCTTATCCCGAGCAGATTGCTGCTGTCATTGTTGAACCAGTAGCGGGTAACATGAGCTGTATTCCACCCCTGCCAGGGTTCTTGCCTGGCCTGCGGGCCTTATGTGATCACTCTGGAGCCCTGTTAATCTTTGATGAAGTGATGACTGGGTTTCGCGTCGCTTTGGGGGGTGCCCAAGCCTATTATAACGTTATCCCCGATCTCACCTGTTTGGGGAAAATTATTGGTGGGGGCTTGCCCGTGGGGGCCTTTGGCGGTGCTCGCACGATTATGGCGCAGCTCGCCCCTCAAGGGCCGGTCTATCAAGCAGGAACCTGCTCAGGGAATCCTATTGCACTAGCTGCTGGTTATGCCTGCCTAACAGAGTTAGCACGCCCTGGTCATGAGCAGCGCCTGCAGGCGCTGGCAAACCGCCTGGCCACTGGCCTGCGCGCAGCGGCAGCCACGGCCAATATCCCGGTATTGGTCCAGCAGGTGGGGGGGATGCTGGGAGTGCTCTTTACCTCTGCTGCGAGCGTCACCAATGAGCAGCAGGTTCACCAGTGCGATGTGGAACGCTTTAAGCAGTTTTTCCACCAGATGTTGGCTCGCGGGATCTACTTAGCCCCTTCAGCCTTTGAAAGTCACTTTATGTCGTTAGCCCATAGTGAAGCGGATGTTGACCGTACCATCGCTGCCGCCGCCGAGAGTTTCACTACCCTGCACTCAACGGCCCCAGCGACTACCACCCAGCCGATCCCGCAGAGGAGAGCCCCATGATCACCCTGGGGATCGTGATGGATCCGATTGCTTCCATTAATAGTCACAAAGATACCAGTTTTGCCTGGCTCCTGGCTGCCCAACAACGTGGCTGGCAGCTGCACTACCTAGAGCCTGCCGATCTCTCACTACTGAATGGCGTACTCTACGGCCGCAGTCGGCTGCTGCAAGTGATGCGGAGTGAGACCGCCTGGTTTGCCTTTGGCCAGCAACAGACGCTGCCATTAGGCCAACTAGACGTGCTATTGATCCGTCAAGATCCCCCCTTCGATACGCGCTACCTCCACCTCACCCAGCTGCTTGAGCTGGCAGAAAGGCAAGGGACCTTGGTCATCATCGACCACAAGCGTTACGTGATTGTAATGAAAAGCTATTCGCCACCTGGTTTGCCGATCTGATGCCAGAGACCCTAGTGACTCAACAGGCCGCGCTGATTCGTCACTTTCATGAGCAGCACGCTGAAATCATTCTAAAACCGCTGGATGGCATGGGGGGGAGTAGTGTCTTTTATCTGCAGCGCCAGGATCGCAATCGCGCGGTGATGATTGAAACCTTAACCCAATACGGCCGGTGCTACTGCATGGCGCAACGCTATCTTCCTGAGATCCAACAGGGTGATAAACGCGTTCTGCTGGTCGATGGCCAGCCTATTCCCTACTGCCTAGCCCGTATTCCAGCAGCGGGCGAGGCTCGCGGTAATTTAGCAGCGGGTGGGCGTGGTGAAGCCCGCCCGCTGACTGCCCGTGATCGTGCTATCGCTGAACAGGTGGGGCCGCTACTCAAACAGAAAGGGCTGCTGTTCGTGGGCTTAGACATTATTGGAGAGTACCTCACGGAGATCAATGTCACCAGTCCCACCTGCCTACAAGAAATTGAAGCAGCGTACCCGATGTCTATTACTGGCCTGCTGCTCGATGCCATCGAATAACGGTTGACGCTGCGTGGCACCCAGACCAGTACATAACACTGTTTTGGTCAAAAAACAGGGTGACTGATCCTTTAGAAGCTCCCCAAATTGTAGCCTCGCCACCACTGGGCCCTCAAGCAGATTAGGCTACAGGGAGAGTTTTAATAGACACCAGAAAAATCATCGACGGGATCCTGGTCATGATCGATCAGGCAGCATTCAATAAAACAGGATCAGCGGTTAATAACTGCCTAGAAGAGAGCCCAGCGGTTGAGACCATCACTGGTTCATCTCCCTGGTGAGCTGCTAGATCTTGAATGAGCTTCTGGTTAACCACTGGGGTGGGTTGGTTAGTCGCTACTTCACCTAGCCTGGCTGCTGACCAGTCACCGGAAAATCTTTTTAAATCAGGAATGGCATCCAATAGATAATGGGTAATCTGACTGCTTTTTATTGAATGATCTTGGTTTTGCTCACCCTGAGGGAACAGTTGATCAAACAAAACCTCAGTTTTTAATCGATCTAATAATTCAGAAGAGACCTGGATATTTTTTTGTAAGTTTTTTTGTAATTTATTATATAAAAATTCTGCTCTTCTTAAAACCTTAAATATTAAATGTTCTTGATTTTTTTTATGGATTAAATCTAAAAAAATTGCTTGATTAGAAAGATAACATTCCTCTTGTTTCTCTCTTTCATCTATTTGATCAAGCACACAAGGTAATTGTTTTTTATCAAGCAACCGATCGATCCTAGAAAACTCTTTTCCAAATCCCATAATAACATTAGGGGTAATACCAGGTTGCGAAAAGGGTAGCCTATCACTATTGATAAGCTGTTGATATAATTTTGAAAATAGCCCCCCATTCCCTTTATAAAAGTCAAGGTGTGGAATATTAGTTTCATGGTTAGTATACCCCTGAGGGAAGCAGACAGCATGACCATATTCGTGACCAAAAGTTTCAAATATTGCATCATCCTCCCAAGAAAAATAATATTTAACTAGAGCAATTCTAGCAAAATTATTGGTACAAAAACCAGTTCCACCTATCCCGCTATCATCAGCCAGCACTCCCAGACGGTACACCTGAAAATTCATTCCATTCTCATAGATCACTTTGAGTTCTTCAGAACTAAAAGTGGTTGTATTGTCTGTGCCATCCTCATTTTCTAAATGATCAAGATCTCGCCAGAGACCAAACTGTCCTTTTAAAAAAAGATCCTGATACTCATCACTACTGACTATACAGGCAATTTCTGGGATGAGCGCTGTGTAAGCTCTAGCATACTGTGGGGTGACGTCAGTACCGCCTTGATTTGTTTTATGATAAAAACGAATTTGCCAATTCACTTTTATTTGTTGTAATTTTTCAAAGACTCGGTGATCGGTGTACACCTCAAAAACTGGTTGACACTCTGATAAACGTGTATTAGGACCCAGAACAATCCGATAATCTGTATCTGTTTTATAAGATTGCTCTTTTTTAACAAAAGGGTAACGGCAGATGAGTTGAGAATGACCTTTAAGCTCATTGAGACACCCTAAAGCAATTGGGCTACCGATATCTGACAACTGCATAAACACGGTCACTTTTTCAAAATCGGTGGGCGTAAAGTTGGTGATTTTAAAAGTAGCATCATCCAGAGGAACCACCTCTAACATACGATTAACATAGAAATTTCTATCCGCACTATACAACTGTTCCGGTGTCTCTTCATCAGTCAAAATAGGGGTTTGCTGGATGATCTCAATTTCAGGTGAGTGGTCCGTCATGTTGAGAGGTTTTGAGATTTTTTTTATAAAAGAAGGCCGTTCAGATACACTAGTCAGTGCTTTAGACAGCATCGACGGAAACTGTTTTAATAAATCCACCTGACTACTTTTTTGTGCAACTTGCAAACGATCCATGGCATCCACCTAATTTTAAATAAAAAGTTCACTGTCATTCTCGGTACCTTTTATTTTAATTGTCAATGGCTGTTTTCCCTTTGATAGGTTCATCAAAACGTGTCAACAGCCATTGCTAATAGAGGACTCTGGCATGGCCTGGCGTGTCTAACAAACTGTTCGAAAACACTGCTAGCCGTTGCGGTCGATCGCCTAAGGTTCCAACGCCTCTTGATCGCACAGAGAATAGAGGGGTTTTAAACACGGAAGCCCGTGACTTCAGTCACGATTATGCGCATACTAATCCTCACTGTCTACTCTGTAGTTAACCTGAGTATCCCATGCGCCTGCACCACCATTTTTTAATTGCGCTGCCTACGCTACAGGACCCCTTTTTCAAGCAGTCCGTGGTCTATTTGTGTGACCATACAGAACAAGGGGCGATGGGCATTGTGATTAATCACCCACTCACACTGACTGTGCAGGCCTTACTGCAACAGCTAAAAATTGAAAAAACCGATACTCCCGTTGACTACCCCGTGTTCAATGGCGGCCCCGTTGCCAACGATCGTGGCTTTATTTTGCACTCACCACAAGCTGGTTTTTCTTCTAGTCTGTCGGTCTCTTCAGAGACCATGTTGACCAATTCGCGCGATATTCTGGAAACCCTGGGAACTGCTGAACAACCCCCCCATTTTTTAGTGGCGCTCGGTTATGCCAGTTGGCAACAGGGGCAATTGGAACAAGAGTTATCTGAAACTGGTTGGTTAGTCACTCCAGCCGATCCAGCCATTATTTTCCACACCCCCATTAATCAACGCTGGCAAGCGGCGGTTAAACAGCTCGGCATCCAAGATGCTTGGCAAATTGTCTCCCAGGGTGGACACGCTTAATGTCCGCAACGGTGATCGCTTTTGATTTTGGCTTACGCCATATTGGAACAGCCATTGGTTTGCGCCTCACCGGACAGGCGCGACCCTTAATGGCTTTGAAGGCCTGTGATGGAGTTCCCAATTGGCAACAGCTGGCGACTTTGCTACACACTTGGCAGCCTGAGACACTCGTCGTTGGCCTACCGCTGAATATGGATGGCAGTGAACAACCGCTAACACAATCAGCTCGGCAGTTTGCCAGTACTTTGCAGACACACTGTGCACTACCAGTGCGTCTGCACGATGAACGCCTCTCCACAGTGGAGGCTCGTGCCCGGCTGTTCGAGCAGGGGGGCTACCGAGCCCTGAGTAAATCGCAGGTGGATAACCTCGCTGCTACCATTATTTTAGAGAGCTGGTTAGCGCTCCCACCACTCCCTGCACCCTCCTAGCACGCGGTATGAGTTGCTTTCAAAAAAATCTACAGGCTGTTCAAGCCCAGATCACGCAGAGCGCTGCCACAGTACACCGTAATCCTGCAACCATTCAATTGCTGGCGGTTAGCAAAAATCAGCCCTTAGAGGCGATGGCGGCTGCTATCAAGAGCGGTCAGCGGGTATACGGTGAAAATTATGTGCAAGCAGGTGTTGCAAAAATTCGCTACTGGAGCGCCTTCAGTGATCTCCAGCCACTACAATGGCACTTTATCGGCCAGTTACAGCGCAATAAGATCCGCTTAGTCGCCACCTATTTTGATTGGGTTCAAACCATTGCGACGCTAGCACAGGCCGAACAGCTTAGCCAGGCCCGTGCCCCGATCCAGCGCCCACCACTCCAAGTGTTGATCCAGGTTAATTTACGCTCGCCTGCCGTCGGTTACGGCGTATTACCCGAAGCATTAATCCCCCTAGTTCAGGCGGTACAACCGCTGCCAAATCTGTGCCTGCGCGGTCTGATGGTACTGCCAGCCCCCACGCTTGATCCACAACACACCAAAGCCCTTTTTGGTCAAGCCCAAGCACTTTTCCAAGCACTACAGGCCAACTATCCACAATTTGACACGCTCTCTATGGGGATGTCTAATGATCTCTCCGAGGCCATTGCAGCTGGCAGTACCTTAGTACGCCTCGGAACAGCACTGTTCGGTCCTCGTCTAGTCAACAGGAGATAATAGTATGCAGCCTCGAACCATTGCCTTCCTTGGCGCGGGCAACATGACCCGCGCTCTGCTGTTCGGCCTACAGGCTGCTGACTATCCCATGACCTGTATTACCGTGGCAGCTCCTACGGCTACTCGCCGGGAGGCTTTAGCCGCCGCCACGGGGGTCGCCACCACTGAAGATAATCTTGTGGCCGCTAGAACCGCCGCCGTCATTATCCTGGCGGTTAAGCCCCAACAGATGGCCGCAGTTTGTCAAAGCCTAAACCGCGGCGATCTCTCGAAAAAATTAATACTCTCCGTGGTGACCGGGATCACCCTCAAGCAGTACGCACAACGGTTAGGAGCGCAGCATACGATTATCCGCGTCATGCCCAACACACCCGCTTCAATTGGTTATGGCATGAGCGGCTTATACGCTCCTCCATCGGTCTCCTCTGCAGATAAGGCGTTTGCTGAGTCACTGTTACAATCAGTTGGCGAGGTGTGCTGGCTCGCCAAAGAGCAGGATATCAATACCGTGATCGCGGCCGCAGGCAGCGCCCCAGCCTACTTTTTCCAGTGGATGCACAGCATGCAGCAGAGTGCCGTTGCGATGGGTCTAGAGCCACAACAGGCTCGTCAACTGGTGCAACAAGCAGCATTAGGTGCGGCACACCTGGCCATTCAACAACCAGAGCTTACCCTGCAAGCCTTAAGTGACCAGGTGACGGCTAAAGGTGGTACCACAGAAGCTGCTCTACAGATCTTCCAGCAACAGCAGTTCAATGCTACGATTAACGCCGCCATGCAAGCTGCTGTCCTGCGGGCTGAAGCCCTACAACAGTCGCTCGACTGACCAAGGAATAGACTACATAATGCTTACTCTGGTATTTATTGGTAAAACTGTCATTGATTTTTATACCCTACTGTTGTTACTACGGGCTTGGTTATATGGTGTTGTCCGCGATCGTCATAACCCCTTTTACCAGCTGACCGCCCGCTGGACTCAACCGGTCGTCCGGTTACTCTATCCTCTGTTGCCGCTGGGCGCCCGGGTTGATACAGCTGCCCTCTTGCTGGCTTTCACGCTGCTCACCCTGCGAGCCTCTGCGCTACTACTGTTGCAAAGTAACCACGCTGCGAGCACCACCTCTCCCCTCTTTTACTGTTTGCTTGGACTGCTGGGGCTACTCAAGTGCAGCGGTAAGCTGCTATTTTGGATTCTGCTGCTCCGTGCACTGGGCATCTGGATCAACTACCGGACTCAACCCATTGACTATACGCTGCAACAGCTGACTGAGCCTCTGCTACAACCCATCCGTCGTCGATTACCCACTACCAATGGGCTAGACTTTTCTGTGATGGCATTCATGCTGCTGCTTATCACCCTAGATTATCTCGGGAGCGACCTCTTTGGATCACTCTGGAGCTATTTATGAGGGGATCCCCCCTAGTCTGGGAAGGGACGGATCTGATTTTAAGGATCGCTGTGCAGCCGAATGCTTCGACAGACTGCTTCGCCGGTGAGCCCGGTACTCAGTTGAAAATAAAACTCCAAGCCCCAGCGCTGGAGGGGCAAGCTAACAAGCGTTTATGTCAGTTTCTAGCGCGACAGTTTGGGGTGCAGCAACGCCAAGTGATTCTAGAGCGAGGCGATCGAAGTCGCTATAAACGGGTCCGTATTCAAGCGCCCCGACAGCTGCCTGATGCGCTACAGCTATCCACCACCGAGCAGGAGTGCCTCTAATGGGCTCAACAATTGTTTTAGCGACGGCCAATCCCGGTAAAGTCAAGGAGCTGTCCGAGCCGCTAGGTGCCTTGGGATACCAGATCGTGACCCAAAGTCAGTGGGAAATCCAACCGATTGCTGAGACCGGCCAGACCTTTATTGAGAATGCACTATTGAAAGCGCGCCACTGTGCACAGCAGAGCGGGCTACCAGCCCTGGCGGATGACTCCGGCCTGGTCGTTGAGGCCCTGCAGGGTGCCCCCGGTATCTATTCAGCCCGTTATGCAGGGGAACACGCCAGTGAAGCTGATAATCGCCACAAACTGCTAGAACAACTGCAGCAGGTGCCTGCAGCGCAACGAACCGCACACTTCTACTGTGTTATCGTCTATTTACGCTACGCTGACGATCCTGCCCCGCTGATTAGTCAAGCCCATTGGCAGGGAGCGATCGCGCTACACCCCAGCGGTGATCAAGGGTTTGGTTATGATTCGCTGTTTTACCTGCCTGATCGCCACTGCACAGCCGCAGCCTTAAGCCGTGAGCAAAAATTTCAGCACTCACACCGGGGCCAAGCGCTACGACAACTGCTCACCGTTCTACCTCATGCTTGAACTGCCGCCGCTCGGGCTCTATATCCATATTCCCTGGTGCGTTAAAAAATGCCCCTATTGTGATTTTAATTCTCATCCACAACAGGGTGTGATCCCTGAGCAGGCTTATATCGACCAACTGTTGGCAGATTTAACCACTGATCGGCAGCTGATTCCAGGGCGCACGATTGATACTATTTTTATTGGCGGCGGAACCCCCAGTCTGCTCACGGCCCAAGCCGTCGAGAATCTGCTGCAGGGGATCCGCCAGCGGGTGCCGCTCGCCCCACAGATGGAAATTACGCTAGAAGCCAACCCAGGTACCGTCGAGCAGGAGCGCTTTATCGGGTATCAGGCGGCTGGGGTGAATCGCTTCTCTATCGGAGTTCAGAGCTTTAACGCCGACAGCCTACGCCATTTGGGACGCATCCATAGCCCAGAGGCCGCCACTCGAGCAGTCCAACTGGCGATGAACTTGCCAGCAACCCGAGTGAATCTTGATTTGATGCATGGCCTGCCCCATCAATCACTCGCACAAGCGCTAGTCGATCTCGAACAAGCCGTCTGCCTAGCACCCACCCATCTCTCCTGGTATCAACTGACCCTAGAGCCCCAGACAGCGTTTGGATCACGGCCGCCGCCACTACCGCCTGATGAGCAGCTGTGGGCCATCTGGCAACAGGGCGATCAACTGCTGAAAGCAGCTGGTTATCAGCCCTATGAGATCTCCGCTTATGCGCGTGATGAGCACTACAGTCAACATAACTTGAACTATTGGCGCTTTGGCGACTATCTCGGGGTTGGTTGTGGTGCCCACGGTAAAATCAGCTTCCCGGGGGGGGAGATCCTGCGTACTGTTAAAACCCGCCATCCTCGTGGCTATCTTCAGGGGCACCATCGCCAGCAGCAGTTTGCGGTGCCGCTCGATCAACGACCCTTAGAGTTCTTTATGAACCGCTGGCGCCTCCTGGAACCAACCCCCCGATCTGATTTCACGCGATTCACTGGGGTAGATGAAGCGAAACTTCGACCTATCTTGGATCAGCTGATCTCACAGGGCTATTTGCAGGAATCCCCGACCAGTTGGCAACTCTCTGAACATGGACGACTGTTTTTAAATCATGTACTTGAATCTTTTTAAAGCCAACAATAGGATTATCCTGATCCGATGGCGGGGCCCTAAGTGCACTCATGATCACCTATTGTCAGTTTAACAGGGGATGGCGTCTATTATTAGTAGCCTTGACGCTCTGCTTGAGTGCTTGTAGCTCCCGCCCTCCTGAACAGCCGGTACTCACCTGGCCTCAACGCCAGCTGCAGTTACAGCAGTTGATCCGTTATCAAGCCCGCGGGAGTTTGATCTACCGGACCCCTGAGCGCTCCTTTTATGCCCGCTTCAACTGGCAGCAGAACGGTCCCAATCACCTGCAATGGCGACTCACGCATCCCTTGGGCCAAACCCTGTTGCTCTTGGAACAACAAGGCAGTACCGTGCGCCTACAAGATCACCAAGGGCAGCACTACCAAGGCGAGCAGGCTGAACAATTCCTCCAGTGCCAAAGTGGCCTCGAACTTCCACTACCGCTGTTAGCACACTGGCTTATTGGCCTGCCAACCCCTCATGACCAGTATCAACTGGATAGCCAGCAGCGATTAAAACAGCTCATCCATGCTGATCCCTCCCCGATACACTTGAACTATCTCGCCTACCGTGATCAGGGGCGCTTATCCCTACCGACTCAGCTGCAGCTTGAGATCGGCAGCCACCGGCTGCTCCTAAAAATCGATCAATGGACACTCCCCTAATGATCACCACTTGGCCGGCACCCGGAAAGCTAAACCTATTTTTGAGTATTACCGGCCGCCGTCCCGATGGTTACCACACCCTGCAAACCCTCTTTCAATTCCTAACCTATGGCGATACCCTCACCATCACCCCACAAGCAGAGGATCAGATCCAGCTACAGACCTCCCTGCCCGGTGTCCCCCCTGAAGACAATTTAATCATTAAAGCAGCGCGGTTACTGCAACAGGCCACTGACTGCCGTCAAGGGGCTGTTATCACGCTCCATAAACAGTTGCCCCTAGGCAGTGGCTTAGGGGGCGGCTCCTCCAATGCGGCAACCACTTTAGCGGCATTGAACCAGCTCTGGGGCTGTGGACTCTCCAGCGCTGAACTACAACAGTTGGGGGTGATCTTGGGGGCTGATATCCCCGTGTTTCTCTATGGCCAGGCCGCTTTTGCCGAAGGCATCGGCGAACAGCTACAGCCAGCTGCTCCTCAAGAGCTTTGGTATCTGGTAGCCTATCCTGAACAAGCTATCTCAACCGCTCAAATATTTAACCATCCGCACCTTCAACGCGCTACGCCCCCCCGCACGCTCAAGCAGTGCCTAACCCCCCCTTACAGTAATGATTGTGAAGCGATCGTAAAAAAATGCTTTCCTGAGGTTGAAGCGGTGATCAACTGGCTGTTACACTACGCACCCGCTCGACTAACCGGTACCGGATCGGCAGCCTTTGCTGAATTTTCTAACCAAATAGCGGCTCAACAACTGCTCAATAAGCGCCCTAGTGGGGTGCGCGCTTTTGTCGCGCGTGGAGTTAATCGCTCTCCTCTGCAGCAGGCATTAGCAAACCATGCCAAAGAAAGACAAGGGGGAAGCTGGCGGTAAGCGCAGCGCTCGACTTGGCGAAAACCCAGATCAGCCGGCTGTTACCACCAGACGACTGTTTCATCATTAACCATCCAGGGCTGTCAGCATGCGCGATATTAAGTTATTTACAGGAAATGCCATACCATTGTTGGCTGAACAGACCGCCGCACGCCTACATGTGGCTTTAGGACAGGCCAGCGTGGGACGCTTTAGTGACGGTGAAATCAACGTTGAGATCCATGAAAATGTCCGGGGTGGCGATATTTTTATTATTCAATCCACCTGCGCCCCAACCAATGATAACTTAATGGAGCTGCTGGTGATGATCGATGCCTTACGGCGCGCCAGTGCTGGCCGTATTACCGCGGTGATCCCCTACTTTGGCTATGCTCGCCAAGATCGACGGATCCGCTCTGCACGGGTGCCTATCACGGCCAAAATAGTGGCAGATTTTCTCTCTAGCGTGGGGGTAGACCGATTATTAACCGTTGATTTACATGCTGAGCAGATTCAGGGCTTTTTTGATCTTCCAGTCGATAATATTTTTGGCAGTCCCGTACTCCTGGAAGATATGCGGGTCCAAAATTTTCTCAATCCGGTGGTGATCTCACCCGATATTGGTGGGGTCGTTCGTGCTCGGGCCATCGCTAAATTACTCCATGACACCGACATGGCCATTATCGATAAACGACGGCCGCAAGCTAATGTTGCCGAAGTGATGAATATCATCGGGGATGTTTCCGGCCGTGATTGCATTTTAATTGACGACATCATTGATACCGGCAGTACTTTGTGTAAAGCGGCTGAGGCCCTAAAAAAACAGGGTGCGAAGCGGGTGTTTGCCTATGCCACCCATCCCGTATTCTCTGGAATGGCGGCTAGTAATTTAGAACACTCTGTCATCGATGAAATTGTCGTCACCGATACCATTCCCCTATCCCAGGCTATTCAGGACCTCAATAAAGTGCGCTCATTATCCCTGGCGCAGCTGTTGGCGGAAGCCATCCGGCGTATCAACAATGAAGAGTCTATTTCAGCCATGTTTGAACGCTAAGATGCGCACCCTGGCAATGGCCTCTATAGGCCGGAGATCCCATCACCGTTCATGATCGTTGCGAATCCAGTGAGCACTATAAAATTAATCGCCGGCTTAGCCAATCCCGGCGCCGACTATGCTAACACTCGGCATAATGCAGGCGCCTGGTACCTGCAACGCCTGGCGCAATACTATCAGATCGCCCTAAGACCGCACCCGCGTTTCTGTGCACAGATCGGCCAGCTGCGGTGCGGCGATCAGCCGATTACGCTGTTAATACCCACTACTTTTATGAACTTAAGTGGTGATGCCGTGGCCAAATTTGCCCACTTCTATCGCCTGCAACCACAAGAGATCCTGATTGCCCACGATGATCTGGATATCGCTGTGGGGAGCGTCAAATTTAAACTCGGGGGCGGCCACGCTGGCCATAATGGCTTAAAAGATATTATTAATAAACTGCATCACTGTCGCGATTTTTATCGTCTGCGGATTGGTATCGGCCATCCGGGCTCAAAAGCACAGGTAGTGAGCTTTGTGCTGGGGCAGGCGCCGCCCGATGAACAGCAGTTGATTGATCAGGCCATTGATCAGGCGCTGCAAGCGACTGAGCTGTTACTACAACAAGGGGTGCCTCAAGCCATCCAGTGCTTACAAAGGATGAAGCAAACACAGTAAGCATTGAAGGACCCCTATAGGCTACTCTTTAAATCACTGCTCATCGATCAGCTGCTGTAAAGCCCCAAGGTCGTCCCTCTCTGAGCAGAGAGCCTAGACTATACAGTGCCCCGCCACTATCCTGGCGTGTAGGTTGTTAGAGCGCTGCTACTGAAAAGGAAAAAAGCGTTTTAGCCCCTATTCAATCGATCACTGTTTTAGGTTTATCAGTCATTATTATTTTAACTGAATAATTTATAAAGCAATTATCAGCTTTAGGCCTTCATACTTTATTTTATTATCAATGCTTTAAGAGACTATTTTTAAGGTTATTGACAGGATTCTTGGTAATTTTTTTCATATTATTAATTTAACCTACCATAATAGATATAATGCTAGTCACTAAAAAGTGAGTTTGCTGAATAATCAATCTAGTCATTATAGATAGTCTAAAAACCAGAGTAACTACTTAATGTACAAGCGCTAGTAGCATCAGTTAGAATGCTATTTACAGACCATTGGTTAATCATTAATTAATTTACCCATTATGCATCTATTTTTTCTGGGGTGTTGAACGTCTACGTCATGATGATTGAACTTTTTTATATGATCAAGTCATCATTAAGCCGTTTAAGTAGTAGAAAAAATACAATAACTGCCGTTGTGGCAAGGAAAAAACCATGCTCCGTAGAAAACATTTAACGACTTTTGAAATAGAAAAAATGCTTGAAGCCACTGCCAATAGCAGTAATCATCAACGTAATTACTGCTTACTCTTGATGTGCTTTCTCCATGGAGCCCGTGTCAGTGAAATCATCTCATGGCGCCTATCTGATATCGATTTTAATGCAGGACATATTTATATAAAACGTCTTAAAAATGGTTTTTCAACCGTACACCCACTCATCACCCGAGAAAAAAGAGTTTTAAAAACTTGGTTACAGGTTAGAGAAACTTACCCTAATCATCAGTCAGACTATCTTTTTATTTCTCGCAAAGGAACCCCCCTATCACGACAACAGGTCTATTTATTAGTCAAGCGTTACAGTGCCATGGCAGCGATCAGCATTCAAGCCCATCCACATATGCTACGTCATTCATGCGGCTATGCGTTGGCGGATCGGGGGATTGATACACGCTTAATTCAGGACTATCTAGGACATAGAAATATCCGTCATACCGTTGTTTATACGGCGAGTAATCCTGAGCGTTTTAGAAATGTCTGGTGATGGCCGCGCTAACGACCGCCACACTGAGGGTTAGCGCTACCATAATGCTGAAGAAAAGCGCTCATAAAATCGACTAAGGTGTTAACCCCTGCAAATGGCATGGCATTGTAAAGCGAAGCCCGTAACCCCCCAACCACCTGGTGTCCTTTTAAAGCATATAATCCAACACCCTGAGCCTGCTGCAAAAATAGATCGACTAAGTCAGATTGTAAAAGCCAAAAGGGAATATTCATCAATGAACGATGCGCGGGGTGGACCCGGTTAATATAAAACGGGTGAGCATCCATAAACTCATATAGCTTTGCCGCTTTCTGTTGGTTACGCAGGGCTATAGCCGCTAACCCGCCTTGGGCCTTTAGCCACTGAAACATCAGGCCACAACAGTACCAAGCAAACGTAGGGGGTGTATTGTACAGGGAATGACTTTGCGCCATCAGGGTATAATTCAATATAGAGGGTAGTGCCTGATCGGCACGACCGAGTAGGTCATCACGGATGATGACCAGCGTAATTCCAGCGGGTCCGATATTTTTTTGAGCACAGGCATAGATCACCCCAAAACGCTTGATCTCAATGGGGCGGGACAACAATGTAGAAGACATATCAGCCACCACCACCCGCTCACCAAAATCTGGAACTTCATCAATCGCTACACCGTTAATCGTCTCATTAGGGCAATAATGAATGAAGGCCGCTTGATCAGAGATCGGCCATTCGCTCATCGGTTTTATAGCCGACAAGCCCTCACGCTGGCAACGCACATCGATGATCTTGGCCGTACAGTATTTCTCTCCCTCTAAGGCGGCACAGCGCGACCAATAACCACTTTCAATATAATCAGCCTGGCGCCCTTGTCCTGATAAATTCAGCGGAACAGCAGCAAACTGTCCCCGCGCCCCGCCCTGCATAAACAGGACCCGATACTCCTTTGGGATCGCTAATAGATCCCGTAGATCGCGTTCAGCAGCCTGGGTAATCTGTTGGAAAAGCTCACTCCGATGGCCAAGCTCTAGGACCGAGAGGCCGCATCCTTGCCAATCTAACAGCTGTTGCTGTGCCCTTTTCAAGACAGCGGGCGGCAACAGAGCCGGACCCGCGCCAAAATTAAACAGAGGCCCAGTCATCGACTGGCTTCTCCAGCCTAACCCAGTGGGGTCGTGTTAGCATTGGTGTCCGATCACAGGACGGAAACATTCACACGCCGGCCATCATCGATCAGGCGCACCTTTTGGCCAACGGCGAAGCGGGGATCCGCTTTCTGGATCACCACGACGGTACTGCCATCCTCTTTTTGAATTTCTAGCTCCAATCCTTTGATCTGATTCATTTTATCAGCTATTTTTTCACCAGCCATCGCCCCGCCAAACCCGCCGACGACGGTGGCTAACTGTTTTCCTTTCCCGCCACCGACGGCATTACCTGACACCCCACCCAGTACGGCACCGGCAAGACCCCCGAGTAAATCGACCTTATTTTCACCCTGAATCAGGACTGGACGAGCATATACAATGGTTCCATAAGCCACTGATTGCACCTGCTTAGCTTGTCCCGCCCGGTAAACATCCCCAGAGTAGAGATCACTATTGGCACAGCCACTCAGTAAGAGGATGATGAAACTCGTTGATAATAGTGGTTTGTTCATAAAGAGAGTTCCTAAAAATTTGAAAAGAGGACAACGGCTACCAAGCAACCCTCCCATAAAATAGGGGGAAGCGAATGATGGTGCCCTAAGGATAAAATAGCGCGGTCATTCTAACAAAAATTGCTAAAAAGGCTAGGCGCTGGGGTAGCCACTTATCCTATCGCTGTCATTGAGCAGAGAGCGCATCAGCTGCTGATAAAGTTGACATAACAGGGTTAGCTCCGCGATAGAGACCGACTCATTGGCTTGATGGATGGTCGCATTGCTAACCCCTAATTCCACCACCTGTGCCCCCATGGGTGCAATAAACCGCCCATCTGAAGTGCCCCCGGCCGTTGACTGCTCGGGGGTTAAGCCAGTGCAGTGCTGCACCGCAGCCACAACAGCCTCCAGCAAGGTGCCACGGGGGGTAATAAAAGGCTCCCCAGAGAGCCGCCAACGGATAGTATAAGGCAGCTGATAATCGTCCAATAGCGTTGTCACCCGCTGTTGGATCTGTGGCGTGATGAGCTGTGGGCTATAACGCCAATTCAGGTGGAGCCGTAATTGCGAGGGGGTAACATTATCAACCCCGCTACCTGCCTGGATATCAGTGATTTGCAAACTCGTCGCTGGAAACTGGGCAGTGCCCTGATCCCATTCCATCGCTAGCAGCGCTTGCAGTGCTGGCAGTGTGCGATGGAGTGGGTTATCCACTAAGTGAGGATAAGCAACATGACCCTGGATCCCCTGGATAGTCACCGTAGCACTGAGGGAACCCCGGCGACCAATTTTTATCACATCCCCCAATTGCGACTCACTCGAGGGCTCACCAACCAAACAGTAATCAATCCGCTCCCCACGCTGCAGGAGGGTTTCTACGACTCGACGGGTCCCATCAGTCGCCTCTCCCTCCTCATCTGAGGTGATTAACAGCGCTAAGCGACCCGAATGCTCAGGATGCTCGGTCACAAAGCGCTCTGCAGCAATCACCATAGCCGCCACAGCGCCCTTCATATCAGCCGCTCCACGCCCATAAAGCAGACCATCCGCTATCTGAGCCGAAAATGGGGGGTAGCGCCAGGCTGCCAGTGGCCCTGGCGGCACCACGTCAGTATGGCCGGCAAAAGTAAAACAGGGTGAGCCACTCCCATGCCACGCCCAAAAATTACTGGTATCCCCGAAATTTAACGGTTCCACCGTAAAACCGACCGCCTGCAAACGTTGCATCAGTAGTGCTTGACAACCGGCATCATGAGGGGTAATTGAGGGGCAGTTGATTAAAGCTTGAGCCAAGGTGACTACAGTCGTGTGATTCATCGTGCTATCCCTCTGGCAACACTCTGGCAACTTAGGTTTCTGGATCGACTTCAATAAATAATACAACCGTCTACACCATCAACCTGATGGGGTTCATAGAACCGTCCTGAAGCTAGATCAAACAGTCAACACAGTATTACACATAAAAAAGCATTTGCGTTACTACTCCTTGCGGTCCAACAATAGTCCGTTATCACTAGAAAAGAAAAGAAAAGATAAGATGATGAATCTTAAAAAACAGCACTATTGGCCTACTATCCTGATAGGAGTCTTCGGAATGGGTTGGTTTCAGACTATTTTACGCGCCGCTGGAGAATCAGCTATCCAACCTTTGACCACGGTACAACAGTTGGTCATCAGCAACGGTGACGAACCGCAGTCGCTTGACCCTCATAAAACCGTAGGCACACCCGAACAGAAGATCATGCGTGATCTCCTGGAGGGACTATTTATTCTTGATCGCCACGGTGACGTCACCCCTGGAATGGCACTCTATGCCTACAGCCCCGATAAGAAAATCTGGACCTTTTATATGCGCCCTGGGGCCCGCTGGTCCAACGGTGATCCCCTCACGGCGCTTGACTTTGTCTATAGCTTCCAGCGTCTTGCCGATCCAAAAACCGCCGCGATCAGAGCAGATATTTTACAAATTATGAAAGTCGTCAATATTGATGAGGTGCTTGCTGGGCAGTTACCCCCTGAAGCCTTAGGGGTGAGAGCGCTCGGTCCACTGACGTTGCAGCTCTCGCTATCGCAACCGCTAGGATTTTTAAAGAAATTGTTAGTTCATTGCGCGTTGCTGCCTGTACATCATGGGACCATTACGCAACAGGGGGAGCAGTGGACCCTACCCGCCCACTGGGTAGGCAATGGTGCCTATTGCCTTAAAAAACGGATTATTAATGATAAGATTGTGCTCGTCCGCAATCCCCACTACTGGAACAATCACCAGACTGTCATTGATCAAGTCACCTATCTACCACTCGATGAAGAACCAGAAATTGCCGGCTATCGGACCGGCGCTATCGATCTGACCCATTCTAGAATTCCCTCAGCCCGGTTACAAAAATTACAACAGGAGTTTCCTAAGGAATTTCGACTCTTTCCAAAGCCTGCGGTGCAAGGCTATCAATTCAATACTAAAATCCCGCCATTTGATGATGTCCGGGTACGTCAAGCCCTGAATTTAGTACTCGATCGCCAACTCATCTTACAACAGTTGCTCATCTCAGGAGCGCAGCCCGCTTATAATGTGGTCCCCCAGGGTTTAGGGGGGTTAACCGCTTACCAGCCTCCCTGGCGTTCATGGCGTTCGGAACAGCGCCTGCAAACGGCCAAAAAACTACTCAAAGAGGCGGGTTATAGCGCTAAAAACCCCTTACGTTTTACGCTGCTCTACCACACCTCTGAGGCCAATAAACAGTTAGCACTACTGGTCAGCACGCTATGGCGTACTCACTTAGGCGTAGAAACAACCCTCACCCATCAGGAGTGGAAAGTTTTTTTAGCAGAGAGACGCTCAGGAAATTATCAAGCAGCACACTTTGGTGCTTTTACCACTTACTGTGAGCCCTATGCCCTGCTCAGTGAGTTCATATCGC
Source organism: unidentified bacterial endosymbiont (assembly GCF_918320885.1). Lineage (NCBI taxonomy): Bacteria > unidentified bacterial endosymbiont. Next base: position 1,017,598 of record NZ_OU907312.1, on the reverse strand, counting down.
ATTCTAGCTACAATACGACCGGTTACTGTAATCTGAATTTCGATCAGTCGCTTGATCAGGCAGCTGAATGCCTCTATGAGACTGAACGTTATCCCCTGTATCACCAAGCAGAGGCGCAATTAGCTGAGGATGTCCCGGTTATCCCGATGATCCACCTCGTGGCAGTGAGGCTGGTGAAACCCTCTATTGGTGGCTTCAGTGACCGTAACCAGATGAACCTATTTTATACTAAAGATCTTTACATCACTAAAGCGCCACTAGTGCCTAAAAAACCCTGATAGTAGGCATCACCAACCTCCTCCCAGTGGCATTCATCACTTCAGGAACAATGGGGCCACTGGAGATCTATCTTGTGTTGAAAAAGCGTAGCCATTGCTAGCCGAAGGCTCTTCCTTTATAATGACGCTGGCGCCGGCGTCAACCTGCAGCATCGTAGTGACGCTACCTCCCTTAAGCAAGGAACCTCTATCAATGCCCTCGTTTGATATCATCTCAGAAGTCGACCGGCAAGTGATCCGTGATACCGTAGCTAACGTACAACGTGAAGTGGCCAATCGCTGGGACTTCCGTCAAGTGACTACCTCAGTTGAACTCAATGAAAAAGCTGAAACGGTTAAAATCGCTACTGAATCTGATTTTCAGCTACAGCAATTGCTAGCTATTTTGTACGATCAGTTGAGTAAACGTGGTATTGAACGAAGTGCCTGTACTATCCCACCTCAGCCTACGCATAGCGGCAAACTGTGGAGTTTTGAGATACCCTTTAAGCAGGGCATCGATAGCCTACTGGCTAAAAAGATAGTAAAGCTGATTAAAACGGAATATCCCAAAGCGCAAGCCAATATTCAAGATAAACAGGTGCGCGTGATCGATAAATCACGTAATACCTTGCAAGCGATCATGAGCCTCCTACGACAAACAGTGCTAGAACAGCCCCTGCAATTCACTAACTTCCACGATTAATCCTCTTGTCTGTGGTCTCATCTGTTGTTTTTTATACCGTTTAAAAAAACACTATCCTCCGTGAAGAATCCGTCATTATTTCGATCAGTTCTGAGGGCATTTTTTTTGTAATTTACTGAATATATTAAGTTTTATTAAAAATTTTCTCCTTGCATTTTCCTCTCTGCAGGTCCTATAGTTAGACCCATTCGCTGCCACCTAACAGTGGTCCTGGTAAAGTTTTTTATCAATCACAGTTATTTCCCCTCAAATAGAGAAATACCGCACCGTCAATACTGAATTGACTTAATCCTATTGTTCACGGGTTCCTTAATGTTTAAAAAAGGACCTATCCTTGCCAGTTACTGGGAGATCACGATTATGGCGCCTGAAGCCCGGATAACCTCTGCCCCTTCACCAAGCCAACCCACGAATGCCGCTCCTGAAGCCAATTCATCCGTACCTAATCGGATGACCACTACAGAAACCATCGCCTGTGATCAAGCGATAGTCCAACAACGTCAACAGACACTCTCCAACCCTAACGCCCCAAGTCGCCCTCCCCGCTTAATGAATCAGCGGAAACTACCACTGACGCCGTTAGGCTATGAATTAGCAACTAGCCCTAGGCGCGGTCGTGAGAATCTCTCCAGGCGATCACCCCTCAGTCATGGCCAACCCAATCCGCCTGATCCAGCGCTAAAAACCGCTTTGAACCAGACCTCTGAGCCTTCTCTAGCCTCAGAAAATAGAGCCCCCCCGCTGGAGGATAAGCCCCAATAACAGAAGAGTCCTCCTCCAGAATGTTTCCGGGCTGTTCAATTTTGTTGTTGGCGATAGTATAGTGATTAAAACAGTTCGCGGGCCATTGAATACCCCTACTATGACTATTGAAGCCATGATCACCACCACACTGCAGATCACATTTGATCCGCAGGTACTCCAAGTCATTAATCAAAGCCATCAACATCAAGGCAGGTTGGGCCCTGAAAGCCATTTTAAAGTGGTGCTCGTTTGTGCTGGTTTTTCCGGTCAATCCCGCCTAGCACGACACCGTGCCGTTTATCAAGTGTTAAAACCGCTACTCAAACCTATAGGATCGCTGCAGGCTCTCTCCCTGCATACCTACAACCAACAGGAATGGGAGCAGTGTGATGGATCTCCTCCGTCCTCACCACCCTGCGCCCGATAAACCAAGCGGTGGTTATTAGAGGGTTTGGCCTGTTTTTTTTACTGAGTAATCCTAGCCTTTCCCTTTGCTTATGAGGCAGTGGTGCTATAATTGTTAGCCGTTATTCCAGGTGATCTCACTGTATTGAGTCGATAGTGCCCAGCACGACTTATCGACCTTTCAATGAACCCAGTACCACGCAAAAACAGAAGTGGGTAACCCATGAGGATCACCATTAAGAAGGGCTTAGATCTGCCTATCGCGGGTCAGCCTCAACCCTATATTGACCAAGGTCCAGTGATCCGCCAAGTCGCGCTGCTGGGAGAGGAGATCCCAGGCCTACGGCCGCTGCTCCAAGTGACCGAAGGGGAACGTGTCAAAAAAGGACAGTTACTCTTTCTCGACAAAAATAGCCCTGGTGTCCGCTATACTGCGCCTGCCGGGGGTATTGTCACCGCCCTCCATCGTGGGGCCAGACGAGTGCTGCAATCCTTGGTTATCCAAGTGGAGGAGGATGAACCCCTCACGTTTGCGCACTACACTCCAGAACAGTTGGCAACGCTTGACGCTCAATTAATTCGCGATACGCTGATCGCCTCAGGTCTTTGGACAGCACTACGTTCCCGTCCCTTTGGCCATGTGCCAGCCCTGGATAGTCAACCCGCCGCTATTTTTGTCACCGCCATCGACACCCAGCCACTAGCGGCTGATCCCGCACTCATTATCCAGGAGCAACCTGAAGCCTTTCTCCATGGAATCACGCTACTCACCAGACTAACCCCAGGACCCTTATACCTCTGTCAACCCTCAGGCGCCTTGATCCCGCAGCCGGCAAGCGCTCAAGTCGTGATAGCTGAGTTCAGCGGTCCACACCCTGCTGGTTTAGTCGGGACTCATATCCACTGCTTACACCCCGCCACACTGCAGCGGCCAGTCTGGCATATTGGTTACCAGGATGTGATTGCGCTTGGTCACCTGTTGACGACTGGGGAGCTCTATACCGATCGGGTGATCGCCTTAGGGGGACCACAAGTTATTCAGCCGCGGCTGCTACGGACCCGCCTAGGCGCCGATTTAACGGAGCTCACCACCCAGCAGTTGAAACAGGGTGACAACCGCATTATCTCGGGTTCCGTACTACAGGGAACTCTGGCTACCGGGCCGCACGCTTTCCTCGGACGTTATCACCAGCAGGTTTCCGTTCTCTTAGAGGGGCGACAAGGGGAGTTTTTCGGTTGGGTACGCCCTGGCGGGAGTAAATTTTCTATTACTCGAACCACCTATAGCCATTTCAGCCCTCCCAACAGCGTCAATATCACTACCGCGCGACAAGGGGATGCCCGTGCGATGGTGCCTATTGGCACCTATGAGCGTATCATGCCGTTAGATCTCTTGCCCACCCTGTTATTACGGGCACTGATTATTGGTGACAGTGAGCAGGCACAAGCGCTAGGATGCCTAGAGTTAGAAGAGGAGGATTTAGCCCTCTGTACCTTTGTCTGCCCGGGGAAACAGGCCTATGGCCCCCTACTCCGTCAGCTCCTGACCACCATTGAAAAAGAGGGGTAATCGGTGATGAGCCTCCACCATTGGTTACAGCGTCTAGCACCTCATTGCGCCCCCGGTGGTCGCTATCAGCGCTGGCACCCACTCTATGAAGCAGTCGCCACGCTGCTGTACACGAACGGAGCAGTCACGCAAGGGACCACTCATGTACGGGATGCTCTCGACTTAAAGCGAATGATGATCTGGGTCTGGTTGGCCGCACTACCGCCAGCGCTGTGGGGCGTTTACATGACCGGCCAACAGAGCCTTCAGACGCTGAATCATCTCTACAGTGATGCGGCATTGACTCAGGTGATTAGCCACCATTGGCGCTATCACTGGGTTGAGCTACTCGGCGCCTCTTTAAGACTCCCGGGGGCTGGCGTTGGCAGTCAGCTGCTACTGGGTCTCTTCCATTTTTTACCGCTCTATATCACTATCTTTATAGTCGGAATCTTTTGGGAAGTGCTGTTTGCCATGGTACGCCGGCATGAAGTGAATGAGGGTTTTTTTGTCACCTCAATCCTATTTGCATTGATTGTGCCGCCGACACTACCACTCTGGCAAGCAGCCCTGGGGATCAGTTTTGGGGTGGTCATTGCCAAAGAGCTCTTTGGGGGAACCGGCCGTAATTTCCTCAATCCAGCGCTCGCTGGCCGGGCTTTTCTATTTTTCTCCTATCCCGCCCAACTCTCTGGAGATGCCGTTTGGATCGCTGCTGATGGCTACTCTGGGGCTACCGCTCTGTCACAGTGGGCTAGTGGCGGAGAGGCTGCCCTGCTGGATCCTCTTACGGCACAACCTTTGCGCTGGCTGGATGCCTTTTTAGGCTATATGCCGGGGTCAATCGGTGAAACCTCCACACTGATTATCTTGCTAAGCGGTGTAGTACTCCTGCTGGCTCGACTAGCCTCCTGGCGTATTGTGGCTGGCGTGATGATTGGCATGTGCAGCTTCTCTGTGCTGTTTAACTGGATAGGTTCTGACACTAACCCCTTGTTTGCGATGCCTTGGTACTGGCATCTGGTACTGGGCGGCTATGCCTTTGGCATAATCTTTATGGCGACTGATCCGGTCTCTGCGGCCTTTACTGACTGTGGCAGGTGGTGGTACGGTATCTTGATTGGTGCCATGACCGTCTTGATTCGGGTGGTGAACCCAGCCTACCCAGAGGGGATCATGTTGGCCATCCTGTTTGCGAACCTGTTTGCCCCCCTATTGGATTATCTAGTAGCCCAAGCAAACATCAAGCGGAGGCAGCGACGTGTCCAATAACCCTGAGCGTACCGGTAAAACACTAGGCGTAGTGCTGCTGTTATGTTTGATCTGCTCTATCGTCGTCGCAGGGACCGCCGTAGGGCTACGAGAACGTCAGCGACAACAACAACAGCTGGATCAACAACGGACGATTTTACAAGTCGCCGGACTACTCTCTCCCGAAATGAGCGCCGAGCAGATCATGGAGATCTTCCATCAACGGCTACAACCTCGCTTAATCGATCTGGCCTCTGGAGAATTTATGGCAGAGGATGCGAGGCTATTGGATGACCAAATGGCCGCCCGCCTCCCTGAACATAGCACTGCTTTGGCCCCAGAAGAAGATCTCGCCCACATTCAACGACGTGCTAATCAACAGCGGATCTATCTGGTACGACAGCCTTCTGGGAAGATCGATTCGGTGATATTACCACTCTATGGCAACGGTTTATGGGCCATGATGTACGCTTTTATCGCCATCCAAGCGGATGGATCTACGGTACAGGGACTCAGTTATTACCAGCATGGCGAGACGCCAGGGTTAGGCGGTGAGGTCGATAATCTGCAGTGGCGCCAACAGTGGATGGGTAAACAGCTGTTTAATGCTCAAGGCCAACTGGCCATCCAACTCAAAAAAGGCGGTAACCATAGAGCTGATCCCCATGCTATCGATGCGTTATCTGGTGCCACCCTCACCACCAAAGGAGTGCAGGGTACACTGAACTTTTGGTTAGGACCCCTGGGTTATGGTCCATTTCTGGCTAAAATCCGGGGAGGACTGTTCAATCATGGCTAAACAAAATTCTCTTAGAAAAGCGCTCCTGAATCCATTAATAGACAATAATCCTATTGCGCTACAGATCTTAGGGGTTTGTTCGGCATTGGCCGTGACCACTAAGCTAGAGACTGCACTGGTCATGGCGCTAGCACTCTCTTTAGTCACCGCCTGTTCTAGCAGCTGCATCTCATTGATTCGCCATCATATTCCTAATAGTGTGCGCATTATTGTGCAAATGACCATTATCGCCTCCTTGGTGATTGTGGTCGATCAGCTCTTGAAGGCCTATGCCTACCCGCTCTCTAAACAGCTTTCGGTCTTTGTCGGCCTGATTATCACCAACTGCATTGTGATGGGGCGTGCAGAAGCTTGTGCGATGCAGTCACCTCCCCTGCTGAGCTTTGTCGATGGGATTGGCCATGGCCTGGGCTATGGCCTGATTCTTGTATTAGTAGGGGCTCTACGAGAAGTGATAGGTTCCGGTCAACTATTAGGATTCACACTACTTCCTACGCTGCAAAATGGCGGATGGTATCTAGCTAACGGACTGTTTTTACTGGCACCCAGCGCCTTTTTTATCCTTGGTCTGCTCATCTGGGCCCTACGCACTTATAAGCCTGAACAGCGAGAGTCGGAGTAAGTCATCATGCAACACTACCTTAGCCTGCTAGTCCGGGCGCTGTTTGTAGAAAATATGGCCCTCGCCTTCTTTCTCGGGATGTGTACCCTGTTAGCCGTCTCCAAACGGGTGGCGACCGCCGCTGGCTTAGGGGTAGCAGTCACGGCGGTCTTAACCCTCTCAGTCCCGGCTAATCATCTTATCTATGCTGGGTTACTGAGAGAGGGGGCACTGCTCCCTGGGGTCGATTTAAGCTTTCTCAATTTTATTACCTTTATCGGTGTTATTTCAGCCATCGTACAGATTTTAGAGATGATCTTAGACCGTTTTTTCCCAGCCCTGTACCAGACCCTCGGCATCTATCTACCGCTGATTGCGGTCAACTGTGCTATTTTCGGCGGCGTCTCCTTCATGGTACAACGGCATTACAATTTTACCGAGTCCGTGGTTTACGGCTTTGGGGCTGGGCTCGGTTGGTTTTTGGCCATTGTGACGTTAGCCGCTATCCGTGAAAAACTACGCTACGCCAATGTGCCCGAGGGGTTACGGGGGTTAGGGATCACCTTTATTACCACCGGCTTAATGGCCATGGCGTTTATGTGCTTCTCTGGCATCCAGTTATAATTGATTAACAGGAGTACCCCATGGAAATGCTGCTTGGGATAACCCTTTTTACTACCCTGGTCCTGGCTTTAGTGGTGATTATTCTATTGGCCAAATACCAGCTGGTTAGCAATGAACAGGTGACCATAACGATTCAGGGCCACCCCGATCGCTCCTTTACTACCACGGCTGGTGGTAAATTGCTCAACGTCTTAGCCAGCCGTGGCCTCTTTATCTCCTCTGCGTGTGGCGGCGGTGGCACGTGTGGGCAGTGCAGAATCATGATTCCAGAAGGCGGTGGGAAAATTCTGCCGACTGAATTGACTCATATTAATAAACGAGAGGCCGTTAACGGCTGTCGCTTGGCCTGCCAAGTGAGCGTGAAGCAATCGATGCAATTACAGCTTCCAGAAGCCATTTTTGGTGTTAAAAAGTGGCACTGCACTGTGATCTCTAACGACAGTAAAGCGACCTATATCAAAGAACTTAAATTACAACTTCCCAATGGTGAATCGATTCCCTTTCGTGCTGGAGGCTATATTCAAATTGAAGCACCACCCCATCAGGCGCGCTATTGTGACTTTGAGATACCCACACATTATCGTGAAGAGTGGGAACAGCATCGACTATTCGACTATCACTCTGTCGTGGATGAACCCGTTAGCCGAGCTTACTCCCTGGCTAATTATCCAGAAGAGCGAGGAATTGTCATGCTCAATGTACGGATTGCCACGCCACCGGCAGCGCGTCCTCAACTGCCCCCTGGTCAAATGTCCTCTTATATCTGGTCGCTTAAACCCGGTGATCAGGTGACAATCTCAGGCCCCTTTGGTGAATTCTTTGCTAAAGAGAGTGGTGCTGAAATGGTCTTTATCGGCGGTGGGGCGGGCATGGCCCCCATGCGTTCTCATATCTTTGATCAACTCAAGCGCCTGAAAACACACCGTAAAATGACTTTCTGGTATGGTGCACGTTCCAAACGAGAGATGTTCTATACCGAAGAGTTTGATCAGCTTCAACAGAGCCACCCAAATTTTCGTTGGTTTGTCAGTCTCTCCGATCCCCAGCCGCAAGATCAGTGGGGGGGCTATACCGGCTTCATTCATCAAGTCCTCTATGATCACTATTTACAACAGCATGAGGCAGTTGATGAGTGTGAGTTTTACCTCTGTGGTCCGCCGATGATGAATCAGGCCGTAATCGCTATGCTCCAGGATCTCGGAGTGGAAGCTGATCAAATCAGGCTAGATGATTTTGGAGGTTAATCCTATTAGAACACACTGGATGAACGCTAGGCTGCAATATCTCTGTGATGCCTCCCTAGTGAAGGCTGCTGTCTCCTGGTTGCGGCTCAGCCTACTACTACTAGGCTTAAACGCTTGCCGCAGTCAGCAGCCTCAATGGGTATCGCTTTCGGGGGCGACCATGGGAACCTATTATGTGGTCAAATATTTAAATCACCCCCACTTAGCCCCCCCCAAAACCGTGCAACAAGCCTTGGAACAGCGCTTAGAGCATATCAATGATCTAATGTCTACCTACCGGCCTGACTCTGAATTAAGTCGTTTTAATCGCAGCCGTGCCGTCAATCAGCTGTTTCCACTAGCCCCTGAGACCCTGTTGGTCATCCGCGAAGCGGTGCGTCTGCATCAGCTGAGTGAAGGGGCTTTAGATATTACGCTAGGCCCCCTAGTCGATCTCTGGGGTTTTGGCCCACCCGTCCCACTGCAAGAGCGCCTTCCCACTCACCAAGCTTTAAGCCAGTGCCGGGCCTGGATCGGGTTAGATAAATTAGGGGTACATCCGACTGGTATCAGTAAACCGATTCCACAACTAGCACTCGATCTCTCTGGCATTGCCAAAGGATTTGGAGTGGATGATTTGGCAGACTATCTAGCCTCCCTGGGGATTGAGCACTATTTAGTGACTATTGGCGGCGAGATGCGCTTTAAAGGGCATAATCCCCAGCGGCAACCGTGGCGGATTGCCATTGAAAACCCGAGTGATCCCTCACAAGCTGCTAGCCGACTGCTCACACCAGGAGAGGGGGCGCTAGCAACCTCGGGTGACTACCGTAACTACTTTGAACAAGCAGGCATTCGTTACTCCCACACCCTCGATCCACGCACGGGAAGACCCATTACCCATCACCTGGTTTCAGCCACGGTGCTGCATCCCTCTTGCATGACTGCCGATGGACTCGCCACCGCTTTCTCGGTTTTAGGTCCTGAAAAAGCGCTGGCCATGGCCAATCAACACCAGATCCCACTGCTGCTGTTGGTCAAAACCCCAACAGGCTTTACTGAGCACTACTCCACAGCCTTCCAACCCTACCTGACGCTGGATAAGGGGCACTCATGATCACCTTACTATTAACCTTTGTGCTACTGCTCGGCATCGTAACTGCCATGGCGAGTGGCTATCTCCTACAACGAAAAAAGCTTCAAGGCAGCTGTGGGGGACTAAGCGCTTTAGGATTGAATAAACTCTGCGACTGTAAGACCTCTTGTCAACAGCCAACGCCATGCCAGCCCCCCAGATCCTAGCAGCCGTAGCGCAGCAGTCAGCGTACCACACGCCCTATCAGCACTATACGCCGCAAGCTTGGTCTAGCCGCTGTAGTACTGCTATCCCCTTGACTTTAAATGCAGAAGAGATTGCACAGCTGCAAGGGATCAATGATCACCTCTCCTTGAATGAAGTCAGGACGATCTATTGGCCACTGGCCTGCCTACTGAATAGCGAGATTGACGCTTATCACCAGCAGCAGGCGATTCAAGGGCAGCAGGGCTGCCTTCCCCCAGGACCGTATATCCTGGGGATTGCCGGCAGTGTCGCAGCGGGTAAAAGTACCAGCGCCCGCATACTGCAATGGCTGCTGAGCCGCTGGCCACGGGAGCGCCAGGTTGCTTTAGTCACTACCGATGGTTTTCTCTACGCTAATAGCGAATTACAAGCGCGCAATCTGCAACATAAAAAAGGGTTTCCACAATCCTACGACCGGCCGCGCTTACTGCAATTGATGAATGATTTGAAAGCGGGTCAAGCAACCATTCCGGTGCCCCTCTATTCGCATCTCCTCTATGACATCGTTCCAGATCAGCAACAGATCTTAGAGTGCCCTGAAGTGGTGATTTTAGAGGGGTTAAACGTACTTCAACAACGACCTGATGACCGCTGCCACCATTCTCAGCGCTTTATTGCTGATTTTTTGGATTTTTCACTCTATATCGATGCGCCGGAAGCACGTCTCAAACGCTGGTATATCGAACGGTTCTTGCTGTTTTGTGACCATGGTTTTCGTGACAGTCGCAGCCATTTCCACCACTATGCCCAGCTGCCGCGAGCACTGGCGATTGCAACCGCCTGTAAGATTTGGGAGCGTACCAACGGCCTTAATCTAAGCGAGAACATCCTCCCTACCCGCCAGCACGCCTGTTTAATTTTGACTAAAGGCAGTGACCACCTGGTTGAACAGATCCAACTGCGGCTATAAAACTTTGAGGAGAAGTATTCGCTGCTGGACATCCCTTCCTCTCCGTGATCCGCGGAGCTTCACCAGGACCCCCAGCTCAGTTTTTTCTCACCTAACTGAATGGTCGTTGACTAGATTGCCGGAGAAGGGCTTATGTTCAATTTTAAGCAGATCCACCATTGCTAGCAAACGTCCACTGGACAGGATAACCGGGCCTATAGCGATGGTGATAAGCTACAACCCCTATCTATCATGGTAGGGTGATTGGGATTAGTCCAACTCCAACTTCTGTTATCAGTTGACTCTGTTTCCCTTGGAGTCTGGTGAAATGCACTCATGTTTCCCATCAAGGCGGCAGCTGAGCAGGATCCACCTACCAAAAATGCTGGGGCTGGAGAGATTTCTCTGTTAATCCTACTAGCCAGGCTAATAACCTTTGAAAGTAGCTCGCCTACTAGGGCCTGTTGAGGTTTCGCTATAATTTATTGAAATATAAGAGCAAACTCGTAATATTGTCGTTGTGATACCAACAAAAAAACGAGTTTGCAATGCCCCGCTTAATGCTCAGTGATGAGCAGTGGTCGAAGCTAAAAACGATCATGCTTCAAGAAGGAATTTATGACAAGCTCAATCTTCGATTGGAAGTTGAGGGAATGTTCTATCGAATGCATGTAGGGTGCCCTTGGCGTGACTTGCCGAAGCAATTTGGCAAATCGGCCTCCCTCTACAAAAAATTTAATGACTGATCTTGCCACCTTTTTTTAGACACAGAGAAGAGAAACCTTAAGCGACCTGGGATAACCAATTTTTTTCAAAATTTACAGGAGACAGATAGCCTAGCGTTGAGTGCCGTCTCTGTCGGTTATAAAACACTTCTACGTATTCAAAAATGCTCAATTTGGCTTGTTCTCTGCTCTCAAAACGTTCAAAGTGGGTGTGCTCTGTTTTTAAGGTATGGAAAAAACTCTCTGCTACTGCATTGTCATAACAATTGCCCGTACTACTCATGCTAAGCGTTATCTGGTGATGCGCCGATACAGCCTTGAATCCTTTGCTGGTATACTGGCTGCCTCGGTCGGAGTGGTGGATGAGACCTGCAGCAGGCTTCCTCCGTGTTATTGCCTGGCGTAATGCTGCGGCTACTAACTCGGTGGTCATGTGAGCTTGCATATCCATCCCCACGATACTACGAGAGAACAGGTCCAGTACGATAGCAACATACAACCATCCCTCTTGGGTCGGAATATAGGTAATATCTGCTGCCCAGTATTGATCAGGGCGAGTGGCTGTGAACTTCTGCTTGAGTAAATTAGGCGCCACTGCGGCCTTTGGATCGACTATTGTGGTTACCTTAAATCGTTTTTTCATCTTAGCCGCAATATGGGCTGCTTTCATTAGCCGACAAACCCGTTTGCGTGAACAGCGCTCACCTCTAGCTCGTAACTCAGCATGGATACGTGGGCTACCGTAAATTTGGTTGCTTATGGTATAAACCTCTTTAATTTCAGATATTAAACGCTCATCCTCACAATAGCGCTTGGATGGCTCAGCCTTGATAAACTGATAATAGCCACTGCGGGATACACCTAACACGTTGGACATCCTCTCTACGCTGAATTCCCCAGCATGCTTTTGCATAAACTGGTATTTTACTTGCGGGCCACTGAGAAGATGCCCAAGGCTTTTTTTAGGATATCCCTCTCTTCGCGTGCTATCGCCAATTCTTTCCGCAATTGACTGAGCTCAGCATCAGACGCTTTCAGGTATCCTTTGCCCGGGAAAGCCTCTGCACCATCCTTGTTATGCTGATGGACCCACCCTGCCAATGTACTCTTGGGAACTCCCAATTCCTCGCTCAATTGACAGAGCGTTTTACCAGTGCTGTGATACAGCTTTACCGCATTCAGCTTGAATTCCTTATCATAGCTCCTTGATTCCCCTTGATTCATAACTTCACCTCAAAAAGTAACAAAAAATTATACGCTTTGTTCCTCTTCGTTGTGTCCGTTAAAGGGTAGCAAGATCAGACTGGTCGATGACTGGCAAGTGGTTAAGGATTTTTAAAGCAGTAGTCCAAGATCCTGATTTGGAATGGGTATTCATGGATGGAAGCTATGTAAAGGCCCACCAACATAGTGCAGGGGCTGCTGGTAAGGATTGTGAGGCCATTGGCATCAGCCGGGCAGACCGTACCAGTAAGATTCACCTGGCAGTAGACAGCTATGGATTACCCATTTCTTTTAAAATTACCGGCGGACAAGTTCACGACTGTTTAGCGGCTCCGAGCTTGATAGAATCCTTTCCACCCCCTGAAGTTCTGACGGCTGATAAAGGTTATGACAGCAAGGCAATACGCCAACAAATCTCTGAGAAAGGCACTGTTCCGAATATACCCAGAAAGAAAAACTCAGTGATAGGGAACGCTAGCCTAGATAGGCATCTGTATAAACTCAGACATCTTGTGGAAAATGCCTTCGCCAGGCTAAAGCATTTTCGAGCCATTGCCACCAGGTTTGATAAATTGAAGCGCAATTATCAAAGTATGCTAGCCATGGCTTGTAGTTATCTATGGCTGCCCATGTGAAACCTCAACAGGCCCTAGTTTATCCATGTGCTGTTTATCAAAATCACTTTTATTAACACAATCACCCGACCAAATATTTTTTAAATTCAATATCATTGAATTCAACTTCAATCTGATATCATTTACTGCAGCATTGGTTAATTTTGACACGCCACTCATTTTTACAATTTACCTTATCATTTAACATACACCATCCATTTTACTATTTTTTGTTATTAAAACAATTATTTTTTATGACTTAAGGGCTGGATGATATCGACGGGCTATTTCAGCAATGGATCAGGGTTGTACTGGCGCTATCCTACAGGTCATGCTAGAGTAAACAGGGTAGAGCACGCTGTCGTAGGCGATAGCCTATGAAGTGCCTGAACCGCTTGCAGGCGGTGATTGAGCCCTCTGTTCGTGCTCAATCACTCTGGGAGATCAGCTGCCAGCTTCTGAGCTGATCGCTGTTTGACTAACCCCGCAACCTATCAGCGATGACATAAAAAATGGTTAGTATTCAAATACTCGGACGTAAATTCACTGTGAATTGTCCCGTTGAAGAACAAGCAGATCTGCAACAAGCAGTGATTAACTTGAATGAACGCTTGCAAGATCTCAAACAACGGCTTAAAGTGGTTAATAGTGAACAGTTAGTGATGGTTGTCGCGCTGAATCTCTGCAATGAGTTGCTCCAGAGTAAGCAGAGAAGTCGTGAGCAGTTCGACGTTGTTCTCTCCAAAACAGGGCAGCTACAAAAGCGCTTAGAGCAGGCGTTGATGAAAACTAGATTGGTTGCTTCACCAGATTGATGAACTATAATCAGTGTTATTCCCCTGGGATGTAGGTTAGCGGGTTGATTCCCTGAGCCGATAATAATAATAGAGCAGGCCTTGTTACCACTAGTGAGCACGCTCGGCCTTGGTTGAGAAGCCTAAGGTGGTGACCGACCTGCTCGCCTTGAACCCTGGGTTCAAGGGTGACTGCTCGCGACGACATCTTGGGGACTCTACCTCCTCACTTATGACTACAGAACCCCTTAGGCCGACGCCTAACGAACAGCAGCGCCAAGTATTGCGCCGCCTGATGCGCCAGCGGCGCGCTCGCTTAACATCCAGCCAGCAGCACTCGGCAGCGCTAGCACTGCAGCATCGGCTCTCTGCTCACCCAGCCCTGCAACAGGCGCAACACATCGCACTCTACTGCTCCTTTGATGGAGAAATCGACCCGCAGCCGCTCTGTCAACAGTTATGGTGGCAACACAAGCAGCTCTACCTACCCAAACTTGATCCACAACGAACAGGAGCGCTGCTGTTTTTTCCTTATAGCAGCGAGACTCCATTACAGCGTAACCGATTCGGCATTCTAGAGCCGCTGCTACCGCTGGAAGCGGCTTGTCCACTCTCCCAATTAACGGTGATTTTACTGCCGGTAGTCGCTTTCGACAGCGACTGTCACCGACTGGGGATGGGCGGTGGCTACTATGATCGCACCTTGAATGCCCATCTTCAGACAGATCCGCGGCAACAACCGCTGATCATGATTGGCTTAGCCCATGACTGTCAACAGATCACCTCGTTACCACGGGCTTGCTGGGATCGGCGTCTAAACGCCGTCATGACCCCGAATCACCTATTCTTCACCGAGGATTTTGCCCGCTGATTTTCAATGAAAACCCCTTGAAAATTAACCCAACTCAGGTAATGGATTAGACGATAATCTGCACCCCATCAGGGGTGCCTACAAGTACCGTATCTGCTCCACGGTGTGCAAATAGCCCAACAGTGACCACACCAGCAATGCCGTTAATCTGCTGCTCCAGGGTACAGGGATCTCTAATCATCAGTCGATGGACATCTACAATCAGATGGCCATAATCTGTGACAACCCCTCGACGGTAAACGGGATGCCCACCCAATTTGATCAGTTCACGGGTGACATACTCCCGGGCCATGGGAATGACTTCAACCGGCACGGGAAATTGACCTAACCGGCTCACCTGTTTGCCGTGATCAACAATACAGATAAAGTGACGTGCCATGGCGGCGATGATTTTCTCGCCCGTTAAAGCAGCTCCCCCACCTTTAATTAACTGCTTATGAGGATCGACCTCATCAGCACCATCGATATAGCTATCTAGCATCGTCACCCGATTGCTATCCAGTATTGGAATGCCTAGCGCCTGCAACTGGCGAGTAGAGGCTTGTGAGCTTGAGACTACCCCTTTAATCGGGATGCGGCAGGTGGCTAAAGCTTCAATAAAATAGTTAACCGTAGAGCCAGTCCCAATGCCTAGAAGCTGTTCAGGTTGAATATAAGACAACGCTGCTAGGGCAGCCGTTTTTTTAAGCCATTCAATCGTCATACTGATCTTCTGTTTTTATACGCCCCAACCGCTACACTCCCTCTCATGACTGGCTATGAAGCCTTCAGTGTGAAGATCACCTCAACTTGATCAGTAAAATAGAGCGTTTGCGGCAGATAGCTCTGATCAGTTTGAGTCACCGGGAGTGCATCGAGTAGCTGGGATCGTGCACGGAAGCGCGGGAAGGACTCCAGGGTCTGATAGCGTATACTATAGACGCTCCCCCGTTGGCTATTCAACTGAATGGCGATAGGCTCTGCCTGGCTGATGGCATCCTGGATAGCCTGCTCCCGAGCACGCAAACGGTGAGGCTTTTCATCTGCCACGCCAAAGGAGAGTGGTTGCAGCTCCTGTAAGCCGCAGCGTAGAGCCTCTTCGAGTACGCGATTGAGAATCGTTAATGGCTTTACGGTCACCGTGATTTGGCGCGTCAGTTGATAGCGTACCGGATGAGGCTCTTGACCTGGCCCTGTTGGTGTGATTCGTTGGCTCTGTAGCCGGCTGGCATCAATGTGTGCTCGAGAGTGATCTTGCTACCCTTTAACGGACACAACGAAGAGGAACAAAGCGTATAATTTTTTGTTACTTTTTGAGGTGAAGTTATGAATCAAGGGGAATCAAGGAGCTATGATAAGGAATTCAAGCTGAATGCGGTAAAGCTGTATCACAGCACTGGTAAAACGCTCTGTCAATTGAGCGAGGAATTGGGAGTTCCCAAGAGTACATTGGCAGGGTGGGTCCATCAGCATAACAAGGATGGTGCAGAGGCTTTCCCGGGCAAAGGATACCTGAAAGCGTCTGATGCTGAGCTCAGTCAATTGCGGAAAGAATTGGCGATAGCACGCGAAGAGAGGGATATCCTAAAAAAAGCCTTGGGCATCTTCTCAGTGGCCCGCAAGTAAAATACCAGTTTATGCAAAAGCATGCTGGGGAATTCAGCGTAGAGAGGATGTCCAACGTGTTAGGTGTATCCCGCAGTGGCTATTATCAGTTTATCAAGGCTGAGCCATCCAAGCGCTATTGTGAGGATGAGCGTTTAATATCTGAAATTAAAGAGGTTTATACCATAAGCAACCAAATTTACGGTAGCCCACGTATCCATGCTGAGTTACGAGCTAGAGGTGAGCGCTGTTCACGCAAACGGGTTTGTCGGCTAATGAAAGCAGCCCATATTGCGGCTAAGATGAAAAAACGATTTAAGGTAACCACAATAGTCGATCCAAAGGCCGCAGTGGCGCCTAATTTACTCAAGCAGAAGTTCACAGCCACTCGCCCTGATCAATACTGGGCAGCAGATATTACCTATATTCCGACCCAAGAGGGATGGTTGTATGTTGCTATCGTACTGGACCTGTTCTCTCGTAGTATCGTGGGGATGGATATGCAAGCTCACATGACCACCGAGTTAGTAGCCGCAGCATTACGCCAGGCAATAACACGGAGGAAGCCTGCTGCAGGTCTCATCCACCACTCCGACCGAGGCAGCCAGTATACCAGCAAAGGATTCAAGGCTGTATCGGCGCATCACCAGATAACGCTTAGCATGAGTAGTACGGGCAATTGTTATGACAATGCAGTAGCAGAGAGTTTTTTCCATACCTTAAAAACAGAGCACACCCACTTTGAACGTTTTGAGAGCAGAGAACAAGCCAAATTGAGCATTTTTGAATACGTAGAAGTGTTTTATAACCGACAGAGACGGCACTCAACGCTAGGCTATCTGTCTCCTGTAAATTTTGAAAAAAATTGGTTATCCCAGGTCGCTTAAGGTTTCTCTTCTCTGTGTCTAAAAAAAGGTGGCAAGATCAGAGATCCCCGCACGCTGTAAAAAATCTAGATAACGGTTGATCTGCTGATCAATCTGCTGTTTAGCCCGCTCTACGGTTTGGGTCTCCAGCGTGATTTGTAGCTGCAGCACTGCCTGATCAGGTTTGACGGCTACACGGCCATGCCCAACCACCGCAATGTGAGGTCCTATGGGCGGCGTGATCTCAGCCGCCTGCAGGCCCGTGGCAGACCAGAGCAGTAGGAGTACAGCGATCCTCAATTTCATGGCGACACTCCTAGGGTGTGTTGTTTCCCGGGGTTGGTGGTTCCACCACGCTAAGCCTAGTGCTGGCGGCTTCTAGAGTGGAGATGAATATCCATTTGGGGGAATGGAATAGCAATTTTATGGGCATCTAACTGCTTTTTAATCGTCTCTAGAAGATCAAAATAGACCGGCCAGTAATCCGCATTATTAACCCAGCAGCGTACCGTAAAATCGAGGGAAGAGGCGGCGAGTTCTTTTAAACGTACCGTAATCCCTAAAGATTGTAAGACGCGAGGATCAGCGGCTATCAGCTCAGTCAATAATCCTTTAATCTGATCAATATCAGCACTGTAGGCAACCCCGACTAAAAAATCGACCCGCCGTTGTGGTTGGCGCGAATAGTTGATAATCGTACTTTTGATAATGGCGCCGTTGGGGAGTATCAAGAGCTTATGATCAGGGCTTTTAAGTACCGTCGAAAATAGATGAATCTGGGCAACCGTACCGGTGACTCCAGAGACCTCTATCGTTTCATCCACCCGGAAGGGACGGAAGAGCACCAATAAAATACCCGCTGCAAAATTGGCAAGAGCATCTTTCAGGGCAAGCGCCACTGCTAAACCCGCGGTGCCTAAAAGAGCTAATAGGGAGCCTGTCTGTACCCCTATAGCCCCTAAGGCGGCAATGATCCCGATTAATAGCACCAGTGCCTGGATCACCACGCGGACAAAACCGATGATAGTATGATCGACCGACTGCCGTTGCAACAGAGCGGCTACTCCCCGTGAGCAGCCACGAGCAAGCCAGCGGCTGATCCAAAAAATCAGCAGCGCCGTGAGCAGCTGAAACAGCACGTGCAGCAGCGACTGCTGGTGTTGCAATAACCAGCCCCTGAGCTGTTGGGGTATGGTGACGATAGTCAATGAGTCCATGCATTCAACCGCTTGTTAACCTATTGTGGGAGGTTAGGCTAGCCATCAACCTGGCTAACCCCTTCAATATCAGCAGGATTGCTGGCTACTGATGGTAGCCGCTGCCAGGCATTTAGATCAGCGAAAGCTTGCTCTAAACGCTGGACCATCGAGACTTGACCCGCCCGTAACCAAGCCCGCGGATCATACTGCTTTTTATTCGGTTTATCGGCACCCTCTGGATTGCCTAACTGCTGCTGAAGATAGGCTTCATGGGCTTTATAGTAGTGTAATATGCCCTGCCAAGTGGCCCATTGGGTGTCAGTATCAATGTTCATTTTAACCACGCCATAACCAATGGCTTCACGGATCTCTGCCAGTGAAGAACCAGAGCCGCCATGGAATACAAAATGGATAGGATCGGCAGGTAAATTAAAGCGCTCAGCAACATATTGTTGTGAGCGTTGAAGGATCTCTGGCTTTAGTTTGACATTCCCTGGCTTATAAACACCATGGACGTTACCAAAGGCTGCTGCAATAGTAAAACGATGACTGATTTGGCGGAGGCGCTCATAGGCGTAGGCCACCTCCTGCGGTTGGGTGTACAGCAGCGCATTATCCAGCTGACTGTTATCGACCCCATCCTCCTCACCACCGGTACACCCTAGCTCAATCTCCAGGGTCATGCCCATTTTAGCCATCCGCGCTAAATAATGGCAGCAGATATCCAGATTCTCTTCCAGCGACTCTTCAGAGAGATCGATCATATGGGATGAAAAGAGCGGTTTACCGGTATTGGCGAAATGCTGTTCTCCCTGCTCTAATAATCCATCAATCCAGGGCAATAGTTTTTTAGCAGCATGGTCAGTATGCACCATGACCGGCACACCATAGGCCTCCGCCATGGCATGCAGATAATGAGCGCCACAGACGGCACCTAAGATAGCCGCTTCGGCACCTGGTAACGTCAGCCCCTTGCCCGCCATAAAAGCAGCCCCACCATGAGAGAACTGCACAATCAGGGGTGATCGGACGGTAGCCGCCGCCTCGAGGGCGGCATTGATGGAGTCGGTCCCAATCACATTCACAGCGGGTAAAGCAAAGCGATGTGCTTTAGCCAGCGTAAACAGCTGCTGGACTCCATCACCGGTCACTACACCGGGTTTGATGCGATCAAAAAGTTGTGACATAGCGCCTCATGTGCTCGATAGCGTGGATAAAAACCTTGGTGGTGCTCCTCTGCTTAACCCTGCCCCCGCCTCTCCAATATTTTAATGGCCGGCAGGCTCTTACCTTCAATAAACGCTAAAAAAGCACCCCCGCCGGTAGAGATATAACTGATCTGTTCGGCAATTCCAAAACAGTCAATAGCCGCTAGGGTATCGCCGCCACCAGCGATAGAAAAGGCGTGACTGTTGGCAATGGCGCGTGCTACTACCTCGGTCCCCCGCCGAAAATTGGGCCACTCAAACACCCCCAGTGGACCATTCCATAGAATGGTCTTAGCGCTGCTTAACAGCGTGACTAACTGCTGGGCGGTGGCTGGCCCAATATCCAAAATCTGTTCTTCAGGCGCGACTGCAGTCACCGGTTTTAACAGCGCAGGGGCCTCAGCAGAAAAAACGTGCGCGACTCGAACATCACTGGGAAGCGGAATATCGGTCGTTGCCAGCAGCTGCTGCGCTTGCGGAATGAGGGCGGCTTCATAGAGTGACTGCCCCATCGGATAGCCCTGGGCTGCGAGAAAGGTGTTAGCAATCCCGCCCCCAACAATGAGATGATCAGCCCGTTGGGCAATCGCTTGTAGCAGCGGTAACTTGCTGGAGATCTTGGAGCCGCCGACAATGGCAACCAGTGGCCGTGCTGGATGATGCAGTGCTCGCGTTAACTGGGCAATCTCATTCAGTAATAGCGGTCCAGCACAAGCCATTGGTGCATAGTGAGCTACCCCATAGGTAGAGGCCTGCATCCGATGGGCAGAGGCAAAAGCATCCATCACAAACAGATCACAGAGCGCCGCATACTGTTGGGCTAACTGGGGATCGTTCTCGCTCTCCCCCAGGTTAAAGCGGACATTTTCTAATACCACCAGTTCACCGGCCGCCACCTCTACGCCCTGTAGATAATTTTTTGCTAAGCGTACCGGCCGATTTAACAGCGTTTTTAGGTGGTGAACAACGGGTTGTAATGAGTAAGCTTCCTGAGGCTCGCCTTCAGTTGGACGCCCGAGGTGTGAGGCGAGCATGATCCGTGCGCCCTGTTGTAACGCCTGCTGCAAGGTGGGGATCAGCGCGCGGATCCGGGCATCCGAAGTGATACGACCTTGCTTCAGGGGGACATTCAGATCAGCCCGGATCAACACCCGTTTATCAGTTAACGGCAGATCCTTCATCTGTAATAACACTTCGGCAATATCCTTTTTTAAACAGGGTAGCGTAGGAGGATTAAGGCCCAACAGATATCAGTAATTCTAGGGAACACTGCACGACCTTTTCAACCGTGAAGCCAAAGTGTACGAACAGCTGCTCCGCCGGCGCTGAGGCCCCAAAGCCCTGCATGCCAATCACTTTCCCTGCTAACCCCACATAACGGTACCAACCCTCGGGACTTCCCGCTTCAATCGCTAAACGAGCCGTGACCGCCGACGGGAGTACTGTCTCCCGATAGGCCACGGACTGCTGTTCAAAGCGCTCGGTGGAGACCATGGAGACCACACGCACGCGATACCCCTGTGCCTGCAGCTGTTGGTAAGCAGCGACCGCCAGAGCAACCTCTGAACCGGTAGCAATGATAATCAGCTCAGGCTCGCCCTCACTGTCACATAAGCTATAGCCACCCCGATGGACAGTGGCCAGCTGTTCGGCACTCCGGGGTTGCTGTGGTAGCGTTTGTCGGGAAAAGACTAAGGCACTTGGCCCTTGAGTGTACTCAATCGCCGCTTGCCAGGCAACCGCAGCCTCTACCTGGTCACAGGGACGCCAAGTCATCAAGTGAGGGGTTAAGCGTAATAGCGCTAGCTGCTCAATCGGTTGATGGGTTGGACCATCTTCACCCAGCCCAATAGAGTCATGGGTATAGATAAAAATAACCCGCTGCTTCATCAGAGCCGCTAGGCGCACAGCATTGCGGGCATAGTCGGTAAAGACCAAGAAAGTTGCCCCATAGGGGATAAAGCCGCCATGCAGCGCGATGCCATTCATCATGGCAGACATGCCGAATTCACGCACCCCATAATGCAGGTAGTTGCCTGCAGGCGTACTGTTCAGTGCCACAGAGCCGGACCAGGTGGTTAAATTGGAAGGGGTTAAATCAGCCGATCCACCCAATAGCTCTGGCAACCAGGGACCTATCTGCTCTAGTACCTTTTGCGAGGCCTGGCGGGTGGCTAAATGGGCTGGTGTATCTTGCAATCGCTGAATAAACTGGGACATCTGTGCAGACCAGCCTACCGGCAAGCGCCCCTGGGTCCGCCGTTCAAATTCTGCCGCTAACTGGGGATAGGTCGCTTGGTAACGCTGCCAGAGCGCCTGCCACTGCTGCTCAAGCCCTGCCCCCTGCTGGGTAGCGTCCCACTGTTGATACTGCTCTGCTGAAATCACAAACGGGGGGGCTGACCACCCTAACTGTTGCCGAACGGCCGCGACCTCAGCCGCCCCTAGTGGACTACCATGACATTCATGGGACCCAGCCTTATGGGGGGCTCCATAGCCGATGATCGTCTTGCAGAGAATCAAGGAGGGGCGATCGGTCACCTGATGCGCTTGCCGGATAGCAGCACTGATGGCCTCACTGTGATGCCCCTCAACGGCACGCACCACCTGCCAACCATACGCTTCGAAACGGCCGGCGGTGTCCTCATTAAACCATCCCTGGACCCCCCCATCAATGGAGATGCCATTGTCATCATAAAAAACGATTAATTTACCTAACTTCAACGTCCCCGCTAACGAACAGACCTCGTGGGAAATGCCCTCCATCAGGCAACCATCGCCAACGAAGGCATAGGTGTAGTGATCAACGATTGGATAATCCGGTCGATTGAATTGGGCTGCTAGACACTGTTCAGCCAGCGCCATCCCCACCGCATTGGCCAACCCCTGTCCTAGTGGCCCTGTAGTGGTCTCAACCCCTGGTGTTTCGGCGACCTCTGGATGGCCTGGGGTCTTACTCTGCCACTGCCGAAACTGTTGCAAATCCTCGAGTGATAGATCGTAACCGGTGAGATGCAGCAGACTGTAAAGCAGCATCGATCCATGGCCATTCGATAATACAAATCGATCACGATTTACCCAGTGAGGGTTTTTGGGGTTATGCTTTAGAAAGTCGCGCCATAACACCTCCGCCAGATCAGCCATGCCCATGGGGGCCCCTGGATGGCCTGAGCGGGCTTTCTCTACTGCATCCATGCTTAAGATACGGATAGCGTTGGCTAATTCTTTACGAGAGAGCATGTGCTGACACCCTGGTTTCTCCTATAAGCAGCACGATCAAAGCGCACCGATCACTTGATCGGTAGTCCATGAATACCGCGCTTTCAACGGCCCTCTATTATCCCGAAGAGTGTCTCCTGGGTATACTGATTTATCCCTGATTTGTGAAATAAAACGGCACCCCACCTTGAAAAACTGCAGGGGCTCTGCTCTAATCAAGACTCTACACGCTTGGCCAGTGTTCCAACTGGTTACCTGCTAAATTAAGAGCCTTTATCACGCTATGACCCAACATCTTTTTACCTCAGAATCGGTTTCTGAAGGACACCCCGATAAAATCGCCGATCAAATTTCTGATGCGGTATTAGATGCCATCATTGCCCAAGATCCCCAAGCCCGCGTGGCTTGCGAAACTTATGTCAAAACTGGCATGGTGCTGGTGGGTGGTGAAATCACCACCACCGCTTGGATCGACATTGAAGCCTTAGTCCGCAATACGGTCCGTGAGATCGGTTACCACCACTCCGATATGGGGTTTGATGCTGACTCCTGTGCAGTTCTCAATGCTATTGGCAAACAATCTCCCGATATTCATCAAGGCGTGGACCGAGCAGATCCACAGCAGCAAGGAGCCGGCGATCAAGGGATCATGTTTGGTTATGCCACTCGGGAGACTGAGGAGCTGATGCCAGCACCTATCACCTATGCGCACCGTTTAGTAGCCCGGCAAGCACAGGTCCGTAAGGATGGGACCTTACCTTGGTTACGCCCTGATGCTAAAAGTCAAATTACCTTCCGTTATGATCACCACAGCATCATCGGGATAGATACCGTCGTTCTCTCCACTCAGCATGCTGAGGAGATCGGCCTATCTCAGCTACAAGAGGCGGTGATGGAGACCATTATTCAACCGGTGCTACCCCGAGAGTGGCTCTCACGCGACACCCGCTATCTGATTAATCCAACCGGCCGCTTTGTCATTGGTGGCCCGATGGGTGACTGTGGCTTAACCGGTCGTAAAATTATTGTCGACACTTATGGGGGTGCCGCTCGGCATGGGGGAGGAGCCTTCTCTGGTAAAGATCCCTCGAAGGTCGACCGTTCAGGCGCTTACGCCGCTCGCTACATTGCTAAGAATATCGTAGCTGCAGATCTCGCAGAGCGCTGTGAAATACAGCTCTCTTACGCGATTGGCGTGGTGCAACCCACCTCGATTATGCTAGAAACCTTTGGAACCCACAAAGTTCCCACCGCGCGTTTAATTGCTGCCGTTAGGGCCTGTTTTGATCTATCTCCTTACGGCTTAATCCATAGCCTGAAGCTATTAAGGCCCCTCTATCGGGAGACCGCGGCTTATGGCCACTTTGGCCGCCCACAGTTCCCCTGGGAGCAGATCGATCAAGTGGCTGCTTTACAAGCGGCTTGTCAAGGATAACCACTCTAGAGACCCTGTCAGGAAACAACGATGCCTTTATTCATCGGAGAGAAACTCTACTCTAAAGCGAGCTCTAAAGAAGGGTAAAAATGGAACACTTTTTAGCACAAAGCGTCATTCACTCCCAGCCTATCATGCAGATCGCAACCTACCGAATGAATAGTTCTTCACTGTTTAGTATGACCCTAAAGAGTGAGCACTCTACTGCGCAAGCATGCCTGAGTGATTTATCTGGGACATTAGATAAAATAGTGCCAGGATCATCATTATTTTTAACAGCGGGTGAGTCCAGCTTACAACAGCCACCAGACAGTCAGTCAGTCATCCAATGGGTTGCTGAGCGTTCTACAACATTCAATACCTGCTGTGCCCATATCGCCTGATCACCTGACTGCCTAAACCGCCTGTGTAAACCGCATGCGTAAAAAAAAGGCTTATAAAATCCGTAGCGGGCTGCTAAAAAGCATTTTGCTGATGATCGCTTATGGCGTTTATTGGTTATACCCCACTGATCAGGCTCCCAAAAATTTTTCGGCAGCGAAGCGCATCGCCCGCACGATTCATCACGATGCAGTGACCTTTTATTGCGCTTGCCCGATTATTTGGCAAGGGAACCGCGGTCGTCCTGATTGGGCAGCCTGTGGTTATCAGCCACGCCAGGATAGTCAACGGGCCTCGCGAATTGAGTGGGAGCATGTGGTTCCTGCTTGGCAATTTGGCCATCAACGCCGTTGTTGGCAGCAGGGAGGGCGAAGGGGTTGTGGACAGGATCCAGTGTTTAACCAGATTGAAGCTGATCTGCACAACCTACAACCGGCGATTGGTGAGATCAATGGTGATCGTAAACATTATGCTTTTGCAGAGTGGGCTGGCGGGCAATCACCCTATGGCCGCTGTGCCTTTAAAGTCGACCCCACAAACAAACGGGTCGAGCCACCACCGCAGGCGCGGGGTGCCATTGCACGCACCTACCTCTATATGGGCGAGCGCTATCAACTCACCTATACACCACAACAGCTCCAGATCATTCAACGCTGGCATCAACACTACCCAGTCACTGATTGGGAGTGTGAACGCGACCGTCGGGTGGCTAAACACCAAGGACACCATAATCCTTATGTAGACAAGGCTTGCCGACAACAGAGAGCAGCCATCAAACCGTAGAAACAGTTTGGTATTTTATCTAGAGGAACTTGGCTGATCATTGACAAAAACTGCCTTGTCATCAGGGTGTTAGCGAGGAAGCGTAGACAGTGGCCTGGATGATGGCTTACTACAAATTCCCAGCTTATAAAGCTATCCATTTGGATTCACTGTGAATTTTAATAGGAAAAAACTAGGGCCTGTTGAGGTTTCACATGGGCAGCCATAGATAACTACAAGCCATGGCTAGCATACTTTGATAATTGCGCTTCAATTTATCAAATCTGGTGGCAATGGCTCGAAAATGCTTTAGCCTGGCGAAGGCATTTTCCACAAGATGTCTGAGTTTATACAGATGCCTATCTAGGCTAGCGTTCCCTATCACTGAGTTTTTCTTTCTGGGTATATTCGGAACAGTGCCTTTCTCAGAGATTTGTTGGCGTATTGCCTTGCTGTCATAACCTTTATCAGCCGTCAGAACTTCAGGGGGTGGAAAGGATTCTATCAAGCTCGGAGCCGCTAAACAGTCGTGAACTTGTCCGCCGGTAATTTTAAAAGAAATGGGTAATCCATAGCTGTCTACTGCCAGGTGAATCTTACTGGTACGGCCTGCCCGGCTGATGCCAATGGCCTCACAATCCTTACCAGCAGCCCCTGCACTATGTTGGTGGGCCTTTACATAGCTTCCATCCATGAATACCCATTCCAAATCAGGATCTTGGACTACTGCTTTAAAAATCCTTAACCACTTGCCAGTCATCGACCAGTCATTAAATTTTTTGTAG
This sequence comes from unidentified bacterial endosymbiont, assembly GCF_918320885.1. Lineage (NCBI taxonomy): Bacteria > unidentified bacterial endosymbiont. The sequence goes on along the minus strand of NZ_OU907312.1, from coordinate 991,541 downwards.
AGGGAGGCCCATTTGCCAAATTGCTTCGGCAAGTCACGCCAAGGGCACCCTACACGCATTCGATAGAACATTCCCTCAACTTCCAATCGAAGATTGAGCTTGTCATAAATTCCTTCTTGAAGCATGATCGTTTTTAGCTTCGACCACTGCTCATCACTGAGCATTAAGCGGGGCATTGCAAACTCGTTTTTTTGTTGGTATCACAACGACAATATTACGAGTTTGCTCTTATATTTCAATAAATTATAGCGAAACCTCAACAGGCCCTAGACAATCAGCAGTGAATTAGGAAGTCAAACGAACACTTTAGTGGGTTTGGCAGAGTACCCTCAAAAGGGTGGCGTAGAATCGTTTTCTGTCAAGGGTTCCCTCAAGCAATCAGACGTTGAATAGGTCAAAGGGATATTTGATAAGGAACGTTTAACGAGTTAGGATGAGCGTTACCAGGTATTTAAAATGACCGTGTCAATACCCGCTGTCAAAACCGGTAACGCTCAATTTTTTAAGCCTGAATGTCAGATTCAATCGTGACTAACTGGCGATTCCCTTTCTTCTTCTTCTCCTTCCTCTCCTTGTTCTTCCTCCTGTTCTTCTCCTTCCTTGATTCCGCATCCAAGCTTGCTGGTGAAAGATCTTCTTCTGAAGTAGTGCTTCCTAATGCCAGAACTTTTGTCTGATTTGGTAATTGTTTTACCGTCATGTCACCCTCGGATGGTAGTTTTCTGCGACTGGGACTGGGCTCTGTTTCTACCTCTGAGTCTAAATCTGCTCCTTCCTCTTGAATCAGCGGTCTGGACTCTGTTTCTACCTCTGAGTCTAAATCTGGTCCTGAATCTGGTCCTTCCTCTTGAGTCAGCGGTGGTGGCAGTGATTTCACTGTGGGGGTGGCTATCTTGGCATATTTCAAAGCCATCAGCTGTTCACGAAGTACCCGTGCCAACGGTTGTCCCTCTGCTGAATGCAGTAGGGTCACCTGATGCGGATCTAATTGCTGCGATAATGGGAGAGCAAAGCGGTAATTCAATACTGCACTGAACTGGTGTTTAGATTGACCGCTAAGACCAGCCTGGCGGTGGTAAGCTAAGGTCAAGAGCGGAATGGGGGTAACATCAATCCCCCAGCGCCACTGCTGGGGATTCCGGTAGCGTTGTTGCACACCGCCTAGAGCCACTTCATCACCAAAATAGTGAGCATAGCGTACGGATGCCCCAATCTGTGGTAAAGCGGGGAGATAGCCCTGTAAGGTTACATCATAACCGCTGGCTGGACGCTGCTGATACCCTGCCACCTCACGAGCTGCCCGCCAGCTACTAGCTGGAAGATAACCATTGACGGCCAGCTTTAACGACTGCCACCACGCCTCAGCCCCCAAGCCTAAACGCCGTTGCTGTTGCGTGGTGTCTTGGTCATAAAACACATTATACCCCAATCCCCAATGGCTCTCTGGGAGATAGCGCCAGCCTAGGCCAAGACTCAATAAGTTACGCTGTTCCTGGCGTTGCCAACCACCTTGTAGAAACAGTAGCTGCTGTTCTTGGCGAAAAAAAGGCCAGAACCCTTCAAGCGATACCTGCTGATTAGCCTCCTCCCGAGACCCACCGACGGTTGCATGAACGGAAGGTAGCGTCTGAACAGTGGCTGCTGGCTGCCTGCGGGCCACCAAGGGATTTTTCGTATTCTCAGCAGCCATCACCGTAGTAGAACTGATTGCCAGGCAACAGCATAGAGAAGCGTGTAATAAATAGTTCATAGGATTACCTAATCATTAATAAAAAGTAATATCAGGTTAAATAATTTAAATTTTTTGTAACTGACAACCCTATCTTATAGGATAGATATTGTCTAGCTTAAAAATATTCCCCTGTTGACTTAAACTTGAAAGAAAAGGAGGCAGATTCTACTAAAAATAATTAATTTTGTCTATCACCGTGAACAAAATAGAGTGATTAAATTTGTTGTTAAAATAAACCAAATAAAAACAACATTAACAATAAACTATATTAAAAATATTATTAATAGAATTAAATTTTCTTATTATTAACCTCAGCTCTGGATCAGCGGGGGTTCTATTTTTAGTCTAATTTATTGTTATAAAACAAGACAGTGCTCCGTATTTTAAGGATAATACCTACACCGATATGCCCTATTTAACCTGATATTACTTTTTATTAACGATTCGATAATCCTATGAACTATTTATTACACGCTTCTCTATCCTGTTGCCTGGCAATCAGTTCTACTACGGTGATGGCTGCTGAGAATACGAAAAATCCCTTGGTAGCCAGCAGGCAGCCAGCAGCTACTGTCCAGACGCTCCCCTCCGTTCATGCAACCGTCGGTGGGTCTCGGGAGGAGGCTAATCAGCAGGTATCGCTTGAAGGGTTCTGGCCTTTTTTTCGCCAAGAACAGCAGGTACTGTTTCTACAAGGTGGTTGGCAACGCCAGCAACAGCGTAACCTATTGAGTCTTGGCCTAGGCTGGCGCTATCTCCCAGAGAGCCATTGGGGATTGGGGTGTCATGTGTTTTATGACCAAGACACCACGCAACAGCAACAGCGTTTAGGCTTGGGGGCTGAGGCGTGGTGGCAGTCGTTAAAGCTAGCCGTCAATGGTTATCTTCCAGCTAGTAGCTGGCGGGCAGCTCGTGAGGTGGCAGGGTATCAGCAGCGTCCAGCCAGCGGTTATGATGTAACCTTACAGGGCTATCTCCCCGCTTTACCACAGATTGGGGCATCCGTACGCTATGCTCACTATTTTGGTGATGAAGTGACTCTAGGCGGTGTGCAACAACGCTACCGGAATCCCCAGCAGTGGCGCTGGGGGGTGGATGTTACCCCCATTCCGCTCTTGACCTTAGCTTACCACCGCCAGGCTGGTCTTAGCGGTCAATCTAAACACCAGTTCAGTGCGGTACTGAATTATCGCTTTGCCCTTCCATTATCGCAGCAATTAGATCCGCATCAGGTGACCCTACTGCATTCAGCAGAGAGACAGCCGTTGGCCCGGGTGCTTCGCGAACAGCTGATGGCTTTAAAGTATGCCAAGATAGCCACTCCCACAGTGAAATCACTGCCGACTCCAGAGGCAGAACCAAAAGCAGGACCAGAGGGAGAGCAAAATAATTTAAATAGGAGTAGGCTAGGAGTGCCGATACCCCCACTAGCAAATCCTTCGCAATCAACATGCAGAGATACAGATGTACATCAGATATATTCAGAATCAGAGGGGGAAATAGATACCCAGAGGTGGTGGAGTGCTGATGTCCGTTTAGAGCCCGTTAAAGCGGAGGAAGATCCAGACATCTCTGGCTCAAATTTTTTACAGAAATCATCGAGTTCGTAGAAAAGTGTCGCGGAGATCAATCGCTCGAAGGGCTTGATGGATGCGTTTTTCAGAGATGGGATAAGCCGTGCCTAAGGCTTGAGCAAAATAGCTAACCCGAAGCTCTTCAATCATCCAGCGTACCGCTAACAAGGCTTCAGGAATAGGCTGCGAGGCTGGGTTAGCGGTACAGCACTGCTGATAGGCTTGGAGTGCTGCTGCAATCTTTAAGCGAGACGCTTGATCTTGAGGCAGTTGACGCGGCAACTTCTCTAGCCGCAGCTGCAGCGCTTTGAGGTAACGTAACAGATCAGGCAAGCGCTTTATCCCGGTGTTGCGAACAAATCCAGGATAGATCAATTGGCTCAGCTGTTGCTGCATATCGGCGATAGCCGCTGCAAACTCTGAACAATAGGGCCGGTGCAGTTGCTGATGTAGCGTTTGATAGTGACTTAATAACGGCGTGACCTGCTGTAACAGCGGCAGTGCAGTAGCCCTGAATAGGCTGCGAATCTGTTGGCAACGCTGCTGGAAGGCGGCGTGCTCCCAGACGATCCCACCTAGCTGCAGCAGGTGATGCTCAATAACCGTCAACCAGCAATCCTCTAGTGCCGCTAGCGGCTGCTGGCTGGGATAGCGGGCTAAGGCGAACTGCGTCTGGTTATCCAGCTGTTTCTGCAGAGGTTTAATCGCTGTCAGGAGACTCCGCAGCAACAGCCGCACAGTGCCAGCAAGCATGCAGGTTTGTTGCTCGCTTCGACTCGCCACCAGCTGCAAGGTGACTCCGAGTGGGCTCTCTACCAGGGTGGGAAAGCGTTGGATCAGCTGGTCGCCATGCGGCTGCTCTATCACCTGCGGCAGATCGCCAAAGGTCCAGCCTTGGAGATCCTGGCCTACCCAGGCTTGCAGCGGATGGGCGGGCAGCGTGGCCAGTTGCTGGACCGCTTGAGCCTTGAGCTGTTGCTGTAGTGCGCCTAAATCACGACCCTGGGCGATGGCATTCCCGGCATTATCCAGCACTGCAAAGCGCATCTTCAGGTGATCAGGGATCTGATCCCAGCCCCAAGACTCTTGAGGGACCAAGAGGCCCGTCATCCGGTACAGCGCTTCGCTTAACACATCGACTAAGGGTCGCTCTAACCGGATCTCCCGTTGCAAAAAAGCCTCAACGTAGTGGGGTACTGGCACAAAGTGACGCCGCAATGACTTCGGGAGTGATTTAATGAGCGCCGTGATCAGGGCGGATCGTAAGCCAGGAACCTGCCAAGTAAAGCTGTCGGGCGTCAGTGAAGGCAATAACGGCAATGGGATCTGCACCGTAACACCATCGTTGGCTTCACCAGGAGTAAACTGATACTGCAACGCTAAAGTGAGCGAGCCCTGCTGCCAGGTCGCGGGATAATCCTCCAGACGCAGGGTAGTGGCTGCTGCATTGAGTAACTGTTCCTGGGTCAACATCAGTAGCTGTGGCTGAGTGTGACTCGCCAAACGCCACCAGCGATCAAAATGGGCGGCGGAAACCACCGCCGCCGGCAAGCGTTGATCATAAAAAGCAAATAGTGTGTCGTGATCAACCAGCAAATCACGGCGCCGCGCTTTATGCTCAAGCGCTTCAGCCTCTGCTAAACAAGCTAGGTTGTGTTGCCAAAAAGGGTGACGGCACTGCCACTCGCCAGCCACCAGGGCATGGCGGATAAAGAGCTCGCGCGCCAGGAGCGGATCGAGACGACCATAGTCCACTTTACGAGCGGCGACAATCGGTAACCCATAGAGCGTAACAGTCTCTTGAGCCACCACCGAGCCCCGCCGCTGCTCCCAGCGCGGTTCGCTGTAACGGCGACGTAGTAGGTGCCCTGCCAAGGGCTCCAGCCACTCCGGTTCAATGCGGGCGGCAGTCCGGCCCCAGAGGCGGCTGGTGTTCATTAATTCAGCCACCACCACCCAAGGGGGCGGCTTTTTAAAGAGGACTGAATTAGGAAATAAAAAAAACTGCAGCTGGCGGGCCCCGCGAAACCCCGGTTTCTCTAACATTTTTTGACCGATCTGGGAGAGTAAGCCACTCAACAGCGCACAGTGGATACTGCGATAGTCTGCCGGCTGTTGATTGATCGTCAAGGGTAAGCGTTTGACCGCTTGGCGCAGTTGCTGGTAGAGATCTTGCCACTCTCGCACCCGCAATAGATTCAGATACTCCGCTCGGCACTGTTTACGAAAGGCACTGCTAGAGAGCTGCTCTTGTGCCTGCTGCAAATAGTGCCATAAATTGACCCATGTCAGGAAATCGGACTGTTTATCGGCAAAGCGGCGGTGGTGTTGATCAGCCGCTTGCTGCTTGTCCAACGGCCGTTCTCGCGGATCTTGAATGGAGAGGGCGGTCGTGATAATTAAAAGCTCCTGCACACACCCCTGGCTCTGCGCGGCCAACAGCATCCGCGCTAAGCGCGGATCCAGGGGAAGTTGGGCCAGGGCTCGTCCCAGTGGGGTGAGCTGTTGCTGCTCTGCTGAGACTTGGGTCACTGCACCCAACTCCTGCAGTAGCCGCAGACCATCCTGTAAGTAGCGGCGATCAGGGGGATCAATAAAAGGAAAGGTCTCAATAGCCGTTAACCCACTGGCGAGCATCTGTAAAATCACTGCCGCTAAGTTGGTCCGTAAGATAGCCGGTTCAGTGTAGAGCGGTCGGTTCAGAAAATCTTGCTCACTGTAGATGCGAATACAGATCCCGGGTGCTAAGCGGCCACAGCGGCCTTGACGTTGATTGGCGGCTGCTTGAGAAATGGCTTCAATCGGCAGCTGCTGCACTTTGCTACGATGACTATAACGGCTGATGCGCGCTTTGCCGGAATCAATCACATAACGAATGCCCGGAATAGTCAGCGAGGTCTCCGCAACATTGGTGGCCAGCACGACCCGCCTTCGGTCATGCGCTTGAAAGGCTCGCCGCTGCTCTGCCATGGATAACCGGGCATAGAGTGGCACGATCTCAGTGTCCGGCCAGGCTTGCTCCGCTAACAGCTCTGCTGCTTCGCGGATCTCTCGCTCGCCGCTGAGAAAAACCAGCAGATCGCCTGGCGGTTCCTGACGCAGCTCCTCAACGGCCTCAATCAGGGCTTGGCCGGCAGGATCCAGGGTGGCTTCCCGCTCGATGGCCACCGGACGGTAACGGAGCTCGATCGGATAACTACGGCCGCTGATTTCAATCAGCGGTGCCTGATCAAAGTAGTGCGAGAAGCGCTGCGAATCGAGGGTGGCTGAGGTGATGATCACCTTTAAATCTGCTCTTTTGGGCAGCAGCTGTTTTAAGTAACCCAGAATAAAGTCGATGGACAGACTGCGCTCATGCGCTTCATCAATAATCAAGGTGCCATAGGCGTTCAGCCCGCGATCCCGCTGGATCTCCGCTAATAGCACCCCATCCGTCATCACTTTTACCAGCGTCTGCTCACTGATCTGCTGATTAAAACGGACTTGATAACCGACTACACTCCCTAAGACAACCTGCAACTCCTCTGCTAAGCGTTGCGCCACGGTACGCGCTGCTAACCGTCGAGGCTGGGTATGGCCAATCAGCCCCTGTGCCGCCCGGCCGAGCTCTAAGCAGATCTTCGGTAGTTGGGTCGTCTTGCCTGAGCCGGTCTCTCCAGCGACGATCACCACGGGGTGGGTGGCAATCGCGGCTAACAGCTGGGGGTGGTATTGGGTAACCGGTAACGTTGCTGGATAGGTGATCGTTGGGTAGGGTTGCTCCTGCAGCACGAATGGTCTCACTAAACGGCGCTACTGACGGTGAACAACTGCCCTGGAGCCGCGGTAGATCAACATTGCTGGGGTTATTTTTGTCGCCACTGCCGATTCACCCCTTGAACCCATTCACCCGGCTTGGCATTATCAATCAATTTTTGGCCTGCTAAGCGCTCTATTTCGCTCAAGGAGACCCCATGGCGTTGTGCGAGTGCTTGGTAGTGCTGGCGCCGTTGCTCATTGATCTGTTGCACTAAAGTGGTCGCCTCTGGATCAGCTTGGAGCACTGCCAGATAACCACTGAGGGTTTCACCAACCCGCCCTTGAGTTTTGGCCTGTTCTAAGGTGACAGCCCAGCTACCCAGGGAGTAACTTAACAGCAATAACAAGAATAGTGGGGTTTTTAGGTATTTCATGCTCTCTCCCTAAAAAAGTGATGGATCACTATTGATTAACTGATCCAACTCTTTATCTACTTTAATACGGATCTCATGTTCAATTTTGACACTCATATTGATCATAATCGGCTCTTTAGGGGCATCGAGAGCGATCCGTGGATAACAACCGCTGCAGAGGAACAGCAGCACAGCAATAACAACAAGATTGGGATGGATGTTCATGGGTGTAATCTCCGTAAAGCAGGAGCTTGTTGCTCTATTTGCTGTTGTAGTAACCCACTGGCCCGTAGGCTGCGCCACAGGGTTAATAGGTTTTCCTGATGTTGATACTGAAGCTGTACCGGCTGTTGTGGCTGCTGGGGGGTGTTCCCCTTCAGGTGTGCTTGAAGGGTCAATACCCCTAACGTATCGAGTTGCACCTGTGCCCGGGCCTGCTGAATCTGTAATTGTGTCATCCAATCCATCACCCTCTCCGTCATACCCGGTTGCCGCAGCCTATCAGCGGTTGCTTTATCTAGAGTGCTGGTCAACGGTGTAGTATTCCATAAATAACCTCGGTTGATCAACCAGTGTGAATCCCCCGTATAGAGTGGCAAGCGGCCGCTGATTTGACCGGTTAGCTGGATTCCCCGATGCCCTAATAAAGCACTGAGTTGTGCTAAATCGATATGCGTCAGTGTTAGCAGGCCTGGTTGCGCCTGCTGAGGCAGCCACAGCGCGGGCAGGATGAGGCTACCCCCCAGGATCTCACCAATCTGACCGGAGAGTTGCAAGGGATCCCGTTGGCTGTAAGGCAGTCTCCCTTGAACCTTAAGCACGATATGGCGTAACGTTAGGATTTGGCGCAGCTCCTCAATCTGCAAGGTTGCAAGCTGATCTGGCTTGCCCACCTGCCACTGCCGCTGCCAGCGGTATGGCAGGTGGAGATTGATGCCGTTGATCGCCCCCTCTTTTAGCCCAATGGCTGCGTTTTTCAGCTCTAATAAACCGACCACTGCTAAGCCGTGATCCGCTGAAGCGGTAAACTTTGCGGTATGATGCAGCACACCCTGCTTGAGACTCCACGGCTGCTGAGGCGGTAACAGGGGTTGTAACCGTTGGAAGCTTGGCTCACGCCAGTGGAGATCACCCTGGAGTACCTGGCCATTCCAATGCCCCTTTCCGGTGATTGGCGCTATCTGACCGGATCGCAACACCCCTTGCCAGGTAAGCTGTTGTAACGATCTCCCCTGGAGTTGTAGATCCAGCCTTGGCTGCCGTAAACAACGGCGATGGGGTAGCCACAGTCGCTCTGCCATCAACCGCCAAGCAGTAGAGAATGAATGAGTAGCAGCGCGCGACAGGAAGGAGTACTGGAGTGGTGCTTTTAAGGTCAGTCGCAGCTGCTCTCCTTGACAAGGTCCTGGTGTCCACTTTGCCAGCGTCGCTGATAGCTGCTGGATAGTCAGCTGTTGCTGCGATAGCTGCCAAGTACCACGCCCTTCACTCTGCCAGGGTGTTTGCTGTGCCGACAAGATCCCCTGGGCCTGATACTCCCACTGTAACGTCGCTTGATCGACACTGGGCGCGGTCATGATGCCGTTGAGCCGCAGGGTAACCGGCCCCCAGGGAGCGTTTGACAGCTGCCAACGGCTCTGTAGTCGCCCATAACGACCCAGAGGGCGCTGCCAATCACTCAACTGCAGTTGCAGCGCTCCCTGCAGGGGTTGTGCTGCATAAGGCCAAGCCCAGCGCCCGGGTTGAAACTGTAGGCACTGTGACTGCCACTGCCAAGGGAGCTCGAGCAAGGGTTGAGCAGATTGGGGCGTGATCATCCGGATCTGGCCTTGATGGCCCTGCCACTGCAGCGTGATCTGCGCCGCTTCTGGCAGCGCTGTCTTGGGTAGTTGCAGCTGCAGCTGACCGCTGCTAGGCCACTGCCGCAGCGATTTGCCCAGCTGCAGTTCGCCTTGTAGGGTCATGGGGATCTGATCACCTGGCGCGGCTAGTTGGGCCGACAGCCGCAGCCGCCGCTGGGGATCCAGCGTTGCTTGTAGTTGTCCGCTGGGATGCTGCCCCTCTAGTTGTAGCCCACCCGCCTGCTGTGACAGTGTCACTGATAGCGGTGCGTCCAGCGCCGGATCTAGGATCAGTTGCTGGATAGTCAGTTGCCAGGGTGGTAACTGGCTGAGCCAAACGGGCTGAGCTCGTGGGCGTGAGGCGGCTGATGCTATCACCGTTTGCCAAACGGGCGTATTGAGCTTGAGCTGCTGAATGGTGAATTGCCAGTGAGGAGGCGTAGAGTCGTTAGCCCCATAGTGGAGGGTTGCGGCACTCATAGAGAGTAAGGGCATCCCCTGATGGATTAACTGTAGCGCCGGCACCGTGAGCCGCTGCTGCGACCACCCTAGCCGCCCTTGCAGCTGCCAACTGATCCCCAAAGGATGCCAGGTGCTGAGCAGGAGGGGCAGTGTGATCCACAAGGCCCCGAGCAGCAGCAGGAAGCCGCCGGTCAGGCCAGCGGTGATCCACCCTACTTTTTTCAGAGGGCTCAAGCTCATCAGTTGCTGATCAGGCTAGGGGTAATCTGCATCGCTGCACAATACTCGCTACGCTTGGGTGATAGCAGCGTGTCATCAAGCATGGTCTTCTCCTAATTTATCAGCAGAAAAACTGCCTGGCTCAGTTTAGAGTTGTTAGCCTGCCTGGTGTAGTGCTTCGCTCAGATTGGCCTCCAGTCGAGGGGTTATCTCAAAAAAAAAACCGGCACTCCTAGTGTATAACAGAGTGCCGGCGCGCCTTTGAAAAAAATTTTCAAACAGTAGCACCAACTCAGACAGGTTAAAAACAAGAAAGTTTCCAAGCTCATCTAAAAATAGTCCTATTTTTTAATGACCGCCTGTGAACAGTGCCTCTCTAACAGGTCAATGAAGCTAAAACCAATGAATGCTTGCTTTTAGAGGAAGAACTTTTTATAGTCTGCGCGCAAGGCCGGTGTCAGGGTGGAAAGGAAGCGCGTTTCAAGCAGCGTGGTGAGATGTCCGAGTGGCTGAAGGAGCACGCCTGGAAAGTGTGTATACGTTAATAGCGTATCGAGGGTTCGAATCCCTCTCTCACCACCAATCGTCATAGGGTAAAAGAAGAACCACACCCGCAGGTGGTTTTAGCATTAGGATTATTGACGATAAAGCGTGATCCCTCTAATCCCTCCAGATAATCCACAGCCGCTCCGTTCAAATATTGTAGACTCATCGGATCTACTACTAGTAACGCTCCCTGGGTGTTGACCAGGGTATCCCCTTCATGCACCTGCTCATCAAAAGTAAAACCATATTGAAAACCACTACAGCCGCCCCCGGTAATATACACTCTTAATTTGAGTGCCTGGTTGTTCTCTTGAGCGACCAAATAGTTCACCCGGGCGGCGGCAGCGGCGGTAAATTCTATAGTAGAGAGCGTTGGCCTCTCACTGCTCATGCCGCTGGCTCCAAAATCATGTCAAAGCGCATTATCTAACAGGGAGAGCATCATGACAAGCTGCTTGCCCTGGCACTAACATCGTTCAGACTCCTGTGAGGATTGGAATAGACTGATAAGCGGTTACGAAGAGTGAGCAGAAACGGCAGCCACAGACCTTCGTGGAGCGTTAATGCCCCACCTCTCCACTCCCAAAGGGTGGCTTGGCACACCACACGAGCCCGATCATCGCCAAAAACAGCAGCGCTGAGGCCAGAAAGATCTCATTGGCCGAGATAATGAACCCCTGCGCAGTGATCTGCTGAGCTAAAGCGGTGCTGGCTGCCACCTGATCCAGCCCCCACTGTGCTAACTGCTGATAGCACTCCAGCAGTAGCGGCTGGCTGGGATCTAAGTGTTCGGTCAACTGTGTATGATGCAGCGCTTCCCGCTGGCTCCAGAGTGTGGTGATCACTGAGGTGCCTACTGATCCCGCTAAGGTCCGTAAAAAATTCGAGACACTGCTGGCACTGGCTAGTTGCTGCTGTGGCACACCCGAGAGCGTAATAGCCGTTAATGGCATAAAAAAGCAAGCAATGGCAACACCTTGTACCAATTGGGGCCAAACAACTGCAGAAAACGGAATTGCTGAGCAAAAAACAGTAGAGCGCCAGTAGAAACAGAACGCAAACACCAGAAAACTAACGGTCACCAAGAATCGCATATCGAGTCGAGCGCTAAAATGACCAATCAGGGGGGATAGTATCAGGGGTAACAAGCCGATCGGAGCCGCCGCCAAGCCTGCCCAGGTGGCCGTGTAGCCCAGCACCCCCTGCAAGAGTAGTGGAATTAAAACAATCGAACCGATATACAGTCCATAAGCGAGTGAGGTACATAATACCCCAATGGTAAAGTTACGTTTCTTGAACAACGATAAATCAAGTACCGGATAGGACTCGGTCAATTCCCAAATAACCAAGCTAATCAACGAAATGACAGCGATCAGAGTGAGTAGGGTGATCTCCGTTGAGGCAAACCAATCGAGCTCTTTACCGCGATCCAGCAGCCACTGTAAACAGCCTACCCCCATGATCAGTAACCATAAACCGACGGTATCAATCGGCTGACGGGTGATCACCGATTCCCGATCTTTGAGTGTTAGCCAGGTCATAAGCAGTGCCAGGAGTCCTACCGGAATATTAATAAAAAAGATCCAACCCCAGTGATAGTTATCACTGATCCAACCCCCTAAAATAGGGCCACAAATAGGGGCGATCACTATCGTTAATGCCCATAATGACAAGGCCATCGCCCGCTTTAATGGCGGATAATTATTGAGTAATAAGCTCTGCGCTAGGGGCACTAGAGGCCCCGCTGCAATGCCTTGTAGTACCCGGAAAAACACTAAGCTCGCTAAGCTATTGGCCACACCACACAGCCATGAGCTCACAATAAATAACAGCATTGACCAGAGGAATAATTTGACTTCACCCAATTGCTGCGCCAACCATCCCGACAGCGGCACAGCAATGGCATTAGCCACACCAAAGGCGGTGATTACCCAAGTCCCTTGGGTGGTGGCCATCCCTAAATCACCAGCAATCGTCGGTAGAGCGACATTGGCGATGGTGGCATCCAGGACCTGCATAAAGGTTGCCAAGGACAATCCCAGGGTCATCCAAACCAGCGAAGCACCTTCCAAAGGTTTTCTTGTCGAGGACTCAGAGAGTTCACGCGACATTGCTAGTGATAATCTCAATAATTAATTGTTTAACCGGCGTTAAATCAATGGGGGGTATCGCTTGAGAGCAGCTTACTGGTTCTTGAACTTCAGTGGGCGTTACTTCGGTAGTCTGCTGAGTATGCACTTTGACTGTGGTCGATAAGCCAATGCGGAGGGGATAACGCTTGAGCTGCTGGCGGTCTAAGGCAATTTTTACGGGAATACGTTGCACCACTTTGATCCAGTTTCCCGTGGCATTTTGTGGCGGTAATAGCGACAAGCTACTGCCAGTACTAGCATATAGGCCAGTGACTACCCCGGCATAGTTGACTTGGATGCCGTAGAGATCGCTGGTAACCCCGACGGGCTGGCCAATACGCATCGCTTTTAATTGGGTCTCTTTAAAATTAGCCTCTATCCAGCGCCGCTCTAATGGCACCACCATCATCAGTGGTGTACCGGCAGCAATCTGGGTACCTAGCTGAACGCTCCGGCGGACCACCTGGCCAGTCACTGGAGTCACGATACGGGTGCGTTGTAACGTTAGCCAAGCCTGCTGGAGTTGAATGGCTGCCTCGAGTACTCCGGGCTGCTCTGCTAAGGGGGTATCCAGCAACAGCGCTTGACTCGCTCTCAGGGCTTCAGTGGCTATTTTTAACGAAATCTGTGCTTGCTGTACGGTTTCACGGGTATGTTGCACGGCTTCTTGACCAATGGCCCCTCGTCTTCCTAACAGGGTACGACGTTGGAGATCGCCCTCCGCTTGCTGTAATACCAATCGCTGTTGGACTACTTTAGCCGCTAGCTGTTGTCGCTCTAATAGCCGGCTATGCGTTTGCCGTACACACTGTGCTAAAGCTAACTTGGCACGTTCGAGGATTTGCTCAGCGTCCACAGGATCCAACTGGACCAGCAGATCACCAGCCTGCACTACATCAGTCGTATCAGCAGCCACCAGCTGCACCTTTCCGTTGATTTGGGCGGTAATTGGGATCTGATCCCCGACGACATAGGCATCATTGGTCTCTTGATAGTGTCGTGCGTTTAACCACCAATAGATCCCATAAATCAGCGCTGCTACAGCAACAACACTCCCTAGATAGCACAACGCCCGGCGACGCCGCTGAAATAACTGGGGTGAATTAATGTCAGTGACCATGCAACACTCCAGAGTGTGAACAAACGATGGTGAGTGAAAGGCAACCAGTAGCCAGGCATCACGCCAGTAGCCCCTGGTATTACTTTGGGGTGTCTCACAGCATCCTGCAATCCTTTTATCTGAACGATTAAAGCCGCTGAAATAAAAGATCCCACACATCATGACCTAACCGATGGCCACGCCGCTCAAATTTAGTGAGCGGCCGCCAGGCTGGACGAGGGAGATACTCCCCAGTAGCCGCTACATTTTGATAGCCACTATGTGTCTGCAGACTATCCAGCATCTGTTGTGCATAAGGGTACCAATCAGTCGCTAGATGGAGCAGACCGCCCACCTTAAGCTTTCGCTGCAGCAAGTCAATAAAAGGGCGTTGTACTAAGCGCCGTTTATGATGGCGCGCTTTGGGCCAGGGATCGGGGAAGAACAGCTGTAGTCGATCGACCACCTGATCAGCTAGCCGTTCAGTGAGCACCAGCACTGCATCCTGCTTGATCACGCGAATATTGGTCACCCCGGCCTGTTGTGCGGCCGCTAAACAAGCCCCCACCCCCGGTAAGTGCACCTCAATGCCTAGAAAATTATAGTGGGGCTGTGCACAAGCCTGGGTGACTAAACTCGCTCCCATGCCAAAACCGATCTCAACCACCAGCGGCGCTTCACGACCAAAATGGGCAGTGAGGGGTTCTAGGGGAAGCTGATCGTCAATACCCATCAAAGGCCAGTAGCGCTGCAACGCCTGCTGTTGCCCCTGGGTAAAGCGCCCTTGGCGACGTACAAAACTGCAGATGGCACGATGAGTCCGCAGTGGCGACTCATCGGCTGTAGGGTTGTGCTGCAAGTCACTATCCTCTAGGGTGGTTCCATGGAATAATAAGCCATTTTAACACCAAATCGGCTACCTGTTTCCATGCCATCCGCTGCTTTTTCAGCCCGACTACTGCAATGGGCACAACACCAGGGTCGAAAAGATCTTCCCTGGCAACGTGATCCTAGCCCTTACTCCATCTGGCTCTCTGAAATCATGCTACAGCAGACCCAGGTGATGACTGTCATCCCCTACTTTGAACGCTTCATCACTCAGCTACCCACCTTGCAAGCTTTAGCGCAAGCACCGCTCGATCAGGTGCTCCATCTCTGGAGTGGCTTGGGCTATTACGCCAGAGCGCGTAATCTCCATCGGGCTGCACACACTATCCTCAGCCAGTATCAAGGTCGATTCCCTGATGACTTTAATGCGCTGACTGCTCTGCCTGGGATCGGTCGCTCAACAGCTGGGGCCATCCTATCCCTCGCCTTTGGACTGCCCTACCCCATTCTTGATGGGAATGTTAAGCGGATCTTGGCCCGATATTATGCCATTGCCGGCTGGCCTGGCGACCCCCAAGTGGCACGACAGCTGTGGGCCAAAAGCAGCCAGGTGACCCCGCGCCAACAAGCTGGCCCCTTTAATCAGGCGATGATGGATTTAGGATCACTGATCTGCACCCTGCGGCGCCCTGGCTGTCACGACTGCCCTCTGCAATCAGGCTGTCAAGCCTATAGGACCCAGCGTTGGCAGGAGTACCCTGGAAAACCGCACAAGGTGAGCAGACCCAAAAAAGTGGCTTGGTTTGTACTACTCCAATACCACCACACCCTCTGGATGGTGCAACGACCACTCAGTGATCTCTGGGGTGGACTCTTCTGTTTCCCGCAATTCGACACTCCTCAAACGGTACTACAGTGGTTACAGCAACAGCAAATCCCCAGTAATGCTCAACCGCTCCCTGAGATACAACACCAGTTTACCCATTTTCAATGGATTATCCGACCGCTGCATCTACAGTTAACCGAAAAACCCAGGGCGCTAGAGTGTGCCTCTGGGATCTGGTATAACTTAGCCAAACCCGCTAGGATTGGCGTGGCAACCCCTATCCAACGCCTACTACAATCCTTAATGGCTGCTCGAGGAGTTCAGTGAGTCATGATGACCAATCGACTGATAGTCTGTGCCTATTTAAAACGTCAAAGCCCCGGATTAGACGCACCGCCCTATCCAGGTCCTCTAGGAGATCGTCTCTACCAGGAGATCTCCCAAGAAGCTTGGGCGATCTGGCAAGCGAAGCAAACCATGCTGATTAATGAAAACAAGCTGACGATGTTTAAACCAGAGCATCGGCGGCTGCTGGAACAAAAGATGGTTCAGTTTCTGTTTGAAGGAGAGCCTATCAACCTGGCTGGTTATGTCCCACCACCCGCTTGATCGCCAACAACCCGCACACTCAAGATTGGTGATGCTGATGAGACCGCTACTACCGCTCCTCCTAGGTCTGCTGTTATTAACACCAGCTTCGGCAATCAGCACCCCTAGACGAATAAACAATCGAACGCCGCACGCCCGTCCAGCAGCGGATACCCAACAGGCAGCAGCCCGCTATCGCCGCCTGGTTCATCAATCAGCCAAGCGCTATCAGGTTGATCCCCGCTTAATCTTAGCCATTATTGAAATTGAATCTAACTTCAACCCACGCGCCGTGGGGTTCCAAAACGGTTTTGGCTTAATGCAAGTGGTCCCCGATACGGCAGGGCGCGAGGTGTTTGCACACCTGAAAAAACGCTCTCACCAACCGACCCGTCGTTATCTGTTTGAGCCACAGCGTAATATCGATGTTGGAACCGCCTATCTTCACCTGCTACAAACACGCTATTTGGCCAAAATAAAGCACCCTCGTACCCGGCAGTATGCGGTGATTGCCGCCTATAATGGCGGGCAGGGCAACCTCTTCAAAACCTTCTCGAATCATCCGCAGAAAGCCATCCACGCGATCAACCAGCTGACACCCGATCGCTTTTACCAGCGGATCATCCAGCGTCATCCGCTGGCCTACACCCGAGCTTATCTGGCCAAAGTTACCCAAGCTCAACGCAGGTATTGACCGGTGAAAACAGCCTATACGCTCCTAATCAGCTGTTTATTAGCTGCCTGTGTCCCACTTCAAGAGCCGCTGCCCTTAGTAAAAGATACCCATGGCTTTGAGATCTTAGTGGGGCAATTGGCACATCATATCGAGGAGCAGTGGGGGCCGAATGAAGTGGTGATCGCTGGATCAAAAGATTATGTCAAATATAGCAACCACTACCAGACACGCGCCCATATCAATTTTCAAAAAGGCATCCTCACCGTTGAAACCCTGACAGGAGAGGACCCGCAGGCCTGTTTGCGCCGTGCCATGAGGCAGATCCTGTTAATGGGTGAAGAGGCTTGTCATCGTCATCTCTTTGATGATCAGGAGACGCTAACCAGCCTCCATCCTTTTCTCTACGAGCAGGTTCTCGATCACCAGCACCGACCGATAGCGACGCCAGCTCAGGCAGAGTGTTTTATCAATAACCTGCTGAAATATCGATTGAAGCAGCGCATCAGTCACGGGCGACCCATTCTCATGCTGAGAGTACCACTAGCCCCTAACCACCTGAATCAACGGGCACAGAAATATTTGCGGCCGGTACAACAAGCAGCACGCCATTATCGGCTTGATGAGAGTCTTATTTTGGCGATTATCCAGACGGAGTCGAGTTTTAATCCCTACGCCATCAGTGGAAGCCAGGCGCTCGGCTTAATGCAGGTGAAGCAGGAGAGCGCCGGTCGCGATGTCTTTACCCATATCAAACGGCGACACGGCAAGCCCTCCCGCAGCTACCTATTGAATCCCAGTAAAAACATCGATACCGGAGCAGCCTACCTTCACTTACTCCACACCCGCTACCTTGGCAAGATACGCCACCCGCTATCACGGCGCTATGCAGCGATAGCAGCCTATAATGGTGGAACTAGCGGGGTATTACGCACCTTTTCTGCGGATCAACAGACCGCACTGGCCATGATTAATCAATTATCACCTGATCAAGTTTACCAAACCTTGCTGACACGCCACCCCTCCTCTCAGGCGCGCCACTATCTTCACAAGGTACAACGTGCACAGCAACACTATCGACGGCACTTGCCCTCTTAAGTCGGCTGATAGACCTGGATCGGCTAAAATAGCCTGCCAGGTCATTTATCACGACTGACTTGTAACAATAGTTTTCGACCCAGTTGAGAGAGTGCAGACTCTACAGACTCGATTTTTGAGGAGTGCTGAACATTAATTAACCGATCAACCTGTGGGAGATGGACTCCCAACAGCCTTGCAAGATCGGTTTTACGAGTTCCACTTTCAATCATGGTATTCCATAACGCAGTTTTTGCGGCCACTAACACCGGCAAGACAATCACCCACTCACTTTTTTCTGGCGCAGAGGCTACCGGTACTGGACGACGATGCTCAATATAATTGGCGATAGTTGTCACCAGGTTATCGACCACTTTAAGTGATGCCTGCTCTTGTGTATTGCCTTCTGACAACATTTCTGGAAGATCACGACACGTCACTGAGTAAGCTCCCTGCGTATCCCGTTTTAATTTCACCGGGTAATTGAACATTCTCTCCTCCTGATACTGGACAAAGGTTCGCCAGCTTTTTTGTTTATTATTTCAACTAATTTCATAAATATCGGCGCTAGGTTATGAAATTCTTTATCTCGAACTGGATTGTATTCAACGACGGCGTGTTCACCTGGAGACGCTGATTTCCTCAACAAATTCGTTGTGCTGTACCCGTCAACAGAGGGCGGTATTGCCCCTCATCGGGAGAAACTAGCCGTAATATTCAAGCCTGGTAGCGATCCAATTGCAGTAACGCGTCAGTTTTCAAAAATACTTACTTAAACAAGTTATTAACAATAATTCATATAATCATTATCCTTTATAATAAGTATCTAAAACGCATTTTTAACTAATATCATACTGTACATACAACCCCCATATGTAACAAATTATTTAATAAACGTTAAAGAGTCGTCTCGGGCAGGCTGCTCGAGGTTAGTATTTAATAATCCTCAAAAATCAAGTAGTATAGCCGGGGCAACAGGGTCGGTACTGGTAGACTGTAAGGGAGGGATCTTGATTAACGTGTTTCTGGTGGATGATCATGAATTAGTCCGTACTGGCATACGACGCATCTTGGAGGAAATCCGAGGCATGAGTGTGATTGGCGAAGCCAAAAATGGCGAAGAGGCGGTCAGATGGTGTCGTCACCATCAAACGGATGTGGTGTTGATGGACCTCAACATGCCAGGCATTGGCGGCATAGAGGCCGCGCGCAAGATATTGCGCCATTCGCCGGAGGTCCGCCTGATTATTTTAACGATTTACACGGAGAACCCCCTGCCTGCTAAAATCATGCAGGCTGGTATCGCCGGCTATCTCAGCAAAGATGTATCACCCGAAGAGATGACCAATGCCATTCGTACCGTCCATTTAGGACAACGTTATATTGCGCCGACTATTGCGCAACAGATGGTCTTAAGTCAGTTTGCACCAGTAGTCGATAATCCCCTGAGCCTACTTTCAAAGCGTGAACTGCAAATTATGCTGATGCTGACCCAGGGACAAAAGGCGAGTAGCATCGCCGATCAACTGAATTTGAGCCCTAAAACGGTTAATAGTTATCGTTATCGCATGTTTACTAAACTCAACATCAGCAGCGATGTTGAGCTGACCCACCTAGCCATTCGCCACAGTCTGTTAATGTCCGAGCGCTTATAAGCTTGAATGATTCCCCGCTTTGATTTCCGACAATTTTTAAAGACTGTACCGACACAGCCTGGTGTTTACTGTATGCAGGATGCGCAAGGACGTATCCTTTATGTAGGGAAAGCCAATAATTTAAAGCAACGCTTAGCCCACTATGGTTATCAACAAACCAAGCACTCCGACAGTCACTCAAAGCCTGCTCCAACGACTAAAACCGCCGCCTTGGTCGCTGCCATTGCAGTCATTACCATCACGGTAACCCATACAGAAACTGAAGCGCTGTTACTGGAATACAACACCATTCAACAGCACAAGCCCCGTTATAATGTGCTGCTGCGTGAGGAGGGTGACTACCCGTTTATCGTATTGACTAGCGGTAAGCACCCACGTTTAATCTATCATCGAGGCTCCAAACGCACAGCCGGTGAGTACTTTGGCCCCTTTCCCAACCCCCAGGCCGTGCGTGAGACCTTAGCGTTATTACAGCGCCTCTTCCCCCTGCGACAGTGTGAAGATTCAGTCTACCGCAATCGAACTCGCCCCTGCTTACAATATCAGATAGGGCGCTGTTTAGGTCCCTGTATTCCTGGGCTGGTCAGTGAGTCTACCTACCAACAGCAGGTTGACTGTGCACGCCTGTTTTTACAAGGAAAAGATCAGCAGGTGCTCTCCACCTTGGTCGCACGCATGGCAGTAGCCAGCCAAACGCTGCAATTTGAAACTGCAGCCCGTTTGCGTGATCAGATCCAGGCCATTCGCCAGGTATTAGAGAAACAATTTGTTACAAATAGCCGTCACCAAGCGGCCGATGCGATCAGTATCGTGCAGCAAGCGGGGGTAGTCTGTGTGCAGGTGCTCATGCTGCGTCATGGAAAGCTGCTAGGGAGTCGTAGCTACTTCCCTATCGTGCCTCTAGACCGCACACTCTCCGAAATCGCTCAGACTTTTATCACGCTCTACTACCTGCCAAGCCAACGGGCCATCGTCTTGCCAGACCAAATCTGGCTTGATGTTCCCTTGCCTGACAGCCGCCCATTAGCACGCACTTTAAGTGCTATTCTGCAGCAGCCCTTGGTGATTTATCCCCAGCCGCGCGGGGACCGCGCCCGTTATCTGCAGTTGGCCCATACCAATGCCGTAGCGGCGCTTCAGAGCAGAGTCGCCCAACGCTCTACCCAGCAGCAGCGCCTGAAAGCACTGCAACAATTATTGGCGCTGCCGCCGCTAGAGCGACTGGAGTGTTTTGATATCAGTCACACCCTGGGAGAGAAGATGGTGGCCTCGTGTGTTGTCTTTAATGCGGGCAGCCCCTTAAAGGCGGAATATCGTCGCTACACCATTACAGCGGTCACACCGGGCGATGATTGTGCCGCCATTGCACAAGTACTCCAGCGCCGTTACACGCCCCCCCTGGATCCAGAAAAAATCCCCTGTGTCGTCCTGATCGATGGTGGCAAAGGACAACTCAACGCTGCGCAAGCAGTCTTCAATGGCTTGATAAACCGTTGGGGAGAACGCCCACCCCCCCGGCTGCTTGCCATCGCTAAAGGCCCAGGCCGTAAGCCTGGGCTAGAAACCCTGTTTTTGACCACCGATACTCAAGGCTGTCAGTTATCAGCCACTGATCCAGCGCTACACCTGCTGCAACACCTACGGGATGAAGCGCACCGGCATGCCCTGATGGGACATCGCCAGCAGCGGGCTAAGGGTCGTCGTACCAGTCGCTTACAGCAGATCCCCGGGATCGGCCCTAAAAGGCGGCAAGCCCTGCTACTCTACCTGGGTGGCTTACAGCCGCTACTCAAGGCCAGCGTCGAGGAGATCGCCGCCGTCCCGATGATTTCACGTCGATTAGCTGAAAAAATTTATACAGCCCTACAAGGTGAAATAGCGTTATAATCACTCTAAAATTAATCCAACCTTAGCTATATCATCGGATAGTGATTGACATCCCCTAGACTATGCAAACCAATATTCCAACGCTCCTCACGCTATTTCGCATCGGTTTGATCCCTTTTTTTGTACTATTTTTCTACCTGCCAGTGATCTGGGCCCCCCTGGCTTGCACACTGCTCTTTATCTTGGCGGCGCTCACCGATTGGTGCGACGGCTTTTTAGCCCGTCGTTGGCAACAAACCACCCCTTTCGGCGCTTTCTTAGATCCGGTGGCCGATAAAGTGATGGTGGCGGCGGCGATGGTGCTGGTGGCGGTTCATTACCACACGTGGTGGATCACCTTACCCAGTATCACTATGATTATTCGAGAAATTATTATTTCGGCGCTGAGAGAATGGATGGCTGAGCTTGGCAAACGCCGCACGGTAGCCGTGACCTGGATTGGCAAAATCAAGACCGCTACACAAATGGTCGCATTGGTGCTGCTGCTCTGGCGCCCGTCACTCCTGCTAGAGCGCTGTGGCTTTATTGCCCTGTATGGGGCGATGCTGCTCACATTCTGGACGATGTGCCATTACCTGCACGCTGCACGCCAAACGCTGATGACGCCCGATACCTAAAACAGTGCCAGGCAGCCGCTGCTGATCTAGTTTATTGGCTGGCTGTAGGCTTTGGGCCGCTACTAGGTTACAATCGGCTGCTTGGTCTCTCCCCTGATCGACCCTGCTGAGATAGACAGGTCTCTCTCAGTTTAACTAGGGCTGTTTCCACATGCGCGACACCCTGCTGCTGTTACTCAGTACAGTACTGGTCAATAATTTTGTGTTGGTCAAATTTCTTGGCCTCTGCCCCTTGATGGGGGTCTCTAAAAAACCAGAAACTGCCCTAGGTATGGGCGCGGCAACCACTTTTGTCTTGACGACAGCCTCTGTAGTCACCTATCTATTGGAGCGTTACCTGCTACAACCCTTTGGCTTGGTACCGCTGCGCACCCTGCTGTTTATCCTAGTCATTGCGGTGGTGGTACAATTTACCGAGCTGGTGGTACGACAAACGCACCCACTGCTCTATCAGCTGTTGGGGATCTTTTTGCCGCTCATCACCACCAACTGTGCGGTCCTGGGGGTGGCGCTGCTGAATAGTCGCTCCGCTCATACCTTCGTACAATCTATCGTCTTGGGCCTAGGGGAAGCGCTCGGATTCACCCTGGTCTTGGTGCTATTTTCCCTGTTACGGGAGCGACTGCGTGTGGCTGATGTGCCCTTGCCGTTTCGCGGCAACGCCATTGCTTTGATCACCGCCGGCTTAATGTCACTGGCCTTTATGGGATTTAGCGGTTGGGGCCGTCCACTAGGATGAGTTGGGCCACCGCGGTACTCGCCGTAGCCCTGCTGACTGGGCTTGCTGGGCTACTATTGAGCATAGCCGCACACGCCTGCCAAACGACCAGCGATCCACTCGTAGCTTCGATTGACGCCTTACTGCCACAGACCCAGTGTGGCCAGTGTGGTTATCCTGGCTGTCGCCCCTATGCTGCGGCGGTGGCACAGGGCGAAGCGATTAACCAGTGCGTGCCGGGTGGCCGGACCGTGGTGTTACAGCTGGCTGAGCTCCTCAACCGAGAACCACCCGCCGTGCCACTGAGCGATCCAGCCCCGCTCACGATACCGATTAAACGGGTCGCCTGGATTGATGAGGCGTTTTGTATTGGCTGCACCAAATGTCTGCAAGCCTGTCCGGTCGATGCCATTATCGGCGGTGCTAAGGTCCTGCATACCGTGTTGACCGACTACTGTACCGGCTGTGATCTCTGTGTAGCGCCCTGCCCGACTCAGTGTATCGAGATGTTACCGCTCGATCAGTTACTGATGAAGTGGCCTCTGCCGCCATCCTCCTCCACGGCAGTAGCCGATCCCCCGCCCGCCGCCAGCGCAGGACTCACCCCGTGATGCTACTGGAACAGACGGCGCTCAAGCGCTTATCAGCTGGCCTGCAACCGCCCGATCACAAAGCCTGTTCTACCCAGCATGCCATCCAGCGGCTGCCACTCGCTAAACAATTGGTTATTCCATTACAACAACATGCGGGGCCACCCGGCCAGCTAGTCGTCCAAGTGGGCCAACAGGTCCATAAAGGCACGCCATTCACTCAAGGGTTCGATCGCGCTACGCTACCCGTCCATGCACCCACTTCAGGCGAGATCACAGCGATTCGCCGCTACCAGGATCCCTTTCAGAGCAACTCGACCCTGCCCCCCCCGCTCTGTATTGAACTCCAAGCCGATGGCCAGGATCACGGTCAGTGGCTAGCGCCACTGCCACACTATCTGGAGCAGCCAGCGAGTGGGTTAATCACACGAATTGGTGCTGCCGGCATCGCGGGCTTGGGGGGGGGCGGTTTTCCAAGCAGTGCCAAGTGGCCGGGCGCGCCTCGACCACTGCCCTTACTGATCATCAATGCGGTGGAGTGTGAGCCCTATATCACTGCTGATGACTGTTTGATCCGGGAACAGGCTCAGGCGATCATTCAAGGTTGTCATATTTTGCAACATATTTTAGCACCACAGCAGTGTGTCATCGCCATTGAGGATAATAAACCGCAGGCGCTCGCTGCCCTGCAACAGGCCCTAGCGACCTCGAAGTCGCTAGGTGACTGGTTGCAGCTCCGTGTTCTGCCCACCCAGTACCCTTCAGGGGATGCACGGCAGCTGATCTGGATGCTGACTGGCCGAGAAGTGCCGCTAGGACAGCATAGCAATCAGATCGGGGTGGTGATGCATAATGTCGCCACGGTGTTTGCCATCCAGCAAGCGATCATCGCCGGCAAACCGCTGATTGAGCGGGTGGTGACGCTCACTGGTGAGGCGCTGCCACAGCCGGGAAATTTCTGGGTGCCGTTGGGAACCCCGGTCGCACACCTGTTGCAGCAGCTTGGTGTGCCCGATTTAAGCAGCGTGACCGTCGGGGGCCCCCTGATGGGACGACTGCTCGCTGATCACCAGGCACCAGTGATTAAAACCACCAACTGTCTATTAGTGCGCCCACCCCTTAGCCCCACAGCGCAGGCTGAGGAGCAGCCCTGTATCCGCTGTGGGGAGTGTGTGACGGTCTGCCCCGTGGGGCTACTGCCACAACAGCTCTATTGGTTCAGTCGTGGTCAACAGCATGAGGCAGCTCGTGCTCACCACCTCTTGGCCTGTATTGAGTGTGGCGCCTGTAGCGCTGTCTGTCCCAGCCATATCCCTTTGGTTCAGTACTATCAACAGGAGAAAGCCCAGTTGCGCACACTGGATCAACAAGTACAACAGGCACAGCAAGCTAAAACCCGCTTTGAAGCCAAACAACAACGCCTGGCAGCACAACAGCAGGCGCGCCAACAGCAACGGGCGGCGCTGGCGACAGCAGTAGGACCCGACGCTGCAGTGCTAGCCGCCACCCCGAGAGCTACCACGCCGCTCACCACTGCCGAGCGCCCAACAGCACCACACGCGGTGACCGCTACCGGGGATCGACAAGCAGCAGTGGCGGCGGCCATCGCGCGGGCTAAAGCGCGCCAAGCCAGGACTACCACGCTACCGCCTGTCGCCACCCTAGCGCCTCTAGATGTCCAGTAAGCCGCCACCCCTGCTGCAGCCCCGATCCACCCAGCAGCTCATGCGTTGGGTGCTGCTGGGCTGCCTACCCGCTATCGTGATCCAGATCATCTACTTTGGTTGGGGGATCCTGCTGCAGCTATTGATTGCCAGCAGTAGCACCCTCCTGTTAGAAGCAGCACTCCTGTGGCTGCGGGGCAGGCCACCGTGCCGTACACTAGCAGATGGTTCAGCGCTGCTATCCGGTGTGCTCTTAGCGCTGGCACTACCGCCACTAGCGCCCTGGTGGCTCGCGGTTATTGGAGCACTGTTCACCATCGTGATCGCTAAACAGCTGTATGGTGGCTTAGGGCATAATCTATTTAACCCCGCCATGGTGGGCTATGTGGCACTGTTGGTCGCCTTTCCTGGACCCATGGGCGCCTGGCCGCCCTCGCTACTGCCCGCCGGCGGTCGCCCAACCCTGGCAGCGACTAGCGCCCTTATTTTTCAAACCTCTGCCGCCAGATCCACCCCTAATAGTGACGCTGTAACGCAAGCGACCCCACTGGAGCGCCTAAAAAACCAACAACGGCTGGCGGCCACTGCTGGGGCACAGAGGTGCTCCTCACCGGATCAGCCGCCACTGGATCGCGCTTGGTTAGCACTCAATATCAGCTTTCTGCTGGGGGGGCTCCTGTTATTAGCCCAACGGATTATCCAGTGGCACCTTCCCGGCAGCTTATTAGCTAGTTTACTGCTGAGTGCGACTATGGGTTACTGGCTCAACCCGCTGGCCAGCGGCTCACCGCTGCTACAGCTGTTCAGTGGCAGTACAATGTTTGGGGCGTTTTTTATCGCCACTGATCCGGTGACTGCAGCGACCACCCCCCGGGGTCGGCTACTGTTTGGGGCCTTGATTGGGCTGTTAGTCTATCTTATCCGCCGCTTCGGCGATTACCCGGATGGCCTGGCTTTTGCCGTATTGATGGCCAATATGCTGGTGCCGTTGTTCGATCGCACCACACAGCCACGGATCTATGGACAAGCCCCTTAAGGGGGGGCTCAGGTGAACTTTGACATCCTCACCGCCCTAAAGGGCGATGATTCCTACTGCGGTTCAAGCTTGCGCCTGACTCACTTCGGCGGGTTCCTGCTTCATCGAGAGGCCTGACTGCGCCGTCTCTCCACAGGCTAACACGACATGCCCTGCCGCTAATATATTCATGGCAGCATTTAAATCAGCGTTCTCTGTATAGCCACAAACTATGCAGGCAAACTGTGATTGGCTGCTACGGTTCTCTTTGGCACTATGACCGCAGACTGAGCAGGTACGGCTAGTGTTCTGCGGCGGTACTGATCTTGCCACCTTTTTTTAGACACAGAGAAGAGAAACCTTAAGCGACCTGGGATAACCAATTTTTTTCAAAATTTACAGGAGACAGATAGCCTAGCGTTGAGTGCCGTCTCTGTCGGTTATAAAACACTTCTACGTATTCAAAAATGCTCAATTTGGCTTGTTCTCTGCTCTCAAAACGTTCAAAGTGGGTGTGCTCTGTTTTTAAGGTATGGAAAAAACTCTCTGCTACTGCATTGTCATAACAATTGCCCGTACTACTCATGCTAAGCGTTATCTGGTGATGCGCCGATACAGCCTTGAATCCTTTGCTGGTATACTGGCTGCCTCGGTCGGAGTGGTGGATGAGACCTGCAGCAGGCTTCCTCCGTGTTATTGCCTGGCGTAATGCTGCGGCTACTAACTCGGTGGTCATGTGAGCTTGCATATCCATCCCCACGATACTACGAGAGAACAGGTCCAGTACGATAGCAACATACAACCATCCCTCTTGGGTCGGAATATAGGTAATATCTGCTGCCCAGTATTGATCAGGGCGAGTGGCTGTGAACTTCTGCTTGAGTAAATTAGGCGCCACTGCGGCCTTTGGATCGACTATTGTGGTTACCTTAAATCGTTTTTTCATCTTAGCCGCAATATGGGCTGCTTTCATTAGCCGACAAACCCGTTTGCGTGAACAGCGCTCACCTCTAGCTCGTAACTCAGCATGGATACGTGGGCTACCGTAAATTTGGTTGCTTATGGTATAAACCTCTTTAATTTCAGATATTAAACGCTCATCCTCACAATAGCGCTTGGATGGCTCAGCCTTGATAAACTGATAATAGCCACTGCGGGATACACCTAACACGTTGGACATCCTCTCTACGCTGAATTCCCCAGCATGCTTTTGCATAAACTGGTATTTTACTTGCGGGCCACTGAGAAGATGCCCAAGGCTTTTTTTAGGATATCCCTCTCTTCGCGTGCTATCGCCAATTCTTTCCGCAATTGACTGAGCTCAGCATCAGACGCTTTCAGGTATCCTTTGCCCGGGAAAGCCTCTGCACCATCCTTGTTATGCTGATGGACCCACCCTGCCAATGTACTCTTGGGAACTCCCAATTCCTCGCTCAATTGACAGAGCGTTTTACCAGTGCTGTGATACAGCTTTACCGCATTCAGCTTGAATTCCTTATCATAGCTCCTTGATTCCCCTTGATTCATAACTTCACCTCAAAAAGTAACAAAAAATTATACGCTTTGTTCCTCTTCGTTGTGTCCGTTAAAGGGTAGCAAGATCAGTACCGCCAGCACCTGGCCCCCAAGCCACAACTGCTTATACTCCAGCTGTCTTCTGAGCTCGTACCAACCCTGGTCCAAAATAGATTTATTCAAGCCAGACTTAGCTTTAACCCTTTTCCCAGGTTCTGCCACTGTCCCAGTGGCCGATTTTGACATGTTTTTAATCTGCAAATCCTCAATCACTATCATCGCGTGGTTTTTGCTGATGGCACTTGAGGTTTTATGCAGATAGTCCTGTCGAATATTGGCAATGGTATGATGCAGCTGTTGAATTTTGCTTCGTTGTTTTTTCCAATGGGCACTGAATTTTACTTGGCGACTTAACTGTCGTTGCAGCCTTGCTAAACGCTGTTGCTGGGTACGGTAGCTATTAACGGGGGCATAGACTATACCATCTGACAAAGTGGCCAATCGAGCTATCCCCACATCAACCCCTACCATGCTAGTCGCCGGATGTTGTGGTGGCTCTACTGTATATTCAGTCTGCAAGGTATTTAACGAGATCTGCCGTGACTTAGAAGCAGAGCTCATAGAGATGGAAGGCGAGACTGAACATGTGCACCTGTTGGTGAATTACCCACCCAAAGTAGCGGTATCAACCTTGGTGAATAGCTTAAAGGGGGTTTCCAGTCGTATCCTTCGCAGAGACAGACCTGATATCGCCAAGCGCTACTACTATCAACAGGCCCTATGGTCTCCTAGCTATTTTTCCAGTAGCTGTGGCGGCGCTCCTATTGAGATTATTCGACAATACATTGAACAACAACAAAGACCACTGTAGGGCGCCTGATATCCTCGACCTGAAGGAGCAGGCTTTACGGCGTAATAGGGTAAAAAGCTGATAAAATCAGCGTCTATAGGGACGCTGATCCAGGTACTCTGGTCCATCATCGTAGTCTTGAGCAACCACTGCCGGACATCATCCAGGCCATACTGTCGATAGTGTTACAATACTCCCCCTTGATGTGTAATGCTGATCGCGGCTGTCTGCAAATGAGGCGGGGACGGTACCGTCCCCGATAGTGTGCTGTTATCCCCGTCTCCTAAATCACCACTCATGTGCATGGTCAGCTGTTCTACAGCACGCTCAGAAAACAGCGGCGTGGCGGACAAGCAGTCGTGCTGACTCAGCTTAGCCGATCCACTTTGCAGCGGGTATTCCAGAATCATCGAGACCGCCTCTCTCAGCTCCGGGCGCGCCTCAGCAAGGGCTTTAAACCATCTTTCGAAGCTGGATTTTAAGCTTCCATTATTTCCATACAGCTCATAGATCAGCGCTGACTGCCGTTCACACCAGGATTTTTGTGCCTCCTCATTGGGGTTGTTCAATAAATGAGCATACAACTCTAGCTGCAATAGAGCACTGAAACGTGGGTCTGGACGGCAACCCATAACGGTACTGAAGTGCTCAGTCAGCTGAGATTGTAGTACAGCAAAGCTACCATGCAGATGAACACTGCTGTCATTCAAGGAACCTAAGGCTAACAGTACCTTTAACGTAGGGGCTATTGAAAAGAGTGGCCTATCCTCCATCGGATCAATCGGGGGTACACGGGGAAATTGCTGAGGCTCATAAGCCACGCCGCGGCGGGCATTTTTAAAAGCTTCTACAAGGGTTTCTCGTTTATCTATGAAGTCAGGTAATAAGGCTCGGTAGGTGGCTTTTACATAGGGTCTACCTTCCACACATTGTTGACTCTCTACCACTATCTTCGCCAGCTGCTCTTCTCGCCAAATATCCGCGGAGGTTCTGATAGCCGTAGAGGGGGTATAGCCGCCCTCGGGGAGTAGGGCCTGCAGGGCTGGTAGTAGCGGCACCGAATAGTTCTCAACAAACCAGTGACGCGCTGAAAGCCCTTCGATGGCAGCTTCCTGAGGCATCAATCGTGCACACACCGACTCTCTAAAAGCAGCCAGTAAACCCTCTGGACAAACCGCTACCTGGGTCGTCTGCTGCCACTGTTCGATAAATCTCTGCTGCAATAACTCAACATATAAGGTGCCAACCAAAGCACTTTTTAAGGAGTCTGGCAGAGGCTCTGAGCTATCTAGATAGCTCCCTGAAGGGGTATCCTCCTCTGCGGGGAATTCGCCCAGAATACCATGCTCCACTCGGGCTGCCAGAACATTGGCTTGTGCCCGGACTGTCGGGGATGCTGGCCCCTCTTCTCCGCTAAAACCTGCATCCCATAAACTAAGCTCGAATGCCGGTTCTAAATTACTCTCCGTCACAAATTGATTAAACCGTTCTGCCAGTACTGTCTCGAGTGCTTTACCTTCTGGGAGCACGCCACCCCGGTTCATTTGTTCACCGTAAGCAGCTGCTAACCACGGATACTCTTTAAATAATTGTTGAGTGGCTTGAGACACTATCGCTTCTAAGGCTGATAACCCTTGATCAGGTGTGTTCATCTGTTCTATTCCCCCTACGCTTGCCCTCTTACAGTAATAGCTCAACCAGCAGGTTTTACTAAACCACTCCGATTGGCCGCTCTACTATTTAAGCTTTAACAGCTACTGACTCTGGGTGAGTGAGCTATACCCTGTCAATACTTCCCCATTGCAACGGCTAGACCATAACAGCTTACCAACCCTGAAGAGGCCGCATCAAAAAAGCGGGCACCCCTGGGATCTATTATTGGGGAGCTAAGCAAGCTAGCTCAGGATGAGCCTCGATAATCAATTGCCGTAACTGCAGCGCTTCAGGCGTCAGTAAAGTCGTTAAACAGAGCAGGGCGGCGGCGGGCTTTGATAGCCCAAACAGCACCAGTGCTTGGCAGATCGCCCGCGTCTCAGGCTCGGGGATCAACTCAGGAAAGGCCGCAACAATGCGCTCTGCCTGCAGGGTTAACCCATGATTAATCGCTGCGAAAGCAGTCGTCACAATCAATTGACGCGTTGCTGGCGGCAACTTCATAGTTTACTAATAATCCCGCCGATTAAATCACGAATAATCTTCACCATGGAGCTCTGATAATTAATAAAGTTAGAATATTGGTTCAGCATAAATTGGGTTTTCAACGTCTGCTGGGGATCATTTAAGCCATTCTCACTGTTCAGAGCTTCCATGGCCTGCTTAATAGCCCCCGCCGACTCCTCAGATAACTGTTCTAATTTATTAATAATTAGGGTTAAATCCATCCTACCCCCTGCATAATGACTGCTGCTATCCTAACTGGCATCGATGCCGATAGAGAGACAACCTGACTGCAGAATAAGCAGTATGTCGCAGGTTGCTTGATTATATTTTAGCGATAATCCCGCCGATAAGATCTTTATAAGTCTTTAATAGCGTACTCCCGTAGGTGAGATAGGTAGCATACTGGAACAGCTGAAATTGGTTGGCCAACATCTTCTCCGGATTGCTGATGAGACTCAGGTTTACACTGCTATTGACCCCTTGGATAGCTTGAGTAGCACCCTTTGAAACTTCTGAGACCATATTGTCTAAATCCATGAACTCTCTCCGCTAGGCTATTAATGGGTGGCCTGCCGTTGGCAGGGATAAATTAACCAGTGATCGCCCTCAATATCGGAGCGAGTCGCGCCCTGTTGTTCCAAGACTTCCGCTAACTTGCTCCGTAACCGCTGCTCGCGGGCAGTGCCAGTGGTGCGCAATAAGCCCCGTACCTCCTGAATCTCTGGGACCTGCTGTTCGATCTGGTGGATCAACGCCACAAATTCAGAGACAGCACTATGGACCCCTTGCGGCCCCTGCCGGGCCTGCAGATCACAGATCAATAACTGATGATGATCGACCTTAAAGACCAAATTTAGATAGTCGCCCTGCAGCGATCGTCCCATTTCAAAACCACTATTCGCAAAGTAAGCCACGCTAGTCTGGCACCCTTGGCTAGCGAGGTAATGGCTCAGGGCATCCAAGGCTGCCGGCTCACCTCTATTCACCAGCGCACCGCGGTGGCGATTTTGCCATACAGGTCGTTCATCTCCCGCTGAACGTCACGCATCTGTTGTGAAGCCGCCCGTGCCTGCTCATCCCGAATGCCTTGCTCGCGTTCATTGAGACTCTGCAGCCCTTTATCACGATCTGCATTGACTTTCGCCTGACTAGAGGCTGCAGTATCTTTCATGGAAACGACTTGGCCGATAGGGGTCAGTATGGCAGGGGCTTGTCCGCCTAGTTCCCCGAAACTACTTCGCGTATTATTTCTATTTATTTTTTTACTGATCGCTTCCATAGAGTCTGGGGTGCTTCCCCAGTTAGCCGGATTCTTCTTAGAATTTTTGATCTTTTGCCATTGAGAGGTGGCGTCTTTTTTATTAACTTCAGAGAAAGCCTCCCCTTCACTCATTCCTTCGTTTTTGATTAACTGATTGACTTTAAATTGCTTAGATTCAGCACTGCCTATTGCCAATAGCCCCTTTCACTTTCAGAGCCGATCCGGCTAACCCAGCAACCCCTCCAGCTATCCCTATAGCCATAGTCTTGGTGGCAGCGCTTTGGCTTTTCGTAATTGAATCCTGCTCTTTCTGATAGGCCTTCTCCTGCAGAGTGATTGCCTGTTGCTGCTGCTGGATGGCATGATCACGCTGCAGATCACGCATCTTGCTGAGCAATTTATTCATCTCTAGCATTAAACTGTTCATATCGAGGTTGGGTGCGCTTGCACAAAGGCTTAAACCTTTTTTGACCCCCTCAGCGGCAGCCAGGCTCTTCTCCAATTGCTGGCCTTTGGTGGTTTCATCCGGGCCATTCATAAAACCCTGGAAATTTTGCAAGGTATCCTGCATCTGCTGACGCAGCAGCGTGCCAGACTTTTTTGAAGCCTCTGGCGTGGCTGGCACTATTTCATCGACCTCATGAGTAGTCGTCATGGGATAATAGTCTGTAACTTTAGTGATTGTGGGTTCAGCATTAATGCGACTCATAGCAATAACCTCTCAATGATAAACCATTTAAGCTAAACTCCCGGCAATACGACTCTGTAAACCAGCGCTCTCTTTCAGTAGATCGCTGGCAATCGCAGTGGCATCCCCTTGCTGTCGATAGAGATCAGACATCCCTTGCTGTAGCTGTTTTCGTTGTTTTTGGTAATATTCTAAAAGGGTATCTAACAACCAGCTCTCATTTTGCAGTTTTTTGATCTCTGCTTGCAGCATGGCCCCTTTATAGTCGTAGTAAGTGTTCACCCCGCCTTCGACGGCTGTAGTGCCGACCGCAACGCCTTTGGCCACACCGGAGACCGTCTCCAGCCGATTTCCCGGGGCGACGAGCTTTTCGGTTTTTTTAACGATCCCTTGACCAGCTTGTTTCAGCGTTGCCCTCGGCTGTTTAATTTTATTGACCGCACTTTTCCCGAAATTTTTGATCTGATCCATGGTTTCAGTAGCCTGGGCTGGCAGTGCTTTAAACCACTCGACGAGTTTTGTTAAGGCTTTGGACATCTCTTTCAATATTCCTTGACCTAGCTGCTTTAAGGCAGCCTTCACTCCCTGTTGTCCTGCGGTTTTTACTAGAGCACTCCCCGCCGACAGGGCTGCTTTGCCTGCACTAGTCATCAACGAAGCACCACAACTCAGTATCGAACCAGCGATGGTTAGTCCTAAGGCCACTTTGCCCATCCACTCCGGAGCATCATCACCCATGGCAAGCTGTACGGTCTCGATAACCGCGGCCGCTAGGAGGGCTACGGCGCCAGCCATTGCCACTGGATTCATAGTAACGGCTGCCCATACAACACTCGCTACTGCCGTAATCCAGTTAAAAATTGCCCCGAATATCCCAGATTTTTTAGCTTTTTCCTGTGCCTCTAGCGCTTTAGCCGCCTCCTCAATCTGCTTTTGCAGCTGATTTTCCATGACTTGATTGCTCGCGGCCGCATTAATCTTTTGTGATTGCAGCATAAAAGTACCGCTAATATTATTGATCTTGATCATTAAGGTGGTCACCACCATCAACAACTGATCCATCGACGCTTGACCCACAAAAGTTTGTAATGAACCTTGAGCAGCCAACAGCGGAGAGTGCTTATCTACCAGGTTGTCTAATACTGCCTCAACTTGACTGGGTTTCACTGTGGCCGGAGCAACGCCTAGTCCAGACCACAGCAGTTCCGGGGCGAGTGAATCCTCATCCTCTTCGAACTGGCGCTCGCCCACTGTACCGTTAGCGATCGCCTGACGGGCGGCGATTAACCGCTCTGAGCGGTGCGACTGGTTGACCGAGGAGCCCGTAACCGCATGCTGCACGGAGTGCCCCTGATCTTGCTACCCTTTAACGGACACAACGAAGAGGAACAAAGCGTATAATTTTTTGTTACTTTTTGAGGTGAAGTTATGAATCAAGGGGAATCAAGGAGCTATGATAAGGAATTCAAGCTGAATGCGGTAAAGCTGTATCACAGCACTGGTAAAACGCTCTGTCAATTGAGCGAGGAATTGGGAGTTCCCAAGAGTACATTGGCAGGGTGGGTCCATCAGCATAACAAGGATGGTGCAGAGGCTTTCCCGGGCAAAGGATACCTGAAAGCGTCTGATGCTGAGCTCAGTCAATTGCGGAAAGAATTGGCGATAGCACGCGAAGAGAGGGATATCCTAAAAAAAGCCTTGGGCATCTTCTCAGTGGCCCGCAAGTAAAATACCAGTTTATGCAAAAGCATGCTGGGGAATTCAGCGTAGAGAGGATGTCCAACGTGTTAGGTGTATCCCGCAGTGGCTATTATCAGTTTATCAAGGCTGAGCCATCCAAGCGCTATTGTGAGGATGAGCGTTTAATATCTGAAATTAAAGAGGTTTATACCATAAGCAACCAAATTTACGGTAGCCCACGTATCCATGCTGAGTTACGAGCTAGAGGTGAGCGCTGTTCACGCAAACGGGTTTGTCGGCTAATGAAAGCAGCCCATATTGCGGCTAAGATGAAAAAACGATTTAAGGTAACCACAATAGTCGATCCAAAGGCCGCAGTGGCGCCTAATTTACTCAAGCAGAAGTTCACAGCCACTCGCCCTGATCAATACTGGGCAGCAGATATTACCTATATTCCGACCCAAGAGGGATGGTTGTATGTTGCTATCGTACTGGACCTGTTCTCTCGTAGTATCGTGGGGATGGATATGCAAGCTCACATGACCACCGAGTTAGTAGCCGCAGCATTACGCCAGGCAATAACACGGAGGAAGCCTGCTGCAGGTCTCATCCACCACTCCGACCGAGGCAGCCAGTATACCAGCAAAGGATTCAAGGCTGTATCGGCGCATCACCAGATAACGCTTAGCATGAGTAGTACGGGCAATTGTTATGACAATGCAGTAGCAGAGAGTTTTTTCCATACCTTAAAAACAGAGCACACCCACTTTGAACGTTTTGAGAGCAGAGAACAAGCCAAATTGAGCATTTTTGAATACGTAGAAGTGTTTTATAACCGACAGAGACGGCACTCAACGCTAGGCTATCTGTCTCCTGTAAATTTTGAAAAAAATTGGTTATCCCAGGTCGCTTAAGGTTTCTCTTCTCTGTGTCTAAAAAAAGGTGGCAAGATCACTATCGAGTTCCCCCGCCCCTCTGGCCAGTGAGCAGCAAATCGCTACCCTGCTGCAACAGAGCGCCAGTGTACGGGGCGAACGCTGGTTTAGTCAATTTGGACGCGCTCGAATAAACCTCGGGAGTAACTACCGCTTTAAACAGTTTCACGGGGAGCTAGCACTGCTGGTGCCCCTCGATGAGTCCTGCTCGCGACCGCTGACTTTTAGTCAATTGGGGATACACTACTATGATAGCCAACCGGTAGCCAATATTGGACTAGGGCGGCGTCATCTTATTCAAGATTGGCTCGTGGGTTATAACGCCTTTTTAGACCAACATCTGAAGCGCCCCCACTCGCGTTTAGGCGTTGGGGCAGAGCTGTGGCGCGATTATCTGAAATTTTCTGGCAATGGTTATTTTGCGGTTAGTGGCTGGAAAGAGTCTAAAAAGGTGGAGGGCTATCAAGAAAAAGCCGCCAGTGGCTTTGATCTCCGTGCGCAAGGTTATTGGCCGAGCTATCCCCATCTGGGGGCACACTTGCTGTTTGAAAACTACTTCGGCGACCAGGTCGCGCTATTTGACAAACAGCGTGAGGATCGGCAGAAGAATCCGCTGGCCGCTACCCTCGGCATCCACTACACCCCAGTGCCCCTGTTCACTATCGGCGTCGACCATAAAATAGGCCGTAAAAGCAAAAAAGAGACCCGATTGACCTTACAATTCGATTATCTCTGATCTTGCCACCTTTTTTTAGACACAGAGAAGAGAAACCTTAAGCGACCTGGGATAACCAATTTTTTTCAAAATTTACAGGAGACAGATAGCCTAGCGTTGAGTGCCGTCTCTGTCGGTTATAAAACACTTCTACGTATTCAAAAATGCTCAATTTGGCTTGTTCTCTGCTCTCAAAACGTTCAAAGTGGGTGTGCTCTGTTTTTAAGGTATGGAAAAAACTCTCTGCTACTGCATTGTCATAACAATTGCCCGTACTACTCATGCTAAGCGTTATCTGGTGATGCGCCGATACAGCCTTGAATCCTTTGCTGGTATACTGGCTGCCTCGGTCGGAGTGGTGGATGAGACCTGCAGCAGGCTTCCTCCGTGTTATTGCCTGGCGTAATGCTGCGGCTACTAACTCGGTGGTCATGTGAGCTTGCATATCCATCCCCACGATACTACGAGAGAACAGGTCCAGTACGATAGCAACATACAACCATCCCTCTTGGGTCGGAATATAGGTAATATCTGCTGCCCAGTATTGATCAGGGCGAGTGGCTGTGAACTTCTGCTTGAGTAAATTAGGCGCCACTGCGGCCTTTGGATCGACTATTGTGGTTACCTTAAATCGTTTTTTCATCTTAGCCGCAATATGGGCTGCTTTCATTAGCCGACAAACCCGTTTGCGTGAACAGCGCTCACCTCTAGCTCGTAACTCAGCATGGATACGTGGGCTACCGTAAATTTGGTTGCTTATGGTATAAACCTCTTTAATTTCAGATATTAAACGCTCATCCTCACAATAGCGCTTGGATGGCTCAGCCTTGATAAACTGATAATAGCCACTGCGGGATACACCTAACACGTTGGACATCCTCTCTACGCTGAATTCCCCAGCATGCTTTTGCATAAACTGGTATTTTACTTGCGGGCCACTGAGAAGATGCCCAAGGCTTTTTTTAGGATATCCCTCTCTTCGCGTGCTATCGCCAATTCTTTCCGCAATTGACTGAGCTCAGCATCAGACGCTTTCAGGTATCCTTTGCCCGGGAAAGCCTCTGCACCATCCTTGTTATGCTGATGGACCCACCCTGCCAATGTACTCTTGGGAACTCCCAATTCCTCGCTCAATTGACAGAGCGTTTTACCAGTGCTGTGATACAGCTTTACCGCATTCAGCTTGAATTCCTTATCATAGCTCCTTGATTCCCCTTGATTCATAACTTCACCTCAAAAAGTAACAAAAAATTATACGCTTTGTTCCTCTTCGTTGTGTCCGTTAAAGGGTAGCAAGATCACTCCTCGATCTCCCCTGGGAGTATCAAATTGATCCGCATAAAGTGGCCGCCTCTCGTACCCTCAACATTGGGAAGTATGACTGGGTACAGCGGAATAATCGTTTAGTGCTCCAATACCGTCAACTAGCACCCATTAGTTTACGCCTTCCCCCTTCGGATCAATTGGTAGGTTTTCCGGAGGAGAAGATCCCTCTAGCCGCTACGGTAGAGGCGCGTTTTGGCTTTAAAGCGATTAACTGGAACAGTGAGGCGCTCACCGCAGCCGGGGGAACTATTAAACACTTGGGGGATACCCGCTATGAAGTTATTTTACCAAAAAAACCGGGGCGCTACCCGCTGATCGGCATTGCCGTGGATCAACAGGGTAACCAATCCACGGCTGCCACCACAGAAATCACGGTAAAACAACTGATTACCTTAACGCTTCCCCGTCAGCTGTTTGGCGGACCAGAAGAGACACTCCCCCTCGAGGTTCAAGTGGAAGCACACTTTGGCTTTAAAGAGATCACTTGGGATGACCACGTGCTCACCGAAGCCGGAGGAGCCGTTAAAACCTTGGAGGATGGGCGCTATCAGATTACCTCCCCTAAAGCGCCGGGAAGCTATCTATTGACCGGCATTGCCGTGGACAAACAAGGGAATAAATCCAGTGCTGCCACTA
Organism: unidentified bacterial endosymbiont; assembly: GCF_918320885.1. NCBI lineage: Bacteria > unidentified bacterial endosymbiont. The sequence continues at coordinate 953,881 of NZ_OU907312.1, read as the reverse complement.
CCGAACTGGTCGTCAGTGATGTGGTGTTAAAACTACCGCCGCAAGTACACGGTACGCCAGACGGCACCGCTGATTTGCCTATAGAGGTGTTCGCATCCAACGGCTTCAAAGAAATTCGCTGGGAGGCCGCTGAATTTAAAAAAGATGGTGGCGCTCTTTTTGCAACGCCTGGTGAAGAGCATGAACACTGGAGTCTAGATTTACCCAACCAGGAAAAAACCTATATCATCACTGGTATCGCTGTTGACAAAGCAGGTAATCACTCCCGACCAGCCACGGTGCAAGTGATTGTTAAAAAAGAGCTTTCTGCAGTCAAAATCGAGGGCCCAGAAACTAAAGAGTTACCTGCTACCTGGCTGTCTGGAGAGACCATAGAATTGACGGCTAGCGGCGGTGATGGTACGTATGCATGGACAACTAGTGATGACACGGTAGCGTCCATTGATGATAAGAAGGATGGCCACTGTATCGTCACGATCAAAAAGACTGGGGCAGCGACGATTAAAGTCACTAGTGCCGGTGACACTGCATCCTATACAGAACTAGAGGCAGAGCAGCCTCTCTTACAAGCCATGGATAATACGCTACGCAATTACCTAGAGTCTGAGGCGTATTGTAAGGATAAAGGAGGTTCGCTCCCAAATGACCAGATTCTAAAGGATATTTTACAAGTCAGACTAAAAGAAGTTGAATCGTGGGCCAGAAAGACCTTTGAACCAGTCGAAAATAAAAAATTTATTTCCTGGGTAAAAGATGAAGAACCAGGTAAGGAAGGTGAAGGGAATTGGAAACGACCTGGATATGATTTAGCCACGGGCAAACCTTATATCCAACTGGAGGGTGCCCAAGAACTATGTACCATCTGTCAATTTAACCCTTAACTAACGGACTCGCGGCCACCGTACACGCTGTGAAGGACTCTCTATGTCAAGCCGTGCTGAAGCCCTACTGAGTGATCTGAGTCAATCGATTGGCATTAAAGATCTCGCCTTTGATGAGCAACGGATGTGCTCCTTTATTATCGATGATCACTACCGCGTCACCCTGCTCGCCAGCAGTGATGAGTCCCTATTGATCTATGGAATTTTAGGCAGTTATCCCGATCCCGACCCCGATAACTTCGCGCTAGAGCTGCTGACCACCAATCTGCTGTTTGCTGAGGTCAACGGGCCTTATGTCTCGTTTGAACCGATCTCACGGACCCTACTGCTGGCGATCTCTCTACCGTTGGATGAGCTGGACGTGGCCGCCCTGGAGGCGCAGATAGAGTATATGGTGCAAAATCAGGAGCACATCACTAAGACCTTGGCAGAGCGCAATATCGTGCTCACCCTGCGTTAGCCGGCTAGCCGTAGTAGACCTTTGAAAGGTGGGGGGGCTACCCAACGCATCTCAGCACCTGTTCAATTTACGACGGCTGCTTCCTTCCGGACCTGACCGAGTTGATAAATGAACAGTGCTGGAGGACCGATAGCTCCCCCATAGCGCACAACGCTTTACCGACTGTGCGGGCGCATTATCGCGCATTGCTATCGATAACGCAATCCCTATGCGCTTCCACAACAGTAGACCTCACGGCGTCGCGGCCTAAGCGTAGAAGTTTGCACTTACTCTGTTAATCCAGCTCAAACTGACTCCAGGCTAACGGGCTGCTCTTCTCCTCAAGGGGTGCTGGCGTGTTTGCTTCAATGGTCATCTTTGTGGTTAATCCTGCTGCGGCCATCCCAGCTATCGCGGAGAGTCTAGTGGCTTGGGTTGCGGTTATTGGGTTGATCGGAGTAAGGGCGTAGGAGAACGACATATTTTTATAAAAACGGGCGAACAGCAGTCGTCAATGATGGGGTGATGTTCGGTGACTGCAGTGCCTATTTCTTAAGGGGTTTAAAACCTGCCATTATACAGCAATAAACGATAATAGAAGCAGCTGCTTCTGGCCTTCAACCGTATGAACTGTGATTTAGAACACTTCTCTTCCGAAAGCCCACTGTGAAGATGGGTATAGCCAGCGGGTTGTCATGGTGGTAGTCAGTGGATTGGTCAATGATCGGGTAAAAGGATATCACCCAGGTAGTTTTTGTAAAATTGATTCATAAAAACGCCTTGGGGATTGTAGCGCTTGATCAACGTTTTAAACTGCTGCTGTTGGGGGTAAGCAGTGCTAAATTGCTGCTTGGTTTGATAAGCACGGTAGGGTAAGTAGTAGCTACCCCCTAACGCTAGTGCCCGATCAGTGATTTTTAAAACAGTGGTGCGGAGTTCACGTTCAAAAGCTACGGTTTTAGGACCACGGAAAAACATCACAAAAGCTATCCGCTCTTCCGGCGCATAACGCAGCAAACTTTCCTGATCGGGCTGTAGGTCCCTGATGGTGATATTCATCAGTGGCTTGCTGAGATCCGGGTGCAGTGACTGCAAAAAATCCACAAAAGGTTTAAATTGTTGCAGAGGAATAAAAAACTCTTGTAGGAGATCAACCTGTTCTGAGTTCTGGGTCACGTAGTTACTGGTCGTGTGATATAACAACTGGTTGCGTGATAAATACTGATAAAGTTTGCTCAACCAGCTACTGGACTCTAGCAGCCACCGTAGTTTTTTGAAAAAATTGCTGCCATAGGTTTGTGCGAAAAACCAGTTGGTGATGCCTTGGTACCATTGATGATCGGTCATGGTACTCCCGGTTAGCGGCTGATCCTGATTTTCGTAGAGACGCACGATAATGCTGCGCAGAAAATGGTCTCGATGTAAGGAGAAACGCCCAAAAAACAGCTCTGCTTGTTGATTTTGTTTGATCTGCTGATAGAGAGGTAAAAAATCGGTGGACTCAATGACCCACTGTTTAAGCTGGTAGGCGCCGTTACGGGTTACTTTCAGATCGACATCGATGATAATACCCAATAGACCATAGCCCCCTATCACCGCCTTAAAAAGCTCAGCGTGCTGGTGACGGCTACAATAGCGCAGCGTGCCATCGGCCAGCAGTAGGTGGAGACCTTCGACTGTGCCAATAATCGGCGGTTTATTGAACTGCCAGCCGTGCGCATTAACTGCAATGCTACCCCCCACGCTAAAATCACAGTCTGATTGCACTACCGCCAGTGACCATCCTAAAGGATCTAAGTACTCAATCACCTGTTTCCACCGAGCACCCGCTTGGATGCGGATAACATCCGGAGCAACCATACTCATATGATTGAGTGCTGAGAGATCAAGCACCACCCCATCATCGTTTAGGGTATGTCCGCCTTGGCTATGCTGTGTTCCCCGTAGAGAAATTGTACGGTGCTGCGCAGTACTCATTTTGATAAGTTATCGCGAAAAATTAACTGCAAAAATATTGCCATAAGAGCTCAACAAGCGGTTAATTTCTGTATTGATAGTTTGTTTACTCCAGGTTACCAAGCGGCGCCAATGATACTTAGCTTGTTTCCAAACTATCTCAATCAAATTAAGCTCTGGACTATAAGCGGGAAGATAAAGAAGTACCATATTGTTCTCCACGAACCACCGTTTCAATGTCTCTTGCTCAATGCCATGATGAATACTGGCATTATCTAATACCACAAAGGTATAGCGTTGCTCACCCTTCTGGGCAATATCCTCTAAAAAGTCAACGACCTCTTTTCTTGTCACATTTTGCTCAATAATCTTATGGGACAAGGTGTTAGCTGAAAAATCTAAAGCCCCCAGTACCGAACGTCTGCAGTGTGGTTTTGGTTCTACCCGATGCGGCTGCCCTCTAGGTCCCCAACCATTCTGAACAGGAGGGGTAGAGGAAAAACCACTTTCATCAAAATAGATCAAACGATATTTGTTGTCTTCACGGGAGAGCAATTTGAGCCTTGAGAGTACAGCTGATTTTGCAATGTAACAGGCTTCATCACGTTTTTTTTAAGTGAATAACGTGATCTTTTATAGGAGAGCCCTTGCTCTTTAAGCGCCGAAGCGAGTGTTTCTAGCGTGCAAGGTAAGGCACCATGTTCAGCTTCCACTCGTTTGGCTATGCCTGCTAAACTCAATGATTCCGAGCATGCAGCGTCGACAGCACTGGCAACCATTTCTGGCGACAGCGCTCGTGGTCGGCCGCCGTTATATTGACAAAGCAGGCCACAAATACCTGCTCGGCGCCACCTATGGATCCAGTTATACACCGCTCGAAAACTAACCAAAAGCTCCTTGGAAACTTCAACCGGTTTGAGTCCCTTGGCTAGTAGTAACAGTCCAGCTCCTCGCATCCTGGTCTCTCTATAATGATGGTTTAAAGATAGTTGTTGTAATGTAAAGCGCTCAGTTTCTGTCAATTTTATGGACAATTTCATTGGGCAACAGCATGCAGAGTGAAAATTCATATCTTTAGCATAACTCATTGCATTTCATTTTTATAGAGCACTTAACACGGCGCATAAACTGCACACTGTTCTGCTGAGGCACCATGATAATTTCAGGCGTTTGGGTCGACACACTCGCAGAGGTATCCTTGATCCCGTGTGCTTGGAAATTGATCACTAGGAGCGCTAACATCCCTAACAGGTAGTAGTTCATACTTTAGCTAACAGTTCCTTGTTTTTCCGGTTTGAAATAGGAGGAGACTCTGCTGAACGATACCAGAAAATTAACGGTTATTGGCATTTAAATTGTCCGGTTAAGCCAGTTTTCTGTTTCTCAGCTCCCCAAACTTCAGTAGCGGTAAGATTTTATTCAGCTTATCAAAGGTCTCTTGGTATTCAGCCTCCACCTCACTATCAGCGATAATGGCGCCACCAGCCCAGCAGTACAGCCGGTTTTTTTCGGCGAGCAGCGTTCGGATAGCGATATTCGTATCCAGCGTTCCGCAACAACGGTTATCCGTTTCGATAGTTGCACACACTAAACAACATCAAATTAAGCAGAATAACCTCATGCTGTACAGTACTGAAAAACTCATTAAAAATAAAGTTGGGCTACTGAATCTTGCTGAAGAGCTAGGAAATATATCCAAAGCTTGTAAGATCATGGGTTATTCTAGAGAGAACTTTTATCGGGACCAGGAAGCAGTGGCTGAGGGTGGCGTTGAAGCCCTGCTGGATAAGAGTCGTAGAAAACCCAATTTAGCCCATCGAGTTGATCCACCACTTGAAGATCATAACACCAATAGAAATTTATACCGGACGCCGTGTTGCGCTTATTGCGTGAATCCAGCTTTTAGCCGATCACTCCATGGGGCCATCACCTGAAGGGGTCCAGTCTACGGATCGTAGACCTGGGACACGTTCAAATTCACGTAGGTTGTTAGTCACTATGATCAACCCTTTAGAGCGAGCATGCCCTGCAATCATCTGGTCGTAAGGCCCTATACTCTTACCGTTCCTGGCTAATTCAGCTCTGAGTTGACCGCTATGCTGAGCAGCCGAAGCATCATAAGTGAGCACCTCAAGACGTGCTGAGAAGCCTTCTATAATATCTAGGTTCTTTTTTTTATTTGCCGATTTTTCAGCACCGTAAATAAGCTCCATCAACGTAATAGAGCTGATACAAATCTGCCCATGATGATATTTGAAAGTGTCACAGACTTCACGAGGTTTGTTTTTAATGGTGAATATACAGATATTGGTATCAAGCAGATACTGAAGCATCAAAATTCCTCGCGAATCTGATCGGTTGATTGTTCACGTATGGCCATGAAATCGTTATCAGCAGGTGGCCCATCAAACCAGGTGTCCCATATTTCTCCAGCAGGAGTAATGATACGAGTTCGACCTATAGCGACTATATCAACCCGTTTCACATCATCAGGCAAGGCTACCGCTTTAGGTAATCTTACTGCCTGGCTGCGATTGCTTTTAAAGATAGTAGTTTGTTCCATAGGTATCCTTTCATTATCTATGGGTCTCAGGTATATCCAATAGTAGCATATCTTTAGGATATGTCAAAGGGATATACATCAACTGGTTGCCACCATACTGTCGTAAAACAGTTGTTTTGCGACACCCTACCCCACCGTCCCGATTTTATCGAAAAAACCCCTCAAAAATAGATGGCAAACCAGGTTGCAAATTGATAGTGTAGGGAAATAAAAATTTTATGGTTTTCCGGCTAGGTTGGTTGGTTACTGATGAGTGTCATCCAATGCCGATCGTCAAAGCTAATCTCTCCCCGAACCAGTCCATACCGAGTTTACGCCACGGCTTCCTAAGCCATGGGTGAAAGATAACCCCGTTAAAATACCGTTAAACCGATGATTGACAAGACTAGAACCCTATTAGTAACCACGGCCCTCTCCTACGCCAATGGAGCGATTCATCTGGGACACCTGTTAGAGCAGATCCAAGCCGATATTTGGGTGCGCTTTCAGCGCCTACAGGGCCACCGGGTCCTCTTTATCAGTGGCGATGATACCCATGGCGCCCCAGTGATGCTCCAGGCCGAACGGCTGGGAGTGACTCCCGAGCAGCTGATTGCCCAGATGCAGGCGGAGCATCAGCGCGATTTTAAAGCCTTTTCAATCAGTTTTGACCACTACCACACCACCCATAGCCCGGAAAATCAGCAGCTGCTGGAAACCATTTATCACCGGCTACAACAACAGGGGGTGATCACCAGCCAGACCATTGAACAGCTGTATGATCCGCAACAGCAGCAGTTTCTCTCCGACCGTTTTATCCAGGGCCACTGCCCTCGCTGCGAAGCAGCCGATCAATATGGCGATCACTGCGAGCAGTGTGGCGCCACCTATGAGGCTACAGAGCTGCGCCATCCCCACTCTACCCTGACCGGTGCGGTGCCCGTGCTCCGACAGAGCGACCATTTTTTCTTTGATCTCCCCGCCTTCAGCGATTGGTTACAGATCTGGACCCGCTCAGGGAGTCTGCCCGATACGATGGTGAATAAACTGCAAGAGTGGTTTCACTGTGGTCTGAAACCGTGGGATATTACGCGGGATGCCCCCTATTTTGGCTTTGCCATCCCGGACGCTCCTGACCAATACTTCTACGTCTGGCTCGATGCGCCGATAGGCTATATGGCGATCTGCCAGCATTTTTGCCAACAACAGCCAACCCTCTCCTTTGAACAGCTCTGGAGCCCGGAGAGTACCGCTGAGCTCTACCACTTTATCGGCAAAGATATCGTCTACTTTCACAGCCTGTTCTGGCCGGCGGTCTTAAAGAGTGCCGGCTTCCGCTTGCCCACTAAAATTTTTGTACATGGGTTTGTCACGGTGAATGGCGCTAAAATGTCCAAATCCCGCGGTACCTTTATTACAGCACACACCTATCTCCAGCACTGTGATGCGGACTATCTGCGCTACTACTACGCGGCTAAAACCATGGCAACCATTGAGGATCTCGATCTCCATCTGGAAGATTTTAGGCAGCGCGTCAACAGTGATCTGGTCAATAAAATCGTCAACTTAGCCGCCCGCTGTGCCAGCTTTATTCAGCAGCAATTTGATCACCAACTGGCCGCCACCTTGTTTGATCCACCGTTATATCAGATCTTTATGGATGCTGAGCCGCTGATTGCTGAAGCTTATAACAGCCGTGACTGTGCGAAAGCGATTCGCCAGATCCAGCAATTGGCCGATCGGGCCAATGCTTTTATCGATCAACAAACCCCCTGGCAGCTGGCCAAACAGCCGGAACAGCGTGAACGACTCCACGCGGTCTGCTCGCTCGGTATCCACTGCTTTCGGCTATTGATGATCTATCTGAAACCAGTGGTCCCCTCGTTAGTCCAACGGGCCGAAGGCTTTTTAAACGAGGAGCTGACCTGGACAGCCATTCACCAGCCGCCCTTGCTCAACCACCGTCTGAACCCTTTTACACCGCTGTTACGGCGCCTGGAACCAGGACAGATCAAGGCAATTTTGGCGGAGAGCGCCTCGGGATCTGTGGTGACCACCGCGCCAACTCCCCCACCGGCCGCTGCGGATAGTTCAGCCTATGAACCCCAGGCCACGCCGATTACGCTGGATGACTTCAGTCGGGTCGATCTCCGAGTCGCGCGCATTCTGCAGGCGGACCTGGTGCCCGGTGCCGATAAGTTGCTAAAGCTGCAGCTCGATGTGGGAGCAGGAGAGACCCGCCAGGTGTTTGCCGGCATTAAAAGTGCTTACCCACCCGAGGCGCTGGAGGGGCGTTTAACCATTATGGTAGCCAACTTAGCGCCTAGAAAAATGCGCTTTGGGATCTCAGAAGGCATGGTGCTGGCCGCGGGGGCTGGTGGCAGCGAGATTTTCCTCCTGCAGCCTGACAGCGGTGCACAACCTGGGATGCGGGTGAAATAACCGCTACACGGGTGTTACCGATTGATTGCCATCTCTTGTGTGTGAGTCCACCATGAACCAGAGCCACTTTACTGCTTATCTGTTCCGCCTCAAGCTCATTAACCGTTGGCCCTTGATGCGCAATGTGCGCACAGAAAATGTGGCAGAACATAGCTGGCAAGTCGCTTGTGTTGCCCATCTGCTGGCACTGATTGATAATCGCTACTTTGATGGCGCACATCAACCGGCCGAGATAGCCCTACTGGCACTCTATCATGATGTGAGTGAAGTCCTCACCGGTGATCTGCCAACGCCGATTAAATACCACAATCCACAGATCGCCACGGAGTATCAAAAAATTGAAAAGATGGCACAACAGAAGCTGCTCACGCTGCTGCCAGAGGCGCTGCACGCCGATTTTCAACCGCTATTAACCACCCATCAGGATGAGGCGGCTCAACGGTTAGTCAAGCAGGCTGATATGCTCTGCGCCTATCTAAAGTGTTTAGAGGAGCTACAGGCCGGTAATCATGAATTTAAAGCGGCCAAAACGGTGATACAAACCAAATTAGCGACCTGGCAAAGCCCGGCGGTAGCGTACTTTATGCGCCACTTTGTCCCCAGTTTTAATCTCTCATTGGATGAGCTTAATCAAAATGAGAGCCTCTGATCATAACCCTTGGGCCGCCCGCTGGGGCCGCGAGCAGCACGCTCGCCGGGATGATTGGCGCTCCCCCTGTGAACGGGACTACAGCCGTATTTTGCACTCGGCTGCCCTGAGGCGGCTACAGGGAAAAACCCAAGTATTCGGCGCTGGACAGCATGATTTTTATCGCACTCGCCTAACCCACTCGCTAGAGGTGGCACAAATTGGCGTCGGCTTACTCACCCAGCTGCAGCACTGCTATCCAAATGAGGCCGCGCACCTGCCTGAGCCACGGCTTATCGAAAGCCTGGCACTGGCCCATGATATCGGGCATCCCCCCTTTGGTCATGGGGGAGAAACGGTACTGAATACCCTGATGCAGCCCTACGGGGGCTTTGAGGCCAATGCACAAACCTTGCGCATTGTCACCCAGTTGGAGCCCTATAGCGAGCAGCACGGGATGAACTTGACCCGGCGTACCCTGCTGGGGTTATTAAAATATCCACGACTACGAGCCCCTAGTCTGCCTGTGGATCGCCCGACCGTGCCCCCTCAACCCCCGTTGACACTGTGCAAACCGCTCAAAGCGCTCTATCAAGAGGAGGCAGCCTGCTTGGCGTGGATTCTCCAACCGCTGAGTCACCGTGATCAACAGCGCTTAACCCGAAACCCTGAGCCCTCAACCACCCCGCTGGTGATCTTAGATTGTGCAATCCTATCGCTAGCCGATGATATCGCTTACGGGATCCATGACTTAGAAGATGCCATTGTGTTGGGATTGATTACAGCACAGCAGTGGCAGTCGATTGCACAGCCGCTGATACTGTGTGGTGATCCCTGGTTAACAGCGCAGCTACCAACGCTCACCCAGCAGCTGTTTTCCGGCGAGCACCACCAACGTAAACAGGCCATTGGGGCCTTGGTCAACCGGCTGATCAGCGATGTGACCCTACAACCGTTCGAACCAGCCTTTGACACGCCACTGTTTGCTTTTACAGCCACCCTAACCCCGCCCCTCAATGAGGCGTTAATACTCTGCATGCAGCTGGTCGACCACTTTGTCATCCAGAATACGCTGGTGCAACGCTTAGAGTATCAAGGGCAGCAGCTGATTAGAGGGCTGTTTGCGGCCTTCAATAGCGAGCCGGAACGTCTGCTACCGGAGCATAGCCGCCAGCGTTGGCAGCGAGCTGCTGAACAGCCAGGCAATCCACAGCGGGTGATCGCCGACTATATCGCTGGAATGACGGACGGCTTCGCGCAGCAGCTCTACCAGCAGCTCTTCATGCCAACAACCGCCAGCGCTATCTGGCCCTTATAAATGAAGGATGGTTTTAACAAAGGGAATGGTGAGTTTACGATGGGCTACCATCGAGGCTTGATCCAGGCAATCCAGGACGCCAAATAGTGATCGCAGATCACGGCGTAACCGTTTAATCAAAAACTGCCCCACATCCTCGGGCAGTTCAAATCCCCGCCAGTGGGCTCGCAGTTGTAAAGCTTGTAATTTATCCTGATCGGCCAAGGGCTGCAGCTTATAAATTGGCCCCCAATCGAGCCTAGAAGCGAGATCAGCGAGCGTTAGTTTCAGTTGCCGTGGTGCTTGATTAGCCGCCATCAGCAGTCGAGTGCTCCCCTGCTCCCGGATGCGATTATAGAGATCAAACAGCGCTAATTCCCAAGCGCTATCTCCAGCAATCGCCTCTACATTATCAATACAGACCAAGGCTAAATGCTCCATACCCTCTAGTAGATCCGGTGAGAAACTCTGGCGTCTGTCTAAGGGAAGATAAGTGACGGCACTCCCTTGGGTTGACAGTTGTGCACAAGCAGCCTTTAATAGGTGGCTTCGGCCTGCACCGGGGTGTGACCAAAAATAGAGATAGCCACCGCGCTGCTGCAGGCAAGTGGTGATAGCCTCCAGTAACTGCCGGTTTTTCCCGGGGTAAAAATTAGCAAACGTCTCATTATCTGGGAAATAGAGCGGCAACGACAACTGTGTGGGATGATCCAGAGGGACCTCAGTCAATGACACTGTCATACCAGCGATTTTAACATGAACCTAGCAGACAGGAAAACAGCAGCCTCTTTTACACCCTGAAACGAAAGAGAGCAGTAGAGAATTCCCCCTATTTTGTTAGAATGAGCGCTCATTCAATCAGAGGCTAACCCCGCCCAGCGGTTGCCACCTGCTCGAATGAGCGCTCCCCACGCTATAGCTGCCCACGACGCGCTGAGGAGCTCATACTGACTTGCCAAAACGGCACCACCATCAGTAGGGGACCCTTGTGGCCACACCTCCGTTAAATTATAAACAAGCGGGTGTCGATATCGATGCCGGCAATGCGTTAGTCCGACGTATCGGGCCCTTGGCCAAAAAAACTCATCGACCGGAAGTCATCGGCGGGCTCGGCGGATTTGCGGCGCTCTGTGCCATCCCACCACAGTACCGTGAACCAGTACTGGTTTCGGCGACCGATGGGGTGGGAACCAAATTGCGCTTAGCCATTGCCCAAGCGCAGCATCACACCATCGGCATCGATCTGGTCGCTATGTGTGTCAATGATCTGATTGTTCAAGGCGCTGAACCCCTGTTTTTCCTCGATTACTATGCGACCAGTCGTCTAGAGGTTGAAATCGCCACCCAAGTGATTGCCGGCATTGCTGAGGGTTGCCAACAGGCACGCTGTGCGTTGGTCGGTGGGGAAACTGCTGAAATGCCCGGCATGTATCACCCTAGCGAGTATGATCTGGCGGGTTTCTGCGTCGGCATCGTCGAGCGCTCGCAGATAATGGATGGCAGCCAAGTCTGTGAGGGGGATCTCATCCTGGCGCTCGCTTCCAGCGGTCCCCATGCCAATGGCTTCTCCTTAATCCATAAAATTTTAGAAAGCGCCACGGTTGATCCCGCCACCGCACTGCTGGAAGGGCGGCCTTTAGTGCAGCATCTGCTGGAACCTACCCGGATTTATGTCGCTTCAATACTGAATTTGCTCAAACAGTGTGACATCCATGCCCTAGTGCATATTACCGGCGGCGGTTTTTGGGATAATATCCCGAGAATCTTACCCAATGGATTACAAGCGGTCCTTGAGCAAGCCAGCTGGTCATGGCCCGCCCTCTTTCACTGGATACAACAACAGGGGGAGATCACTTTGTATGAAATGTACCGCACCTTTAACTGTGGCGTCGGCATGCTGGTGATGCTGCCAGCCGCCCAAGTGGATAGCGCCCTGACGCTACTGCACGATTTAGGTGAGCAGGCTTGGATCATCGGTAATATTGTCAAACGCGAGGGGCCGCAACCGGTGATTATCCGCTCCAAAACCGCTTGATCAGTCGGTGAGCTTCATCATGAAAAAAATAGTGGTGCTGATCTCAGGCCAGGGCAGCAATCTGCAAGCACTGATCGAAGCCTGCCAACAGGGCCGTATCCCGGCACAGATCAGCGCCGTCATTAGCGATCAGCCACAAGCCTACGGCTTGACTCGGGCAGAACAGGCCGGGATCCCGGCGGTGGCGCTAAGCCGCCCAGCCCTTCTGAGCCGGGCCGAATATGATCACTTATTAACCCAGACGGTGGCGGCTTATCAACCTGATCTCGTGGTACTGGCTGGTTTTATGCGCCTCCTGGGGGCCACGTTTCTAGAGGAATTCCCTCAGCAGATCCTGAATATTCATCCCTCATTACTCCCGAAATATCCGGGATTGAATACACATCAGCGAGCCCTGGAGAGTGGTGATCGGCAGCACGGGGCGACCGTACATTTTGTCACCGCTCAGCTCGATGGGGGTCCTATTGTGTTACAAGCTCGAGTGCCGATTGACCCCCAGGATTCTCTGGAGACGATCAGCGCCCGAGTTCAACAACAAGAGTGGCAGATTTATCCCTTGGCAGTGCGTTGGTTTATCGAAGGTCGGTTGTGCATGCGGCAAGGATTGGCTTGGCTTGATCAGCAACCACTACCACCACTAGGATCATCAATAGTGCTCTAGTGGCGATCGATAAGGCATCCCTCACTGCTGTAAACGTTTGAAAACAGCTTCCCCCTCTAGCCTAGGCAATTTGTCCGCTAGATGGCCCAATCATGACTAGACTATAACAGCGGCCTACCGCTAATTTGGAATACAACACCTATGTCAAAGTCCCTGATGAGTAAGCCTCCTACAGCGTTGACTCTAGCCATTGTGGGCGGTATTAGCCTTGTTCACTTGCTTAACGATCTAGTCCAATCCTTAATTGTAGCGATCTATCCCCTATTAAAAAGCGAGTTTGCACTCTCCTTTAGTGATATCGGTTTGCTTACATTCACTTATCAAATGGCCTCCTCCTTTCTACAACCGCTCATTGGTTGGGTGATTGATCGCTATCCCCAGCCCTATGCACTGTTGGTCAGTATGCTGTTGCTATTGATTGGTCTCACTCTGATCGCTTGTTCTGCCGATTTTTACCTCCTAGTGTTCGCAATTACTTTAGCGGGGGTTGGATCCGCTATTTTTCATCCCGAAGCTTCACGACTCACCCGGATGGCCTCCGGTGGTCAGTACGAGTTAACGCAATCACTCTTTCAGCTCGGAGGTAACTTTGGAAGCATGCTCGGCCCTTTAGCAGCCCTAGTGATTATTCCTTATGGCAGACTGGCTATCCTGTGGTTTACGGTGGCGGTGCTCATGGCTTTCTCTATGCTGCTACCCATTAGCCACTGGTCAAAACAACCCACTCAACAGTTCGCGAACCTTAGCCATTGTGGACGCTACGATCCTGCTTTCAGGTGGTCTGCCGTGGCCTGGCCACTGGGATTGCTCCTGCTGCTCATGTTTACCAAATATATTTATTTATTCAGTTTTTATAGTTACTATATTTTTTACCTCATGGATCACTTTCAACTCCCTATCTCCGCCGCGCAACTTAAATTCTGCTACTTTCTGCTCTCTGTAGCCGTGGGGACCCTCATCGGTGGCCCCTTGGCGAAGCGCCTAGGTCGTAGAGTCGTCATCGTGGGATCTATGCTAGGAATTATTCCGTTGGCACTACTCCTTCCTTACGTTCACTTGGCGTGGACACTGCCGTTAACCCTACTGATTGGCGTGATTTTAGCCTCTGCTTTTTCAGCCATTTTGGTCTATGCACAAGAATTAGTCCCTGGCAGGATAGGGATGATTTCTGGACTGTTCTTTGGTTTTACCGCCGGAATGGGCGGCATTGGCGCAGCGCTCCTAGGCCAGTTAGCAGACAAAACAGGCCTTCAGTCTGTTTATCACTGCTGTTCCTATTTCACCCTTCTGGGACTCACTGCACTGCTGCTCCCCAAATCTGCGCCTAAGCGCCCAGTTATTCAGCCGCCATCAACCCGCTAAGGTCTCGGTGACCAAGGCCTGTAATAGTTGGATATGGGCCGAAGTATCATTGAGCGCCGGGATATAGTGGAAACTCGCTCCGCCAGCTTTTAGAAAAATGTCCCGCGCCTCCTGAGTGATCTCTTCTAAGGTCTCTAAACAGTCACTCGAGAAAGCAGGACAGATCACCTGGAGGTTCCGTACCCCCTGCTGAGCTAAACGGTGTAACTGTTCAACGGTATAGGGCTGTAACCAAGCAGCGTAGCCAAACCGAGATTGATAGCTCATGGCCCACTGCTCTGGGAGCAGCGATAGCTTAGCGACCACGGCCTCAGTGGTCGCTTGGCAGCGTTGTGGATAGTCATCCCCCTGCTGCACATAGCGCTGTGGGATGCCATGATAGGAAAACAGTAGCCGATCCGGTGCGCCGTGCTGTGAAAAAGCCTGCTGGATCGACTGCTGTAGTGCCTGAATAAACAGTGGGTGTGTAGCATAATCACGGATAAAGTGGAGTTTAGGCAAGCGACGATAACGCTGCAGGGCTTGTGCTAAACAATCCCACACCGCTGCGGTGGTGGTGCTAGAGTATTGCGGAAACAGCGGCAGCACCACTAGCGCTGTGATCCCTTGTGCCAACAAGCGCTCTAAGGCGCTGGCCAGTGAAGGCTCGCCATAGGTCATCCCTAACCCGACCGGGATCTCCGAACCTAAACAGGCGGCTAGCGCCTGTTGTTGACGGCGGCTATACACCAGCAGCGGCGATCCTTCGGGTAACCAGATTGCCTGATAGCGCTGAGCCAGCTTGGCGCAGCGCCGCGGCAGCACCACACCATACAGTAGGGGATACCATAAGCAACGGGGCAGATCGATCACCCGGCGATCACTTAAAAACGGCCCCAGAAAGGCTCTAATGGCCTTTGGCGTCGCCGCACTAGGGGTCCCTAAGTTGACCAGCAGTACACCCGCTTTGGTAAGACTCATTCCTCTTAGCTCCTACTCACTCACCTAGGGAAGTTAGGCTGTCTGCTGTGGGAAGAGTGCTAACAGCTGCGCACTGACAGCCACCGCTGGCTGATTAGCCTCAAGCGCTACATAACGCGTTCTGCCTTGTAAAGCCTGTTGCTGATAGTAGGCGATCAACGGGACGGTCTGTGCTTGGTAGATCATTAACCGTTGCCGAATGGTCGCTTCATCATCATCAGGCCGCGTGTTTAAGGGCTCTCCAGTGATATCATCTCTATCAGCCACCCGGGGTGGCTGATAGTCGATATGATAGAGCCGTCCTGAAGGCCTATGCACGCGCCGACCGCTCAAACGCCTGATCAAGACCGCCTCGGGTACCGCTAAGTGGACCACCTGATCGAGCTTGATCCCCGCCTGTGTGAGCGCTTCTGCTTGCGCTAAGGTACGTGGAAAGCCATCCAGCAGACAGGGGCGGTCGCCTGCTTGCTGCAACCGCTCCTCGACTAACGCAATCATCAGGCGATCAGGCACCAATTGTCCACTGGCCATCATCGCTTGCACTTGGATGCCCAGTGGACTCTGCTCACGAACTGCAGCGCGCAAGATCTCTCCCGTGGCAATGTGGATAAAGCCCAACCGTTCCACCAGCACCTGCGCTTGGGTGCCTTTGCCAGCCCCAGGAGCGCCTAATAAAACAACGCGCATATGCTCTCCTCTCTTCCGGCCAGCTTGACCGTCATCAGGCGCTCATTAACAGCCGGTTGAGTCGCTGAATAAAACGGTTAGGATCCTCTAAACTGCCCTGCTCCGTTAATAGCGCTTGTTCAAACAGCAGCTCTATCCACTCAGCAAAGAGATCTTCATCCGGGATCTCTGCCGCCCGCCGAACCAGGGGATGGCTGGGGTTGAGCTCTAAATTGTACTGAACCTCTGGGGCCTTCTGTCCTGATGCTGCTAATAATTTCGCCATCTGCGTGGACATAGCATCGCCTTCAGTCGTCACCACTGCTGGCGTATCGGTCAACCGTTGCGTCAAACAAACCCGTTTCACCCGTTTCCCTAACAGCGTTTTGACGCGCTCCACGAGTGGTGCCAACTCACTCTCTAAGCTTTTGTACTCCTCCGAGCTCGTTTCGGTGAGTTTGTTTAGCTCCAGATCTGCTTTGGTGATCAATTGAAAAGACTTGCCTTTAAATTCTGTCAAGTATCCCATCATCCACTCATCGATGCGATCACATAACAGCAGCACTTCCCAATTTTTCTTACGGAACAGCTCTAAATGCGGACTACTTTTGGCCGCAGCATAGCTGTCGGCAGTTAAGTAGTAGATCTTCTCCTGCTCAGCCGGCATGCGCGCTATATAGTCGTTGAGGCCCACCGTATAGCGTGCTGACAGCTCAGTGGTGCTGCTCTCATGCGTTGAGGCGAAGCGCAATAGCTGAGCCACTGCTTCCCGATTGCTATAATCTTCGGCAATCCCCTCTTTCAGCACACTGCCAAACTGCTCCCAAAATTGCTGATATTTCTCAGACTCCTCACCGGCCAACTTCTCTAACAGTTGCAATACCCGTTTAGTACAGGCGCTCCGTAGACTCTGCGTCATGCGATTATCTTGCAAAATTTCCCGAGAGACATTCAATGGCAGATCATTGGAATCGATGATCCCTTTGACAAAGCGCAGGTAGGTCGGCATAAACTGTTCGGCATCATCCATGATGAAGACCCGCTGAACATACAGCTTCAGGCCCTGTTTGCGATCACGATTCCAGAGATCCCAAGGGGCCTTGGCTGGAATATAGAGTAGGCTAGTGTACTCCTGCTTGCCCTCGACTCGGTTATGGCTCCAGAGGAGTGGATCGGTGAAATCATGGGACACATGCTGATAAAAGGCACGATACTCCTCATCGCTGATCTCACTTTTGTTACGGACCCACAACGCCTGAGCTTTGTTGATACGCTCCCAGACTATTTCCGTTTCGCTGCTGGAGGCTGCAGGCTCCTGAACTGCCTCGTCATCCCCCTCCACAGCACTGCTACTGTCGGTTTTTTGAGTTTTTAGCTCTACGGGCAGAGCGATATGATCGGAGTATTTGCCAATAATAGAGCGCACCCGCCAGTCATCTAAGAACTCCTCTTCCCCTTCACGCAGATGCAGGGTGATCTCAGTACCGCGATCCGCTTTGGTGATTTGCGCGACCGTATACTCCCCTTCCCCACTCGACTCCCACAACACCCCCTGTTCCGCAGGGAGACCTGCAGCCCGGGTAGCGACTGTGACTTTATCTGCCACGATAAAAGCGGAGTAAAAGCCCACCCCAAATTGGCCAATGAGCTGTTGATCTTGGGAAGCTGAGCTGCCCATAGAGGCCAAGAACTCTTTAGTCCCTGACTTAGCAATGGTTCCCAAATGGTCAATCACCTCTTCACGGCTCATGCCGACACCATTATCACTGATCGTCAAGGTACGTTCTGTCTTATCACACCATAAACGGACCCGCAGCTCCCCCTCACCCTCATACAGATCAGCATCAGAGAGCGCTCGAAACCGCAATTTATCAGCAGCATCCGAAGCATTGGAGATCAATTCACGCAAAAAAATCTCTTTATTAGAGTAGAGCGAGTGAATCATTAACTGTAGTAACTGTTTAACTTCGGATTGAAACCCGCGGGTTTCTCGTTCTGTCCCCTGCATTCCCCTACCTCAATTCATAATTGACCATTCGAAAGTGGCGGCCACTCAAAGCGCGCGCTAGAGTATATAGGGCCCGACTAGCGCTATTTCAAGCGATGTCGTGAAGTTGAAAGTGTTGCAGAGTCTTTTATCCACTAGGCCATGAGCCCAAAAGTGCTAAAAAGCTAACTGATCTTGACCCGATTTGATGGACACATCGAAAAGAAACGAAGTGGTCTGTCCCGGAAAAAGTTCGCACCGAATTTACAGTGTAAAATATCGTCGCTGACAATTATAAAATGATTTTATAGCGTCAAATATGTAAGCTGATCTTGCTACCCTTTAACGGACACAACGAAGAGGAACAAAGCGTATAATTTTTTGTTACTTTTTGAGGTGAAGTTATGAATCAAGGGGAATCAAGGAGCTATGATAAGGAATTCAAGCTGAATGCGGTAAAGCTGTATCACAGCACTGGTAAAACGCTCTGTCAATTGAGCGAGGAATTGGGAGTTCCCAAGAGTACATTGGCAGGGTGGGTCCATCAGCATAACAAGGATGGTGCAGAGGCTTTCCCGGGCAAAGGATACCTGAAAGCGTCTGATGCTGAGCTCAGTCAATTGCGGAAAGAATTGGCGATAGCACGCGAAGAGAGGGATATCCTAAAAAAAGCCTTGGGCATCTTCTCAGTGGCCCGCAAGTAAAATACCAGTTTATGCAAAAGCATGCTGGGGAATTCAGCGTAGAGAGGATGTCCAACGTGTTAGGTGTATCCCGCAGTGGCTATTATCAGTTTATCAAGGCTGAGCCATCCAAGCGCTATTGTGAGGATGAGCGTTTAATATCTGAAATTAAAGAGGTTTATACCATAAGCAACCAAATTTACGGTAGCCCACGTATCCATGCTGAGTTACGAGCTAGAGGTGAGCGCTGTTCACGCAAACGGGTTTGTCGGCTAATGAAAGCAGCCCATATTGCGGCTAAGATGAAAAAACGATTTAAGGTAACCACAATAGTCGATCCAAAGGCCGCAGTGGCGCCTAATTTACTCAAGCAGAAGTTCACAGCCACTCGCCCTGATCAATACTGGGCAGCAGATATTACCTATATTCCGACCCAAGAGGGATGGTTGTATGTTGCTATCGTACTGGACCTGTTCTCTCGTAGTATCGTGGGGATGGATATGCAAGCTCACATGACCACCGAGTTAGTAGCCGCAGCATTACGCCAGGCAATAACACGGAGGAAGCCTGCTGCAGGTCTCATCCACCACTCCGACCGAGGCAGCCAGTATACCAGCAAAGGATTCAAGGCTGTATCGGCGCATCACCAGATAACGCTTAGCATGAGTAGTACGGGCAATTGTTATGACAATGCAGTAGCAGAGAGTTTTTTCCATACCTTAAAAACAGAGCACACCCACTTTGAACGTTTTGAGAGCAGAGAACAAGCCAAATTGAGCATTTTTGAATACGTAGAAGTGTTTTATAACCGACAGAGACGGCACTCAACGCTAGGCTATCTGTCTCCTGTAAATTTTGAAAAAAATTGGTTATCCCAGGTCGCTTAAGGTTTCTCTTCTCTGTGTCTAAAAAAAGGTGGCAAGATCAAGGGGCGACTACCGCAGCCCTCATTATCAGCCCAGCGCTCCTTTTCTGGTTGGTTACAGCCGCCGCTTGAAGCAGTGGACAGCGCTTTACAGCAAGCGTTTGAGGAAGAGAGCGAATCCCAACGTCACCGGCGCCAGCAAATGATAGTACAGGCGCTACAACAACCGGGTGATCGCTACTGTGATGCCCTACGCGTGATCAGTCGAGGGGCAGGGATCAGTTTAACCTGGCAGTTGATCAACGGGCCGTTGGCTGGACTACTGATTAAGGCTGAATTGGCTGGCGGGCAGCTGCAGCTCTCATTATCGGTGAGTGAGTGGCGTCACTACCACTGTTTATTAGAACAAAAACCCCACTGGTTAACCCTACTCAACCGTGGTGTTTATGCTGTATCGGTGGAGGTGCACTATGTGGTGTCCGTCACATAGTTCAGCCTGGATCGCCTTGAGTCAACACATTGGTCATGGACGTGTTCAAGCTCAGGGAAGGCTACGATTGACGATGGAACGGCAGGGGGGGGTGGGACTGATATGGTCCTTGACGGTGGCAGGGCAGCGCTGTCGGGCTTGGTGTGAGGAGACTGCCTGGTGCCAGTGGATAGCGCCATTACTGTCTGTGCCGGCGTTAGCACAGATCGATCAATCGCTATTAACCCCGTTAGCACTCTGGAGTTGGCAGCCATTGCTGGGGCACTTGGCTGATGAGCCGGCGGATGGTGCGACGTCGCTGCAGATCAAACCACCCACCGAGGGTACTCTAGCTGAAGCGTGGGATCCCAAGCTGATCTTAGTGCGTGAGGATGAGGCAGAGCTGGCACTGCGTCTACTGGATTGGCCTGCCCAGTGGTTAATAGAGCACAGTCGCTCCTGGAAACCACTGACCGGCGGTGCCCGGGTGCCGCCACTGGCCATCAGTGTGGTAGCCGGGTGGTGCCGCCTGCCCGATCAAGCGCTAGAGAGGATAGGGTTAGGGGAAGGGCTGAGACTCAGCGGTCCGGTCGACTTATGGCACGGGGAAGCTTGGTTATTTCAGGAGCAGCCATTGGCCAGAGTACGCTTTACGAATACACAGCAAGCCGTAGTAGAGGCCATCATGGCAGAGCAGAGTGACTGGCCACCGGAGATCGGCAATGCTGTACAGGCCTTGTCGATCACCGTTGTGGCAGAGATTGGACAGCTGTGGGTGCCGTTAGAACAGCTGGCGGCGCTGCAGGTGGGCGAAGTCCTGCAAGGAGAGTCGTTGTTTGAGGGCGCCGTCCGTTTAAAGGCCAATGGTCGTTATCTGGGGAGTGGCCAGCTGATTGAAGTCGGCGGCCATTGGATCGTACAGATTGACGGCTGGTTTAACCAACCGCCGCTGCTGACAACCCCCCAGGAAGAGCCTCTAGAGAACGCTTCGATAGCGGCGGCAGTAGAAGTGGTAGAAGCAGTAGGAGAAAAGAGAGCAGCGGCAGCCTCGACGACCGAGGCAGCCACTGAAGCAGTAACGACCCTAGGCGATGACCTAGCAGAAAGCGGTGAAGAGGAGAGTACAGTGGAAAGAGAAGCGGCTAGGGTCGTTGAGCCAGGCGTCCCGGCCAGGAGATCAGCTCAGGGTACGGGGCTTGAGCAGCACGAAAAGCCCGTTAGTGCTCAGGTCCCATTAACGCCGCCTGTGCCTGCCACGGGGCAGAGCCTACCCGTCACCGCATTCGAACCGGCGGACACGCCTTCCCCACCGGTCGTGATACCCCCCAAGCCGCCGCGCGCCCCTAAAGCACTCCGATCGGCCATGAACAGTATGGCCAAGGCGGTGGTGGGGCGTCGTAAACCGGGTAAACCCTCAACGGTCTAGCCCAGCACTTTTTATGAAGAGGTCGATGAGCCCTTATGCAGTACTCTGATGAGCCGAGCAGCCCCCCAGCAGCATTGGATCCTGCTGACACCGCACGGATAAGGCACTCGACTGAGCAGCGGCAGGGCACCCCCCAGCCTGCGGTACGGTTTGCCGTGACAGTAGAGTGCCTGGTCACGCAGTTAACCCTGGAGCAGTTGCGATCGCTGGCGCCTGGGCAGCCGTTAGTGCCCTCGATGCCGCTAACGCCTGACGATCTGATCCTGCAGATCAACGGCAGCCGCTTGGGGCGGGGAAGCTTATTGACGCTTGATAAGCGCTGGGCAATACGAATTACTCAGCTAGGAGCTGCTGGTGAAGCTATTTGAACAACCCTACTCACTGATTGCCCTACTCACACTACTGTCACTGCTGCCGCTATTGATCGTCATGGGGACCACCTTTTTAAAAATAGCCGTAGTCTTGTCGCTGCTACGCAACGCCCTAGGGATCCAGCAACTGCCGCCGAATATGGCGATTTATGGCCTATCCCTGATCTTAACGCTGTTTATCATGGCCCCGGTGGGTCTAGAGATCAGCGATCACTTAGAGAAGCAGCCGTTGGATTGGCAATCCCCACAACTGTTTCAACGGCTTGATCGTGAGGTATTACAGCCCTACCGCCGGTTTTTAATACGGCATACTGATCCTAAGCAGATCTGCTTTTTTAGCAATGTTGGCCAGCAGGTGTGGCCGGAGCAGTATCGCGCACGGTTGCCTCAGGATTCGCTACTGGTTTTAATGCCCTCATTTACCCTCAGTCAGTTGGTAGAGGCGTTTAAAATAGGACTACTGCTCTATCTACCCTTTATTGCCATTGATCTGATTGTCTCCAATATTCTGCTGGCGATGGGGATGATGATGGTCTCGCCGATGACCATTGCTTTACCTTTTAAACTGCTGATTTTTATCTTAATTGATGGCTGGCAGCAATTGTTGAATCAACTAGTGTTGACCTACGCATGAGTGAACGACTCATTGTCCAGATGGCCATCCAGTTGTTGTGGTTGATATTACTACTGTCGTTGCCCATTGTGATCACCGCCTCGGTCGTTGGGTTGTTGGTGAGTCTATTTCAGGCACTGACCCAGCTACAAGATCAGACGTTACAGTTTTTGATTAAATTGGTTGCCGTGAGTATCACCTTAGTGGTGACCTACCCTTGGATGGGGGAGACTTTACTGAACTATACCCACTTAGTCTTTAAACAGATTGTGCAGATGGCGCCTTAGATGGAGCAGTGGCTCGCTCTACTGCCATCAGTGGCGTTGAGTACTCTTCGGCCGCTGGGACTGTTTCTGTTTTTACCGATGTTTAGCGCGCGTTGCCTAGGGGGGGCTTTGATGCGCAACGCCATCGCTTTAGTGATCGCTTTACCGGTGATCCCTTTGAATATGGCAGTGGCCCCTGTGGGTCCCCAAGATCTGGGGCTACTGCTGCACTATTATGGGCATGAACTATTCATTGGAATGTTGATTGGTTTTGCTGCTGCCATTCCATTTTGGGCCCTAGATATTGCCAGTTTTATTATTGACACGATGCGGGGGGCCTCCATGGGGACCTTACTAAATCCGTTGTTAGGGGCACAATCGTCGATTTATGGGCTATTGTTCTTACAGCTCTATGCTGTGCTATTCCTGGGTTTTGGCGGTTTTCACCAATTGTTAACCACCCTGTATACCAGCTACACTGTGTTAGCGCCGGGGCGCTGTTTAGTCCTGGATGAACACCTATTCCTGTTTCTCAAGCAGTGGTGGCTATTAATGTACCACTTAGGGGTTGGTTTTGCGCTACCAGCCATGCTGATTATGGTGCTGGTTGATGTCGCCATGGGACTACTGAATCGCTCGGCGCAACAGTTGAACGTATTTTTTTTAGCGATGCCGATTAAAAGTGTCTTAGTGTTGCTGTTATTGATAGTGAGTTTAGAGAATGCGCTACAACTCTATCGACGGCACACGATGACGATCACGGAACAGGTGTTACAGCTGCTGAGTTTTCTGCGTGAGTGAAAAAACCGAAAAGCCGACCGAGAAACGCATTCGAGATGCCCGTAAAAAAGGGCAGGTGATCAAAAGCCAAGAGTTGGTCGTGGGGGTGCAGCTAGCAACGCTGCTCTGCTACTTGATTTTTATAGGCCCCGATTTTTTTAGTGCTCTGCAGCGCTTCATTGAGACTGCATTAGAGGCCTTAAGCTTACCGATACGACCAGCGCTCTCCAAAGTGATGGGCGCTTTTTTCAGTGTGATGTTACGCTTTATCGGCGGCATGATAGGACTATTAATCCTAGTGACCTTAGCCGCTCTGCTGGGTCAAGTGGGCTTTTTGCTGTCTACCGAGGCCTTGACCCTCAAATTAGAGAAGCTCAACCCGGTCACCAACCTGCAGCAGCTATTCTCGTTACGCAGCTTGTTTGAGGTCGCCAAAGCGCTGTTTAAGTTCATACTCTTAGGGCTGATTTTTACCTATATTTTGCGTCAGTATATTGGCACTTTTCAATTTCTACCAGCCAGCGGGCTAGGGGCTGCCCTGCCAGTGGCCGCCACCTTGATAAGCTGGCTCTGGGGCACCTTGGTTGGCTGCTATGTGGTATTTGCCCTAGCCGATTACGCCTTTCAGCGGCATAGCATGATGAAGCAGCTGCGCATGTCGAAAGATGAGATCAAGCGCGAGTATAAAGAGTCCGAGGGCAGCCCGGAGGTGAAGTCACGACGTCGTGAAGTGCATCGGGAAATCCAGAGTGGTAGCCTATCGGTGAAGGTTAAGAAATCGACTGTTTTGGTCAAAAACCCCTCGCATATTGCTATCTGCCTCTATTATCGTTCGGGAGAGAGCCCACTACCCCAAGTCTTAGAAAAAGGAGTCGATCAGCAAGCCCTGCAGATGGTGGCATTGGCGCTGCAGTTCGGCGTACCGGTGGTTGAGGATGTCTCATTAGCCCGTACCTTGCTGGAGGAGGTTGAGGTGAATCACTACATTCCCGAACATCTCTTTGAGCCGGTCGCCGCGCTGCTCCGTCTGGTCATGGGCTTGAGCTATCGTAACCCGGAAGCGTAATCCTCTTTTGATCGGCAATTAACGTGCATCACAACCGTTAGTGGCGCGCGGCCGGGGGACTCAGGAGCAAGTCTGCTTAAATTGGCCTATCAGACGTGTCAGTTGCTGACGAGAGTCGCCAGTGATTTTTATGAGGTCAGCGATCACCATCCCCTTACTGCGCTTGTTGAGGCCACTGTAAGCGAATTTAGACAACGTCTTACTGATAGTTTGATAAACACTCCTCTTATCTTCATCGATACAGAAAATGACTGGCTGAGTGCCCGCCAGAAAGCTGGATAGTTGCTGAATGGTACTAACTTCATGAACGTTCATGATGGTTTTCATCTCTTCATCATGAGCAAAAATTGGCTTTTTGTCACTTTTGGGCTCATTTCAGGTTAGAAAGAACCCCGCCTTCAGACTCATTTCATATGGGATAAGACTACCAGTCGATAACAATTAGCCAACTCTTTTACTTAAAATGATCATTTCCATCTTTTTACTTCCTGTGGAATACCATCAGCACAGATTGCCAATATCCTCATACCACTACCACGCATTCCCATTAAAAACAAAGCTCCCTCCCGTTCTTTAGCGCCACATATCTCAACTATATCTTGTAAATGTCCGGATTGGTCAAATATCTCTATAAAAGGAATTTTTATATACTGATTGCCTACCTCACTAAAAAATCCTCGATAGTTACTGATTGTACCTCTACCCAATGTCGCATAGGGGTATATAGAGGTTTTTAGTGCCCAAGGAGTTATAGACGTAAAAACATTTTTATTTTTAACATTGATTGATGGATTTCTGTTATCTATTTTAATTTCATTACCATCACGAGCTATAGTAAATTCCAATCGATCACCACTTAGTAAAGATTCAATTCCACCAAAATCAGTATTATAGGTGTCTTTCATACTTAGCATAGGGGTACCATTGACATCTAAAGTAATTTTTTTTGTACTACTTTTGTTATAGGGGTTCTGTAAGGTAATAGTTCTCGAGGATACAGTAGATCGTGCTATTCCATCTTTCAAATTGAGTGAATGATTATCTATTTCTAAATCAGTTTCCATCCTATTGTATTCAGGATGATCGGGGAAATTTATGCGCCGCAAGAATTTCCCAGCATCCATCACATCATGATCACTGAAGACTAGATAGCTCGCTAGATGACCGGGTTTTAATGAAAAACCCTTTAAAAACCAATTTCCTTGGTTCCCGACAATTTTATCTTTATCAAGCGTAGAAACATAACCAGCAAAGCTGCCTGCTTGAGCAACAATTTGTCTCATTGATGATTCACTAATCGTTTGTCCTTGCTCAGTGGTGATCAGCACCTGCAATACACCTTTATCTTCAAAAGCGCTAATTCTATAGTCTTGATTGTAATTATTTTTTTTAATAAATTGATCAGACAAATAACCTTGCATGATCAAATCTGATAAATCAATGCTCCTAGGTAAATTTTCTTTAAAATATTGATAATGATCCTGCACATACTGTTGAGTGGCTTTTGTCAAATTATTCAACTGGTTGGCAGTGATCTGATTGATGCTACGTTCGGCATTCTGAATGATGTAGCGTGATCCAAGGCCCATGAGACTGATAACTACACTCATCCCGATAACGGCTTCAATTAAATAAAAACCTCGTTGCAGTCTATTTTTTATCACAAATGTTACCTTTCATTTACTATTAGACATAAGATACGAAAATATTTATCTTTTATCGAGTAATCGCTTATGACTTACCTTATTACACACACGTAACCTCTGCTGTCTTCAGGTAACCTTTACCAGAAAAGGATTCTCTATCTAATTGAGGTAAATCCAATACTATGAAATTAGTATATTTATATATTCGATTGTCCATAGAAGTCTATGTTGGCGCTTGATATTTTGTGGTGGTACCCTCTGTCGACTGATAGGTTATGATTTTTATCAAAAAATAAGGGGTAGTGGAGTATATTCCAATCCTTAATTCAACTACTTTGTAGTTAACCTATTCACTCCCGTTATCTGAAGGTAACCATTTGATAAAAAAGGAAAAGTATCAATCAGGTGTCGCAATACTGGCAGCAGATGCTCTTTGTTTATCCTTTTACAAAATAGTGTGATTGGGTAGTAGCGTAGGAGATAAAATAGGGACACCACCTGAGTGGTGAGTCATCCGCGCGGTCAGCATAATAGGGGCATCAGTTAACAGAAGTTATTGAATTCAAAGCGGTAAAAATAGGGTGTGGTCTGGACTAGTTGCTGATTGCAGGCCAACCGAAGATCAATCATACGCTTGAGAGAGCACGCCACCGATAGGTAAAGCCATGAGCACCCCTATCGCTGTTGTTGCTAAAAACAGTTTAATTTTAATGAGGAAACGGTTATGACCCAGAATGAGATCACGGTAGCAGTTTACCCTAGCTATGTTCCGACCTATTCACCCTCTGAGCCTGCTGATAGCTATGGCTATAGTGATTCTAGCGACAGAGTGTATCATCACCTTGATTCAGCCAATGGCTTACTGTGGGATCATAGCACCAGTGCCTCAGACTTGGGAGAGCAACGTCACAACCGCTCTTTAGAGCCTCGTCGAGTAAAAGCGATGCCGCCAGTAGAGAGTGCCACCCTACAGACTTTGAAAGAGCGTCTGGACGGTGTAGCACAGACAACCCGTCAGATGATAGCGGGTGCTCAACTGATTGGGCAAAGGGTGGGTGCCGTGACGACGCCTATTCTCGGTTCGTTAAGCCGAGGCGTGACGCAAACCGTGGTGGATGCCAAGAGTTATGAGAGCTGGGCTACGGATCATGTAGAGAGCTGGGGTTGGAATGAGACGAAGTTTGGTTATGCGTGTGGTTTAGCCGTTCGTGGTGCGAGCACCTTGGTTGGCGCTGCTGTGGGGCTGGCGCATGGTGTCTGGGCTGGCGGAAAACAGGCCCATGATAACTACCATAGTGAGGGTGTTCTGAAGGGGGGCTGGCAGGCGATTGCCAATGCTTTTTACGCCTGTGAACCGACCCGTTTTGCCAACGCCGCTGAGGATAGTCACGCTCACGTCTATTGACACTAGAGCGGTTTGCCACCGAAGGCTAGCTAATCTCAGGTTCAACTCAGTACCCTTGGCGGTTGGAACAGGGGCTAGAGAATGCATTGATTGTCCCCGGAGTCAGTCAGCTGCGCACTACTAGCACAGCAGTTCACAACAGTTCTGCTTTACGGGGGGCGCAGTCGTTCGGTAAGATCAACAGACACTGTATAGCCTCACTAAAAAAAGTTTTTAAAACTATGTCTTCTGATCACTCTCCAGCCACTCATCGTCCTCTGGTCGTCCTATTCAGCGGCGGCCAGGATTCGACCACCTGTTTAATCCAGGCGTTACAGCAGCCTGACGTGAGCTCCCCCCAGCAGGTTCACTGCCTGACGGTGGATTATGGCCAGCGCCATCAAGCAGAGATTGCGGTCGCCCAGAGACTAGCGCAGCAGTTTGGGATTATCCATCATCGACTGCTGGACGCTAGCATCCTGACACAATTTAGTGACAATAGCTTGACGCATCAACAGCTCGCGGTGCCGAACCAATTAGCGGGCGGCGTTCCTAACACCTTTGTTCCCGGGCGTAATATTCTATTGCTGACTTTAGCGGCCATTTATGCCTATCAAGTGGGGGCTGAGCGGATCATCACTGGGGTGTGTGAGATTGATTTTTCTGGTTATCCTGATTGTCGGGATGCTTTTATCCAAGCCTTGAATCCCGCCTTGAGCCTAGGACTAGGACGGCCAGTGCAGATAGAGACGCCATTGATGTGGCTGAGTAAGTCGGAGATCTGGGCATTAGCTGATTACTATGGTCAGTTGACGCTAGTGCGCCAGCAGACCCTGACCTGTTATCACGGCAAGCTGGGCGGCGGCTGTGGCTGCTGCCCAGCTTGCCAGCTCCGTGCCCGTGGCTTACAACAATACCTCAGTGATCCACAGCGTTATCGGGATAGCGTCACGGCTAAAATGGAGTTCGCAGGGTGTGCATCATCAGATCCCAGGAATTGTTAACAGACTAAACTGTAGGTTAATAGTTCCCGCGGAAGATGTTGTGGACGCCGGTTCTCCTCAAGGTGTGGCCGCACCAGGGGCTCACCGAGTTCGGGTAAACTCATTGCTGCTGAGGCTGCCTGAAGTGAGAGGATTGCTAAAGGGCTACAGAACAGTAACCTCTGGAACAGCCTCTTCCGTGAATTGTGCCGCGTCATCTTTTTGATTAATCCTCTCGGCATAACCCTAGAAGTCTAATCGGTCACAATAGGATTGAAACAGACCGCTCCGAGGGCCGCTGATCCTCCAGGGATCCTGGTCTATGGCGGGATTCACTTGTCTAACGCTACAGAGTAAAAGTAGTCGATGCCCTATGGAATACAAGATCCGGCCGTCATGTAGGTAAAATATTTTTTAAGATCATTAAACAGGGTTTAATCAGTTTATTATGGTGTTTTGTAGTGAATAAATTGGCCTGCAGCAGTGAAGTATGGACCTCCAGTCACCACAGCGGCCCCTAATGGGCCGCTGATCATCGGCTCTGGTGTGGGTTTGTGTTAGAATGACCTCCGTAAACGATTGCTAGGAGAAAGGAGTTGCAATGAGGGCTGTGATCCGTCGGTTTCTTAAATTAGAGGCCTCTGGCGGGATTTTGCTGATGATGGCCACCCTATTGGCCTTAGTACTCGCCAATAGTGCGGCGAAGAGTGGTTACCAAGCCTTCATTCAATATCCCATCGGTCTTACGATCACACACTGCCATCGGCCGTTACTCTGGTGGATTAATGATGGGTTGATGACCCTATTCTTTCTACACGTCGGTTTAGAAGTCAAGCGGGAGCTGCTGGTTGGTGCCTTAGCCAGCCGATCCCAAGCGGTCCTACCCGTCATGGCCGCATTGGGGGGCATGATCCTGCCAGCGCTCATCTATCTGGGCTTCAATGCCCAGGATAGCCTAGCACACGCTGGTTGGGCCATCCCAGTAGCCACAGATATTGCTTTTTCTCTCGGGGTACTGGCGCTACTGGGCAGACGGGTTCCCAGTGCCTTAAAGGTTTTTCTATTGGCGTTGGCGATCATCGATGATCTGGGGGTCATTGTCATCATTTCGCTGTTTTATACTCATCAGCTATCCCTACTGCCGTTAGCGGGTGTGCTGGTGATCCTGCTGTGGTTACTCTTGCTCAATCGCCGCGGGGTTACCGCCATTACCCCCTATCTGTTGCTGGGGGGAGTCCTCTGGCTGGGACTGTTGCTGTCAGGGATCCACGCTACCTTAGCTGGGGTTGTGGTGGGGTTTGTTATTCCGGTGTGTCGTCAACCCTCTTCCGTTGCAGTCGGCCCCGCTCAACGGTTAGAGCAGCGGTTACACCCCTGGGTCGTCGAGCTGATTCTGCCGCTATTTGCTTTTGCCAATGCAGGCGTTGCCCTGCAGGGGATCCAGTTAGAACAGCAGAATATCGCGCTGCCCTTAGGTATTATCCTGGGGCTACTGATTGGCAAGCCTTTGGGGGTTTTTAGTTTTAGTTGGTTGGCAGTCCGTTTACACTGGGCCAAGCTGCCTGAGGGCGTGCAGTTCTCCGAGATTTTTGCAGTTGCCGTGCTGTGTGGTATCGGTTTTACGATGTCGATCTATATCACCACCTTGGCCTTTGAATCACTCCCAATGGCCTACGGCGGCTATGCTCGTTTGGCTATCTTAATCGGCTCAACTACCGCCGCCGTGAGCGGCTACAGCTTGTTAAATCATCGGCTGCCGAAACCTGTCAAAACGCCTTGACCTCTCTACCGATTGTTTAGTGGCAGGATAATCCGAAGCATTGAGGATTGTTGAGGTCTATACGGAGAGAAACCTCGATACGAGCTGGTGTTTTGGTTGATTGTTTGCTTCCTATATTGACCTCATCCGGCACCTCAGTGGATAGGAAGTTTACCCTATGGAGGTTTATAGTGGTCATCAGTTGAAGAAGCGCGTTGAGTATTTCACTAGGATCATCCTTCGACAGCTGGATGGGTTGAGACCTTCCCCGGTCCATATCCATATAGATCGCCTCGGTAGAGTTCAGATCCGCCTCACGAATAGGCGCATCTCTATTACTGTTCAGAGTGGATTGAGAGCGGTTCATCTCCATATAAATCGGCTCGTCAGAATGGCGTATCTCCTCATAAATCGGCTCTTCAAAAGTGAGTGGCTCTTCATAATCAGCGTTTAGTGTTTCGTTATCAATCAGCCCGTCAGAATGGGATATCTCCTCATAAACTGGCTCCTTGCCAGTATTTTCCAGAAAGGTAGTCAGGGCTGCTCCACAGTTTTTTGAGAGTAATGATAAATATTTTCTTAACCCAAAGAGGTATTTTGTTAATAAATGCACTCTTTATTTATTTTTTAATTAAAAATTTGATAACAATAGTATCATTTTTAAAATATTTGTGTAACCTAAAACAATCAACTAATGGGATTATTTTTACACGCTGCTGATGACAAGAGATTTATCGAGGTAACGAGAGGGTACAGCACCATGATGACTAGCAGCGGCTGCTAGGCTCCTGATAGGGAGCTCATTCAGCCACGAGCTGTCACCAGCGGCCGTTCATTTACGGAAAGCAGGCTTTGACCCCTTCGGTTTGAAGTTCTCCTCGCCGACGAGGCTAGCGCCTTAGGAGACTAAGCACCCATGGCTTTGATATGCGCCATTAAAGTCGATTTGTGACGGGCGGCTTTATTTTTGTGAATCAACCCCTTGGTCGCTAGGCGATCGAGAATGGGTTGCATCGTGCTAAAGGCTTGCAGCGCTTGTGCTTTATCTTGGGAGGCGACCGCAGCGTAGACCTTCTTAATAAAGGTACGCATCATAGAGCGGCGGCTGGTGTTATGTTTCCGCTGCTCTTCCGATTGGATAGCGCGTTTCTTTGCAGACTTAATATTAGCCAAAGTGAGAACTCCTTACTGTGGTTCTAGCCCATTGTTTTCTTGGGGCGACAGCATGCCTGTTTTACCGCCGGCTGTCAATCGCTGCCGCCGCTACCGCCGCGGATCAGCCAGTCAGCCTGGTATAATCCATGGAGTCCCGTTATGATGTCGGGGATACAGTAGACAATGCCGGGCGCTCCTCACCATCAGCACTAGCGCCCACAACACTAATGAGAATGGTATCTTGAGTCAACAACTGATCCGCCAGGGCTTGGTGGTGAGCAGTATGACCCTGCTCTCGCGGCTTTTGGGCATGGTGCGGGATATGGTCTTTGCCCATGTGGTTGGCGCTGGGGCCTCGGCTGATCTCTTTTTATTTGCCAACCGTATTCCCAATTTTTTTCGCCGGCTGTTTGCCGAAGGGGCCTTCTCCCAAGCCTTTGTCCCCGTCTTAACGGAGTATCAGCAGCGGGGTGATCGGCACTCGACTCGCTGCTTGATCCAACGCGTTTCTGGCACCCTGGGCGGGGTAGTGACCCTGGTGACGCTGGGTGCCATGCTATTAGCACCCCTGGTGACGCTACTCTTTGGTTTTGGTTGGTTTATGGCGTGGTGGCAGGGGGGGGCGGAGGCTGCTAAGTATCCACTCGCTA
This sequence comes from unidentified bacterial endosymbiont, assembly GCF_918320885.1. Classification (NCBI taxonomy): domain Bacteria; species unidentified bacterial endosymbiont. The sequence goes on along the minus strand of NZ_OU907312.1, from coordinate 921,909 downwards.
ATCAGTTATTGCGGCTGACCTTCCCTTACTTATGGTTTATTACGTTTGTTGCCTTCTCCGGGGCTATTTTAAATACCCTAGGAGTGTTTAGCGTCGCCGCTTTTTCTCCAGTGCTCCTCAACATCGCGATGATCGGCTGTGCCCTCTGGTTGGCGCCACAACTCGCCGAGCCCGCTATCGGCTTAGCCATCGGGGTGTTTCTCGGTGGGCTACTACAATTTCTGTTTCAATTGCCCTTTTTACGCCGCGCGGGACTGTTGGTTTGGCCTCGTTGGGATTGGCAGGATGCCGGGGTCCGCCGAATAGGCCAGCTGATGTTACCGGCGCTATTTGGCGTCTCGGTCAATCAGATCACCGTGTTAATCAACACTGCCATTGCTAGCTTTATGCAGACTGGCGCGATCAGTTGGCTCTACTATGCCGAACGGCTGTTAGAGTTACCTTTGGGGGTTATCGGCGCCACCCTGTCGACCATTTTACTGCCAACCCTCGCTCGCTTGCAGCGGCAGCCGACCGCTGATCAGTTTGTTGCTACCGTTGATTGGGGGATCCGCCTGGTATTTTTGCTAGGCGTCCCCGCGATGGTTGGCTTAGCGCTATTAGCTGAGCCTATTTTGATGGTGCTTTATCTGCGTGGCCACTTTACACTGGCCGATCTCCAAGCGAGCAAGGCGGCACTGCAGACTCTGAACTGTGGGGTGTTCACCATTTTAGTTGCTAAGGTGTTGGGGTGCGCTTACTACGCTCGCCAAGACACCAAGACGCCCGTACGTTATGCCCTATTCACTATGGGGAGCCATCTGTTATTGAATAACTTAGCCTGGAAGTTTGGCTATATTGGATTGGCTTTGGCCAGTGCGCTGTCGAGTATGGTCAATGCCACGCTGCTCTATCGGGGATTAGTGCACCAAGGGATCTACCGCCTAACGTCAGACAGTATCCAGGTGCTGCTGCGGCTGCTGTTAGGCAGTCTCGGGATGGCTCTGGCCTTGATGCTGTTCACCCCTGATCATGCCCATTGGCTGGCACTGTCGCAGGGGATGCGCATCGGCTGGTTAGCAGGGCTCATCGGTGGTGCGCTACTGCTGTATGGGGGGATCCTGCTCTGCTTAGGCATCCGCTGGTGCCATCTGCGCAGCCCATCGCTGGTGGACTCATCAGCCGCCTGATCCGCTCCTCACGGGTGACCGCTGGAGAGGGTGCGGCTCTGCAGAGACTCTCTTCTATGCTATCATCGAAAAAAATTTAATTGACGCTAGCTTAACCAGTGATTTGGGGCTGTATGAACGACTATAAAGCCACACTTAATTTACCGGCTACTGATTTCCCTATGCGGGCTTCCCTCAGTCAACGGGAGCCACAAATTCTTCAGCGCTGGGCCGCACAGAACTTATATGCCGCCATTCGTCAGGCCAAACAGGGCTGCCCACGCTTTATCTTGCATGATGGTCCCCCCTACGCCAATGGGGATATCCACGTGGGACATGCGGTCAACAAAATTTTGAAAGATATCATCATTAAATCCAAGGGGTTCGCTGGCTTCGACGCCCCCTATATTCCTGGCTGGGATTGTCATGGCTTACCCATTGAGTTAAAGGTGGAGCAGCAGTTAGGCAAAGCTGGAGAGCGCATCAGCATTGCCGCCTTTCAGCAGGCGTGTCGTGACTATGCTAGCACGCAAATCGCGCATCAGAAGCGGGATTTTGTTCGCTTAGGGGTGCTGGGAGATTGGCAACACCCCTATTTGACCATGGATTTTAAGACCGAAGCGGAGACGCTGCGGTTATTGGCGACCATTATCGCCAAAGGCCATCTCTACCGCGGGACTAAACCGGTGCACTGGTGTACCGCCTGTCGTTCGTCACTGGCCGAGGCAGAGTTGGAGTACCAGGATAAAACCTCGCTCTCATTAGAGGTGCGGTTTGTGGCGGCGGATAGGGCAGCGGTGTATCAGCGTTTCGCGCTCTCTGAGCCCGGTACAGCACCGCTATCGGCGGTGATCTGGACTACAACCCCCTGGACCCTGCCCGCTAATCGGGCGTTAGCGCTGAATAACGAGGCCACCTATCAGTTGGTTCAAATCGGCGAAGGTGAGCAGACAGAGTGCCTGCTGTTAGCAGCCGATCGGGTCGCCGCTTTGATGCAGCGCTGGCAGATTGCCCAGTGGCAGCTGCTGGGAAGTGCCGTCGGTGCCGCCTTAGTCGGGCTACAGTTCCGCCATCCCTTTTACGCCTTTGAAGTTCCGACCGTGGTTGGTGAGCATGTCACGACCGACAGTGGGACCGGAGTGGTCCATACGGCACCCGGGCATGGTCCGGAAGATTTTATCGTGGGTCAACAGGCCGGCTTGGAGATTGCTAATCCGGTGGGTGATGATGGCCACTATCTGCCAGGCACGGAAGCCTTGGCAGGGGTTTCAATATTGGCGGCTGATCAGCCCATCATAGCACTACTACAACAACGGGGGAGCCTACTGCACCAGGAGAGTATCCAGCACAGTTATCCGCACTGTTGGCGTCATAAAACCCCGGTGATTTTCCGGGCGGTTCCTCAGTGGTTTATCAGTATGAGCCAGCAGTCGTTGCGTGAAACGGCCTTACAACAGATAGCCACCGTCACTTGGGTGCCCGCTTGGGGTGAAGCCCGCATTCACGCCATGGTCGCTTCGCGGCCAGATTGGTGTATTTCACGCCAACGCACCTGGGGGGTCCCCTTGGCCCTGTTTACGCACAAAGAGACCGGTCAGTGTCATCCGAAGAGTGTGGAGCTGTTACAGCAGGTGGCCACTCGGGTAGAGCAACAGGGGATCAGCGCCTGGTGGGCACTAGAGGCAGCAGAGCTGCTCGGCGATGAGGCGAAAGACTACGATAAATCGGCGGATATCTTAGATGTTTGGTTTGATGCTGGCGCGACCCAGACCACCGTGATGGCCTCTCGGTCGGCCTGTGAGGTGAGTGATCTCTATCTTGAGGGCTCTGATCAACACCGTGGCTGGTTTATGTCCTCACTGATGCTGGCCACAGCAGCCTACGGCAAGGCCCCCTATCGGCAGGTGCTGACGCATGGTTTCACGGTGGATGCTAATGGGCATAAGATGTCTAAATCTTTGGGCAATGTGGTTAGCCCGCAGGAGATCGTAGAGAGCTTAGGGGCTGATGTACTGCGGCTCTGGGTGGCGGCCACCGATTACCGGGCCGAAATGAATTTTTCACCGAGCATTTTACCCAGTATGACCGATCTATACCGGCGGATCCGCAATACGGCACGCTTTTTGCTGGCCAACTTAAACGGGTTTGATCCCCAGCAGCACCAGGTAGCGCCACGCCAGCAGGTGCTGCTCGATCAGTGGGCAATGGCTCGGGCACAGCAGGTGCAGGAGAGTATCGTCGCCGCTTATGAGCGCTATGATTTTCATACCGTGGTGCAGCGGTTGATGCACTTCTGCTCGATCGAGATGGGCGCTTTTTATCTGGATATTATTAAAGATCGACAATATACCGCGCGCGCTGACAGCCTGGCGCGCCGCAGCTGTCAAACGGCGCTCTATCATATTGCTGAGGCATTGGTTCGTTGGATAGCCCCGATTCTCTCGTTCACTGCGGAAGAGATCTGGCAGCACCTGCCGGGCGCGCGCAGTAGCTCGGTATTGATGGAGCGTTGGTACCCAGATCTGGCGGTCACCGTGAGCCATCCGATTTTAGATGATAAGGGCTGGTCACAGCTGATGACCATCCGTGATGCCGTTAATGTCGCGCTGGAACAGGCGCGGTCACAGAAGATCATCGGTGGTGCCTTGGCCGCCTCCGTGGTGCTCTACGCCCAATCGCCGTGGGCCGAGTTATTACTAGCCTTGGAGGAGGAGTTGCGCTTTGTGTTGATCACCTCACAGGCTCGGGTTGAGATCATCACCGCGCCGCCTTCGGACAAAACGCTACAACCTACCAGTCTGCCTGGGCTCTTTATCACCGTCACGCCCGCTGCAGGCAGTAAGTGCCCACGCTGCTGGCACTATACTACGGATCCGGTGGTAGTGGATGCGCTAGGGGAGCCGAGTGGACTGTGTCAACGCTGCCATAGCAATGTGCAGGGGGTCGGTGAAAGCCGGCGGTTTGCCTAATGAGGCTGCTAGCGCTGCTGAAACGGGGAGAGGCGACTGGCTTGCGCTGGTTGTGGGTTGCGCTGCTGGTTGGCCTACTTGATCACTTCAGCAAGCAGTGGATTGTGCAGCACTTTATGTTGGATGAGGTTCGCTACTGTCTCCCCTGGCTCAATTGGGTTCATGTGCAAAACCCAGGGGCAGCTTTCAGCCTATTGGCCAACGATCCGGCCTGGCACTGGCTACTGGCCGCCGCCGCTGTGTTGGTGTGTGGAGTACTGTTGGTCAATTTAGCGCGGCAGTCGGCAAGCCAGCGATCGCTCAATCTGGCCTATACCTGGGTGATCGGTGGTGCGCTGGGGAATCTCAGTGATCGTCTGCAGACGGGTGCGGTCATCGATTTTATCGACCTGCATCTGGCAGGTTGGCACTGGCCCGCCTTCAATGTGGCTGATAGTGCGATTTGCTTAGGGTGTGCCTGGTTACTCTGGCTGTCGTTTCAGGGCGCAGAGTAACCTGGTGAGTGGTGGGTTGATCGACCCAGTACCCCAGTCTGAGATCAAACCAGGATTAAAATGCGAGGTCCTATAGATGATCCTCTCCGGCTGCCACCTGCGTCAGGCACTCCCTGCCGACATCCCTGCTCTGTTCAAGGTAAGAACCAGTGTGCGAGAAAACTACTTGTCCATGGAAGTGCTCGCCCAATTGAACATTACCCCTGAAACACTGCCAAACCTGCTAGCGGGGGCAGGACGGGGTTGGGTGGTGGAGTTTAGTCGTAAAATTGTGGCATTTGCTATGGCCAATGCCAGTGAAAAAACCATTTTCGCGTTGTTTGTGCTCCCTGAGCACGAAGGAAAAGGATTAGGCCGGTGGCTCATGAAAGAGGCCGAACAGTGGCTATTGAATCAAGGCTGTCAAGCTATCTGGCTGCTGACTGATCGGAATCCTCAAGTGAGAGCCAATGGTTTTTATCGGTATTTTGGCTGGCAGGATGATGGCGTGCAGGCCAATGGTCAAATTCGGTTGATTAAGCATTTGAAACTCAGCTGCCATCCTGGATAAAATTGGCGAGGAGCCATTGGATAATGTCCGCATCAGTAGGAGAAAGCAGTAGAGGGTTCAGAACGATAACAGGCGCTTAATAGGGAGGTCAAGATGTCCACTGTTCTGCAGCATAACCTTAAAAAACGGGTATGTATTACAGGGTTAGGTCGTGTAGGGCTTCCTATAGCTTGTCTCTTAGCCACTTCGGGTTATGCTGTTCTTGGAGTAGATACTGATGATGAAGTCGTCAGAAGCGTACAAGCAGCCAATTTAATCCATTCAGAAAAAAATCTACAAAATTTATTAATCAGCGCTCTCCGTAATCACTGTCTTGAGGTATCGAAAACAGTTTCGCCAGCCGAGATACATATCATTGCTGTTCCTACCCTTTTAAACTCAGAAAACCAGCCAGATATTGCTTATGTGCACCAGGCTATTGAAGCTCTGAAGCCGCATCTTCGATCGGGAGATCTCATTTTAATTGAGTCAACTTGCCCTATAGGAACCACCGACACGATAGCCAAAGCGTTACGAAGTGTCTGTTCTGATCTCTCTGTAGCTTACTGTCCAGAGCGTATTTTTCCAGGAAACACTCTGTATGAGCTGGTACATAATAGTCGTATTATCGGGGGAGTCGATGATACTTCGACCCTGCAGGCTGCAAATTTTTATCGCTCATTTGTTTGCGGAGAGATTATCACAGCTAATGTACGAGTGACAGAAGCGGTTAAGCTAGCTGAGAATGCTTATCGAGATATCAATATCGCTTATGCCAATGAGCTGTCAATGATAGCTGATCGTATTAATATAGATATTAATGAATTAATTCGACTGGCCAACAAGCACCCACGTGTGAATATTTTAAATCCAGGTCCAGGGGTCGGTGGTTATTGTATAGCGATTGATCCATGGTTTCTGGTACCCGCCGCGCCCGATCTGACCGTTCTCATTGCAAAAGCGCGAGCAGTGAACCTACAAAAAACAGAGTGGGTGATTCAAAAAGTAAGAGAGGCCATCAAAGACAATAACGCCCAGGTGATTGCTTGCCTAGGATTAACCTACAAACCAAATGTTTCAGATAGCAGTGCTTCTCCGGCATTGACTGTAGCAGAGACTCTAGAAAAAGAGATCGAGGTGCTTCGAGTTGATCCCTACCTGCCGAATACTCAGCCACTGTATGAAGCACTGATCCGTGCTGAGATTGTAGTCTGTCTTGTTGCCCATCGTGAATTTCAGAATATTCCTTTACACTGTCTTGATAAAAAAATTCTCCTAGATTTTGCAGGAGGTTTGACATGAAATCTGTTTTAGTGGTGATTGGCACCCGCCCTGAAGCGATTAAGCTTGCGCCAATTGTAACGGCCATGAGTAACAGTCGTTGCTTTAACTATCAAGTCTGTCTTACTCAGCAGCATACAGATTTACTGGAGCCTGTTCTATTGCCTTTAGGAATAAGCGCTCATTATAAATTGAAAAATAGTAGATCTCACCGTTCGCTGCATCAGAGTGCTGCTGATATTCTAAAACAGTTTGAAGCAGTTTTAATCGAATCAACACCCGATCTTGTCCTGGTGCAAGGAGATACTACCTCAGCATTTATCGCAGCACTGGCAGCGTTTTATTCGGGTATTCCAGTGGCACATGTTGAAGCGGGACTAAGAACAGGTGATATTGGATCACCCTGGCCTGAAGAGGGGCATCGCTGTTTAATTGATAAACTAACGACCTATTTCTTTGCCCCCACCTTAGCAGCACAGAAAAGCCTGCTTGCAGAAGGAGCCCCCCCTGAGAATGTTTGGGTTGTCGGTAATACCGCGATCGATGCTATCAGGCTAGCACGCGGTTCTTCAACATTAACTGAAGATTTTTCTCAATGGCGCGTGATCGTGGTGACGATTCATCGACGAGAAAACCATGGTGAACCGCTTCAAGCGATCTGTTCTGCTCTCCGATCGCTTGCTGAACAGTTTTTAGAGATACAGATTGTATTTGTACTGCACCCAAATCTTGCAGTGCGTCAACCTGTCATGGAGATGCTGTCAGATATACACAATATCAAGTTGCTTGAACCCCTCGATCATCGATCATTTATCCAGCTTCTAGAGAAGTGTACCTTTTTAATAACAGATTCTGGAGGTATTCAAGAAGAGTGCTCTTTTTTAGGAAAGCCTATTTTGATAACACGGAATACGACTGAAAGACAAGAGGGGCTGCAAGCCGGCACTGCCAGACTGATAGGCACTAAAGCCGATCATATTGTGGCTTGCTGTCAAGAGTTACTGACTAACGAAGCGGCGCTAACTGCCATGTCGAAAGTGCATTTTCCCTACGGTGATGGTTATGCGGCAGAACGTATTGTAGATATTTTAGAGTGCAAGCTTTGTGAGAATTTATGACGACTCCTCATAGTATTCTATTGTTTGCAGATCGTCTTCCGCCTCTTATTGGGGGGATGGAAATGCATGCGGCTGCCTTTATTGATTATTTTACTGACCATCAACACTTTCCCCTGTCTGCTGTTATTACTAAAAATGACAATGAACAAGATTGCATAGTATTAAAAGAAAATAAATATCCTATCGATATTAAAAATTTGCCAGAAAAGATTACTCCAGATTTTATTTTTTTTAACAGCGGCAGATGGATTGAAGAATTAGAAAAAATTCGAGCTCTATTTCCTAGAGCCCGATTTTTCTATCGTACGGGTGGCAATGAAATATTAAAAGCGTCGCTGACACATGATCTGATCCTTGATCATAAGCTAAGACAGTCTTACTGGATTAAAACGCTTAATCAGGTAATCGATACGCTGATCACTAATTCAGTCTATACGGAGAGACGTCTTCTTAAAGTAGGGATAACCTGTCCATTTTTACGTTGTGTCGGTGGGGTGACTATTTCTGCTTTAAAGCCGGTAGCATCAAACTCTCAACGACCCTTAACTATCTTCTGTGCTGCCCGTTTCGTCCCCTACAAGAACCATGACCTGTTACTCTTTATAATCCATCAACTTTTATTAAGAGGAAATCAATTTTGCGTCCGATTGGCAGGAGATGGTCTGTTGCTCGAGCAGGCAAAAGAGCAAGTTTTAAGCAACCATCTGACACCTGTTATAGAATTTTTAGGGGTGCTAGATAATAGAGAAACTTGTCATGAAATTGCTTGTGCAGATGTTTATATGCAGCTCAGTAGTGATCTGTTAACAGCAGTGCCTGGAGGCTCTTATATTCACTCAGAAGGTATGGGTCGCTCTATTTTAGAAGCTATTACAGCAGGTACTTTTGTGATCGCAGGCCGAAGTGGAGCGCTTCCTGAAATTATTACAGAGGCTAGGGGGATTCTGGTTGAACTGGATAATTTAAAGCACTTAATAGAGAGAATAGAAGCGGTGCTTTGTCATTTACCACCGCGCGGTGATTTTATTGAGGATTTTAGTTGGGAGAAAATTTTTAAACGCTACGAAGGATTATTTGAGAGATCTCATGAAAATATTATTGATCACAGAAAAATGTAGTCCAAATCTATCTCAACGGGATGGTGGATCTAGGTTGGTCAGTACGATTAAAGAGGCTTTTGGTGATGCTCTGAAGATTATGCAGTTTGGTCCTGTAACAGACTCCACCACCCCCTGGCACTTTGAGTATCCTTTTAATTTATCCAATCGGTTTGAAAGGCGACTCGCCAATAGTCACTTTATTGCAGAAAAAGTCAAAGCTGTTGAAAATCTCTTTACTCATTTTATTTTTATACATCTCTCTATGCAATTTAGTCTGGTCAATATTCCTGTACAAAAAGGAGTACACATTTGGACATTTCCGATGTTCCTGACCCCCTCTTACCTGGATTCTGGAGAGCGTGTTCCAGAAAGTTACCAGGAGATGGAGCGTTTGGCATTGGCACTGTCTACCAATATTTTAACGCCAAGTCCTTTAGAGAAGCGCCAACTGATAGAGGTTTACGCTATTCCAGAGGAGCGGATTCATATGATTCCAAGAGGTGTTGATAGACAATTTTTTACACCCAAAGTACGCTTGATTAATGGACCTCTCAGGTTTTGCAGTATCGGCAGTATAAAACCTCAAAAAAATACGCTGGGATTGATTCAACTATTTTACCGTCTGCAGCAACGCTTTCCAGACGCCACACTTCGCGTGATAGGCGCTACTCAAAATTCTGAATATTGTAGTCAAGTCCATGCTGAAATTCAACGTTTAAAGCTAACCCGTTTTATTGAGTTTTCTGGTTATATCTCTCCGGAAAAGCTTTCATTAGAACTTGAGCAAGCCCATTTTCACCTCTCTACATCCACCTGTGAAACCTTTGGCCGCTCAATATTTGAAACCCTGGCTTCTGGGATTCCAAATATTGCAAGAAAAAGTGGAAATGCTGCTGCTGAATTTTTAGAACACCTCCCTTATACTAGATTTACAGATAGCGATGATGAAGCCTTAAAGGCAATCGAGGAGATGCTGCCAAATTTTTCAAAGCTTTCATCGATGGCTCTTGAAATAAGTGATTTATATAACAATGAAATGCTCTCACAACTGATCGTGGCTAAAATTTCTAATCAAGCATCTATGGCAATCAGTGATTTTGATGGAACGCTTTTTCATAAAAATAATCCTGAAAAAACCCATCGATGTCTAGATGCTTTTAAGAAATTCCCAAGACGAATTATCTGTAGTGCCCGTGCCACTGATGATTTACTCCAACTTATGAATGATTATGATTTAGAGGTTGAATGGATTGTGAGTTACAGCGGGGCTGTTGTCACCAATGGACGGGGCGATTTACTGTGGCGTTTTCCTCTCCATTTAAAGGAGATCACCTGGTTAGAATCATTAATTCCACAAGCTAAACGTATAGAGCAAGCAGGAGAGATACTCCAGATCGCCATACCCATTGAAACGGTTCCACAGCGGTTAGGTCTTCGTATAGAAAAGTATCAAGAGCGTGCTTTTATTCTAAGTTGGGAAGCCTCTAAATTTAAGGCAATTCATAAACTTTTGCATTATATACGCTGGCCTGGGCAAGTCTGCGCCTTTGGGGATGGTCCTTACGATGCAGAGCTATTAACTTATTTTGATGGTACTTTTATTTCGGATTTTTCTAGTGATTATCGTTACAAACAGGAGTTTATCAATGACTAGATCTTATTATAAGGGTTATTGGATGGTGACTAATCGATGTAATTTACGTTGTAGCTATTGTGTGCTTGAGAACGCCCCTTATCAATTGAAATCTGAGCTTAATCTTAATGGAAAGAAAGAACTTGTTTCTCATTTGTACCATCACTTTGATTTTCGCAGATTAACACTCTCTGGTGGAGAAGTGGTTATTTTTGGAAAACATCCTCCAAGTGAATTTATTGAACTTCTACGACATCTACGCACGTTCCGTTCCTCTGATCCTCTCAAGAATTTAGAAATAGAGATCTATACAAACGGCACACGCCTTGATGAAACAGTTGCCTCTGAAATGCAAGGGGTGGTTGATACTGTTGCAGTGACCATAGATGGTGTTAAAAACAGCTTTTTGACTGATATTGGACGCAATCATAGAGGCTATAACAATTATTTTGACAATATTGTGGAGGTCTGTAGTTTACTGTCTAAAAAAGGTATTGAACTTAAACTTCATAGTGTTATTGGACAAAAGAATCATCTGTTTCTAGCAGAGGAACTTCCTTTTATTTTTGATGCGGTAAAAGCGGCTGGTGGTCACATAGCTTGTTGGAAGTTTTTTCAATATATGTCTTATGATTCTCCAGAACGAGATCAGTTACATGCTATTTCAGATGATTTATATAATCATTTCAAAGAACAGGCTAAGCGTGCTCTTGAGGGACGTCATCTTCGACTTCATTTTAAAGATAATCATGAAATGAATGCCTCGCTCTTTAATATTCTTTCGTATGGAAATGCTCAATATATGCGAGATAATGATAGTTGGTCAACCAGTCAACGTACAGAGGATCTACGTGCTTATGCTTCACTGTCAGAATTGTTTGCTAAGCATGATATTGATGAAAGTCGTTTCCGTCGTTTTCATGAGATATCCCGATGAGTCATCTAATTGTAACGGTTGATATTGATTGGGCTTGTGAGTCTGCTATTGAGGAAACCCTTGATTTTCTTAAGGATAAAAATATTTTACCCACAATTTTTTCGACACATCACTCCTCTCGAGTAGAGGCGAGCATGTCAGAGATAGAGATCGGTCTTCATCCCTATTTCGACTTAAATTCATCACAGGGCTCCTGTATAACAGAAGTTGTTAAGTATGTGATGGATTTGCCTCACAACCTGCCTGCTTATCGCTGTCATCGATTTGCTAGCTGTAATGTCTCTAGACAAGCGATGGCTGAAGCTGGTCTGTTGATCTCCTCGAATGTCTGTACTGATTTAGAAATTGTTCCCCCATTTAAAGATCGTTTTGGGCTTCTAGAAGTTCCTATCTTTCTGGAAGATGGTGGTTATTTATGGCAAAAACATCCCCTAGAAATTAAGCAACCGCTTATGGAGAAGATAGTCAGCAATGAAATAAAAGTAATCACCATACATCCTATGCATTTTGCTATCAATACGCCACACTTTCATTATATGCAGGATATCAAAAAATCGGTCAATCGTCAATCGTGGAGCACGATGAGAAAAAAGACTTTAAATAATCTCCGTTGGCCAGGAAGAGGGATTCGAGATTTGATGATTGATTTGTTACAGTGCTCACCTCAAACATCCTCTTTAGGTGTTTTACTGGCACCGTCTTAAAATAGCATAGTCTTTTTTTATGATGGCTTGAATGGCGAAGCTAGGTTGTCCCATCTCCAGGCATCGCTTAAAATCTTCATGAGGATATTGCCATTGATCTTGAGAGAAAAAATAACTCCCTGAACCTTTTCGAAGCGCAGGGATAAATTTTTCTATAGTTATTTTTTCGTTATTAATTAAAGTAGCGATAGAGAGAGCACACACATGATCTTCTAATGAAGGAGTCGTAGCCTCATGCCCCATTGGCGCTAGAGTAATCTTTGGATTAACGAGTTTACGAATATATTCAGCAGTGGCTTCAGCGTTCACAAACCCTGCTACCAGTATGATATCTGCATTCTGAGCAAGAAAAATTCCCTTGGCCCCAGCTTCTGTTCTGTGAAGGACTGAACGACCAGTGACTGAGAGCTCTGCGACACGTGTTGGAGAATTTGGAATATCATAAGCAAGTGCTGCACCTCTCTCAGACTTCCCAATGAGTAACGGGTGCTTACACGCTGAGGCTAATCGAGCAATGACCTCACTTTTTGTGGTTATCCTGTAGGAATTTGGGTGCTGTTCTAACACATAAGCTGCTGTTGTAAAGGCTCGAAAGGCATCAATAACGACGGTAACCTGCAGTTGGTTTGGTAGATCTGCTGCTAATTTTACAGCGTGATCTTGAAGATTGACCAATTGGATATTTTTATACTGAGTTAAAGCTAATTCAACTGTATGAATAAGCTCCTCTTCTCTTAAGAATCTAGCCTCTAAATCTATTGTACGACTACTCTTTTGCCACTGGTGTTTTTCTGCTGTTATCGCAGATTGTTGCATCGCTTGTAGGTTGACTAGCTTGCAAAAAAAGAAAACTATGGATAATAAAAATATATTTTTTAATAAATTGATGACGTTATAGACTAGAGTAATTTTTTTACTGAATATCATGGAACACTCCCGCTTTCTGGAACATCCTCTATTATTTTCTCTTCTTTGAACACCAAGAGACAAGTCATCTGTCTGAAAATGGTGTACAGATCTATGGTGAAATTCGGTTGATTAAGCCATTGTCCTCAGGAACGGAGCGCTTTGAGGCCCCAGGTGGTGATCAAAAAGAGTGTGCTGAATAGCCAGGCTGATCTTCAGGCCTAGGCTCGGCGAAGGCCATTAGAAAAGCCCCCGCCTTCAGACTCATTTCACAGTGGATAAGAGTACAGTTCACACGATATCTTGAGCTACTCCGTGCCCTCTGCTATATATCAACCCAATCATCCTCTTCAGAGACGCCACACCCTTTTTCAGTCACCAACCCAAGATTATTTTGTGCCTTGGGATGGCCTTTCTCAGCCGCCTTACGGAACCAACTCATCGCTAGCTCATTATTTTGAGGGACACCACACCCTTTGTAATACATAATCCCAAGATTATTTTGCGCATAAGCATTTCCTTGCTCAGCGGCCTTACGGTACCAAGTGGCTGCCAACTCATCTTTTTGAGGGACGCCGCGCCCTTTTTCAGTCATAAACCCAAGCCACGTTTGTGCATCAGCATTTCCTTGCTCAGCGGCTTTACGGTACCAAGTAGCTGCCAGTTCATCATCTTGAGGGACGCCCCGCCCATTGGCATACATAGCCCCAAGATTATTTTGCGCACTAGCTGAGCCTTGCTCAGCCCCCTTACGAAACCAAGTGACAGCCAGCGCCTCATCTTGAGGGAGGCCGCGCCCATGGGTATACATAGTCCCAAGATTATTTTGCGCCGTGGCATTCCCTTGCGCAACCGCCTTATGGTACCAATTCACTGCCAGTTCATCATCTTGAGGGAGGGCGCGCCCATAGGAATACATAAACCCAAGATTATTTTGTGCATTGGCATTCCCTTGCGCAACCGCCTTATGGTACCAATTCACTGCCAGTTCATCATCTTGAGGGACGCCGCTCCCCTCGACATACATAACCCCAAGATTATTTTGCGCCTCCGCATGGCCTTGCTCAGCGGCCTTACGGTACCAAGCGACTGCCAATGCATCATCTTGAGGGACGCCGCGCCCATGGGCATACATAACCCCAAGATTATTTTGCGCCTCCGCATGGCCTTGCTCAGCGGCCTGACGGTACCAACTGACCGCTAGTGCATCCTCTTGGGGTACTCCGTGCCCTTCTTGATACCTAACCCCAAGACTATATTGCGCCTCCGCATCTTGGGGAACACCTTGTCCATTCTTATCTGTAATCCCAAGGCTAGGATGCGTCAGAGTAGCCGATGGCTCATGAGCTCTGATCATCCCCTTTAAAGATTCGGCATAGGAGGCTAGTGGGTCCAACGCCTCCACCCCACTGCTTTGTGAGTCAGACCCACCTAGCTCAATGCTAGCTTGAATACCTCTACTGTTCCCTCCATGACCAAGGGTTAAAATCTTTGTACTATCTTCCATATCGCTCTTCTCTCCATGCTGTTCTGCTCCAGTAAAAGCAGATTATATTACCCATTTAATCTCATTCAAAAGCCTATCCTACTGGCACATCCTAGAGAACATTGATAATGTTTCTCCTGTGTGAGTCACTCTAGGGTGATGTTCGGTTTATAAGCTATTGTCCTCAGGGACGGAGCGCTTTGAGGCAGCAAGCACTGATCAAAGAGAGTGTGCTCAGTAGCCAGACAACGGTGTTGCCCCAGCGCGCATAGGGCGTTAGGCCAGTGGTCGGGATGACGGTAGCTTGTAGTACCCCTGCGGTGAATTGGGGCAACAGCGCACTCACCTGGCCTTGCGACTGCACAACAGCGGTGATGCCGGTGTTGGTCGCGCGGAGCAGTGGGCGACCTAGTTCTAATGCTCGCATCTGTGCCATCTGTAGATGTTGCCAAGGGCCATGGGTGTCGCCAAACCAGGCATCATTGGAGACGGTGAGTAAGAAATCGATAGAATTGGCAAAATTGGCGCGGATCTGCTCTCCTAGAATAATTTCGTAGCAGATGGCTGGGGTCAATTGGCGATTGGCCGTGAGGAGCGGTGCTTGCTGATAGGCGCCACGGCTAAAAGAGGACATCGGTAGATTAAACAGGGGCGCTAATGGGCGTAGTAGCCAAGCCAGTGGCACAAATTCTCCAAACGGTACCAGATGATGCTTATGGTAGTAGCGATAAGGGGTGGGTTCTCCCGCAGACGATCCGGTAAGCACCAATAGCGCATTAAAGTAAGCATCTGTGCTCTCGTGATGGCTGATCCCGGTGATCAAGCTCTGATGTGGATTTAGACGTTGCGCGAGCTGTTGTAAAAAAGCCCGTTGACTGTGATCAGTGGCTGGGATCGCCATCTCTGGCCAAATAATCACTTGTGCTTGTGACAGCAAGGGTTCTGTCAGTTGCCAATAGCGCTGCAAGGTCGCCTGGAGTTGTTCCGGTTGCCATTTTAGCGATTGAGCGATGTTGCCTTGGACTAACGCCACCGTGGTAGCGCGCTCGGGCAGCGGCTGCACCCAAGTATAGTGGCGTAACGGATAGGCCAGCAGTAGACCCAACGGCAGTAGCCAGAGACGCCGCCAGCGCTGATTAAACCAAGCCCAACACCCTAGGCCGCTTAGGCTGATCAGCACCCAGGTGATGAGGTTAACACCCCCGAGTGGCGCCAATCCGACTAACGGTCCGTCGATCTGGGTATAGCCCCATTGCAGCCAAGGGAAGCCACTCAGCAGGTGACTGCGCAACCATTCGGTAAGCTGCCAGAGGGCCGGCGAGGCCAGGAGAAAACGAGCGGCAGTCGGGCGCGGAAACCCCCGCGTCAGCAGAGCCGCGAATAACGCTGGATAGAGGGCCAAGTAGGCGATCAAGAGTAGCATCAATAGCACGCCAACCACCCCGGGGAGTCCGCCAAACTGTTCAATACAGTAGTCGATCCACCACAAGCCACAGCCAAAGAACCCCATCCCCCAAGCAAAGGCGATAGCCGCCGCCTGGCTCGGGGAGCGGTTGAGGATTAAGCCTAATAGACCCACTAGGGCTAGCAGTGCTGCCGGCCAGCACTCGTACGGGGAAAAGGCAAGAACCCCCACGGCCCCCAGCAGAGTGGCCAGTAGACCCGCCTGCCAAAGGGAGCGCTGAGAGAGGCTACTCATCGAGTGGCGAGGGTTTTATGCTGGCTAGTTTTTTTAGCGCATGGGCGGGTCACTTGTAGCTGAATGATATGGCGACTGTCTGCTCGCGTGACTTTAAAGTGGTCATTCGCAATCGTGATGGTTTCACCCGGTGTTGGCAGATGGCCAAAGGCCTGCATGACTAACCCGCCAATAGTGTCGACCTCTTGGGTCGGATAATGAGTCTTAAAAGCTTCGTTAAACACCTCGATAGGGGTTAAAGCGTGCACTGAAAAGGTATAGTCGTTGAGTTTCCGGATAGCCACCGCACTGTCATTAACATCATATTCGTCAGCAATGTCGCCAACGATTTGTTCTAAAATATCTTCAATAGTCACTAGACCAGAGATGCTGCCAAATTCATCGACAACCATCGCCAGATGATAACGCTGGCAACGGAACTCTTTGAGCATGCGCTCAACCCTTTTGCTTTCTGGCACGACGACCGCTGGGCGGAGCAGTTGATCGAGATCAAAGGGCTTGGCATCGCGCCGCATATAGGGAAGGAGATCTTTGGCTATTAACAAGCCCTCAATATGATCTTTATCTTCGCTAATGACAGGGAAACGGGAGTGGGCTGATTCAATAATCACCTTCAAGCACTGCTCAAGCGATTGCTGACGTTTGAGTGTCACGATTTGCGAACGCGGAATCATGATATCTCGCACCCGCAGCTCAGCGATGCCCATGACCCCCTCCAACATATCACGGGTATCATTATCAATCAGATCATTTTGTTCGGAGTCACGGATCAATTCAATCAGATCATCGCGATTCTTAGGTTCATCATGGAATAAATAGTTAAAGAGGGAGGCGAATATCCCCCGTTTATGAAGGGGTGAGGAAGCAGCTGGTTGATCATTCATAGGATGAGGATTGATCCATTGGAGGGTTTTCACCGCAGTAGGGATTAGCATAACCTAGGGTGTGTAGGATAGCAGCTTCCAGAGATTCCATCTCTTCTGCTGCTGGATCAGTGTCATGGTGATAACCGAGTAGATGCAAGCTCCCATGAATCACCATGTGCGCCCAGTGAGCCATTAAAGGTTTTTGCTGCTCACAGGCTTCGCGTTCTACGACTTGACGGCAGATGACCAGATCCCCTAGCAGGCAGGGTGTTAAAACGACGGTCGCCTCATAGGGAAAGGAGAGCACATTGGTTGGATACGCTTTTCCACGGTAGTCTCTGTTCAACTGCAGGCTTTCCGCTTCATCCACCAGCCGAATGGTCACTTCAGCCGTGTGATGATGCTGGTTGACGGTAGTCTGTAACCAATGCTGCAGAGTATCGACGGTGGGTAACCCCTGGGGATCACGGCAGGCAATCTGTAAATCAACTAGGATAGGGGGCATGATGAGGAGGTTAATGGGCTCGTTGATTCAAGGGGACTGTCGGAGTGATCACCTGGCCTCTCAGTGAGTTAGTATAGACGTCGGTGATGGCGACTTGAACGAACTGCCCGACCAGCTTAGGCTCACCTAGGAAGTTGACGATGCGATTATTTTCCGTACGACCGGTCAGCTCCATAATATTTTTTTTGGAGGGTCCCTCGACCAAAATCCACTGGTGGGTGCCTAACATTTGGCGACTAGTGATCTGGGCCTGTTGGTTAATCAGTTGCTGCAGACGGTACAGGCGCTGTTTTTTCTGTTCCAGGCTCACGGTATCCGATAGGGTAGCGGCGGGAGTGCCGGGTCGTGGTGAAAAGATAAAGCTATAGCTCAGATCAAAATTGATCTCTTTAACCAGTTGTAAGGTTTGCAGGAACTCCGCTTCTTGCTCGCCCGGAAAGCCGACGATAAAATCGGAGCTGATCTGGATCGTTGGACGGACTTGGCGTAGTTTGTGAATGATGACTTTATACTGCTCCACCGTATGGGTACGCTGCATCAATTGTAGAATAGAATCAGAACCGCTCTGGACTGGCAAGTGGAGATGGCTGACCAAGGCGGGGGTATCTTGATAGACTGCAATGATGTCGTCGGTAAACTCAATAGGATGGCTGGTGGTAAAGCGTAGCCGATCAATGCCCTCTAAAGCTGCTGTTAGCCGGAGCAATTCGGCAAACGAGCAGAGCGAGCCATCATGATGTAAACCCCGATAAGCATTAACATTTTGTCCCAATAGCGTGACTTCACGGACGCCTTGTTCTGCCAATTGGGCGATTTCAAACAGAATATCGTCGACTAGACGGCTGACTTCAGGCCCGCGGGTATAAGGGACCACACAGTAGGTACAGTATTTATCACAGCCCTCCATAATGGAGACAAAGGCGGTAGGACCTTTGGCATGGGGGGCTGGCAGTGCGTCAAATTTCTCGATGGCAGGAAAGCTAATATCCACGACGGCTCGTCGCTCGCCGGTGGCCTGTTGAATGAGTTCAGGCAGCCGGTGCAGTGTTTGCGGCCCAAAGACCATATCTACATAGGGCGCCCGCTGGAGGATTTGCTCACCCTCTTGCGAGGCGACACAGCCGCCAACCCCAATGATCAGCTCGGGACGCCGCTGCTTGAGGGTACGCCAGCGGCCTAATTGGTGAAATAGCTTCTCTTGGGCTTTTTCACGGATAGAGCAGGTATTTAATAGCAGGACATCCGCCTCTTCAGCCTCAGGCGTTAATTGATAACCCTGGATATGTGCCAGTATGTCCGCCATTTTTGACGAATCATACTCATTCATCTGACAACCCCAGGTTTTAATGTAAAGCTTTTTGGTCATGGTATTACTCGCTAAACTGGGACTAAGTCGCCTGCACCGTTGGGGTGGGTATAGTGTATTGTAATCGTTTGCTCAGGCAAATGTTAGAGGTGACAGCGTGGTACATTACGAGTGTGTCGTGGTCGGCGGGGGCTTGATCGGGGCAACGGCTGCCTTGGGTTTGGCACACCAGGGACGGTCAGTAGCCCTATTGGAAGCCATGACGCCCTTGCCCTTGATGCCTGCTGTGCCGCCAGATATCCGCGTTTCGGCCCTCAACAGCCGTTCGGTGGCACTCTTAGAGCGTTTAGGAGTTTGGAGTGCGAGGACTGCCCTGCGGGGTGCACCTTTCCGTCATTTGGCAGTCTGGGAGCAGGGTGCTCCATCGATAGTCTCTTTCTCTTCAGAGAGTCTACAGCAGCCTTACCTGGGCTATATGGTCGAGAATCGAGTGTTACAGTACGAACTGTGGCAGCAGTTGATCACGAATCAGCCGCTTACACTGTATACCCCAGTGACGTTACAACAGTTGATTAGGGCTCAGAAGGGCTGGCAGTTACGGCTGAGTGATGGACGGCAACTGACGACCTCACTGGTCATCGGCGCTGATGGCAAACACTCAGCGGTGCGTCAGCAGGCGGGCATTGGCATGAGTGGCTGGCAGTATCGGCAACAGTGTCTACTCATCACCGTACAGACGGAACAGCCGCAGCAAGCGATCACCTGGCAGTGTTTCTATCCCAGTGGCCCCCGCGCTTTTTTGCCCTTAACGGATCATTGGGCGTCATTAGCTTGGTATGATACGCCAGACAGGATTCGGGAGTTACAAGCGCTCTCTTGGCCACAATTGACCAATGCCATCCACCAGGCCTACCCGGAGCGCTTGGGAGCGGTTACAGCGACGGCTGCTCAAGCGTTTCGGTTAGAGCGACAGCATGCCGCCCGCTACTACTTGCCCGGATTGGTATTGATTGGTGATGCCGCCCATACGATTCACCCATTGGCTGGACAGGGCGCTAATCTTGGTTTTCGAGATGTGGTGGCACTGCTCAGTGTGTTGGATCCACTTCCCTCCCTAGAGGAGGCGATCAACTTAGAAGTGTCTTTAAAGCACTATCAGCGGCGGCGCCAGGATGATAATCGGTGGATGCAGCGTGCCATGGATCTGATCTATCAAAGCTTTAGCACGCAACGAGCACCACTACCTTGGATCCGCCAGCTGGCGTTGCGCAGCGTTTCGCGATGCACCTGGTTGAAACAGGGGCTGCTGCATTATGCCTTAGGATTATCGCTTGAAGGATGAGCCTGAACTCTTCCGAAATGGGATGATCACTGGCCATGAGGTCAACTGAGGAGCAGGCGGTTACAACAGATGGCTGGGGTACTAGGATTCGAACCTTCGCATGGCGGGATCAAAACCCGCTGCCTTACCGCTTGGCTACACCCCAATAACTGACAGGAGGCGCTGATGGCTGGGGTGCCAGGATTCGAACCTGGGCATGGCGGGATCAGAACCCGCTGCCTTACCGCTTGGCTACACCCCAAAGCGCCGATACTTCAACCAACAACTTTAAAAAAATCTGGTGCGGGAGGTGAGAATCGAACTCACACACCTTACGGCGCCAGAACCTAAATCTGGTGCGTCTACCTAGTTTCGCCACTCCCGCGAGTGGTGGCTACGACGGGAATCGAACCTGTGACCCCAGCATTATGAGTGCTGTGCTCTAACCGTCTGAGCTACGTAGCCAGAACAACTGTTTATGGGTGTTGCCATGGACACTGAGGGCCGAATTATGCGCATCTAGACACAGAGCGTCAACTGTTTTTTGCGCCCAGGGTTATCCATGCAGCATCATCGGCTGAACTGTTTCCAGTGCTTAGCGGGTTTCTCAGATAAAATTAGTCAGTAGGGCTGCTGGAGGCAGCCCTGGGATGATCTAACAGTAACTGATCAGTATTCAGCGTTGTGATGACGTGGCGAGCGAAACCACACCCAGCTTCACTATAAACATTAAAGCTCGCATCGATCCCTGATTCCTGTAGCGGCAGCATCTCATCTTCGAATTGGGCGATGGCAGCAATGCGACCTTTAAAGGCCTGTCGCTGCAGCTGTTGCAGTACAAACTGGGTCCCGCGCCAGCGAGGCATCGCCAGCAGAATTAAGCGAATATTAGATTGAGGGATGAGTTGTTGCCAAAAATCGGGATCGGCCGCATCTCCAACAATCACATTCCGGCCTAGATCATTATGACGTGGAATGCTATCTGCTGTTAGCTCAACCCCTAAAATCATCTCGCCATACCGGTGACGTAACTCATCGTAGGTGCTGGCGCCAATACGGCCCATTCCAAGGATCAATACTTGAGCAGGACCAGTGTCTATGAGCTGATCTTCTGGGCGTAATCTGTCGTTATGGTCTCGAGCACCCCAGTGGGCCAGGAGCACATAAAACCGATCGGTTAACTGGTTGATAGGAGCGGCCACTAGAAACGAGAGGGCTGTTGTTAGCGCCAGCACCAGTAACCATTGGTTGTCTAGTAGCCCCTGTTTGACCGCAATATTGCCGACGATCAAGCCGAATTCGCTGAAATTACAGAGCGTAATAGCGGTCTGTAAACTGCTGCGGACTCGAAAGCGGAAGCTGCGTACCACGATATAATAGAGAATGCCTTTGACTGGAAGCAGCAATAGTAACAGCAGCGCGATGTTCAAACTCTGCCAGTTTGGGGATTCTGCCAGGCCAATTTGCACAAAAAAGCTGACTAAGAACAGCTCCTTGATACCAAACAAGGATTTTGAGAGTTCGGAGGCGCGCGCATGCGGCGCTAATAATAGGCCGATGACCAGCGCCCCTAGATGAGCGTTTAATCCGCAGAAGTGAAAAAGTGCTGCCCCAGGGATTAGGGCTAAAGTGATGCCGCCGAGCACTAGGATCTCATCATGACCTAAAGCACTGAGAAAACGGAAGAACAGCGGTCGCGCCAGTGGGAGCAAAAATAGTGTCCCCACCCAGTAAGAGGGCAGCTCACCGGTCATCAGGGTTAAAAATAGAACGGCCAACAGATCTTGAATCACCAGGATACTCAGTGATAAACGGCCATAAGTACTGCTGATCTCACCCTTGACTTGTAGCGCTTTGACCGCCAAAACCGTGGAAGAAAAACTGAGGGCAACAGCGAGTAGCCCCCACTGACTCCAGTTTAATTGGCTGAGTCCTGGGAATTTTAAGACACTAAAGAGTGCCATGCAGAGGGTAATCGTGACGACACTGAGTAAGCCATACCCGGTGGAACTGAGCCAGACTTCACGCCTGACCAATAAGCGAGCATTTAATTTTAAGCCGATAGTAAATAACAGAATAGTCACACCAAATTCTGAAAGCTCTTCCAATAAATGAAAACTGTGAATACCACAACTACGCAGGCCGAAACCTGCCAGCAGAAAGCCAACCAAGGGGGGTAAACCGATGCGCTGGATGATAAAACCAGAGGCGAAAGCAACACTCAGAACGAGCAGTAAAGATGAGTCAAGCATAAGTATCCTGTTGTAAGGCCATCCCTAAAAGTGGGCAAGGAGCATAGGGTTAATCGATCGCTAACCAGGGTGCACAGCCACTCGTTAAGCGATAGTCCTGGAGGCTGTTAAAACTGCATTATAACAAATTGACCAATAATTAGTGATTGAATTCACTGATAATCACGCTTATGAAGGCAGACATTGACGGCAGCACAATCAGGAAAACCAGCAGGGATTAGCGCTCGTTTGGCTCGAGAAGAGTAGCGGTAGCTAGGCTTTTTTATACCCATGGATCATGCAACGTCAACAGCCCCGCATAGACTACAGTAAACTGCAACCAGTGATTGCCAGTCAGCGCCTTTTTAAACTATTTTCAATCATTGTACAAGAGGTTCACTATTCTAGCTGGTTTGACGCTACTGGGGATCGTCTCCTAAGGGTATCCCGTCATCAAAATCATGATCTCTTTCGCTTCTGGTGGCGTTCCTATACCGATAGTCAAGGTTTGTTTAGGGACCTGTTGTCGGGTGTTAGCAAACCAGTGAGTATTAGCCTGGGGGCTCTTTTCGGTTAAGGTTTTCATGCGTCTGCGTGAAGCTAATCAAGAGGTTGGTTCATTAAAAGCGATAGGGCCATCTCTGCCAACGTCCCCAAAAACAGAGGGGTGCTGCCATAGTGACGGATGCGCTCTTCATAATGATGGCAAGTTTGCGCTAAATCTTCTGCCATTTCATTCAGTAGAGGGATGCTTCCTGTGGGTAGTCCTAAGACAGAGGGTCGATCGGCTGTAGGTTTAACAGCTTGAATACATTGAACAATATGGTAGGACCCCCACCAGCCAACCGCTTGGTGGTCCTTTAATAAGATCAGCCGCATGAGGATACCTCGTTCCTATTATCCGTGGGGGGTTAAGCTGCTCTCATCAGATCGGGAGTGTAGAGGCGTCACCTGAGCAATGGGCTAGTGTTCGATCGATGAATCACCGTTCTATTGACTCCGCCTTCAATCTCGCCTACGATACGCCTCGTTTTGGAATGGACTATCCATCCATCGTTAGGGGCTATAGCTCAGCTGGGAGAGCGCTTGCATGGCATGCAAGAGGTCCGCGGTTCGATCCCGCGTAGCTCCACCATTTTCTTGGTTGATCAGTCACACTGTGCAACCCTTAGGCTATTCACTCACTGAGAGACCGAAAGCTCAGGGAGCTTGACCCAGCATCCTGGTCATGCTGAATAGTTTACCGCTGGATATTCCGGAGTATTGAAGCCAATCTGCTCGTTTAGTTGCCGGTATAGCTCAGTTGGTAGAGCAGCGCATTCGTAATGCGAAGGTCGTAGGTTCGACTCCTATTGCCGGCACCAAGGTTTCCGACTCTCCCACCCGCTAACCGATCTACTGGTTGAAATTTCCAGCCCTGCCTCAATTTGATCTCAAATCAAAAAGTTTACCACTAACAACCACTTAATTATCATAAAAGATAATTAAATTAATTTTTATTTATATAAATATTTATTTTTTGTTATTTTTTAGGTATAAAAAGGTCGGGTCACTGTGTAAGTGACTTCCTGATGGAGATTGAGAGGATGGCTACATTTAACCGAACTAATCAGAGACTGAACAATCCAAACCCTGCCGTTGCTAGCATCCACTATCGTACCAAAGAAAATTATTTTAACAACAACGGTCGAGGCTACCAAACCCCTGAGTTGATAACCCTACCCTCACATAATATCAAGGTAGAGCTCTACTGTAACCGGTTAAAACCAAATAAATTAACGACTATCCAGCAGGCTATTCAAGCAGTCGCCGCCGAATTTTCTAACGCAGTTAACCTACCCCTATCGCCCAGTGCTCCCCAAGAAACTTTTAGGATTTATCTCTTTGATAGAAAAGAGGATTATCAATATTTTGGGGGGGAGGAGCAGTTTAAGTGGGGACTGGGGTCTGAGGGGGGTAAAGCGCACTATAGAGGGCGCCCTGAGGTTCACTCTGAGCTCTATCTGTACCAACAAGGAGATACGCTGAATTTAAAGCATGAATTGACCCATGCGTTAACTTTTTATGTGACCAAAGGGCATAGCGCTAGCATTCCTACGTGGCTGATGGAAGGGATAGCGGAGTACTTTGAACATCAGAAGGGTGTGGTTCACGTTAGCCAGCAGGAGTCTCAGGCGCTGACTACCGAGGCGATCAACAATCTCGCTTACTCGGACGATCCTAAAGAAAACAATTTACTCTACCGGATGGGGCACGCGATGGTTAGTTATCTGCAGGATCAACATCCAACGCTATTAGGTCAATATTTATCTTTCCGGAATAACGCTCAGTCAGAGCAGGCGGATAGCTTATTACAGGCAATATTATCGGATTTGTCATCACGCTTCTTTTAGAAGTAGCTTACTGCGGACTCACGGTTAACTAACCAGGTATTGCTAGCGGCGGTTCGCTGTGAAAGGTACTGCAGCTGCTGTATTTATAAAAGTCTGTAGCTTGCGGCTTATCACTACGCCGTTATCCATGATAATGAGAATCCTATGAGGGATATACTATGGCTACTCCAACAGATCGTTCAAGCAGTACCAGCCTCTCCTCTGAGATAAAAACTCTCCTGCAGCCAGCCATTAATCAGTGGTTAATCCTGAAGAATTTACCAGTGGATGAACGGAAAGCGATCGGCCGAACTATTCGGTCAGCTTATCGGCAGGGTAAAACTATCGACGCTATTCAGGGAATGGAGCTCCCTGCATCCATTAAACAGCTGCTAAAACAACAAGCAGTGCATGTCCAGAAACCTCGGGAACGCTTAGAACGGCAGTTAAAAAAATGGAGTCGACAGGCCGCACTGAATACTATTCAGCAAGCGATTCGGCAGCTAGCTGCTGATAAAATGATGGCCGTTTACGATAATCAAGCCGATCAGTTAGATTTGCAAAATATGAGACTAACCAGCTTACCTGCTGCAGTAGGGAAATTAACCTCATTAAAAACTCTATTATTAAGCAATAACCAACTGCAAACAGTCCCACCACAGCTCAAGAAACTCAAACAATTGCAATATGTTGATTGTCGTCATAATCAGTTTTCTACGCTACCTGAGGTATTCAAGACGATAGCTCAATGGCCTAGCATGACTATACAGACCAATCATACCAATCATACCAATCATACCAATCATACCAATCATACCAATCATACCAATCATACCAATCATACCAATCATACCAATCATACCAATCATACCAATCATACCAAACAACCCCGTGTGCTTCTCAGTAATCATCCGTTTCAGCACAAGGCAGTCGGTGATCTTGAACAGGAACGGGAAAACTTTCTCAAGTCATTACAGCAATGGGCTACTGGCAATTTTACACCTGACGGAGAGTCTTACGACAGCATTGTAAACCGCATCTATCAAGCCTATATTCACCAAGCGACTGAGCTCGATCTCTCTCACTTAAACCTGACGTCTCTTCCGAGCGTATTAACTCAATTAACACCTCTAAAAACCTTAAAGATTAATAATAACCATCTCTATGCCTTGCCAGAAAATTTTAATCATCTCACCCAGCTAGAGTCACTTGATTTGGCAAATAATGGGTTTGATGAGATCCGAGAAATGCCCAAAATACCCGCAGTGCTTAAGACCATGAAACTCAAGCTAGATATCGTTGATCCCTGGGCTAAAAAATCTGCAGCGGAGTTAGAGGAATTAAAGGATCTCGAACAACGTCTAAAGCAATGGGTTCATGAAGCAGGTCAAGATAGCCATCAAAAATATTCAAGAGAGCAAGCCGCTTCAATCCTATTAAGCGCCTATGCCCAAAAAGACACTGAGCTCCAATTGAATAACCTACAACTGACTCATTTACCTGAAGGGGTTTTTCCTAAGTTATCGTCACTGAAATCAGTGGTGCTCATTAATAACCAGTTACAGAGACTACCTGAGGATTTTTCTCAGTTACCACTGGAGAACTTAGTACTAGCGTCTAACCAATTTTCTCAGTTCCCTCAACCATTGGAATCGATCACTACCCTAAAATATTTATCATTGAATCACAATCAATTAATAAAGCTTGATCAGCTAGCTGTCTCTAGGCTTCATCAGTTAGAACAGTTCAATATCAGCCATAATGCCTTAAAGGAGTTCCTGATTGGGCATGATTCTGTTGATCAACCTAGGAGATCGTTACAGAATCTGAGGGACCTTAACCTGGAGGCTAATGGTCTGAGTCAATGGCCTAAAGCGATTTTGAGCTTAACAGCCTTAGAAAAATTAAATCTTGAAAATAATCAACTCAGTGAGTCACCGGAATCTTTAAGAGCCTTGCCTGCTTTAAAGACTTTACAGATTAGGGGTAATCCAATGTTAACCGGGCCATCAGCAACAATGGCCTATCGACTGGTCAGGGATCTTTCAGGGTGGAAGGATAAGCACTATCGCCTGTCAGAGGGGATGAGCATTTTTCCGCCAGTGGATCAAATCAAGCTAGATGACCCATCAGATCGACGGTTATGGAGTGATACGACTACTGCAGCCCTCACCAGAACGCCTGGGCAATAGAAGCCAGGCAGGGTGCTGAGGCTAGGAGGGTGGCATGCTCTTGGTGCCATCCCAACAGATAGCTAGGGAGTAGAGCCCGGCGAGTTAGCTCTCTCCTGCTGGGCTGACTTGCAAAAATTGTGACTGGAAAATAGACAGGCGAACCGCATTGCGGTATTGACCATTGATAAAAAACTCATGCTTGAGTTCACCCTCTTTCTGGAACCCAATTTTTTGATAAATATGAATTGCTTTTTTGTTTTCGCTGTCCACCATCAGATAGAGTTTATAGAGATTTAAGACTGAAAAAGCGTAGTTCATGGCGAGTTGAGTAGCGATAGTGGCATAGCCATGGCCTTGGTGTACCGGGTCGATGATGAGTTGAAATTCGGCACGTCGATGAATATGGTTAATTTCAACCAACTCCACTAACCCTAGATTTTCACCCTCTTTTTCAATAATAAAACGCCGTTCACTCTGATCATGGATGTGTTTATCGTAGAGATCACAGAGCTCGACGTAGGCCTCATAAGCCTCTTCAAACCAGTAGCGCATGACGCTTTCATTATTATCCAGCTTATGAATAAACCGTAAATCATCTCTTTCTAAAGGGCGTAATCTCACTTTATTAATAGTCGTCATAATAGTATTAAGACAATCGTTGGCGATATTCGTTGAGTTTACTCATAAAATAGGGCTGAAGCGCTGCAGATTGCTGAGCAATCTGTTGCAGAACCTCCGCTGGACTCAGCTGCCCTTGTTGCTCCTGCCAAGCTAGGTAGGCCGCACTTTTTTCAGCTTGCAACTGTTCACGCTCGCTGTGTTGCCAATCAGACAAATTGTATCCCATCACTACTCCTCGCTATTAATAGGTGACGTCCGTCAGGGCGGGTTGTGGTATCAAGAATACCATAAAGTGCTATTGTGCACTCCCCGTTCTAGACAGAGCGTTAGACAATCCATCCATCCCAGGAAAAAGTAGCTGAGAAGGGGTTAAAAAGCTCCCCTGACCGGAAGCACTCTATGCTACACTGCCCCTCTTTAAGTGGGACCTCTTTAAGTGGGACTTAATCAGCAAGCAGGCAGAGCTGCCAACAACACCATAAGAACATGCGAACGCTGACTATTACCTTAGCTCAGCTCAACTGGCGAGTAGGCGCCATCGAAGAGAACGCCGAGCGGATGTTACACCTCGTCCATCAACAGCCCCCATCGGTTGATTTAATCCTGTTTTCTGAACTTGCCCTCACTGGCTATCCCCCAGAAGATCTGTTGTTTCGGGCCGATCTGCACACCCGCTGTCGGCAGCAGTTACAGCGTTTAGCGCAGGCTTCCCAGCAGACAGCCATTCTCGTGGGCCATCCTTGGCAAGCGGAGGGGCGGCTCTTTAACGCGCTATCACTCTTTTGGCAGGGGCGATTGCTGCTCCGCTACTACAAACAGCAGCTACCCAATTATGGGGTATTTGATGAGCAGCGCTATTTTACACCAGGAACCTTGGCGGGTGTCGTTGACTTTAAAAGTTACCGGTTGGGGGTGCTGATTTGTGAAGATCTCTGGGTTGATTCCCCCATCGAGGCATTAAAAGCGGCGGGTGTTGAGTTGGTGCTGTCACTGCATGCTTCCCCCTATGATCGAGACAAACCGCGTAGGCGACGTCAGTTAATGGCGCGCCAAACGCAGCGCACAGCCCTGCCGCTGATCTATCTTAATCAGGTGGGGGGGCAGGATGAACTCCTCTTTGATGGACAGTCACAGATCTATACCTCGCAAGGGCAGTGCTGCTATCGTTTAGTGGCCTTTGCAGAGCAGACAGCAGTGATTAGCCTGCAAGAGAAACAATTTGTTTCCGGACCTACGGCACCGTTACACCGCTCACCGCTAGCACAGATCTACCAGGCATTAGTGCTCGCACTGCGTGACTATGTTGATAAAAATAGGTTTCACGGGGTCATTCTAGGGTTGTCGGGTGGTATTGACTCAGCATTAACGCTGGCTATTGCTGTGGATGCTTTAGGTCACGCGGGCGTGCAGGCCGTGATGATGCCTTCCGAGTACACCTCACTATTAAGTCACCAGCTGGCAGAACAGCAAGCCAAACAACTTGGGGTAAGCTGCTCAGTCGTGTCGATTACCCCGCTATTTGAGGCTTTTAGGCAGCAATTGCACCCTTTACTGGGCAGTGATTCAGCAGGCAGTATCACTCAACAAAATTTACAGGCCCGTTGTCGAGGCACGCTATTAATGGCTTTGGCCAATCATCAGGGTAAACTGGTATTAACCACTGGCAATAAGAGTGAGCTGGCGGTTGGGTATACCACGCTGTATGGTGATATGGTCGGTGGCTTTGCCGTGCTCAAGGATGTATCAAAAACAGTAGTCTATCAATTGGCCCGTTACCGCAATCGACAGGGTGAGGTGATTCCTCAGCAGGTCATTGCCCGCCCGCCCTCTGCGGAGCTGGCGCCTGGACAGCATGATCAAGAGAGCTTGCCGCCTTATGAGATCTTAGATCGCTTGCTTCAGGGCTATGTTGAACAGGATCAAACGGCCGATGGGTTGGTCGCCCAGGGCTTTGATCCTCAGCTGGTGGCTCAGGTTATTCAGTTAGTCGATTATAATGAGTATAAACGTCGGCAAGCAGCAGTTGGTCCACGGATTACGGCCCGTAATTTTGGTAAAGATCGCCGCTACCCGGTCACTTATGGGTGAGGCGCAGGTTTACAAGCGGTTTCTACAGTCACCACAGATCCGCTGTGATAGCCGAACCTACCTGACCGTAGGCCGTGCGAGCAATGAGTCCATTGAGAGAAAGGAGAAGTATCGATGTCTGTATTCACTAGCCCGCTAGAAGAACAAGATAGTGAACTATGGCAGTTTCTGCAACAGGAAACCTGGCGTCAAGAGCAGCATATTGAACTGATTGCCTCAGAAAATTATGCCAGCAGAGCTGTGCTGCAGGCGCAAGGGTCACTGTTGACGAATAAGTATGCTGAAGGCTATCCCGGGAAGCGCTATTATGGGGGCTGTCAGTTTGTGGATGAGATTGAGCAGTTGGCGATCACCCGCGCCAAAAAATTATTTGCGGCCGATTATGTGAATGTACAGCCACACTCAGGTTCACAAGCCAATTTTGCGGCTTATATGGCGTTGTTAAACCCTGGGGATAAGATTTTAGGGATGGATCTGTCGCAAGGGGGCCATTTGACCCATGGATCACCTGTTAATTTTTCCGGAAAATTTTATCAACCCATCAGTTATGGGCTCAATCAGCAGGGCTACCTCGATTATGATGCAGTCGCAGCATTAGCCGAGCAGCACCGGCCTAAGCTGTTAATCGGTGGTTTTTCTGCTTATGCTCGCGTGATTGATTGGTCTCGGCTGCGGCAGATTGCCGATAGCGTAGGAGCCTATCTACTCGTTGATATGGCTCATGTGGCTGGTTTGGTGGCTGCTGGTCTCTATCCTAGCCCCTTGCCCCATGCCCACGTGGTCACCTCAACCACGCATAAAACCTTGGCAGGTCCACGGGGTGGTCTTATTTTAGCAGCGGGCGGCAGCGAAGCGCTGTATAAAAAGCTGAATGCCGCGCTGTTTCCTGGCGCGCAAGGTGGGCCTTTAATGCATGTGATTGCTGGCAAAGCGGTGGCCTTTAAAGAGGCGATGCAGCCTGAATTTGTTCAGTACCAACAACAGGTATTACACAATGCCCAACTCCTGGGGACCTGCTTGTTGTCCCGGGGATTCCACATCTTATCGGGTGGCACAGATAACCATTTACTCTTGATTGACTTAACGCCTCAAGGGTTAACAGGTCAAGCAGCTGATGCCCGTTTGGCGCAAGCGAACATCACGGTCAATAAGAACAGTATCCCTAACGATCCTCATAGCCCCTTTGTCACCTCCGGCATTCGCATTGGCACCCCCGCTATTACCCGTAGGGGTTTCAAAGCGCCGGAAGTTCGGCAGGTGGCCAGCTGGATTGGTGATTTATTAGAACGAGAGCAGGATAGTGATGAAATCCAGGCGATCAAACGGCAGGTTGCGGTGCTGTGTCAACAGTTTCCAGTCTATCAGCGCCTTGATTAACTCAATAGCTTGATACTGGCCAGGGTCTCCTGAAACCCATTCCTCGTCGTGAGCGAAGAGTGGGCACCCAGGCACCGGACTATTGGGGCATATTTGTGATTAAAGTCCAGGATTGCAGATCTCCGCTTGTTATCGCTATATAATCATCAGTAGTCTGTAGGGGTAGGTACCTAATCCTCCTAAAAAAGGAGTAATAGAGTATGTTTTTACCGAAGACGATTGAATCCTATCCTATTGTTTTTTAACTGTATTAGGCAAAAGTAGCGCTATTAAGTTCACTCATCTGGACAGGAGGTCCAGGGTGGTTCTGTGGCAAGGTAGCTGGAGTGCCCTGTGCTTTAGATCCTGGATCAAGTCCTTAACAGGATTAAGGTGCAAAACATAGTGGTTATCATGATAGATAAACTGGCGGAGTGGGTCACTCTATAAGCTGGTTTAATGGATCGCAGGAGAGCCTATGAAGATTATCGAAGGGGTGGTTGCTACCCCCTATGCGCGTATCGCGATTGCGCTAGCGCGCAACCATTTTATTAACCATGCCCTGCTGGACGGGGCACTAGATATCCTGAAGCGAATTGGTCAAGTGGCGGATGATAATATCCTGGTGGTCCACGTCCCTAGTGTGGATAAACTGCCATTGACAGCGTGTTGTCTCAGCAAGCAAGGAGATTTTGATGCGATAATCGCTTTAGGAAGTGTTATTCGGAGTGAGATAGAACAGTACCATGAGGTGATCACTCAATGTAGGCAAGGATTAGCTCACCTGGAATTGCATACTGAACTACCTGTTCTTTGTGGGATATTGGTCCTAGAGACGTTGGAACAGGTGACCACTCAGACTGGAATAAAAACGAGACACAACAAAGGCTCAGAGGCTGCACTGACCGCGCTTGAGATGATTAATGTGCTGCAAACGATTAAAAACTAATGGAACCACCGAAGCAAAATAACAAAATGATGGCCCGTCGTCAGGCACGCCAGTATGCCTTACAGGCGATTTATGCCTGGCAACTGTCAAACAATACGCTCTCTCAGGTCGCCGCGCATTTTTTAAGCGCACCGGGGATGCAGGAGATGCAGGAGACGGATAGTGCCTATTTTAACGATCTGTTAGCGGGGGTGGTGCAGACTCACACTACTTTAGATCAACAGCTGCAACCGCACTTGGCACGCTCCCTGCAGGAACTTGATCCCGTTGAAAAGGCAATTTTGCGTTTAGCCCTCTATGAATTAAACCAGCATCAGGAGGTTCCCTATAAAGTGGTGATTAATGAAGCCATTGAGTTAGCAAAATGCTTTGGGGCGCAAGAGAGCCATAAATTTATCAATGGGGTGCTCGATAATATTCAGAAATCAGCGATCAGACGGCAGACAGCAGACAGCAAGTAGTCGCGTGGTAAGCAGCGATTCAGCGCAAAGCCTGGCGTGCACGCGCTTCCGTTGGTCTAATCCTTGCCATCTGCTGGCCGTAGGATTGGGTTCTGGCTTCTGTCCGAAGATGCCGGGCACTGTGGGCACGCTGGCAGCACTACCGCTCTGGTGGCTGTTATCGAACTCCCCTGTGCTCCTGTATGGGGCAGTGCTGATCGTCGCGGCACTCTTAGGGATTGTGATCTGTGGCCGCACCGCAGCCGATTTAGGGGGTGGGGATCCCAGTGTGATTGTTTGGGATGAATTTGTTGGGTTATGGATCACACTCTGGGCAGTGCCCACACGACAGTGGCAGTGGGTGGTAATTGGTTTTATCCTGTTTCGAGTATTAGATATTAGTAAACCTTGGCCGATTCGTTGGATTGACCGCTCTGTTCATGGTGGGCTTGGCATCATGCTAGATGATATCCTCGCTGGTGGCTTGGCAGCACTGATTTTGCAGCGATGTGGTGGCTACTGGAGTTTTTGCTAGGGGTGATCTGAACTAGAGTAGCCGTTCACCCTCTGACAGATAATCGGCAGCGAACGGCGCGTAATTAGTCGCCGCTGATGGGAGAGGGTACAGGTTGTAGGTTTCTGATCGTTGTGGAGAGGTAGTGAGTATTGAGCCCTCGAGGCCATCATCGCTGTCATCTGAATCAGAAGATAGCTGGTGGGCTATCGACTGAGCGTTCGAATTGCTCCTCTGGCGTTGCAGGTTACTGGCGAGTGACCCTTGCTTTTCTAGAGCAGGAGGTTTGTCAGAGTCTATAGGGCTACTGGTTATGACGTTTTCTACGGCAGTCACTGTGGGTTCGGTTCGCGAGATCTCCAGGGTGATGAGTGGTTCTGGTTGCAGAACAATTTTTATTTGATTGCTTAAGGTGTCGATCCCTGTTTTGATACCATAACTGATCCAGTCAATCGCTTTTTAGGCGAGGCTACTCATGAGGTTCTTAGCCCATCCCGTCGCTTTTTCTATAGTTTTTGCTGCCATTGTGTACAGGGCATAGGCTGTTTCATTAGCGCTTTGTTCTGAAGATTTATCTGATGATGTAGGCATAATCGATCTCCTGCGGTGGTTAAACAGAATGGAGTAGGTTAAGAATCGATAAAGTCTTGGATAACCAATAATTCAATAAATAGTTATTAAAGTAAACAATAAATTTATTTATTTTAAATTTAAAGTTATTTTTTAGTTTATTTTTCTTAAAAAAGCAACCTAGTGCTTGGGATCTGAGCTTCCAGGCTGCGAAAAGTAAGGGATAGGTAGAGCGCCGTTAAAACTGCAAAAGAGAGTAGCCAGCGGGTGCCAGCCATAGCCAAGATAGTAAGGTCGTCAGATCTATAGATTGGGCGGTTTCTGCGACGAGTAGAAGCCTTGGTTTTGATAATCTAAACGTGCTGCTGGAACTTGAGAAAGAGAGGGTTGCAATGAGCCATATACCAGCTGAATTATACTATAGCCAAAACCATGAGTGGCTGCGAGTTGAAGCCGAACATCGCTATAGGATCGGGATCACTGATCATGCACAGTCCTTACTAGGAGAGATTATTTTTGTTGATCTCCCTGGCCTAGGTGAAATCTTTATCGCTGGAGAAAATTGTGCGGTAACGGAGTCGGTTAAAGCGGCCTCCGATATCTCTGCCCCGATCAGTGGCAAAATTGTAGCCATTAATGAAGATCTGGAGAGTGATCCTGAACTGATCAATCGTGACCCTTATGGGGCAGGATGGCTATTGGTCATCCAGAGTATGGATGACAGCGAGTTGAACAGCTTGTTAAGTGCTGTTGATTATCAAGAGGCTCTAGAGGAAGAGGCGTCATAGAGAGTTTATTCCGCCGCTTTAGGGAGTGCTGTAATCACCCTGTGTCATCGATTATCCCTACAGCGTTAATGAAAATTAACGGTGATTAACGTGTGGAACTGCGTTAAAATCGGTATAGTAATGCGCCTGCTGGAGTAGTCAGCCACAGGCGTGAATTTTTTACCTGAAAATAAGCAGCTGTTGGCCGTTTGAGTCATTCCTTGAGGCTGCTGTTAAGGAGTAGCGTCTCTTATGATTCCAATGACAGTCCGTGGCGCCGAGAAATTGCGTGAAGAACTCAACTATTTGAAAAAAGAGCGGCGGCCGCAAATTATTGCAGCGATTGTTGAAGCGCGTGCGCAGGGTGATTTAAAAGAAAATGCTGAATATCACGCTGCCCGGGAGCAGCAGAGCTTTTGTGAGGGACGGATTAAAGAGATTGAAAGCAAGCTAGCGCATGCCCAAATCCTCGATATTAGAAAAATTGCTTACTGTGGCCGAGTACTCTTCGGGACGACCATTACTTTGTTGCATCATGAGAGTGGCGAGCAACCCTGTTACCGTATTGTTGGTGATGATGAAGCAGATATTAAACAGGGCTTGATCTCGGTGAATTCACCGATAGCCCGCGGCTTAATTAATAAACCGTGCGGTGCGGAAATTTTCATCAAAACCCCAGGTGGTGAAGTGGAGTATAGCATTCTACAGATTGAACATTTGGGGTAGCGTGCGGAACGCCTCACTGATGAAACCCCTGGTGGGTAACCAACCCCAGGCCAGCTCACTGCTTATTCATCGAGAGATCGTGTGACCAAAAAAAACTCAGCCAGCTCTCAGCGCTGGTTGCAAGCCCATGTGAACGATCCTTATGTGCAGCAAGCCAGACGGCTTGGGTGTCGTTCGCGCGCCTGGTTTAAGCTAGAGCAACTGCAGCAACGAGATCGTTTATTAAAGCCAGGGATGACCGTAGTCGATCTTGGAGCAGCTCCGGGAGGGTGGTCACAGTATAGTGCACAGTGTGTTGGACCAACCGGCCGGGTCATTGCCTGTGATCGCTTACCCTTGGTGCCCATTGCCGGGGTTGATTTTTTGCTGGGTGATTTTAGTGATCAACCAGTGCTCGGGCAGCTATTAACACGGATTGGGACAGGCAAGGCTGCAGTGGTATTGTCTGATATGTCGCCTAATCTGAGTGGTCTATCCGTGGTGGATCAAGCCCGTTCCCTGCATCTAGCAGAGTTAGCGATCGAATGGTGTCAGCTGGTATTAGCCCCGAACGGCGCCTTTGTTGTTAAACTGTTTCAAGGGGCTGGTTTTGAGCACTATTTACGCAATCTTCGTGCTCTATTTAAAACAGTGAAAGTTCGTAAGCCTGTGGCGTCCAGAAAGAGCTCTAAAGAGCTTTATCTGGTGGCTAGTGGTTATAAACTATAGTAACCTACCCCTAGTAATGAAGTCTCTCTTGAATAGAGCAGCTGATATGAGGTTAATGGCTTGAGTGATCTGGTAAAGAACCTGATGATCTGGGTGGCCATTGCGGCCCTCTTGGTGTCGCTATTTCAGAATTTTAGAACCCATGATGTCCAGAGCCGGCCCATCACCTACAGTGAATTTATAGAGGAGGTTCATCAAGGGAGTATTCAGCGGGTTGTCTCCGATCCGCGTAAAGCACAACTAAAGGTCTCCAGAAAAGATGGCAGAGACTATGTGACGCACCTGCCAATGTCTGATCCTACCTTGCTGGAAAAACTTCTGGATAAAAATATCATTGTGGAAGGGGTCGCTCCAGAGGGGCAGAGCCTATTCTATACTATTTTTATCTCTTCTTGGTTACCGATGTTATTATTGATCGGGGTGTGGGTCTTCTTTATGCGGCAAATGCAGGGGGGTGGTAAAGGCGCTATTTCCTTTGGTAAGAGCCGTGCCCGCATGTTGAGTGATGATCAGATTAAAACCACTTTTGCTGATGTCGCCGGTTGCGATGAAGCCAAAGAGGAGGTCAGCGAATTAGTAGATTACCTCCGTGAACCGGCTCGCTTTCAAAAATTAGGGGGTAAGATCCCCAAAGGTGTGTTGATGATTGGGCCACCCGGCACCGGTAAGACCCTACTGGCTAAAGCGATAGCTGGTGAGGCCAAGGTGCCTTTTTTTAGCATTTCCGGCTCTGATTTTGTTGAAATGTTTGTCGGCGTTGGTGCCTCACGGGTGCGGGATATGTTTGATCAGGCTAAAAAAGCGGCACCCTGCATTATTTTTATCGATGAGATTGATGCGGTTGGGCGTCAACGAGGTGCTGGTTTAGGGGGTGGTCATGATGAACGTGAGCAGACATTGAACCAGATGTTGGTGGAAATGGATGGGTTTGAAGGCACTGAGAGCATTATTGTGATTGCTGCCACCAACCGTCCAGATGTACTTGATCCCGCTTTGCTGCGCCCAGGGCGCTTCGATCGGCAAGTCGTTGTGGGTTTACCAGATATTCGGGGTCGTGAGCAAATTTTAAAGGTGCATATGAAGCGGGTACCCTTAGGGTCTGATGTCAATGCTTCTGTCATCGCTCGTGGAACGCCAGGTTTTTCCGGAGCTGATTTGGCCAATTTAGTCAATGAAGCGGCGCTCTTTGCTGCCCGTAGTAGCCGACAGGCAGTGTCGATGGCAGAGTTTGAAAAAGCCAAAGATAAAATCATGATGGGTGCGGAGCGGCACTCGATGGTGATGACTGAAGCGCAAAAAGAAGCGACTGCTTACCACGAAGCGGGACATGCGATTGTCGGTCGGCTAGTCCCTGATCACGATCCAGTCTATAAAGTCAGTATTATTCCACGGGGGCGCGCTTTAGGGGTCACCATGTATCTTCCAGAACAGGATCGGGTCAGCCATAGTAAACAGTATTTAGAGAGTTTAGTCTCTAGCCTCTATGGCGGGCGGATTGCTGAAGCGTTAATCTATGGTGATGATCAGGTCTCTACCGGCGCCTCTAATGATATCGAGCGTGCTACCGATATTGCCCGTAAAATGGTAACGCTGTGGGGATTGTCCGAAAAATTAGGGCCCATACTCTATGTCGAAGAGGAGGGCGAAGTGTTCCTAGGACGCTCAATGGCAAAAGCTAAACGGTTCTCGGATGAGACCGCGCGGACTATCGACTCAGAAATTCGTGCGGTGATTGACCGCAATTACCAGCGTGCGTTAGCTATCTTAGAAAGCCATCGTGATGTCTTGGCAGCGATGAAAGAAGCTTTGATGAAATATGAAACGATCGGTGCCCTACAAATTGATGATTTAATGGCGCGTCGAGCCGTGCGTCCTCCGGCGGGTTGGCAGGAGGAGTCCACGGAATCGCCCCATCAACCGCCACCTAGCACGACTTCAACGGCTTCATCGACCTCCTCTGGGATGATTAGACAGCAGCCCAAGCCGGTGATCCAATAACCTGAGGTGAGTCAGGTGTACAGGTTAAGTAGCGGCAAACGCTCATTGGATCTCAGCTCCCCGCAGGTGATGGGGATTCTGAATGTCACCCCGGACTCTTTTTTTGATAGAGGCCGCTATCAATCGATAGCGGCTGCACTACGCCAAGTAGAGCAGATGATTGCAGCAGGGGCCAGCATCATCGATATCGGTGGGGAGTCTACGCGCCCGGGCGCGGTGCCAGTGCCGCTTCAAGAGGAGTTGCACCGCGTGATGCCAATCCTAGAGGCCATTGTAGCCCGCTTTGATGTCTGGGTCTCTGTAGATACCTACAAGCCAGAGGTGATGCTAGCGGCCGCCGCTGCCGGAGCGAATTTGATCAATGATATCATGGCATTGCGTTACCCAGGCGCCTTAACTGCCGCGGCCGCCACTGGTTTGCCAGTCTGTTTAATGCATCGATTAGGGGAGTCTGTGCCGATGCAGAAACCGCACTATCAGCGTTTATTGCCTGAAATCATTGATTTTTTTCATGAGAGACTCGCTTGTTGTGAGGCAGGGGGGATCCCACGAGCGCGTTTATTGCTCGATCCAGGGTTTGGTTTTGATAAAGCCTTGCAGCACAATTACCAGTTATTAGGTCAGCTCGCCACCTTAAAGATCTTAGCGTGCCCGCTGTTGATCGGACTCTCTCATAAATTAATGATTCGTCAGGTAGTACAGGGATTACCCGATCCGGGTCCATCCGGGAGTGTTGCCGCGGCAGTGATCGCGGTGATGCAGGGTGCACAGATTGTCCGAGTGCATGATGTGCGCGAGACCGTTGAAGCCTTGCGAGTTGCCTCAGCCGTGCTGGAGGCTCAATCATCAATAGCCCTAGACAGCTTACAGGAAGTTAACCACGCGTGAACCCCTGTCAATTTTTTGGAACCGATGGGATCCGTGGCAAGGTCGGCACTGCCCCCATTACGCCAGATTTTATTCTTAAATTAGGCTGGGCAGCAGGCCGAGTGATGGCACGCCATGGTTCGCGTAAAGTGATTATTGGCAAGGATACCCGTATCTCCGGCTATATGTTGGAATCGGCCTTGGAGGCAGGATTAGCAGCCGCTGGCCTCTCGGCTGCGTTGACTGGCCCCATGCCAACCCCAGCGATTGCTTATCTCACCCGGACTTTCCGAGCCGAGGCCGGTATTGTGATCTCCGCCTCGCATAATCCTTATGATGACAATGGGATCAAATTTTTCTCAATTGATGGCACCAAACTCTCTCGGGAGATAGAGATCGCGATTGAAAGCGAATTAACGCGGACCATGACCTGTGTGGGTGCTGCAGCGCTGGGGCGTGCTAGCCGGATTGTGGATGCTGCCGGACGGTATATTGAATTTTGTAAAAGTTGCTTTCCTGGAAAATTAGCTTTAAACGGTCTGCGACTCGTGGTGGACTGTGCGCATGGCGCCACCTACCATATCGCGCCTAATGTTTTCCGCGAACTGGGGGCTCAGGTGAGCACCTTAGGGTGTGAGCCTAATGGGCTGAATATCAATGCTGCCTGTGGGGCTACCGATATCCGTGCTTTGCAACAGCAGGTACTCGCCGAGCAGGCTGATGTGGGTTTAGCCTTTGATGGGGATGGTGATCGACTGATCATGGTCGATCACCAAGGCCAGCGGGTTGATGGTGATCAGATGCTCTACCTGATCGCCCGAGAAAGCTTGCAACAAGGCACGTTACAAGGGGGAGCGGTTGGTACCCTGATGAGCAATATCGGTCTTGAATTAGCCTTGCAGCGCTTGGGGATCCCGTTTATCCGAGCCGCGGTGGGTGATCGCCCTATCTTAGAGCAGTTACAAACCCTCGGTTGGCGGCTAGGGGCTGAAAATTCTGGCCATATTCTCTTATTAGATAAAAGCACGACTGGGGACGGTATCGTAGCAGCGCTGCAGATTTTAGCCGTGATGGTGCGGACGGGTCGCTCCTTGCTCGATCTCTGCAGTGGGATCACCCTATTGCCGCAGGTGTTAGTCAATGTTCCGCTCAATAGCCACAAGCAGCCGCTACAGAGTGAGGGGGTTAAACAGGCCATCTCTCAGGTAGAGCGCCAACTGGCAGGGCGTGGGCGGGTGCTGTTGCGCCAATCGGGGACGGAACCCCTGGTTCGGGTGATGGTCGAGGGGGAAGAGCAGGCCCGCATCGAGGGCATGGCTCATGGGTTAGCTGATGTTGTCAAAGCCGCGGTGTAGCCAAAAGGCTGAGGGAGTAATGAGCAGCAGATTGTCTATGAAACAGCGGTAGAGAAAGCGGTTGGATACCATTCCAATAAAAAGCGATAATCTATCGGTTGCTATTTTATTTTGCCGCTAGTGCGTGTATCATCTCGGCACTTCGGCAGGGATTCCGTCGTGCGGGATTTCAGCGCTTTGTCATCGGTCCATCGAGAGCCACTATGTATCAAACACTATTAGTGATTTATCTTTTGCTGGCTCTGAGCATCATCGTGTTGGTATTACTCCAGCAGGGGAAGGGTGCAGTGCTCGGTGCTGCTTCAGGGGGTGGTGCCTCGACCACGCTGTTTGGGGCAACCGGCAGCAACCGGTTTATGGGCCAATTGACGGCTGTATTGATGGGGCTCTTTTTTGCGCTCTGTTTACTGTTGGGTAATTTAAGCCATTCACGGGTGGTCAACAGCCCTTGGCACGATTTAAGTGAACCGGTGGTCGGGCCGGAGCAAGCGCCGATGCCGGCAGATTTACCACCAACAGAACAGCCGACAAAATAGTTCCATAAAGGGTTACACAATCATGCCGTGGTGGTGGAATTGGTAGACACGCTATCTTGAGGGGGTAGTGCTCTAGGGTGTGCGGGTTCAAGTCCCGCTCTCGGCACCATCGCTTGCAGTCAACTGTTCAGGCAAGCGAAATAAAGCAGTAAAAGGTATTGTTATAACGATAGTAACAGCGTACAATGCTTAGCATTCGGACGCGGGGTGGAGCAGTCTGGTAGCTCGTCGGGCTCATAACCCGAAGGTCGTTGGTTCAAATCCAGCCCCCGCAACCATGATTAGTCTTACTTAAGGCCCCGCACCATGGGGTTTTTTATTAGCTGGTCGTTGTGGTGATACAGCAGTTGTGAGTGTATTCAGAGGGCTTTAGGCCCTTTTTTATTGCACAGGAGTTTACTTGTCTAGTTTACAACAGCAGTTAATGCAGTTGCTTAAGCAACCCATTATCGATTTAGGCTACGAATTTATTGGGCTCCGCTGGTTAGCTACCCAGCGCCCAGCAACACTACGACTGTATATTGATAGCCCCCAGGGTATTTCAGTAGAAGATTGCGCAACGGTCAGCCGGCAGGTGAGTAGCTTACTCGATGTTGAAGATCCGTTACGTTCTCCTTATCAGCTTGAGGTCTCTTCACCTGGGTTAGCACGCCCACTCTTTACTCCCGAGCACTATCAGCGTTTTTTGGGATCGTCTGTCGCTTTACTGCTGCAGTCGGCGGTTGATGATCGGCGTAAATGGTGCGGGGTACTCCAGGCAGTCGAGGGGAGGATCATCCGGATCAGCGTTGGGGAGAACACTCAAGCGTTTGAGCTGAGTAACATCCAAGAAGCACATCTTATTCCACCGGTTTGATGGGATAATAGGAGGGAAGCGGATGAATAAAGAGATCCTAGCGGTCATAGAAGCGGTTTCCAATGAAAAAGCGGTGCCGAGAGAAAAGATCTTTGAAGCGCTGGAAATGGCATTAGTTATTGCCACTAAGAAAAAATATCAGCAAGAGGTTGAGATCTGCGTTAGTATCGATCGTAAGAGTGGTCAATTCCAGACCTATCGGCGCTGGCTGGTCGTACAAGCTGTCACCCAACCAACGCTAGAGTTTACGCTAGCGGCAGCCCAGCTAGATGATCCAGCCATCACTGAAGGCGATTGGCTTGAAGAACCTATTGAATCCATTGTTTTCGATCGTATTACCACGCAAACTGCTAAACAGGTCATTGTCCAAAAGGTCCGTGAAGCTGAGCGGATGATGGTGGTAGAGCAGTTCTACCAATCTATCGGTGAGGTCGTGAACGGCCTTGTAAAAAAAGTGAGCCGTGATAGTGTAGTCTTTGATCTGGGGAATCACGCTGAAGCCATCATTCATCGTGAAGAGCTACTGCCGCGGGACAATTTCCGTGTCGGCGATCGTATCCGGGGTATTCTGTATGCTGTGCGGCCGGAAGCGCGGGGGCCTCAACTGTTGGTCTCTCGTGCCCGTCCTGAACTGTTGATGGAGCTGTTTCGCATTGAAGTTCCGGAGATAGGCGAAGAGTTAATTGAGATTAAGGCAGCGGCCCGTGATCCTGGATCAAGAGCTAAAATTGCAGTCAAAACCAATGATAAGCGGATTGACCCCATCGGCGCCTGTATTGGCATGCGCGGTGCACGGGTGCAGGCGGTTTCTAGTGAGCTCGGAGGTGAGCGAATCGACATTGTTGTCTGGGACGATAACCCGGTACAATTTGTTAATAATGCCATGTCTCCGGCTGATGTGATCTCTATCGTGGTTGATGAAGACCGTCATGCCATGGATATCGCAGTGGCGTCCGACAATTTAGCGCAGGCGATTGGCCGTAACGGTCAAAATGTCCGACTGGCTTCTCAGCTGACGGGTTGGGAATTGAATGTCATGGTCATAGAGGCTTTGGAAGCCAAACGAGATGCAGAAGATGCGGCTGTAATCAATAACTTTGTTCAGCAACTGGCTATTGACCGCGATTTTGCTGGGCTATTAGTCAAAGAGGGCTTTGCGACCTTAGAAGAGTTGGCGTATGTCCCGCTAAAAGAGCTACTGGCTATAGCGGGTATGACCGAGCAGAAAATTACGCAGCTGCGCAGCCGGGTCAAGGAGGCATTAGCCGCCACACCAGTAGCACAAGAGGCTAATCGCGGCAGCCAGCCGCTAGAGAAGGCGCTGCTACAATTACCCGGTATGCACCCAGCACTGGCAAACCAGTTAAAGCAAAAAGGGCTGGAGAATTTAGAGAGCCTAGCAGAACAGAGCATCGATGACCTGTGTGATATCGAAGGCTTAAGTCGGCAGCAAGCGGGTGAATTGATTATGGCCGCACGTAATATTTGTTGGTTTAGCGATCAAGCTTAATAAAGGTTGCAGGAAGGAGCAACATGACAGAAGTAACCGTACAACAGCTCGCTGAGGAGAACCAGATCCCGGTTGAGCGCTTGCTGCAGCAGCTGGCAGAGGCTGGTATTCAAAAAAACAGCCTGTCTACCATCACTCAGCAAGAAAAGCAGAGATTACTAGCCTATTGGCAAGGTATCCCAGGCGAGTTTGCCACTTTACCGAGTCGTTTGACCTTACAGCGAAAAACCCACAGTACTCTGAATGTCTCTAGCAGCAGTGGTAAGAGTAAATCCATTCAAGTTGAGGTACGTAAAAAACGCACCTATGTGAAGCGCCCAGCTGTCGAATTGCTTGAGAGGCCTGAATCAG
Organism: unidentified bacterial endosymbiont; assembly: GCF_918320885.1. NCBI lineage: Bacteria > unidentified bacterial endosymbiont. Next base: position 878,918 of record NZ_OU907312.1, on the reverse strand, counting down.
TGCAACCTGGTGAATTGAAAGCCATGCCACTCAAGGCCTCTCCTTACCAGGAGCCCAGGATCGAACCGAAACTGACCACCGCATCTGCTTCCCCGGCGGCTCGTTCTACGCCTGAACGGCCACTCATGCCACTGGCGGCTGCCTCGGTTAAGCAGGCTATCGAGATGCCGCGTAAGCCAGCATTGGTGTCCAAAAAAACGGAGGCTAGCACTGAAAAGGATCGATTGGCGGCACAATCCAGCGAATTACAACGGAAAGCCGAAGAGGAGGCGTGCCGTAAAGCGGAAGAAAACGCCAAACAGCTGGCAGAAGCAGCCTGTCGGTTAGCTGAAGAAAATGAGCAGCGCTGGGAGCAAGGTGAACAGCCAGAAATAGTTCAGGAAGAGTACCATGTCACGACCTCCCGTTATGCCCGTGAAGCGGAAGATGATGCTGATCTTCGGGATGAGACGGGGCGGCGTAGCCAGCTACGTAGCAGCAAACCCACTAAACAGAAGAAAAGCCATCGACTCTCTGAAGGGAAAGCGGCCCGTGAAGAGGAGCGTGCTAACGTCCGTAAAGGTAAAGCGAAGCCGAGCACTTTACAACAGGGTTTTAACAAACCGGTGCAACCTTTAGTGCGTGAGGTGATTCTCAATCAAAACATTACCGTTGCTGAATTAGCGGCAAAAATGGCGGTTAAAACCGCGGAAGTGATTAAAACTCTTATCAAGTTAGGGTTGATGGCCACGATTAACCAGGTGATCGATCAGGAGACCGCTCAGCTGGTGGTTGAAGAGCTTGGGCACCGAGTGATCTTGCGTCAAGAAAATCAGCTAGAAGCCGCTATCATGGGTGATCGGGACGTAGAGGATAGTGCAGCCCTAGCGCCAAGGGCGCCGGTGGTCACCATTATGGGCCATGTCGATCACGGGAAGACCTCTTTACTAGATTACATTCGTTCAACCAAAGTCGCGGCTGGCGAAGCGGGGGGCATCACGCAGCATATCGGTGCCTATCATGTTGAGACTGAGAATGGCATGATCACCTTCTTGGATACGCCAGGGCATGCTGCTTTCACGGCGATGCGGGCCCGGGGCACTCAAGTAACTGATATCGTGGTACTGGTCGTGGCTGCTGATGACGGCGTGATGCCACAGACGGTGGAAGCCATCCAGCATGCGCGGGCTGCTAAAGTTCCTATGGTCGTCGCTATTAATAAAATAGATAAGCCAGGGGCTGATCCAGAACAGATCCAACAAGCATTAGTCCAGTACGGCGTCTTATCAGAAGCCTGGGGGGGGGATACTCAATTTGTTCAGGTTTCCGCTAAAACTGGTGCTGGCGTAGAAGCGCTGTTAACAGCGCTGTTGTTACAAGCAGAGATATTAGAATTAACAGCAGTCCCTCATGGCATGGCGAGTGGTATTGTGCTTGAATCATTCTTAGATCGCGGACGTGGCCCAGTCGCTAGCATTTTGGTGCAGCAGGGGATGCTGAATAAAGGGGATATCATTCTTTGTGGCTTTGAGTATGGCCGTGTTCGGGCGATGCGTAATGAATTGGGCCAAACAATCACCACGGCGGGTCCTTCAATCCCAGTGGAGGTATTGGGGCTCTCCGGCATTTCAGCGGCAGGAGATCCCATGATGGTGGTGCGCGACGAGAAAAAAGCGCGCGAATTAGCCTTGCACCGCCAAAGCAAGCATCGGGAACTCAAATTAGCTGGCCAGCAGCGGGTTAAATTAGAAAATTTATTTACCCAAGCCGGGGATCCTATCGTCTCTGAAGTGAATGTTGTGCTTAAAGCGGATGTTCAAGGTTCAGTAGAAGCGATTTGTGATGCGTTACTCAAGCTCTCTACTGAAGAGGTCAAAGTTCGCATTATTGGTTCTGGTGTTGGTGCACTGACGGAGACTGATGCCACGCTGGCCGCCGCTTCCAAAGCGATTTTAATTGGCTTTAATGTCCGTGCTGACAGCACGGCTCGACGGATCATCGAGAGCGATGGACTTGATCTCCGTTACTACTCGGTCATCTACGACATTATCGATGAAGTTAAGCAAGCGATGAGTGGTTTGCTGGTCCCAGAATATAAACAGCAGATTACCGGATTGGCTGAGGTGCGTGATCTATTTAATTCACCGAAATTCGGGGCCATTGCAGGCTGTATGGTGGTAGAAGGCCTCGTGCGTCGGAACAATCCAATTCGGGTCTTGCGGGATCATGTCGTGATCTATCAAGGAGAGTTAGAATCCTTACGCCGCTTTAAAGAGGACGTGAGTGAGGTGCGCAGTGGGATGGAGTGTGGTATCGGCGTTAAAAATTATAACGACGTCCGCAGCGGCGATATGATTGAAGTCTATGAGGTGGTTGAAGTTCAGCGTTCAATGAGCTGATAATACGGCTCACCGAGGGATTGACTATTGGCTACAATCATTGCCAGGACACTAGGTTCTGGTAACCTAGCTTGGAAACGAGGGGATAGGCATGGTCATAGCAGTTAGCCGTCCCCAGCGGGTGGCACAGGCATTGCAAAAAGAGCTGGCCGTCATTTTACAGCGTGACGTCAGAAATCCACGGATTGGTACAGTATCGCTGATGGGCGTTGAGGTATCGCGCGATTTGGCGCATGCCAAGGTCTTTGTGACTTTTTTTGAACAACCTGGTGATACAGCTCGTATTCAGCAGGGATTGGCGGCTTTACAGCAAGCGGGCGGGTTTATTCGATCACGCCTCGGGAAGACCCTGCGGTTGCGGCTGGTGCCGGCATTACATTTTTTCCATGATCCTTCATTAGCCAACGGTCTGCATATTACCCAACTGCTGGCACAAGTCATTAAACCAGCACTGGAATCAACGCTTGACGCTGTTTTAGAGCCCAGTGCGGATGAAGAGTAGCCGCATGAGGTGTCGGCCGGTCAATGGGTTACTGTTATTAGATAAACCCATTGGTTTAACGGCTAATGCGGCCCTCCAGCGCGTTAAGCAGCGATTTAATGCGTGCAAAGCAGGCCATACTGGGGCCTTAGATCCCCTAGCCAGTGGCATGCTACCGATCTGTTTGGGTGAAGCTACTAAGTTTGCACAATGTTTATTAGAGGCTGACAAAGCCTATCAGGTCACCGCGCAATTAGGCGTCCGTACGGATACTGCAGACTCCGAAGGGAGCATCATCAGTGAGCGACCAGTCAGCGTGACTATCAGTGATGTCGAGCAGGCCTTGAGTCACTTTCGTGGCACCATCACCCAAAGCCCCTCCAACTATTCTGCCTTGAAATATCAAGGAAAACCGCTGTATTACTATGCACGCCGTGGTATAGAGGTTCCACCCAAAGTCCGTACGGTGGTGCTCCATCAAGTGATTTTAAATGATTTTAGTGGGACACAACTTTGCTTAACCATCCACTGTTCAAAAGGGACTTATATTCGAACGGTGATTGACGATCTGGGAGAACTATTGAGTTGCGGTGCCCATGTGATCGCATTACGACGTCTCAGGGTGGCTGATTATCCGAGCAGTGCCCTGGTCACCTTAGAGCAATTAGCGTCACTGGCCACGGCCTGCCCAGCGACGGGTGAGCCAGAGTTCACAGCACTGGATGCCAGGTTATTGCCAGTGGCCAGTTTGTTAGCACAGTTGCCAGAGCTCAATATCACAGCAGAAGAGGCCACTCAATTGCAGCAAGGGCGTGTCTTGCCGCTCCCGGAAAACCACCTGAATGAGCGAGTACGGCTAACAGTAGGTTTAGAGCGCCGCTTGTTGGGGGTAGGGGAGCGGTGCGCTCATCAACTACTGGCTAAACGACTACTCGCCTGGTCGCTGCCAGGATAACGGTAGTACCCCGGCAGAGGGTGCAGGGTGGTTACCTTCTGGCCAACAGTGTGGCATGATAGGGCTGCTGCTATAATCCCCCAGACGATTTAGTTAAGGAGCAGTCATATGATCCCTATCGGTATTTTTTTTGGTAGCGATACTGGCAACACCGAACAGATTGCTACCATGATCGAACAACAGCTGAAAGCACACCACATCAGTTGTACGGTGAAGGATATTGCCAGCAGCAGTGCTGCTGATCTAGTGGGCTTTGAACTGCTGATTTTAGGGATCCCTACCTGGTACTATGGGGAAGCTCAATGTGATTGGGATGACTTTTTCCCTACTTTAAAAACGATTGATCTGCATCATCAACAGGTAGCCCTGTTTGGCTGTGGTGATCAAGAAGATTATGCAGAGTACTTTTGCGACGCCATGGGAACACTCGCGAAGATTGTAACCTCCCAAGGTGGCAGCTTGATTGGTCGTTGGTCAACCGTAGGTTATACTTTTGAAGCCTCTAAAGCGTTAGCCGATGAGACCCATTTTGTTGGTTTAGCTCTGGATGAAGATCGCCAACCGGAGCTAACAGCCGAACGCGTGGAGGGCTGGGTAGCCCAGATTTGCCAGGAGAGTTCGTGTCTGTCAAAGTCAACTGGAATGTGATGATATGACCACCAATGACCAAGCTTTAAAAAAAGCGGGGTTAAAAATCACCTCTCCCCGTCTTAAAATTCTAGATATTTTACGACTGCCGGACTATCACCATGTGAGTGCTGAAGATCTCTATAAAAAATTGCTCAGTATGGGAGAGGAGATCGCTTTAGCGACGGTCTACCGGGTACTGAGTCAATTTGACGCGGCGGGAATTGTTACCCGTCACAATTTCGAGAGTGGTAAGTCTGTCTTTGAACTGTCACAACAGCAGCATCATGATCATCTTATCTGTTTAAGCTGTGGTAAGGTGATGGAGTTTCAAGATGACTTGATCAAAAAGCGGCAGTTTGATATTGCTCAGCAGCATGAGATCTGCTTAACCAATCATAGTCTCTATCTGTATGGCCACTGTACTAAAACTGATTGTCAGCAAAATCAGGCCGATTTGGCTCACCAAGCGCCCTGCCTGGAGCGCTTATGAGCTTGGTTGATTTGCCCAGTCGTTGCTCATGAGTTATCAAGTTCTAGCCCGTAAATGGCGTCCACAGTGTTACGCTGACGTCGTCGGTCAGCGGCATGTCTTAGCGGTACTGTCCAATAGTTGTACTCGTGATCGACTGCATCATGCTTACCTATTTTCTGGTAGCCGAGGGGTTGGTAAAACCACCTTAGCTCGTCTGTTTGCTAAAGGGCTAAACTGTGCGACTGGCATTACTGCCACACCTTGCAGGCAGTGCGGTCCTTGCCAAGAGATTGAGCAGGGGCGCTTCGTCGATCTACTGGAAATCGATGCGGCTTCACGCACCAAAGTAGAAGATACCCGGGAGCTGCTCGATAATATTCACTATGCCCCGGCCTCAGGACGTTTTAAGATTTATCTGATTGACGAAGTGCACATGTTATCGCGTCATAGCTTTAATGCACTCCTCAAAACACTGGAAGAACCCCCCCCTCACGTTAAATTTTTGCTGGCCACCACCGATCCACAAAAATTGCCGGCTACCCTGTTATCTCGCTGTTTGCAACTGCATCTACAGCTATTAAGCGTGGAAAAAATTGAGGCGCAGCTGCAAAAAATCGTGCAAGCCGAGGCCCTGGAGGCTGAGCCACAGGCTTTGCGCTTATTAGCACGGGCGGCTCAAGGGAGTTTACGGGATGCGTTGACGCTCACCGATCAAGCGCTGGCTATTGGAGAAGGGCGCCTGAGTGTCTCCCTAGTGAGCCAGCTGTTAGGAACCCTGGATACCCAGCAGGCCGTTGCTCTAGTCGAGGCGTTGCATCAAGCAGAGGCTGCCAGTTTATTGAAACTAGTTGATCAGCTCATCGCCCAGGGACGGGATTGTGAGCAGCTGCTGGTAGAAATGGCGGCTGTTTTGCATCAAATTGCGCTGCAGCAGTGGTTGCCGCAGCCGCTGGGAGAGCCGGGGACCGGCGCTGTGCGGATTCGTGAATTGGCACAACGGATAGCGCCACCTGATCTACAACTCTACTATCAAACCCTGCTAATGGGGCGTCAAGAGTTACCCTTGGCACCGGATCCTCGGATGGGCGTGGAGATGACGCTATTACGGGCTTTAGCGTTTCATCCTAAACAGATTGAGAGGGGTGATCCAGCGGGACCTTCCGGCTCTGCCGAGGCGAGCGTTGCTGATCCGGTGGTTGATTCACCGCTGGCCTCTAGGATTAGCACGAGTGATCGGCCAAAACGAGTAGCGCCTACCGAGCGGCCACGGTCATTAGCGCCTGTCAAGAACGTGTCAGTGATGCAGGAGAGGCAGGCTTCTGAGGAGTCCTCTTTAGTCACTCATGCTGAGTCGGAGCCCTCTGAGACAACACAGTTACTCGCGATTCATCAGCAGCTACGTGGGCAACAGCGGCAGCATCGTCAGCAGCGACAGCAGTCGACGACGATGATCTCATCCCCAGGGGCGCTCCCGCAGCCCCCTCTCTCAAAAACAGGACCGGCAGAGCGCGCGGCTGCTTCGCCCAGGCTAGCCCCAGCAGTGCCCAAGGTTCCACCAGATAACCGAGCAGCCCGCCCCTCCTCTTGGAAAGCTGCCGCCGAGCGAGATGAGTGGAGTGCCGAAGTGGCCCGTTTAACCTTACCTAAACGGATTGAGCAGTTGGCGCTCAATAGCGTCTGTGAAGCGATCTCGCCTCAGGAGATCCGCCTCCATTTGCGCACTGCTCAGCGTCATTTAAACCGACCTGAAGCGCCCGATCTATTAGCCAGCGCGCTCAGTGAGCTGAGAGGTCAACCGGTGACGGTGACTATTCTCGACAGTGAGGATGTCAGCCAACGAACGCCACTGGAGTGGCGCCAAGCGATCGACCAAGAGCAGCTGAGCGCTGCCCGGCAAGCGTTGCTAGCCGATGAGCATCTGCAGCGATTACAACGCGATTTTGGCGCCGAGATAGACGAAGCGACGATTCAGCCGCTGTAACAGATTGATTTCACAACGTTCAGCTATTCAATACTAGAGAGTAGGAGCCGCTAACTGATGATGATGAGTCCGCTATTAGAGCAACTTATCCAGGGTCTGCGCTGTCTGCCAGGGGTTGGGCCCAAGTCGGCACAGCGCATGGCTTTCCATTTGCTACAGCGTAATCGCCAGGGGGGGACGCTGTTAGCACAACGGTTGGCAAGCGCGATGGTAGACATTGGTCACTGTTCACGTTGTCGTAACTTTACGGAGCAGTCGCTTTGTCTGCTCTGTGCTGATCCACTCCGTGCACAGTGCCAACAGCTCTGTATTGTGGAGAGTGCTGCCGATATTCAGGCTATTGAACAAACTGGGCAATATACTGGACGTTACTTTGTATTGATGGGTCGATTGTCGCCGTTGGATGGGATTGGGCCAAAAGAGATTGGGCTTGATCAGTTAGAGCAGTGCTTGCGTAGTGATCCGCCACAGGAGTTGATCTTAGCGACGAATCCCACCGTAGAGGGGGAGGCCACGGCTTACTATATTGCCGAGATCGCGCATCGCTATCAGATCACTGTGAGCCGAATTGCGCACGGGGTGCCGGTGGGGGGCGAGTTAGAGCTCGTGGACGGGATGACGTTATCACATGCTCTCATCGGACGCCAACGTTTAGGGTAATAAACACTATGCAGAGGGTTATAGAGTCGAGAGGTAGCGTGGTGATGGTGTACTCGCTTAAATTTGATCTGACAGTTACTAGTTATCCATAGAGTGAGGATCAACTGCTGGATGACCGTTTCATCCATCCAGACGATTAACCTACAACTATTTCAAGGCATAGGATGACTCGGTTTTGCTATTTATTCAACAATACCTCAACCAAGAACTGGCAAAAGCTTCGAGCCCTCGTCAAACCAGAACTGATTGGCTCAATAACGCCATGAACTACGTAAGAAGGGAATTTTTATCTCTGGCAGTGGGGTTCGCTCGGTTTAGCAACGCCATCGGTTAGAGAATTTCAAAAAGTGCTTAAAAGCCTTAGGCTGGATTCACGCAATAAGTGCAACACGGCAGCCGGTATAAGCTTCCAAGGGAGTTAGACCCAAAAGCACTTTTCTGGGAGTCATATTAAGGCGTAATTCCATATCTCTAATCTCCTGTTTGCTCAGAGGCCCCATACACATTTTTTTAGGCCAGCATCGACGGATTAAACCATTAGTATTTTCATTGGTACCCCGCTGATAACTAGCATAAGGGCGTGCGAAGAATATCTGGGACCCAGTGGCTTTTGCAACCCTCTGGTGCTGAGCAAATTCTCCCCCATTATCCAGGGTAATAGTATGCACAGTATCAACACGATTTAGCATATTAATCATTATATTAGATACTGTTTCCGCTGTTTTATTGGGGACTTTTCCTATCAGTGTCAGTCGGCTCTTACGCTCAACTAGCGTCACTAAACTGGCCTCTTGTCCAAACACTGTATCTCCCTCCCAATCTCCTAAACGCGAACGCTGCTCAACCATTGCTGGGCGTTGGCTGATATCAACCCGTGCAGGGATCATTGAGCGACCCGCTTTGCGTTTACCGCCCTTCCAGCACCGCTTACCAAACCTAGGCAGCAGCTTGTATAAACAGCCACCAGCAGCCTTGTCCTCCCTTATCCTACGATAAATCGTCGTAGGACTGAGTGCAATACTCGGGATTTCTAGTTGCGTGCGAGCGCTCATGTTTTCCGGCGACCAACCCATTAACAGACCATTACGAAAAATTTTAGCATGACGTTCATCACATTTCTTAAACTTGATGGCCATCATCTTTCTTCTATCTTTCAATAGGTTAGCGCTTTTTGCACCGTAAATCCCCTGGCTCGAGTTACGTCTCAGTTCTCGGGAAATTGAACTGTGATGTACCTCTATAGATTCTGCGATACGCCGTTGGGCGAAACCATTGCTGTACAGGGCCTGTATCTGGTATCTTTGCCCTTGAGTTAACTGTCGGTAGTGTTTGTTTTGAGGCTTCATTGCAGGCACCTATTCCATGGCTTGAGAACTGTGCAATAGTCTGACAGTTAACTCACCTTTCAATCAATAGCCTGTTGCACTTACTCTGTTAATCCAGCGCTACTTCATAAGCCATGGGTGAAAGATAATTCAGTGTAGAATGTCTACGCTGACGATTATAAAACGATTCTATATAGTCAAATATTGCGTTAGATGCCTGCTGTTCCGTCATTAATTTCATGGTATAGATAAGCTCTACCTTAAGTGTGTGATAGAAGCTTTCCATGACGGCATTGTCATAACAGCATCCAGTACTGCTCATCGAGCAAACCATACCATAATTTTTAAGTGTTTTCTGATACAGAGCACTAGCATACTGGCTCCCTCGGTCAGAGTGAATCACCAATCCTGTTGGTGGCTGACGTCGAGTCCTAGCCATGGTCAGAGCATCGATTATTAATGGCGTTTTAAGGCTACCGCTTAGGCTCCAGCCAACGATCATACGGCTATAGAGGTCAATCACTGTAGCCAAATACAGAAAGCCCGTTTGGGTTGAAATAGTGCTGATATCACTGGCCCAAGCCTGATTAGCGCCTGGTGGAGAAAAATGTCGATTCAGCAAATTAGGAGCTATTGGTAACCGATGGTTACTGTCCGTCGTCACTTGATGTTGACGGGTGGCTGCTGCTTTTATACCTAGCTGTTTCATCAACTTAGCAATACGCTCCTTGCTGGTTCCGATCATATCCGAACACTGATTCTGATCTTGCCACCTTTTTTTAGACACAGAGAAGAGAAACCTTAAGCGACCTGGGATAACCAATTTTTTTCAAAATTTACAGGAGACAGATAGCCTAGCGTTGAGTGCCGTCTCTGTCGGTTATAAAACACTTCTACGTATTCAAAAATGCTCAATTTGGCTTGTTCTCTGCTCTCAAAACGTTCAAAGTGGGTGTGCTCTGTTTTTAAGGTATGGAAAAAACTCTCTGCTACTGCATTGTCATAACAATTGCCCGTACTACTCATGCTAAGCGTTATCTGGTGATGCGCCGATACAGCCTTGAATCCTTTGCTGGTATACTGGCTGCCTCGGTCGGAGTGGTGGATGAGACCTGCAGCAGGCTTCCTCCGTGTTATTGCCTGGCGTAATGCTGCGGCTACTAACTCGGTGGTCATGTGAGCTTGCATATCCATCCCCACGATACTACGAGAGAACAGGTCCAGTACGATAGCAACATACAACCATCCCTCTTGGGTCGGAATATAGGTAATATCTGCTGCCCAGTATTGATCAGGGCGAGTGGCTGTGAACTTCTGCTTGAGTAAATTAGGCGCCACTGCGGCCTTTGGATCGACTATTGTGGTTACCTTAAATCGTTTTTTCATCTTAGCCGCAATATGGGCTGCTTTCATTAGCCGACAAACCCGTTTGCGTGAACAGCGCTCACCTCTAGCTCGTAACTCAGCATGGATACGTGGGCTACCGTAAATTTGGTTGCTTATGGTATAAACCTCTTTAATTTCAGATATTAAACGCTCATCCTCACAATAGCGCTTGGATGGCTCAGCCTTGATAAACTGATAATAGCCACTGCGGGATACACCTAACACGTTGGACATCCTCTCTACGCTGAATTCCCCAGCATGCTTTTGCATAAACTGGTATTTTACTTGCGGGCCACTGAGAAGATGCCCAAGGCTTTTTTTAGGATATCCCTCTCTTCACGTGCTATCGCCAATTCTTTCCGCAATTGACTGAGCTTGATCTTGCTACCCTTTAACGGACACAACGAAGAGGAACAAAGCGTATAATTTTTTGTTACTTTTTGAGGTGAAGTTATGAATCAAGGGGAATCAAGGAGCTATGATAAGGAATTCAAGCTGAATGCGGTAAAGCTGTATCACAGCACTGGTAAAACGCTCTGTCAATTGAGCGAGGAATTGGGAGTTCCCAAGAGTACATTGGCAGGGTGGGTCCATCAGCCAGTACTGCTCATCGAGCAAACCATACCATAATTTTTAAGTGTTTTCTGATACAGAGCACTAGCATACTGGCTCCCTCGGTCAGAGTGAATCACCAATCCTGTTGGTGGCTGACGTCGAGTCCTAGCCATGGTCAGAGCATCGATTATTAATGGCGTTTTAAGGCTACCGCTTAGGCTCCAGCCAACGATCATACGGCTATAGAGGTCAATCACTGTAGCCAAATACAGAAAGCCCGTTTGGGTTGAAATAGTGCTGATATCACTGGCCCAAGCCTGATTAGCGCCTGGTGGAGAAAAATGTCGATTCAGCAAATTAGGAGCTATTGGTAACCGATGGTTACTGTCCGTCGTCACTTGATGTTGACGGGTGGCTGCTGCTTTTATACCTAGCTGTTTCATCAACTTAGCAATACGCTCCTTGCTGGTTCCGATCATATCCGAACACTGATTCTGATCTTGCCACCTTTTTTTAGACACAGAGAAGAGAAACCTTAAGCGACCTGGGATAACCAATTTTTTTCAAAATTTACAGGAGACAGATAGCCTAGCGTTGAGTGCCGTCTCTGTCGGTTATAAAACACTTCTACGTATTCAAAAATGCTCAATTTGGCTTGTTCTCTGCTCTCAAAACGTTCAAAGTGGGTGTGCTCTGTTTTTAAGGTATGGAAAAAACTCTCTGCTACTGCATTGTCATAACAATTGCCCGTACTACTCATGCTAAGCGTTATCTGGTGATGCGCCGATACAGCCTTGAATCCTTTGCTGGTATACTGGCTGCCTCGGTCGGAGTGGTGGATGAGACCTGCAGCAGGCTTCCTCCGTGTTATTGCCTGGCGTAATGCTGCGGCTACTAACTCGGTGGTCATGTGAGTGATCTTGCCACCTTTTTTTAGACACAGAGAAGAGAAACCTTAAGCGACCTGGGATAACCAATTTTTTTCAAAATTTACAGGAGACAGATAGCCTAGCGTTGAGTGCCGTCTCTGTCGGTTATAAAACACTTCTACGTATTCAAAAATGCTCAATTTGGCTTGTTCTCTGCTCTCAAAACGTTCAAAGTGGGTGTGCTCTGTTTTTAAGGTATGGAAAAAACTCTCTGCTACTGCATTGTCATAACAATTGCCCGTACTACTCATGCTAAGCGTTATCTGGTGATGCGCCGATACAGCCTTGAATCCTTTGCTGGTATACTGGCTGCCTCGGTCGGAGTGGTGGATGAGACCTGCAGCAGGCTTCCTCCGTGTTATTGCCTGGCGTAATGCTGCGGCTACTAACTCGGTGGTCATGTGAGCTTGCATATCCATCCCCACGATACTACGAGAGAACAGGTCCAGTACGATAGCAACATACAACCATCCCTCTTGGGTCGGAATATAGGTAATATCTGCTGCCCAGTATTGATCAGGGCGAGTGGCTGTGAACTTCTGCTTGAGTAAATTAGGCGCCACTGCGGCCTTTGGATCGACTATTGTGGTTACCTTAAATCGTTTTTTCATCTTAGCCGCAATATGGGCTGCTTTCATTAGCCGACAAACCCGTTTGCGTGAACAGCGCTCACCTCTAGCTCGTAACTCAGCATGGATACGTGGGCTACCGTAAATTTGGTTGCTTATGGTATAAACCTCTTTAATTTCAGATATTAAACGCTCATCCTCACAATAGCGCTTGGATGGCTCAGCCTTGATAAACTGATAATAGCCACTGCGGGATACACCTAACACGTTGGACATCCTCTCTACGCTGAATTCCCCAGCATGCTTTTGCATAAACTGGTATTTTACTTGCGGGCCACTGAGAAGATGCCCAAGGCTTTTTTTAGGATATCCCTCTCTTCGCGTGCTATCGCCAATTCTTTCCGCAATTGACTGAGCTCAGCATCAGACGCTTTCAGGTATCCTTTGCCCGGGAAAGCCTCTGCACCATCCTTGTTATGCTGATGGACCCACCCTGCCAATGTACTCTTGGGAACTCCCAATTCCTCGCTCAATTGACAGAGCGTTTTACCAGTGCTGTGATACAGCTTTACCGCATTCAGCTTGAATTCCTTATCATAGCTCCTTGATTCCCCTTGATTCATAACTTCACCTCAAAAAGTAACAAAAAATTATACGCTTTGTTCCTCTTCGTTGTGTCCGTTAAAGGGTAGCAAGATCATCAACGCTAATAGCTGATTTAACATGGCCCAGTCACTACTCTCTGTAGTAAGCGTAAAGTCTGCTCAAAATCACACAGGCCATCCCGCTCTTGGCAGAGAAACTGCCGGATCAGCGGCCAACGCTTCATCTGCCTCAGCATCCTGACCTTGCTGAAACTCCCCAACCCGGACCAGTAGCTCAATCTCTCGATATAAGGCCATTAAGCGTCGCAATTTACCTGCCAGCTGCTGATGTGCGGGTGTGGTGATCTGGTTCATCACCCGACTCACACTGGCCGCAATATCGATGGCTGGATAGTGATTGGCTTCGGCTAACTTGCGAGATAACACAATATGACCGTCTAAAATGGACCTAACCTCGTCAGCCACCGGTTCATTCATATTGTCCCCCTCCACCAATACGGTATAGATGGCGGTAATGGTCCCGCGAGCTGCCGGGCCTGCTCGTTCCAGTAACCGCGGCAGCATGGCAAAGACACTCGGGGGAAACCCGCCAGCAACCGGTGGCTCACCGCTAGCCAGCCCCACTTCACGGGCCGCCCGAGCATAACGAGTGAGGGAGTCCACCATGAGTAAGACTTCAAGCCCTTGGTCACGAAAATATTCGGCAATCGTGGTCGCGGTAAAAGAGGCTTTAAGCCGCTCTAAGGCTGGACGGTCAGAAGTGGCAATGACAAAGACACTCCGTTGTCGTGCGGCTGGACTCATCACGACCTCTAAAAACTCTCGGACCTCCCGTCCCCGCTCGCCGACTAAAGCCAGTACCACGATATCCGCGGCAGTACCGTCACACACCATACCCAGCAGCGTGCTCTTCCCACCACCCGCCGCGGCAAAAATCCCTAACCGCTGCCCACGACCACAGGTCAACAGGCCATCTAAGGCGCGTACCCCTAGTGGCAATGGCGTCTCAATCAGCTGTCGGCTCATAGGATCTGGTGCTGGGCCGTCTAGGGGACGCCACTGCTCTACCTCGCCGGGGGGGCTCCCATCGAGTGACCGGCCAAGACCATCAACGATATGCCCCAATAAAAAGGGGCCCAAGCCAATCTTATGCTGTGCCCCGCTGGCGTATACCTGCTGGCCACACTGTAAACCAGTGACTTGATCAAAGGGCGATAAAAAGGCGCTATCCCCCTGTAAACTCACCACTTCAGCCGGTATCTCCTGCGGCAAAATCTGACAGAGTTCACCTAGCCGTGCCCAGGGCAGATGCGCCTTGAGCAGCGTCGGGCCAACCTCCGTTAACCGGCCATACCGGGTGATCGCAGCGTAATCTATCGCTTGAGGGGCAGACACTCTATTCATCAATAGAGACTGTAACCGTTGTTGATCCAGGGGACGCATCATGTCACTCACTTCACCATTACGGGTTATCTAGTTGCTCGATGTTGCCTAACACCTGTAGCGCGACCTCATCCCCTAACTCCTGGTACGACAGCACCTGTAAGTCAAATAATTCACGCTCAACAATTTTTCGCAGATAACGTCGAACATCAATCGCGGTTAATAACACCCCCGATTTTTTAGCCCCTAAGGCCTGTTTGATTTGCGTTAAAATGGCGGTGGCGGTAGGTGGTTCCAAAGCAGAGTAGGAGCCAGCCGAGGTCTGGCGAATCGATTCGCGGATCTGATTTTCAATGGTATGACCAATCAACCAAACGCTGATCTCTCCCTGCTCATTACGGTAGTGGCCAATAATATGGCGCCGTAAAGCGACCCGAACATACTCCGCTAAGATCACCACGTCCTTCTCTTTGCTGCCCCAGACAATCAGGCTCTCAAAAATCGTCCGTAGATCGCGGATTGAGATCCCCTCTTCTACCAAACGCTGCAGGATGTCTGCAATGCGCCCTAGCGGTACCTGTCGTTGTAGCTCTTTGACTAACTCACCATAGCGTGTCTCCATGGCATCCATCAAGAAGCGGGTCTCTTGGATCCCGATAAACTCTTTGGCATAGCGGGTGACCGCTCGCCGCAGCGTGTAGATAATCCGTGCTTCCGCTGGATACACCACCAGCCCAGAGTGCTGCAAGGTAGGCACTAATGACTCAGCAACCCAATAGAGTCCTGCGCTGCCCAGTGGGATCTCTGCCACTTCATGCGCTTCACTGGGTGGGGCTTCTGGAGATTCTAGCAGGGCTTGATGACTGGGCAGCAGTACGCTACAGACCGGCTCTTGATAGAGCAAAATGGTGATTTGTCCTGGGGTGACCTGTTTTTTTTGGATCTCAATGTCTGGGAGGGAGATCCCCAACCGTTCAAACAGTTGCCAACGTAGCTGGATCACGGCTTCATCGAGCGCTGTCGTCGCCAACTCCGGAGAGAGGGAGAGAATGAGTGGGAGCGATCCTGGAGTCAGTTCCCCGGTTCCCTCTGCTGCAGCCGTTTCACTCCCCCCCTTGCCGCTGGTGCTAGCCGTCCGTTTTAGCTGATAACCAGCCCCCCCCAGCAGCAGGGCTAATAGCAGAAAAATGAGCGTTGGGAAGCCTGGCAATACCGCAAATAGCAGCAAGACGCTGCCAGCAACCCACAAGGGCTGTGGTTGCCGGCCTATCTGCTGAGCTAAGTCAGCCGCTAAGTTTTGTGGGACCTCCCCCGGTACCCGTGTCACGATGATCCCGGCAGTAATGGAGATCAGCAGTGCTGGGATCTGGCCAATCAGTCCATCCCCCACCGAGAGAATGGCATAGAGATTCATCGCTTCACCCGCCGCCATGCCCCGCTGAAATACCCCAATGGCGATCCCACCAAAAATGTTCACCAAGATCACAATAATTCCAGCAACGGCGTCACCCTTCACAAACTTCATAGCCCCATCCATCGCGCCGAACAGTTGGCTCTCTTTCTGGACCAATAAGCGCTGCCGCTTGGCTTCACGGGCATCAATAATGCCGGCACGCATGTCGCCATCAATACTCATCTGTTTACCAGGCATCCCATCCAGTGAAAAACGGGCCCCAACCTCAGCTACCCGCTCGGATCCTTTGGTGATCACCATAAACTGTACTATGGTAATAATGCTGAAAATAATGAGCCCGACCGCTAAATTACCCCCAACCACAAAGTTGCCAAAGGTGTAAACGATTTCACCCGCATCTTGATGTAATAAAATTAAGCGGGTCGTGCTGATAGTGAGTGATAAGCGGTATAGGGTGGTGATCAGTAGGACTGCGGGAAATGATGAGAACTCTAACGGCTCACGCAGGTAGATGGCGAGCATCAATAGAATAATGGAGAAAGTCAGATTAACGGCTATCAATAAATCTATCAATACTGTGGGCAGCGGCAGAATCATCATAAACACCGCGACCATTAACATGACCGCCAGCACAATATCTTGCCGACCAGACAATAGATTCAGCCATCGCAGGACTGCTTTCATTCTGCCACCTGTAGTGCTTGCTCCAGTAGCTGCCGCTGCAGACGATACAGTTGATACCACAGCGCCGCTTGACTCGCTTCTGGCAGCGCGCAGCTGATCACGACCGACTCATTCAACATAAAGACCCGCTGAACCACCCCCTGACAACGCTCCGGCATCCAATATTGCAATAACCTTGGCATTAACCGAGCCGCTCTACCGCCAGCTGCTTCATAAGAGGAGGTGAGTAACAGCCGTTCCTGCTGGATCTCTAGAAATAGCCCAAAGGGCCCCTCCCGAAACTCCAACGGCAACTCCAGTGGTTTCACCGATAGATTCAGCAGCTCTAAAAACTGCTCTAGATTGCGGAGGAGTTGTAAATTTAGCGACGCTCCTAACACCTGGGATCTCCTCCTCCTGCTACTGTTGCTCATCCAGCTGATCTTGGAGCGTCATCAGCGCTTTAAGCGTCTGCTCTTTCTGATCGGCATCTTTGTAACAGGGTTCTGGCAGCAGCTGCAGTAACTCCGTTAGGCGCCGCAAATAGTGTGCCTGCTGCTCCTCAGGGAGACCTAAGGCGGGCAACCGTCCCGCCAACCACTCTGGATAAATCCAGATCTGCTCAATAATCTCTAAAATCTCATTCAACACCTGTTCTTCACTGAGGTGTAGGGCTTGGGCTAATGCATTGCAGTGTGCTTCCATCCCCAGAAACAGCAGCAAGCGCTTCAGATCATTAATCGTAGCGGCTAAGCGATTTTGCTGGCTATGATCGGCAGTGATCGATAGATCAAAGGAGAGCGCCCGTAACAAGACACGAATGCGTTGCTGCCGATCCGGCCACGCTTTGATCTCCGCCAACCATTCCGCTATGCCCTGTTGCGGTTGATCATCACGCTGACTGCGTTGATAAATCCGCTTTAATGCTGGCAGGGCGCTATCAGTCAATTCACCTAGTTCTAAATGACCAAACAACTGCAATCCCCACGCCTCATCACCGGCCATAAGCGATGCCAGTGCCCGCTCTAGCCGGCGACGCCGCTGCTCGTTTGGCCGTTTATAGGCGAGTAGTGCTGCGACTAATAGCAGCTGTTTCCCCGCTGGGATCCCCGCCTCTTGCAACTGTTCCAATGGACTCTCCGATCCCTCTCCTAACTGAGAAAATTGCTCGAGCTCGTCAATGAGTTGGGGATCATCCAGGCTCTCCACCAATTCAATCACTGCCTCTTGTGTCGTTCGTATTCCCCTATTTTCATCACGGCGTTTCAGATCTTTTAATCGACTCCCCATGGCCAAGCTCATCTCCTCCAGAGTCTCTTGCAAGGCGACACCATCCACTTCTGATAAAGCAGCCTGGGTCTTCTCCATCATCGACTGGGCAGGGACTATCCGTTGCATCGACCCCGTCTGGGGCAGAGCACTCTCATTCAGTGGGGCTAGCAGCGGTGATTGACCCTGAATTTCATGAATACTGCTCATTCTGAACCTCCTGAGTGCTCAGAGGTGAGGGGGGTGGCTTCCGCTGCAACAGCGGCAGTGCTCTCCTCTAGATCGCTGGCCACTGCCAGCGGCGGGGGCACGAGTAGTTGCTCTATCAATAGGGTCATATGGTGTTCTAGATCAAGCTTGATCACCACCAATGGGCTGTCGAGGAATGCCTGTAACGGTTCTAACTGTTGATCAGGCACCACAGTGACGAGGTTGTTCGCAGTGAGCGATTGCTGTAAAGCCGTCACCTGCGTAGGGTGAACCCGCAGCGTTAAACTCCCATGAGGGTGTAACTCGCGAATGGAGGCGTGTAACTGCTGCACCAATAGTTGCGGTTGCTCCACCGCATCCACTAATTGCTTAAAGGCTTCTACCGCCCAGTGTGCGGCTTGTTGTGCTAAGTGATCAGCCAGAGCACTTTCAAGCTGCTCGGCTGGCACCAACCACTGAATAGTCTCTTGAATGGCTTGAGCACGTGTCTGCTCCAACAGCTGGGTGGTCTGTGCCTGACCCCGCTTACGCATCCGTTGAACATACTGTCTGGTGGCTTGTCGAATCTCTAGCCGCCGCTGGCGCACCCGTATCAGTCGTTGTGCAGCCCGCTGCCGGACCCAGCGGGTGAGATGATTAGTCTGCTGCCAGGCGCTCAGGGTTTCAGCCGTGAGCTGCACCGGCAGCGGTGCCGGCAGTCCAAGTCGCTGCAGGGGCAGATTAAAAGGATTCATAAAAAACGGGCTATTCTAAACAGTAGTGTCAGTGGATTATCCAGAATCACCGCGGCTGGCGCGCTGGCCGGCAGTGGTGGTGGTAAAATCACCGTCAGCGCTTGCCAGATGGGATCCGGTGTTAAATAGGTATTGAACACTTGATAAGCGCACTGCTGGGCCTGGCTCACTAACTTTTCCACTGGTAACTGTGCCGGCTGATCCCCCTGTCGCCATAAGGCCCACAGCTGATCCAGTGCCTGCCAGCCTAGCAGCGGTGCCAGCACCCGCCGATAGTGGCCACGCAACAAATAGTCTGGTGAACCCAATAAGTGCAACCCAACCGCCACCAGCAGTTTGCCCAATCTGGGCTCTAAGGCCAGTAACTGTTGCTGATCCGCAGAGAGCCTTGCCGGTAGCGGGGCCAATGGAAAGCGGCGCTTCTGGCAGATTAACTGATCCACTGCCTGTCGCAAGGGGGAGTGCAGTTGCTGAAAGCTCAGCGCGCTTGCAACAGCCTGGCAGGGCTCCTCCATCAGGGCTGCACCCTCTGCTGCCTGATCAGCCCAATAGTAAGGCCGCCAAGCCAGCAGTTGTAGCGACAACCACCACTGGCTATGCATAAAAGCACCAGGACGCCAGGCTAACTGATACAAACGGGTGATCTCAGCATTAATCATCAGCAAGGCTCGTAGCCGTACGCCGACGCAACCACCCATAGCCCCCAAGGCACAGCAGTACTAACCAAGCAGCACCCAGCAGCAACCACAGTGGATTGGCGACACTCCAAGCGAGCAGTTCAGCGAGTGCTGGCCGCTCAGACCACGATGACCAGAGGGTCGATACACCCGTCGCCGTGCTGGAGGCGGTCAATGACTTAACGGGCGAGAGATCTGGAATTTGTTGTTGCAAAAAACGGTAATTGGTGGCCTGTAATACTACCGTAATCGCCTCGTAACTGAGTCCAGGCACGCTATTATGAACCAAACTTTTGATCTGATTGATAAAATGTGCCATGTTAGTTTCTGGAGAGTACTTGACCAATACTGACGCCGATGGTGGAATAACCTCCCGACGATTCTCTGCTTGTGGGGGATCAGCGATGGAAACAGTGGCTCTAATCACCCCCTCCATCGCCGAAATCAACTGCTCTAACCGCTGCTCTTTTAAGTAAGTCAGTTTAGCCTGCTCTTGCAGTGGTGAAGTGACCAGCTGGTTTGCCGGAAATAGATCATTCACCGAGAAGAACTGTCGTTTGGGATAGCCATTCTGACGCAAAATTTCCACCGAGTTGACAAAATCGGCTTCAACCACCTTAATTTTTAGCAGCCCTCCTGGCTCATCCACTTTTTGTGCACTGATCCGGTTGATCATCAACAGGGCCAGCATCTGATTAGCCTCCTGTTCATGCAAACCTTTGTAGAGATCAATTTTACAGCCTGTTAGCAGTAGGCATAGGAGCAGAGTGCCATAGGGACTTCTCATCACCCTCATTACTGCATGGTCGCCAATCGATTCACTGTTTGGGTGAATGAACCAGCCATTTTAGCTGCAAGATCAACCGTTAAGGTGGCTTGCATGATCCCGTGCTGTATGGCCAACATCGTCTGTGGATCAGCCAATCGTGAGGAGCTGGGCTGTGCTGACGCCAGCAGCGCTGTAAAGTGTTGTTGTTGTTGAGCAATCGATTTAATCAACTGTTTTTCTGGCAAGACGGTCGTTTTACTCACTGAGGGGGGTTGATCAAAACAGTCTGTCAAGGCACCCAAGGTAAAATCTACTGCTGAGATAGGCATTATATTCCTCATTAGCCCCTGGACTGGTCGTTAGTGATTACTGCAAATCTGCGGTGGGCAGCATAAGCACGCCTGCTAACAGGGGTAAAGGATTAATCACACCTCTGATCCGGATATTAGCTTGTTGTAGGGTGATGTCGATCATCCCTGTTGGAGTGAGTGGAGGGATACATGGCTTTCTAACTGGCTGGCTGGGACTGGTCTGTCTGCTTCAACGGCTATCGGGAGCAAGGTGGCAGGCTCTGGCTGCTGGTATTGCAGGCGCCGTTTGGATAGCGCGGATGGACTGCCGCCCTGTTCTTGAGCAATAGTTGATAGTGAAAAACCGGGCTGATTGGCAGCTGCCGCCAGGCGTTGTTTCAACTCAGCGCTGTAATAAGAGGGCTTACGGCAGTTACTTGTCCCAGTAATTAGCAATCACGGTAGTTCCCAGTGGATTTTTAAATGGGAACTACTTTGACTGCATCAACGCCAATTTGCTACACGGTACTGGTTTGTCGCTTACAATGGGTCAGCGTATTTGGAGACGCAAAAATGACCACTGCTTTATTGGATCGCATAACCCATCATTGTGAAATCCTAGAGACTGGTAATGACGCCTATCGCTTCAAAAACCGCCGGAAAAATCTCTAAATGCCTGGTCAATTTTCAATACTGACAGGGGATCAAAATTCGATGCTGATTGACAATGCTGATTGACACCACCCTGCTCTGTAGTGACCCCTTGGAACGGTTGTTGCTGTTTATTAAAAGAGGCCACAGCTTCAGCAAGAGCGGCATGGTATGGAGCGGTGATTTGGTTTGAAAATATCTCTTCAATCCCCTGTTGACTCTTATTGACCGCTACGCCATTTTTAGTCATCCCCTCAATTTTGAATTGTGCCTGAGCATGCTGCTGGTCTGCAGCTAACTGGTAGAGTTGGTAGGCTTTTTCCTTATCCTCAGCCATTCCTTGACCATATTCATACATCCTCCCAAGGTTGAATTGTGCCCAAGCATGTCCCTGATCTGCAGCTAACCGGTAGAGTTCGCAGGCTTTTTCCTCACTCCGTTCAACGCCTTGACCCTTTTCATACATACCCCCAAGGTGGTACTGTGCCCAAGCATGTCCCTGATTTGCAGCTGCCTGGTAGAGTTCACAAGCTTTTTCATTACTCCGTTCAACGCCTTGACCCTTTTCATACATCTCCCCAAGGTTGAATTGTGCCCAAGCATGTCCCTGATTTGCAGCTGCCTGGTAGAGTTCACAAGCTTTTTCATTACTCCGTTCAACGCCTTGACCCTTTTCATACATCTCCCCAAGGTTGAATTGTGCCCAAGCATGTCCTTGCTCTACAGCTGACTGGTAGAGTTGGCAAGCTTTTTCATCACTCCATTCAACTCCTTGACCATGTGCATACATCTCCCCAAGCTTGAATTGTGCCCAAGCATGTCCCTGGTTTGCAGCTGCCTGGTAGAGTTCGCAAGCTTTTTCATCACTCCATTCAACTCCTTGACCCTTTTCATACATACCCCCAAGGTGGTATTGCGCCCGAGCATGTCCCTGGTTTGCAGCTAACTGGTAGAGTTGGTAGGCTTTTTCCTTATCCTCAGCCATTCCTTGACCATATTCATACATCCTCCCAAGGTTGAATTGTGCCCAAGCATGTCCCTGATCTGCAGCTAACTGGTAGAATCGGCAGGCTTCTTGCGCATCCCGAGCAACTCCTTGACCCTTTTCATACATCTCCCCAAGGTAGTATCGGTTGGCCTTAGGGCTCTCTTGGTTCATGGCTAATTCAAGCAGCCTAAGGGCTAATCGTATCAATTGCGGTGCTTGATCAGTCTGTAATTGAGTAACCTGGGCAAACAGCTCATGTAACTCTTTAGCAGTCAACAAACACAGTGCTTGATTAGTCTGTAATTGAGTAGCCTGGGCAAATAGCTCGTTTAACTCTTTAGAAGTCAACAAACACGGTGCTTGATCAGTCTGTAATTGAGTAACCTGAGCAAACAGCTTGAGTAACTCTTTAGCAGTCAACGAACGTTGATCTTCGCTATCCTCTTTACTTTGCCACCAGAACCAGTAGTTAGATAGGGTGTACAGTTCCCCTCCATCATCGTCATCCATCAGATGCCAATTCTCTTGAGGCTGTAGCCACTCTTGGTCTATCAGATATCGCGCCACCAGCCGCTCTAGTGGATGAGAATCCTTAAGAACATCAAAACGTCCGCTCTGTTCATCTTCTACAAATAGTGTATGTTGAATGAAACCCGAGTTGAAAAATGTTGCAATCGAAGAATTTGAAAAATGTTGCCAGGATTCGCCCTCAAACCGCCCCTCTCGCAGAGCCTGACAACCGGCTAAACGTAGCTCGTCAGTTAAAGAACTGACCAAGATAATCGGCAGTTTTTCAGTGAGGATTTGCCGAAAAGCGGGCATATTCTGCCTGACCAAAAAGTGATCTGGGGTTACTCCCTTTTCATGGGAACATTTATTAAGACCCAGATCATTTGCAAGATAGTTGATAAACGCGTTAACATAATGTACTTCCATTATATCCGGACAAAAATTTTTTTCACGGATAAATTCGATAGCCAATTGCCGTACTAGAATATCTTTCATCCTGGGAATAACATCGCCCTCGCTAGCTAGCGTTTGAATAGCTTGCTGCAGATAGCTCACAATACCAGTAGGGCAGTATTGCAGTTCACCACCTAGGTTTTTTATCACATCTAAGCGCTGCTCTTCTGGAATTCCGGGTTGACGTAGTAACATCACCACTACTTCTAAATGCTCCCGAACCATGTTCCATAGAATTTCTGGATCTGGATGAACATAACCAGGAATAAACAGCTTACCTTTAAACTCATCTAAATTGTCTATTAATTTGTCTAAATCAGGCCCAGCCAAGTTTAAAGAAATGGCTAAAATAGACAGTTGATCAACCAGATCATGATATTTATCACGAAACCGATTAAATTCATTGTAGTGGCGCCGGAACTCCCCGGGGATATTTCCATGCTGTTCCTCATTATAGGGAACACTAAATGGATTGAGAACCCTTGAGATATCCAATTCAGGTAAAATGGGCTCGCAAAATTTTTCAGTAATGCTAAGCAAATTTTCGGGCGGTTTTCTGAAAACACTACGGAGCTGATTATTGCTTATTGTGTTAGATGACGTAGGATTTCTGATCATATTTTAATTGACTCTCTTCCATGACTGGTAGGTGATTTTTTCTTGACTGACTCGACCACTGTCGTCCTCAGGCTGTGCCCATTTGATTATGGACAGCCAACTCATTAATTTGCTGATGGTCTCTAGGTTTAAAATAGCTGTCGAAATGCAACCGTAGCATTAATTCAACGTCCCCTGGAGCCAGGGTAGTGAGATTTTACTACTCCTTCCTTTTGTAATCTTCTTCTGCTTTTTCTGCTGCTGCTTTTCGTGCTGCTTTTCGTGCTGCTGTTTCTTGTGTTGATCTTGCCACCTTTTTTTAGACACAGAGAAGAGAAACCTTAAGCGACCTGGGATAACCAATTTTTTTCAAAATTTACAGGAGACAGATAGCCTAGCGTTGAGTGCCGTCTCTGTCGGTTATAAAACACTTCTACGTATTCAAAAATGCTCAATTTGGCTTGTTCTCTGCTCTCAAAACGTTCAAAGTGGGTGTGCTCTGTTTTTAAGGTATGGAAAAAACTCTCTGCTACTGCATTGTCATAACAATTGCCCGTACTACTCATGCTAAGCGTTATCTGGTGATGCGCCGATACAGCCTTGAATCCTTTGCTGGTATACTGGCTGCCTCGGTCGGAGTGGTGGATGAGACCTGCAGCAGGCTTCCTCCGTGTTATTGCCTGGCGTAATGCTGCGGCTACTAACTCGGTGGTCATGTGAGCTTGCATATCCATCCCCACGATACTACGAGAGAACAGGTCCAGTACGATAGCAACATACAACCATCCCTCTTGGGTCGGAATATAGGTAATATCTGCTGCCCAGTATTGATCAGGGCGAGTGGCTGTGAACTTCTGCTTGAGTAAATTAGGCGCCACTGCGGCCTTTGGATCGACTATTGTGGTTACCTTAAATCGTTTTTTCATCTTAGCCGCAATATGGGCTGCTTTCATTAGCCGACAAACCCGTTTGCGTGAACAGCGCTCACCTCTAGCTCGTAACTCAGCATGGATACGTGGGCTACCGTAAATTTGGTTGCTTATGGTATAAACCTCTTTAATTTCAGATATTAAACGCTCATCCTCACAATAGCGCTTGGATGGCTCAGCCTTGATAAACTGATAATAGCCACTGCGGGATACACCTAACACGTTGGACATCCTCTCTACGCTGAATTCCCCAGCATGCTTTTGCATAAACTGGTATTTTACTTGCGGGCCACTGAGAAGATGCCCAAGGCTTTTTTTAGGATATCCCTCTCTTCGCGTGCTATCGCCAATTCTTTCCGCAATTGACTGAGCTCAGCATCAGACGCTTTCAGGTATCCTTTGCCCGGGAAAGCCTCTGCACCATCCTTGTTATGCTGATGGACCCACCCTGCCAATGTACTCTTGGGAACTCCCAATTCCTCGCTCAATTGACAGAGCGTTTTACCAGTGCTGTGATACAGCTTTACCGCATTCAGCTTGAATTCCTTATCATAGCTCCTTGATTCCCCTTGATTCATAACTTCACCTCAAAAAGTAACAAAAAATTATACGCTTTGTTCCTCTTCGTTGTGTCCGTTAAAGGGTAGCAAGATCATGTTGCTTCTTGTACTGCTTCTTGTACTGCTTCTTGTATTGCTGCTTCGTCGACTACTCTAACGTTGTTTCGATATACTGCAGGCAGCGGTGGCACGTGCACTAGCATGGTATTAGACTGTGCGGTTACCCTCTGTGCTTTACTGGTCACGGGTGAGTGGCGCTGAATTAAAGCATAGTGATTGCTGGCCAGAGACTGGGCTACCTGTGTAGGATCCAGTTGTTGTCCCCACGGCACCCCTAAGCGATAGATCAGCCTGAGCTGCAATTGATGGTTCCTCAGGCCACCGCTAGCAAGTTGGTAGGCATAACTAGTGGTGAATAGAGGGATGGGGGTGTAATCAAGGCCTAACATGAAAGCGGTTGGCCGGGGTGTTTGTTGCTCATGAACAGAGACTAATGATTGATCAAAGTAGTGCTCCAGCACCGCATTCAGCTGCAGCTGAGGGTATTTCGGTAGCTGCTGTTGCAGCCGCAGATCGATCCCCTTGACTGAGCGACTTTGACTTCTCTGATCCTCAGAGATTCGCCAGCCACTTAACGGCAGGTAGCCATTCACTGCTACCGTGCGAGTAGCTCCACGCTGCTCTAGCCCCAGGCCGAGGCCGCCATGATTGCCTTGACGGTGATAGTCATAAAAAACATTGTAGCCCCAATAACTCTGAGCTTGATTGAAGAAGCGCTGACCGATACCAAAATCCAACGTAGTCTGTTGGCGATCACGCAGCACCCGCCATTGTGTCAAGATAAGCTGGTGTGATTGCTGGTAGAGTGGCAGTAGCAGTGCCAAGCGCCCAGTACGTAAAGCGGAGCCGGAGAGACGATCACTCAAGGCAATCTCCGCTTGGCCAAATTGGTTGAGCCACTGGCTAGTGAGCGCTCCCAGCTGCTGGCTCGCGGCAGTACGACCGCACTGTTGCTGCACTGGTTTCGAACATACTGGGTCCAGCGGTAGGGGAAGGAGCTCCTCAAGGCTTGGCCGCCCAAGAGGCTCACCGAGTTCTGGTAAATTAATCGCTGTTGGAGCCGCCTGAAGTGGAAGGATTGCTAAAGGGCTACAGAACAGTAACCTCTGGAATAGCCTCTTCCATGAATTTTGCATCTTCATCTCCTTGAATTACACTCCTAATCTAACCTAAAGTAGCACGTTCGTCTACTTCCATTAGGCGTTGTTGAATAAATCATCGAATGATCGCATCATTGACCCATAAGCAAGCCGGAATGCACAGGGATGGAAAGAGTCATGGGGGAAAGCATCAGAAGGATCAGCAACTGGAAGGAGTACAGTCAGTGAGCTCCCAGCTAGAGCTGACATCTGAAGAGGAAATTAGGTCAAAAACTGACCATTAACACGATCGAAATCCGGACATTTTATAAGATCGTTGACAGGCTGACAATAATTCAAAACAACGTCATAAGTCGCTTAAAAAAATAAGGGCCAGCCAAGGAGAGCAGTCAACAACAAGCAGCACCTCACCCGATAAGGGTTACTATACAATCATCGTGATCTAGGCTTAAATTTTTATAAAAAAATGCAGGAGAATCCACCATAACAGCATAGGCACCATCAGTACAAGCTTGTTGATAAGCGGCTAAGGTATTGACACCAAATAAGATTAATTTATTTTCTGGGACGCTTAAAACACAAGCAGGAAATGTATAATTCATGACCATTTTGGCTTTTGTTTTTCCTTCTCCTAATTTAAAATTTTCAGTAACAACATCACGCTCAATTTCAAATCCATGCACACCCCTCTCTGCTGTTGCAGCAATGCATTGATGATTGAGTAAATCTGTCACCAAAATTTCACGGGTGACCTCTCGTGCTACCATCCTACGCATGTCTTGATGAGCCTTAAAGGCATCGCTATAGACTGCATTAGTAGAGTAAACAACGATATGTTTTTGACTTTTATGCTGATGGACCACGTTAGAAACTGCAGCCGCTAATTGAACAGGATCGGCATCAGGTGATTTCAAATCTAGATAGAACTGTGCAGTCGGGAACCTCTTAAGGCTGGATTCCCTTGATCTGACTGATGATCTTCTGTTTATTCCGTGAAGAAAATTTAGAACAAGCACCAGGATTAATCATTTTTTTGTAACGGAGTGATGCTAGTTGTGAAGCTGTTTTATGGGAGACCAACCCCTCGCCAGTAGTGAACTCATTTAAATTATCTGGACGATACACAACCGGTTGACCATCTTTCGATAATTGTATAGAAACCCAAATAATATCGGAGCCACACTTTAAGGCCGAGTCTATTGCAGAAAGGCTGTTTTCTAACGCATCGGCAAGACCAGCACGATGAGCAATGATCAACGGCTTGATGGCAATGGCAAAACAGAGCGGATGCCTGAAACCAAGTAATACAATGAAATACACAATAACTCTTTTGTAGATCATGTGACTCTCTTTCACCGAACTACATCACCTAACAAAACTAGCACGCCCACGCTACCGGTAACCGAACTCAGCACAAGATCCCACGGGCCCTAGGGTTGCTACACGGTGGGATCCTGAGAGCAGCTTTTATAGCGTCAGCCGTGAGCGATTCTGCTCCAGCATGCCTACACTAATCCCTGGTACCTCCACTAACTGCTCTAGCGAGACGAAGGGCCCCTGCCTCTCCCGATAATCAACAATCGCTTGAGCACGTTTACGACCTATCCCTTTTAATTGGCTGGCAAGCTCTTCCACGGAAGCTTGATTCAAATTGATGACGACAGTGGCAGATTGAACTGCTTGACTAACGTTGCCGACTGGGGCCGCTGACACCACAATAGGCAAACCACAGAGCAGTAACAGTAGCAACCTAGGAGGAAAACAGCGCAGTTTCATAAGGCTCTCCTGAGTGAACAGGCCATCATGACCTGTGTTAAACCACCTTGCCCCATGGCGTGCCTATTAGCAACTTCCAAGCACTCTTTTGCGATACCTATTCCACTGCATCCAGAGAAAACCGTTTGATCTTAGCCTGTTTCCATAAGCTGGTCTGCAAAGTATGGATTAAAGCATTCACCGTATGTTCCAATAGTTGCTCTGGAAAATCAGGCTGATCTCGAGCGCTTTCACCCGTCGTGACCTTCAGGAGCTCAAACAAAATGATGTCGCCTTGCACACTCTCCGCCAGACCATAGGTTGGTTGATCAGCCTTAGGCTTAGGATGAGCAAAGAGCACTTCAACAAGCCGTTTTTCAGGCGATTCACGGGTTAATACCCGCTTTTCACTCCACGCTAATCCCGCACGCTCCAACGCTATTGCTTGATCTTGCGGCTTGTCCCGTAAGGTCAATAATAGGGCTTCCGCTTGTTGGCGAGCAGCCTGCTGTGCTTTTTCTTGTTGAACCAACCGGGTGATCTCTGATGATACCTGTTCAAAGGGCTTTTGTGCGGCTGCTTGGCGCTGCAGAACCTGCACAATGACGGCCTGATCCCCTCCCACGTTAATCAGCTCAACTAGCGGCTCACTGAGCGGGGGATCCTTATCAAATAACGTTTGAATGATCGGGGTAAACTCTAAGGCACTAGGAACCGACTGACGAGTGAACCAATCACTCTCCTGGGCTTTGATACCCGTAGCCGCTTCAACCTCAGATAACCCCTCCGGCTGTTCATTCACAACTTGCTGCACCCGCTGCTGTAGTACAGTAAATTGCTCTACCGCCTGCTGCTGCCGTAAGATCGTGCTGATCTCTGAACGGACCTGTTGGAGTGGCTGCAACGCTTCAGGTTGCTGCTGATTCAAACGCAGTAAATAATAACCATCTTCAGCCTGTACAACTTTGGATAGTTCTCCCGGTTGCTGTAGCGCAAAGGCCGCTTGATCAAAAGCAGGTGGCATGCCACCCTGCTCAATCCAACCCAATTCCCCCCCTTTAGCGGCGGTTAAAGCGTCCGTTGAATGGCGTTTGGCTAATGCAGCAAAATCACTGTCAGGGCCCTTTAATTGTGCTAGAACTGCTTCAGCTTGTTCCATGGTCGATAGACGGATCAGACTGACGTGCTGACGTGCCACGTGGGTATAACGCTGTGGATGCTGCTGGTAGTACGCCTCAATCGCTTGATTGCTAACTGAAATGCCTGTCTTCAAGGCCTCAGCGCTAAAAGTCAGGAAACGAGCTTTGATCCGCTCAGGAGCAATAAAATCTTGCAGATGCTGCTCATAATAGGCTTCAGCTTCCCCGGCTTTTAAGATCTGCTGGGCGATCAGGGGCTCAATAGGCAGCGTGGCCAGGCGCACCTCGCGCTGTTGCATCACTAAGGCCAACAGTTGCTGGCTCTCTTCTGGCAGCACAAATTCGCTATTCGCTAAAGCATCCCAGAACTGCTGCTGCAGGAGCTGCTGTTTTATCTGGTCCCGCAATGTTGTAGGGGTTAATCCCGATTTGTGGATCACCGCTTGATAACGTTCGTTATCAAATTTTCCCTCTTTTTGAAAGTTCGGGATCTCGCGGATAGCCGCTTTAATCTTGGTATCATCAACTTGTAAAGCTAATTGGTTGACGTAGTGTGCCAACAGCTTCTGGTTGATCAACTGCTCCAATGACTGCTGTTTTAACTGCTTAAAATAATCAGGATCGGCTGCCAACGAAGAGAATGAATCTCCCCATTCGGCCTGTAGCCGCTGCTTCTTGACTTGATAGTGCTGCTGAAAGGCTTGACGGGCGATTTTATCACCATTCACAATGGCCACCGCATCGTGACGATCAAGCATGAAATAGCCGCCAAAGCCCCCAACCAACAATGAGACCATGATTACAGCTAATAACAGTTTAAACACCCAGCCTTGAGCCCACTGGTGTAGGCGCTCCATCATCACTTAAGCACTCTCCGCACTGTTAGTTCCTCTTCTGAGACTAAACGATCGCTTCACCTTAAAAAACGCATCTAATTAGGATGCGTTTTAGTCTAACTATCTGCTGAACGCCGATCACGGCGCAGCCTGAAGTTATCACAGCGCTCACTGAACAGTGAGCTGGGAATTTAATTAATTTGCTCTTTGAGCATTTTTCCTGCACGAAACCCCGGGACCTTAGCCGCTGCCAGAGCAATCGCTTCTCCTGTCTTTGGATTACGGCCAGTACGCGCCGCACGTTCACGAACGACAAAAGAACCGAAACCTACCAACACCACCGGTTCACCAGCTTTGAGTGTGTCAGTGACTACCCCCATCAAGGCATCCAAGAAACGGCTAGCAGCTGCTTTAGAGAGATCAGCCTCTAAGACTAATTGATCCACTAATTGTGATTTATTCACACCTTATCCCCTTTAACAAGTTTTGTTGGATTTCGCACCTAGGCGTTATGAGAGCGTTCATTGTTATTGTTGCCATACAATGATTATTATCGCCATTATTGAGCAGAGAGTGCTGCTATC
Source organism: unidentified bacterial endosymbiont (assembly GCF_918320885.1). Taxonomy (NCBI): domain Bacteria; species unidentified bacterial endosymbiont. The sequence goes on along the minus strand of NZ_OU907312.1, from coordinate 848,421 downwards.
ACCCTCTTTATTTGATCACGGTATCCGTTGCAGCAGCACCAGTGGGAGTGCTAAAGGGCTGATCTTGTAGTGCTAGCATCAAGACCTCTTCAATTTGATGAACTGGGCAGATAGTTAACTTCTCTTTGATATTATCCGGAATCTCTTCCAAATCACGGATGTTCTCCTGCGGGATCAGCACGGTCTTGATACCACCCCGGTGAGCCGCCAGCAACTTCTCTTTCAAGCCGCCAATCGGCAATACCTGGCCCCTTAAGGTAATTTCACCGGTCATGGCCACATCAGCCCGTACCGGATTACCCGTTAGGGTTGAAACCAAAGCAGTACAGACGGCAATCCCGGCACTTGGGCCATCTTTAGGGGTAGCACCCTCTGGAACATGCACGTGAATATCTCGCTGCTCATGGAAACCGGCACTGATCCCTAATTTGTCCGCCCGGGCACGCACGACGGTTAAAGCGGCTTGCATCGACTCCCGCATCACCTCGCCCAATGATCCCGTATAGGTTAGCTTGCCTTTTCCTGGTACCGCGGCAGTTTCAATGGTGAGCAGATCACCACCAACTTCAGTCCAAGCTAATCCAGTCACCTGACCAATACGATTCTCCTGATGAACTAGGCCATAGTCAAAACGCTGTATGCCTAAATAGTCCTTTAGGTTCTCTTGATTGATTTTGATCGATTTCAGTGCGGGGTCAAGCAGTAATTTTTTAACAGCTTTACGACACAACTTAGAAATTTCACGCTCTAAATTACGTACACCGGCTTCGCGCGTATAGAAACGGATAATCCCCAAAATAGCGCTATCTTCAATGGTCAGTTCGCTACTTTTCAGTGCATTGTTACTAATCTGCTTGGAGAGAAGATGCTCTTTGGTAATGTTTAATTTTTCATCTTCAGTATAGCCAGAGAGCCGAATAACTTCCATACGGTCCAACAAAGGCGCCGGAATATTCAGTGAGTTGGAAGTGGCGACAAACATCACATCCGAGAGATCGTAATCTACCTCGAGATAATGGTCATTGAAAGCGATATTTTGCTCTGGATCTAACACCTCTAATAACGCAGCGGCCGGATCACCCCGCATGTTCAAGGCCATCTTATCAATTTCATCCAGCAAGAATAGCGGATTTTTAACGCCAGCTTTAGCCATTTTCTGAATAATTTTTCCTGGCATCGATCCCACATAAGTTCGGCGGTGTCCGCGGATCTCCGCCTCATCATGAACCCCACCCAAGGCCATCCTGACATATTGGCGTCCTGTAGCCTGGGCAATCGATTGACCTAGTGAAGTCTTGCCCACACCAGGGGGGCCCACTAGACAAAGAATCGCCCCTTTCACTTTATTCACACGACTTTGTACCGCTAAATACTCTAATATGCGCTCTTTTACTCGTGATAATCCGTAATGATCAGCATCTAAAACCGCTTGAGCCTCCGGGAGAGATTTCTTAATACGGCTGCGGCGATGCCAGGGAACTTGGACCATCCAGTCGATGTAACCACGGACCACCACAGCTTCGGCCGACATGGGAGACATCATTTTTAATTTTTGTAATTCGGTCTCTGCTTTAGTTTTAGCCTCTTTGGGCATTTTGGCAGCATCGATTTTCCGTTTAAACAGCTCATGCTCATCTGGCGTATCGTCCAGATCATTGAGCTCTTTATTAATAGCCTTAATCTGCTCATTTAAGAAATATTCACGATGGCTCTTCTCCATCTGCTTTTTAACTCTTCCCCGGATTCGCCGCTCCATCTGCAGCAGATCGATCTCCTCCTCCATCATCGCCATCAGATATTCTAATCGATCGACGATCTCCTCCATCTCTAATACCTTCTGTTTATCGGCAACCTTCAAGGGCATATGTGCCGCTATGGTGTCTGCTAAACGGGAGGTATCTTCAATACCGTTCAGTGCCATGAGCACTTCAGGGGGGATTTTTTTATTCAACTTTACATAAGATTCAAACTGATTCAGCACAGCACGAACTAACACCTCTTGTTCCTGCTCATCTAGCTCTCCCGTGGGAAGAGGCTGTGCTTTCGCTACAAAATATTTTCCATTGTCTGCCAGATCATGTAAATAGGCCCGCTGTTGACCCTCCACCAGCACTTTGACCGTGCCGTCCGGCAACTTGAGCATCTGTAAAATCGTCGCAATGGTACCAACCAGATATAACTCTTCAAGGAGTGGCTCATCCGTGGTGGCCTCTCTCTGTGCCGTTAGTAATACCCGCTTGTCCTGCCTCATAGCGGCTTCCAGACAACAAACCGACCTTTCCCGGCCAACAAAGAGAGGAATCACCACATGAGGATAAACCACCACATCGCGTAACGGCAATACAGGCATTTCAATACGTTTAGAACACTCAAGTTCCATGTCATCTCTCTTAAACGACGATCCTTAACCGCTGCAGGAGCGCTATCACTGTAGAGCGGCCCCTGCAGGAGTTCAATCGGTTGCTACAATTTGGTGATAATAACCAGAGAGGCTATCAGCACAAGAGCTGGCACCCCCGCCGAGGCGCTTAGGATCACACAAGCCCCTGGCGCCGCCCGACGTTTAATCACGACCAGATGCCTGGGCTTCCTGCTGAGTATAAACCAGTAATGGTGGTGTTTGTTGGTTCACCACTGATTCATCAATGATCACTTTGAAGACTCCGGTTTGTGAGGGTAACTGATACATGGTTTCTAATAAAATCTCTTCAATAATGGAGCGTAATCCCCGAGCACCAGTCTTACGTGCCATCGCCTTTTTAGCAATAGCCCGCACCGCTTCATCATGAAAATCTAAAGTCACGCCTTCCCAATTGAGCAACGTTTGATACTGTTTCGTTAAAGCATTCCTAGGCTCTTGTAAAATCTGCACCAAAGCAGCTTCATCCAATTCACTTAAAACAGCAACAACCGGTAAGCGGCCTATAAACTCTGGAATCAGTCCAAATTTAATGAGATCTTCTGGCTCGACTTGGCGTAATAGATCGCTCTCGCTCTTTTTATCCCGCTCCCCTTTGACCTGTACCCCAAAACCAATGCCGGTACCCGTGTTAACCCGTTGCTCAATCACTTTGGATAAACCAGCAAAAGCCCCGCCACAGATAAAGAGAATTTTTCCAGTATCTACCTGCAAAAATTCTTGTTGAGGATGTTTACGCCCCCCTTGCGGAGGCACTGAAGCAACCGTTCCCTCAATCAGCTTTAATAACGCCTGTTGAACCCCCTCTCCAGAGACATCTCGTGTAATAGAAGGGTTCTCTGATTTTCGAGAAATTTTATCAATTTCGTCAATATAAACAATGCCTTGTTGCGCTTTCTGCACATCATAGTCGCACTTTTGCAACAATTTTTGAATAATATTTTCCACATCTTCGCCGACATAGCCCGCTTCCGTGAGGGTGGTCGCATCCGCCATGGTAAAAGGCACATCGAGCAGTCGTGCCAACGTCTCAGCCAGCAAGGTTTTACCACTACCGGTAGGACCAATCAGTAAAATATTACTTTTACCCAACTCAACTTGGTTTCCTACCCCCTGATGACGCAGACGTTTGTAATGATTATAAACAGCGACCGCCAACACTTTTTTAGCATGCTCTTGGCCAATAACATAGTCATCAAGATGGCGGCAAATCATTTGTGGGGTGGGCAATGGATCATGACTGCGTGACGGCGCCATCACTTTTTTAGATTGCTCATGAATCAGGTTATTGCAGGATCCAATACACTCATCACAAATATACACAGAGGGCCCAGCGATGAGTTTATGGACCTCGTGCTGATTTTTACCGCAGAAAGAGCAGTATAAGGGTTTATCAGAATTATCTTTATGGCGATCGGTCATAGGTCTCCCCTCTTGGCAGCACCAACATGGCTCCTTTGTGATAACTTTATATCAGTATATCAGTGATCAACCGTTACGTTTGGCTTACGGTGGGTGATCTGAGCGTCCACTAAGCCATATTGGACTGCTTCGACGGTAGACATAAAATTATCCCGATCAGTGTCACGGTCAAGTCGCTCAATAGGTTGTCCGGTATGCAAGGCTAGGAGAGTATTCAGCATCTGTTTAGTTTTAAGGATCTCTTTGGCATGAATCTGAATATCGGAGGCTTGCCCCTGAAATCCCCCTAACGGCTGATGAATCATTACTCGGCTGTGTGGCAGACAGAACCGTTTCCCTTTGGCACCACCGGCCAGCAAAAAAGCGCCCATGGAGCAGGCTTGACCAATACATAAGGTACTGACATCAGGCTTGATAAACTGCATGGTATCGTAAATAGACATGCCAGCAGTCACCGAGCCTCCTGGCGAATTGATGTAGAGAAAAATATCTTTCTCTGCATTTTCAGACTCTAAAAATAGTAGTTGTGCCACAATGAGGTTGGCCATGTGATCCTCAACCGGCCCGGTCAGAAACACCACCCGCTCTTTCAGTAGACGTGAATAGATGTCATAAGCACGCTCTCCACGAGGGGTCTGTTCTACTACCATGGGGACCAAAGTCGCCTGGGCTCCCCCAAAAGAGGCGTTTGTGTTGTTATCCATACTGTTCTCTAAACTCGTCTAAGCGTGTGCCATCCGATGATGCTACGCTGGATGAAAATGATAAATAGCGACCGCTTGCTGGCCATCTATTCTATAGTTTAATTAATCTGTTTGTCTAATTAATTCATCAAAAGTGTATGATTTTTCAATCATCGTCACCTCTGCTAACAGCATTTCTACGGCTTGATCTTCCAACACTTCGCCACAGAGACGCTCCATCAACTCTGGGTTCTGACGGTATTGTGCTGCAATCAGTTCTGGTTGCTCATGATCACGCCATTTTTCTCGAAAATACTGCTCCAAGCGGGCTTCATCCAGTGTCACTGATCGCTGTTTTATCACTTCCGTCATCAGCAAGCCAACCGCTATTCGCTGCTCAATCCGCTGACGTAACTGTTCACGAGCAGTAGCCTCTAGCTTCCTACCGGTTTTTTCTATTTGAAAAGCTGAGTGGGCCAGTTGTTCACGCACTAACGTGCCTGGGACCGGTATCGCCCTATGGGCCTCGAACCATTTGTTAATGAACTCTTTCTTCATGCGCTGCTGAATAAATTTATGCAGTTGACTCTCCAGACTCTCCTGGATTATCGCTTTTAAACGCTCTACAGTGCCCTCCTCGATCCCCAGTTTTTGAAGTGTCTCAGAGTCCCACTCAGGCAAAGTACAAGCTTCAACCTGCGTTAACTGAATTAAAAATTGGGCGGTTTTCCCCTGTAGTGCTTCTGTAGCATAATCGGTGGGAAAGGTGATTTCCAGAGTAAATTCATCACCCGCCTGATGACCAAGGATGCCTTCAGCAAAACCAGCGATCAACTGGCTTTTTCCTAAGTTCAACAGGAAATTCTGAGCACTGCCACCCTCAAAGGGCTCACCATCGATGGTTCCCTTAAAATTAAGGGTCACGCGATCTTCTAAAGTGGCACTGCGCCCTACAGGATGCCAAGTGGCTAATTGATGACGCATCTGCTGTAAGTGTTCCTCAACATCGCGCTCGGTGATCGCTACCTGTGGCTTTTCTACTACAATCTCGGTCACAGCCTGCAAGGTGATGTCTGGATAGATTTCAAAATTAGCCTGATAGCTGAACGTTAAACCTTCTGACTGTACATTGGGGATAAAACGGACCTGTCCTGCTGGGTGGAGTGCGTGCTGTTCGGTAGCCTGTTCAAAATGCTGCTCCATCAACTGATTGAGTACCTGCTGTCGTACTGCAGCACCCTGCTGCTGCCTAACGATGGCTAGGGGAATTTTCCCAGGACGAAAGCCATTGAGGCGCATAGATTTCGCTTGGCGTATCAGCTCTTTATCCACAGCCTGGTCAATCTGCTCCGCCAACAAAGTAATGGTCATTCGTCGCTCCAGGCCTTGGATACTTTCCACAGAAACTTGCATGTTGTTTCCTCAAATTGGGTGTTCAATCACGGTTGAACGGGGCTTCAGTCATTTGAAGCGGCATTATAACCAGGCAAACCGAGGGCGTCGAGTGACCTGACCACGGGAAGGAATAAATAGCAACGACTGTTCAAGGGTGCGCTTCCTCCCGCATAGTGCCGCCCTCGGTGATGCCATCGAACTAGAGCACATGATCGGCTGTTTAGCCGCTGCGAATCCTGTCAGGCAGTGCTGCTAGCGTATCCAACACCCAATTCGCTTCGGCTACCGCCTGCGGCGTGATCCTGTGGCCACTGCGAACGAGGACTTTGGTTCCGATCCCTGCTGCAGTGGCTGCTTGGAGATCGGCCAAAGTATCTCCCACCAGATAGGAGCGCGCCAGATCTACCGTCAGCTGTTGTTGAGCAGTCAACAACAGTCCCGGTTGCGGCTTACGGCAGTGGCAATGCTGACGATAGACCCCCGTGCCCTCTGGGTGATGTGGGCAGTAGTAGGTGGCCGCCAATCGCACCCCGTGCTGTGCCAACACCTGCGTCATCCAATCGTTGAGTGTGTGGAATTGTGCTTCGCTAAAGTAGCCCCGAGCAATCCCTGATTGGTTAGTCACCAGCACCAGGAGGTAATCCAGCTGTTGCAACTGTAAACAGGCTTCAATGACACCCTCAATAAACTGAAACCGGCTGATCTCTCCGACATAGCCGTAATCAACATTCAAGGTCCCATCTCGATCTAAAAAAACGGCAGCTTGCGACATCAGAGTCTCCATTCAGCAGGGGCGACCCAACGCTATCAGCATAGCACAGCCTAGGATGAACCCCTATGATCCGCTACAATCTGCCTTCGATGAATGACTAGCCAATCAATTTTTGCACCCTAATAGCGCACTTTGTTACACTGCACTTTCATTCCTCTTAAACGAATCACTCTCTGGAGTATCTGCTATGCGCGCCAGCCAATATTTGCTCTCTACTTTGAAAGAGAGCCCCAGCGATGCAGAGGTGATCAGCCATCAGTTGATGCTCCGTGCTGGATTAATCCGTCAACTGGCCTCGGGTCTCTATACCTGGTTACCCACCGGCCTTCGGGTACTGAAAAAAATAGAAGCGGTAGTCCGTGAAGAGATGAACCATGCTGGTGCGCTAGAGATCGCCATGCCCATGGTCCAACCAGCCGATCTCTGGCGTGAAACGGGCCGCTGGGAGCAGTATGGCCCGGAGCTACTAAGAGTCAGTGATCGTCATCAGCGTCCTTTTGTACTGGGACCCACCCATGAAGAGGTGATCACCCATTTGATGCGCAGTGAAATCATCTCTTTTAAACAGTTGCCACTCAATCTCTACCAAATTCAGAGCAAATTTCGTGATGAAGTTCGTCCACGTTTTGGTGTCATGCGGGCGCGTGAATTTATGATGAAAGACAGTTACTCCTTTCATACGAGCGCGGAATCCCTTCAGCAGACCTATGAGATCATGTTTCAAACCTACTACCGTATCTTCACGCGACTAGGCCTCAATTTCCGCGCTGTCCAAGCCGATAGTGGTGCCATTGGCGGTCACTACTCCCATGAGTTTCATGTACTGGCTAAGAGCGGTGAAGATCAAATCGCTTTTTCTACCCACTCTGATTATGCTGCCAATGTCGAATTGGCGGAAGCCATTGCACCTTCTCCAGCGGACACCACTGTGCTGCAACCGCTGTGCCAACGCTCCGTGCCCAAGGCGCATGACTTACCTGCTGTCGCCCAAGCACTTGAACTGCCAGTGACGGGCTTAATTAAAACCATCGTCGTTCGTGGTGCTGATCCTCAACAGCCTTGGATCGCACTGTTACTTCGCGCCGATCACCAACTGAACCCTATTAAAGCCGAGAAATTAGCGCAGGTGGCTGTCCCATTAACCACTGCAACCGCCGAAGAGCTCCACACACTGTTCGGGGTCACTGCCCACTGCTTGGGGCCGCTGAACCTGCCACTCCCTATCATCGCCGATCGCACGGTGGCCACTTTGTGCAATTTTGCAGCGGGGGCCAATAGTGAAGGAGCGTATTACGTTGGACTCCATTGGCAGCGTGATCTTCCATTGCCAACGGTGGCTGATCTACGTAATGTGGTCGCTGGCGATATCAGCCCCGATGGCCAAGGGGTATTGCAGATTAAACGGGGCATTGAGGTGGGGCATATTTTTCAACTAGGCAGCCACTATAGTGAGGCGATGCAGCTCTCCATCCAAGGGGAATCAGGCACTCGGCAGCCCCTGTTAATGGGCTGCTACGGGATTGGTATTTCACGACTGGTGGCTGCTGCTATTGAACAGCAGCATGATGAACAAGGGATCTGCTGGCCAGAAGGATTAGCACCTTTCCAGGTCGCGTTGTTACCGATCAACGCCCTAAAATCACCCGCCCTACACGCTCTGGCCGAAAAATTGTACTATGACCTACAACAAGCTGATTTTGAAGTGCTACTAGACGATCGCCCGGTGCGTGCCGGCGTGATGTTCAGCGATATGGAGTTGATTGGCATTCCCTGGAGAATCATCCTTAGCGAGCAGTTACTACAACAGCAGCAGGTGGAGTGTCAACACCGTCACCCAAAAACAACACAGCAGGTCCCGATTGCACAATTAGTGACCTTTTTAAAAGAGCGCATGATTGGCTAGAATGAGTCCCTGTTGACGGCTACGGGTGGTGTATTCAACCGTCCCAGGGCGGCTACCCCTCTAAACAGTGATAAAGGAACCCGATGTTAGGCTTAATCCGGCTACTCAAAGCCACCCAATACTCACTCAAAGGGTTGAAAGCCGTGTGGCAGCAAGAAACCGCCTTTCGCCAAGAGTGTTTGCTGTTACTGCTCGCGGTCGGTATCGCCCTCTCGCTGGATATTAGCCGCACCCAACAGCTATTGCTGATTGCCTCTGTGGTGCTTATTCTCATTGTTGAGATTATTAATAGTGCCCTCGAAACTATTGTTGATCGAATTAGCCCAACGCTCCATCCGCTCTCTGCTCAAGCCAAAGATATGGGATCAGCCGCGGTGTTCTTAACCCTATTTTTAGCAATTTTTATATGGTCTACTATTTTATGGAAACGATAGTCTCATACTTCAAAAATGACCAGCTCTCTCAACGAGCCACCTACTTACTGCTTTTTCTATTTTCTTTTGGCGTTGATAGATCCTTCGGTTACTGTTTAAGAATTTTCTATCCACTGACCTTGCTGTTTATTTTACTATTACTATTGCAATTTGTTCGACCTCTCTACAGGATTGTGATCGTTGCCCTGACGTTGATCAGCGCACTCTATTTTCCGATTGGCAGACTTTTTGGGGATCCGAGTTATAATGCTCTAGTCTCAGCAGTTTATACCAATCCGGAAGAGGCTCAAGGATTTCTGAAGACCATTCCCATTAGTTATTATTTCGGTAGCTTTGTTCTGCTCCTATTAGGAATCATTGGACTTCGCCGTCGTTTAACGGTTCCTTTTAAACAAGGCCACACTGTTTTTATGCTGGTGTTTGTGTTAACGAGCATTTTTTATAAACCGATCAAGCAAGTCATAGTCAAAGGAATCTTTGAAATAACAGAAATAGGGTTTACGCCTGTAAGATTTTCACGAGAACTCTATCAAGTCGCTCATTCTATCTATGATGATCATAAAAAAATTAAAACCTCTTTAGCTATAAAAGATACTTGGAATGTTATCTCAGCCACACCAAAATACCAGAATTATATCCTGGTGATCGGCGAAAGTGAGCGAAAAGATTTGAGACATAATTATGGTTTTAGTATTAAAAACACCCCTTTTGCCACCGCCACTAACGGAATTTTCTTTGATAATTATCTTTCAGCTGGCCCCTCGACAGTACTCTCTTTAACGAACACCTTGGCTAAACGTCATGAGAATGGCTTACAGCTGCACAATAATGTGATTTCTCTGGCAAAAAAAGCGGGTTTTTACACTTACTGGATTTCTAATCAGCACTATTTAGGGGAACATGATACGCCAATCTCTGTAATAGGTAAACGCGCTGATTCACCCCTATTTGTTAAAATGGTTGATCCAGTAAGGTTTGGCAATGCCAAAGACACCGTATTACTGCCATTTATTCAATCCGCACTAGCCGATACAACAACAACTAAACCTAAATTAATCGTTGTGCATCTGATTGGTTCCCATCCTCCTTGTCGTGATAGAACTGATGGTCAATTTGATGCTTATTTTTACTCTAAAACTCTATCCTGTTATATCCAAAGTATTCGCAATACTGATCAGTTATTAGAAAACATGACTCATTCGGCGAAATCAACCGGCGACAGCTGGTCGCTACTCTATTTTTCCGATCACGGGTTAGCGCTTCTTAAAAACGATGTTTTTGGTCACAGCGATCGCTACCAGGAAAATTACCGGGTGCCACTGTTTATTACCTCTTCTAACGATATCAAACAAGAGCGTATTACTGCCTACCGCTCTGGGCTACACTTTCTTACTCTATTTTCACAGTGGAGTGGGATCCAAGAGCCCTCTCTGCAATCAGGCTGTCACTATCTCTCTAATACACCCTGTCAAGATCAAACTTCCATCATTTTAGCGAATAGAACCCGAACAGATATTAGTAGCCTGGCTTTAAACCCCATTAAAGATTAGTCCGCAGCCTCATAGGGCTTGAAGCCCTATGAGCGAGTCGTGTGTTGTTCGAGACAATGACTTTGGTGGATGATGTGGCTTTGAGAGGCCTGGTATCTTCTAGCATCGTAGAGGAGCTTTGGCGCTGAAAAAAAATGGCGAGCTGCGCTCAACCCGGTTTCACCAGAAACGTTTGAAAACAACAGGCAAAAGCAACTAGGGGCCTGCTTAGGGTCCGAAAAAATGGAGCAGGATCAAGGCTTACCTGAGTAGTTTTTTGGATGGTGGATCATTGGCTGTTATGGTAGTTATCGGGGTAGTGGTCTACACTAGTTGGTAGTGAAATTTGTCGATATCAGCACCCCTTACTTTTTCATGGATCGCTATGGATTTGGAGAAGCCAGTAGTGCGTCTAGCCAAGCGTTTGATAGGTATTCGTAGTGTTAGATGATAACGCTCAATACGTTGAGTAAACAGCTTGCCTACAAGATGCTTGGGCTGGGGGATTTGGTATCGAAGGCATAAAACAGCCAGTTCGGGTAGACAACCTCTCAGTTCATCAGAACGGTCCTCAAACGAACAGCCCCCGCTCTGATGCAGAGCAGGGGCTGTGGTAAAGATAAAAAATCCTCAGCTATCAGCAGAACTGCCCCACTAACCTAGGGCAGCTGTAGGCAGAACTAACTAGAAGAAGTGCAGGCGGTTTTAGCTTCGTGAGGTGAAGCAGGCGGTTGCTTGTTGGTCTTGTTAAAAGCACGCCCTAAGTTGGTGGCTGATAAAATCCAGATCAACATCACAGCAATGAAGATTACCTCGATATAAGGCAGCATGAACCCTATAGTTCCGAAGGCAAACAGCACTTGCTGGATAACGGATCCGCCCGCTTTACCTAAGCGTGCGCCGACAACATCAATCGCGGCCTTACCCTTCACCTTAGCCTCCTCATCCAATGGGATGTATGCCATCTCTTTGGTGGGATCAAAGAGCGCATATTTACAAGCCTTACTTAAAATATTTTGAATAGTCCCGAAGACTACAGCAAGCCCTAAAACATTGACACCAAAACGTGCGAACCAAAGATCAAAGCTCTCTTTAAAAATAATCAAATTGAAAAAAGCAAACCCCAAAATTAGGAGCACCACTGGCGTAACTAGCGCAGCGACCGTCCAACCAAATTTTCGTAGAACATTACCAGCCACGAATAACATCATGATAATCGTTGACCAACCTAAATATAAGCTATAACTCCCCATAAAATCCAAATAGTCAGAAGCGTTTGGATATTTAATACTGATATAGTTTTTCCAGGTCACTTCAACCAAATTAATGCTGATTCCATAGCAAATGACCAACAGAGCGATGCAGATGAGGTACTTTGACTTGATCAGCATTTTAATACTGTCCAATAAGCCCATCTTCAGTTTTTTATTTTTCTGTTTCAGCAACGCCGGATCATAAAACCGAGCATCAGTCAAGATATAACGATTGATCCCCCAGTAAATTCCCATGATCGCTAGGCAGCAGAGCACAAAGAGCAACGAGAGGTTATTGAGCTTAAAGGCCATTGAAGTCTCTTTTGCTAGCTGCTGGCACTTAGCCAACCCGCTCAAGGTTCCTATAGCTGATCCAGCTGCAATCAGTGCCAAGTTAGCGCCGATACCAAACAGCGAGTAGAAGCGCTTAGCTTCACTGATTTTAGTGATCTGGTTAGCAAACTGCCAAAACAGTAAGGATAGCGCTACACTACCCCAGATCTCTGAAAAGATGTAGAACAGTGAAAATGTCCACAATCTTAGGACTTCAGTAAAACCCGGTGGCAAAAAAGCGATGGTTAACTGTTCCGGGTGTAGTAGGTGGTGGTAAGGGTATAAAAACAGCGCAAAGAGTGAAAAAAACCCCACAAAAAAATAGATAGATAAATAAAATAGGGTCGTTTTACTGACCAAATTACTCAGTTTAGAATAGATAATAATAAATAGAATGGCTGCCGGCGTTACCCCCCAAAGTTTAATATAAGGAATAATCACAGCCTTATTTTGAGCGGCATTAATGAGCAACGCATCTTTTATGTTTCGCATGATGCTGTAATTGAAGGAGATAAAGAAGAACATCAGGAACATGGGAATGAATTTTTTTAATTCATAAAAATGGATCGGCCAAAACATCGACCGCAATTTCCCAAAAGAGGGTTCAGCAGTTTGAGTAGATTTCATAGTCAAGGTAAAAGTCCAAATGGAAAGGTTACAGGAGTTATGATCCGGGATCACTGAACAGCACAACTATCGCGCTGATTTCTGAACGTTGACTTAGCAAGGCCTACTATGCACTGAAAGCTCGAAATTTCAGCCATCTCTTTGCAAAAGCGTGTGTAGCACGGTGTGAACTTAGTAACCCAAAACGCCTTTGCAGCTTCTCAGCCAACCTCTTAACAACAGCCTAGCGAAAACAAAAAATGCGCGTTAGCAACTTGTACAGGATACCTAAAAATTAAAAAATTTCAATTTTTTATGTGCTGGTTCGAAAAAATCACTCGCATTCTAACGCTATAATCCTACTTCATCAACGATTATTAACAACCCATTTTCAATTAAAAGCCAAGCAGTACCTATCACTTCAACCGTTGTGCTAATCGGCTGTACCGCTCCCCGCGGGTGTTAACCATGGTTTGTAATATCGTCATATCCGCATACAACAGCAGCCGGTTTTTAGTCCGTGTGATCGCTGTATAGAGTAATTCCCGAGTCAGTAACGGTGACCAAACGGGGGGAAGCAGCAGTAGGACCTGCTCAAATTCTGAGCCTTGGGCCTTATGGACGGTTAAAACATAGCTAGTCTGATGTGCAGGCAAGCGGCTAGGGATAATCGCGGTCACCGACTGATTAGGACCGATAAAATAGACCCGTAAGCGACCCTGCTCATCGGGTAGGGTTATCCCAATATCGCCATTAGAGAGGCCTAAGGGGTAGTGGTTAGCAGTAATCAGAATCGGGCGTCCAATATACCAAGGATTGTTGGGTGTCCGTGTAATGAAACCCGCTTGCTGCAGTGCCTGTTCAAGATGATGATTCAACCCGTTAAGCCCAAAGGGCCCCTCGCGTAATGCACAGAGCAGTTGAAAACGCGCAAAAGCCGCTGCTACTTGCCAGGCCGCTTCCCCACGTCTAGCCTGTTCTAAATAGTCTCGATAACCTTGCACGCCCGCCTGCAGGACTACAGCGTAATTCTCAGGGGTCACTGCTTGCCACTGCAGTGCCGAAGAGCGCTGCGGTAGTATGGTTAATAGGGCTGCCGCATCGCCCTGTTGGATCGCACTGGCCAAGCGAGCAATCGGCGAATCGGCTTGAAAACGGTAACGGGTGCGGAGATGACAGAGTGAATCGCTCAGGCAGGTGGTGGATTGAGGAGTAGTCGCTTGCAGTGAGTAGCCCGTCAATAAGCTCAGTTCAGCAGCGCGGGGGGCACTGTAACTGTGATCAGTCGGTTTGACTAAATCACTGAGCAGTGCCCCAGTTTCCACCGCAGCCAGCTGATCACTATCCCCCAGCAACAGTAAATGGGTATGCTCCGACACTGCCTCTACCAGACGTGCCATCAATGGGAGTGCTATCAAGGAGACTTCATCGATGATTAACAGATCGAGCGCTAATGGGTTGCCTCGGTGGTAACGCCATGACTGCTGATCACTCTGCGCACCGAGTAACCGATGCAAGGTGATCGCTTCGGTAGGCATTTGGGTGCTAATAGCAGCCTCCACCGGTAACGTTTGCCGGGCATGGGCTAAGGCCTCACTGAGTCGTGCAGCCGCCTTACCAGTTGCCGCTGCTAACTGGATGCGTAAGCGTGGCCACCCCCCTATCCCGGCATGCCTCGTAGCTGTCGAAGAGTAAAGTGCTATCCAGCCTGCCAATAGCCGAGCAACCGTCGTGGTTTTCCCACTGCCAGGCCCGCCGACAATCACTGCTATCTTGCGAGTGAGTGCGACCGCCACCGCGACTTTTTGCCAATTAATCTCTGGCGACTCTGGGCAATCGGCAAATAGTGGATTCAAAATCGATTGTAATAGCACCGGATCAGGCGCTCTGGGTAGCTGAGTTTGACGAAAAAAATGGGCGATATTTCGCTCATCGCACCAGAGCCGATGTAAATAAAGATGCTGATGCTCTAACACTAGCGGTGTCGAGGTGTGACCATCGCCCACCGCATCACACTGTTGGAGCCAGGACTCCCAGGTCGCCTGATCGGGCTGCTGAGCCTGTTGCCAGAGGCTCTGGGCTAATGACGGGAAGTGGCCATCAAACCACCGTTCCGGCTGGCTCAGCCACTGCAGCGGACAGCAGACATGACCCATCCGGCTCGCACGGCTTAGCAGTGCAGCCGCTAGCGCTACCGGACCCTGTGGGGCGATAAAGTGTGCAAAATGATAGTCGAGTGCGCTCAAGGCCCCCAGGCGTTCAGCCTGTTTTAATAGTATTAACATCCTTCGTGCCTCGATTGGCAAACCAGGCATCCAGTGAGCTGATAAGTGCCATGGCTGGTCGATGAAAAAACACGCCATGGTCATCCTGCTGACCGGTCATTCCTCGTAAAAATAGATAAAAAACCCCGCCAAAGTGGGTCTCATACTGGTAATCTGGGAGACAATAGCGTAAATAGCGGTGCAAGGCTAAGGTATAGAACTGATATTGCAAATCATAACGGTGGTGACACAGGGCAGTTGCCATCGCTGCCGGTCGGTAAGCCTCAATTGTCTCTCCTAACCAGTTCGATTTATAATCGAGCAGATAGTAGCGCCCCTGCCAGACAAAGACCAAATCAATAAAGCCTTGTAACATCCCGTGGACCTGTTGAAAAGAGAGGGCGCTAGCTTGCTGTGATAACGGATCATAACGCCGCATCAGCGCCTCTAAGGCAGAGCAGTGGAGTACCCCTTCAATCGGCAGATAGAAGTGCAGTTCACACTGCTTATGCTCAGCCTTTAACTGCTGCAAACAGAGCCCCTGATCATTCAATGGTGTCTGGAGAATACTGGGTAACCACTGCTCCAGTAGCGAGTACCACTGCGGATCAAAGCCCTGTTGGGTGAGTTGCTCCAGTAACCAGGCGGGTTGAAGTGGCGCTGTGAAATCAAGGTGTTGTAATAAATGGTGTAAAAAAATACCTGCTGAGGAACCACGTGGAAAGTGATGGCTCTCCAGGACACCTGGCGTCTCTGCCAGCAGTACAGAGGGGGGTAAGCTGCTCAGCAGTGGCTGTTGAGTGCTAGGCGTAGCTTCTTCAACTGTGACCTGGGCTTGGCGCTGTAAGGCTGAGTAGCTGGTGATCCGCCAAATAGGGGTGAATGACCGGTTAAACGATCGAGCGCTCAGCAGTGCACTGTCCGTCGTTGCTTTTAGTGGTATGGCAGACGGCAGCGTTGCTAGCGGCACCATCGCAATCTCTGGGCCTTGTAGGGCCTCGAGCGCCTGCTGTAGCTGTTGAGCCTCGCAAGCTTCACCCCGCTGTAACAAATAACCGATCGCACTGCGATGGAGATCAGTGGTTGCTGATGCTCGCGCTCGCCCCGAGATCACCGGAGCGATACCCACACTACAGTGGAAAATGGCACGGGTTAAGGCCACGTAGAGCAGTCGAACGGACTCTGCCAGCTGCTCCTCTGCGGCCCATTGCAGCGCCTGGGGGCTGCCACAAAGATCAAGGATTGCCCGATGGCTGTGCCGATCATGGTAATAAGCAGTTTTGGTTTGACGAAAGGCAGCAGGAAAGGGGATCCACACCAGTGGGTACTCCAAGCCTTTAGCTTTATGAATGGTAATTATCTTGACGAGGTGGCGATCGTTTTCTAAACGCAGTTGCTGGCTCTCTACGCCACGGTTTGGTTGATTGATTTGTTGGCTGAACCAGCGGACCAGGGCTTGTGGACTCTCTAAGCGTTGTGCAGCCTCTTGCAACAGCTCCCCAAGGTGCCGTAAATCAGTCAACCGTCGTTCGCCCTCTGGCAGCGTTAATAGTTTTTCAGGCAGCTGATGGCGAAACATCAGCCGCTGCAACATCGGTAATACCCCCTGCTGCCGCCAGAGCTGTTGATACTCGGTAAATTCATTGAGCGTCTCTTCCCAACGCTGATCATCCTGATGCCACTGCTCCAAAGCAACGGCATCGAGCATCAACAGGGAACCGGCCAGCACAGCCAATAAGGATTCTGGCTGTAGGGGATAAGCAAGCGCTTCTAGCAGGCGCAATAGCTCTGCTGCTTCTAGTGTTGCAAAAACGCTCTGGCGTTCAGAGAGATAAACTGAAGGAATGGCTAAGGCAGTCAGTGCCTGGCGAATGAGCCTCGCTTCATCACTGGTACGGACCAACACTGCCATATCGCCAGCAGTCACGGCGCGAGAGTGGGTGCCCTGCAGCAGCAACGCCTGCTGTTGTTGGCCGGCTGCTAACCAATCACTAATCTGTGCCGCACAAGCGGCGGCCATAGTCTCTCCATACTGCTGGAGTGTCATCATCTCAGTCGAATAATAAAATTGTAAGGGGGGTTGCCGTTCACCCCGAACACTCCAGTGAGTCTGATCAGCACTATCAGGGGTGTGCAGCGGTACAAAAGGGATATCTTGATCAAAGATAAAAGGCGCTTTCGCCTGTTGAAACAGCCGATTCACTGCCAGCACGAGCAGGCTAGAGGAGCGCCAATTGGTCTGCAAAGTATAATGGCGATGAATCGTTCGCCGTGCTTGAATGTAGGTAAAGATATCAGCCCCACGAAAGGCATAAATCGCCTGTTTGGGATCCCCAATTAAGATTAACAGTGTTTCCGGTTGCTCATCATACAGCCGCCGAAAAATTCGGTATTGCAAGGGATCGGTATCTTGAAACTCATCGATCAAAGCGGCAGGATAGCGTTGCCGAATCGCTGCCGCCAGGTTCGCACCGCAGTTTTGCTGTAGGGCTTGATCCAACTGGCTTAACAGATCATCAAAGGCGACTTCAGCACGCTGCTGTTTGCTATTGGCGATGGCTTGGCGAATTTCTGGCAAGGCTTGGGCAATCACCAAATCATGGATCGTCAAGGGCAGTGTACAAAGCTGCTCAATCGCTTTAAACAGCGGATGTTGTGGGGGTTCGCCCTGGAGCGTGGCACTGCTCAAGATCGTATAGCGAAACCGAGGCAGGGCCTCCGGCAGCTGATAATCTTCGGTCGCTTGTTGTGCCCAAGTATCGATTTGCTGAATCCACTGTGTAAGATAACGGGCTGGATAGCGTCGTTTATTGAGGGCGACCTGATTCAGTAGAGCATCCACTGGTTCTTCTAACTGCCGCCACTGCTGTTTCACCGTACTGATGGTCTCAATCAGCCGTTGATGACGAGCCATAATGCGCTCATTCACTGGAGGATGTAGCAGCAATTGAGGCAGATCTCCCGATAAGTAGGGCGCTAACTCACTCAGCAGTGCCTGGGGTCCAGACCACTGCTGCTGAATCACTCGGGCGAGGGCAGCGGGGAGTGGATAAAAGTGGCGGCGCCAGAAGTCGGCGACTGCTTGCTGTTGATCAGCA
Source organism: unidentified bacterial endosymbiont (assembly GCF_918320885.1). NCBI lineage: Bacteria > unidentified bacterial endosymbiont. The sequence goes on along the minus strand of NZ_OU907312.1, from coordinate 830,310 downwards.
TCGTCATTGGTGACCAATGCGTGTGACAATAGGGTTCTGGCTTCGATAGCCTGCTGAATCAGCATGCGTTGACAGAACGCATGGATCGTCATGATAGCCGCTTCATCGAGCTGACGTTCCGCAGCTAACAGCCAGGCGGCCGCCACTGGTGGTTGCTCAATCGCCGCCAACAACTGGTTTAACGCTTCGTCCTCTCCTGGCCCCTGCTGACAACACTGTTGTAGCGCTCGAATGCGGCGGCGAAGTCGTTCACGCAGCTCTTGGGTTGCTGCTTCAGTGAAGGTGACCACTAAAATTTGGTCCACCCTGAGTGGCGATCTTAGGGGGGTATCTAGACCCAATAATAGCCGCAAATAGAGAGTAACCAGCGTAAACGTTTTGCCAGTGCCCGCTGAAGCTTCAATCAGGTGCTGGCCCTGTAATGGTAACCACAGTGGATCGTTATGCAGCGTCACGTTCATCCAAGCATCCCGAGTAGATCGTCAGTGGCCCCCAGTAGCCCCTTTAGGATCGCTCAGTGTCACATGATTGTTTGAAGCAGGCAAGGAGTTGGTATTAGTTGGTTTGCATGACTAATTTAAGTTATTATTTTGTTTATAAAAAGATAATTAAAAGTTACAACAGCATTGCTGTAACTCAATACTATACCTAAGAGGAAAATAATATGGAATGTGGATCATTTGAAGTGGCTGTGAGAGGTCAGTTGTTAGAAGCTGGATTCACGCAATAAGCTACCGTCTTGGTTGTCAACTCTTAACAGCATGATTTTCATCATAGGGTTGCTGGGTATGCAAAACACCATAGCAAAGGTGAACCAGCTTGCGCATTGCTGCACCAAGTGCCAACATTTTTGCCTTTCCTTTATTAATCAATCTCTTGTAAACTCGGCGCGAACTTTTTCCGGGACAGACCAGTTGCCATAGCACCCGCTATTTTAAGATTTTTATATTATATATTAGTCTATTATATATATGGTAACGTTAGTATCCTCTAGTCAATTCGGAGAATTTAGTCATGGAAAATAATGAAAAACCGCATCGTCCGCGGAAAGGTGTAACGCCTGTACAATATGGTCAGTTATTGTCATCCCCTGATCGGCCACGCAGTAATAGAGAGGGTGTTTCACAAACTGAGCAGCCCTATCAAACCTCTTCAGCAGACTTTGAACGTAATGCTAGGGGGCACAGAGATTCGGAAACCTACCGAGGGGAGCAGGTTAGCTATGGCAGTTACCGCACTGAAAGACCAGGGGAACCTAATCATCCTGGCGCTGCTATTCATGCCTCTAACAGAGGCGGTAACAGCTTTTCCCAATATCCTCAGCACCATAAAACGGCCACAGATTTTGGAAGGAGTGAAGGGCGTTCAAGCAATAGGGTACCATTCGTAGCGTATCAGAATGTTTCTCTCGCTGAATTGGCATTCAAATGTAATCGTTTATCAAAACCGATTAAGAATAACCGAGAAAAAGAAGAGGCCTTTGAATTTTGTCAGGGAGCTGCTAAGTATATCCAAGCACTGGATATTGCTGAGCAACCGTATCAACCCAAGGATATGGCGTTATTAGCCAACGCTTTTAGCAAATTTCCTCATGACAGAGACTGTAGAAGCGCGATAGCGCGGATTGCTCAATACCTAACAGATAAAACTTTGGGCGAGGCGCCGTGTAACTTTAACGCACAAAAGTTGGCCAATTTAGCCAACGCTTTTAGCAAACAGCCTGATGACAACCACTGTAAAAACGTGATAGGGCAGATTTCTCAATACCTAACAGGTAAAACCTTGGGCGAGGCGCCGTGTGACTTTAACGCACAAGATTTTGCCAATTTAGCCAACGCTTTTAGCAAATTTCCTCATGACAGAGACTGTAAAAGCGCGATAGAGCGGATTGCTCAATACCTAACAGGTAAAACCTTGGGCGCGGCGCCGTGTGACTTTAACGCACAAGATTTTGCCAATTTAGCCAACGCTTTTAGCAAATTTCCTCATGACAGAGACTGTAAAAGCGCGATAGAGCGGATTGCTCAATACCTAACAGATCAAACCTGGTGCGAGGCGCCGTGTGACTTTAACGCACAACAGTTGGCCAATTTAGCCAATGCCTTTAGCAAACAGCCGGAGACCATCGCCTGCAACAGCATGGTAGAGCAGATTGCTCGATACCTAACAGGTCAGACCTGGGGCGAGGCGCCGTGTGACTTTAACGCACAACAGTTGGCCAATTTAGCCAATGCCTTTAGCAAACAGCCGGAGACCATCGCCTGCAACAGCATGGTAGAGCAGATTGCTCAATACCTAACAGGTCAAACCTGGGGCGCGGCGCCGTGTGCCTTTAACGCACAACTTTAAATCACTGTCGAATGCGGTAAACTATCTCAAACCAGGCGTTTCTTTAGCGGCTCTTGATAAGTTAACCTCAGTTCGGGATAAGTGGTTGTCCTATTTTTAGTCTAATTTATTGTTATAAAACAAGAAAGTGCCCCGTATTTCAAGGATAGTGGTGCTGCAAACGCAACCAACCGAGAAAAAACGAGGCACTTCATGGACGATCTTACCGAACTTTTCTGCAGAATCGATGATTTTTGTAAAAAATTTGAGCCAGAGATGTACTCACGATTGCTCGCTGACAAACAACGCTTTCGACGACGCAAAACTCAGCTATCTCTATCAGAAATGATGACTCTACTGGTCCTTTTTCATCAGTTACGCCATCGGCAATTCAAGAGATTCTATTTGAATTATGTCTGCCAATATTTGCGCGCAGAGTTCCCAAAACTGCCCTCTTATTCGCGTTGTATTGAGCTCATGCCCCGCTGTGCCTTAGCTTTCGCTGCCTTTTTCCAATCGCTAAAAGGTAAGCCAACAGGTATCAGTATTGTCGATTCTACGCCACTAGCGGTTTGTGATAACTTGCGTATTAAGAGACATCGAGTTTTCCACGGTCTGGCCGAACGGGGTAAATCTTCGACAGGGTGGTTTTTTGGTTTCAAGTTACACATCGTTATCAATCACCTGGGAGAGATCCTTAACTGTCGTCTCACTCCAGGCAATGTGAATGATCGTAAACCATTACCCAGGTTGCTTCAGGGCATCGTAGGCAAGCTTTATGCTGACAAAGGCTATCTCTCCAAATCTTTAACAGAAACATTAAAAGTGCTAGGCGTAGATTTAGTGACTAAAGTCAGAAAAAACATGGCACCAATTACTCATTCAGCTTTTGATAAAGCATTACTGAGTAAGCGTTCATTGGTTGAAACAGTGTTCGATCAACTAAAAAATCTGTGCCAAATAGAACATACTCGACATGATCTTGCCACCTTTTTTTAGACACAGAGAAGAGAAACCTTAAGCGACCTGGGATAACCAATTTTTTTCAAAATTTACAGGAGACAGATAGCCTAGCGTTGAGTGCCGTCTCTGTCGGTTATAAAACACTTCTACGTATTCAAAAATGCTCAATTTGGCTTGTTCTCTGCTCTCAAAACGTTCAAAGTGGGTGTGCTCTGTTTTTAAGGTATGGAAAAAACTCTCTGCTACTGCATTGTCATAACAATTGCCCGTACTACTCATGCTAAGCGTTATCTGGTGATGCGCCGATACAGCCTTGAATCCTTTGCTGGTATACTGGCTGCCTCGGTCGGAGTGGTGGATGAGACCTGCAGCAGGCTTCCTCCGTGTTATTGCCTGGCGTAATGCTGCGGCTACTAACTCGGTGGTCATGTGAGCTTGCATATCCATCCCCACGATACTACGAGAGAACAGGTCCAGTACGATAGCAACATACAACCATCCCTCTTGGGTCGGAATATAGGTAATATCTGCTGCCCAGTATTGATCAGGGCGAGTGGCTGTGAACTTCTGCTTGAGTAAATTAGGCGCCACTGCGGCCTTTGGATCGACTATTGTGGTTACCTTAAATCGTTTTTTCATCTTAGCCGCAATATGGGCTGCTTTCATTAGCCGACAAACCCGTTTGCGTGAACAGCGCTCACCTCTAGCTCGTAACTCAGCATGGATACGTGGGCTACCGTAAATTTGGTTGCTTATGGTATAAACCTCTTTAATTTCAGATATTAAACGCTCATCCTCACAATAGCGCTTGGATGGCTCAGCCTTGATAAACTGATAATAGCCACTGCGGGATACACCTAACACGTTGGACATCCTCTCTACGCTGAATTCCCCAGCATGCTTTTGCATAAACTGGTATTTTACTTGCGGGCCACTGAGAAGATGCCCAAGGCTTTTTTTAGGATATCCCTCTCTTCGCGTGCTATCGCCAATTCTTTCCGCAATTGACTGAGCTCAGCATCAGACGCTTTCAGGTATCCTTTGCCCGGGAAAGCCTCTGCACCATCCTTGTTATGCTGATGGACCCACCCTGCCAATGTACTCTTGGGAACTCCCAATTCCTCGCTCAATTGACAGAGCGTTTTACCAGTGCTGTGATACAGCTTTACCGCATTCAGCTTGAATTCCTTATCATAGCTCCTTGATTCCCCTTGATTCATAACTTCACCTCAAAAAGTAACAAAAAATTATACGCTTTGTTCCTCTTCGTTGTGTCCGTTAAAGGGTAGCAAGATCACTGTGTCTAAAAAAAGGTGGCAAGATCAGACCTGTAATGCATTGGCATCAACCAAGCCATTAATTCGGATCTTAGCTTGTTGTAGTGTGATCTCGATCATCCCCATTGGCGAGGCTGTTATCTCTACAGGCGGAGATCCCTTACTTTCTAACTGGCTAGCTGGAAGGAGTGGACTGTCTGCTTCAACTGCTATCGGGAACAAGGTGGCAGGCTCTGGCTGCTGGTATTGCCTTCGCCATTTGGATAGAGCAGATAGGCTGATGCCTTCTTTTTGAGCAATAGTTGAGAGTGAAACCCCCGGCTGACTGGCATCTGCCGCTAGGCGTTGTTTAAATTCAGGACTGTAATAAGCTGGCTTACGGCGGTTATTCGCCCTAGTAATGTTAGCGATCATGGTAGTTCCCAGCAGGATTTTAAAAGAGAACTACTTTGACGGCATCACCGTCCATTTTCTACACGGTACTGGCTTGTCGCTTACAGATAATTCAGTGTAGAATGTCTACGCTGACGATTATAAAACGATTCTATATAGTCAAATATTGCGTTAGATGCCTGCTGTTCCGTCATTAATTTCATGGTATAGATAAGCTCTACCTTAAGTGTGTGATAGAAGCTTTCCATGACGGCATTGTCATAACAGCATCCAGTACTGCTCATCGAGCAAACCATACCATAATTTTTAAGTGTTTTCTGATACAGAGCACTAGCATACTGGCTCCCTCGGTCAGAGTGAATCACCAATCCTGTTGGTGGCTGACGTCGAGTCCTAGCCATGGTCAGAGCATCGATTATTAATGGCGTTTTAAGGCTACCGCTTAGGCTCCAGCCAACGATCATACGGCTATAGAGGTCAATCACTGTAGCCAAATACAGAAAGCCCGTTTGAGTTGAAATAGTGCTGATATCACTGGCCCAAGCCTGATTAGCGCCTGGTGGAGAAAAATGTCGATTCAGCAAATTAGGAGCTATTGGTAACCGATGGTTACTGTCCGTCGTCACTTGATGTTGACGGGTGGCTGCTGCTTTTATACCCAGCTGTTTCATCAACTTAGCAATACGCTCCTTGCCGCAATAGCGCTGTTCAGCCTGTAAATCAACCCTGATTCGTCGAACACCGTAGGTTTTTCTACTGGCCAGATGTAGCGCCAGAATGCGTTCACCTAAGACTTTATCTTCCTGACCACGCTGGCCAGGTCGGCGATTAAGCCAGGCGTAAAAACCGCGCCGACTGACTGATAATAAAACACATAGCCGTTTAAATGGGTGGAAAGCTTGTTGTTTCAGTATCATAGCGAACCTCTCCTGCTTTCCCTGGAAAAGAGCGCTGCCACTTTTTTTAAAATTAATTTATCTTCTTCTAATTCAATGACCTTCCTCTTTAAACGCCTTATCTCTAGCGCTTGCTCAGAGCATTGTGGCTGGCGAGTAAAGCTTTTATCAGCCTTGGCTGTGTGCCGCCAACCATACAACGTATTGTCACTGATCCCCAACTCGCTAGCCAGTTGGGGATCAGATTTGCCGCTCTCCGCCAGCAATTCCAGAGCCCGTCGTTTAAACTCAGGCGTATACTGCTGTCTTGACATACTAACCTCATTTTCAATCTTACATTTGAAAACAAGGTGTGCACTAATTCAAGGGCAGATCAGTACATTGTTGGACTAGCAATGCAAGCTCATATGACGGCTTCTCTAGTTATAGCCGCTCTACAACAGGCAGTAACACACAGAAAACCCTCGGGGAGCCTGATTCATCATTCCGATCAGGGTAGCCGAACAACAGGGTATTTTACTGAGCATGAGTGGGATTGGAAATTGTTATGATAATGCAGCCGCTGAGAGCTTTTTCCATACCCTAAAGACCGAGCATGTCTACTTTGAGTCCTATGAGACCCAGGAACAGGCTAAACAGAGTATTTTTGAGTACATCATGGTGTTTTATAACCGTAAAAGACGGCATTCAACACTCAACTACGTTTCACCAGTAGAGTTTGAAAATAGCAGGCAACAGCAACTAGAGGGTTTCTCTTCTTAGTGTCCGTTAAAACGGGTCAAGATCAAAAGGTGCTTGCTCCTGTTTTTGGGCCAAGAACCACTGAAACCTTACGACGCTGACTACAACTGCTTAAGAGATTTTCAATGGGGAGGTTCACTACCGATGGTTGGCCAAATTATCAGCAACAGCTTTCCCAATTGAAGCACCTAGTTGGTAAGATTTTGACTCAACGCATTGAACGCCATCATCTAACGCTGCGTACGCACATCAAGCGCTTGGCTAGACGAACTATTTGCTTCTCTAAATCTATAGAACTTCATGAAAAAGTTATCGGTGCTTCTATCGATAAATTTCACTATCAGTCATTATGACCCACTACCCTTTAACTTTAGGGGTGGCGTGAAGACTGTTTTGGTTGATAACCAGAAGGCTGCAGTATTGAAGCATAGCCCCAAAGGGGAGGTTCAATTCAACGAAGGTTTTCTACAGTTGGCTGGCCATGATGGGTTTACCGCTAAAGCTTGTAGGGTTCGTCGAGCACAGACTAAGGGCAAGGTAGAACGAGCAGTAGGTTATGTGAAAGGTAATTTTTTTGTCCGTTATCGGCGATTTGAGAGCTATAGTCTTCTCAACTTGCTATTGGCACAGTGGCTGGAGACGGTTGCCGACCAACGTCAGTTACGCTATTTTGAACAAACTCCGCAAGAGCGCTTTGCCCAAGAATGTCATGCTCTAACCCCTTTACCCGCCAGAGATTTTGATACTAGCTACTTTGATGTCAGGAAAGTTGCTTGGGATAGCTATATTGAAGTCAGAGGTAACCGTTATAGTGTCCCTGAGCGCTGGTGTGGTCAAACAGTTAGTATTCGTATGTAGAAGTCGACAATTTAAACATCACCTGACAGTCAATCGCAGCTAGAAAAACGGCTAACTGTCACATCAAGTTCAAACTTCTACCTATAAATGTTTGTGTTTATTTGCTCGGCGGTGACCTACTCTAACATGGGGAGACCCCACACGACCATCGGCGCTGCAACGTTTCACTTCTGAGTTCGGAATGGATTCAGGTGGGTCCATCGCGCTATTGCCACCAAGCAAATAAATACAAACACTCTAACCACCTCTGGATATTAGCGATAACTCCCTGCCCCTAAAGTCACTCTGGTGTTGTAGGGTTAAGCCTCTCGGGCTATTAGTACTGGTTAGCTCAATTCATTACCGAACTTACACACCCAGCCTATCAACGTCGTCGTCTTCAACAACCCTTCCAGAGCTTTTCGCTCAGGGATGACTCATCTTGGGGCAAGCTTCCCGCTTAGATGCTTTCAGCGGTTATCTCTTCCGCACTTGGCTACCAGGCGATGCCACTGGCGTGACAACCCGTACACCAGCGGTGCGTCCATTTCGGTCCTCTCGTACTAGAAATAGCTCCCCTCAATCATCCAACGCCCACGGCAGATAGGGACCGAACTGTCTCACGACGTTCTAAACCCAGCTCGCGTACCACTTTAAATGGCGAACAGCCATACCCTTGGGACCTACTTCAGCCCCAGGATGTGATGAGCCGACATCGAGGTGCCAAACACCGCCGTCGATATGAACTCTTGGGCGGTATCAGCCTGTTATCCCCGGAGTACCTTTTATCCGTTGAGCGATGGCCCTTCCATTCAGAACCACCGGATCACTAAGACCTGCTTTCGCATCTGCTCGACTCGTCCGTCTCGCAGTTAAGCGGGCTTTTGCCTTTGCACTAACCTCACGATGTCCGACCGTGATTAGCCCACCTTTGCACTCCTCCGTTACTCTTTGGGAGGAGACCGCCCCAGTCAAACTACCCACCAGACACTGTCCTTATCCCGGTTAACGGCAACAAGTTAGAACATCAAACTTCAAAGAGTGGTATTTCAACAACGGCTCCCCGCAGACTGGCGTCTACAGCTCTCAGCCTCCCACCTATCCTACACATCAAAGTTCAATGACCAATGTCAAGCTATAGTAAAGGTTCACGGGGTCTTTCCGTCTTGCCGCGGGTACACTGCATCTTCACAGCAATTTCAATTTCACTGAGTCTCGGGTGGAGACAGCGTGGCCATCATTACGCCATTCGTGCAGGTCGGAACTTACCCGACAAGGAATTTCGCTACCTTAGGACCGTTATAGTTACGGCCGCCGTTTACCGGGGCTTCAATCCAGAGCTTCTCTTCGCAGATAACCCCTTTTATTAACCTTCCGGCACCGGGCAGGCGTCACACCCTATACTTCCACTTACGTGTTTGCAGAGTGCTGTGTTTTTATTAAACAGTTGCAGCCACCTGGTCTCTGCGACCCGCCAAAGCTCAAAGCGTCTCAGCTCATCACCCCAGCAGGCGTGCCTTCTCCCGAAGTTACGGCACCATTTTGCCTAGTTCCTTCACCCGAGTTCTCTCATACGCCTTAGTATTCTCTACCTGACCACCTGTGTCGGTTTGCGGTACGATTCATCATAGCCTTTCGCTTAGAGGCTTTTCCTGGAAGTCCAGCATCAACTACTTCAGCTCCTAAAAGCCTCGTCTTAACGCCTCAGTGTTCACAAATGTGCGGATTTTCCTACACACTCCACCTATACGCTTGAACCAGGTTCCCCCTCGCGGGTTACCAACGCCTGGATAGCCTAGCTCCCTTCGTCCCCCCTTCGCAGCTACAACAAGTACGGGAATATTAACCCGTTGTCCATCAACTACGCCTTTCGGCCTCGCTTTAGGGGTCGACTCAACCTGCCTCGAAAATCGTTGGACAGGAACCCTCGGTCTTTCGGCGAGCGGGTCTTTCACCCGCTTTATCGTTACTCATGTCAGCATTCGCTCTTCTGATACCTCCAGCTCGCCTCACAGCTCACCTTCAACAGCCTACAGAACGCTCCCCTACCCATCAGGCAGTGTCAATCACTCAACACCACCCAATGCCGCAGCTTCGGTGGATGGCTTTAGCCCCGTTAAATCTTCCGCGCAGTCCGACTCGACCAGTGAGCTATTACGCTTTCTTTAAATGATGGCTGCTTCTAAGCCAACATCCTGGCTGTCTTCGCCTTACCACCTCGTTTCCCACTTAGCCATCACTTCGGGACCTTAGCTGGCGGTCTGGGTTGTTTCCCTCTCCACGACGAACGTTAGCACCCGCCGTGTGTCTCCTGCAGTAAAATTTGTCAGTATTCGTAGTTTGCATCAGCTCGGTAACCAAGGTTGGCCCCTCACAGAAACAGTGCTCTACCCCCAACAATTACCCGCAAGGCGCTACCTAAATAGCTTTCGGGGAGAACCAGCTATCTCCCGGTTTGATTGGTCTTTCACCCCTAGCCACACGTCATCCGCTACTTTTTCAACAGTAGTCGGTTCGGTCCTCCAATTGGCTTTACCCAACCTTCAACCTGCACATGGCTAGCTCACCGGGTTTCGGGTCTATATCAAGCGACTAATTCGCCCTGTTAAGACTCGGTTTCCCTACGGCTCCCCTAACGGTTAACCTCGCCACTCAACATAACTCGCTGACCCATTATACAAAAGGTACGCAGTCACCAAATTACTCCTCAGCTCCCACTGCTTGTACGTACACGGTTTCAGGTTCTATTTCACTCCCCTCCCGGGGTTCTTTTCGCCTTTCCCTCACGGTACTCGTTCACTATCGGTCAGTCAGGAGTATTTAGCCTTGGAGGATGGTCCCCCCTTCTTCAAACAGGATTTCTCGTGTCCCGCCCTACTCTTCGAGTCCAAATAGTCACGCCATTTCAGGTACGGGGCTATCACCCTCTATCGCCAGCCTTTCCAGACCATTCCCCTATAACATCACTACATACAGACTCCGGGCTCTCTCCCTTTCGCTCGCCACTACTCAGGAGATCTCAATTGATTTCTTTTCCTCTGGGTACTGAGATGTTTCAGTTCCCCAGGTTCGCCTCTACACCCTATCTATTCAAGTGCAGATACCGTCCAATAACGGTGGGTTTCCCCATTCGGACATCGTTAACTCAAACGCTTCTTCTCAGCTCGCCAACGCTTTTCGCAGAGTAGTACGTCCTTCTTCGCCTCTGACTGCCTAGGCATCCCCCGTGTACGCTTAGTCACTTAACCCTACAACCCACAATAACCTTCAGGGCTATATCGCTAATATCCAAATTGTTAAAGAACTCACAAAAATCACAGATCACAATACAGGCTCTCCCATACCCCAACCTCTGACTTCTGCTATATGGCGTCCCCTAGGGGAGTCGAACCCCTGTTACCGCCGTGAAAGGGCGATGTCCTAGGCCTCTAGACGAAGGGGACAATCAGAAGCTAGACCTCAGTCGCTTAGCCAACTTCTGGCATAACCCCTAACAAACAATCTCTGTGAGCACTCAACTTCTCATCACCCTACGTCGTAGCACCTGCTTTTAACTTCAGTAAGGAGGTGATCCAACCACAGGTTCCCCTACGGTTACCTTGTTACGACTTCACCCCAGTCATGAACCACACCGTGGTAAGCGCCCTCCCTTTCAGGTTAAGCAACCCACTTCTGGTACAGCCCACTCCCATGGTGTGACGGGCGGTGTGTACAAGGCCCGGGAACGTATTCACCGCGACATTCTGATTCGCGATTACTAGCGATTCCTACTTCATGGAGTCGAGTTGCAGACTCCAATCCGGACTATGACTAACTTTATGAGATTCGCTCACCATCGCTGGTTCGCAGCCCTTTGTATTAGCCATTGTAGCACGCGTGTAGCCCTACTCGTAAGGGCCATGATGACTTGACGTCATCCCCACCTTCCTCCGGTTTGTCACCGGCAGTCTCCTTTGAGTTCCCACCATAACGTGCTGGCAAAAAAGGATAGGGGTTGCGCTCGTTGCGGGACTTAACCCAACATTTCACAACACGAGCTGACGACAGCCATGCAGCACCTGTCTCAGAGCTCCCGAAGGCACAATCACATCTCTGCAATCTTCTCTGGATGTCAAGAGTAGGTAAGGTTCTTCGCGTTGCATCGAATTAAACCGCATGCTCCACCGCTTGTGCGGGCCCCCGTCAATTCATTTGAGTTTTAACCTTGCGGCCGTACTCCCCAGGCGGTCGACTTAACGCGTTAGCTCCGGAAGCCACAGAACAAAGTCCGCAACCTCCAAGTCGACATCGTTTACAGCGTGGACTACCAGGGTATCTAATCCTGTTTGCTCCCCACGCTTTCGCTCCTCAGCGTCAGTCACTGTCCAGGGGGCCGCCTTCGCCACCGGTATTCCTCCAGATCTCTACGCATTTCACCGCTACACCTGGAATTCTACCCCCCTCTACAGCACTCTAGCTCACCAGTCTTAAATGCCATTCCTAGGTTGAGCCCAGGGATTTCACACCTAACTTAATCAACCGCCTACAAGCCCTTTACGCCCAGTAATTCCGATTAACGCTCGCACCCTCCGTATTACCGCGGCTGCTGGCACGGAGTTAGCCGGTGCTTCTTCTGCGGGTAACGTCAATGAATCAGGCTATTAACCCCACCCACTTCCTCCCCGCTGAAAGTGCTTTACAACCCGAAGGCCTTCTTCACACACGCGGCATGGCTGCATCAGGCTTTCGCCCATTGTGCAATATTCCCCACTGCTGCCTCCCGTAGGAGTCTGGGCCGTATCTCAGTCCCAGTGTGGCTGGTCATCCTCTCAGACCAGCTAGAGATCGTCGCCTAGGTGAGCCGTTACCCCACCTACTAGCTAATCTCATCTGGGTTCCTCTAATGGCAAGTGGCCCGTAGGTCCCACCCTTTGCTCCTCAGAGTTCATGCGGTATTAGCCACCGTTTCCAGTGGTTATCCCCCTCCATTAGTCAGATCCCCAGACTTTACTCACCCGTCCGCCACTCGTCGGCAGAGAGCCTAAACTCCCCCCGCTACCGTTCGACTTGCATGTGTTAGGCCTGCCGCCAGCGTTCAATCTGAGCCATGATCAAACTCTTCAATTTAACTTCTATTCATCGTAAAACCCTTCAGTCCTACAACGCAGAAGTCACTCAAAATTAAGTGCCCACATAGATTGTTTGTCAATTTTTTAAAGAACCCTGCTACTCAACTTACCTTGAGTACTTTCACGTCAGACGATTTTTTTAGACCGCCTCACCAAGCCCGCTCTCAGTAAGAGGGCGTATTATAGGACTTTTTGCTCGACTTGCAAGCAGAAAATGATACTGTTTCAAGAATAAATTTATGACAAGCGTGCACTTTGATTGGAAGTTGAGGGGCAAGATCAGGCATCTTATGGGAAGAACCCCTTTTTTCAGACCCCTGTCATATTGGATAAAACTCCAAATGGTAATTATTCCTAAACACTTGACAACTTAAAACCAGTGACACAAAAGTGGGTGTAACACATCCTGTTTGGCCATTGATGTGTTGGAAATTAACGACCACTAAACTCACTTAAAATACTAGGGTGTTACTATGAACGAAGACAAAGAAGCCAGAGATTTTAAAGACCGCACTTATCTGATAGATACTTTGAAACAAAACACCAGAGACCTCAAAAGTTCTTATAAGGGACCAGATACAGAAGATGGTATGAATTGGCTAAATACTGCAGGTAGTGCTGAATTATTTGAGCGACTCATTAAAGTTAAGCCTACTCATAGTAACCACCGTGAGATTTTGGACATCCTGGATGACGTCTCTCAAAAATATAAAGACAAGGAAAATTGGTCCACCATTCAAAATAGAAGCCCAGTCATCAATGAGATGCACAATTTTATTGCCGATATCATGCATAACGGTAGTAAAAATTTTGAAGATAAGGAGGCCCTGCTAGACGCGCTACAAAAATCTCTAGCCTTTGAAAGTCCGGGGGAAAACAATGTACAGTGGACAGATACAGATGCTGTTCTGGCAACTCGGCTACGGGATACCCTCGGGATTGCCATCAAGAGCTTACATACTGAGGTCATCAACCGGTTAAAAGATCCACAGTATAGCTATCTAAAAAATTTGATTGACTGGAATGATTTTCTAGGTGTTGGCCCGGGCGGCAAGAATTCTCTGCAATCTGTTGATTCTAACCGTTTCTTACTTGAAACCCCCACGCTTCAACAGTCGCCTAACTTTGCATCGGCAGCAAGAGTCGGACACATTATAGGAGCTGCTACTTTTATGTTTGAAACCAATGCTTGCCAAGCGCGGCAAGAGAAAAATTCGTTCGCAACTGCCTCACCAATGCACAATTTTCTGATCTTGCTACCCTTTAACGGACACAACGAAGAGGAACAAAGCGTATAATTTTTTGTTACTTTTTGAGGTGAAGTTATGAATCAAGGGGAATCAAGGAGCTATGATAAGGAATTCAAGCTGAATGCGGTAAAGCTGTATCACAGCACTGGTAAAACGCTCTGTCAATTGAGCGAGGAATTGGGAGTTCCCAAGAGTACATTGGCAGGGTGGGTCCATCAGCATAACAAGGATGGTGCAGAGGCTTTCCCGGGCAAAGGATACCTGAAAGCGTCTGATGCTGAGCTCAGTCAATTGCGGAAAGAATTGGCGATAGCACGCGAAGAGAGGGATATCCTAAAAAAAGCCTTGGGCATCTTCTCAGTGGCCCGCAAGTAAAATACCAGTTTATGCAAAAGCATGCTGGGGAATTCAGCGTAGAGAGGATGTCCAACGTGTTAGGTGTATCCCGCAGTGGCTATTATCAGTTTATCAAGGCTGAGCCATCCAAGCGCTATTGTGAGGATGAGCGTTTAATATCTGAAATTAAAGAGGTTTATACCATAAGCAACCAAATTTACGGTAGCCCACGTATCCATGCTGAGTTACGAGCTAGAGGTGAGCGCTGTTCACGCAAACGGGTTTGTCGGCTAATGAAAGCAGCCCATATTGCGGCTAAGATGAAAAAACGATTTAAGGTAACCACAATAGTCGATCCAAAGGCCGCAGTGGCGCCTAATTTACTCAAGCAGAAGTTCACAGCCACTCGCCCTGATCAATACTGGGCAGCAGATATTACCTATATTCCGACCCAAGAGGGATGGTTGTATGTTGCTATCGTACTGGACCTGTTCTCTCGTAGTATCGTGGGGATGGATATGCAAGCTCACATGACCACCGAGTTAGTAGCCGCAGCATTACGCCAGGCAATAACACGGAGGAAGCCTGCTGCAGGTCTCATCCACCACTCCGACCGAGGCAGCCAGTATACCAGCAAAGGATTCAAGGCTGTATCGGCGCATCACCAGATAACGCTTAGCATGAGTAGTACGGGCAATTGTTATGACAATGCAGTAGCAGAGAGTTTTTTCCATACCTTAAAAACAGAGCACACCCACTTTGAACGTTTTGAGAGCAGAGAACAAGCCAAATTGAGCATTTTTGAATACGTAGAAGTGTTTTATAACCGACAGAGACGGCACTCAACGCTAGGCTATCTGTCTCCTGTAAATTTTGAAAAAAATTGGTTATCCCAGGTCGCTTAAGGTTTCTCTTCTCTGTGTCTAAAAAAAGGTGGCAAGATCATTCCCATGAACCCCTAGTAAGCAATCGACTTTTTATATTTTTTAAGGATTGACCGCCCTGCTACTCAATTCTTGAATTGAGTAGTGCCGGTTTATCGAAAGCTACTCTTATAATACTCACGCCCACTTTTCCTCACTACCTAATCTAGTGATATAGCTTGTAGTGTCATCAGTTGATAATCGTGTAATGTCCCCCGTAAAGCGGCGGCTGATGCATCCAAACGAGTACAATAGGCTTTATTAACCTGCCTAGAGAGATCGTATAGTTTGTTTCTCAAGGCCTGCTGTTGGTCATTACAGTATGGTCGCAATAACTTCTCAACCTGACGGACGACCGCGGTGGCTGAGTCGATCAAAACGACTTCTGGTGATAAAACTTTTGATAACTCTGCAGACAGTAAGGGGAAATGGGTACATCCAAGGACAATGGTATCAGGAACCTGACTTCGGCATAACCAAGGAGCTAAAATCTTCTCTATAACCGCCGTAGAGACCGCCTGATCTCGTACCTTAGCCTCGGCTAACCTGACCAACTCAATGGATCCCAGACGTTCCACCTGGCAGTGCGCGGCGAATTGCTGAATTAACTCATCAATATAAGGCCGTTGAATGGTAGCAGGGGTTGCCAGCAAGCCGATCACACCACTACGTGTGATCGCAGCCGCTGGTTTAATGGCAGGGACCACACCAACAATAGGAACAGAAAATCGTTGGCGCAAAAGAGGAAGGGCGGCCGTACTGGCTGTGTTACAAGCAACCACCACCAAGTGAACGTGCTGGCGCTGCTGAACAGCATCGATCAGTGCAATCAAGCGACGACTCACTTCATTGGCGGAGAGATCCCCATAAGGAAAGCCTGCATTGTCAAAGGCGTATAGGTAGTGCAGTGCCGGCCAACGCTGCCATAAGGGCTGATAAATCGATAATCCACCGACCCCAGAGTCCACCACCAAGAGCGTCGGTCGTGTCTGGAGATCCTGTAGGGACATGAAGACCTAGCTATCAAAACAAAAAACGACACGACAAGGCCAACACCCTACACAAAAACGGGAAGCACTTCAAATGCAATCTACCCCTCAAGACTTCCCGCTATTTTGGGTGATCTCTCTCAGTGACTGGGAGTATCCAGCCCCTGTTCATGGCATGCTGATTAAACAGTCCATTCTATCCCCTGATAAGGGGTGTTACAATAGACCATGATAGCTCCACTTCATCGATTATTTGAGAAACCTTTGTGATAGAAAATTTGCGAAATATTGCCATTATTGCCCACGTCGATCATGGTAAAACTACCTTAGTAGATAAGCTGCTGCAGCAATCTGGAACGCTGGGAGACAACAGCCACCCAGTTGAGCGCGTTATGGATTCCAATGATATTGAAAAAGAGCGCGGCATTACGATCTTAGCCAAAAATACCGCCATCCTATGGCGTGATCTGCGGATTAACATCGTCGATACTCCCGGACATGCCGACTTTGGTGGTGAAGTTGAACGCGTCTTGTCTATGGTTGATTCGGTGCTCCTGCTGGTTGATGCCTTCGATGGCCCGATGCCACAAACCCGTTTCGTCACTCAAAAAGCGTTTGCCCATGGTTTGCAACCCATTGTGGTGATTAATAAAATTGATCGCCCAGGGGCCCGGGCAGAGTGGGCGGTTGATCAGATTTTTGATCTCTTTGTTAATCTTGGAGCCACCGATGAGCAACTCGATTTCCCCATTGTTTATGCTTCTGCACTGAATGGGGTGGCGGGCTATCAGCCTAATCAATTAGCCACTGATATGACACCGCTGTTTGAAACCATTGCTCAACAGGTCAGAGCACCGGTCGTTGATCCTCAAGGTGCCTTCCAGATGCAGATTTCTCAACTCGATCATAATAGTTATGTTGGGGTCATCGGTATCGGGCGTATCTCACGAGGCAGTATTAAACCACAACAATCAGTGACCATTGTCGACAGCCAAGGTGCCCAGCGCCCAGGGAAAGTGGGCCAAGTACTGCGTCATATGGGTTTACAGCGTTATGAATCTGAAAGTGCCCAAGCAGGAGATATTATTGCCATCACCGGTTTAGGCGCTCTGAATATCTCTGACACCCTGTGCCATCCTAGCCTGGTTGAAGCACTCCCTCCGCTCTCCGTCGATGAGCCGACGGTCACCATGCTATTTTGTGTTAACACCTCGCCCTTTTGTGGCCAGGAGGGCAAATATGTGACCTCGCGCCAACTGCTGGAGCGCTTAAAACGAGAGCTGGTGCATAATGTGGCGCTGCGGGTCAATGAGACCCAAGATCCGGATGCTTTTTCGGTCTCTGGACGGGGTGAGCTTCATTTGAGTATTTTGATTGAGAATATGCGTCGTGAGGGCTATGAGCTGGCAGTATCACGGCCGAAAGTGATCTTTCGCCTGCTGGATGGACGCCGTCAGGAGCCCTTCGAGCAGGTCACTGTCGATATTGAAATCGCCCACCAAGGGAGTGTCATGGAGCTGCTCGGGCTACGTAAGGGAGAGATCCGCGATATGCAGCCCGATGGCAAAGGCCGTATTCGTCTAGATTATCTGATCCCTAGCCGTGGTCTGATCGGTTTGCGCACTGAATTTCTGACGCTGACCTCCGGTAGTGGCTTAATCTATGCGACCTTTAGCCACTACGATGATGTGAAACCTGGAGAAATTGGGCGGCGGATCAATGGGGTGCTGATCGCTAATGCTACAGGTAAAGCACTCGCTTATGCGCTATTTGGATTGCAAGAGCGCGGACGCCTGCTCATCGACCATGGAGCCGAAGTGTATCAGGGGCAGATCATCGGCATCCATAACCGTGCCAATGACTTGACGGTCAACTGCCTACAAGGAAAAAAATTAACCAATATGCGCGCCTCCGGTAAAGATGACGCGGTCACCTTAACGACAGCGGTTAAGTTCTCCCTGGAGCAGGCGTTAGAATTTATTGATGATGACGAGTTAGTCGAGGTCACCCCGCACTCTATCCGACTGCGTAAGAAGTTATTGACCGAAAACGAACGCAAGTGCGCGCAGCGGGGTAAATCCTGATAGCAGGCTATCACACCTGTCAATCACCCTCTAGCGCTATTCATCCTCATGAATAGCGTTTTCGGGTTGGGCTCATGTGATCCCGCTGCTGATCTCAAAAATTAATACAGTTGATAGGCTTCGTTGCGCTTCAATGTGTCCATCAAAATGGGTCAAGATCAGTAGTGATCTTGACTGCATAAATGCTCACCAGTCGCCACCCAACCGACCGGCGAGGACACATTCGGTTGAAAGTGAAGCGTGTAAAGTGGCGCAGATCCTATTCAGTTCGTCCATTACGGTAATTCTACCCCGTTTTGAGGCTCACTGCTTCCAAAACGTCGGGGACAGCAGCACCAAGACTGTCATGATCTCTAAGCGACCGAGCAACATCCCTAAGGCTAAGATCCATTTTGCTAGACTCGGCAGATCAGCGAAGTGTCCATTGGGGCCAACCTGTGGACCCATCCCAGGGCCGACATTAGCCACCGTGGCCATAGCGCCAGTCAAAGCGGTCAGGGGATCAAGGCCACAGAGCGCTAACATCAGGGCAATCACCATGATCACGCCGAAAAAAGCCACCATAAAAGCAATCACCGAACGCTGGACCCCCTCCGAAATTGGCTGGCCATTGTAGCAGGGGGTGGCCACTGCATTGGGGTGAATCAGCCGTTTAATGTGGGCCGTAAATAACCCTAGACAAATCTGTAAGCGAAATAGCTTGATGCCGCCAACTGTCGAACCGGAACAGCCACCAACCACTAAAATCAAGGCAAACACTACTGTAGAGAAGGGGCTCCACTCATGACACCGTCCCAGAGTATACCCCGTTGTCGAGAGTATATTCACGAGATTGAAGCAGACCAAGCGAACACTGTCAGTGAGTGAAAAATGACCTTGACTCCATAACCGCACAGAAAGTATTAGGGCCAACACGAATAATAGTCCTAAAAAACCCCTGACTTGTTGATCACCCATCAGTTCACGCGGCGTGCGCTTCGATAGGGCTTGCATCAACAGTAATAAAGGCAGTGACGCCAGTAGCATAAACAGAGTGGCATTCCAATGGGCTGCCGGTGGGAACTCTGCTATGGAGCCCTCTATCGTTGAAAAACCACCGGTAGAGATGGTGGTCAAGGCGTGGTTAATGGCTGCAAACTGGGGCAGACCTGAGGCATAAAACCCCAGGTAACAGAGGCCGGTCAACAGCAGATACACCCCTACAATCTGTTGTGCGACCCCCCGCATCCGCGGCACCCTTTTCTCAGACCAATCGGAAGATTCAGTATGAAATAGCCTGATACCGCCGACGTCGAGAACTGGCAATAGAGCCACCGCCATCACCATAAAACCAACCCCGCCCACCCACTGTAGCAAGGAGCGCCATAACAGCAGCGGGGGCGCTAGTGTTGACAACTCCTGTAAGACCGAGGATCCCGTGGTGGTTAGGCCTGACATACTCTCAAAAAAAGCATCCGTCAGGCTGAGCTGTGGAACTAAGCGTAAAAAGGGTATGGCACTGAGCGTCGCTGCCAGTAGCCAAGCGGCGGTCGTGCTCATAAACAGCTCTTGTACTCGCCAATGCGGTGGCGGCTCTCCCGCCACGTATTGAAATAGCCCGGCCATACCACACACAACCAATAGTAACAGTAGAAAACTAACCCCACTGGCACTACCAATCACCCAGGCATACAGGATGGGGATCAGGAGCAGCAGGGCTAACTTGACTAATACAAATTTCAGGATAAAAGCAACAGCTCGCCAATGAATCATACTCTATCGTGCCGGCTGCGGTATCACGGTGGGTTGTAGCTGTTTCTCTAATGCCCCCAACGATTTTTTATCGAAGAGTAGTAAGATCAAGTGGTCACCGGCTTGGATCTCCTGTTGATCATCCGCGATGGAAACCAGCTTGCCGCGGGCTAAGGCAATCAAGCGACCCCCCTCTGGGAGCATAATTTCCCCAACTTGTCGACCTATCACTTGAGAGGTGGAGATCTCACCCTCTATCTGCCACTCCATCACCTCAACCTCACCTTGTTGTAGTGAACAAACAGCCTTGATCGCCGGACAGTGCAGGTGGGTAAGTATCGCCGATATCGTGATCTGTTGCGGGGTAATCACCCGATCGATTCCCTGATCTTGGATCAGATCATGATAGATAGGCTGTTGGATCAACACCAGCGTCTGTTTCGCCCCTAAATGCCGTGCCAATAGCGCTGATAAGATATTATCTTCATCATCATTGGTCACAGCAATAAAGAGATCACTCTGTTCAATGTGCTCTTCTAACAGCAGGGTCTGATCGGAGCCATGGGTGCAAAAAACGAGTGCTTCCGGCAACAATGCTGACAACTCCGTTGCACGCTGGGCATTCCGTTCTATCACTTTGACGTTGTAGTGTGGTACCAGTTGACGGGCCAGTGCAGCACCTATGTTTCCTCCGCCAACAATCACTACCCGTCGGGTGGGCTGAGCTGTTGTGCTACCCTCCCAAGCCGTTATCAACGTATGCAGCTGTTCACTGGCGACGACAAACCATAATTCATCTCCAACTTCAATCAGTGTGCTAGGCGCTACCGGCAGTAGGCGCTGTTGCCGACCCAAAATCACCACACGCCGCTCACAGGGGGCGAGCTGCTGATCCAGCTCTGAGAGACTCCGATTGATCCAGGGTTGGTCGGGGGTTGCTTTCAGGACCAATAGGGCTAATTGTCCTTGGGCAAAAATCCATAGTTGATGCGCGCCTGGATAGTGGACTAACTGGGCGATGTGATTCGCCACCAAGCGCCCTGGGTTGAGTAGGTGATCAATCGGGATAGCCTGCGGATTAAACAGGGTCTCCTGATGGTGGAGGTAGGCGGAGGCACTTATCCGGGCAATGCGTTTCGGCGTTTTAAACAGGGTGTAGGCGATTTGGCAAGCCAGTAGGTTGACCTCCTCCGAGGCAGTGACCGCCACGATACTGTCCGCCTCAGCAGCCCCTGCCTGCTGCAAAATATCAGGGTAAGTGGCCTGCCCAACCACACAGCGCAGATCCAATTTCTCTTGCAGCCGCTTCAAACAGGCGTCATCACTATCCACAACCGTGATCTCATGGGACTCTTTGACCAGTTGTGCAGCCAAAGTGCTGCCTACCTGCCCCCCCCCTAAAATGATAATTTTCATGGCTTGCTCCGCCTAGTCAGCCCGCTTCAGCGCTGTTTAATCAACTTAGCGTAAAAAAATCCATCACCACCCAGTGGGTGTGGTAACACTTGCCACCCTAACGTGCTGCCCTCACCGACGGCGACACCGCAGGCAGTCGCTTCGTGATGCAAGAACCTTTGGATCTGTTGTTGATTCTCCTCAGGTAATAGAGAGCAGGTGGCATATAGTAGCACCCCTCCCGGTTTTAAGTAGGGCCAGATGGCCCGTAAGATAGCCTGTTGTTGCTCTACCAGCAGGGTAATGTCACTGGCACGACGTAACCATTTAATATCGGGATGACGCCGTATAACGCCAGTGGCTGAGCAGGGGGCATCCAGTAAAATGCGATCAAATTGGCGGCCAGCCGCCCACGTTTGCGGCTGCAGGGCATCCCCACAAATCCACGTTACCCGTTGCTGTAATCGCTGTACATTCTCAGCTAGGCGTTGCAGACGCGCAGCATCCTGATCAACGGCCATCACCTGTGCCTCAGGGGCATACTCTACAAGATGGGTGGTCTTACCACCAGGCGCAGCACACAGATCGAGCACCCATTCGCCCGCTTGTGGATCCAGCAGGGGCACACACTGCTGGGCGGCACTATCTTGGACCGTGATCAGCCCTTCGGCAAACCCCGGAAGCTGCGTCACTGCCATCATCGTGGGTAAAGCGATCGCTGTGCTGAGGGTAGGATGCGGTATCCCCTCTATACCGCAGGCCTGCAGTTGTGCCCTATAGGCTTCTCGCGTCGTGCGTTGTTGATTGACGCGGAGCCACAACGGCGGCTGTTGATTATTACTCTCTATAATCGGTTGCCACTGCTGGGGGTAGGCCTGCTGCAGACGCTGCACGAGCCAGTCTGGATGTAAGGTATGATAAGCCTGCGGTTGATCAGTTCGTTGATTCAGCAACGCCTGCTGCCGTACCCACTGCCTCAACACCCCATTGATCAACCCAGTCAATTGAGGTCGCTGTAGCGTTCTGGCAGCATTGACACTCTCATGAATCACCGCATAGGGGGGGATCCGCATCTGCAGCAGTTGATAACCGCCAACGAGTAGTAAGTAGTGCAACAAGGGCTGCTTTTTTAATAAGGAGATCGCCATTAATTGCTGCAGTGACCACTCCAAGCGTGGCAACCATCGCAGAGTTCCATAACAGAGCGCTTGCAGTAAACTGCGATCGGCTGCTGAATAATCGCATGGTGACTGTTGCAGTAGCGGCCTCAGTGACCGACCCTGCCGAATCACTTGGTCAATCAGCTGGGCGGCGGCCGCACGAACATTGGGTTTTACAGGCGCTTTAGGTGGCATCATGCGCCTGTGGTTAAGGGCTGCTCGAGACACCGGATCGGCTCAGAGATCCCAGATCAGCGGCTGTGCTTAAAGCCTTAAGATCACCAGAGACAACAGCAGGAAGCTGTTGCGTAATCTTTTCGATAGGCCAATCCCACCAGGCCAGCGCTTCCAGACGAGCGATCTCCTCTGGCGAAAACCGGGTTTTGATCGGTTTGGCGGGGTTCCCTCCGACAATAGTGTAGGCCGATACATCAGTGGTAACGACCGATCTTGAGGCCACAATAGCGCCATTGCCAATCTTGATTCCTGGCATGATAAGCGCTTCATAGCCTATCCAGACATCATTGCCTAGGATGGTATCTCCTTTGTAAGGGAAATCACCCAATGCTGGCCTGATTTTTTCCCAACCTTGGCCAAATATCTGAAAGGGGTAGGTTGAGAGCCCCGCAAGCTGATGATTGGCCCCATTCATAATAAATCTAATCCCTCTAGCTAGCGCACAGAATTTACCAATGATCAATTTATCGCCAATAAACGGGAAATGGTATAAAACGTTCCGCTCAAAATGCTCTGAATCTTCAGGATCGTCATAGTAGGTGTAGTCCCCAACCACAATATTCGGGTTGGTGATCGTATTTTTGATAAAGCAGACTTGAGGAAAGCCCTCCAGTGGATGCTTTGTCTGTGGGTTAGGGCCATGCATACTATCTTCTCATCAAAGTCAGCTGGCTAGGGGGAGTCTTAGGCGTCAACAAGTTGCTCTTGTGCCCACTGAAGGCTACTAGGATAAGGCTCTGTCGGCAGCAACGGCTCTAAGCTACCCACCGCTTGCTGTAGTCGGGATCGATCAGCGTGGCTGAAATTCAGGTGCCCTACTTTGCGCCCCGGACGCACTGTTTTACCATACCAATGGAGCTGTGCTAACGGATGAGAGAGCCAATCGACATTAAACGGGCTGCCGATTAAGTTGATCATCACGCTGGATTGGTTCACAACCGGCGTCGGCAGCGGCCAGTCACACAGTGCCCGCAGATGTAGTGCAAATTGACTGATAGAGGCGCCCGCTTGGGTCCAGTGGCCGCTATTGTGCACGCGAGGGGCTAACTCATTGATCATCAGCGCTCCGTCGACGATGAAACACTCCATTGCCATCACCCCGAGGTACTCTAAATGATGCATTAAGCACTGCAGCAGCTGCTCGGCAGCCGCTTGCAGCCGCGGCTCCGGTTGTGGCCGTGCGACACTCGCCCGCAGGATCCCAGCTTGATGCAGATTCTGCGTCAGCGGATAAAAAACCACCCGACCTTGGCGCTGACGAGCGCCCACCAGCGAGCACTCTCCAGAAAAAGGAATCCAAGGCTCGACAATAGCCTCGCCATAGAGCTCGCTTGGCAGCTGCAGTGACTGATCGGCGGTAACCCGCCATTGGCCATGACCATCATAGCCACCCCGGCGGCATTTCACGACAATCGTGTCGCCCCACTTCGCGAATAGTGCCGGCCACTGCTCAGGGCTACTGAGCAGTGCCCAAGGCGCCGTCGGTAACCCTAACGTCTCTAGCAGCTGTTTTTGTGTCAGTCGATCGGCCAGCAGTGGCAAAACTGCCCGGTTGATCAATCCAGGATGCGTAGCTAACTGCTCAGTTAACGGGGTGTTAGGCCACTGCTCAATTTCACTGGTGATCAGCGCACTCTCCGGCAAGGGGGGAGGCAGTTCCTCAAAACCCAAGGGATAGACCCGGATCCCCATCGGCTCTCCGGCCTGGCGTAGCAGCTGCCCTAATTGACCATTGCCTAAGACCCAAACGGATTTCATAGCGCCTCCTGAGGATCGGCTTGCAGCAAGACTGTGGCCGTTTGTACTTGGCGCCAGGCGACCAACCGCTGATGTAACAGCGTATCGTTTAAGGCGAGGATTTGGGCGGCTAACAAAGCCGCATTCGCCGCCCCCGCCGGTCCGATGGCCAGGGTACCCACTGGGATCCCTTGGGGCATCTGCACAATGGAATAGAGGCTATCGATCCCATTCAGGGCACTACTGACTACCGGGATCCCTAACACTGGCAGCAAGGTTTTACTGGCCAACATGCCGGGCAAATGGGCCGCTCCACCCGCACCAGCGATAATGACTTTAAAGCCTCGGTCAGCCGCCTGCTCGGCAAACTGCATTAATTTATCGGGAGTACGATGGGCTGAAATGATCTCAGCATGAAAAGGGATCTGCAATTCAGTCAGTAGTTGTGCAGTCACCTGTAGGGTCTTCCAATCACTGCTGGATCCCATGATGACGGCAACGGTAGGAGGTGTAATCATGTTGGGTGTCAAAGGGTGTCGGTCGTTCTGATAACAGAGCGTTACTATACACTGAACCCCGCATCAGGAACAGAAGATCACCGTCACCTCATGAGATCACGCTACCCCAGGGTAGAAGCAGTCAATCTAACGGGATTCTTTTTCTGAAAAAAGGAAACCTGAATGGATACCACTGACTTATAGAACGAGAGCCAGAATCTATAAAAAATAAAATTATTAAGATTAAATAAAAATTATATTAATTACTAATATTAATACTAATGGTTTTATTTTAAATAGATATTATAAAAATAGTACTATTAATAATTTTTAAATAATAATATTATTTAAATAAGTTATAATTAAAGTATTAATAAAAACTATTTTAGTTTTTATATTCATGAATTGAATTTATAAAACTTATTTTAAGTAAAGTCTTGAATAATTTATAAAACAATCTATTATAGCCCGAGGTAATGTAGCTTAGGGATACCGCTTATACTTCAGGAGTCAGAGTTGGTTTACCGTCGTCTTGCTTTTTCAGTATGATTTAATTCTGAGAATACAAGATCATTTGCTCAGCTAGAGTTAGATTATCTAGCAAGAAGTAAAATTAAAGAATTTCATCACAACTCAAAGGAAATATTTATGTCAACTTTTAAAGAGAGATTTTTTTCATCGTTTGCTGAAAACCCTCCACTGCCAGGTGTGAGAATTAATAGTAATATGGTAAGGAGTAATACGATAAGGTCGATGGGTAAAGAAACAGATAGTTCAACTTCTTCGGAAGAAACAGATAGCTCTGGTGAGAAACTCTATGTTATTCCTCTTCGTGGCAGAGCTACAGTACCTAGCCCACCTCAACAAACCGAGCGCTCAACGAGCCTTTTAGTCACGGCAATCACTACCGTATCAACAATAGTATCAACAACGCTTGCTCCTCTGACAACGGGGATTACTCATCAAGTCACACATAACATGACTCCTGCTGATAATACATCCCTTGTAGAGGTAAACCTAGTTCAAAACATGGTATCTGATACTTCTACTGATGAAAGCACAGGGTGGATGGTTGGTGTTGGAGTAACAGCGGGAGTAGTTATTTTAAGCGGCCTAGTTATAGGCGGGGTATGCCTCTTTTCGAAAATGAACAGACCTCTGAACAATTATTCCTCAGAGGTAATGCCCTCAGTGGATACTGTCTAAAGCTATTCTTGATCACTCCATTGAGCGGCTGGATTTTCCGGCCGCTGGCAGGGCAATGCAGACACCCCTGGATTCACGCTACCCTCTTCTATTCAAAGTGTTCTGGTCTAAGCGTTTTAGCCCGGCATGGGGACAAGGTTGATTGTTTTATGTATTATCTCACCTCTCCAGGCTAAACCTAGACTGAATCTAAGTGCTGTAAAAGGGTAATTCCAGTAGTTGAGCGCCGCTGGCATCGATCTGCAGTACCGAGGCGCTCTGCTCCCAAGCGCCCAGCACAATACGCTCTGCTTGGCGCTTGGGAGTTTGATCACGCTGTTCTAGGGTGATAGTGTGCCGTCCTGCTCGATGGGTATGCCCATGAATCAAGCGCGCCGCACCACTCTGTTCTAATAACGCCACCACCGCCTGTGGGCTGACATCCCTGATCTGCTGGGCTTTCTGTTGGTTGGCTACATGACTTTTCTTCTGGAGTTGTTGGGCCAGGGTCTGCCGCCAAGCCAGCGGCAAGCTCAGAAATAGCCGTTGTAGCCAGGGTTGGTGTACCCAATAACGTAACCGCTGGTAGGCTCTATCCTCCGTACAGAGGCTGTCTCCATGCAGGATCACGGTAGGAACCTGATAGAGGGTGATTAACTGAGGCTCTGCTAATACAATCAGGTGACTCGTGTTGGCAAAACGCTGGCCCAGCAAAAAATCGTGATTCCCCGCCATAAAGTAACAAGGTATCCGTAGTTGACTCAGCGCTTGCGCCACCACTCGGTGCAGCGGTTGCTGATCATCATCACCCAACCAAAGGTCGAATAGATCGCCTAAAATATAGAGCGCTTCCGCTGCGGCTGCAGAGTGGCGTAAAAAATCGAGAAAAGCGGCAGTTCTAGCCTCTTCATCCTGCCGCAGATGCAGATCGGCAATCAACAGCGTGCTCATGACGGCTACTCTCCCTCACCCAGCAACGATAGCATGGCTATTCAGCGAGGGTAATGTGCGTTAGTAGCACCGCCTCTAGCGGAACATCTTGGTGACCTGAGGGATGATTCCCCGTTTTCACTTGACTGATATGATCCAAAACCTCTAGACCGGAGGTGATCTGCCCGAAGACACAGTAGCCCCAGCCCTGCGGAGTGGGTTGTTTAAAATTAAGAAAATCATTATCACTGCTGTTCATAAAGAATTGTGAGGTGGCAGAGTGCGGATCATTAGTCCGTGCCATAGCGAGACTCCCTCGTTGATTGAGCAACCCATTATCAGCTTCATTGGTAATCGCCGCATGCTGAGGCTGCTTTTGCTGCATTTCTAAAGTAAAACCGCCGCCTTGAATCATAAATCCTTTAATCACCCGGTGAAACAGCGTATTGTTATAAAAACCTTCACGGCAATAGGTGAGGAAGTTCTTGACTGTCATCGGCGCCTGTTGTTGATGTAACTGCACAATGATGTCGCCGTGGTTCGTGTGTAGCGTGACCATAAAAATCTCTCTTGTCCTGAAAAATGCAGATTGTAACGGAATGATGCGCTCAACACGATCTTAATGCCGATTAAATCCTCTCAGCCACGGGCTGGGTGCCCTAACGGTCACTATTTTTAAAGATAATTAATCACTATGTTAACTATTTATAACAGTCTAAGTCGCCAAAAAGAGCCGTTTAAACCCCTGAAAGCTAAGCAGATTGCCCTCTATGTCTGTGGTGTGACGGTCTATGATCACTGCCACATTGGACATGGTCGTACCTTTGTAGTCTTCGATATGGTGGTACGCACCCTGCGTTATCTAGGCTACTCCGTACACTATGTTCGCAATATCACCGATATTGATGATAAGATCATTCAGCGGGCGGCAGAGCGGGGAGAGCCCTGTGACGCGTTAACACAACGGATGGTCGACGTGATGCATCAGGACTTTGCGGCGCTGAATATTCAGCCGCCGGATCAGGAGCCCCGGGCGACCCAGCATATTCCACAGATGCTGCAGCTGATTCAGCAATTATTAGACCGTGATCACGCTTATATCGCTGCCAATGGCGATGTGCTGTTCTCGGTGGCGAGTTATCCCACTTATGGGCGGTTATCCCAACAACCGCTTGAACAGCGGCAAGCAGGCGCCCGAGTTGATAATCTTGCTGATAAACACGATCCTTTTGACTTTGTCTTATGGAAACCCGCCAAAGCTGGGGAGCCCGCTTGGGACTCTCCCTGGGGAGCAGGCCGCCCAGGGTGGCATATTGAGTGTTCAGCGATGAACAGCCACTACTTAGGAAGCCATTTTGATATTCATGGTGGTGGTGCCGATTTACTATTTCCCCATCACGACAATGAGATAGCCCAGTCCTGCTGCGCCCAAGAGACCCCCTATGTCAACTACTGGATGCACAGTGGGATGGTGATGGTGGATCAGGAGAAAATGGCCAAATCACTCGGGAATTTTTTGACTATCCGTGAAGTACTAGCCCAGTACGATCCAGAGACCGTGCGCTACTTTTTGTTATCTGCCCACTATCGCAGCCCATTAAGTTATAGCCCAGCGCCTCTGCAACAAGCGCGGGCTGCCTTAGAGCGCCTGTACACAGCCCTGCGTGAGCTAGAACAGGTTCCAGTCAGTGAAACCGAGTCCGTCGATCCAGCTTGGGAGACGCCCTTTCAGCAAGCGATGTCCGATGATTTTAATGTGCCACAAGCCTATGCCGTGCTGTTTGCACTGGCCCATGAGATCCATCGAACCAAGCGTCACGATCCGCAGCAAGCACGGCACTTGGCCAACACATTGCGCTGCCTAGGTGGCGTGTTGGGGTTATTACAGCAAGATGCTGCGACTTTTTTACAGGGGAGGCCCACTATGGACGCTGAGATTGTTGAACAGATTGAACAGTTGATGGCCCAACGGCAGCAAGCCCGTGAACAGAGCGATTGGCCTGCTGCCGATCGTGCACGAGAGCAATTAACTGCCTTAGGGATCACCCTACAGGACGGCCCTCAAGGGACGACGTGGCAGCAGAAGCGATAAGGTAGGTTTCACTGATCCTTGGCATTACTGGCGGATTGTTATAAACTAACCTAATAAGACTTAGTTCATTTAGAAGGTTATCATGCACACCGTGAATATTCATGAGGCTAAAACGCATTTATCACGCTTGATTGAACAGGCTGCCCAGGGAGAGTCTTTTATCATTGCTAAAGCGGGAAAACCGTTGGTAAAAGTGATGCCATTGCAAGCATCAACAGCGAAAATCCGTAGGCTAGGTTTTATGTCTGGGCAGTTCACCGTCCCTGATGATTTTGATCACCTGGGCGGTCGTGACATTGAACAGTTATTTGGCAGCGAATGATGAAATGGTTGCTAGATACTCACCTGTTGCTATGGGCCGCAGCAGAGCCTCAGAAGCTGCCCATGACTGCTCAAAAGCTGCTCAATGATCCCCAGTATACCCTGATTTTCAGCGCTGTCAGTTTATGGGAGGTGGCCATTAAAAGTGCGTTGGGAAGAGCAGATTTTCAAGTCGATGCTCGGTTGCTGCGCCGTGGGCTACTAGATAACGGCTATCAGGAGCTAGTCATGACCAGCTTGCATGCAGTCACTATCACTTCTCTGCCAGCGATTCATCGAGATCCATTCGACCGACTGTTAATCGCACAATCTATGGCGGAGGGGATAACCCTGCTGACGGTAGATCCCGTGGTGGCCCAGTATCCTGGATCTATTCAGCAAGTATGAAACGATGACGGCGATCAGGATGATTCCCCGTTTTCCACGGCAACCCCTTCACAAAACCCCGGCAGTTGGCCGGGACAATAACCGGGTTTGAATAAAATTATAATAGGATACAAGTCCTATTGGAGCTCGTACCATGTTACTTGAGCGTGCTGACCAAGCTATCTCTTCCACTGAACTTCAAAAGAATACCCGCTGGCTACTGGATCGGATGGCTAATGGTCAGCAGGATCGCTATGTAGTCATTCGGGATAATCGGCCAACGGCCTGCTATGAAGCACTCATTGATGAGCTAGAGGATCTACGTATTGATGCAGTGGCACGTGAACGACTCGTGGCCATTGACCAAGTGACACTGCTGTCTCATGCCGATCTGCTGGCGCGACTTGGCAGTGCTGGTTGATGGCGTGGACGATCCTCTACTGATCTTGCCACCTTTTTTTAGACACAGAGAAGAGAAACCTTAAGCGACCTGGGATAACCAATTTTTTTCAAAATTTACAGGAGACAGATAGCCTAGCGTTGAGTGCCGTCTCTGTCGGTTATAAAACACTTCTACGTATTCAAAAATGCTCAATTTGGCTTGTTCTCTGCTCTCAAAACGTTCAAAGTGGGTGTGCTCTGTTTTTAAGGTATGGAAAAAACTCTCTGCTACTGCATTGTCATAACAATTGCCCGTACTACTCATGCTAAGCGTTATCTGGTGATGCGCCGATACAGCCTTGAATCCTTTGCTGGTATACTGGCTGCCTCGGTCGGAGTGGTGGATGAGACCTGCAGCAGGCTTCCTCCGTGTTATTGCCTGGCGTAATGCTGCGGCTACTAACTCGGTGGTCATGTGAGCTTGCATATCCATCCCCACGATACTACGAGAGAACAGGTCCAGTACGATAGCAACATACAACCATCCCTCTTGGGTCGGAATATAGGTAATATCTGCTGCCCAGTATTGATCAGGGCGAGTGGCTGTGAACTTCTGCTTGAGTAAATTAGGCGCCACTGCGGCCTTTGGATCGACTATTGTGGTTACCTTAAATCGTTTTTTCATCTTAGCCGCAATATGGGCTGCTTTCATTAGCCGACAAACCCGTTTGCGTGAACAGCGCTCACCTCTAGCTCGTAACTCAGCATGGATACGTGGGCTACCGTAAATTTGGTTGCTTATGGTATAAACCTCTTTAATTTCAGATATTAAACGCTCATCCTCACAATAGCGCTTGGATGGCTCAGCCTTGATAAACTGATAATAGCCACTGCGGGATACACCTAACACGTTGGACATCCTCTCTACGCTGAATTCCCCAGCATGCTTTTGCATAAACTGGTATTTTACTTGCGGGCCACTGAGAAGATGCCCAAGGCTTTTTTTAGGATATCCCTCTCTTCGCGTGCTATCGCCAATTCTTTCCGCAATTGACTGAGCTCAGCATCAGACGCTTTCAGGTATCCTTTGCCCGGGAAAGCCTCTGCACCATCCTTGTTATGCTGATGGACCCACCCTGCCAATGTACTCTTGGGAACTCCCAATTCCTCGCTCAATTGACAGAGCGTTTTACCAGTGCTGTGATACAGCTTTACCGCATTCAGCTTGAATTCCTTATCATAGCTCCTTGATTCCCCTTGATTCATAACTTCACCTCAAAAAGTAACAAAAAATTATACGCTTTGTTCCTCTTCGTTGTGTCCGTTAAAGGGTAGCAAGATCACTACTATCCTGAGGTTGAAAAGGATCTGCTTAGACTGGGCAGGGTAGAAGCTGAAGCCGTTATAAAGGTGATTGAAAAACGCAGCGGCCAAGGAGAACCAGACAAATTAGGGAAACCACTCTTGGGACAACTGGCCAGCTATCGCCACATCCGTACGGGCCAAACGAGGGTTGTTTATCGTATTCATGATAACCGGGTTGAGGTGTTGATCATTGCAGTGGGAATGCGCCGTGATAATCAGATCTATGATGCGGCATCCAGTAGAGTGGGGTGATCCACTCCTTCCTCTTGTCACTGAACCTTGGTGTTACTGACGGATTGCTATCAGCCAGACTAATGAAACTTAGTTTATTGAGAAGGTTATGATACAGATAATTTAACATTAATATTTAATTTATCAACTGTATAATGATTTGGCCATTGCAAATTTTATGAAGTTTTTTTTAATTGAATCTACGTGTGAGGTAACTTTATGATCAGTGCTCCAAGAGTAAGTTTATCGGCCAAAAAAATTATAGGTTCCGGTTTAGAGATGTACAACTTGGATATCCTGCAGGAACTCGTACAGAGCAATACTGAATCGCCTATTAATTTGACTCCCTTAATACGGGCTCATAAACTCCAGCGACTAGAATTTAAGAATTGCTCTGGGTTGACTCCTTCAAATGAGAATTTTGAAACTTTGAATCTCCTCCAAACAAGGGGAGTGACTATCGTACTATCGGATATGCAAGGATTCCAAGAGGGATATGCTGCTTATCGCTCATCTAACGGAGTAGATCATACACTACCGCAAACGATGGCATCCTTCCCGCAGGATCAAGCTGTGCTGCAAAGTACTCCTAGTGACCGGTCTCAATCCTCTGTAGGTAATGTAGGGAATATCCCGGCGCATACTTCAGACCGCTCCATAACCTGAGTTCGGTGTCAGCAGTCGCAGCAATATGGTCAGGCTATCAGCCCTCGCGACAACCCTGAATTCTAGCCGTGATACTGCCCTCTGCTAAGTTCCCGTGCTTTGGGGCAGTGTCGCCGGCGATGCCGTAAACTTAATCACTAATTGTCCTGCCTCTAGGGTGATCACCGGGATTGACACCCCTTTTTTAATCCAGAAGACCACCCTTAAGTGCTGCGGATGGTAGCCCACCACAATGCTCTGCACGGGACCTTTGGAAAAATGCTGCGCTTTCGTGTCTTGTATCTGCCAACAGCCTGGAAGATCCAGCACCCAACGTGCTGGCGCTGTTAAGGTAAACTGGCGATAGTCCGAGAGCTCAACAGTAGTCTTGAGCCGATAGTACCAATCGGTGCCTGACCGACTGGTACTGATCTGCTGTAGCGTCGAAACAGTGGGCGCCCCCGCTGAGGTTATGGATGCAGCCACCGGCAACTGGCTGGTGTTGGGGAGCGCGGTCCCGGGGGGTTGCTGAACTGCTACAGAGTGAGTCTCCGCTAGGGACCCAACTCCCTCCCCCGCCTGCGACAGGAGCGGCGAGACCTGGTGACTCGTCAGAGTGGCCCGTGGGGGGGCCAATAGCTGCTGGGGTAGCTTTAGCAACCGTTGCAAAATCAGATTCCCCCGCAAATCAGTTAAATTTCTATGGGTTCTCTGCAGCGTGATGAAGACCACGGAGATGACCAACACCGCCCAGAGGGTAAACAGTAACAAGGCAAGTTTTCTGGCATAAGTCATCATCAACCTCGTCTATCATGGAGCGTGGTGATCGTTAATGGAACCGGCAACCGAGAGCTCGCTCGCTGGTTCAAAATCGCCTGCTGCCCAGCGATTTGATAACTGACTTTAAGCCATTCAAATCCCTTTTTCTGCAATTGTGCTTGCTGTTGCGGAAATTGCGCGGCAGTCAATTGCAGCGTTCCATGGCGAAAGTCCGCTAGGAAATCGGCAAAGCCCAAGCTACCAGGCCACACCTTGCGCAGGGTGAGATCCTGGAAATCAATCGCTAGCTCCACTGCACCACAATGCTCCGGTCGCCAATGAAAGATCTGGCTCACCGGATAGTTATAGTTCACGAGCTGCTGGGGCCCAGTGACACACTGCAAGATCACAGTAGCCGATAGCGGCTTGTCCACCAGTTGACGATTCACCTCTAGCGGCCGAGCCTGTAAAGTCACCGGATACTCCGTTTGGATCTGCTGTAACAACCGGGTCCCCTGTTCCACAAACTCAAAAAAATCGGCACTTAAGGGGACGGACAATCCCTGATAACGCGCCGGGTGCCACCCATCAGCCTGACGGGTAATAAACGGTTTTGCGGGCCCCTGCATAAATTTGGTCAATAGCCCCCCTTCACTAAACAGGCGGAAGCTCTGCTGCTCTGGGGCAATATATTGGAGAGCACCATAGATCTCTGCTTCCCACTGATCTTGTAGATAGTGTGCCGTTAACGCCAGCTCAGTCTCTAATAAGAAGCGATAAAGATCCTCAAAGAGAGCGGCACCCGCTATCTGCTGTTGGTCAACCACTAATAATTTTTGCAGTCCGGCAACAGCCTCCCACCCTTTAAAAGCCACCTCATCAGTAGAGACCGTGGTCAAGAGATCCGCCACTTTTTTAGCAGCGGTGGCTTCGCTCTGTAGCGTTGGTAGCAGCGCTTGCAGACTCTGCTGCAACTGCTCATAAAGTTTGATGCCGAGGGTTATCTTTTCGAGATAGTCTGGTGACCGACCGGCCTGCTGTTGAGCCACCGCATCCGCTAACAACCGCTCTCCCTGCTGTAGTAACCCTTGGGCACCCGCTTTATTTGAATCTTGCTGCCTAGCAATCATGGCATTAGTCAGTTGCAATGCGCTGAGATCCAGCGGTAGTAGATCCGCCACAGCGGCCAACTCACGCTCAGCCTTACGTTGAAGAAGAAAAAATGGATTATTGAAGGAGGCCAAGCTACGAGCAATTAAACAGCGCTCACTCGTTTTCAATTGCGCTGCTGTTTTAGGAAAGTTCTGTAGAAATTGGATCCAGCACTGCTGATACTGTAGCGCATAGCGATTCCAAAAACGCTGTAATCGGTGGTCAAAATCGGCACGCGGGCTATTGAGCTGTAGCTGTTGAAGTAACCGTTGGATAATCCGCCGCCCTTGAGCGGTGTAAGCTCCCGGAATAGCCGCCGGATCTTTAATGGGGAATTGCCAAAAATTATCGGCCTTGATAGCGGCGACATTGGTTGGATCACTAGCCCACTGAATGATCCAGGACCAGTCATGGTGGGTATTTAATAGCCAATTAAGCGATTGACGGCTGCTACTCACTAAATCATGCAGTGACTGTGTATCCTGCTGCCACCAGATAAAGGCTTGATAGAGTAGCCAAAGCTCATTCTGATACTCAATATCAACGCCAATTAACTCACGATTCATCGTCATATCATCGCGTTGAATGGCTGAGAGATTCCCAGACAAGCGGGCTTTAAGCGCCTCTAACAACCAAGCGAGATGCCCAGCAGCATCACCAACCAGCGCCGCTGGCAGCACCGCACCCTGCTGATTTAATTGATGCCAGAAATAATGCTCTAAGGGTTGTCGTACCTGGGTAGTGAATCGTTTAACAAAGTAGTCGCGCGATTGCTCAAGGGCTTCATCAACGGGTTGCTGCAGGACCACTCTAAACAGATGCCATCCACGGCGCTCCTGTTCAAAACGTAAGATAGTTTGCCGCAAAGCATCGAGTGCTAAAATCTCTTGCTCAACCGAGCCGCTCACTGCTCTGACATGGTTCAGGGTCTTCTGTAGTTGATAAATTTGTTGCTCGCCATCTAAATAGTTCGCCCCCAAGAGGGTAATGCTAGCAAAAGAGAGCAGCAGCACCGTAATCAACAATAACTGATCAGTCAAGGTGCGCCAGCGTAACAGCTCTTTAATGGGTTGATAGCGGGTGCGATCGCCCGGTAGTAGTCGGGCAAACAGATCATATAAAAAAAGTCCTTGGTTGTTTTGCTGCGCATAACTTTGGGGCGCAAACTCCTTGAAAACCTTGTCCAGGGTCATGCCAGGTTGACAAGCGCTAGTGAAATAGAGGCCGCGTAACATCACAGGTTCATGATAGTGCTCATGTGAGAAAGCAGCTTCTACAAAACGCTGTAGTGGCTCAGCCAGTTGACTCAACTCAGCCGCTAACACGAGATGGCAGCGGCTTGCAGAGCACTCCCCTTGAAGTAATCCTTGCTGTAATCGAGCGACTATTTTTGACAGGATACTGGCCATGGAACCCTGAGAAGAGAGCGTGTCTGGTACCGTGTAGCCAAAGGCTTGTCGACGACTTTTAAGCGGCAACGTATTAGCATAGTTTACAAATCCGTTGATCTGATCCGCTTTGGTAATCATTAAATAGACGGGAATACGCACGCCTAACTGCTGAATCACCTGATTAATGCGATCACCAATATGACGTGCCGTGTCATACAGTGATTCGCTGTTAGCTTCCAATAGCTGATCGGCAGGCAGGGCCACAATGATTCCATTGAGTGGCTCTCGACGTCGATAGTGCGCTAATAGGGTTAAAAATTCATGCCACTCGCGCTCATCCTCTACCCCATTGACTGGCTTAGCATAGCGACCTGCGGTATCGATCACCACCGATTGCTCGAAAAACCACCAATCACAATGACGGGTTGCAGCAATACCTGGAATAGGTCCTACCGGTGACAAGATCGCGGTTAGCTCTGAACGAGCGATAGCCGAGGATTTTCCCGACTGACTCTCTCCTAGCATCAGATACCACGGCAAGACATAGAGCGGGTTACCCCGGAGGCGCAGACGTGACTGGCGTAGCGTGGCCATAGCATCCAGCCAGCGCTGCTGCAATTCACGAAGCCGCTGACGGCTATTAGCACTCGCTTGTTGAATTAAGCGCTCATCTTGCGCCACCACCCGTTCAACAAAGGCACGCTCTTTGCGACGCTGCAGTGAGCGGTGTATTAACATGACCAGTAGCATGACGCCCGCCAAGGCTGACAAGAGTGCCGCTCCTCCCCACCAAGGCCAGGCCAGCCTGTTGACCAGATAAAAAACGGCGGCGCTGAGGGCACCGACCACTAAACAGATCATGAGCAATTTAAATAACCCGCGAAACACTGTACGCATAGTTTTTCCTAAACCCTGTGGCTTTAAGACGAAGCAAGACTAATCTGGCCAGACTAATCGATCGATGGCTAATAGATCTTGATAAATAAGCATGACCAACAGCACGCCCAATAACGCCGCAATAATCAGTAGCACACTCCAGGGATCAAAGAGTCGCCCAGGATGAATCAGCGGATGGTGGGTGGTGGCCTTAGGGAAGACCTCAAAAACTACTGGCCCTTGAGGCAGAGCTAACTGCTGGCTGATACGCTGACGTAATTGCTGTATAGGCTGTTCACCGACATGATAATAGTGTCCTTTAAACTGGGTCGCTAAACAGGCACCAAATACCGCTAACACCTCATCCAGCAAGGTGCGTGAGGGATGATTTTGCTCGATCAAATCGTAGCGAGAAAATAGCGTTTCTAAACGACTAAAAAATTCTTCACCCCCACAATGGGTCTGATAGAGTTGGCTCTGTAGTGGTATCCATGCTAGCGCCGACGCTTGAGGTGAGAGCAATAAACGCTCATCAGCCCACACACAGACCGCAAAGGCTGCTTCAGTGGTCCAAGTTTTTGACCACCCCTGCTTAGCAATCGCCTCCTCCGTTTCTAACCACAACTGCTTTAACTTCTGACAGAGTGGCTCCGGTTGCGATGGCTTGGCTTCCTCACTAATCAGTAATACAGCACCCATAAAAGGTTGATAGAGTTGCAATAATTGCATCTTAACCTCGTGTGATATACAGAATCACCTGCGCCTGCTCAGGCGCCTCCCAGAACAGCGCCATCTCACCACTCTGTGCTACTGGCTCCCAGAGATCTTGGCCAGCCTCGATGGCACAACAGTGGGTATCGATGGCGCAATAGAGGCCGTCAGTCAGTCGCGGCAACCCTGCTGGTTTATCTGTTTGAGGAATTAACGGAATGCCCGAGATACTGCGGGCCAGCAAGGTCGCTAACTGTGGACCCGCCGCCAATTTAGCGAGCCGCTCAAATCCGGGTGCCAGCTGCAGCGAAGAGACATTACAAAAAGCCAACCAATATTGAAATGGGGACCGCAATGCTCGTTTTGGCAGCTCCACACGCCAAATGGCGCCCTGACGCTGCAGTCGTAACGTATACTCTGGACCCACGACAACGCTATTCAGTGCCTGCTTAATTTGCGTGACTAATCGGTTAAAAACTTCTGACAGCTTTAAATGGTCATAATTGGGCCAGCGGTCGACGCCTGCTTCTCCGGCAACCGATAGCGTGGGAACTAAGTAACTCAGTTCAGCAAACAGGCTTGCAAGCCCAGCCCAAGCTTGACGCGGCGACAACTGTGGCGTATCCATTAACAGCTGGATAATGCAGGCACACCGGGTTAACGCCTGTAACGCCAGCATCAGTGAACGATCCGAGGCGTTATCCCCTGGATTGATCTGCTTAAAACTCTCCAGTTGCCGAGCGCGGGAAATCGCTTGATCATGAATATCGGAGAGCATCGACTGCAAAAAGGGCCAGGCATGGACATTGAGGATTGGCGGAATAAATTGCTCATTCAACAAAATCCGTGGGCCATCACGCTCTAAACTGGCGACTGGCATCACCATATAATCACCAGCGTGCGCTAGTTCGCTCTCCCAGAAGATGCGTAACTGATAGTGCAGTAGGCGGACCTGCCCTGCAATCCCATTACCATGGCAGTCGGGGATGCTGGTTGGCGTGATGGCAGCTCGCATCCGGCGCTCCGGAGTGGCGTCCAGTGCTTGACTATCCTCGATCTCTGCTACATTCTCGCAATCTTGCCACTGCTTAAGTCCCAGGTAGATCACAAACGGCTGGCCCGCTTCAACCCAAGCATCATCAAATGGTCGGCTGGCCAGCAGCGCATTGTTGGGGATATGGCATAAGCTGCCGTCGGGAAATAAAAATTCGCCACTGCTGATCACTAAACGTTTCTCAGCCAGGGCATCTTCACGCAGGGTGATGGCTAGCACCCCCCAGGGTTCGTTGTGCAGCAGTTGGATCAAGCGCTGCATCGTGACTTGGTGAAAGCGGCTCTCCAGTTGCAAGTGCTGTGGCTGTAGCGGTAGCCCTTGGTACCAAAAAACCGGGCAGTGTTTACTAGTAGTCGTTTTCATTTAGGGATCAACACTCTGTAGTGATTGTTCCGTGAATACCAGGTTAATGGTCAGTTCACCGGGCCAATATTGATTTTTTTTCCAAAATAGTAGCCCCTTGGTTGAATGCTGAACTGGGAAACTAAAAATGGGGCTGATCCGCTGGGCGGTCGGGTGTGCGTAGCCCGCGACAAACGCCACATAACGCCCTTTTTCTAAACGATCTAAAGTGAGCTGACGCTGTTCCCCCGGTTGTATGAATAACCGCTCACTCTGTACCACCGAGTTATCAAACCCTTCGCATTTCAGCAAATTTTTCACGCCGGCAGGGGTTTTAGCCAGCTCGCCCCAGGCGGTGGCTGAACTTAACTGGTAGAGGCAGAGCATCAACGCATGCGGCTGCTCCTCATAGCGATTGAGATCCTGATCAGCGGTGATCGCCAGATGTAGGGCTTTGGGCTGCCAACTCCAAACCAGTTGATTGGGATCCTCGACAGGAACAGGTGGTGCTACTGCGGTAGCCACTGTTGCTCGTCGCTGTCGACGCTTGGGTGCGTTTGCCGATTTAGCACAGCTATTCAAAAGCAGCACTAGGAGTACCGGGAGTCCGTAAGCCCGCAACCAGTCGCTGTGTTGCCCTCTCTCAAGATGAGGTAGGCGAAGCTTGAGCTGACGGCCGTACTTCATTAGGGAACGATTCAGACTATTCATAGGGGTGTTATTTCATCACTACGACTTTGATTTGCGCCGGAATTATCACCACCCCAATTCCATTGGGGCTGGTGCCATTTTGCGCGGTCGTACTGGTTAAGCGGGTAGCCGGCATCCCCTTCAGCAGCACTGCTGTACTGCCTTGGGTAAAACGGGTGGGGCCCATCATCAT
Source organism: unidentified bacterial endosymbiont (assembly GCF_918320885.1). Lineage (NCBI taxonomy): Bacteria > unidentified bacterial endosymbiont. Next base: position 790,744 of record NZ_OU907312.1, on the reverse strand, counting down.
GCCGGAGACCGCGCCACCGAGGGTGCCAACATTATCACCATTACTGACCGGAATTTGTGAATTCAGATGCAGGGTGGGCATACCGCCTACCAACACTTTGAGTGCTACCGTGCCTGGATTAGCCATATTCCCGTTAGAGATATTAGGGTAAGGTATCGGCACCGGTCCCGCAGGCGTCGGGGTATTACAGACATCGGGAAAGGCGGTATTCATGCCCCCCATCGTGGTATTCATAAACATACGCTGCTCCCTAACCGAGATGGATCTGCTGGCCATCGATGCTGACATGGCCACGGGCTTTTTGGATGACGGTTTCCGCCTGCAGCAGGGTACTTCCTTGAACCAGATGGCGATGGCTACCACTGCGCTGCTCATCATGCTCCTTGATAGTGCAGAGACGCTGACCAAACCGCTGTAGTACCCGGGTGGCCACCTGCTCAATCTGCTCAGCCCAGTGGCTTAAGGTCCCGGTGGTGAGCTGCACGGCCCGCATGATCAGAGTGGCCCGTTGGCAATGCACCTCGACACGCTGGCTATCCAGCTGCCAAGCTTCAGCGATCACCTGCTGGGTGCCAGCGCTGCACAGTAGGAGATCCTCTCCGCTGTTTAGGGTTAACGGGCCGCTCGTCTGAATCGTCAGGGCCCCCTTGATCTGAAGTTGCGCTGCCTGCTGATCGCCCCGCTGCAAGATAGACAGCAGCCAATAGCGCTCTGGTGAACCGGCCAACAGCACCTGATCACCAGGAGTCGCTTGCAATAAGCAGCTCGCTGCTGTCTGCACTACCTCGACGCCAGCCTGCAGGCGAACCCAGACGCCCTCGGGATCAATTTTAAAGACACGAGCGGACAGTAGCGCCCAGGGGGTAGGTTGCTCTTTGAATCGTGGTTGAGTCATGAATCTCTCCTTCTGCGAGGCCAATTTTCTGCCGCTAAACGCTCTGGATCAGTTCCAGAACAGCCGGTTCGATCACTATCGCGCCAGTGGACCTCCTCTTCTAAGATCTGATGCCACTGGCTATAGCGCAGGCTGGCCTGATAAAAATTCACCTGCTGTAAACGGCTCTGTGAAAAATCGGCATAATCGAGCGTAGCGCCCTGGAACAGCACCTGATTGAGCGCTGCCTGGGTAAACTGACTTTGGGTGAGCGAGGTCTCTCTGAAATCACACTGCTGCAGTCGTGCCTGCGCAAAATTGGCACCCTGTAAACGAGCCCCCCGTGCGTCCACACCGATGAAATGTGCTCCTGTGAACACAGCGTATTGCGCCTCTGTCCGGTTTAAACAGGTACCTTTCAGGGATGAGTGCATAAAATAGCAGTGGTTCATTGAGATCCCGCTCAAATCTTGATGATCTAAACAGCAGTGGTTGAGCTGTAGTGCCAGTAAGTCGATCTCTCGTAAACAGGCGGTGGATAGATCGAGTTCGGTAAAGTAACTTTTGGTCAATCGCGAACGGCTGAGATCTAATGAGTGGGTGATCACCTCCTCCCAGACACACAGCTCTATTTGCTGCTCACTGAAATCTGCTTGGGTGAGATCACACTCCTTCAGCAGGCTGTTCTGTTGTCTTCCTTGGGACCAGGAGAGCTCGGTTAACTGGCAACGCTCTAATAGGCAGAGATCACTCACCAGCCCACTAGCCTTGGCCTGATGGAAATTACAGTCACTCGCGTTCAGAGTATCCCAATGGCCATGAGTCAACGCTGCCTGGGTAAAATCGCACTGCTTGAGCAGCACCTGTTCAAATCGCACCCCGCTTAAACAGGCCTGATTAAACTGGCATGCCTGAAACAGGGTTCCTACCGCCACTAGACCGGTGAAATCACAGCCTGAAAAGTCACAGCGCTGAACAATAGAGTCCCCTAAACAGAGGTTCGTCAACGCTAACCCGCGACAGTCCAAGTCACTGAGCACTGGATGCATTGCCGCTAATTGCATGAATTCATCGCGGGTCATCAAAGATCTCTTGATAGTGCTTTAGTAGTGTCCGGCGCAGATTGGCACCGGCAAATTGCGTCTCACCCACCACCACTTTCCGGAGATCGGCATTAAAAAAATTGGCCTGTCGGCAGTCAGCCCCCACTAACCGGCTCTTGAGTAAACTGGCTTGCAGACAATTAGCGCCTTGCAACTGTGCTCCCTCTAAATCTGAGCGTAATAGCTGGCAGTGACGCATATCAATATCCTGTAAGTTAGCCTGCTGCAGGTTAGTGTCGTTGATATAGGCCTCTCGCAGGTTACTGCCGCTAAAATCGGCCCCCTGGGCTTGGGCGTGCATCAGATTGATCCGCGGCAGCTCTGCCTCACACAGCTTTGCCCCGGTTAAACAGGCCGGTCCAAATCGCGCATTGGGTAGCTGGGCACGACTAAAGTCTGCGGCCGTCGCCTCCACCCCCCATAAATTAGCGCTTTCACCAACACTACCCACCCAACAGCTGTTGTTCAGCTTGGCCTCATTGCCGATCAGCTGCTGCACCCGCGCTTCGGTTAAATCGGCTGCGGTTAAATCCGCCCCCAGCAGTATCGCTTCGGTTAAATCCGCTCCTCTAAGCGAGGCTTGTTGTAACTGGGCTCCTTCTGCCATCATCCCGGCTAATTGGGAGCAGGAGAGATCGGCCCCTGGCAGCAGCGCCCCTTTCAGCAGTGCCTCGGTCATCCGGCAGCCTGCCCCATGAATCTGTGAGAGATCAGCTTCACTTAACAGGGCTTGGTGCAGATTGGCCCGTTGCAAACCAGCACCGGTAAAGCAGGCGTGATTAGCGATAATCCCTACCAGTTGTGCATCACTGAGATCACTGTGGGAAAAATTACTCTTATTTAAAATGGACTCAGTCAGATCGATTCCTGGAAGAGTGAGTTCCGATAAATCCACACCACTCAGGTTGACACGAACCAGCGACTCCCCAGCTTGATAAGCGGCTATCACCTGTTCACGATCCAGTGGTCGATAGTCGTGCTGGGGCTGTTCATCCGGTTTGGGGAGTTGAGCCATGCCCTCACTGAGCAGCTGCTCAGCCTGCAGCAGCAGCGCCTGTATCTGCTGCTGAAAAGGCTCCAATTCCGGCATGGCCGGAGCATCAGGATGACGACCCGCTAGCTGCTTTAGTTGGCTAAACGCCTGCTCGACCTGAGTTTTAGCGGTTTGTAACTGCGCCAGTGGCGTGGTTGAGGGCGCTCCAGATGTAAAATTTTGTAGTGCGTGGTTGATGAGTGCTTGGGCCGAAGCAGGTAGCGTTGCGATAGTCGGTTGGAGATCTTGTAACTGCTTTATCAGCAGCGCTTCAATCGCCAAGGGATCCGCCAAGCCCACCTGATCACCGATCTGCTTCACTGTGGCCTCCATAAAGGCCGCTGGATTGGGCTCAGGACTGAGCGGCGGCATCACGGCTTGAGGCAGTGCTGTACTCAGCCATTGGCACTGATCGACCCCAGCATCCAAGCGCGCCTGTAGATCGGCGTAATCGCCGATCCACAGCGGCTGGGCCTGAGGATAGTGCCGCTGCCAGGGTTCAATGGACTGTTCCGCCGTGAGAGGGACCAAGATCAGCGGCGCTTGCTGCAGTGTCTGCAGGCGCTCAGGGGCAAGCTCGGTCTCTGGCGTTGCTAGCAACAGAACATCTACTAGGTGGTCCACATCTTGTGCTAGGCGCCAGCCCAACACCAACTCCGGAACGATGACTGTAGCCCAATCGGGGTGCTGGCCACTGCACCAGGGCCCCGGTTGGCTCCCTTGAACACGATACTCCCCGGTAGGATCCTGCAGGGGACCTGGACGAACCGTTAAGGCGGTAAAAGTAGCGCCCTGGAACTCTGGCAATAGCCAGCCCGGACCGATCATCTCCCGCTCGGAGGGCTCAAGCAGCGCCCACGCCTCTGGAATAAAAGGTATTGCGTTCGGTAGGTAACCGGGTAGATAGCGCTGTTGGGTCAATAGCCGAAGACCCAATGCCTGCAACGCTGCCTGTGGTGATGCTGCCGTCATCCCGTGTTGCGCTAGACTCACCAAACGTCCCGCTTGTGCCTGCCAACTGTTTTCTAGCGCCGCAAAATTGGCCAACTGCGACAGCAGCTGTTCTACCGGCTGTAAGGGGAGAGTAACCGACTGAGGGACCACCTGCTGCTGCAGCTGCTGCCCGGCGTCATGAACCTGCTGAGCAATCTCACTCAGTTGTGCCGGTAACTCCCCCAACCGTTGCTGCATTTTGACTAACTGTGCACAGCCACTCTCTACCGAAGCGCTCACCTCTGCTGAGACCGGTTGGGTCGCTAACCACGTTTTGGTCTCTGCTAAACGCGCTAGGTGACCCTCCAGTTGCTGCTGGACGATCCCCTGCTGCTCCAGCAGGCTGGCTTGCGGTTTGGGCGCGTGCCCACTGATTTGATCTTTTTTAAACTGCAACAGTTTAGGAATATCCGCGATGGTTTTTTCCGCTTGCGCCATGTGTGCGGCGGCTTCAGCCGCCAGGGGCGGGTTCATCTCAGCCTCTACGGCATCGTACTGGCTCTGTGCTAGATAATCTGTGGCTGTTAACGGAACACTATCGGCAGCTTCCAGCCCTAAGAGGATCTGCTTGATATCGAGTGCTTCATCCTCTTCAATCGGTGCTACACCGTGATAGATCATCACTCCGAGCAGCTGCTCAGAAAATAGCCAGACGGTGTCGCACCGTAGGCTTAACTCCGCCAATTGACCCGTATGATACTCAATAAAAGCCCGGGGACGGTGACTGGGCAGTGTGCCACTGATCTGCGACTGTTCAGGATGTAAATTCACCAGATGATAGGGATCACCGGCTTGAAAAAAGCCAGGCAAGCGCTGATCGAGTGGAGCGACGTTGAAATAGCGCCAATCGAGATCGGGGGGGTAGCCTGGCCAGTGATCACGAAGCCAGATCTCATCATAACGGCCTTGATAACGAGCCCGGGCAGGATGATCAAAGGCCAGTGGTAGAAAACTGGCTGGCGGAACGGCTTGATCACGGTAGATCTGCTGTTGCTGGGGATAAAAAATAGCCGCCGGTTTTTGCTGACTACTGCCCTGGGGATTGTCGGGGATCTTGGCTCCACCGAAAGCGCTCTGCCAGCGCAGCGGCTGGCGCTGGAAAGGGTTTGGTTCACTGGCTCGCCCACTGGTTAACCACTCACGGGGACCATAAACCTCTAGACTCTTTTCAATCCCCGCCACCGCAGCAGAGACTCGAATAGTGGGACGCGCCATAGGGCTGCAAGCGGCCCCATAGAGTAACCATTCACCCTGCTCTTTCGGCAGGGCTAAATCCAATACCAGATCACCCTCGATCTCCAGCACCGGCAGCAGCCGTTGCCATAGCTGCTGCTCTGTCAGCACAACCTCAGAGGCCCCTAACTCAAAGGCAATCAGCGTAGCGACCCCTAAGCGGTGCTGCTGTCGAAAAATAAAGGGGGCAGACAGTAGCCCTTGGTATAAGCTTTTGACTACCCGCATCGATTCTGCTATCCCAACATCAGTAAGTTGTTACTTTGAATGACAGTGCGCTGTTTAGAGAGGCTGCTACCACATTGTTTGACCTCACCGCCGCGTTGACTCACTGCGGTTTGTGAGCGCTCCAATTGGCTATCTACTGTCATCACTTGCGCTCCACACTTTGCCACGATAGTCTCCACCTGAGTCAGCTCAGTGCCGGTGCTGGCAATCGTCGTGCCGCTCCGTTCCACTGGGGTATTATTGACAGACACAGAGGCTTGGATGGCTGACAGTTCCGATTGTTTGGCCACCACTTGGTTATGGGTGACTTCGAGCTTATCGCCTAAGGTGGCTTGTGCCTCATCCATGGAGGCCTTAATCGCCTCAACGTCGATTTCAATCTTTCTTTTTCTACAGTACAGACTCCCTAAACTAATAATTTTCTCTTCAGATAACCGATCAAATTTAAGCTGAACAGTCGCTGGCAAAACCATACCGAGTTCAACCAGCGCTTTGGCTCCGATATTGACTAGCGTCTCCACCCCGCCTTTCAGCAGGAAGCATTTGCCTTTAATGAAGGTAAACAGCGCATTAACCTTGATGTTGGCCCCAGTCGCAAACTCTGCTTTTACTTTTTTGTCAAATAAATCCATAATACTACCTAACAATGGTTAAACATTTATAGGAAAATAATAAACAATTTTGATTTAAGTTAACATTAATTTAAATTAAAGTAAAATCATCCTAACATCAAAATCGCGGAATTTTGAATGGTAGTACTGGCTTTACTCAGACGACTCTGACAATTCTCTATGGAGCTACTTTTTTTACTGATTTCGGAATCCACTGACTCCAAGCGAGAGGTGGTTTTGGTCACTTCAGCACCCACTTTTGCTACCTTAGTTTCGCTACTCTCGATCTGAGCTGTGTTACTGGTAATCGCCGATGAATTGCGCTCTACCTTAGAGCCTTTAACAGCTACGTTACTCCCTTGGGCAGACACCTCACTCGCAGAGGCTTCAACCTGGCTTGAGGAGACCTTGACCTCGTTACCCAGCGTCGCCTGAGCCTCACTCAAACCGACCTGATTGTTGCTGACATTCACACTACCCTTAAGCAGTGAACACTCTAACTGCTCCAAGGTTATCCTGTTATCAATAGCACTGACTGTCAGGACTATGCTGGGTTTTATACGGTTATCCACCCCCGCACACACCTCTAGATTGGCTCCCATCCTAATCTGCGTATTCGCCCCTGCCACCATATCTAGCTTGCTTCCCAGAGTTTTATCAATTCGATCATTCGCTTCGATCTTTAGACCCCGGTGGGCAATGGCATTTTTTAAAATATCCAAGATAAAACCTCCGCAACTCGCCTCATATCAGATCACAGATCACCTAAAGTGATAGTACCGCCTCCATTACCAAGCGTAATCCTTCGCTGACCTGCCGTATCCTCTAAACTGATCTCGTTACCACTAGGGGTACACAATTTATTAACTGCTGCATTTTTCTCGGTAACGACACTGGGATTATCAGCGTTCGGCAAAGTAGACTGAATAATCGGTCGGTCCGGATCGCCCTGAATAAAGGCGATCAAGACCTCAGTGCCTTTACACAGCGGAAAGTGCATCCCCCCTTTTTTTCCGCCATAGGGTTGCGCCAGACGCAGCCAGTGAGAGGCTTTACCAGAGTGCTTACCCGATAAATCAAAGGGGAGAATCACTTTATAACGTCCCTGCTTATCCAGCATCGCCTGTTTTCCCTTGCCAGAGGCATCGATGGTGCCAATCAACAAACCGCTGATCTGTGGACGTGGCGTTCTACAAGGATGGCGATATTGATAATGTGAATGAATAGCTACAAACGAATTACTATAGTGCGGATTGCCGGTCGTCATCGACGGGGTTGTTAATTCAGATAATTGATCACCCTGATGGATCACCTGAGTCACTAAGTAAGTTTGGTTGAATGAGTCGAGAAAATGACCTGCTACCGAGAAGAGATAACCTGCTTGTAACCCAGGCACCCTACTCTCTCCCTCAAAGTAATTCGCTTGATGTTGCAGCTGCTGAATAATATGGTTGACCAACTGGTCACCCGCACTCCGCTGAGTAAAATGTTCACCATAACGATAATAAGCGCCCAGGCCCTCAGGAACCGCTTCCTCCTGTTTCATCAGCGATTGATAGATTTTGGAAAACACCGCGGGATGCTCAACGCTGTTTTTACTAATAACCACTTGTGAGGGGCGCTCATGGTTGTAACCTTTGAGCAGTATTTTATTCGGCAGATGCCCCATAATGGCGGTAAATTGTGTTAATAGATTTTCAGTGTCTGTGGCGCCCTGTGCTGGACAATAGCTTAACGGCTGGGCCTTCGGCTTAGGTTGATGGGTCATCCGATGATCGGTGATAATTAAGTGCTCCTGCTGTTCTCGCTGCTCAAAGTAGTAGTAGAGACCCGCTTGCTCCATGAGTCGTGCTATAAAGTTCAGGGAAGATTCGTTATATTGGCAGACAAATTCACGCGCCGGATAGCTACTCATTAACTTCAGTGTGAATGCCGGACTCACCCCATGCTGCCGTTGATCGGTTAATACGGTTTTTAGAATCTCAGGTAGCGATTGATTCAGAAAAACTTTGCATTGATAGCCTAAGGAGAGTGCCCACAATCGCGGAACTAGGGTCACCTGTAGATAGAGTATTTCATAGGTGCTGGAGAGAATGCGTACTTCACTCAGCATTCCATGAAAATCTTGAGGTTGCTTCTGCTCCTGATAAATACGCAAGCAGCAGGAGGCTTTGAGTAGTTTTGATAACTCCAATCCTGGATCATGACAGGCTAGGGTCACCACAAATTGATAGGGCTGTGAGAGCCCCTCTTCTCCCTGAAACCTCACCACCTCAAAAGGATTGCGCTTCCACCCCTGAACCAGCCATTCAAATTTCAGTGGGCTACTGTTAGCTGAAGCTGATTCACCACTCATGCTACCACCTGCTCGTGAGTAGCCTCATCAAACTGGCAGATAAATTGTCCCTGTTCGTTCAGTGCTAGACGGACCTGTTGTGGCTGTTCACCTTGGCTTAGCCGACTCAATACCCCATAAGAGAGCGCTGGCAGCAGAGAACCCTGCAGAATGAAATCGATGTTCCGTGCGCCGCTCTCGGTATCTAAACAGCGCTCAGCAATCTGTGAAGAAACACGCTCCTCATAGATCAACTGGATCTGCTGGCTCTCCTGCAAGGAGACCGCCAAGCGTGCTAATTTCAGCTGCACGATGCTGCGAAGGACCGACTCAGGCAGGCGCATAAAGGGAACCACCTGCAGACGTGCCAATAGTGCTGGCTTCAAGTGGGCACTCAGCAGCGGCCGAATCGCTTCAGCCACGGCGGCAGCGTCCGTGATCTGCTGACTATTCAGCTGGATAATCTGCTCGCCACCCAGATTACTGGTCATCACAATGACAGTATTGGCAAAGGAGATCACTTTGCCCTCGCCATCACTCAGCACCCCTTTATCGAAAATCTGATAAAACAGATTCAACACCTCAGGGTGGGCCTTTTCTACTTCATCAAAGAGCACCACACTGTAGGGCTGCTGGCGTACGGCTTCCGTTAATAGCCCCCCTTCACCATAGCCCACATATCCTGGAGGCGACCCAATCAAACGACTTACTGTATGTTTCTCTTGAAACTCGGTCATATTGATGGTCACCAGGTGGCGTTCAGCCCCAAAGAGCTGTTCGGCTAATGCCAGTGCACACCCTGTTTTACCCACCCCCGAAGGACCCACCAATAAAAATACGCCTCGAGGCTGTTCAGGACGCGTCAATCCAGCCCGTGCAGCGCGCAATCCAGTGGCCAAAGTGGCCAAGGCTTGATCTTGTCCTTTAATACTCTCCTGTAGTTGTTCCTCTAGGTTGAGGAAGATGGAGATCTGGTCGCGCGCTACTTTACCCAGTGGAATACCGGTCCAATCGGAAATAACTTGGGCGATGAGATCAGGGGAGACTTCGTAGTGCAGCATTGGTTGATCACCTTGAAGCTGGCTCAGCCGCTCTAACGCCTGCTGTAGCAGACTGTGTTGCTCAGCTTGCGCCGCAGCTGTGGCTTCAGAGGATAACGCCGCCCGGGCTGCCAAGAGCTGCTCGACCGCCTGCTGCTCTTGCTGCCAACGTACAGTCAACGCCACACACTGCTGATCCGCCTGGGCTAAAACCTCTTCCAGCTCCGTGAGCTGTGCGTCTGCAATCTCCAAGCCATGGTCACGATCGCGGTAGAGTGCCTTGAGTTGTCGTTGCAACGCCTGCTGGGTTCGCCGCGTGGCCTCCAGCTCGGACGGTGCCGCTTTGAGGTTCACTTTAACCCGGGCACAAGCGGTATCGATTAAGTCAATCGCTTTATCAGGCAGAAAACGGCCACTGATATAGCGATCACTCAAGGTGGCCGCGGCCATGATCGCATCATCGCGGATCACCACCTGGTGGGCGGCTTCATAACTGCTTCGCAACCCCCGCAGTATCAAGCCAGTGGTGGTCACATCAGGCTCTGCCAAGCGTACCAATTGAAAACGGCGCGCTAAGGCGGGATCTTTTTCAAAATATTTTTTATATTCCCCCCAGGTGGTGGCAGCACAGGTTTTTAACTCTCCACGGGCCAGTGCTGGTTTCAGCAGATTGGCAGCATCCGACGTGCCAGCGCTGCCACCAGCGCCAATCAAGGTATGCGCTTCATCGATAAATAGAATAATAGGCCGCTCACTGCTGCGCACTTCGGTGATCAACCCCTTGAGTCGATTTTCAAACTCCCCCTTCATACCAGCGCCTGCCTCGAGCAGTCCCATATCGATGCCTAATAACCGCACCTGAGCCAAAAGCTCTGGAACATCTCCTTGGTGAATACGCAGCGCCAACCCCTCGATCACCGCCGTTTTACCCACCCCCGGCTCCCCAACTAAGATTGGGTTGTTTTTACGCCGGCGGGCCAAGATGTCGATCATCTGGCGGATCTCAAAATCACGACCGAAGACCGGATCCAGCTGGCCAGCCGCTGCTTTGGCGGTGAAATCGACACAGAAGCGCTCAATAAAGCTGCCCGCCTCACCACGACCTAGGGGTTGACCCGGCAGATCGGAAGGCTTTGATACAGGCTGCTCCGCTGATCCCGTGGTGAGGCTGGTGAAATTGCGCAGCACCCCGGCCTCATTCAACGAGCTAAGCTGCTCAAACCAACGCTCCTGACCATACACCATCGGGTGAGCTAGCAGGGCTGGAATCAAGGCGCCAGAACGCAAGCAAGTGTCCCCTAAATCGACACTGGTGAGTAGCCACGCCTCTTTGATCAATTCGGTTAACCGTGGAGAGAACACCGGTTTGCTACCATTCCCGGTCGGAAAGCTCTCTAAGGTGCTATTCAGGGCCACAATCAATGCCGCAGTGGGGCGCCCTGAGTGTCCTAACATCACGGCGATATCTCCCTCACTGGCCTCCAAGCATTTAAGCAACCAATGCTCGACCGTCACCTCATAATGAGTACGGGCCATACAGAGCCCTACAGCATTGTGCAGCGTATTGCTACAGTAGGGATTAAGCTTAGATAACAGCGCTTTTAGATCGACGTTGACCATCTTTAATGAACTCCTAGCGGTAACTGGGTCACCCAGGGGGTAGCAGCAGGACACTGCGCCAGATCACCCAGCCAGCAGTTAATGCCCAGCAAGGGTGCGCTGTCGCCCTGCAGAATGGCGGGCGGGATCACCTGTGGTTCAGGCCATAACCATAACTGCAGATCGAGTGGATCGAGTAGATAGTGACGCAAAAAGCGCACCATCGTTAAATAACGGGGTTGATTAGGCAGCAACTCAGCAAAAGTAAGTGAATCGCTGATCCGGATATGCAAACGACAGGTGCTACTGCTATCGAGACAGTGCGTCCCTAGATAGCACTCCTCACCTAACCAGTGTCCCTGCACCCCTAAACCACACTGCTGCGCTGGGGGGATCGTCTGCCAGCAGGCGATAAAAGGTTCAATCTCAACGGGGCAACCGACAACCTGGGTTAATAGTGTCTCCAATCCTAGGCTGCTACGGGATAATAGATTTAACAGGCCGGCATAGGGGAGCTGCTCAGCAGCCGCAGCCTGCGCTGATGGCAACGCGCCTAACCCTACTAAAGCGTAGAGCCGTTCGATGAGCGTCTCATCCCGCCGCTCCACCCAACGCAGCATCAGCTGATATTTGGTCCAGGCTTGAAAATAGTGGTGATAGAGCGGTTGATTCAACAGATCATAGAAGTCGCGGGTGGCACAGCCATCCTCTGCAGCCTCCTCTAGCAACTCTTCAGTATAAAAGGTGGGCAAGGGCGATGAAGCGCCGTAAAGCCCTAATAGCGTCGTGGTGATCACCATCTGATCACCCTGATCGGCTAGCGATACCACATCAACCGCGGGAAACCCCAGAGAGAGATGAGGCCGGGTCTGCGGCTTGGCGATCCCTTGCCACTGTAGTAGCCGGACCACCTGCTCGTAACTGAAGCGCTGCGGCTGTGCTAACAACGCCTTAGTTACAGGAGATGGCGCTTGCCGGCTCGAGGTGGCCATGGGTAACTCCGCTGATCATGGATATTGTCGATAGTGACCTGGGTATAACTGTTGATCGTACTGTAGGCCGCCAACAGTTGGTTGAGCACCCATCCGAAGAGAAACAGATCGCCTGGGCAGGGAAACCCATCAGGATCTAATTGAACCCTAATTGTTGAACCTCGAATTAAAGCGCCTTGATAAAGCATTTTCTGGCTATTATCCAGGGAAACCCCTTTAATCGCCTCAACACGCTTGGTATTAGCCAACAGCCCAGCCCGATCGGGGGTGTCGGTAAACAGATAGAGTTTTAACAGTGCCGTCAGAGACGACTGTTGTGCTAGGGTGCGCTGATTGAGATAGAGGTGCGACAGTAATCGCCAGAGGAGATTGCCACCTAAAGGCGCGGTGACTGGGGGACTCAATAAGGTGATATTGGTAAAATCCGCCATCAGGGGTGAACTTTCAGTGGCGAGTGAGATATCCCCATAACGCAGCTGCTGTACTAGGGCTACCGTGTTGGTACAGCGCACCTGGATGGCTAAAGTCTCCTGAGGAGAGGCCTGCGTGGGATCGGGGTAAGCGACTGATAGATAAGCTTCTGTCCCACTCTCTAATTTGGCCGCCCGTCGGCGCACCGAATAAACCGGTGTCTTCGTTGCCTGCGGGTTAAATAGGGTAAAGGGTTGGTAGCATCGCTCTTCCATACTCCCCTGCTGAAACCCAGTCACCCGATCCACCGCATAAATTTGATAATCCTCACCCCCACTGGGATTAATGCGATACTCCGGCAGGGTATGGTTTAATAGGATGGTTTCGGCATGATGCCGAAACAGATTGACCACCGGTACACAAAATAGCTCCAGATGACAGGCTCCCGCTAAACGTTCACTCTGTGGCGTGAATTCCAAAGTGATGGTTAACTGACTGGAAGCGGTTCTGATCCGTTGTAACCCAAGAATATCAAAAAATAGAAATTTCTGGGGCAGCTGAAAATACTCTTGAATCGATTGAAAGGCTGGAAAAGCCTGCGCTGGATAGGGATAAATCGCCGCCTGCTCTTGCGCACCCAAGCCATCAAAACCCTCCCTAGCGGAGAGTGTCAAGGTGGTTTCACCAGCGGTCAAGCGGACACCTGAGAGGGAGTGATTCAAGCGTGCAAATAGATTAGCCGACTGATGATACTCCCCTGAAAGATAAAAACGCAGCCGGTGTTGTGGAATTTCTTCCCAGAGCATCCCGTTCAGTTGCAGTTGGATCTGAATGGCGTGTTCCAGAATTTTGATATGGCGGATCTGTAGCGGTAGTAGAGGCACATCAGCACAGGTCGTAAAGAGTGCTTGAACCCCATTGATCTCACGCGCTGCTAACTCAGTTCCGGCAGCGATCACCGTCGGTTCTTGACAACTCGCTTTCGGTGTAAAGCGTACAATGGCCGCAGCGGGTAGTGGTCTCAGGTAGTGAGGAAAAATCAGCTCTGTTAAGCTATGGATAATCTCTGGAAAATTATCATCCAGCCGCTCTTGCACTAAACCACTCAGAAAAGCAGTGCCCTCGAGTAGCCGCTCTACATCGGGATCGGCGCTCCGACCTGCCAGCATCGGCACCAAGGCTGGGTGCTTCTTCGCAAACAGCGTCCCGAGCTCCCGTAGAGAGGTCAACTGCTGCTGGTAATAGCTATTGATCATGCGCTTGTCCTAGGTCCCCATGACCGAAATTCGCCCATCGGCATCGAGAATGGTCTCAAAGACCACCGGCACCACCCGTTGTTGGTATACCAGGTTCAGGTTAATACGAAACATCAGCGAGAGTGGATCAGCCTCTTGTGGTACAAAAGCCACCTGCACCTGCTGTACCCGTGGCTCATATTTCAAGATTCGATCGGCAATCACCCGTTCTAACCCCCGCAGATCCTCCAACCCCTCCCCAAAACGGATATGGTTCAGATCGGGCATGCCGAAATCCTGAACCGTTTGGGCATCTCCCTGCTGAGTGTTCAACATCAGTGATAGATAGCGAGCCACCGAGGCGGTAAAGCGGGCCACATCACTACCCGGTGGTTGCCGACCCAACCCACTAGACTGGATCCGTTCTAACAGCCGCTCCGTACGCACTGCAGCGCTTTAATAAACCCAGAAAGTCTCCAAGGTTATTTTCCTTGAGGGGTTTCGGTATATTCGATATTACCGTCGGTGTAGCGCTGCGTCAGCTTAGCGTAGCTAAAGTAGAGCCGCTCCATATCTTTATAGGGTTTATTTTGCTCCAAAAAGGTCATCGGTGTGAAAGAGTCTATTTTATAGAGGTAGGCATCCTCCAATTTGTAGCTATAGTAAACGCCATCTTTTGCATTAATGGTGCGGAAGAAGAAGAGCTCCATCGTGCAGATCTCTCGATCACAGCACAATTGGAATAGTTTTGGGGAGGTCACATCTTTGGCTTTAGTGACCGACAGCAACCGGCTAAAACTCCCTTCCGGGATACCGGTACTGCTATTAATTTCGCTAGCGGTGGTATGGTTAAATTCATAAACTAAGGTACGATCTTTACGATCGGGATGCTCGTTACTACTCGAGAGTGTTTCACTCTTCGCTTTAATATCGCCTTGATTCTTACCCGTAATAGCCATATAAATGGTCATTGACATATGATTACTCCTCTAAACTTCAACGTTAAAAAGAACCCGCGAATCGGATAGCGCTAAGCTTTATCCAATTTTCCTACCAATGAGAGGGTGAAAAAAGCGCCCATATATTTAAAGTGTGGACGCGCCTTGATGGAGACCTGATACCAGCCTGGATCACCAGCAACATCATTCACCTGGATCTCCACTGCCCGTAACGGACGTCGACTCCGCACACTAGGCGACGGGTTATCCATCTCCGTCACATATTGACTCACCCAGTTTTTCAATTCGCGTTCCAAATCGGCACGCTCTTTCCAAGTGCCGATATGTTCACGCTGCAGCACTTTGATATAGTGGGCTAAACGGTCCATGATCATCATGTAGGGGAGCTGGGTGGAGAGCTTATAGTTGAGCTCTGCCTCTTTGCCAGCTGGGGTGTTGCCGAAGTTTTTGGCTTTCTGGCAGGAATTGGCCGAGAAAAAGGCGGCATTATCACTCCCCTTGCGCATGGTTAAGGCAATAAAGCCCTCTTCAGCCAGCTCATACTCGCGTCGCTCCGAGATCAGCACTTCGGTCGGAATTTTGCTCCGGGTCTCACCCATCGACTCAAATTGATAGAGGGGTAGATCATCCACAGCACCACCGCCCTGGGGTCCAATGATATTGGCGCACCAGCGATACTTAGCAAAGCTGTCGGACAGACGACTGGCAAAGGCAAACGCGGTACTGCCCCAGCAGAAGTCCTCACTGGCTTCCGAGACCATTTCGTTGTAATTAAAACGCTTACTAGGCGTGGTATTCTGTCCATAGGGAAGACGTAATAAGAACCGTGGCAGTGTCAACCCAACATAGCGGGCATCTTCGCTCTCCCGAAAAGCATTCCATTTGATGTACTGTGGGCTTTCAAATACTGAGCGGAGATCTTTGAGGTTCGGTAGCTCTTCCCAACGTTGGATCCCAAAAAATTCTGTTGAAGCAGCCGCGATAAATGGGGCATGAGCCATTGCTGCCACGGAGGCAATGTTCTTGATTAACCCCATATCCTGCGGGTTAGGTCCAAACTCATAGTGACCGATCACCGTACCGTAAGGCTGACCACCAAATTGTCCATATTCGCTGGTATAGAGTAGGCGGTAGAGTCCTGATTTAACGACCTCTGGGCTATCTTCAAAATCATTCAGCAGATCTTGTTTACTCAGATTAAGTAACTCTATCTTGATGTTTTCTCGAAAATCGGTTCTATCTACCAGGAACTTTAGACTACGCCAACTGCTCTCTAGGCTGCGAAACTGGCTATGATGTAAAATTTGATCCACCTGTGCAGAAATTTGTTGATCAAGCTCCCCTATCAATAGATCGATCAACTCTCCTGAAATTTTTACCCCTTGATATTCCGGTTTCACCAGATCAGCAATCAGTGCGTGCAAACCACTGCGTGTCACGGAATAGGCCGCATCAGCGGGTTTCAGTCGAGTCACCTCGACAATTTCATCTAATAAAGGACTGCTTAACGGGGACTGCACAGTGGTGTCAGGTACAATCTGCTCTTTTAGACTCATGCTCTATTCCTCACCCATTCCGAGCTCTGTTAACAGGGCCTTCCGTGACGCATCATCCTGAATAATCGCCTGAATTTTTTTACGAAATTCGGGGATATTGCTGAGTGGACTTTTGAGGGCTTTGAGGGCTTCACGGAGTGCTTGTAATTTTGCCAATTCAGGCACCTGCTCAACCAGTTGATCAGGTTCAAAATCGCGTAAACTACTGAACTTCAACTGGAGAGCTAATTGATCATCCTCCCCTGCTCCAGCCAGCTTACTCGGTACATTCAGATTGAGGGTTAGCCCCTGGCCTTTGAGGACCTCATTGAAATTATCTTTATCGATCGTGATGGGAGCCCGATCTTCCACCAGTCGTTGGTCTTCCGCTTGCGTGAAATCGCCGACGACTAGCATCTTGAGAGGTAGCTCTACCTCTGATTGAGCCCCCTCGGTTGCCGGTTTATAGACAATATTGACCCGTTCTTTGGGTGCGACAGAGCCTTCGCTGTTTGCCATGGCTAGTTTCCTTATTGTGCTGAGAATGACTTATAGAGCGCTCGTCCGGCATCTAACAAGCAGAGACGAGCCAAAATCTCGGAAGCGGCTTCGGTTTTACCGAGCCTATTAAAAAGGTCGAACGCGCTCTCTAACACCTGCTGTGCCAGGGGTGGATCCCAGCTTTCCAACTGATGTTGTTCCACCAGTGCTAAGGCCTGCTGTATCTGGACGTCAGCTAGCCTCGCATAGCCAGCTTCCCGTAAATAATCAGCCAAACGACAGGTGAGCTGCAAACGTTCACTACCGATCAACCGCCTTTGGCCCTGCTGTAACTGCACCACGGCCTCTCGGTAATTACCAGACGCCGCGGCGCTGTCAGCACGATCAAGCACTGCTTGTACCTCACTCACCACAGTCAGCGGCTCCGTCGCTATTGACGTTGGGTCTGGATCGGCGATTGCCGAAGGGGATGCCTCAGCCACCAGGTGCTCGACTGTTACAACAACACTAGCAGTAGTCGTCTCATCCAGATCTTCAGCAGGGATCAGGGTCGGTTCAGACGACTTGATCTCCCCTAGATCCAAATCGGTCGCCAACACGGCGGACTTGATTGAACCCTCTTCGGCTACGGGTGGCAACACCACCTCAAGCTGTTTCAGACAATTGATTAGGGAGGCCATGACGGGTGCCGACTCACAGCGCGCAGCGAGTATCTGGTCACACTGCATCACCGCAGTCATCGCACGTTCCAACACTTCACTCTCTAAGGGCTTGTGGATGGATTGCTGAATCCAAGTGATACTGCGTTCTAACCACCACTCAACAATACTGAGGCGTCCTCGTAACCGTTTTAAAGGAGGCAGCGCCTGTTCCCAGTAGTGTTCGACCAAAACAGTTAACTGTTCAGCGGTCTCCGCGAGGGCACTAAAACCCTGATGATGGAGGCGAGCGACCCCCCAATAAAGCAGTACCTGAAAATGCTTGGTGTCCTGATTCAATAGCTGGCCGGCCAGCTGTTCGACGGATAACCAATCCACTGAGCTATCGCTGTTGACACCATAGGATTGATTGATCAGCGCTTGCAGTGTCGCCAAGGTCGCTTCTACAGAGAGGCCTGCATCACTCATGCCTGTTGAAACTGGTACTGGTAACATTGCACCCTTTTTCTGGTGAGTTAATGGATTTAATGCTTCTATCCAAAACACTAAAGTTAAATATTTTGGTCAAAATAAACAGTTTGTTGATACAAAGTTGCAGGCATTATCACGAAAATAGAATAAAAATCAACAATAAAACACCAATAATTTAAATTTTTAGTATTTTTGATTACTTTTTATTAACAAGATTAAGGCCAGGAAAATCACTTTTTTCAAGAAAAATTCGGTATACTGTGCCCTTCATTGAGAATGGGAGTGGTGGCACGGCAGTGCAGCATGACTCTCTCGCCGTAGTTCAACGGATAGAACGTATGCCTCCTAAGCGTAAGATGTGGGTTCGATTCCCGCCGGCGAGACCAAACGAAGCCTTGAACCTAGTTCAGGGTCATCTATTTTTCAGATCTTGACCTAGCGCTTTTAACAGCACTTTTTCTCAATGCTGACCAGCCCCGCGTTTAACTAACACAGGTTGAGAGGGTTTGAACTGCCCTCGGCGGTTCTACCCACCTCTCTGACCAGGCGTCTAGTGCAATGATTGATCCCTGAAGAGGTTCACCTCTTCGGCAGACTAAAAAGTCAGTTGTGATTCATCAATCGTGAGCGCGACGCTCTGTTTTAAATGAAAATTTGGTAGTGGGTCCAACTGACTGATAGCAGGAATTATCAACTCAATCCTCATCAATTTTATCTAAGATGTATGCTTGGTTTCGGAAGTCTACATGAGCCCGGCATTTTGCTTCATCAGTCAGTTGGACCCAGCACCACATCCATCAAGAACCCAAGAAAAATAGTTCAATTTAATAATATTTAAGTTTTACCACTCTGTTAATCCAGCAGCACTATAGGCCCGTCATGCGTTAACGATCCAACGAGGGGCTGTTGACGTTTCACACGGGCAACCGGGAACAGTGGCAGACCCTACTGAGTGAGTGCCACTATCAGAATTTCACAAGTATTGTTAAAACAGCTCTGGTACGGCATTGCCCTCCAGCCCCAGAGTGAACTGCTCGCTAGTCAATGTGGTCGAGGCAGCAGGCTACTCAAAGCCTCATCCCCCTGCCAGACTAGGCTTTGCCCTCTCCTGACTCTTGCGGCACATCCAGAACTGCATGTACTCCTCCCTTGGTTTTCTCACCCTATAGGAGGACGTATGATCTTGCCACCTTTTTTTAGACACAGAGAAGAGAAACCTTAAGCGACCTGGGATAACCAATTTTTTTCAAAATTTACAGGAGACAGATAGCCTAGCGTTGAGTGCCGTCTCTGTCGGTTATAAAACACTTCTACGTATTCAAAAATGCTCAATTTGGCTTGTTCTCTGCTCTCAAAACGTTCAAAGTGGGTGTGCTCTGTTTTTAAGGTATGGAAAAAACTCTCTGCTACTGCATTGTCATAACAATTGCCCGTACTACTCATGCTAAGCGTTATCTGGTGATGCGCCGATACAGCCTTGAATCCTTTGCTGGTATACTGGCTGCCTCGGTCGGAGTGGTGGATGAGACCTGCAGCAGGCTTCCTCCGTGTTATTGCCTGGCGTAATGCTGCGGCTACTAACTCGGTGGTCATGTGAGCTTGCATATCCATCCCCACGATACTACGAGAGAACAGGTCCAGTACGATAGCAACATACAACCATCCCTCTTGGGTCGGAATATAGGTAATATCTGCTGCCCAGTATTGATCAGGGCGAGTGGCTGTGAACTTCTGCTTGAGTAAATTAGGCGCCACTGCGGCCTTTGGATCGACTATTGTGGTTACCTTAAATCGTTTTTTCATCTTAGCCGCAATATGGGCTGCTTTCATTAGCCGACAAACCCGTTTGCGTGAACAGCGCTCACCTCTAGCTCGTAACTCAGCATGGATACGTGGGCTACCGTAAATTTGGTTGCTTATGGTATAAACCTCTTTAATTTCAGATATTAAACGCTCATCCTCACAATAGCGCTTGGATGGCTCAGCCTTGATAAACTGATAATAGCCACTGCGGGATACACCTAACACGTTGGACATCCTCTCTACGCTGAATTCCCCAGCATGCTTTTGCATAAACTGGTATTTTACTTGCGGGCCACTGAGAAGATGCCCAAGGCTTTTTTTAGGATATCCCTCTCTTCGCGTGCTATCGCCAATTCTTTCCGCAATTGACTGAGCTCAGCATCAGACGCTTTCAGGTATCCTTTGCCCGGGAAAGCCTCTGCACCATCCTTGTTATGCTGATGGACCCACCCTGCCAATGTACTCTTGGGAACTCCCAATTCCTCGCTCAATTGACAGAGCGTTTTACCAGTGCTGTGATACAGCTTTACCGCATTCAGCTTGAATTCCTTATCATAGCTCCTTGATTCCCCTTGATTCATAACTTCACCTCAAAAAGTAACAAAAAATTATACGCTTTGTTCCTCTTCGTTGTGTCCGTTAAAGGGTAGCAAGATCAGTATGCCTGTTGGATGGAATAGATAATCTAAATAATCATTTTCCGGATATTTTAGACGATCGTTGACAAAAGCAGCGTGTCAATGACGCTCCTTGGGTGATGGGTGGTTGTACTGTAAATGTAATCAATCGAGAAATAACAAGATACTGCATGGACGATATTATCGCCCAAAGTAATTGACGCGAGACAAGTCACCTAGAGACGGCGTTCAACCTGTGTGCTGCAGCGACTGATCAAACAAGAACAGTGCTTTGCTCTCATTGCCTAACCACTCCAATTGATCAAGGATCCGCTTCCATTGCTTCTCCTCTTGACACTGTTCAGAGACAAACCACTGTAAAAAATTAAACGTGGTATAATCTTGAGTCATTAGCGCCTGGTGTACCAAGGTATTAATACGATCACTGATCGCCTGTTCATGCTCATAGATCTGCTGAAAAAGATCTGGCAGCGATGGAAATTCATCAGGAGGCGCGCTGATGGTTCCAATCAACGGCAGTGCCCCAGTATCGCTAATGTAATTGAGTAGTTTTTCAAGGTGTTTTTGTTCACTTTGAGCAGCGAGGCGCAAAAAACCGGCACTGCCAGGAAAGCCCTGAGCGGCACACCAAGCACTCATTTGCCAATAAAGATGATAAGAGTAACACTCTAGGTTAAGCTGGCCATTGAGTTGATCGAGCATGTTTTTTTCTAACATGGGTGGGCTCCTAAAATTAACCTAAATGCCTAACTATTCACTCACCGCTCACTGCAGCCATTCAGCAACCTGTTTAGCAAAATAGGTAAGAATACCATCCGCGCCAGCACGCTTAAAGCAGCCGAGTGATTCTAAAATAGTAGGCCGTTCTGGCAACCATCCTTGCTGAATGGCGGCCTGATGCATAGCATACTCCCCTGAGACTTGATAGGCAAAAGTAGGAACCTTGAAGGTCTGTTTAACCCGATGCAGGACATCTAGATAGGGTAGTCCTGGTTTCACCATGACCCAATCTGCTCCCTCTTGGAGATCTAAAGCCACTTCATGAAGCGCTTCATCACTATTGGCAGGATCCAGTTGATAGCTCTTTTTATCGCTTGTCTGTAGAGCAGTCGTTGAACCAATGGCGTCACGGAAGGGGCCATAGTAACTGGATGCATACTTGGCAGCGTAGGCCATGATGAGGGTGTTGCTACAACCATGTCTCTCTAACGCCTGACGAACAGCACCAATCCGACCATCCATCATATCGCTAGGGGCTATAATATCTGCACCAGCATGCGCATAAACGAGTGCCTGACGGACTAAAATAACATTGGTGGCATCATTTAATACTTGACCATGCTCATCGACGATCCCATCATGGCCATGGGTCGTAAAGGGATCAAGGGCCACATCCACCATGAGACCCATCTCCGGTACCGCAGCTTTTAAGGCCTGGAGTGCTCGGGGAATCAGCCCCTCTGGATGATAAGCCGCTTCAGCCTGTAAACTTTTATCAGCGGGATCAACGACCGGAAACAGCGCCACGGCTGGAACGCCCAATTTAGCTAACGCTTCAACCTCCTGTTGTAACTGATCGATAGAGAGCCGTTCAATGCCAGGCATCGATGGGATAGCCTCTCGGCGTCGCTCTCCGGCTATCACAAATAGAGGCGCTATCAGGTCATTGACTGTCAGTAGCGTCTCAGCCACCAGCCGACGGCTAAATGCAGCATGGCGTGTTCGTCTTAAGCGGCGTTGGGGGAAAGTAGCCTGAATGAATGAAATCATTGGATCCCAGGAGTCAAGAATCAGGAGCCAAAAATCCACTTGATCTGATTTCTTGCTCCTGGTATGTGGCAGGGGCGGAGGGACTCGAACCCCCAACACCCGGTTTTGGAGACCGGTGCTCTACCAATTGAACTACGCCCCTCTAGAACAGAAGTCAACCATCAGAAAAAAATAGCGGGTTGTTTTCTGATGGTTGACTCCTGGTTTTTGATGTGTGGCGGAGCGGACGGGACTCGAACCCGCGACCCCCGGCGTGACAGGCCGGTATTCTAACCAACTGAACTACCGCACCACATGTTTTTTACAGGCTACTGTATCAAAAAAGCTAAAAACCATCTCTTTTTTGACTGAATGGCTGTGTTTATTTGCTCGGCGGTGACCTACTCTAACATGGGGAGACCCCACACGACCATCGGCGCTGCAACGTTTCACTTCTGAGTTCGGAATGGATTTAGGTGGGTCCATCGCGCTATTGCCACCAAGCAAATAAATACAAACACTCTAACCACCTCTGGATATTAGCGATAACTCCCTGCCCCTAAAGTCACTCTGGTGTTGTAGGGTTAAGCCTCTCGGGCTATTAGTACTGGTTAGCTCAATTCATTACCGAACTTACACACCCAGCCTATCAACGTCGTCGTCTTCAACAACCCTTCCAGAGCTTTTCGCTCAGGGATGACTCATCTTGGGGCAAGCTTCCCGCTTAGATGCTTTCAGCGGTTATCTCTTCCGCACTTGGCTACCAGGCGATGCCACTGGCGTGACAACCCGTACACCAGCGGTGCGTCCATTTCGGTCCTCTCGTACTAGAAATAGCTCCCCTCAATCATCCAACGCCCACGGCAGATAGGGACCGAACTGTCTCACGACGTTCTAAACCCAGCTCGCGTACCACTTTAAATGGCGAACAGCCATACCCTTGGGACCTACTTCAGCCCCAGGATGTGATGAGCCGACATCGAGGTGCCAAACACCGCCGTCGATATGAACTCTTGGGCGGTATCAGCCTGTTATCCCCGGAGTACCTTTTATCCGTTGAGCGATGGCCCTTCCATTCAGAACCACCGGATCACTAAGACCTGCTTTCGCATCTGCTCGACTCGTCCGTCTCGCAGTTAAGCGGGCTTTTGCCTTTGCACTAACCTCACGATGTCCGACCGTGATTAGCCCACCTTTGCACTCCTCCGTTACTCTTTGGGAGGAGACCGCCCCAGTCAAACTACCCACCAGACACTGTCCTTATCCCGGTTAACGGCAACAAGTTAGAACATCAAACTTCAAAGAGTGGTATTTCAACAACGGCTCCCCGCAGACTGGCGTCTACAGCTCTCAGCCTCCCACCTATCCTACACATCAAAGTTCAATGACCAATGTCAAGCTATAGTAAAGGTTCACGGGGTCTTTCCGTCTTGCCGCGGGTACACTGCATCTTCACAGCAATTTCAATTTCACTGAGTCTCGGGTGGAGACAGCGTGGCCATCATTACGCCATTCGTGCAGGTCGGAACTTACCCGACAAGGAATTTCGCTACCTTAGGACCGTTATAGTTACGGCCGCCGTTTACCGGGGCTTCAATCCAGAGCTTCTCTTCGCAGATAACCCCTTTTATTAACCTTCCGGCACCGGGCAGGCGTCACACCCTATACTTCCACTTACGTGTTTGCAGAGTGCTGTGTTTTTATTAAACAGTTGCAGCCACCTGGTCTCTGCGACCCGCCAAAGCTCAAAGCGTCTCAGCTCATCACCCCAGCAGGCGTGCCTTCTCCCGAAGTTACGGCACCATTTTGCCTAGTTCCTTCACCCGAGTTCTCTCATACGCCTTAGTATTCTCTACCTGACCACCTGTGTCGGTTTGCGGTACGATTCATCATAGCCTTTCGCTTAGAGGCTTTTCCTGGAAGTCCAGCATCAACTACTTCAGCTCCTAAAAGCCTCGTCTTAACGCCTCAGTGTTCACAAATGTGCGGATTTTCCTACACACTCCACCTATACGCTTGAACCAGGTTCCCCCTCGCGGGTTACCAACGCCTGGATAGCCTAGCTCCCTTCGTCCCCCCTTCGCAGCTACAACAAGTACGGGAATATTAACCCGTTGTCCATCAACTACGCCTTTCGGCCTCGCTTTAGGGGTCGACTCAACCTGCCTCGAAAATCGTTGGACAGGAACCCTCGGTCTTTCGGCGAGCGGGTCTTTCACCCGCTTTATCGTTACTCATGTCAGCATTCGCTCTTCTGATACCTCCAGCTCGCCTCACAGCTCACCTTCAACAGCCTACAGAACGCTCCCCTACCCATCAGGCAGTGTCAATCACTCAACACCACCCAATGCCGCAGCTTCGGTGGATGGCTTTAGCCCCGTTAAATCTTCCGCGCAGTCCGACTCGACCAGTGAGCTATTACGCTTTCTTTAAATGATGGCTGCTTCTAAGCCAACATCCTGGCTGTCTTCGCCTTACCACCTCGTTTCCCACTTAGCCATCACTTCGGGACCTTAGCTGGCGGTCTGGGTTGTTTCCCTCTCCACGACGAACGTTAGCACCCGCCGTGTGTCTCCTGCAGTAAAATTTGTCAGTATTCGTAGTTTGCATCAGCTCGGTAACCAAGGTTGGCCCCTCACAGAAACAGTGCTCTACCCCCAACAATTACCCGCAAGGCGCTACCTAAATAGCTTTCGGGGAGAACCAGCTATCTCCCGGTTTGATTGGTCTTTCACCCCTAGCCACACGTCATCCGCTACTTTTTCAACAGTAGTCGGTTCGGTCCTCCAATTGGCTTTACCCAACCTTCAACCTGCACATGGCTAGCTCACCGGGTTTCGGGTCTATATCAAGCGACTAATTCGCCCTGTTAAGACTCGGTTTCCCTACGGCTCCCCTAACGGTTAACCTCGCCACTCAACATAACTCGCTGACCCATTATACAAAAGGTACGCAGTCACCAAATTACTCCTCAGCTCCCACTGCTTGTACGTACACGGTTTCAGGTTCTATTTCACTCCCCTCCCGGGGTTCTTTTCGCCTTTCCCTCACGGTACTCGTTCACTATCGGTCAGTCAGGAGTATTTAGCCTTGGAGGATGGTCCCCCCTTCTTCAAACAGGATTTCTCGTGTCCCGCCCTACTCTTCGAGTCCAAATAGTCACGCCATTTCAGGTACGGGGCTATCACCCTCTATCGCCAGCCTTTCCAGACCATTCCCCTATAACATCACTACATACAGACTCCGGGCTCTCTCCCTTTCGCTCGCCACTACTCAGGAGATCTCAATTGATTTCTTTTCCTCTGGGTACTGAGATGTTTCAGTTCCCCAGGTTCGCCTCTACACCCTATCTATTCAAGTGCAGATACCGTCCAATAACGGTGGGTTTCCCCATTCGGACATCGTTAACTCAAACGCTTCTTCTCAGCTCGCCAACGCTTTTCGCAGAGTAGTACGTCCTTCTTCGCCTCTGACTGCCTAGGCATCCCCCGTGTACGCTTAGTCACTTAACCCTACAACCCACAATAACCTTCAGGGCTATATCGCTAATATCCAAATTGTTAAAGAACTCACAAAAATCACAGATCACAATACAGGCTCTCCCATACCCCAACCTCTGACTTCTGCTATATGGCGTCCCCTAGGGGAGTCGAACCCCTGTTACCGCCGTGAAAGGGCGATGTCCTAGGCCTCTAGACGAAGGGGACAATCAGAAGCTAGACCTCAGTCGCTTAGCCAACTTCTGGCATAACCCCTAACAAACAATCTCTGTGAGCACTCAACTTCTCATCACCCTACGTCGTAGCACCTGCTTTTAACTTCAGTAAGGAGGTGATCCAACCACAGGTTCCCCTACGGTTACCTTGTTACGACTTCACCCCAGTCATGAACCACACCGTGGTAAGCGCCCTCCCTTTCAGGTTAAGCAACCCACTTCTGGTACAGCCCACTCCCATGGTGTGACGGGCGGTGTGTACAAGGCCCGGGAACGTATTCACCGCGACATTCTGATTCGCGATTACTAGCGATTCCTACTTCATGGAGTCGAGTTGCAGACTCCAATCCGGACTATGACTAACTTTATGAGATTCGCTCACCATCGCTGGTTCGCAGCCCTTTGTATTAGCCATTGTAGCACGCGTGTAGCCCTACTCGTAAGGGCCATGATGACTTGACGTCATCCCCACCTTCCTCCGGTTTGTCACCGGCAGTCTCCTTTGAGTTCCCACCATAACGTGCTGGCAAAAAAGGATAGGGGTTGCGCTCGTTGCGGGACTTAACCCAACATTTCACAACACGAGCTGACGACAGCCATGCAGCACCTGTCTCAGAGCTCCCGAAGGCACAATCACATCTCTGCAATCTTCTCTGGATGTCAAGAGTAGGTAAGGTTCTTCGCGTTGCATCGAATTAAACCGCATGCTCCACCGCTTGTGCGGGCCCCCGTCAATTCATTTGAGTTTTAACCTTGCGGCCGTACTCCCCAGGCGGTCGACTTAACGCGTTAGCTCCGGAAGCCACAGAACAAAGTCCGCAACCTCCAAGTCGACATCGTTTACAGCGTGGACTACCAGGGTATCTAATCCTGTTTGCTCCCCACGCTTTCGCTCCTCAGCGTCAGTCACTGTCCAGGGGGCCGCCTTCGCCACCGGTATTCCTCCAGATCTCTACGCATTTCACCGCTACACCTGGAATTCTACCCCCCTCTACAGCACTCTAGCTCACCAGTCTTAAATGCCATTCCTAGGTTGAGCCCAGGGATTTCACACCTAACTTAATCAACCGCCTACAAGCCCTTTACGCCCAGTAATTCCGATTAACGCTCGCACCCTCCGTATTACCGCGGCTGCTGGCACGGAGTTAGCCGGTGCTTCTTCTGCGGGTAACGTCAATGAATCAGGCTATTAACCCCACCCACTTCCTCCCCGCTGAAAGTGCTTTACAACCCGAAGGCCTTCTTCACACACGCGGCATGGCTGCATCAGGCTTTCGCCCATTGTGCAATATTCCCCACTGCTGCCTCCCGTAGGAGTCTGGGCCGTATCTCAGTCCCAGTGTGGCTGGTCATCCTCTCAGACCAGCTAGAGATCGTCGCCTAGGTGAGCCGTTACCCCACCTACTAGCTAATCTCATCTGGGTTCCTCTAATGGCAAGTGGCCCGTAGGTCCCACCCTTTGCTCCTCAGAGTTCATGCGGTATTAGCCACCGTTTCCAGTGGTTATCCCCCTCCATTAGTCAGATCCCCAGACTTTACTCACCCGTCCGCCACTCGTCGGCAGAGAGCCTAAACTCCCCCCGCTACCGTTCGACTTGCATGTGTTAGGCCTGCCGCCAGCGTTCAATCTGAGCCATGATCAAACTCTTCAATTTAACTTCTATTCATCGTAAAACCCTTCAGTCCTACAACGCAGAAGTCACTCAAAATTAAGTGCCCACATAGATTGTTTGTCAATTTTTTAAAGAACCCTGCTACTCAACTTACCTTGAGTACTTTCACGTCAGACGATTTTTTTAGACCGCCTCACCAAGCCCGCTCTCAGTAAGAGGGCGTATTATAGGTCTTCTTTCTCAACTTGCAAGCAGAAAAAACGTCAGTAGGTGATTAACTCTCCGATAAGTGAGAAAATTGCCGAGCAAACGCGTCCACTTGCTGCCAATCTGTATACTCAATCGATTGGGTCGGATCCGTTTCGCCCTGAGTAAACGACATAATCAATTGGATCAGCAGTCGATCAAACCAACGATAGCGCGGATAACAGAGCGCACCGGCAAAAGCACTACACAGCGTCGGCTGCCACGGTGATCGTTGTAAAAATTTCCGCAAATAGGGGTTGCTACTCGCTGTACGCTTTCCTGGTTTACGGGCTACCAAATTAACACAGAAAAAAGCACTGGGGCGCTGATTGAGTGGTTCCGCCTGTTGCTGCACAAAGCGCCAAAACAGGGGATGAAAATGGCCATAACGAATGGATGCTCCCAGCATGATCCGTTGATAACGATCCCAATCAGGCGTGGCTAACTGATGTAAATCAGCCACCTCACACACTAGCTGCTCGGATAATAGCTGTGCCATTCTCTGCATAATCCGCTGTGTATGGCCATCGCGGCTTGAGTACAGTAACAGGGCTGTCATATAATAGTACTCGGCTACTGCTTCATGCGATTCTTGATTATCACTTTATAAGATGCCCATCTTACCACCGTTAGCGTTAAAAACCAGGCTGCCAGATCCGTTGGCACACGCTGATCACACACTAGATACTCGCGGCTTGCGCTGTCCAGAACCCCTGATGCTGGTACGCGGTACTGTCCGGGCATTAGCCGCTCAGCAAACGTTGTTGGTTTTAGCAGATGATCCTGCTACCACCCGTGATATCCCGAATTTTTGCCGCTTTATGGGGCACCAGCTACTCGGTAGTGATACGCGCGCTCCAGTGACTTATCGCTACTTAATTCGTAAGCGTTAACTGGCTGTGCCAGCTCCAGAGATAACGACACGCGCTGCTCCGATAAGGCTCCCACTGAGTAGCGATCTGCTGCAGTTCTCTTCTTAATAAGCTGCCTTGTGACGCCTCAGGGCTGTAGAGCCGTTGCATGGCACGACGGATGATCAAATCCTCTAACGGCAATACGTCTGGTCTGTGCAGACAAAAAATGAGTAACATCTGCACAGTCCACTCTCCAATGCCATGAATACCGGTTAACTGCTGTATCATTTGCTGATCACTCAAGGCTTCTAAGGCTGCAGCACTCAAATCGTGTTGTTGGGCGTAAAGCGCGATGGATTGCAGGTAGCACACTTTCTGCCGCGATAGGCCACTGGATTGTAGTTGCTCTGCCTGCAGGAGCAGTTGATCAGGTGCTAGATCGCTGCCTAATTGATTGAGCAGTCGTTGCCAAATTCGCTGGGCGGTTGATCGCGCGATCTGTTGGTTCACCACGGCGCGTAGTAAACTTAAGTAGGGTGTGGCTGGCTCCGGTAATGGGGGTAAGGTAGTCTCTGCTATCACCGTTGCTAACCGGGCATCGCGTTGTTGCAAATGGTTTATCACCGGGGTGTATCCCTCAGAGGGACTCCTAGCAAAATCACCTCGCGTTATCATCATCGTTAAAGGCTGCCTGATATCAGTTGACACGGTATACTGTCTCTCTCCAATTTGTTGAATAGAGCGGCCCTTTAAATATCATGAAACCACACTGCGATGTCACTACTTTTCAGGGTTTGATCTTAAGTTTACAGCACTATTGGGCGGATCAGGGCTGTACCTTGGTACAGCCCCTCGATCTCGAAGTCGGCGCTGGCACCTCACACCCACTCACTTTTTTACGCGCCATTGGCCCGGAGCCGATGGCAGTCGCTTATGTCCAACCCTGTCGGCGACCGACCGATGGTCGCTACGGCGATAACCCTAACCGTTTACAACAGTACTACCAATTTCAGGTGATGCTCAAGCCTTCACCGATGAATATCCAAGCGCTTTATCTGGAATCACTGCGTCATATCGGAATTGACCCTACCCAGCAGGATATCCGTTTTGTCGAAGATAATTGGGAAAATCCTACCCTAGGTGCTTGGGGGATGGGCTGGGAGGTGTGG
This sequence comes from unidentified bacterial endosymbiont, assembly GCF_918320885.1. NCBI lineage: Bacteria > unidentified bacterial endosymbiont. The sequence continues at coordinate 761,145 of NZ_OU907312.1, read as the reverse complement.
CTCAATGGTATGGAGATCACCCAATTTACCTACTTCCAGCAGGTAGGGGGGCTGCCCTGTAAACCGGTCACTGGCGAAATCACTTACGGCTTAGAGCGGCTAGCGATGGCACTGCAAAAAGTTGATTCTGTCTATGAGCTACTGTGGAGTGAAGGGAGGCTTGGCAGAACCACCTATGGTGCTATTTTTCAGCAAAATGAGCGTGAACAGTCGACTTATAATTTCGAACAAGCGACTATCGCCAGACTGTTCGATCACTTCCAGCTCTATGAAGCAGAAGCACAGCAGTTACTGGATTTACCGATCCCGCTGCCTTTGCCCGCCTATGAGTGCATCTTGAAAGCGGCCCATCAGTTTAATCTGTTGGATGCCCGTAAAGCGTTGTCGGTAACTGAACGGCAACGGTTTATTTTGCGGATCCGCTCCTTAACCAAATTAGTAGCACAAGCCTACTACAATGCCCGCCAATCCCTTGGCTTTCCAGGCTGCCACGCCTAACCTTTGGTGAGAATAATTGGATGACGACCCACACCTTCCTCATAGAGCTGACGACCGAAGAGCTACCGCCGCAGGCGCTGCGCACAGTGGCCAAAAATTTTGCTACCGAATTGGCCCTGGCTTTACAACAGGCTGAGTTAGCCTACGGCCACCTACAGTGGTTTGCCACACCCCGTCGCTTAGCCCTCAAAGTACAGCAGTTGGCCAGCCAACAACCGGATAAAATCGTCGAGAAACGGGGGCCGGCACTAGCCCAAGCCTTCAATCTCCAAGGAGAGCCCACCCAGGCGGCCCAAAAATGGGCGCAAAGTTGCCAAATATCCCTTGAACAGGCAGAGCGCTGGCACTCTCCCAAAGGCAGCTGGTTGCGATACTGTGCTCAAGTGACCGGAGCCCCCGCCTCTTCCCTGCTGTTAAATCAGGTCAATCAAGCGCTCAAAAACTTGAAATCTGTTAAATTAATGCACTGGGGTGATCACCCTTTCCCTTTTATTCGTCCGCTGCACGCTGTGGTCGCCCTGTTGGATGAACAACTCCTTGAAGGAGAAGTACTCGGGATAGCCACTTCCCGCACCCTGACTGGTCACCGTTTTATGGGTGAGGCTAGCTTCACCATTAGTCATGCCGAAGAGTACCCGAAAATCCTGTTAGAACGGGGTCGAGTCCTCGCCGATTTTGCAAAACGACAAGCGATGATCCGCCGTGAGATCAGCAAAACGGCGACTCAGCTCGGCAGTCAGGTAGACCTGGATGAGTCGTTGTTGGAGGAGGTCACGGCACTGGTCGAATGGCCAGTGGTACTCAGCGCCCGTTTTGATCCACAATTTCTCTCAGTCCCCGCAGAGGCACTGGTCCATACCATGAAGAGAGACCAGCGTTATTTCCCCTTGTATGACCACCAAGGAGAACTGCTGCCGCAGTTTATTTTTGTAGCCAATATCGATCCCCTAGATCCTAGCGCTATTATTCATGGCAACGAGCAGGTGATCCGCCCCCGATTGGCCGATGCACAATTCTTTTTCAATAGTGATCGCCGCCAACCACTCGCTGCTTTACTACCCCGGTTGCAGACGATGCTCTTTCAACAGCAGCTGGGGAGCCTCTATGATAAAGCTCAGCGCTTACAAACCCTTGCAGGCCTGATTGCTGCAGAGCTCCAAGCTGATCCTCTGCAAGCTTCGCGGGCGGCGCTGCTGGCCAAATGTGATCTAGCCAGTCATATGGTCTTTGAGTCTCCAGCCACCCAAGGTACCATGGGCATGCACTACGCTCGGGCAGATGGCGAAGGGGAAACTATCGCTCAGGCCATCCAGGCTCATTATCAACCCCGCTTTGCCGGTGATGCTCTCCCTCGTGAGTTGATCGCCTGTAGTGTGGCGATAGCCGATAAACTCGACACACTGGTGGGTATTATTGGTATCGGTGCCCAGCCCAGTGGTGATAAAGATCCCTTTGCGCTGCGACGAGCGGCGCTGGGGCTACTCCGTATTCTCATTGAAAACCGTTTGCCCTTAGCCCTACCGCCGATCATTGAGGCCGCCATCACCGGCTATGCGGATCAGTTGACACAGCCCCAGTTGGCTACCACGGTGCTTGACTTTATTCTCAACCGGCTGCTCTATTGGTATCAGGAACAGGGGTTCTCTGCTGCCCTGGTTCAGGCGGTCTTAGCCCGTCAACGGGCCTTACCCTCTGATATTGATGCACGGATTAAAGCCTTGGCGACCTTTTATACCCAGCCGGCGGCTCAAGCGTTAGCCGCCGCCCATAAACGGGTCTCACATTTACTAGCCAAAGTTGATCTTGCCCTATTGCCCGCTTCGATTAACGTTAACCTACTCCAGGCCCCCGCTGAACAGTTGCTAGCCCAACAAATCCGGCAACTTCAGCACACGCTACCGCCGCTTCTCAACACGCAAGCGTATTCCACGGCCTTAGGTCAACTGGCGGTACTGCAGCCGCCGCTTGAGCGGTTTTTCACTGAAGTGATGGTGTTGGTTGAGGATCTCCCGCTACGCCTGAATCGCTTAAGGCTGCTTGACGAAATCCGCGAACTGTTTTTACAGATTGCTGATATTTCACTGCTGAGTGCCAGCCATTAGGTCCTGTTGAGGTGCTGTCGGTAGGGAGCCTATATTAAATTCACTATAAAACGAGCGGTTCAACAAAGCCCGATAACAGCACTCCCCGTTCATTTTTTTGAATTGGGCTTACTCTTGGATAAGAACCTTTCCAACCGCTCCAACCGCTGCTGTGCCTCTTTAACCCCCTGGTTGGCGGCCTTCCTATACCATTCTGCGGCCAGCTTTTGGTTTTTCTCAACCCCGAGTCCTACCTCGTACAGTGTCCCAAGGTGGAACTGGGATGCCCTGTGGCCCTGTTCTGCAGCCTTGTGAAACCACGCTGCTGCTTGCTGTTGATCCCTTGCCACGCCATATCCCCCCTGATACGCCAGCCCGAGGTTGTATTGGGCCACAGATTCACCCTGTAAGGCTGCTTTGCGAAGCCACTGAACTGCCTCTGCATAATCTTGCTTAACACCTTGGCCGACTAAATACCTATAGCCCAGTGTCGTTTGGGCGGGTGAATGATTCTGCTTCGCAGCTTTGTAGTACCACTCCGTGGCGAGGGTTTCATCCTTGGGAACTCCTCGACCCTTTGAGTACAGATGCCCAAGTTCGGTCTGTGCTGAGGCCTCTCCCTGATCAGCGGCCTTGCGATACCACTCGGCCGCCTGCACATCATCCTGTACCACCCCCAAGCCTTCTTCATACCTCCTGCCAAGATCGACCTGGGCCTTAACTTCTCCCCGCTCTGCCGCTTTGCGGCACCACTCGCTAGCCCGCTGCTCATTTTTTGCGACACCCAGGCCCATCTCATACATCGTCCCCAGGTGGTATTGGGCTCGACGGTGTCCCTGTGTCGCAGCCTTAAGCAACCATTGTACAGCCAACGTATAGTCTTTAGGCACCGCATGGCCCACTGCATACAGATTACCAAGCCTGAATTGGGCCTCTGGCTCGCCCTGCTCCGCAGATTTTTTATACCACTGGACAGCAAGTTGATCATCTTTTTCCACTCCAAGACCATTCACATACATCCACCCTAGCTGACATTGGGCTAGAGTATGGCCCTGTGTCGCAGCCTTAAGAAACCATTGTGCGGCCAACGCATAGTCTTTAGAAATCGCACGGCCCCCTTCATACAGCTTACCAAGCCTGAATTGAGCCACCGGATCGCCCTGCTCCGCAGATTTTTTAAACCACTGGGCAGCGAGTGGTTCATCTCTCTCTACTCCGAGGCCATCCTCATACATCATCCCTAGGTGGCATTGGGCTAGCGTGTGCCCCTGTGTTGCAGCCTTAAGATACCATTGCGTGGCCAATGCATAGTCTTTAGGCACCACACGGCCCACGGCATACAGCTCGCCGAGACTGAATTGGGCCTCTGGCTCGCCCTGCTCCGCAGATTTTTTATACCACTGGGCAGCGAGTTGCCCATCTTTCTCCACTCCAAGGCCATCCTCATACATCATCCCTAGGTGGTATTGGGCTAGAGTGTAGCCCTGTGTTGCAGCCTTGAGAAACCATTGCGCGGCCAACGCATAGTCTTTAGGCACCGCACGGCCCCCGGCATACAGCTTACCGAGCCTGAATTGGGCCACTGAATCGCCCTGCTCTGCAGCTTTTTTAAACCACTGGAGAGCGAGTGGCCCATCTTTCTCCACGCCGAGGCCATCCTCATACATCGCCCCCAGATAACGCTGGGCCATGGGATAGTCCTGCTCTGCAGCTCTGGATAGCCAGTGTGCCGCAATGGCGTAGTCTTTGGGCACGCCATCGCCATAAAAATAGAGGCGTCCCAACTGCCCTTGGGCTGACTCCACTCCTTTCTCCGCAGCTTTTTTGAACCACTTAGCTGCCGCCACATCATCTTTTGGAACCCATTCACCTAATAAATATTGGAAACCCATGAGCTCCTGGGCGTCGACCTGCCCCTGCTCTGCCGCCTTGAGGAGCCACTGCACAGAGAGTGAATGATCTTTAGGTACCCCCTCCCCATTGGCATAGAGCGTTCCAAGAATAAACTGAGCGGCAGGGTATCCTTTCTCCGCAGCCTTTCGCAGCCACTCTGCAGCGACCCCGTGATCCTGCGGCACACCCAGCCCTTCTGAATAGATCTTAAACATCTCGTATTGTGCCAACGCGAAATCTTGTTTTGCAGACTTGCGGAGCCATCTGACGGCAGTTGCATCATCCTGAATGACCCCTAGACCGTCCCGATAGAGGATGGCAAGATCAAACTGTGCTTTCGCAGAGCCGTTTGTGGCCGCCTGGTGAAGTTGTTTTAGGGCTCTGCTCCCCGGCACACGCCCCTCTAGAGATCTACTCTTTAGAGCGTGTTGGTTCTCCGGCGCACCCTCTCGACTGGAGACGTGCCCTGACAGCGACAACGTTAACTCCTGGACCTTGGGTTCACGACTCCATCCGGGGTGGCTGCTGAGTAACCCCAGCAGCAGTATTGTGACCATTGAGCTAGCGTGTGTATTCCGGTCCAGATTGTTGTTATGGCGCGACATGCGGCGTCCGCTGTTTTTTTCCAGCAGAGGATAGGGAGCGTATGGAACTATCCGAATCGGAGTCAGTTGTTAGCGCTAGGCTACCGACTGCTAACGCCTCATTGCTGCTGCTAATTGCCTGTGACAAACAATCTAGTCTGTAGTCAATTGACTCGACTGCATAGTGTCTCCTTTGAAAATCCCTAGAGCGCTCAAGAGCAACGGCAGCGTTATGCTTATCATCCTTCTCTTTTACTTGCAATACTTTCTGGTCAATCTTATCCATAGGATACTCAATAAGCCATTGGTTAGCCGTTGGACCAACGGGTCCAAAGGCAAGGAGGCTGGATATTTCAGTGGCACTTTTTATGCCTTGATCAGTCGCTGGATTAACGCAACAAGTGCAACATGGCTCCGGTATAAGCTTCTATAGGAGATTAGGCTCCATGGCTTCGAGGTTTCCTCAAACCAGAACTGATTTGCTCAACAACGCCTTTGCAGGCTGGACAATCTTAACGTAGGCCATTCCATAGTAAATCATTATTAAACTGAAAATTATCAGCCCAAGCGTGTAGTCCAATAAACAGATTGCTACGGGGCTAAGTGTGTTATGTGAAAGACTCACAATAATCAGAGAGCACCCTGTATTTATTAACGCGGTAGTGCTACAAAATATTAGCGTGCCAACTATTAGCGGTTCCCAGTGGTTACGGATCAGGTGCCAACTGCGACGTAAGCTAGTAAACACAGCACCATCAAAATCTTCTAAAATATAAGCAGTAAATGAGAAATATGTTAACGGCCATGACATTAGAAAGAAGACTATAAAGTAAATATTGTACTGGATAGGATGAATATATGTAAAATTTTCTACAGATCCAGCAATCCCAAGCCAGGATGCACCTGTCGCAATTCCGAAACATATGGCGAATATTATAACTATCAGCACTACTCCCATCAGAAAGAAAGCTATAGTTAGTTTTAACAGTGCAGGAAAACGTTTTATACCTTGCAATACTACTTGCTTTATTTTGTATTGTGGTTGCTGTGCATTGTGTCGTACCAAAGAAATAAGTATGGAGGTGAATAAAACTTTACCTAAAAAATTGAACAAAATATCACCTAAATAGGTTGCTTTGAAATTCACAGAGTTAATGATAGAAGGCAATGATTTACCTACCATATCGTTGGTGGGTATTTGTATATTAATTCCAGAATTAAAGCGTATAAAATATAACTCAAATGGCATGTAAGAGGTCCACCATATGCCTCGTAGTGTCATGATCAACCCTGTTATAGCAACCACAAAACACAAAATCACTATAGCCTGGTGACGGATAAATTTAACCATTTCTTGTGGTAAGAATAAATCTCTGAATACCATGTTACTTCCTTAGGAAATAGAGCAGTTCACAATTAATTCGTAGGCATTAAGCGCCTTCACGCTACCGTTATCAAAATCGATAACACAACATTGAACAATAACGGCAGCAGGCGCTAGATTGGTTAGTTTAACGACTCCTGCTACTTTTTGGTGAGTCTCTATCGGAGTATGCTGGGACTATCTCATTATGTTGGTTTTGTGAGTCAGCCTTTGTACAAGTTCCCGCAACACGGCTGTCATTATTTGAAAAGGCACTTATTTCTTGTGGTAGGTGATTAATTATATTTTTCTTTTCATTATTAACATCTTTGGATTGAATTTTATTACTAGGTTTAAGCACTGCTTCTGCTGATACTCTTATATCAACGTCACGATTGTGTATGTTTTCATGTTCTTCCGCTAATTTAAGAGTAACGCATGTACCTACGTATCCCGTTGTTAGTTTTCCTTTGGTAACGGCACAGTCAATGGCAGCAGTTATTGGGGTCAATACTTGTCTTGCTAGCGGATCACACAGTGTTTTTTTTACAAAACTGTCACTATTGGTTTCAAAGCTCTCAACATAAAATTCATTACCCTGATTTTTTAAGAAATTAATGGGAACTTCCTTATCACTAGATATGTTATGGTTGAAAGGCACGTCCATATTACTATATTCAAACTTTCTATTGTGTTCTAATAAGATAGCTTGGTTAATTATCTCTTCCGATTGTTTTTTTACCGCTGCGTATCCCATTTCAGTTTCTGAAATCTGGGGGATTTTTTCAGGTTTTTTTTCGGAAGGAAGAGATTCCTCTTCTGCTCCAAACGTTCTGAGAAGATGTCTAACCCCCTGTTTACTATCTGGATTAACTTTAAAAACAATATAATTTGCTATTTTTATTTTTTCTGGCGTCGACAAATCTAAGATGGACTTTTGCTGTTCTTTCTCGATTCGTGCTAAATTTCCAGCAGTATCCATTTTGCTTAATTCCACTGGAACTTCCTTGATGGTACTGCTTGAATTACTCTTTGATGATAATTGACTGGTTTTTTCAGTTACCACAGGTTCTTTAGCAATTTCCCCAACATTGATCCTCTCCCCAGGTAAGTTCTCTATCTGATTAATCTCTCTATTTATGAGATCCTGCAAGAACGTTTTTTCAGGGGGTGCGTTTCTATATTCCCTTGCAATGACCATGTACCTATGTTGGTTCTCTGTATCAACATCTTTGGATTGCATTTTATCACTAGGTTTAAGCACTGCTGCTGCTGATACTCGTAGATCAACGTCACGATTGTGTATAATTTCATGTTCTTCCGCTAAATTAAGAGTAACGCATGTACCTACGTATCCCGTTGTTAGGAGTCCTTTGGTAACGGCACAGTCAACGGCAGCAGTTATTGGGGTCAATACTTGTCTTGCTAGCGGATCACACAGTGTTTTTTTTACAAAACTGTCACTATTGGTTTCAAAGCTCTCAACATAAAATTCATTACCCTGATTTTTTAAGAAATTAATGGGAACTTCCTTATCACTAGATATATTATGGTTGAAAGGCACGTTCATATTACTATATTCAAACTTTCTATTATGTTCTAATAAGATAGCTTGGTTAATTATCTCTTCCGATTGTTTTTTTACCGCTGCGTATCCCATTTCAGTTTCTGAAATCTGGGGGATTTTTTCAGGTTTTTTTTCGGAAGGAAGAGATTCCTCTTCTACTCCAAACGTTCTGAGAAGATGTCTAACCCCCCGTTTACTATCTGGATTAACTTTAAAAACAATATAATTTGCTATTTTTATTTTTTCTGGCGTCGACAACTCTAAGATGGACTTCTGCTGTTCTTGCTCGGTCCGTGCTAAATTTCCAGCAGTATCCATTTTGCTTAATTCCTCTGGAACTTCCTTGATAGTACTGCTTGAATCACTCTTTGATGATAATTGACTGGTTTTTTCAGTTACCACGGGTTCTTTAGCAATTTCCCTAATAGTGACCATCTCCCTAGGTGAGTTCTCTGTCCTATTAATCTCTCTGTCTATGAGCTCCTGCAAGAATTTTTTTTCAGGTTGGGCCACAGGTTCCCTAAGCACTGACCATCCCGGTTGGCTATTCGAGCTTTTGCTAGCTTCTTTAGAACTAGAGGGGATTTTGCCTAATTCCGCTGGTACTTCCTTGATAGTACTGCTTGAATCACTCTTTGATGATTGACTGGTTTTTTCAGTTCCCACCGGTTTTTTAGCAATATTTTTATCACTTTCAAGCGTAGTAGATGCCTTTGTCTTTTTTTCGTCTGGTTGTTTTGCTTCAGAGGTAGGAGTGATTGCATTCGTAAAGTCATGCTTTGATTCCCTGTTATTCCCCCTATCTTCCCCTGCTTCCCTGACAGGTTCCCTAACACTAACCCTCTCCCTAGTTTGGTTCTCCGTCCTATTAATTTCTCTATCTCGGAGTTCCTGCCAGGCCGTTTCTCTAGGTTGGCTCGCCTGTTCCCTAACAGTGACCATTTCCCTAGATTGGCGCTCTGTCCTATTGATTTCTCTATCTAGAAGCGTGCTCCAGGCTAGTTCTCTAGGTTGGTTATTTGAGCTATAGTCCCTGCTATCTCTGTCATTGTCTCTACTCTCTTTATTGCCCATCGGTCATGCACTCCATTGGCTATCACAAAATTCTCAAATCATCTTTCGGGTCTTATTGGTTCCTAAAATAGCGACAGGTTGATCAACCGATATAGCACCCCAACTAACCTTGAAAGTATCATTGCACAACATAAATTTAAAATCAAAAATAAGTTAACCTCAGTTCGGGAGTGCGCCGTGCAAAGGCCCGCTCTTTCAGCGAGTACGAATAACGAATCCCGTTCGGTAGCAATCGGAGCAGTCGTGGAGGTAACGAAACGGCTGAAACCTTCGATGGAGAGGATCATACAAGTGACTCAGCCAGGGCAATCGCGCTTTAAAAAATATTGTAAATTTTCCTGGAATGAAGCGAATTTTAGGTGAACATAATCATGATTGCTCTGTTAATCCAGCTTTACGTGAGCTTGAAAAATTTTATAATAACCTTGATAGCGTAATTACCCTGGGTATCTCACACTCCCTACTCTTTCGAGGCGATTTTTATGGTACTAGATGGCATTGTAGTAGCCAAAACCTTACTGATTTTTAGTCATGATCCCACCTTGGCGCTGCTGATTGTGCTGGGATTTATTTGGTGGAGTCGACAGACTTTTTATCACATCACTAGCCTCATGTTGCTAGCCGGTATCGCCACCGCAGCGCTAAAAGCCACGTTTAAGATCCCACTGCCTCCGGCATTGGGGATCCCAGGATTTGGATTTCCTAGCGGGCACATGCTGATGGCAACGGTTTTATACACCTCAATAGCCTATAAAGCTAAAAGGCCCAGTGTTACCCTATTGATCTCACTACTCCTGGTAGGCGTCGGGTATAGTGTTGTCTATATGGGTTATCACTATTATAGCGATGTTTTCGGCGCGTTAGTTTTTGCGTTATTACTCGTGATCGGTTACAACTTTTGCGGTAAAAAAATCCCTGAAACTATGCCCTGGTTAACACTGGCGCTCGCTACCGCGATGGTATTCTATCTACACCTGAGAACTCTCGGGATCCCATTTTATGCCTGGAGAAATTACTACGCACTATTCGGGCTAGTGGTCGGTTCAACCATGGTTCAATCAACCAGCAGGGCCCAGCCTGTAGCTCAAAAAATCTTGGCCACTCTATTCTGGGTGCTCGCTGTATCAGCGCTGTCACTCTACCTGCAAAAGCTGTTTTGGCAAGGCACCCCCCGCACCAAAACCTCACAAATCAAAGGAGTATTAGAGCCTGTACCTAAGATTGTGTAATTGCCTGGAGTGCCAGGGCCAGCTTCGCGTGACGTTCAACTACTCGCTGCGGTAACTCAATTTCACCCAAGCGTGCAGGTGCGTAGCATTGCAAGCCATCAGTCATGGCAACAATATAGCGCACTTGCTCGCTGTCAGGATCACAGTCGGGGACGATGGCTTCCGGCAGAGCAATCTGGCTCTGCCCCCGGGCTTTGTCCGCCTGCGCGTGTGGGATAATTTGCAGACCTGATCTTGCCACCTTTTTTTAGACACAGAGAAGAGAAACCTTAAGCGACCTGGGATAACCAATTTTTTTCAAAATTTACAGGAGACAGATAGCCTAGCGTTGAGTGCCGTCTCTGTCGGTTATAAAACACTTCTACGTATTCAAAAATGCTCAATTTGGCTTGTTCTCTGCTCTCAAAACGTTCAAAGTGGGTGTGCTCTGTTTTTAAGGTATGGAAAAAACTCTCTGCTACTGCATTGTCATAACAATTGCCCGTACTACTCATGCTAAGCGTTATCTGGTGATGCGCCGATACAGCCTTGAATCCTTTGCTGGTATACTGGCTGCCTCGGTCGGAGTGGTGGATGAGACCTGCAGCAGGCTTCCTCCGTGTTATTGCCTGGCGTAATGCTGCGGCTACTAACTCGGTGGTCATGTGAGCTTGCATATCCATCCCCACGATACTACGAGAGAACAGGTCCAGTACGATAGCAACATACAACCATCCCTCTTGGGTCGGAATATAGGTAATATCTGCTGCCCAGTATTGATCAGGGCGAGTGGCTGTGAACTTCTGCTTGAGTAAATTAGGCGCCACTGCGGCCTTTGGATCGACTATTGTGGTTACCTTAAATCGTTTTTTCATCTTAGCCGCAATATGGGCTGCTTTCATTAGCCGACAAACCCGTTTGCGTGAACAGCGCTCACCTCTAGCTCGTAACTCAGCATGGATACGTGGGCTACCGTAAATTTGGTTGCTTATGGTATAAACCTCTTTAATTTCAGATATTAAACGCTCATCCTCACAATAGCGCTTGGATGGCTCAGCCTTGATAAACTGATAATAGCCACTGCGGGATACACCTAACACGTTGGACATCCTCTCTACGCTGAATTCCCCAGCATGCTTTTGCATAAACTGGTATTTTACTTGCGGGCCACTGAGAAGATGCCCAAGGCTTTTTTTAGGATATCCCTCTCTTCGCGTGCTATCGCCAATTCTTTCCGCAATTGACTGAGCTCAGCATCAGACGCTTTCAGGTATCCTTTGCCCGGGAAAGCCTCTGCACCATCCTTGTTATGCTGATGGACCCACCCTGCCAATGTACTCTTGGGAACTCCCAATTCCTCGCTCAATTGACAGAGCGTTTTACCAGTGCTGTGATACAGCTTTACCGCATTCAGCTTGAATTCCTTATCATAGCTCCTTGATTCCCCTTGATTCATAACTTCACCTCAAAAAGTAACAAAAAATTATACGCTTTGTTCCTCTTCGTTGTGTCCGTTAAAGGGTAGCAAGATCAGTTGTATTCGATAGCCTCAAGTTCGGCGGTGGGAACCGGATAGTGGTTGGCTCCCCACAGCGGCTGCTTTAAAAATTCTTCTAACCGGGTGATCTGTTGCTGTTTGATCTGCTCAACACTGGCAAAGTGATTGCTGCCGTTCCAGGGGGAGAAGTAGCGTTGTAGAAAAGTGTGGGTTAACGCAGCTTGTGCTTTTTCAGAGATCAGGCGCTGCGATGGCCGTATGCTGGGACCCAGATACTCCACAGCGTTTTGCGAAATAGCCTCTAATGCGGAGTAAAAGTAGCGGGGGGCCTCTTGGGTTAGAGAGCCCTCGACTACATTAGCATGGTTGCTAAAAGCAGTTAATAGGCTAGTAAGCAGTAGCAGATAATGGATCATAAAACGCCAAGGTCTCCTTGAATCATGATGAGCAAAGGGTAAGCTATTTTTTAACAGTACAGCCATAGCCTAAGCCTTAACGGTAGGATTTTTTTAAGGCAAGTAGGGTTTTAAAAGTTGCAGGAGTGAGGGGAGAGCCTCACGGTTCCCTGCAAGGCACTGGAGTGCCCGCTGCCCTTGCGCTTGGCGTCGGTGCCGATCGGCTAACAGCGGTAGAATGGCTGTAGCCAAGGCTGTGGGCTCTTGAACTAGGGTGAGGCCTCCTGCTTGCTGCAGCTGTTGACAGATCACCTTAAAGTTAACATAGTGGGGCCCCATCAAGATGGGTAGGGCATGGGCTGCGGGCTCTAGTGGGTTATGTCCCCCTTGTGCGACAAAGCTGCCGCCGACAAAGGCCAGATCGGCAACACCATAGAGTAGCATCAACTCTCCAAGGGTGTCTGCCAACACCACCTGTGTTTCTGCAGTCGCGGTGCTGCCACTGCTGCGCGTGATCATCGGTAGCCCACAGCGTTGGATGAGACGCTGGATGGCTAGAAAGCGCTCAGGGTGTCGGGGGGCCAAAATCAGTAACAGAGAAGGCACTGTGGTCAATAGCTGCTGATGGGCAGTGATGATGATCTGCTCTTCACCGGCATGGGTGCTGGCAGCCATCCAGACCGGCCGTTGCCCCGCCCAGGATTTTTTTAGCGCGGCGGCTTGCAATTTTAAGGTGGGCGCTAATGCCAGCTCAAATTTCAAATTACCCAGAAGCACAAGCCGTTGTGGCGGGAGGCCCAAGGCCTTAAAGCGCTCTGCCGAGGCTGGATCTTGGGCCGCGACTAAAGAGAGCTGTTGCATCATGGCGCTCCCTAATCCGCCCAGTCGCCGATAGCCCTTAAAAGAGCGCTCAGAGAGTGCGGCATTGGCAACGACCACTGAGATGTGCCGTTGCTGCAGCGCCTGCAGTAAATTGGGCCAGAGCTCTTTCTCTAGCAAAATCACTAATCGGGGCCGCAGGTGATCCAGGAAACGGTTCAGGGCTCCAGGAAGATCATAGGGAAGATAACTGTGGTAGACGCTGTGGCCTAATAGGGAACGGACCTGTTCAGAGCCTGTGGGCGTCGTGGTGGTTACGGTGATCGCTAACTGTGGATAAGTGTGACAGAGGGCTTGGATCAACGGCAGAGCAGCTCGGGTCTCTCCCACTGACACACAGTGGATCAACAGCCCGCCAGGGGGAATCCGATCAGGGATAAACCCATATCGCTCCAGCCATCGTTGGCGATAAGCGGGCATTCGATAACTGCGCCACAATAACCGCAGTATGATCAGCGGTTGCAGTAAATAAAACCCTAGCGTGTAAAGATGACGCACGTTAATCAAAGTCGGTGAGAAACTCTGGAGAATAAGGGATGGTCGGACCGGCAATGACCTTTTTCTCGCTGGCCCATTCACCCAGATCGATTAATTGGCAGCGTTGGCAACAAAAAGGTCGGTAAGGGTTTTGGGGGCTCCACGTCACCGATTCATGGCAAATCGGACAGTGCACTACCGTCAATGCGATCATCATCGGTCTCTTTATTTCAGATCCTGAAGAGAAGAGGGGTTAACAACAGGCTAGGCCGAAAGAGAGCTGTTCCGGAATTTTTTCGGTGTTGCCTGGGGCGGCGAAAAAAGAGATTGCAAAACAATTTTTATGCGCAGAAATTTGTGGAAATAGCTTCTGTTGGCACTCTAATTGTAGCCGGAGCAAAATACCCACTTCCGTTTTATTTTTATAGAACCCTTGAGTCGCTTGTTGTTGGCGAAAGGGAACGGCTTGGCGTAACAGATTTAGATACAATTTTAGGGCACGCTGCAGGGGTTGTAGGGTTGCTAACCAGGCAGTGATCTGCTGCTCATGGTCTCCTGCTGGTGGTTGGTGTAGCCAGTAGTGCAGCATGGGAAGATCAAAGGAGTAGCCATTGCCTGGGGTGATCAAACGTTGGCGTATCGTACTGAGCAGCGGATCTTCTCGCAATGCCTGTCCTAATCGCGATGCCGCTAGCAACTCACTCCGACAGTGGCTGAGCTGCTGCTGTAGCTGGCTGAGGCGGGGCATATCAACCCCAGGTAGATTCGCCCATTGAGAGAGCTTTTGTTGTTGAATTTCTAGGGCTTTGAGTAAATCACTCCGGCTATCGTAGCGCTCAAGAATATCCAATAAACTACTCAGCATCTGCAGAAAAAACAGCAACTGGGAGTGTCCAACTAATGGCGTATTATTGAAAAGATGTCGTAATATAGACTCTAGTCGCAACCATGTCCGCATTTTTTCATTGAGCGGGTATTCAAAAATAATCATTGTGGAGAGCATATTCATCGGTTTTCAACTTTGCTAACGTGGGTTGCCGCCAACTGCAGATACCGTTGATGTAGGCCAAGCACTTGTGGTAGTAACTCCGTGCGTGGACCGTGGTTATCGATAACATCGTCTGCTGCTGCCAGGCGGCGGTGGCGATCACACTGTAGTGCTAATAGTGCTTGTGCCTGCTCGGGTGAAACCTGATCACGCTCGATTAATCGAGCCAGTTGCTGCGCTGAGCTACTGTCGACCACTGTGGTGCGTTCGGTCCCTGCCTGCCATCCTTGCTCAACCAACAGTGGAACTACCCACAGAGCATAGGGTCTCTTCACCGCTTTCAGCTGCTGCCAGCTCTCTTGGTAGATTAAGGGATGTAACAGCTCTTCTAACCACGCTTTTGTCGTAGGATGGTTGAACAGGAGCTGGCGCAAGTAAGCGCGGTCTAATTGACCATTGGCACGCACTACACGGGGCCCAAAGTGGTTTACTATCGCTGTAAAAGCGGGCATTCCAATGTCTACTAACTGACGAGCGATCTGATCACTCTCGATAACAGGAACACCCAGTGCTGAGAAAAGCGCTGCAACGGTACTTTTCCCGCTGCTGATGCCACCGGTTATTGCAATAATAATAGCCATTGTCTAGTTAACGTGCTCAACGATGTTTTGATGATAACCTGTTTGTCAAGCAATGCAAGGCCTCTCACCCATTCTATTGAGATAGGCTTAGGGTGCTGTCACAATCAACGTTATTGAGTCCATGATCCTCAATGAATCACCTCCCCTAATTGAAAAATGGGTAGATACAGCGCTAGCACCACCGCACCAACCACCAGCCCTATGATGGTGATCATCAGCGGCTCTAATAATTTTATCAGATAAGCCGCCTGCTCGTGAGCTTGTTGTTCATAAAAATCGGCCAGTGGGGCTAAGGTTCGTTCTAAAGCCCCGGTACTCTCTCCCACTGCGATCATTTGCTGTAATAGCGGCGAAAACAGGGTGTGACGATTAAAAGCTTGTTTCAGTGAAGTGCCGTTCTGGATAGCCTGAGCAATAGTGGCTGCAGCTTGTTGATAGCAACCATTGCCGCTGCTGTCGCCCGCCGCTTGTAGACTGGTCAGCAGTGGAAGCCCTGCCGCCTGGGTCATGGCCAAGGTTCTAGTAAAGCGCGCACAGCAGTGCTGTTGGAGCAGTGCTCCCAGCCAGGGTAGTTGTAGTACGAGGTTTTGTTCGTGAGCCCGCCAAGCGGGGTGAAGCTGGCGACCTACGGCATAGCCAGTGAGTAGCAGCATGATAACGATCAATAGGGTTAAGCCGTGCTCCGTGAACAGGTGAGAGAGTGCGACGATGCCGCGAGTCAACAGCGGTAGCGGCGTATTAAAACGCTGGTAAATCACTTGAAACTGCGGGATGACGACCATCAGCATGAACAGGGTGACTATCAAGGTGATAGCTAGCGTGAATACTGGGTAGAACAGCGCCTTGTGTAAACACTGCTGCAGCTGTAACTGTTTCTCTTGTTGTTGTGCGAGTTGTAGACAACACTGGTCCAGCTGCCCGCTCCACTCACCCACGCGGATCAGCGAGCAATAGAGCGGTGTAAAGAGCGTTGGGTAGCGCTGTAGCGCTTGCGAGAAAGGGCTACCGGTGGCGATTTCTTGAGCAATTTGTTGTAATAACCAGCGCCAGGCGGCTTTCTTTTCGCTCGTCTTGAGCAACAAGAGTGCCTCTTGTAGCGTCACCCCACTGTGGAGCAGCAAGCCTAGTTGCCGGGTAAAAAAGAGCAGTGCCGTTTTATGGCCAAAGGAGGGTGGTAACCGTGCGATTCGTCGCACGGTTAAAGGGAATTGACCTTGTAGCAGCAAATAGTGTTGTGCCTGCTGTCGAGAGTGTGCTGCAATTTCTCCCAGGATAATCGTTCCATCGAGCGTTTGAGCTGACCACTGATATAGGTGGGAAGGGCTCATAATCTCTGGCCCAAGACGCGCTGAAGTTCAGCGGTCGTCGTCACCCCTGCCAGGATCAACGGGTGAGCAGCCTCTGCTAATGTCTGCATGCCCTGTTGTCGCGCGAGCTGCATGATGGCAGCATCACTAGCCCCCTGTAATAAGGCGGCGGTGATCTCAGGGGTGATCACTAGGGCTTCATAGAGCCCCAGCCGACCTTGATAGCCCCCATGGCAGTGTGGGCAGATCTGACTGGCTTCAGCAGGCAGGAGCGGTGGCAGGGGTTGCTCTCGATGGTGTGCTGCTGCCGAATGGCAGTGGGGGCATAATCGACGCAGCAGGCGCTGTGCAATAATCAAGGTGAGGGCAGCGGCCAGTTGATAGCGTGCTATTCCCAACTGGAGCAAGCGCGTCAGCGCCGCAGTAGCTGAATGCGTATGCAGGGTTGAGAGGACCAAATGGCCAGTCTGCGCGGCTTTGATGGCCATTTCAGCGGTCGTTCGATCACGGATTTCACCCAGCATGATAACATCGGGATCTTGCCGCAACAGGGCACGCAGTACCGTATCAAAGGTGAGGCCCGCCTTGGGATGGATCTGTACCTGATTAATACCCGACAGGGGAATTTCAATCGGATCCTCCGCGGTGCAGAGATTGTTTTCTGGTCGATTCAACTGCTGTAAACCGCTGTAGAGGGTGATCGTTTTGCCGCTGCCGGTGGGTCCGGTGACTAAAATCAGTCCCTGCGGAGACGCTAGTGCAGCACGGTACTGCTGTTCCACTGTCGGTGGCATGCCCAGTTGCTCAATGGTCAAAGTTCGCTGGTGGCCATCGAGCAGCCGTAACACCACTTTTTCTCCCCAGCGGGTGGGGAGTGTTGCCACCCGCAGCGCTACTGTTTGGTGGGTACCCGGTAGCAGCACAGTGAATCGACCATCTTGGGGGAGACGGCACTCCGCAATGTTTAGACCACTGATAATTTTTAATCGGGCAGCAATTCTGGGCGCTAGTGCTGGTGGGGGCTGATCTTGCTACCCTTTAACGGACACAACGAAGAGGAACAAAGCGTATAATTTTTTGTTACTTTTTGAGGTGAAGTTATGAATCAAGGGGAATCAAGGAGCTATGATAAGGAATTCAAGCTGAATGCGGTAAAGCTGTATCACAGCACTGGTAAAACGCTCTGTCAATTGAGCGAGGAATTGGGAGTTCCCAAGAGTACATTGGCAGGGTGGGTCCATCAGCATAACAAGGATGGTGCAGAGGCTTTCCCGGGCAAAGGATACCTGAAAGCGTCTGATGCTGAGCTCAGTCAATTGCGGAAAGAATTGGCGATAGCACGCGAAGAGAGGGATATCCTAAAAAAAGCCTTGGGCATCTTCTCAGTGGCCCGCAAGTAAAATACCAGTTTATGCAAAAGCATGCTGGGGAATTCAGCGTAGAGAGGATGTCCAACGTGTTAGGTGTATCCCGCAGTGGCTATTATCAGTTTATCAAGGCTGAGCCATCCAAGCGCTATTGTGAGGATGAGCGTTTAATATCTGAAATTAAAGAGGTTTATACCATAAGCAACCAAATTTACGGTAGCCCACGTATCCATGCTGAGTTACGAGCTAGAGGTGAGCGCTGTTCACGCAAACGGGTTTGTCGGCTAATGAAAGCAGCCCATATTGCGGCTAAGATGAAAAAACGATTTAAGGTAACCACAATAGTCGATCCAAAGGCCGCAGTGGCGCCTAATTTACTCAAGCAGAAGTTCACAGCCACTCGCCCTGATCAATACTGGGCAGCAGATATTACCTATATTCCGACCCAAGAGGGATGGTTGTATGTTGCTATCGTACTGGACCTGTTCTCTCGTAGTATCGTGGGGATGGATATGCAAGCTCACATGACCACCGAGTTAGTAGCCGCAGCATTACGCCAGGCAATAACACGGAGGAAGCCTGCTGCAGGTCTCATCCACCACTCCGACCGAGGCAGCCAGTATACCAGCAAAGGATTCAAGGCTGTATCGGCGCATCACCAGATAACGCTTAGCATGAGTAGTACGGGCAATTGTTATGACAATGCAGTAGCAGAGAGTTTTTTCCATACCTTAAAAACAGAGCACACCCACTTTGAACGTTTTGAGAGCAGAGAACAAGCCAAATTGAGCATTTTTGAATACGTAGAAGTGTTTTATAACCGACAGAGACGGCACTCAACGCTAGGCTATCTGTCTCCTGTAAATTTTGAAAAAAATTGGTTATCCCAGGTCGCTTAAGGTTTCTCTTCTCTGTGTCTAAAAAAAGGTGGCAAGATCAGGCTGCCACGAAGGGTTTTTCCATCGATAGCAATCTGCTTTCTAGCCAGTTCTGGCAAGCCTGAGCTCACCCACTCACTGAAAACAGCCGCAAAAGCCGCTCGATCAATGCGACCTATCACATCGCTCAACGTATCATGAGAAGGTATACCATTGGGTAGCTCTAAAAAACCCCGTAACCACGCTTCATTTTCACAGCCAAAGTCCTCTATACTGACCCAGTCCTCACAACCGCTTAATACAGACACTACTGTGAGCATCACAATATCTACCAATTTATGCAGCTTATTGCGAGTTTCTCGCCGTGGATCGATTAATTGAGCAAAGTATGGCTGCGGATCAGATAGCATCGCCTCAGTTCCTTCAGGGAAAAAGGGACGTCTACCTTATCCGCTTGAAATTTACAACCAGTTTATAGCGCGATTGCCCTGAAGGAGATCACTGGTTCCTTTACAACCCGCGTATTCATCCTGTACTATAGGGGGCCACCCATTGTTGATTATTAACCATATTTGAAGAGGAATTTATAAACTGTGTTCAGAATGAATGAAATGGTTCCAGAATCTGTATTTAAAAAATCCAGAAATATCCAAAGATTTTTTGGAAACCCTGATGATAATCCAACAAGGTTCGAATGTTTATACGATATAAATATAAATGATCTTGAAATTTCACCATTAGAGAGGACGCTTATCATTGCAGGTATTAAATCTTATTTGAAGCAAAATGACTTTAAATTAAGTGATACTACCTTAGAAACATTACATATCCAGGGTATTACTGAAAATGAACTGAGGGCAGCTCCAAATTTACGTTGCGGTTATGAACAAGCCCGTGCGTCACCTCAGTGCATGAGCATTGAAAGTCCTATTGTTCACGCGATATTAGATCATACAATGACATTTATTGGCCTTGATTCAAGTAAATATTTAAGTAGCCTTTTGTTGGGAAAAGCTCGTATCAGCAGAGAAGGTTCTAAGTTCTTAGGGCAAGTCGTCTTACAGGAACCTAATTTGTTACTTAGGATTTTTCACTCCGGTAGTATACCTAGTGATACTATTTTTAAAGAAATCACTGAAGATCATATTATTCAATCACTTAAATTAAATCCTGAACTCAAAAAAGATTACATATTTAAAGTATTTAATGTTAAAGATTTAGAGGGTTTAGTCAATGTGGTAATAAGAAAAATTTCTCAAAGAACTAGAAAAGAAGAGGATGAATTCTTGCTAGAGGCTGCAGTTGATGTTTTGCAACTTAAAAATAAAATTGCGAAAATTATTAACATCAACACAAATATAAAAAATGATACAAAACCCATCTGGCTTAATCAGGATGTTAACCTAATTTTATTAGACTATTTACCTAGTCAAGATATAATTTCTCTTATTGAAATAGCCATTGAAGCAGTAGTGGCAAGTCAATCTCTTAACCTTATCAATACGCCCCTTTCCAGTCGTCAGGATGTCAGAAATTTAGAACACCAGATGAGCGCACTAGGCCTAGAAGATCAAGAAAGTAGCCGTGGCAGCAGCAATAGACTGTCGGTAGAGCCTCTGATGGACGGTTCTGTTAAGTGCTCTATAAAAATGAAATGCAATGAGTTATGCTAAAGATATGAATTTTCACTCTGCATGCTGTTGCCCAATGAAATTGTCCATAAAATTGACAGAAACTGAGCGCTTTACATTACAACAACTATCTTTAAACCATCATTATAGAGAGACCAGGATGCGAGGAGCTGGACTGTTACTACTAGCCAAGGGACTCAAACCGGTTGAAGTTTCCAAGGAGCTTTTGGTTAGTTTTCGAGCGGTGTATAACTGGATCCATAGGTGGCGCCGAGCAGGTATTTGTGGCCTGCTTTGTCAATATAACGGCGGCCGACCACGAGCGCTGTCGCCAGAAATGGTTGCCAGTGCTGTCGACGCTGCATGCTCGGAATCATTGAGTTTAGCAGGCATAGCCAAACGAGTGGAAGCTGAACATGGTGCCTTACCTTGCACGCTAGAAACACTCGCTTCGGCGCTTAAAGAGCAAGGGCTCTCCTATAAAAGATCACGTTATTCACTTAAAAAAAACGTGATGAAGCCTGTTACATTGCAAAATCAGCTGTACTCTCAAGGCTCAAATTGCTCTCCCGTGAAGACAACAAATATCGTTTGATCTATTTTGATGAAAGTGGTTTTTCCTCTACCCCTCCTGTTCAGAATGGTTGGGGACCTAGAGGGCAGCCGCATCGGGTAGAACCAAAACCACACTGCAGACGTTCGGTACTGGGGGCTTTAGATTTTTCAGCTAACACCTTGTCCCATAAGATTATTGAGCAAAATGTGACAAGAAAAGAGGTCGTTGACTTTTTAGAGGATATTGCCCAGAAGGGTGAGCAACGCT
Organism: unidentified bacterial endosymbiont; assembly: GCF_918320885.1. Classification (NCBI taxonomy): domain Bacteria; species unidentified bacterial endosymbiont. The sequence continues at coordinate 739,993 of NZ_OU907312.1, read as the reverse complement.
ATACCTTTGTGGTATTAGATAATGCCAGTATTCATCATGGCATTGAGCAAGAGACATTGAAACGGTGGTTCGTGGAGAACAATATGGTACTTCTTTATCTTCCCGCTTATAGTCCAGAGCTTAATTTGATTGAGATAGTTTGGAAACAAGCTAAGTATCATTGGCGCCGCTTGGTAACCTGGAGTAAACAAACTATCAATACAGAAATTAACCGCTTGTTGAGCTCTTATGGCAATATTTTTGCAGTTAATTTTTCGCGATAACTTAAGATAGTGGCTGAAACCAGGCAATTTTCATAGCAGGATGGCTATGGTCATCAGCGGCTTCAGGGCAATCGCGCTATGAATTTTCTGTAACAGATTGGCCAAACAAGAGCGTCTCCCGATAAGCTAAATTGGAGAACGCCCGCCTTTTACGACGCCGGATACTTCGTTTATCACTACTATTATCCTGTTGCAATAGATTCAAAGCAGTACGGCGAATGAGTTCAAGGTTAGCGGCTGAGTGATCTTTGCGTCCACGGTGAGCATCCTCGGGAAATGGTACATCTAATATCCAATGTTGCTGGTTTTCAATAGACCCATGACGACGGATAGTCTCTGCAATAGAGGCCACCTTGGTGATTGAGCAGAGGTAATCGCGTCTCTGCTCACTCGTTTTCCCGTCAATTTCACGTGTGGATGCAACCATGGCTACTGCTTTTAGCCCAGGCCATAGCCCCTTCTGTTCTAGGTAGTGTTCTATAATGACTGATAGTGAAATTTTTCGATAGAGGAACCGATCACCTTTTCATGGCTTTCTATGGATTTGGAAAAACAAATTGTTCGTCTAGCCAAGCGCTTACTATGCGTTCGGGTGGTGGGTTTCATGAACTATTCAAATATCATCAAATTGTAGGTTCGTTTCCAACAGGTCTAATTGGAAATGAGCTCAAAAGCGGGAATGATCTCAAACATTGATGGCTTTTGGATAGACGTCTTGGGGCATGCTCTTGTGTCTCTATATTTAATGAAATAGTAGTACCCAAAAATTTTGTACTCATAGAAGCCATCTGTTGAATGAGTGGGTGTTCTCTAATTTCCTGAGGACTGGTTCCAAAAATGGGTGTTAACCATCGGCTACTAAGATCTGTAGATCCCTGATTATGACTAGTTAACACCTCAACTTTTACCCCAGATTGTAATAAATCAGCCATTGCTGAAAAGTTATTTACGTAGTAATTCAAACCAAGGCAATCAATAAACTGCAGATCAGTTAGTTTTGGCAAACCCATAAAAATAGACAAGTCGATGGGGCTTTCTACACCGGTGAATTTCGCCTGTTTTAGACCAGGATGTATCATATCCTTTAATCCATGGATGATTTTAAAGCTTATCTCTAAGCTAGGTGCTAAAATACTATCACCAGTGGCGTCTAAGTACTGACCACTCAGTATTATTTTTTTGCCTTCTATAATCATAAAAACCTCGTTTTGATAGCAATCATAACACATCAGTCAAGAGAGGACACCACCGACCAAGCGCTGGTTTTGCTTGGAAAGCTCAATGAATTGGCTTTAGATGATCAAGCTGATGCCTGTGAGCAGCTCCATGAGCAAGCCGAACGCTTGTATCAAAATCTTGCCGAATCCTTGTCGGAGTAGCTAGATGTCTAAAAAAGATGACCTATCATCAGAAACCCAAGAGTCTTCAGAGCTTTCACAGCCTTACGATACCTGGTTTAAACGCTCGATGCAGGAAAAGAAGGTTGCTATCGATCTGCTGCGATCAAAATTGCCTGAGGCATTATTAGCCCGGATGGATTTGTCGACGCTGACGCTAGTCAATGGCACTTCTATTCTGAAGGGATTAGAGGTTGTGCATTCCGATTGTGTTTACCGCTGCACTATCGGAGATAGTGATGGTTACATTATCATCGCATCGGAGCACCAGAGCAGGGCGGAGAAGTTGATGGCTTTTCGTGTTTTTCAATACACGGTAGGCATCATGGATAATCATCTGTCGCAGGGCCATGAAAAGTTACCGGTTGTAATCTCCTTGGTGATCTACCACGGGATTCAGTCACCTTATCCTTACCCAACCGAGATATGGGACTGTTTTGAACAGCCAGAGCTAGCCAAGCAGTGGGCACTGAAGCCCTTTCAGTTGATTGATTTGACTGTAATGAATGATGAAGAAATTAATCATCATGGACTGGCCTCGATGATGGAGCTGTTACTTAAGCACGCCAGAGAGGAGCAAGTCCTCGCTTGGGTGAAAAAGATGCTTAAGGAAGGCAATTTGGCTATAATTTACTCAGAAATTGGTCCTGGGTATATTCAAGAGGGCTGGAAGTATATCGTCAAGGCATGCGGCTCTGATAAGCATCCAGAGGAACGAGATCGGGTCGTGCTAGCATTAGCCAGTGCTTTCCCGGAAATAGGAGAAGAGATTATGACGTTTGCTCAACAATTCAAGCAAGAAGGTATACAACAGGGTATACAACAGGGCTTACAGCAAGGTCTACAACAAACCGCTCTACGGATGTTGAAAAAAGGAACACCATTAAATGAAATTGAAGAAATCACCGGCCTTTCGAAAAAAGAGCTGTTGCACCTACATTAAGTCCCTAATTCCTGCTTAAAAAGGGCCTCTCTGGGCCTTTTTTGACCATCATTCCAAATTTTTAAAAAAGTGTAACAGTGGTTGTTTTTCACTATTTGACGCTGATTTGTGAGATGGATGAACAATGGGGGTGGGTTGGCAACAAACGTCAACAGCACTGGCTTTTTGATGGTTTTGATATTAAGCGTAAAAAGGTGCTTGCTCCTGTTTTTGGGCCAAGAACCACTGAAACCTTACGACGCTGACTACAACTGCTTAAGAGATTTTCAATGGGGAGGTTCACTACCGATGGTTGGCCAAATTATCAGCAACAGCTTTCCCAATGGAAGCACCTAGTTGGCAAGGTTTTGACTCAACGCATCGAACGCCATCATCTAACGCTGCGTGCGCATATCAAACGCTTGGCTAGACGAACTATTGGCTTCTCTAAATCTGTAGAACTTCATGAAAAAGTTATCGGTGCTTCTATTGATAACTTTCACTGTCGGTCATTATGACCCACTACCCTCAATTTTTATCATCTAATCCATAGTGATGTAGGGCTCGGTTGAGGATCACGTTTCCTAATTTAAAAACCTACAAAACAACTGTTGATTTTAACATTTAAGCCAAATTGATAGTAATAGTAAGCGTCCTGCCGGGTAGTACTTCTGATTATCAAGGTTATGTTGAGCCCGTGGCGGCTGAAAAAAGGAAATTTTCATAGCAGGATGGCTGCTGGTCATCAGCGGCGCCTCTTCGCTAGACAATATCCGGTGATTCTGCTAACGTTCTCCCAATTTTTTATAGGGGGGATAGGTTCACCGGTGCGGAGTACGCTAGGGTAGCGTCTCGTAAAATCCCCGTCTTATCAGGGTTTTGATTAGGGTAGTTCGGGCTATCGAGCTTGAGCTGAACCGCTAGGCACCAGGTTGTAGTGCGCCGTGTTATACAGTATCCCCCTAGGCCTCAATCACGCATTGGCCATTGGCCCCTTGGAGAGTGATCCGGGCCCATCGCTCGGATGAGTCGCCACGCGGGCGGCAGCGATCACCACCATCACGCAGGGAAACAGTGGTATAAGGGTGTACGATACCGGCTGCCAGCGAGATCCTGATTCATCAAACAGAGCTGAAGGAAACCTCCCATGTCGGAAAGAGTACAGGATGATGTGGATCCTATCGAGACCCGCGAGTGGTTGCAGGCCATCGACTCAGTGATTCAAACAGTGGGTGTGGAACGCGCGCACTTTTTAATGACACAGCTGCAGCAAAGGACGGCCTTGTCGCTCTCTGCAGGCGTGACGGCTAGCACCACCGACTATGTGAATAGCCTTGCAGCGGATCAGGAGCCAGATTATCCAGGAGATTTAGCGATAGAGCGGCGAATTCGGGCGGTGATTCGCTGGAATGCTGCCATGATCGTATTAAGAGCTTCAAAAAAACAGCTCGATCTGGGTGGCCATATCGCTACATTCCAATCGGCGGCGACGCTGTATGAGGTGTGTCAGCACCATTTTTTTCGGGCTGCCAATGCACAGGATGGGGGGGATCTCGTCTATTTCCAAGGCCATAGTGCTCCAGGCATCTATGCCCGGGCTTTTGTAGAGGGGCGCTTAACCGCAACACAACTCGATAATTTCCGCCAAGAGGTGGAGGGCCAAGGATTGCCCTCCTACCCCCATCCACGATTACTCCCTCAATTCTGGCAGTTTCCGACGGTCTCGATGGGACTTGCGGCAGTCTGTGCTATCTATCAGGCACGCTTCCTGAAGTATCTACAGCATCGTCAATTAAAAGAGACCTCAGCACAGACCGTGTATGCTTTTTTGGGTGATGGTGAAATGAATGAGCCTGAATCCAGAGGAGCGCTGTTTGCAGCAGCGCGCGATAAGCTAGACAACTTAATTTTTGTGATCAACTGCAATTTACAGGGCTTAGATGGGCCGGTGCTCGGTAACGGGAAGATTATCCAAGAGCTAGAGGGCGAGTTTCGAGGGGCTGGCTGGGCTGTTATCAAGGTGATTTGGGGCAGCGGCTGGGACAGCCTGCTGCAGCGCGACCACAGTGGTAAATTGATCCAGTTGATGAATGAAACCCTTGATGGGGATTACCAGACCTTGAAGTCCAAAGATGGCGCTTATGTTCGTACCCATTTCTTTGGGAAATATCCTGAGACTTTGGCGCTGGTCGCCGAGATGAGTGATGAAGCGATCTGGGCTTTGAATCGAGGGGGCCATGATCCACAAAAGCTGTTCGCTGCCTTCAAGCAAGCCAAAAGTATTCAGGATCAGCCGGTGGTGATTTTGGCTAAAACCATTAAAGGCTATGGTATGGGCGGCAGTGCACAAGGTCAGAACATTGTGCATAATGTCAAAAAGATGGATCTAGTCGCGATTCGTCAGTTTTATGCGTACTTTAACATCCCCTTGGATCCCCAGCAGATTGAATCACTCCCCTATCTCACCTTGGAACACGACGCGGCTGCCGAAAGCTATCTCCATGCACGCCGCCAGGCGCTCAAGGGCTATGTGCCCACGCGGTTAGCCGAGTTTACTCAACCCCTACCAATTCCTGCGCTGGAGGCTTTTCAATCCCTATTAACGGAACAAAACCGTGAGATCTCGACTACCCTGGCCTTTGTTCGGGTCTTGAATGTATTGCTGAAACAGCCCACGCTGGGTCCACGCATTGTGCCTATTATTGCCGACGAAGCGCGCACCTTTGGAATGGAGGGGCTGTTCCGCCAAATTGGCATTTATAACCCACAGGGGCAGCAGTATACCCCGTCCGATCGTGAGCAGCTGGCGTATTATAAAGAGGATCGTCAAGGACAGGTCCTACAAGAAGGGATCAGTGAATTGGGAGCGGGGGCCGCTTGGCTGGCGGCAGCCACGAGCTATAGTACCCATGATTACCCGATGATCCCTTTTTACATCTACTACTCTATGTTTGGTTTTCAGAGAATTGGTGATCTATTATGGGCTGCAGGGGATCAACAAGCGCGAGGTTTTTTGATCGGTGGGACCGCGGGGCGTACGACCTTAAATGGCGAAGGGCTGCAACATGAAGATGGCCACAGCCATATCCAAGCGTTGACCATCCCTAACTGTCGTGCTTACGATCCCGCTTACGCCTATGAAGTTGCCGTGATCATACAAGCCGGTCTGCGGCAGATGTTGGGTGAGCAGCACAATGTGTTCTACTACTTAACCACCTTAAATGAGAACTACCAGCAACCGGCCATGCCAGCCGGGGTTGAGCAGGGGATCTGTCAAGGGATCTATCGCTTAAAAAGCTTGGCGGGAGAGGAGCTTAAGGTTCAATTAATGGGCTCTGGTGCTATCTTACGGCCTGTTCGTCAAGCCGCCAAGATTTTACAGCAGGAGTATGCCATTGGTTGTGATCTCTATAGTGTCACCTCTTTTACTGAGCTGGCGCGTGAGGGCCAAGTCTGTGTACGCTGGAATCGGCTACACCCGACCAACTCCCCCCGTATCCCTTATGTGGCCCAGGTGCTGAACGATGCCCCAGTGGTCGCTGCGACCGACTATATGAAACTGTATGCGGAGCAGATCCGGGCCTATTTACCGACCAGGGACTACGCTGTGTTAGGGACGGATGGTTTTGGTCGTTCTGATAGCCGAGAAAACCTGCGTCGCCACTTTGAAGTGGATGCCTATCATGTGGTCATCGCCGCGTTGAGTCTCTTAGCACGGCGTGGTGAGTTGCCGCCGCACACCGTGGCAGAGGCGATCACGCGTTATGGGCTTAATGTCGAAAAAATCGATCCGTTGTATGCATAAGAGACAACCATCATGATACAAACTATTTACCTTCCTGATATTGGCAGCGATGAGGTTGAGATCACGGAAATTCTGGTGGCCGTAGGGGATCAGATTACCGCTGAGCAGCCGTTAATCATCGTTGAAGGAGACAAAGCCTCCATGGAGATCCCAGCACCCAGCGCAGGTTGTGTGCAGGAGCTGTCGATTAAGGTGGGCGATAAGGTCGCGACTGGTTCGTTACTCTTATCACTGAAGCATGCCGCTGCGGCCTCTGAATCAGCCGGCGTGCCGAACAGGCCCTCACCCTTGCCTGTTGAGATAGCAGCCGAGGCTAAGATTCAGCGAGAACCAGTCGATCCAGCATCGAAACCTGAAACGGCGCCAGTTTCGATACCGACGCTTGACGGGGTAGTGACGCCCCACGCTGATGTGCATGCCTCTCCCTTGGTACGGCGTTTAGCCCGTGAATTTGGTATCGATGTGAGCCAAATCATTGGCAGCGGCCCGAAGGGGCGTATCGTGCCGGAAGATCTACAAATTTATGTTAAAAGTGCCTTACAGCGTGCGAGCACCACACCTCCCCCGGCAGAGGGTCCTGGTCTGCAACTACTGCCCTGGCCACGGGTTGACTTTAGCCAATTTGGACCGGTAGAACGGGTAGATCTCAGTCGCATCAATAAGTTAACCGGTGCCAACTTACATCGCAATTGGGTGCAGATCCCCCACGTGACGCAATGGGGCAGTGCTGATATTACTGAGCTAGAGGCCTTCCGTCAGCAGCAAAACCGGGAAGCTGAACAGCAGAAATTAGGGATCAAATTGACACCGTTGGTCTTTATTATGCAAGCGGTTGCCAAAGCCTTGACGCGCTTTCCACGGTTTAACAGCTCCCTGTCACCCGATGGGCAACAGTTGATCCTAAAAAAATATATTCATCTGGGCATTGCCGTGGATACCCCTCAGGGATTGGTGGTCCCCGTGATCCGCCAGGTGGACCAACAAGGGATCTGGCAGTTATCACAGGCGGTGGCGGAAACGTCACAGCGCGCACGGGCAGGGCAGTTAACGCTTGCTGATTTTCAAGGCGGCTGTTTTACCCTCTCTAGTTTAGGAGGGATTGGTGGCACTGCCTTTACCCCCATTATTAATGCCCCTGAAGTGGCTATTTTAGGGATTTCACGCGCTGCACAGCAGCCGCAGTGGGATGGCCAGCAATTTATTCCACGGCTAAGGCTGCCACTCTCCCTCTCTTATGATCATCGGGTGATTGATGGGGCTGAGGGGGCTCGCTTTATGACGCTATTAGAGCAGTTATTAGCGGATATCCGTCGTCTACTGCTGTAATCAGGCTCTACACCCACTGAACCCTGCGCCGTCAAGGAGAGCGTATTGGCTCCTGCCTTGAATGATCAAACTACAACACTAGCCCCTCTGAGGTGATAGATGAGTCAAGCGATAAATACCCAGGTCGTGGTACTGGGTGGTGGACCTGCCGGCTATTCGGCAGCTTTCCGCTGTGCCGATCTAGGATTAAAGACCGTGATGGTTGAGCGTTACGCAACCCTTGGCGGGGTCTGTTTAAATGTAGGCTGTATCCCCTCTAAAGCGCTGCTGCACGTTGCCAAAGTAATTACCGAGGCTAAAGCAATGGCCACGCAGGGGGTCTGTTTTGGTGAGCCGAAAATCGACCTTTCGAAAATTGCTGCTTGGAAAGCACAAGTGGTTAGTCAACTGACGACCGGCTTGGCCGGCATGGCTAAAAAGCGACAAGTGGCGGTGGTACAAGGATCAGGTCGTTTTAGTGGCACTCATCAACTCACAGTAGAAGATGCCCAAGGCGCTTTGACCACCATTCAATTTGAGCACGCTATCATTGCTGCCGGTTCACGGCCGATTCAACTGCCCTTTATTCCTCATGAGGATCCACGAATTTGGGATTCAACGGCCGCCCTAACCTTGCAAACGGTCCCCAAACGCTTACTGATTATGGGGGGAGGGATTATTGGTTTAGAGATGGCGACGGTTTATCACGCCTTAGGATCACAGATCGAGGTAGTTGAAATGGCTGATCAGCTGGTTCCTGCCGCCGATAAAGATGTAATGAATCTCTATACCAAGCAAGTGTCCCGTTACTTCACACTGCTATTAGAGACGCAAGTGACTGCGGTGCAGGCCCAGCCTTCCGGCATCGAAGTGACCTTCAGCGGCAAGAAGGCCCCCCCCACGCCGCAGGTCTATGATGCTGTGTTGGTTGCAGTCGGTCGTCAGCCCAATGGTTTCCCTATTGCTGCCGATCAAGCGGGGATCAGAGTGGATGAACGGGGATTTATTCTAGTCGATAAGCAGCAGCGAACGAATGTAGCGCACATCTTTGCCATTGGCGATATTGTGGGACAGCCAATGTTAGCCCATAAAGGGGTGCATGAGGGACATGTTGCAGCGGAAGTGATTGCCGGGAAGAAACACTACTTCGATCCTAAAGTGATCCCCTCGATTGCCTATACTGATCCGGAGATTGCTTGGGTGGGGTTAACTGAAAAAGAGGCCACAGCACAGGGAATAGCGATTGAAACGGCTACTTTCCCCTGGGCTGCTTCGGGACGTGCCATCGCCTCTGATTGTGCTCAGGGGATGACTAAGTTGGTTTTTGATCAGCAGAACCATCGCGTGCTTGGCGGGGCGGTTGTCGGCAGTCATGGGGGTGAACTATTAGGCGAAATTGCCTTGGCGATTGAGATGGGTTGTGATGCTGCTGATATGGCACTGACTGTGCATGCGCATCCGACGCTCTATGAATCCATTGGCTTGGCAGCAGAGCTATTTGAGGGGAGTATTACCGATTTACCGAACCCTAAAGCCAAAAAATTTGATGCTGCTTAATAAGCCTATGTATGGGTCTCATGGCCAGCCCTGTTAAACGGCCACTGGCTGGCCATCACCGCTACTGTTTGATGGCGCTTTAGGGTTGTAGGGACTCTATGGGTGTTTTTCTGGGTCGGTTTTCTGTGGCCCCAATGTTAGATCATACAGACCGCCACTGCCGTTACTTCCATCGCTTATTAAGTCGCCATGCCCTGCTATACACCGAAATGGTCACTCCCGAGGCCATTTTGCGGGGTAGAGGTGATTTTTTAGCCTATAGCCCTGAAGAGCAGCCGCTAGCACTGCAGCTAGGTGGCAGCGATCCTGACACTTTGGCTGCTTGTGCACAGCAAGCGGAACAACTCGGTTATGCTGAAGTGAACTTAAACGTCGGGTGCCCCTCCAGCAGAGTGCAGGAGGGGCGTTTTGGTGCCTGTTTAATGGCGGATGCACCTCGGGTAGCGACTTGTATCAGGGCGATGCAGACGCGGGTGAGGATCCCGGTTACGGTGAAAACCCGTCTGGGTATCGATCAGCAGGACAGCTACCCATTTTTAGCGGAGTTTGTACGGACGGTAGCGACTGAGGGGGGCTGTAACACCTTCATTGTCCACGCCCGTAAAGCCTGGCTCAATGGTCTGAGTCCCAAAGAGAACCGAGAGATCCCACCGCTGGATTACTCCCGAGTGTATCGACTTAAACGGGACTTTCCGCAGCTGAAGATCGTGATCAACGGGGGGGTGAAGAGTGTGATAGAGGTAGAAACGCACTTGGAGCAGGTTGATGGGGTGATGATGGGTCGCGAAGCTTATCATAACCCACGCTTATTAGCTCAGATCGATCAAACACTGTTTGACCCATCGGCACAGGGATCAGAGCCCGAGGCGGTGGTTGAAGCGCTCTATCCCTATATTGAGCGAGCCTTGCAACAGGGCACACCACTCAACCGCATCACTCGGCACCTGTTGGGATTATTCCATCAATTACCAGGTGCTCGACGGTGGCGCCGTTATTTGAGTGAACAGAGCTCGATGCCGCAAGCCGATCTCTCTGTCGTCATACAGGCATTGGCTCTGGTCACTGCCGCACGTGGTTAGGTGAGGACGCTGGCAGGGTTTTTTACACCAGGACAAGCCTTATTGGTGGAGTGAGCAATCTGCGATTTTTTGTTTTAAGAAAAAATAAAGCGTGTATTTATTGGTAGGGGCTGCTAGGATGATAGCCGGCTTGTGGAGACATGAGCCAGAAACAGCCCGCCAGGCAAAGGGCTTTGTAAGTTTATTTTTTTTTCAGGAAACACCCATGTCCAAGTCCCAAGGAACCGTTAAATGGTTCAATGAAAGTAAAGGTTTCGGTTTTATCCAATCAGAGGGTGGCGAAGATGTTTTTGTTCATTTCTCTGCCATCAAAAGTGACGGCTTCCGTACTCTGAAAGAGGGGCAACGCGTTATTTTTGATCAAATGGATGATAAGCGCGGTAAAAAAGCAGAAAATGTCGAGGTTGCCTCCGCATAATAGCAGCGCGTTCGAATGGATAGCTGTCAAGAGTCTCTTATAAGCTAGGATTGCTCTTCAGCATCGCTTTCTTAAGCGAGCCCACGTCACCGCGGGCTCGCTTTTTTTCGCTGGTTCATTTCCCCCAGCCACGCCTAATTTCAGCCTGTGGTTGATTTCACTCAGTGGTTAAAGTAGAGGGGTGGTATTCGTCAAAGATGAGCAATGATATGCTTAACCAGTGCCGGCCCGTGATAGATTAGGCTAGAGTAGAGCTGAAGTAGAGTAGCGCCCGCTTGCAGCTTTTCCCGCGCGGCGGTCAGGGAGTCGATGCCACCGACGCCGATAATCGCTGTTTTCCCCTGCAGCTCTTTGGCCAGTAGGGTGATAATCTGGGTACTACGCTGCTGCAGGGGGCGTCCACTCAGACCCCCCTGTTCATTGCAATGCGACAGTCCACGCACCAACTGACGATCAAGCGTAGAGTTGGTGGCAATCACCCCGTCGATCTGGTGGCGTAGAACAGTGTCGGCAATTTGGATAATCTCTGAGATTTCAAGATCAGGCGCGATTTTAATGGCTATCGGGACTGTGCGCCCATGTTGCTGCTGGAGTGCGGTTTGTTGTGCTTTGATAACCGTTAATAGGTTGTCTAAGGCTGCGCCATATTGCAAGCTGCGCAGTGCAGCAGTGTTAGGTGAGGAGAGATTGAGTACCACATAACCGGCGTAGGGGTAGACTTTCTGTAGGCAGTGGAGATAGTCATCGTGTGCCTGTTCAATCGGCGTATCGGCGTTTTTGCCAATATTAACACCAATAATTCCATCATAACGGCTATTTTTCAGTCGTTCTACCAGATAATCCACCCCTAGGTTATTGAAACCAAGGCGATTGATGAAAGCTTCCGCCTCTTTGATCCGAAATAGACGGGGGCGTGCTTGGCCATCCTGTGCCCGTGGGGTCACCGTCCCCACTTCAATAAAGGCAAAACCCATGGCACCAAAGGCTTCAATCGCCTCCCCATTTTTATCTAGGCCTGCGGCCAGTCCTACGGGATTTTTAAAATTTAGCCCCATGCAGGTCACCGGTTTCACGGCCACCCGCTGGCGCAATAGCCATAGCAGCGGGGTTTCACTGACTTTTCGTAACAGTTTAATGGTCAGATCGTGAGCATATTCTGCATCTAACTGCAGCAAGAGTGGTTTTAAGAGCGAGTAGAGCATTGACTCTCCATGAAGGTTATTTGATTTTTTAAACGATCAATCAGTGAGGTACGCCCAGTAAACCTGGGCATACCTCACCGCCTATCTTAGCTGTTGGTATTCAATAAAGTAAGTTCCCGCATGGCGACCGAAAATTTAGCGAATTCATGCGCAGTAGCGAGCTTAAATTCGGTGAGTATCTTGTTCCAGCGAGACAGTTGCGCTTCATTATGCGTGATCCAGGCTGTTAACAAGGAGGATACCGTTTCACCGTCCCCGTTGCCAGTGGCTAATACCTTAGCCGTCAAACAGCGCTGATGCCAATGGAGCTCCTCTCGTAGTGAGGCACGCGCCAAGGCTTGCCAATGGTTTTCAACGCGCTGCGCTTGGATCTGCGCCAAAAACCAATGGAGGTGTAGTTCAACACTCAGTTTATAGTAGAGGGTAGCGACCTGTGAGACTTCACACTGCTGTTGTGCAGCAATCTCGGCGATATCCATAGTGGCATAGAGATTAGCACTTTGCGCAATGCGTAACGCTAGCGCTTCCGGGACTCCAGCGGCTTGATAACGGTCCGCTTCCTCTTGATGTTCAGTTTGCTGTTCTACGGCTAAATAGTGGTTGAGATTAGCATTCAGGGATAGAAATACCGGGCGAAAGAATTGAATCATCTCCGTTGGCGAGGTGTGGCGGCTCCGGTTGCGTAAAAACCAGCGGGTTGTGCGGCGGATCAGGCGTTGGCAGGCGACCAACAGGCTATATTGCGTCTCTGGGGGTACCTGGTGATTCAAGGCTTCAATATCAGCCAGTAGAGTATCGAGATCAAAAACCGTACGAGCAACTGTATAAGCATTGACCATCTCTACCAACGAGGCGCTGGTCTCATCCTGCATTCGAATACAAAAATCGGCACCCATCTCATTGACTAAGCGGTTAGCGAGTTGTGTTGCAATGATCTCTTGTCGCAGGGGGTGCTTCACGATTGCCGCCGCAAAACGGCTCTGTAGCACCCTTGGAAAGTTTTCGAGGAGTACTTGATGATGGACAGGCTCTTCAGTGATGGCTGGGGTGACTAAGGCTTGTTTGAGTACCATTTTACTATAAGCGACCAATACCGCCAATTCAGGGCGGGTCAATCCTTGGTGGTGCAGTTGTCGTTCGTTGAGCTCTTCGTCGGTAGGCAGAAACTCCAAAGCACGATTCAGCTGATCACTATTTTCTAAAGCATGGATCAACCGAGTCATATCTCTCAGCACTTCACCCCCACGGCTCTCAGTCACTGAGATGCCACGAGCTTGCTGATCGGCATCCTTTAAGACAATGGCGGCAATCTCCTGGGTCATCTCCCCCAATAGGAGGTTACGCTGCTTGAGGGTAAGCTCACCAGCATCTATCAGGGCGTTCAGGAGAATCTTGATATTGACCTCATTATCAGAACAGTCAACCCCCCCCACATTATCGACAAAGTCGGTATTGAGTCGGCCTCCAGCAAGGGCATACTCAATACGCCCCCGCTGCGTTAGCCCAAGGTTACCACCCTCTCCGACTATTTTAGCCTGTAGCTGTGATGCGCTGATCCGCAGCGCATCATTGGCACGATCACCGACGTCACTATGAGTTTCTTGGGTGGCTTTTACATAAGTTCCAATTCCGCCATTCCATAATAGGTCCACCGGTAGCTGGAGCAAAGCCTGGATGAATGCATGGGGTGATAGGGCCGTTTGGGTGGTTTTGAGCAGTGTTTGCATCGGTAACGATAGGGGGATGGATTTTGCCGCTCTGCTGAAGATCCCACCACCACTGGATATGAGGTGACTATCATAATCACTCCAGCTCGAACTGGGCAGATTGAAGAGACGTTGACGCTCTTGATAGCTGCGTTGGGTGTCTGGCTCAGGATCACAAAAGATATGTTGGTGGTTAAAGGCGGCGATAAGGCGAAGATGGGGTGACTGTAGCAGCCCATTGCCGAAGACATCACCGGCCATATCGCCGATACCAATCGCAGTAAACTCAGTCGTTTGGCAATCAATGCCCATTTCCCGGAAATGCCGCTTGACAGCCTCCCAAGCACCCCGTGCGGTAATGCCCATTTTCTTATGGTCGTAACCGTTTGATCCCCCGGAGGCAAAGGCATCCCGTAACCAGAAGTGGTACTCTTCAGCGATCGTATTGGCCAGATCTGAGAAGGTGGCGGTTCCTTTATCGGCGGCAACGACTAAGTAGGGATCATCTTCATCATGCCGCACGACCTGTGGTGGAGGCACTACCACACCCTGTACGATATTATCAGTAATATCCAGCAGTGCTCGGATAAAGGTTTGGTAACAGCGTTTGGCTTCAGCGAGCACTTGATGTCGATCTTGTTCTTGATCTTGCAACAGTGCTTTACAAATAAAGCCGCCTTTAGCACCTACAGGCACAATCACGCCATTTTTGACCTGCTGGGCTTTCATCAGCCCCAAGACTTCATAACGAAAATCTTCATGCCGATCAGACCAGCGAATGCCTCCGCGTGCCACTTTGCCACTGCGTAGATGGATCCCCTCTAGGTTCGGCGAATAAACAAAAATTTCAAAACGGGGCAAGGGAAGTGGCATATCGGAGAGCTTCTCCGGCAATAGTTTAAAGCTAACCCAGCTTTTACGACCATCGTCTGGTAATGTCTGAAAGAAATTGGTACGAACGGTCGCCAATATTATCTCCACATAACGGCGAATAATCCGATCCTCATCGAGGACAGAAACCGCTTCTAAGGCTTGGTCGATTTGCCGGACAACCTGCTGCTCTACTAGGGAATCATAGGGCTTTGCAGGATCAAAGCGGCCATCAAATAGGGCGAGTAGCATCCGAGCCACATCGCTGTGACGGGTTAATGCTCGTTCGATATAACTCTGACTAAAGAGTGCCCCTGTTTGCCGTAAATACCGGGCGTAGGAACGCAGAATAACCACTTGGCGTGCGGTTAGATCGGCGCTCAGGACTAACCGATTAAAGCCATCGTTTTCATAGCGACCAAACCAGATCCCTTCCAACGCCTCTTGTAAGCGTGTTTGCGCTTGGGTTAAGTCCAGGGTAGCTATCTGCTGTGTCATATGAAAATCGAGGATCCAGTAGCAATGACCATCAGCAGTATGGATTGCGTAGGGGACCTCACCAATCACCCGTAACCCTAAATTTTCTAGGACTGGCATGATGTCAGAGAGTGGTAGGGGATCCTGCTGTTTGAACAACTTGAGATTGATCACGGTCGTGTCGGTCTGCAGCTCTTGCGGTCGGTAGAACAACAATCCCAATGGAGTCTGCTCATTCAAGGTGGCTAATTGAGCAATGTCAGCCACAGCAGCACTAGGTAGTACGCTGTCTTGATAAGCGCGCGGGAAAGCATTCCCAAAAAGCTGTTTAAGCTGCTGACCGGCTAGATCACCAAAATGGGCGTTCAGCGCTTTATCAAGCTTATCTTCCCAAGTATTGGCTGCTTCTATGAGATTTTGTTCAATGGCCTTCACGTTGACCTCAATATTATTATCAGTAACCCAAACAATATAGTGTGTGCGGATAAGTCGTTCTCCGGTTGAAAATGGATGGTATTCAGCCGGTTGTTCACTATTGAGTGCTTTCTGGAGGATGGTTTGGGTTTTCATTCTGAGCTGGCTGTTATAACGTTTTCCAGTGAGGAATACCAAACAAGAGAAGAAGTGGCCGTAAGGGTCACGTCGAATAAACAGCCGAGTGGTATCCTGGTTCTGCATCTGATAGACCCCGATAGCGACCTCAGCCAGCTCCTCTTCATGGGCCTGAATCAACTCGTCGCGCGGTAGACTCTCTAAAATAGTGATCATCGATTTATAAGCGTGGCTGCCAGTCCTTAAGCCGATTTGCTCTAAAATCCGTTGGACTTTGTAGCGGATTAAGGGGATCTGCTGGGCGCTCTGTACGTAGGTTGATGAGGTATACAGTCCAATAAAGCGCTCTTCACCAATCACCTGTCCTTGCTCATTGAATCGTTTGATCCCGATATAGTCGAGATAAGCCGGTCGATGAATACGGCAACGGTGGCTGGATTTGGTCAGAATCAACAAGGTGGGGCGATTCATTTCCCGTCGAGCACTTTCTGGGAAATCCGCTAAACAGACGCGATGTTTCTCATTGCTGCGCCGAGCAATCCCTAGCGCACTACCTCCTTCAGGTTGTAGGCAGTAGTCACCCTGAACAGGGTGTAATAACAGTCGTTGGTAGCCTAGTAAAATAAAATTACCTGCCAAGATCCAGCGGATAAACTCATCACTTTCCTGTTGTAGGGTGTTGTCTACTGGCAGGGTTTGCTGTTTAAACCCCTCAGAGATAGTTTGAAGGCGTTCACGCATCTGTGGCCAATCATCCACTGCCAGGATCACTTCGTTCATCACCTGGCGTAATTCACGCTCCAGCTGGTGCAGGGTAGCTTCATCTAATAAGGTATTGGCCTCTACCTGGCAAATGGTGTAGTAGGTGACTCGCTCCGCTTGGGAATCAAAGCCGACGACGCTTCCTTGTGGATCACGAACGAGAGGAAAAGGCCCATGCAGTAACAGATCAATCGGGATGTTTAACCGTTCCAGCACCATGCGTACGGAATCCACCACAAAGGGGCGGTCAGGCAGCATGATTTCGATGATAGTGTGGGGTGATTGCCAACCATGTTGCTCTATCTGGGGATTGTAGATGCGAATAGACAGGGCATTGGTTCTAGTGGCCTGTACATGTTGCCAGAGGCTGATTAAGGCGCCATACAGATGGCATTCACTGCGCTGGTACCAATCCTCCAAGGGTAAGTTTCTGAAAAGTGTTTTTGCAAAGTAGATCACCTGTTCCGCTTCAGCAGGTGGAAGTTTATCTTTAACCCGTTGCGGAATTTTTTCAAAAAGGGTCGAAGAGAGGATATCGTTGGATGCCATCAACGCCTGTTCCTTAAATGAATGAGTGGTTGGCCAATTAGCACTAAATCGCTATTAGAGCAAAAAAATCATTTTAAAGATGTGATCTGGGATGGGAATAACGTAAAAAATCGGAAAAGAACAGCAGTTCTACCGGGTGATTCTATAAGGATTTAGCTGGATGATTTCAGCTTTATTGTTACTTAAATGTAAAAATTATGTGATAAAGATCACAAATTTTGATATTTATGAAGATAGAACCCATTATTTATTTTACTATTTTCGTTATAGAAAAATTTGACTCAAATAGTTCTCATAAAAGTAAAAAATTAAAACTTACAAGTATTTTTGAGTCCAATAGCTCTGTTTTATTTTCTCTTCGGGCTACTGCAATTCGTATTCACCTGAATGATTTCATAAAGCTTAATAACAACAAGCTATTAAATGCTATTAGCTTTTTTACCTTAATGATACTCAACTAGGAAACGGTTATTTATGCAAAAGAGAAGACAGCTAGCACTCCTCATGCTAGGGGTACTGGTGAGTACCACCACTAACGCTGACGACAGTGCCATTAGTTATAGTTACCTCTCTGGTGGGGCTAATTATGATAAAAACGGCTGGAATAGACCACTAGCGGAATTTTTTAAAAATGGCATCGGTCCTATCGGTAATAGCCTCACTCACCAGACTTTAACCCCTAAAAGCTCCAGCCTAGGGGGCTATTTGCATGGCAGTTATGCCCTGGATGATAATCTCTTCTTAGAGGCGAAATTACGCTACCTGGGTGGCCGAAAAAATGGCTACTTTGTTGGAGTCGGCTATCACCTAGCCGTGGCTGACAATGCTGATTTCTATGTTACAGGGGGTATCAGCCAGCCTGATCTGCCGAATAAAGTACAATTGAATCAGCAGGGAAAAGTGCTAGTGCAGGGTTATCCAGGGAGTGTGGCTTCGGAATTGATGTCCGTGAAGGTGGGTGAGATTACGGATTATATGCTGCAGGCTGTTGGGCCTGAAGTAATCGAACGTGTGCAGGTATCTCTTCGCTTAATGGGGTTAGTGAAACCAAAAAGTTATCAGATCACCGTGGGAGAGTGGATGACAGACAATAATTTTGACCCAAATGATGTAGTCAATCAATGGACAGAGGTCATTAAGAGCAATTTACCGCTCAAAAAAACAATAGATGATTCAGAGATCAGCCTAAAAAGCCAGCTAGCGCCCACGCTAGAGGTGGGGTATCGAATCAATTTCAATGATCAGCTGGCGGCCCGGGTAGCCTACCGCGGTAGTTATGATTCAGTGCGGATGCAGGGAAAGTTGTTTAATCCTATTAATGGAAAAACCACCGCTATCGATTGCAAAAAACGCGGGTTAAGCCATGAGGGGACATTAGAAGCGACTTATGCGTTTACCCCCAATTTGATGGCAGAAGCTGGGTATACGATTAGCCAGATGTTCAAAATTGATACTATCAAGCCAAAGATTGGTCATCAATATACTGTCGGTTTACGCTACGCTTTTTAGTTTAGGGGGTCGCTTGATGGCTACTCTGGATCGGGTAGCAGGATAGAGAGGGTTAATGCTCTTTATCAGCCGTTTCAAATAAAAAAACCGTGCGGTGTTCTGCAGCACGGTTTTTTTATGCTTGCAGTGTTTTATCGACTATTTTGAACATTTTTTTGATGGTTTGGATCAGGCGTGAACAGGACAACCCTTCATGGGGGTGGGTTTAACAGAGTATTGGGGGTGCACTCGATCGGAATGATGTATAGAATAAAGCGTTGTGCAGCAGATCTTGCCGGCGATTGGAGTCGTTGCTGTGAGCAAAAGAGGAGATAGCTGCGTGTATAAAGCGATGGTACAGGGATCGTGAGGTCTCCTGTGAGGTGGTGCGAGCAGGGGTTGATCCGGCCATGACGGCTGATCGTAACTTTGATGACTTGGCCGATAAGTTTGAACACCGTATCTACGGTACCCTCAAAGGGGAGATCCGTCAGGCCGTATTGTGGCAAGATCTCACCGCAGTATTCCCTCGATTACCAGCCACACCTATCAATATTTTGGATGCCGGCGCTGGATTAGGCCAGCTGTCGCAACGATTGGCGGCTTTAGGGCATCAGCTGACGCTCTGTGATATCTCCAGCGAGATGTTGCAGCGTGCCCAACGTTCTGCTCAACAAGCAGGCCTGAGTCAACAGTTGCAATTTGTACACGCCCCGCTGCAGACTATACAATACCATCTAGCACAACCTGTTGATCTGATACTCTGCCATGCCGTAGTCGAGTGGCTGGCTGATCCTCAAGCCGCGCTGCGGCACTTGGTCGCCTGCTTAGCTCCGGGTGGGATCCTGTCGTTAATGTTCTATAATAAGGGTGGTTTACTACTCCGTAATTTATTGCTGGGCAATATCCAGTTAGGCGCTGTGGCAGTGCCTAAGCGCTCACAGCGCTCCTTACAACCGGTCAATCCCCTGACATTGGAGCAGGTCACGGGGTGGCTCACGGCACTACAGCTAACAACCATTGCCACCAGTGGTGTCAGGGTGTTTTCCGACTATTGGCACCACGGCGTGCAACAAGCGTTCGATCGGCAGACCGTGCTGGCCTTAGAGCAGCAGTACTGCCGAGTCCCGTCGTTGGTCTCTATCGGACGTTACATTCATTATCTGGCTCAGAAACCACACTAGGAGCAAGCTTGGTTAATCAGTCAGGAGACCCCATGAGCGCTCTGGAGCAGACACTGCCGGAACTGGTGGATTGGGTCAAGCAGCAGGATCTCAACTTAGCCTTATCGACCGATAAGATCGCTTTTCTATTAGCGCTCTCGCTGGGACCCAGTCAACCATTAGAGGATGAGTTAGGTGAGGCGGGGCTGATCGATCGCTTTCGCCAAGTAGCTCAAGGCTTTGGCTACGCTGATGAAACTCTCGCGGCTCGGGCCAACCAGGCGATTAATGATCTGGTTGGGCAGCACTTATTGAATCGCTTTATTAGTGATCCCGTGGCTGGTGAAGCACGCTACCGTTTGACCACCTTGGGGATTGCGCTCAGTCACTATTTTATGCGCCAGCGCGAGTTTTCCACCCTGCGGTTGTCATTGCAATTGGCCTTAGTGTCCCAAGAGATCCAGCGAGCGGCTGAAGCAGCTGAACAGGGTGGGGATGAGCACCATTGGCGGCAGCAGGTGTTTGCGGTACTCCATTATTCGGTAGCGGATATTTTCGATAATATTGATATGACACAACGAGCGATGGATGGGCAGCAGCAAACGGTGAAAGAGACCATCGCTGCCCTATTGAATCAAGCGTGGCAAGCGGCCATCAGCAGTTGTGAACGCTTATTGAGTGAGACTTCACAGACCTTATGTGAGCTACAAGAGACCCTAGAAGCCGCTGCTGATCAGCTACAGAGCCATTTATTACGACTCCAACGAGTCGTCAGCCAGCAGCCGCACTTAGCGTTTATACAACAAAAGGTCCTCACACTACAAAACACCCTCGATCGGATTATGAATTGGGGTGAGCAGGCGATTGAGCGTTGGAGCAGTTATGATCGTCATGTGCATCAATTTATTCGTACCGCCATTGATCTGGATAAAAACCGCGTGTTAGCCCAACGGCTGAGGCAATCTATCCAGGAGAGTTTTGATAGGCCGTGGTTGTTGACTACTGTGCAGGTAGAACGCCTGCTAGATCTGCGTGATGAACTGCCAGAACTGGCGCCAGAAGTCACAGGTGAGTTGCCCCCTGAACTGATTTTCGAGTCGGTGGATGCGCTGGAGACTCAACATCAGCAAGCCATTCAACAACTATTGACTCCTTACTGCCAGCAACAGCAGCCGCTGGATTTGGTCTGCTTACTGCAGCGCTATCTGGCCTCTTTCTCGCGCGCAAAGCATTTTGAGATTGCCAGACTTTTCATTGAACAAGCCGCGCAGTTAGGTCTCTCTCACGCTGAGTTCCAGGCCATTCCAGCTGCTTGGCAGCCCGTTAACCCCTATGGTGCTAAGGTCCAGGCTCATGTCATCGACTGCTATTGAAACCACACTATCCGATCAGTTGTTACAAGTTCTGGTCAATCCTTACTTCCCGGCACTCGACAGCGCCCTGCGTGCTGGCCGGCACATTAGTCGGGAAGCAGTTGATTGGTATACCTTGCTACTGGATTTCCAAGAGACGCTCACGCACTTTTATGGACGGTACCAGGTTGAATTGATTCAGGCGCCTGAAGGCTTCTTTTATCTACGTCCACGGGCAACGACCCTGATTGCACGGTCACTCCTCTCAGAATGGGAGATGTTAGTTGGCAAAGTGCTGTGTTATCTCTACCTGAGCCCAGAACGAGTCAATCAACAGGGTTTGTTTAGTCAGCAGGATCTCTATCAGACACTATTTAGTTTGCTGGATCAGCAGAAGCTTCTGAAATGGGTCAATCCGCGGGCCACTGGCTCCGATCGGGATCGCCATAAAGTGATCGAGAAAGTGAAGAGTGCGTTAAACCGATTGCGGCGTTTAGGGGTGGTGGTCATGGCTCCAGAGAGTCAATCCTTTCGGATCACCGAAGTGGTGTTTCGTTTTGCGGCGGATGTGCGCAGTGGTGAAGATCTCCAGATCGCACAACAGCGACTCATCCGTTTAGGAGAGGCGGTGATTCCCCAACCCTCCTTAGAAGCAGCTATGGTGGTTGATCCACAGGATGATGTATTAGAGGATCTAGAGCCCAGTGACGATCACGAGGAGAGCCCGTTATCCAGGGAGAGAGTACCATGCTAGCACGAGGTAAGTTTTGTTCGTTGACCTTGATCAACTGGAATGGCTTTTTTGCTCGCTCCTTTGATCTCGACGAACTGGTCACCACCCTGTCGGGTGGCAATGGGGCTGGAAAATCAACAACGATGGCTGCTTTTATCACCGCCTTGATTCCTGATCTGACCCTGCTGCATTTTCGTAATACTACGGAGGCCGGCACCACCCTGGGCTCCCGCGATAAAGGACTCTACGGTAAACTACGCGCAGGGATCTGCTATGCGGTGGTGGAGGTCATCAATTCCCGCCGGCAGCGGCTGTTGTTTGGGGTGCGCCTGCAACAGATCTCAGGACGTGAGGGTAAAATTGATCTCAAGCCTTTTCTGGTCCAGGATTGTCCTGAGAGTTGGTTGGTTCTGGACCTGCTGATGGAAAAGCTTCAGGGGTCTCAAGTCCGGGTACGCTCATTAGCCTCAGTCAAAGCGCAGCTTGCTGTTACTCATGACGCCGGTTTTAAGTCCTTTCATTCAATCACCGATTACCATGCCGCACTGTTCGATCTGGGGGTGCTGCCTAAAAGGCTGGTCGTTGCTGCCGATCGCCATAAATTTTATCGTCTAATGGAAGCTTCGCTGTATGGGGGTATTTCCAGTGCGATTACCCGATCACTGCGTGATTACCTATTGCCAGACAATAGTGGCGTTCGTAAGGCGTTTCAGGATATGGAGGCTGCGCTACGTGAAAATCGGCTGACGTTGGCGGCGATCCGTCTCACGCAAGCCGATCGGGATCTCTTTAAACACCTGATGCTGCAAGCCACCCACTATGTGGCCGCAGATTATATGCGGCAGGTGAATCAACGTCGAGACCGCTTGCAGCAGCTACTGGCATTACGCCGTAGACTGCATGATCAGCAGCAACACTGGGTTGATCAACAACAGCAGCACACCCTATTGCAGCAGCAGCTCGTTGAACAGAGTGCGTTGGAACTTGCCTGGCACGATCAACTCCAACAGGCACAACAGGCCTACCAGCAAGCCCAATGGGCGGTGCAGCAACAAGTTAAAATCGACCGCTATCAGGCAGAGTGGTTGACGTTAAAAACACAGCACCAGGCGCAACAGGAGCTCGTGGTAGCAGCGAACCAGCAGCTCGAGGACGCCGAAGCACGGCTCGAGGGGCTGGTGCATGAGGTAGACAGCCTCCAGAGCCAACTGGCCGATCAGCAACAAGCGCTCGATCAACAGCAGATCCAGGCTGTTCAATATCAGCAGGCCCTAGAAGCCCTTGAAGCGGCCCGCACCTGCTGTCAGCAGCCGGAACTGCAGCCAGAAACTGTACCCTCCTGGCAGCAGCGGGCCAAACAAGCGCTGCAGTTGGCGACTGAACAGCTGTTAAGCCTGTCGCAGCAGCTCAGTTTGGCCGAGGCCTCGGCCAACCAATTTGAACAGGCTTATCAACAGATCTGCCAGCTGTCAGGGTGTCATGAGCGGGTCACACCAGCAGAGGCTGGTCATCGGGCCAGCGAACTATTACAGCAGCTTGCCGATCAGCAGCGGGTGGCCGATACCTTGCCGATGTTGCAACAACAGAGCGCTGAGTTAGAGCAGCGTCTGCTGCAACAGCAGCAGGCACAACGGTTATGGCAGGTGTTTTGCCAGCAGCACCCAGAATCACAAGAGCAACCAAGCACAGAACAGTTAACGGCGCTGCTACAGCAACAGCGGCAGCAGCAGGCAGCTGTAGTGGCGCAGTTAGCTGAGTATCATGGGCGAGTAGCGATGCTGCGCCAAACTCGGGAACAGCTGACACAGCAGCTGCAGCAACAGCGTTCAAGAGCTCCAGCTTGGCTCGCTGCACAGCAGGCCCTCCAGCGGTTGAGTCAACAGTGTGGGCAACCCCTGACAGATAGCCAAGTGATCAGTGAGCAACTGCAGCAGTTGGCCCGTGATCAGCAGCCACTGCTTCGTCAACGAGAGGCCTTACGAGAGCATCAGCAGCAGCTGGAACAGCAGATCGTGCGTCTACAGCAACCGGGTGGCGTCGAAGAGAGTGAGTTGGTCACGGTGGCTGAGCAGCTGGGGGGCACACTGTTATCGGAAATTTACGATGATATTACGCTGGAAGAGGCCCCCTATTTTTCAGCGCTCTATGGCCCCGCACGTCAAGCGATTGTCGTACCCGATCTGCTCAAGGCGCAACAGCAGCTGCTATCGTTGGGATCTCAGGTGGATGATCTCTACCTGATCGAAGGGGATCCGCAAGCCTTTGATGATCACTTATTCGAGGTGCGTGAACAGCCGCAGGGGGTGATGGTTCAGTTATCACCTCGGCAGTGTCGCTACTCACGCTTCCCCCTGGTACCACTATTTGGCCGTACGGCCCGTGAGAAACGGTTAGAAACCCTGCTATTGCAGCGGCAGGTGTTGGAGGAGGAGTCTGTTAAGCTGTCATCGAAGATACAGCAGTTCGATCGGTTACAACAAGCCTTTAATCAATTGATTAGCCACCACCTAGCCCTGGCGTTTGATGCCGATCCCCAACAGGCTATTCAACAACACCAGCAGCAGCTACACAGCATTGAGCAGCAACACCAGCAGCAGCTGCAGTGCCAGCAGCAACTCGAATCTCAGCAGAGCAGGTTGCAGCAAGCGAGTGATCAGCTCAACTCCCTGATCCCTGTGGCTCCCTTATTGGTGGATTGCAGTTTGATAGCGCGGGTGGCCAAGGCTCGACAGTCATTATTAGTCGCACAACAGGCGCACCGTTGGGTCTCTCAGCAGGCAGATCCCATCCGCCAGCTAGAGCCGCTATTACCGATTTTACAAAACCCCCCGCAGCCACCAGAAAGCTTACGGTCAGCCTACGAGCAAGCAGAACAGAGGCAACGGCAGCTACAGCAACAGTGCTTTGCCTTAGCGGACGTTCTGCAACGTACAGCGCATTTTAACTACAGAGTGCTACCGAGTGGGGAGGCTGATCTGCAAGCCTTGAATGCACAGTTACGTGAGCGGTTAGCCGTGGCTGAAAAGCAGCGTCAACAGGCCCGGCAACAGCAGCAGCAGTGGCAACAGCAGCAGCGGCAGTGTGGTGAAGCACTGGCCGCTTTGAGCAGTAGCCATGACACTAAACAGCAGTTATTACAAGAGCTACAACAAGAGTTAGCCGCCTTACAGATCCCGGAAGGTCCTGCCGGGTTGCTGCAGGCTCAACAGCGTTATGAGGCACTGCAACAGGCAGTCCATGATGGCCGCCAGGCGCGTAGTCAACTAGAAAAAGCGCTGGCTCGCTGCGAGAGTGATTTAGCCCAGCTGCAAGCACGCTGGCATCAGCAGCAACAGGAGCAGAGCCAACAGCGCCAGCAGGTGGTGAGTGCGAAAAAAGCTTGGTGTCAGGTACTTCAGTTAGCCCGGGCACATCGAGTGGAGCCGTTGCTGCACCAGCCGTCACTGGCTTATCAGAGCGCTGACGAATTGCGCTCGATGTCAGATAAAGCACTGGGGGTGCTGCGCCAAGCTGTCGCCGATAATGAGCGCTTACGGGATGCTTTAAAAGCCTCTGAAGGGGCGAATGCCCCGCTAAAAAAGGTGCAATTTTATTTAACTGTCTACCAGCACCTCCAGCAACGTATTCGTCAAGATATTTTGTGTACCGATGATCCGCTGGTGGCTATCGAACAGATGGAGAGTGAACTCGCACGCCTGACTACGGAGCTGACCGCACGAGAAAGCCGCCTAGCCTTGAGTTCGAAAAGTGTTGCGACGATTATCCGTAAAACCATTCAGCGGGAACAGAGTCGTATTCAGCTCTTGAACCAGGGGTTACAGCAGATCACCTTTGGCCAGGTGCGTGGCGTTCGTTTGGTGGTTAAAGTTCACGATAGTCATGAAAGATTATTAGCGGCGCTAGTGGATCAACCGGCACAACATCAGGCGCTATTTAATAATCGGCAGTTCTCCTTTTCTGAAGCACTAGCGACGCTCTACCAACGATTAACGCCTCAAGCCGACCTAGGACAGCGTTCACCACAAACGATCGGTGAAGCGCTGCTAGATTATCGCCATTACTTAGATCTTAACGTTGAAGTACTCCGTGGCAGTGAAGGCTGGCTGCGTGCTGAGAGCGGAACGCTCTCCACTGGAGAAGCGATTGGTACCGGTATGGCGATTTTAGTGATGGTTGTACAGAGTTGGGAAGAGGAGTCTGCGCGCTTACGGGGTAAAGATAGTCTACCCTGCCGTTTGTTGTTGTTAGATGAAGCCGCTCGCTTGGATGGGCAATCTATTAACACCCTATTTGAGTTGTGTGAACGGTTACAGATGCAGTTACTGATTGCTGCCCCAGAGAACATTCATCCAGAGAAAGGAACCACCTACAAATTGGTGCGTAAAGTATTCCAGCAGCAAGAACAAGTGCAAGTGATTGGTTTACGGGGTTTTACTCACACGAGCGAGGATGATCAACCACGCGCAGTGGGTGGCTAGCGCCTGATCAAGCTATCAAGCTGCAAAATACTGTACTATAGGATTCACACGATCTTGCAATACGTAAGCCCTATAAGGAGCAGCCGATGCATTATCACATTATTCCAGTCACACCATTTCAACAAAATTGTAGTTTATTATGGTGTGAAGCTAGTCGGCAAGCGGCGCTGGTTGATCCCGGTGGTGAAGCTTCCAGAATAATAGAAGAGGTTACTCGGCAACGGGTCACTATGACCCAAATTCTGCTCACGCATGCCCATTTGGATCATGTCGGGGCTGCAGCCGAACTGGCTAAACATTTTCAAATTCCTATTGTCGGTCCGCACGCTGCTGATGCTAGTTTATTGGAGGCTCTGCCGTTGCAATGTCAGCTGTTTGGCATCAGCCCTCCCATTGCGCCATTGGTTCCGACCCGTTGGTTAGCTGAGGGTGAAGTCATTACAGTGGGTCAACAGCGTCTCTCGGTGCGGCACTGCCCAGGACACACTCCGGGGCATATTATCCTATTCTGTGCTGCGGCTCATTTAGCTTGGGTGGGTGATGTCTTGTTCCAAGGCAGTATCGGTCGTACCGATCTTCCTGGCGGGGATGGGGTAGCCTTGCAACGCTCTATCCGCGAAAAATTATGGCCGTTGGGGGACGAGATCACCTTTATTCCAGGGCATGGCCCTCTCTCTACCTTTGGTCATGAACGGCGTCATAACCCTTTTGTAAAAGGCTAGATGGCAACTGTTCACGAACCCGAAGGGTTAGATCACCTATGAAGCTAAAGCATCACTATCCCCCTCCCTAGCAGTAGCAGGGTAGAAGAGTGGCACTCCAGAGGGGAGATTCATTGACCAATCCAATCACTATGGAATAATCCAGCACTATTTTATTGACCCAATGGCCGATGTTTTTAGACCACTTGCTAATCTTTTTAAATAGTTAAAATAACTATTTAAATGTTTTTAACAATAAAAAAATGATAGGTTGTACGGTAGGGTAAGATGATCTCTTATGATGACTATAATAAGAAATATTTTCTTACAATAAGTTATGTTAACTGATTAAATAAGTGATGTAGATTGACTAAGTTGTTTGTAAGTTGTTTTTGTTTTCTGTGGTATAGAACGCGTAGATTAGTTTTCTATTGCTTGTTGTTGACCTGGTTTGAAGTAATTTTATGAATCATATTAAAAATAATATTTATTATAAAACAATACGTCGGTGGTTCAAAAGTCGAAGAAAAAAACAGGAGGTGAATAGGGTTGTTTATTTTAGAAGATCACTGTTTTATTTACGTCCTATTCGATTATGGTTAAGCAAAATCACGGTAAGATACAGCGATTCGCCCCGGGGTAGTTCGCTGCGCTGTAGGCAGTCAACGGGTCAACGCTACCATCAGACTATCAAAAAAAATCAGCAAGGGTTACTGTGCTCTCAAAACCCCAAGGGAGATACTCAATGGAATCAGCCTGTAGAAGGAGTTCTGTATTCAAGGTGTTATCAGTATAATAGGAAAACAGTATTTCCTAATAAAAATCAACCTCAAGGGATAAGCTGGCCATTGAAGCAGCAGTGTCCGTATGGAAGAGAACTTACCAGACTATTATTTTATGTTTTCAAAAATACACTATTAACGGGACAGCTTCCGTTTAGAGGAGTTCTGGCGTCAGTAGTGTTGGAGAAAAACTTATCAAATATAGCAATATCATTAACAGTTAAGATGAATTTTACAGATCTGCTGGCGCTAGTAGTGAGGGAGCCTAATCCATTAAATAGACTATCATCCATGAGTTCTAGTCAACAGAAAATAACAGTTAATTATCCTCTCTGGTTTGTACGTAATGAAAGGGTTGAAATACTTCAGAACATCCAGATGAAAGAAAATAAATTGAATAGGCCAAGCGGTCAAGAGAACAAAAGCAAAAAGGCTTGGTGGCCTGGCTTTAATTGGAACGATGCATGGGATTCCGACTGGGATCCTAATGAAGGTGGTATGCATGGAAGATTCAGTTCTGTTATGGCCTGGGATAGTTCTCATTGGGGTGATTCAGAGAATAATAACGGTGAACCTAAGAATAAAGAAAAAGAGATCTGTACGATAAGGAATCATTGGGAGCTTTCTAGTGAATTAGAAAAATTTTTAAAGGTCAATATTGAACAAATACCTGAAAAAGATTCTACAGAATACTCACAACGTATCTTTAAAATTTATCAGTATTTACATACGGGTTCTAACAATCCTCCAAAAATATTAGAGGGTTTAGCTGAAAAAAATATACTAGATTGGCCGTGGAGTATAGAGGCGTTAGGCAATCTTGTGAATTATTTGAGCAACTTGCAAACCCAGAGTTTACACGTGGATTCTCATAAACCTTTAGCTAGAAAAAAATGTCGAAAATTTACACGATTTTCTCCATACAAAAGGAACTCCAGAGATCTTGGAACGGGAAGGGGTGATAGACAGTTGCAACTTAACCAATTGCTTCAGTCATCAAGCTTATTGGCCACAGATGACAGGGATCTCAGCGGTGTCGGACGGATAAACAGTGAGATAGACTATGGCAGTCGCAACGTATCCAAGAGTAACCTAACGCTGGATTCACGCAATAAGCGCAACACAGCGTCCAGTATATGAACCCACCCTTCAATCAATAGCCCGTTGCACTTACTCTGTTAATCCAGCCTCAGGTTAATTAACTATTGTTATATCAAGGATTAATAACTATGGTAGATGAAAACATTATCAACGCTGCTAAACAAGGTGATATTGGTGCTTTAATGAGTGCACTAGAACAAGGTGCAAATATTCATACTCAGGATCATGAGGGCAGAACAGCTTTTAGTTGGGCAGCTGCCAATGGTCATATTACTATTGTCAATAGGTTAGTAGATCTAGGCGCAAACATTCATACTCCGGATCATGAGGGCAGAACACCTTTTGTCTGGGCAAATGAAAACAATCATATCAATATTATCAATAAATTATTATCTCTAGACACAAATTTTTATATTCCGCCTGAGGTGCTCACAACGCTCCTCAGACGGAGCGTTGATCATGGCTATACCGATCTTGTGCATCGATTACTCGATCGAGGGGCAGATATTAATACGCAGGATATCGATGGTAGAACTCCGATTAGAGTAGCGATTGAAAATGGATATTCCAATATTATTAATCTATTACTAGAACGAAACGCAAACATTAATATCCCAGATAATCAGAATATAACCCCTATTATACGTGCAGCTCGTGAGCGTCTTACGGATGTTATCACATCATTACTAGAACGAGGTGCAGAGATTTTTCCCGACATCAACCTACTGTCCTGGGCTGCTGAAAACAGTCGTATAGATATTATCAATAGAGTAGTAACGCTAGGCGTAAATATTAATACTTTAGATAGTTATGACATGCCGCCTATTATATGGGCAGCTGGAAATGGTCATCTCGATGTTGTCAATAGATTAGTAGCGTTAGACGTTGACATTGAGGCTCAGGATGAGGAGGGCAGAACCCCTTTGAGTTGGGCGGCTGCAGAGGGGCATATCGACGTCATCAATGCGTTAGTCAATCTAGACGCAGATTTTCGTGCTTCCGATTACAGTTCTAGAACACCGTTGAGCTGGGCGGCCGGCAATGGTCATCTCGATGTCGTCAATAGATTTGATCTTGCCACCTTTTTTTAGACACAGAGAAGAGAAACCTTAAGCGACCTGGGATAACCAATTTTTTTCAAAATTTACAGGAGACAGATAGCCTAGCGTTGAGTGCCGTCTCTGTCGGTTATAAAACACTTCTACGTATTCAAAAATGCTCAATTTGGCTTGTTCTCTGCTCTCAAAACGTTCAAAGTGGGTGTGCTCTGTTTTTAAGGTATGGAAAAAACTCTCTGCTACTGCATTGTCATAACAATTGCCCGTACTACTCATGCTAAGCGTTATCTGGTGATGCGCCGATACAGCCTTGAATCCTTTGCTGGTATACTGGCTGCCTCGGTCGGAGTGGTGGATGAGACCTGCAGCAGGCTTCCTCCGTGTTATTGCCTGGCGTAATGCTGCGGCTACTAACTCGGTGGTCATGTGAGCTTGCATATCCATCCCCACGATACTACGAGAGAACAGGTCCAGTACGATAGCAACATACAACCATCCCTCTTGGGTCGGAATATAGGTAATATCTGCTGCCCAGTATTGATCAGGGCGAGTGGCTGTGAACTTCTGCTTGAGTAAATTAGGCGCCACTGCGGCCTTTGGATCGACTATTGTGGTTACCTTAAATCGTTTTTTCATCTTAGCCGCAATATGGGCTGCTTTCATTAGCCGACAAACCCGTTTGCGTGAACAGCGCTCACCTCTAGCTCGTAACTCAGCATGGATACGTGGGCTACCGTAAATTTGGTTGCTTATGGTATAAACCTCTTTAATTTCAGATATTAAACGCTCATCCTCACAATAGCGCTTGGATGGCTCAGCCTTGATAAACTGATAATAGCCACTGCGGGATACACCTAACACGTTGGACATCCTCTCTACGCTGAATTCCCCAGCATGCTTTTGCATAAACTGGTATTTTACTTGCGGGCCACTGAGAAGATGCCCAAGGCTTTTTTTAGGATATCCCTCTCTTCACGTGCTATCGCCAATTCTTTCCGCAATTGACTGAGCTCAGCATCAGACGCTTTCAGGTATCCTTTGCCCGGGAAAGCCTCTGCACCATCCTTGTTATGCTGATGGACCCACCCTGCCAATGTACTCTTGGGAACTCCCAATTCCTCGCTCAATTGACAGAGCGTTTTACCAGTGCTGTGATACAGCTTTACCGCATTCAGCTTGAATTCCTTATCATAGCTCCTTGATTCCCCTTGATTCATAACTTCACCTCAAAAAGTAACAAAAAATTATACGCTTTGTTCCTCTTCGTTGTGTCCGTTAAAGGGTAGCAAGATCAATTAACCTCAGTTTGGGAACTCGTACGCTTGGATATTCCTGACAATGATGGCAGAACACCCTTTAGCTGGGCAGCTGCCAATGGTCATATCGCAATGATTAGTAGATTAATAGAGCTCAGTGCCCACAGGAATACGCCGGATCATGATGGCAAAACACCTGCTATTGGAGCTGACGAAAATGATCATAAAGGGGTTGTCAATACATTAGATGAGCTACACGGCAACAGGAATACTCCGGATAATCCTGGCAGCATACCTGTTATTGGGAATGCTAGAACCTTGCTCAGTTGGATTGCTGAAGTAGATAATTGGGACACTGTCGTGGATCTGCTAAGAAAAGGCGCAAATATTAAAGATTTAAGTCTCGAGGAGTGTGAATTATTAAAAAAACATCTGGAAAAAAGTGACTACGAAGACACTCCACAACTTCTGACACTCATTAAAGAACGTTTATCGATATTACCGATAGAGCACTTAGTAGAATTTAGAGCGCTATCAGAGTCTGTTGGACTAGAGGGGGTAGAGGAGAATCCTAGCCCTGGCTGCTCACACTGGCCGCGCAGACGCCGTGACCTGGCTGCTTGTATGGATGGAGATGAACGGGATCGTCCTTTATTTCCCTACGAGCCTTTGCAAGAATACGGCTCAGTTGAACAACGTCAGGCCGCCAGAGTGTATAGTCAGATCGCTGCGGCGATCGCCTGGCAGCAAGGGGAATCGCTGGATAATCTATTACGCTATCAGCGCAATCTGGGCGATATTTTAGATGAGGGGCGGCTTAACCAGAGTCCGCGGGAGCAGCTGCTGCTAGAGAACCACTATCAACAGGCGCAACAATTTTTTCAAAACACTCCTAAAACAACCCTACTAGAGATCCCGCCAGAGGGCTTCGAACCGTTAGTCGGGCACAGTATGCTCTTTGAGAGTGGCCAGCAGTCGCTGGTGGTGTTCAATGATCTTGCTACCCTTTAACGGACACAACGAAGAGGAACAAAGCGTATAATTTTTTGTTACTTTTTGAGGTGAAGTTATGAATCAAGGGGAATCAAGGAGCTATGATAAGGAATTCAAGCTGAATGCGGTAAAGCTGTATCACAGCACTGGTAAAACGCTCTGTCAATTGAGCGAGGAATTGGGAGTTCCCAAGAGTACATTGGCAGGGTGGGTCCATCAGCATAACAAGGATGGTGCAGAGGCTTTCCCGGGCAAAGGATACCTGAAAGCGTCTGATGCTGAGCTCAGTCAATTGCGGAAAGAATTGGCGATAGCACGCGAAGAGAGGGATATCCTAAAAAAAGCCTTGGGCATCTTCTCAGTGGCCCGCAAGTAAAATACCAGTTTATGCAAAAGCATGCTGGGGAATTCAGCGTAGAGAGGATGTCCAACGTGTTAGGTGTATCCCGCAGTGGCTATTATCAGTTTATCAAGGCTGAGCCATCCAAGCGCTATTGTGAGGATGAGCGTTTAATATCTGAAATTAAAGAGGTTTATACCATAAGCAACCAAATTTACGGTAGCCCACGTATCCATGCTGAGTTACGAGCTAGAGGTGAGCGCTGTTCACGCAAACGGGTTTGTCGGCTAATGAAAGCAGCCCATATTGCGGCTAAGATGAAAAAACGATTTAAGGTAACCACAATAGTCGATCCAAAGGCCGCAGTGGCGCCTAATTTACTCAAGCAGAAGTTCACAGCCACTCGCCCTGATCAATACTGGGCAGCAGATATTACCTATATTCCGACCCAAGAGGGATGGTTGTATGTTGCTATCGTACTGGACCTGTTCTCTCGTAGTATCGTGGGGATGGATATGCAAGCTCACATGACCACCGAGTTAGTAGCCGCAGCATTACGCCAGGCAATAACACGGAGGAAGCCTGCTGCAGGTCTCATCCACCACTCCGACCGAGGCAGCCAGTATACCAGCAAAGGATTCAAGGCTGTATCGGCGCATCACCAGATAACGCTTAGCATGAGTAGTACGGGCAATTGTTATGACAATGCAGTAGCAGAGAGTTTTTTCCATACCTTAAAAACAGAGCACACCCACTTTGAACGTTTTGAGAGCAGAGAACAAGCCAAATTGAGCATTTTTGAATACGTAGAAGTGTTTTATAACCGACAGAGACGGCACTCAACGCTAGGCTATCTGTCTCCTGTAAATTTTGAAAAAAATTGGTTATCCCAGGTCGCTTAAGGTTTCTCTTCTCTGTGTCTAAAAAAAGGTGGCAAGATCACAATGAGGGGCCGCGCTACCAACTCTATAGCTCAGACTTTAATTACCGATCCCGTTTACAGTCCCGATCTGGTATCCAATGGCCTCAGATGTCTGCCTTGATCCAGGCCTTCTTTCAATGGAAAACCGGTCACCGTGATTACCATCCCTGGGTGTTAAAACAGAATCTTCCAGTGGATGTCCTAAAAACGTTTCAAGAGGCTCCTTTCTGGAAACCGGAGAGCCTGGTGCCTGATAGCGTGCTGTTGGCTCGTCAACAGCCCCAGGGGATTGAAGGGATACCCGTGCGAGAGGTTAGAGCATTAGTACGAGTCAACGGTCAGGTAGTCGATTCTGCGGTCTTACATACCGACTTCTTCCAACAAACCGCAGGGATTCAGTTACGGGTGGAGAATTTACACACGGTATTAGCGGAGTGATCTTGCCACCTTTTTTTAGACACAGAGAAGAGAAACCTTAAGCGACCTGGGATAACCAATTTTTTTCAAAATTTACAGGAGACAGATAGCCTAGCGTTGAGTGCCGTCTCTGTCGGTTATAAAACACTTCTACGTATTCAAAAATGCTCAATTTGGCTTGTTCTCTGCTCTCAAAACGTTCAAAGTGGGTGTGCTCTGTTTTTAAGGTATGGAAAAAACTCTCTGCTACTGCATTGTCATAACAATTGCCCGTACTACTCATGCTAAGCGTTATCTGGTGATGCGCCGATACAGCCTTGAATCCTTTGCTGGTATACTGGCTGCCTCGGTCGGAGTGGTGGATGAGACCTGCAGCAGGCTTCCTCCGTGTTATTGCCTGGCGTAATGCTGCGGCTACTAACTCGGTGGTCATGTGAGCTTGCATATCCATCCCCACGATACTACGAGAGAACAGGTCCAGTACGATAGCAACATACAACCATCCCTCTTGGGTCGGAATATAGGTAATATCTGCTGCCCAGTATTGATCAGGGCGAGTGGCTGTGAACTTCTGCTTGAGTAAATTAGGCGCCACTGCGGCCTTTGGATCGACTATTGTGGTTACCTTAAATCGTTTTTTCATCTTAGCCGCAATATGGGCTGCTTTCATTAGCCGACAAACCCGTTTGCGTGAACAGCGCTCACCTCTAGCTCGTAACTCAGCATGGATACGTGGGCTACCGTAAATTTGGTTGCTTATGGTATAAACCTCTTTAATTTCAGATATTAAACGCTCATCCTCACAATAGCGCTTGGATGGCTCAGCCTTGATAAACTGATAATAGCCACTGCGGGATACACCTAACACGTTGGACATCCTCTCTACGCTGAATTCCCCAGCATGCTTTTGCATAAACTGGTATTTTACTTGCGGGCCACTGAGAAGATGCCCAAGGCTTTTTTTAGGATATCCCTCTCTTCGCGTGCTATCGCCAATTCTTTCCGCAATTGACTGAGCTCAGCATCAGACGCTTTCAGGTATCCTTTGCCCGGGAAAGCCTCTGCACCATCCTTGTTATGCTGATGGACCCACCCTGCCAATGTACTCTTGGGAACTCCCAATTCCTCGCTCAATTGACAGAGCGTTTTACCAGTGCTGTGATACAGCTTTACCGCATTCAGCTTGAATTCCTTATCATAGCTCCTTGATTCCCCTTGATTCATAACTTCACCTCAAAAAGTAACAAAAAATTATACGCTTTGTTCCTCTTCGTTGTGTCCGTTAAAGGGTAGCAAGATCACAGGGCTACCCGGTTATCCACCGTTTTCCTGTACAGAATTTACAGAAAAATCTCATTCTAAATGGAGTTAACTACCAGGTAATCGGTGACCAACTGTACGCCATTGGCGCGCCTAACGGGGTGATAGAGCATAATCAGCTGATTCGTTATCGCACGTCAACAGGGCGAGTAGCGATACGATTGGACAGCACATTGACTAATGCAAAACTGTCACTGGGCAAGGACTCTATCACGATCAATCAGCTCACCCTACTGCATTTCCCAAAACAGAGTGCCATTTACTTGGGTGAGCAAGGTTTTACGCTCCAAGCTTTAAAAGAGAGTGTGCAACGCTCTCGTCAACGGCGTAGCCTGCAGGGGGATAAAGCGTTAGCTTCTTCTGGCGCCACCTCACATAAGCCCTGGGCTAGTGTTCTCTTTAAGCAAGTACCGAACCTACTGAGCGGGGTAAACTGGAAGTGGCTAACCCTATTGCCTGCTTGGCGATCAACAGCTTCAGCAATCCAGGCGACACCTACTTTGGGCTCAGGGAGTAGTCGCCAACTACCCAAAAATCCTCAGATCATCCATACGGTAGAGGAGTACACTTCAGGTCACTTGCAAGGGCTACTTCAGCTACTAGATCTGGGCGTTCGGAAATGGATCGGAGGGCGCTGCTCTCCACTGTGTGCCATCCCGACTAACCCCCTGGCGGAGATAGAGGCGAGGCTGCAGGCTGCAATAGGTATCAGCCATTTTCAGCAACGGTGTGTGAGCTTTTTAAGTAGTGCTGACCTGGCAGCAGATCCTTACAGAGGCCATAGCATTGACAGTGTATTGACCTGGGGACTACCAACCCAATCGACAGATAGTACTACCGGCCCTCCTCAGGCGTGGGGAATTCAGGGTGCGCCCATGCCGGGCGCCTATCATCAGCAAACTAGTCAGCCAATCATAACCAGCGAGCTAATCGGTTGAGATCCGACTGTATGGCCCCCGCCACGGCATCTGGTCGTTGGCTGGGACCCCGGAGTACTAAGGGGGGATCTTGGTAGCAGCGGCTTTCAATCACAAAAACCTGTTCATAGGGTGCCGCGGTGGCCAGCGGGTGTTGCGGGCCCAACGCTTCGATCCCTACACGTGCCCCCTCTTTTAGACTAAATCGAGCGACGTAGCATAAGGTTAACTGGGCCGCTTGAGCGGCCTCAACGCGCTGCTGCAACAGGGGATTCAGTGGATTACTCTGTTCAAAGAACGTTTCCAGTGGCCTGTTGGCTAAACTAGCAGGGAC
The DNA here is from genome assembly GCF_918320885.1 of unidentified bacterial endosymbiont. Lineage (NCBI taxonomy): Bacteria > unidentified bacterial endosymbiont. The sequence goes on along the minus strand of NZ_OU907312.1, from coordinate 703,774 downwards.
CAAAGATTCAACGCGTACTTGGGTTGCTTCCAGTCGATAACCCGCTGCCCGAACCAGCATCACTAATTGATGGATCACCGGCTCCCCAGAGAGATGAATCCGCGGATCTCCCGATAGTAATCCTTGTTGCCAGGCCTGTTTCACCCATTCCGTAAAGGCGATATTTCCTTCATAGTGTTGAAAAACCCAATTGAGCGCACCATCCAGGGTGCCACTGAGCGTCAATAGCTGATCGCCGCGTTCGCTGAGATCTTGGAGGAGTGCATGGATTGGGAGACCTGCCCCTACAGCCCCACTGAACAGCCAGTGACCGTTTGCTCGTTTAAACGCCTGTGTGAGCTGAGTATGGGCCTCATTGTTTAAGGCACCGCTCAAGCGATTACTGGTGATCACCTGTAATCCCCGCTCAGCATAGGCGTGATAACGGTGGGGTAGAGCAGAATGCGTGGTGGTATCAATGAGGACTAACCGATCAAAGGGATGTCGGAAAAGCCACTGGTCTAAGGAGAGTTGCGACTGTACCCTGGCCTCGTCCTCAAAAAAGGCTAGCGCACGATGAGGCTCTATACCTTGGCCATCAAGCCAGGCACGATCCCCATGAATAACGCCAGCGAGTAGCAGCTGGCAACCCTGCCGATCCCGCACGTGCTTTTGTTGCTGAGCAAACAACATCAGCCACTGACTAGCGAGGGGACCTTGGCCAAACAGCACCACACCAAGGCGTTGCCGTCGTTGAAACAGGGCATGATGTAGCTGTTGTAGCAGCGGTTTAATGGTTTTACAGTGGACAATGGCGGCGATACTGTGACCCTCAGGGGAGAGCCAGCAGTGTTCTAAGGCTTGAGGTTCAATCAGGTGATAGAAGAGATCACGCTGTAAACAGTGCTGGCTGATTCCGTGGCCCACAAGTGCAATCAAAGAGCGTCCAGGGTGCAAGCGTAGTTCACCGGGGAGCTTTGCCTGCTGTAGGTGTTGAAAGGCGCTGTGAGCCACCTCATGCGTATAGCTCCACTGGAGTCGTGCCGGCTTCGGCTGCAGACCCCAAGTGAGCGGCGAAAGCCCCACTTGCTGTAGCTGGGCAGTGATCTGCTGCTGTAAGGGCTGTAGTTCGAGCTGTTCGGACACCTGAAGCTCAATCAAGAACAGGTTATCGTGATGGGTCACGATCTTGGCACCCTGGGCCGAAGCTAATGCCCGTTCAATACGGGTGCAGCCTCGATCTGGGTGAACACTAGAGCGCAATTGGAGTGCCAGCGGGCTGCTTGCGAGCGGTTGTAGGGTACGCGTATGCAACGCCGGAACGGCTAAACGGGCTAATTCACTGGCTTCATCTAGACGTAACTGCGGCAGTAAGCAGGCCTCGGCGACCACACGGGGATCGGCGCTGTAGAGGCCGGCAATATTACGCCAGAGGGTGACTTGGCGTACCGTAGCTAATGCTCCGATTTGGGTCGCAGAGTAATCGCTACCATTACGTCCGAGCAACACTGTTTCACCCGCCTGATTGCGGCTAATAAAGCCAGTGATCACCAGACGTTGCTGGGGATATTGCGCTAAATAGTGGGCCAACAGCGGATAAGAGCGCCCCTCATCAATTTTCGGGAGCACCGCTCGTTCAGCACGGAGGAAGCAACGGGCATCCAGCCAAACTGCCGGTAGCCCTTGCTGGTTGAGTAGGGCCGCCAGCAAACGTGCTGACCACACCTCTCCCTGGCCGATAATCTCCGCCGTATTGGCTTCCAGCGCTGTGGTGGGTAATAGCTTGGTTAACTGTAGCCACTCCTGTTCAAACGCCTCGATCAGGGATTGCGCTCGATCGGCAGTCAACAACCGCTGGATCAAGTGTCGTTGGAAATAATAGAGCTTCTGTGCGGTACTGGCTGCTTTACGAGAGCCGGCACGCGAGAGTGATACCCAGTGGAGCAGTTGATTGGTAGTATGACCAGCGGCTGAGACCACAATGAGATCCTCAGCACCACTCTGCTGTGCTAGGAGTGTGACCACCCGCTGAAAGCTCACGGGATCAGCCAGACTACTGCCCCCAAATTTATGCAGTTGCCGGCCTGATGCTCCAGGGATCGATGATTCAGTAGAGGGGTATTGCATTAACGTCAAAACGGCGTCACAAGAGAGAGCATCTTACTTGCCAATACAGAACTGGGAGAAGATCTCCCCTAAGAGATCTTCTGAAGTAAATCGGCCAGTAATCAACCCGAGACTCTGCTGAGCCAGGCGGAGGGATTCGGCCAGCAGTTCACTAGCCCCCTGGGTTAACAGCTGGGCTTCTCCCTGTTGCAGATGGCTCACCGTCTGTTCCAGAGCGGTTAAGTGGCGCCTTCGTGCCAAAAAACCCCCTTCGGGTGGATTCTGCCAACCGAGTGCGGTTTTTAAATGCTGTCGTAATTGCTCCAGGCCAGCCCCGGTAGCCGCCGACAGACGTAGCAGGGGATAGCCCTGCACCTCACTCAGACCGACAGCCTCTTCGGTCAGATCGACTTTATTGTAGATCACGGTCACGGCGACGGTTGTCGGCAGTTGCTGTGCCAGATCGGCCCCAATAAAGGGGGCATTGGGTGCGGTAGGCTGGGTACTATCAATCACTAACAGGAGATGGTCTGCTTGTTGGATAGCAGACCAGGCGCGCTCAATACCCAGGCACTCAATCTCATCAGTGGCCTCGTGTAACCCGGCGGTATCGACCAGGTGCAGGGGGATGCCCTCAATCTGAATGGAGCGCCGCAGTAGATCTCGCGTGGTACCGGGAATCGCAGTAACAATCGCCGTTTGATCTCCCGTGAGTGCATTCATCAAGCTAGATTTACCGGCATTAGGGCGTCCAGCCAGGACGACCTGGATCCCCTCTCGCAACAAGGCGCCTTGCCGTGCCGAGGCTTGTAACCGCTCAAGGGCTAATAAAATGGTCGCTAGCGCCGTGGCGATGGCCTCATCAGCCCGTGCATCCAATCCCTCATCAGGAAAGTCGAGGGCGGCTTCAACTTGAACACGTAATTGGACCAAGCTCTCTAGACAGTGTTGGATCTGTTGTGAGAACACCCCCTGTAGTGAGCGCATGGCAGCTCGTGCCGCTTGCTGAGAACTGGCATCAATCAGATCAGCAATGGCTTCTGCTTGCGCTAGATCTAACTTCTGGTTCAGAAAGGCACGTTCAGAGAACTCGCCTGGTTTAGCGAGTCGTAGGCCAGGTAGTTGTAACACCCGTTGTAGCAGCCGGTCAAGCACTGCTGCTCCTCCATGTCCCTGTAACTCCAGCACATCTTCGCCAGTAAACGAGTGGGGCTGGGGGAAGAACAGCACAATACCTTGGTCTATCACGTCACCCTGGTCATCATAAAAGCGGCGGTAATCGGCATAGCGAGGTTGGGGACAGCACCGGACAACAGCCTGGGCAACACTCGCGGCTTGCGGTCCAGAAATCCGCAGAATGCCGATCCCTCCACGTCCAGGCGCTGTTGCTTGTGCAACAATAGTGTCAATCATCGTAAAGTTTCAACACGCTCACTACAAGGCGGTTTGCCAGGCCAAACGGCTGAGAAAACAGCATTATAGAGCTAACGGGTCCCATAGACCACGATGGTTTTCCCATGGGCTGAAATTAAGTTCTGATCTTCCAGCATTTTCAAAATACGACCCACTGTTTCACGGGAACAGCCGACGATTTGTCCAATCTCTTGGCGAGTTATTTTAATTTGCATACCATCAGGATGCGTCATAGCATCGGGTTGCTGCGCCAAATTCAGGAGCGTTTGCGCGATACGACCAGGGACATCTAAGAAGGCTAAGTTGCCTACTTTCTGTGAAGTCAGGAGTAATCGATGAGCCATTTGTGCTGAAAGCCGCATCAAGATATCGGGATTGACCTGAATTAAAGCACAAAATTTCTTGTAAGCAATTTCCGCGATCTCACAGGTCATTTTGGCACGAACCCAAGCACCCCGTACTTGGTTATCTTCGAATAAGGCCAATTCTCCAATGAACTCTCCCTGATTCAAGTAGGTTAAAATGATCTCCTTACCCTCTTCATCTTTAAGGAATACGGAAACGGCCCCTTTGACGATATAGTAGAGGGTTTCGCCCTTGTCACCAGCATGGATAAAAGTGCTTTTAGCAGGATATCTGTGAATATGACAATGGGATAAAAACCATTTTAAGGTTGTATCGGTGGGTTGTTTTCTGAGAACCATGCTTTTATCCTCGAATAAATGTGTTGAGCAGCATTGCTCCGATAAAGCCAAACGATTCTCAGACTATAGCTCATTGACTGTTATCATAGTATACGCATTAGTAGCAGTAAGACACCAGAAGAGTGTTGCAGTAGTGTGTTCTTGATGAATCACCAAAATTCTTTCAACCCATTGATATGAAAATATTTTTTCATAGATTATCCGGATAGTATCCACCGAGTATTTGTTAACGAACCGCTTCCTGCTGTTTTTTTTGGAGATCATACTGTTTAGAGGCTGCAAGCAGTTGCTGGACACTGTTCTGCTGAATATCGGCTTTTAGCGCACCTATCTTTTCTTCCGGCCAATACCACCACTGCAAAGCTAATAGCATGGCAATCTCTTGGTCACTAAAACGTTGGCAGACTATTTTTGCTGGATTGCCAGCAACCACAGTATAGGGAGCAACATTGTTGGTCACTACGGCGCCAGCGCCAATGATAGCACCGTCGCCAAGGGTGATCCCTGATAGGATGACCGCACCGGTACCGATCCAGACATCATGGCTGACGACAGTATCCCCTTTAGCACAATAGGAGCGTTGTAAAGACTCCGGATCTAGGAAAGGATAGGTACTGATAAAGGTAGTATTGTGGGTATTATTACCACCCATCATAAAGACAACATCAGCAGCAATTTGTACATAATCACCGATAAACAGGCGATCAAGGTGCCAGAGGGGTTGCCAGCCGGTGTTTTCTAAAGTGGAGTAAGCATCACCGTACAGATATCGAACGGCTACTTCTTGGAAACAGCCGTTGTACGCCCCACTATAGTAGCTGTGCGTACCACAGATGATAATATTGGGATTGGTGACCGTTTTGTGTAAATACTCCACCTGTGACCAGTGATTACAAGCAGTCGTCATGGTACTGTTAACCTAACTTTTTTGTTGATATTGGCCGCATGGTATTAGGGAATTTTGAAGACTAAGCGTTGATTTTCTTCCAGTTATTGCCTGATCCTAGGAAGCTACCTGCTTGCGTCATCACAAAACCGAAGGGTGATCGTCAGCTGCCATGCTGGTTATTTTAAAACTATCCATTTATTCGATGATGAATCAATAAGCCTATTTATAATAACCAAAAGTATTGGTATAAATAAACCTCATTTGTATTATTTCCTCTCTCTTTATTGAATTTTTTTGAAAAGAACAGGCTACTGACGTTTTATTTAGGTATTTATTCTGCATTTATTTAAAAAGCGGCAAATTAATAGAGCAAATTCCACAATAATAAGGATATTAGATTGATCAAAGCGAATGATAGTGGTAGGAACCTACCACGGGTTCTGCCTAAAACAGTAGGAATGACTTGTTTCTACCGGCTGGATATCGGTATAGTGCGGCCTAGTCAAACATAACAGGCATTAACGGCATGGAAAGATGCCACACAAGCGTGGAGGAAGGAGAGATGAAATCACCACTGAAGAGGTTGCTGTGTAGCGCTCTGATGATACTGAGTACTACTGAAGTACGCACGCTGCAAGCAGCGGAAACGGGGAAACCGCTGGCGGCTGTTTTCAAGCATGAGGGACAAAAATCTGCGTATGCCATTGGGATGTTAATGGCGCAGTCGGTGTTGGCGGATCTACAAGCACAACAGCGGCTGGGGGTTGAGTTGCAGGCTGAGGATGTGTTGACGGGGGTACAGGATGGTTTGCGGCAGCAAGGTAAACTCGATCAAGCAGAATTACAGCAGGTATTAAAAGATCTCAACCAGCAGTTTAGTCAGCGTGCGGAGGCTAAAAAGAAACAAGAGGCCAGCGTACAAACGGAACTGGGCGAGCCCTTTCGCCAACGCTTTGCCCGCCAAAAAGGGGTTGTAAAAACCAAGAGTGGTTTGCTCTATCAACGAGTACATCCAGGTCATGGTGCTTTCCCTAAAGAGAGCGATACCGTGGTGGTTCACTATCGAGGAACCTTAGTGGATGGGACCCCCTTTGATAGCTCCTACGATCGGGCTGAGCCAACCACTTTTCTACTGAATCGGGTGATTCCAGGTTGGGTTGAAGGTTTACAGCAGGTTAAAAAGGGCGGAAAAATCAAATTGGTGATCCCACCAGAGTTAGCGTACGGTGAGCAGGGTGTTGCGGGGATCCCGGGTAATGCTACCCTGGTTTTTGAGGTGGAACTGCTGGATATTAATCCAGTCATCGCTAAGCAGGGCGCTACTGAAGGCACGACAGCCGTTAAGAGTAGCGCGCCCGCTGCAGCCGAGCCATCAGCGACGGCAGCTCAGTAAGGGTCGATGTGCCCGTTGCGTTATACGCTGTTAGTCACAGGGCCTCCCTATGGGACCCAACAGGCGAGTACTGCCTACCGGTTTGCTCAAGCCTGTCTAGCGGCTGGTCATGGTTTGTCGCAGATCTTTTTCTATCAGGCTGGGGTTCTCAATGCCAATGGCTTCACAGCACCAGCCAGTGATGAGTTTGATCTCGTGGCCGCCTGGCAGCAGTTGGCGCGGCAGCAGGGGGTCGCTCTACTAGTCTGTTCAGCCGCTGCGTCACGGCGTGGGGTGCTTGATCAGCCACAGGCCTCTGAGCGCGGTCTAGCGCAGGGAAACCTGGCGCCTGGGTTTACCTTAGCGGGACTGAGTGATTTGACGATCGCTGTATTGAACAGCGATCGCTGCCTGCAGTTTTGAGCATTGAACCCTTGAGCTTATGAAACAGATTGCCTTTATTTTTACGCAAGCCCCGCAGGGGAGCGCGCTGGGGCGTGAGGGGCTAGATGCCGTTCTAGCCTCGGCGGCGTTGTGTGAACCTTCACAGATCGGGCTGTTTTTTATGCACGATGGGGTGTTACAGCTTTTACCACACCAGCAGCCCCAGCAGATTTTAGCGCGGGCCTATAGTGAAACCTTCAAGCTGCTGACACTGTATGCGATTGATCAGTGCTACCTCTGCGAAGCGGCGCTATTAGCCCATGGGTTCACTCGGCAACAGCCCTTCATGGTGCCGGTGGTCTGTTTAGCGCCCCAGCAGCTCAGAGAGCGGCTAGCACAATTTGACCACTTATTGACTTTTTGAGCAGAACATCATCATGCTGCATACCATCCCCCATTCACCGACCAGCGATGGTCGGTGGTCAACGATCTTGCCAATGGTGTTACCGAGTGATGTTGTGCTGTTGCTCCAAGATGGGGTTATTGCGGGATTACAGGGCTCGGCGGCCGCGGCTCAGCTGCTGGCTCGGGGTGCTTTGATTTATGCGTTAACGCCCGATTTAATGGCGCGCGGCGTCATGCAGCACCTCGCAGTCGGGATCACCCCCATGGACTACCAGGGTTTTGTGGCCCTCACCGTGCAACACTGGCCACACTGTGCTTGGTAAGGCACCAGAGTCAGTGGCACGATAAACCGTCAACCCTTGGATAGATTTAAGGGGTGTTCCGGCAAAGCTCTTTGCTGTTGGTACAGCACAAAAAAATAGATTGAGGCCACTAGCCTAAGGGCACTGCAGTAGAGGGTCAATCCTATAGTCACCCAGGGATTGGTGCACAGAGAGGCGATCTGCACTCCCCAAGTGGGTATAAACAAGAGTAACCCCAGAAGTAGTTCGGCAACCAAGAGTTGTCTCTGACAGGGTTTGCTCCATTGCCAACTCAAGCGTAGCGTCGTCAATAGCGTAGCCTGTGGCTCAGTAACCACGATATAAGTGGTGAAGAGTAAACGACAATGCAAATACCAAGTTAAGAGCATAGAGGGTAGTAGTGTACTGACGATCCGGAGATAGCAGTGTGGCAGTTCAAGAAGGAACTTAGGCAAGAACAGTCCAGAGGGAGCCGTAATTTTTTCAGTGAGCCCTAATAACAGTACCGAGGCAATGAGTAGGAAGATTGTAGGGATCAGGGTCAAGATCATCATGAGTGAACAGTTAATCACTTGTATGGTGGCTAGTTTAGGAAATAGACGCCTAGTGCGCCTGATCAAGTACGGCAGGGTGATGGTGCGGTGCTGCAGGGTTGCCTGAGTCAATAGGAGCCAGGGTATCGTGATGAGTAAGTGGCTCAAAAGGTATCCAAGCACCACGAGGCTGAAAAGGATTTTTAGTGACTCGACAGTCGGAACCGATTCAACCCAGCGCCTCGGGGTGTAGAGGTAGTAGTCGTTTAGGAGGCTCAGCAGCAAGAAGAGCAGCAACGCCCACCGTTGCTGGCGGACACAATGGGTGGTTTCTGAGAATAGCCTATCGTGACGAGCAGCCAAAACAGTACTCTCCTTGCCGAATAGCACGACACTATTGAAAAGATCCAACAACCAGTAGTATGGTTCATACAGCAGAGAGCTTCAAGGAAGCACCAGCATCCTAGACTACTCGCCTGTGGTGCTAGGTTACCGCTGCGAAGCCGCGCTAATAGCGCGTGGCCTGATGCCATCCCTCGCGGTTGGGATCACCCCCAGGGACTATCCCGGTTTTGTGGTCCGCACAGTGCAAAACTGGCCACACTGCGCTTGGTAATGCGTCAGAGTCAGCGGCACGATCAAGCGTCAATGCTTGGATAGATTTAAGGTATGTTCCGGCAAAGGTTTTCGTTGTTGATACAGCACAAAAAAATAGATTGAGGCCACTAGCCCAAGGGCACAGGAGTAGAGAATCCATCCGATATTCACCCAGGAATTGCTGCGCAGAGAGGAGAGCTGTAGCCCATAAGAGGGCACATAGGTTAGTAGCGCCACGAGCAGTGTGGCGACCAAGAGATGACACAGACAGGATCGACTCCAGCGCCAACTCAGGCGTACCGTTGCTAATAGAGCAGTCTGCGGCTCAGCAATGACAAGGTAAGTGCTGAACGATAAACGGCAACTTAAATACCATATCAGGAGCAGAGGGGGCAGCAGTGTCCCGCAGATCCAGAGGCGTGAGTTTAGTAGTTGCAGGAAGTATTCAAGCGAGATCATTCCCGAAGGTGCCTCAATCGTCCCCGTGATCCCCAATAGCAGCGCCCAGATAATGGCTGTAAAGATTGTCGTGATCAGGACTAAGATTGTCATGAATAAACAGGTAATCACTTGTACGGCAACTAGTTTAGGGAATAGCCGCACACTGCGCTGGATCAAATGTAGCGAGGTGATGGCCGAGTGCTGCAGGGTGGCTTGAGTTAACAAAAGCCAGGGTACCGTGATGAATAGGCTGCTCAGAAGGTATCCAAGCACTACGCGGCTGAAAAAGAGTGCCCTTGACCCAGCAGTCGGAACCGGGGCAGTCCAGCTCCCCTGGGTGTAGAGGCAGTAATTTAGGAGACCAAGCAGTAGGAAGAGCAGCAACGCCCAGCGTTGCTGACGGGCACAACGGGTGGTTTCTGAGAACAGCGTGCAGTGGTCAGAGGCCAAAATAGTTATCTCCTTGCTAAAGTACCATGACACCATTAAAGAGAGCCAGTAATAGGCAGTATGGTTCGTACAACCGAGAAACTCAAGCAAGGAGGACCGCGCTAGTCGCCTATCACGCGGATTGACCCAGGATTGTTTTGACAAGCGTTGTGATAGGCTTTAGAATTCTACCGCCCTTCCTAGGGTCTATTTGCTTTTTGCCTAGTCAAACGAGGAGTTTTTTTTCAGATGGCAACCATTAATCAGTTGGTGCGCAAACCGCGTGTTAAAAAGGTGGTCAAGAGTAACGTGCCGGCACTGGAGAGTTGTCCGCAAAAACGCGGCGTCTGTACCCGCGTGTACACGACAACCCCGAAAAAACCTAACTCAGCCCTGCGTAAAGTCTGCCGGGTACGGTTAACGAATGGTTTTGAGGTGACCTCTTACATCGGGGGTGAGGGACACAATTTGCAAGAGCACTCCGTGGTATTGATTCGGGGCGGTCGTGTCAAAGATCTTCCTGGGGTCCGTTATCATACAGTTCGTGGTGCCTTGGACTGTGCCGGTGTTAAAGATCGTAAACAGTGTCGCTCTAAATATGGGGTTAAAAAACCCAACGCTTAAATTTAAAGGGTGCAGCGTTCTCCAGGCCTAATATTGTTTAGGGTTGGAAGAAGAGAACGACGAAAAGGGGTCGGTGAACCGAGATCCTCGTCAGTTCAGTAAGGCCAAACAGTGCAGAAAAATGAGATCATCACGCATCGCTGCGTTTTGGAACACCTGAAGTCATTTATGGAGAGTTGTTATGCCACGTCGTCGTGTTATCGGCCAACGTAAAATTCTGCCTGATCCAAAATTTGGATCAGAGCTACTAGCTAAATTCATCAATGTGGTGATGGTTGATGGTAAAAAGTCACTGGCTGAAGGTATCGTCTATACCGCCTTGGAGTCGGTCGCCCAGCGTGTGGGGAAAACGCCCCTAGAGGCCTTTGAGATTGCACTAGATCATGTCCGTCCAACCGTTGAAGTGAAGTCCCGTCGGGTGGGGGGATCCACTTATCAAGTGCCAGTTGAAGTTCGCCCAGTGCGCCGCAGTGCTTTAGGGATGCGTTGGTTAGTGGATGCTGCGCGTAAACGCGGTGACAAGCCGATGTCAGTACGCCTAGCGGCGGAGCTGGCAGATGCTTTGGAAAACAGAGGGGCTGCGGTTAAAAAACGTGAGGATGTGCATCGGATGGCTGAAGCTAATAAGGCTTTTGCGCACTATCGGTGGTAGCGATTCATCGCTCCTGATCAGCGAATAACCCGGAGACATTACGGGCTATAGCCTCCTAGTCATCCCGTTTTTTAGCGTACAATTGAGGAATAAAATGGCGCGCATAACCCCTATCGAGCGTTACCGTAATATTGGTATTAGTGCTCATATTGATGCTGGCAAAACCACCACCACTGAGCGTATTCTCTTCTACACCGGTGTTAATCATAAAATTGGCGAGGTACACCACGGTGCTGCCACCATGGACTGGATGGAGCAAGAGCAAGAGCGTGGCATTACTATCACCTCAGCGGCTACTACCTGCTTTTGGGCGGGGATGGCACACCAATTTGAACCCCATCGCATCAATATTATCGATACCCCTGGCCATGTGGATTTCACGATTGAAGTTGAACGTTCGATGCGGGTGTTGGATGGTGCGGTGATGGTCTACTGTGCCGTGGGGGGCGTGCAGCCACAATCGGAAACCGTGTGGCGTCAAGCGGAGAAGTACAAAGTCCCGCGGATCGCTTTTGTGAATAAAATGGATCGCACCGGGGCTAATTTTCTACGGGTGGTGGAACAGATTAAAACTCGCCTGGGTGGCGTTGCCGTACCGATTCAGCTCCCGATTGGTGCTGAGGAGCAGTTTACCGGGGTCATCGATCTCGTCAAGATGAAAGCTATCAATTGGTGTGAAACCGATCAAGGCGCTACTTTTACTTATGAAGCTATCCCAGAATCGCTTCAGGAATTAGCCGCCCACTGGCAGCAAAATTTAATGGAAACGGCTGCAGAAGCTTCAGAAGTGTTGATGGATAAATATTTGGGGGGCACGCCACTCACCGAAGAGGAGATCAACACAGCACTGCGCCAACGCTTGATCAACAACGAGATTGTGCTCGTGACTTGCGGATCAGCTTTTAAAAACAAGGGCGTGCAGGCCATGCTGGATGCGGTGGTGAACTACCTGCCATCCCCTATCGAGGTGCCGCCGGTTAAGGGGCTCAAAGAAGATGCCCTCACCGAGGATCAGCGGCAAGCGAGTGATAAAGAACCCTTCTCAGCATTGGCCTTTAAAATTGCCAGTGATCCTTTTGTTGGCACACTAACGTTCTTTCGGGTCTACTCGGGTGTTGTGAAATCTGGTGATACGGTGCTTAATTCTGTTAAGCAGAAACGGGAGCGCTTTGGACGTATCGTACAGATGCATGCCAATAAGCGGGAAGAAATTAAAGAGGTACACGCCGGGGACATTGCCGCTGCGATTGGATTGAAGGATATCACGACTGGAGATACCTTGTGCCAATTAGAGAGGCCGATTATTTTAGAGCGTATGGAATTTCCTGAGCCGGTGATTTCGGTCGCTGTTGAGCCCAAAACCAAAGCCGACCAGGAAAAGATGAGCACCGCTCTGGGGCGTTTAGCACAAGAAGATCCCTCCTTTCGGGTACGCACCGACGAGGAGTCGGGTCAGACCATTATTGCCGGCATGGGTGAGTTGCATTTAGAGATCCTGGTTGAACGTATGCGCCGCGAATTTAAAGTCGAAGCTAATGTGGGTAAACCTCAAGTAGCTTATCGGGAAACGCTGCGGCACTCGGTTGAACAGGAAGGGAAATTTATTCGTCAATCGGGCGGGCGGGGTCAATATGGTCATGTCTGGTTGCGCCTGGAACCGCAAGAGCCAGGTAATGGTTATCAATTTATCAATAAAGTGGTTGGTGGGGTCATCCCGAAAGAGTATATTTCGGCCATCGATAAAGGGGTCCAAGAGCAGTTAAAAGGTGGTGTGTTGGCGGGCTATCCCATTGTGGATCTCCAGGTGACTGTTTATGATGGCTCCTACCATGATGTGGACTCCTCAGAAATTGCCTTTAAAGTGGCGGCTTCCATGGCCTTTAAAGAGGGTTTTCTGAAAGCTAAGCCAGTACTGTTAGAGCCGATCATGCGTGTTGAGGTGGAAACCCCTGAAGATTATATGGGTGATGTCATTGGTGATCTCAATCGGCGGCGTGGCATCATCGAAGGGATGGAAGATACTGCGATGGCTAAAACCATTCGGGCGCAAGTGCCCCTATCTGAAATGTTTGGTTATGCCACAGATTTACGCTCACAAACCCAAGGAAGAGCCAGTTATTCTATGGAATTTTGCAAATATCATGAAGCGCCAACCCATGTGGCACAAGCGGTTATTGAATCGCGCAAGAGCAAATAATTTTTCTTAATTAAGGAAGCGAAACAGTGTCTAAAGAGAAATTTACACGGAGCAAGCCACACATTAACGTGGGCACCATCGGCCATGTGGACCATGGAAAAACCACATTGACGGCGGCGATTACGTCAGTATTGGCGAAGCATTACGGTGGGCAGGCGCGGGCCTTTGACCAAATCGATAACGCGCCGGAAGAGAAAGCGCGCGGGATCACCATCAATACCTCTCACGTCGAGTATGACACGCCAATCCGCCACTATGCGCATGTCGACTGCCCAGGTCACGCGGACTACATTAAAAACATGATCACCGGTGCCGCCCAGATGGATGGTGCTATTTTAGTGGTTGCTGCGACTGATGGCCCGATGCCACAGACTCGAGAGCATATCCTATTAGCGCGTCAGGTGGGTGTCCCTTACATTACCGTCTTCCTGAACAAGTGCGACATGGTGGATGACGAAGAGCTGCTGGAGTTGGTGGAACTAGAGATCCGCGAACTGCTCACGCAATATGATTTCCCCGGGGATGATACCCCAGTGATTCGCGGTTCAGCGCTGAAAGCGCTGGAAGGGGATCCCGAGTGGGAGAAGAAAATTGTTGAGTTAGCGGAGATCTTAGACAGCTATATTCCAGAGCCTAAGCGGGCGATTGATAAGCCCTTTTTATTGCCGATTGAAGATGTCTTCTCAATCTCTGGCCGTGGAACCGTGGTGACTGGCCGGGTTGAGCAAGGGATTGTCAAGGTGGGTGATGAAGTAGAGATCGTCGGGATCCGTGACACCACCAAGACGGTGGTGACCGGCGTTGAGATGTTCCGCAAGCTCTTAGATGAGGGGCGTGCGGGTGAAAACGTCGGCGTGCTGCTGCGAGGCACTAAGCGAGATGACATTGAGCGCGGTCAGGTTTTGGCCAAGCCTAAGAGCATCACCCCCCACACCAAGTTTGTCGCGGAAGTGTATGTATTGACGAAAGAAGAGGGCGGCCGCCATACCCCGTTTTTGAAGGGGTATCGTCCGCAGTTCTACTTCCGTACGACTGACGTGACGGGCATCGTTGAGCTGCCGGCTGAGGTGGAGATGGTGATGCCAGGAGACAAGTTGCAACTGACCGTCACCTTAATTGCTCCCATCGCCATGACGGAAGGGTTGAACTTCGCTATCCGTGAAGGTGGCCATACCGTCGGCGCCGGGATAGTCTCTAAAATCATTGAATAGATGCTATTAGTGTGCTTGACTGGTCATGCCTAATTGATTGTTAATGATTCAGCGCTACTGAATTGAATAAAGAGTGCTATGGAGATAATACAACCCAATAGTTTCAATAGACTGAAATGGGCCCTGGTTTTTTGTTTATTGGGTGCTGTGATTGTCGGCAACTATTACTATCGTGAAATGGCTTTAACGGTACGATCAGTGGCTGCGGTGGCGGTGGTGTCGCTGGCACTTTTGCTGGCACGGACCACCCAACAGGGTGGTGCTGCAACCGTTTTTATACGAGAAGCGCTGAATGAAGCCCGTCGGGTTATTTGGCCTACTCGACCTGTCACGCTGCAGATCACCCTAGTGGTGGCTATCATGACCCTGGTGGCAGCGCTGGTTTTATGGGGGATAGATACCCTATTGGTGATGTTTATCACCTTTATCACTGGCTTGAGGGTTTGAGATGGTAGAGACTCCTAAAAAACGTTGGTATGTCGTTCAAGCCTTTTCCGGTTTTGAAAACCGGGTCACCAAATCGCTGCAGGAGTATATCAAACTCAATGATGTGGCTAATTATTTTGGTGACATATTGGTTCCGACAGAAGAAGTAGTTGAAATACGTGCTGGGCAGCGTCGTAAAACCGATCGAAAATTTTTTCCCGGGTATATTTTGGTGCAGATGGTGATGAACGATACGACCTGGCACTTGGTACGGAGCGTTCCACGGGTAATGGGTTTTATCGGCGGCACCCCCGATCGTCCAGCCCCGATTAAAGATAAAGAGGCGGATGCTATTTTGAATCGCCTGCGGCAGATCAGTGACCATCCCCAGCCGAAAACGCTGTTTGAGCCTGGCGAGTTAGTGCGGGTCAATGATGGGCCTTTCGCCGATTTCAGCGGGGTTGTTGAGGAAGTGGACTACGAAAAAAATCGCTTAAAGGTGTCAGTCTCTATCTTTGGTCGTGCTACCCCGGTAGAGCTTGATTTCAGTCAAGTAGAGAAGAGTTGAATTCAGGGCGAGGATAGCTTCTTCGGCTGAGCCTACTTGTAAAGCCATCGCGATCGCCTTATAATTCTCTGCTTTTTTGTGACTTGGGGAGCCTTTAACGGCGTTTGCACCCACAACGAGGATATAACAGTCAATGGCCAGAAAAGTTCAGGCATACGTTAAATTGCAGGTAGCGGCGGGCGTGGCGACGCCAAGTCCCCCGGTAGGCCCAGCATTGGGTCAACAGGGGGTTAACATTATGGAATTTTGTAAAGCTTTTAATGCCCGCACCGAAAATTTAGAAAAGGGATTGCCTATCCCGGTAGTGATTACGGTTTATAGTGACCGCTCCTTCACTTTTATTACGAAAACACCACCAGCCTCCGTGTTGCTGAAAAAAGCCGCTAATATCAAATCAGGCTCCAGTAACCCTAATAAAGAGAAGGTTGGCACTGTAACGTCTGCTCAGGTCCGGGACATTGCTGAACTCAAGTCAGCGGATATGACGGGCGCTACTGTGGAAAAAATGATGAGCGCCATTGAGGGCACTGCCCGTTCAATGGGGTTAAGGGTAGAGGGATAGATCATGGCCAAACTCAGTAAGCGGTTACGGCTGATTCGCGACAAAGTAGACCCTCTAAAGCGGTATGACATTAAAGAAGGATTAACCCTGCTAAAATCGGTAGCCTTGGCTAAATTTGTTGAGAGCGTTGATGTGGCGGTTAATTTAGGAATTGATGCACGAAAATCCGATCAAAACGTCCGCGGGGCGGTCTTGCTGCCGAATGGTACAGGACGCACAGTCCGGGTGGCGGTGTTTACGCAAGGCGCCAATGCCGAGGCGGCAAAGCTTGCAGGTGCTGATCTGGTTGGCATGGAGGAGTTGGCAGAGCAGATCAAACAGGGCAAACTCGATTTCGATGTCGTGATTGCCTCTCCAGATGCCATGCGCATCGTCGGTCAGTTGGGTCAAATCCTTGGCCCGCGGGGTTTGATGCCTAATCCGAAGGTAGGCACCGTCACTTCTAACATCAGTGAAGCAGTCCAGCAGGCCAAAGCAGGACAAGTTCGTTACCGGAACGATAAAAGTGGTATCATCCACTCTACCATTGGTAAAGCTGACTTTACGGTAGAGCAGCTGCAAGAAAATCTCGAAGTACTACTGGCTGCGCTGAAAAAAATAAAGCCCACCACCTCAAACGGGGTTTACCTTAAAAAGGTAGCGATTTCAACCACTATGGGGGCTGGGATTACCATTGATCAAACCACGTTAAGTCATAGTGTGCGCTGATTGGCTCAGTGAAAGCTTTTTCTAGGTTTCATAAAGGCGTTGAAACCTAGGCGGGTTGAAGCTTGTTGAATAACAAGCTTTCGTCCAAGACCGTAGGGGCGTGTTAACGGTTGTTATCGTTAGTTCAGGCTTAATAATCCTACGTAGACGGTGACAGGGCTCTGTTGTCTGGATCTTGCGCTCCGTATAGTTGAGTATTGATTGAAAACAGATCATTTCATTAAGGGGTTTTACCCGTGCATCCAGGAGCAAATTGGCCATGGCACTAAACCTGCAAGGCAAACAGGACATTGTACGCAGAGTCAATGAGCTTGCCCACAGCGCGCGATCAGCTGTGATTGCTGATCCCAGCGGTATTGGGGTTGATAAGATGACGACGTTGCGACAAGAGAGTCGGCAAGCCAGTGTTTCGCTCTCTGTGGTACGCAATACGTTACTACAGCGTGCCCTTAAAGGCACCGCCTATGAGTGTTTGCAACCGACCTTGGTTGGTCCGACGTTGATAGCTTTTTCCAATGATCACCCTGGTGCGGCTGCGCGCTTGTTGAAGGTGTTTGCCAAAGAGAACACCCTTTTTAAGATTAAAGCAGCAGCCTTTGAAGGGAATTTTATTCCAGCAGAGCAGATTGATCGATTGGCGTTGTTACCAACTTATGAAGAAGCACTAGCACGTCTGATGGCGACAATGCGTGAGGCAGCGGCTGGTAAGTTGGTTCGCACCTTGGCAGCGCTGCGGAATCAGCTACAAGCAGCCGCTTGAGAGTCCGTAGACTGTTATCATTTGATAAGCTGATTGGTCACCATTATTTTTATTGTTAGGAATACAGTATTATGTCTATTACTAAAGAGCAGATCCTGGACACCGTAGCCACGATGTCCGTGATGGATGTGGTTGAGTTAATCACCTTGATGGAAGAGCGTTTTGGGGTTTCAGCCGCTGCAGCGGTGGTCTCTGGAGGTCTAGCTGAGGCGCAGGCAGTTGAGGAACAAACGGAGTTTGATGTCATTTTGACAGCGGTTGGTAATAACAAAGTGCCCGTGATCAAGGTAGTCCGCAGCGAGCTGGGTCTCGGGCTGAAGGAGGCCAAAGATGTCGTTGAATCGGCACCGGCTACTCTGAAAGAAGCACTCTCTAAAGAGCAAGCGGAAGCTTTGAAAAAAGCACTTGAAGAAGTGGGGGCAACGGTTGAAATTAAATAAGCTACTCCCTGCTTCCATCGCTTAATTTTACCCAATGCTGGGCTGGTAACGTTTAGTTGCCGGCCTTTTTGTGTTACCGATGGTTATCGATGGCAACTGGTCGGTCACCGATCGGCATTGCGTTAGCGGTAGCGTCAACCTACTAGTGAACGCACCCAGTCTCACAACGCGTGTGCGAGTCATTGATCAGTTCTGTTGAGGGGCCCTATGGTTTACTCTTATACCGAAAAAAAACGCATTCGTAAAAATTTTGGCAAGCGACCGCAAGTATTAGAGGTTCCTTACCTACTTTCAATACAGCTGAACTCTTTCAAGCAGTTTATTGAGCGCGATCTGCAGGGGCAACAGGGTTTAGAAGCCGCGTTCCGCTCTGTATTTCCTATCCGTAGTTATAGCGGTAGTGCTGAATTGCAATATGTGGGCTACCGTCTGGGTGAGCCGCTGTTTGATGTTAAAGAGTGTCAAATACGTGGGGTGACCTTTTCTGCTTCACTGCGTGTTAAGCTGCGACTAGTGCTTTTTGAAAAAGAGGCTCCTGAGGGAACAGTCAAAGATATCAAAGAGCAAGAAGTGTATATGGGTGAAATCCCGCTGATGACCGACAACGGGACTTTTATCATCAATGGGACAGAACGCGTGGTTGTCTCCCAATTACACCGAAGCCCAGGGGTCTTTTTTGACAGCGATAAAGGTAAAACCCACTCTTCAGGCAAGGTATTATACAACGCCAGAGTTATTCCCTATCGGGGATCGTGGCTAGATTTTGAATTTGATCCGAAAGATAATCTTTTTGTCAGGATCGATCGCCGCCGTAAACTGCCAGCAACGATTATTTTAAGGGCTTTATCCTATACGACTGAACAGATTTTGGATCAATTTTTTGACAAAATTCTGTTTGAGATCACGGGTGACCAGATAGAGATGCACTTGGTCCCAGAGCGCTTACGCAGTGAGATTGCCTCTTTTAATATCGAATACAACGATAAACTGTATGTCGAAAAGGGACGACGTATCACCGTTCGCCATATTCGCCAGTTAGAACAAGATGGTGTGTCGCGACTGACTGTGCCAGTGGAGTACCTATTGGGTAGAATTATGGCGAAAGACTATCTGGATAGTCGCCATGGGGAGCTGTTATGTAGCGCCAACAGTGAACTGACACTGGAGTTATTGGCGAAATTAACTCAGGCGGGGCATCAGCAGATTGAAACCCTGTTTACCAATGATCTTGATCAAGGCGCTTACCTTGCGGAGACGTTGCGCATTGATCCGACGACTGATCGGTTAAGTGCTTTGGTAGAAATCTATCGGATGATGCGTCCAGGAGAGCCTCCTACCCGAGATGCCGCAGAAAATCTATTTGAAAATCTATTTTTCTCAGCTGATCGTTATGATCTCTCGACTGTTGGTCGTATGAAGTTTAACCGCTCCTTAGGACGTGACACGATTGAAGGCCCTGGGGTGTTAAGCCATCAAGATATCATTGAGGTCATGAAGAAGTTGATTGAGATTCGTAATGGACGAGGGGAGATCGACGACATTGACCATCTGGGTAACCGACGGATCCGATCAGTGGGCGAGATGACGGAAAATCAGTTCCGTATTGGCCTGGTGCGGGTTGAGCGGGCGGTCAAAGAGCGGTTATCTCTGGGGGATTTAGAGACCCTCATGCCACAAGATATGATTAATGCAAAGCCCGTTTCAGCGGCGATAAAAGAATTTTTTGGCTCTAGTCAATTATCGCAATTTATGGATCAAAATAACCCCCTGTCCGAAATTACCCACAAGCGTCGTATCTCAGCCTTGGGTCCAGGCGGGTTAACTCGGGAACGTGCTGGCTTTGAGGTGCGAGATGTCCACACGACCCACTATGGTCGGGTCTGTCCTATTGAGACCCCTGAAGGACCCAATATTGGGCTCATCAACTCACTGTCGGTGTATGCTAAGACCAATGAGTATGGCTTTCTTGAGACCCCCTACCGTCGTGTATCCCAGGGTGTGGTCACCGATGAGATCCATTACTTATCGGCGATAGAGGAGGGCAACTATGTGATTGCCCAAGCAAATGCCAACTTAGATGACAGCAATCACTTTATTGATGAGTTAATCACCTGCCGTCACCGGAGTGAGTCCGGTCTATTTACCCACTCCCAGGTTGATTATATGGATGTCTCTACGCAACAAATTGTTTCTGTTGCAGCGGCCTTGATTCCCTTTCTCGAACATGATGATGCAAACCGTGCCTTAATGGGTGCCAACATGCAGCGGCAAGCAGTCCCCACTTTACGGACCGATAAACCATTGGTCGGGACGGGTATGGAACGTGTGGTCGCTGTGGATTCTGGGGTGACTGTTGTGGCCAAGCGTGGGGGCTGTGTACAGTATGCTGATGCCTCACGGATTGTGATTCGCGTTAATGAAGTGGAGATGGAGAGTGGTGAAGCGGGCATTGATATCTATAACTTAACCAAATATACCCGCTCGAACCACAATACTTGTATTAATCAAAAACCCTGTGTCATCCTAGGTGAATGGGTAGAGCGTGGCAATGTGTTGGCAGATGGCCCCTGTACTGATTTAGGAGAGTTGGCGTTAGGGCAAAATATGCGAGTCGCCTTCATGCCCTGGAATGGTTATAACTTTGAGGACTCCATTCTGATTTCTGAACGAGTGGTGCAACAAGATCGTTTCACCACCATTCATATTCAGGAGCTGGCCTGTATTGCGCGTGATACCAAATTAGGCTCAGAAGAGATCACCGCGGATATTCCTAATATTGGGGAGTCGGCGCTCTCTAAATTAGATGAGTCGGGTATTGTCTATATCGGTGCCGAAGTCACCGGTGGCGACATCTTGGTGGGTAAAGTCACACCGAAAAGTGAAACCCAACTCACCCCGGAAGAGAAGTTATTACGCGCTATCTTTGGTGAAAAAGCTTTTGATGTCAAAGACTCCTCTTTACGCGTGCCTAATGGGGTAACGGGTACCATCATCGATGTACAAATTTTCACCCGTGATGGTATTGAAAAAGATAAACGTGCCTTGGAAATTGAGGGCATGCAGCTACGTGAAGTGAAAAAGGATCTGACTGAGGCGCTCAATATTTTAGAAGCTGGACTATTTTCACGAATGCGTGATCTGCTGATCAGCGGCGGGATGGTTGCAGAAAAACTGGACAACTTGCAACCTAAGCAATGGCTCACCTTAGTCTTAGCGGATGAAGCGCAACAACGGCAACTAGAGCAGCTAGCGGCCCAATATGACGAACTGACCGCAGACTTTGAAAAAAAATTAGAGAGTAAACGCCGCAAGATCACCCAAAGTGATGATCTAGCCCCGGGCGTCTTAAAGGTCGTTAAAGTTTATTTGGCCGTTAAACGGCAAATTCAACCGGGTGATAAAATGGCAGGTCGCCATGGTAACAAGGGGGTTATCTCGAAAATTTGTCCAGTAGAAGATATGCCTTATGACCATCGAGGTGAGCCAGTCGATATTGTACTGAATCCCTTGGGGGTTCCTTCACGGATGAATCTTGGTCAAATTTTGGAAACCCATTTGGGGCTAGCGGCCAAGGGCCTGGGTAATAAAATTGATCAAATGCTCCGCGAACAACAAACTGCCGCCATTTTACGTGAATTTATGCAACGTATTTATGACTTAGGTGATGTGCAGGGTAAAGTGGATCTGAGCCGCTTCAGTGACACTGAAATCAGGCAGTTAGCAGAGAATTTGCGTCATGGGATGCCGTTAGCGACGCCGGTATTTGACGGTGCCAGTGAGCAGGAAATTAAGCAGCTATTGACACTAGCAGAGTTGCCCACCTCAGGCCAAATCACCTTGTATGATGGTTTGAGTGGAGAGCAATTTGAACGCCCGGTGACTGTGGGTTATATGTATATGTTGAAATTAAACCATTTAGTGGATGATAAAATGCATGCCCGTTCTACTGGCTCGTATAGCCTAGTCACCCAGCAGCCTCTAGGGGGTAAAGCACAGTTCGGCGGCCAACGTTTCGGTGAAATGGAGGTCTGGGCTCTGGAAGCTTATGGAGCCGCTTATACGCTGCAAGAGATGTTGACGGTAAAATCCGATGATGTGAATGGTCGTACCAAAATGTATAAAAGTATTGTCAATGGCAATCACCAAATGGATCCAGGCATGCCAGAGTCCTTTAATGTACTCCTAAAGGAGATTCGTTCACTAGGCATTAATATTGAGCTTGAAAGCGACTAAATTGTATTGAACAGTTAGCATAAAGTTATCTAGAGATCACCGATTACCTAGGGGAGCTCGTACTGCTTTAACGCCGACAGGGGCCAACACGTGAAAGACCTACTGAATTTTTTAAAAACTCATAATAAATTCGAAGAATTTGATGCCATTAAAATTGCGTTAGCTTCACCGGAGATGATCCGTTCTTGGTCGTATGGCGAAGTTAAAAAGCCAGAAACCATCAACTATCGTACCTTTAAACCGGAACGTGATGGCCTGTTTTGTGCTCGTATTTTTGGACCCATCAAGGATTATGAGTGTTTATGTGGTAAATATAAACGCTTAAAGCACCGTGGGGTGATTTGTGAAAAGTGTGGGGTTGAGGTCACCCAAACTAAGGTGCGGCGTGACCGTATGGGGCATATTGAGTTAGCCTCACCGGTGGCGCATATTTGGTTCCTCAAATCATTGCCGTCACGGATTGGTTTGCTTTTAGACATGCTGTTGCGCGACATTGAACGGGTGCTCTATTTTGAATCCTATGTCGTCGTCGAGAGTGGGATGACCAGCCTAGAGCGTGGTAAAATTCTTACTGAAGAGCAGTATTTAGACGCGCTTGAGGAATTTGGTGACGAATTTGAAGCCAAGATGGGAGCGGAAGCGATTCAAGCACTGCTCAAAACCCTCGACTTAAAAGCAGAGTGTGCCAAGTTACGTGAAGAGTTGAGTGAAACCAACTTTGAAACCAAGCGTAAAAAGATCACCAAGCGTTTAAAATTGCTCGAAGCTTTTATTCTGTCGGGTAATAAGCCAGAGTGGATGATTTTCAATGTCCTGCCGATCTTGCCCCCCGATCTACGCCCGCTGGTACCGCTCGATGGTGGTCGTTTTGCCACCTCTGATTTGAATGATCTCTATCGCCGGGTCATTAATCGGAATAACCGTTTGAAACGTCTGCTCGACTTAGCCGCACCCGACATCATCGTCCGTAATGAAAAACGGATGTTGCAAGAGGCGGTTGATGCCTTATTGGATAATGGTCGCCGTGGTCGCGTGATTACCGGCTCCAACAAGCGGCCACTCAAATCGCTGGCCGATATGATCAAAGGGAAACAGGGGCGTTTCCGCCAAAATCTGCTGGGGAAACGGGTCGACTACTCTGGGCGGTCGGTGATCACCGTTGGGCCTTATCTGCGGCTACATCAGTGTGGTTTACCTAAAAAAATGGCATTAGAGCTTTTCAAACCCTTTATTTACGGTAAATTGGAAGCCTGTGAACTGGCCACCACGATTAAAGCCGCTAAGAAAATGGTTGATCGAGAGGATGCTGTTGTCTGGGATATTTTAGATGAGGTGATCCGCGAACATCCGGTACTGTTAAATCGAGCGCCTACCTTGCATCGACTGGGTATTCAAGCGTTTGAGCCGGTTCTGATTGAAGGGAAAGCCATTCAGTTGCATCCGTTAGTCTGCGCCGCCTATAACGCCGACTTCGACGGTGATCAGATGGCTGTGCATGTTCCGTTAACGCTAGAAGCGCAGCTGGAAGCACGGGCCTTAATGATGTCAACCAACAATATTCTATCGCCGGCCAGTGGAGAGCCCATTATTGTGCCCTCACAAGATGTGGTCTTAGGTCTTTATTATATGACCCGGACTAAGATTAACGCCCTCGGTGAGGGAATGTGGCTAACGGGCCCTGAAGAGGCGGAGAAAGCCTATCGCACCGGTGCTGCTGAGTTGCATGCTCAAGTGAAGGTTCGTATCACCGAGTATCAGCCAAACAGCCAAGGAACCCTAGAGCCCAAGACCACCTTAGTCGACACGACCATAGGCCGCGCAATTTTATGGATGGTGGTTCCACACGGGTTACCTTTTTCTCTGATTAACCAACAGCAGGGGAAAAAGGCGATTTCAAAATTACTCAATACCTGTTACCGCACATTGGGAATGAAGCCAACCGTAATCTTGGCCGATCAGATCATGTATACCGGATTTACCTATGCGGCACGCTCGGGCTGTTCAGTCGGTATTGATGATATCGTGATTCCAGATAATAAGGCGAGCATTATCAGCGTAGCGGAAAGTGAAGTCGCAGAAATTCAGGAGCAGTTCCAATCAGGGTTAGTCACTGCCGGTGAGCGTTACAATAAGGTGATTGATATCTGGGCTGCGGCCAATGAGCGAGTCGCCAAAGCGATGATGGAAAACCTCTCTACGGAAATGGTGCTGAATCGTCATCAAGAACTAGAGCAACAGGCCTCGTTTAATAGTGTCTTTATGATGGCTGATTCAGGTGCTCGGGGATCGGCACCACAGATCCGCCAGCTGGCGGGGATGCGGGGACTGATGGCCAAGCCAGATGGCTCGATTATTGAGACACCAATCACCGCCAACTTCCGGGAAGGGTTAAACGTCTTACAATATTTCATCTCAACGCATGGTGCGCGTAAAGGGTTGGCAGATACCGCTCTGAAAACCGCCAATTCCGGTTATCTAACCCGCCGCTTGGTAGACGTTGCCCAGGACTTGGTGGTGATTGAAGAGGACTGTGGCACGCAAGAGGGGATGGTGATGGCCCCGCTGATTGAAGGGGGTGATGTTAAAGAGCCCTTACGCGAGCGGGTACTCGGCCGGGTCACTGCTGAAGATCTACTGCAACCGCACAGTGCTGATATCCTGGTGCCCCGTAATACTTTACTGGACGAGCACTGGTGTGATCAGTTAGAAGCGCATTCAGTTGATCACATTAAAGTCCGCTCTGTCGTGACTTGTGAGACCGATTTTGGGATCTGTACCAAATGTTATGGCCGTGATTTGGCACGAGGACATTTGATTAACCTAGGAGAAGCGATCGGCGTCATCGCAGCGCAGTCGATTGGGGAGCCCGGTACACAGTTAACCATGCGGACCTTTCACATCGGCGGTGCTGCCTCGCGGGCCGCCGCTGAATCGGCCATTCAAGTCAAAAATCGTGGGACCCTGAAGTTAGAGAAAGCAAAATTTGTTTTGAATAGTGAAAACAATTTAGTAATCACTTCACGCCATGCAGAGGTGGTACTACTCGATAGCCTGGGGCGTACTAAAGAGAAGCATAAAATTCCTTATGGTGCCGTCATGACCCATCAGGATGGTCACGAAGTAGAAGCTGGTGAGATTGTCGCCAATTGGGATCCGCACACCATGCCGGTGATCTCTGAAGTCCGGGGGTTTGTGAAATTTGTCGATATGGTTGAGGGACAGACCATCACCCGGCAAACGGATGAATTGACTGGACTCTCTTCCATTGTGGTCTTAGAAGGGAGTGAACGCACCAGCGCCGCTAGAGATCAACGCCAAGCGTTGAAACTGGTTGATGAGGCGGGCAATGATGTGCTGATCCCGGGAACTGATGTTCCAGCTCAATACTTCTTGCCGAGTAAGACTATTATTCAGTTAGAAGACGGGGCTGTGGTCAATGTTGGCGACACTTTAGCCCGGATCCCCCAAGAATCAGGCGGTACGCGTGACATTACCGGTGGGCTGCCACGAGTGGCTGATCTATTTGAAGCACGACGTCCGAAAGAGCCCGCTATTTTGGCAGAAATCAGTGGGGTCGTCTCTTTTGGTAAAGAGACGAAAGGGAAACGCCGGCTACAAATTTTGCCGGTAGAGGGTGGCGAACCTTATGAAGAGATGATCCCTAAGTGGCGTCACCTGAATGTCTTTGAGGGGGAGCAGGTTGAGCGAGGTGATGTGATATCGGATGGTCCGGAAGCGGCACAAGATATTTTGCGTTTGCGGGGTGTTCGTGCAGTGACCCGTTACATCGTGAATGAAGTACAGGAGGTGTATCGTCTACAGGGTGTGAAGATTAACGATAAGCACATTGAAGTGATTGTACGCCAAATGCTGCGTAAGGCGACGATTGCCACCTCGGGCGACTCCAATTTCTTAGAAGGAGAACAGATCGAAGTGGCGCGGGTTAAGATCGCTTGCCGTGCTTTAGAAGCAGAAGATAAAGTTCCGCCAACCTATACGCGTGAGCTACTGGGGATCACCAAGGCATCGTTAGCCACAGAGTCCCTGATCTCTGCAGCCTCTTTCCAAGAGACCACACGGGTGTTAACAGAGACTGCGGTGAGCGGCAAGCGTGATGAGCTGCGTGGCTTAAAAGAGAATGTGATTGTCGGTCGATTGATCCCAGCAGGAACGGGTTATGCACATCATCAGGCCAGAATACGCCGCAAGGGAGCCGCTCAGGAGGAGCAGAAACCGGTGGTTAGCCACGAGATGGCTTCAGCTAATCTTGCAGAGCTGTTAAGTAGTCGAGACCATGAGGCCTAGTTTACTGGGATAGTCCGTTCATCACTGCTTAGCGACGACCACCTGTCGGGTTTGTTCGCTGAGCAGTGATCTTTAGCGAAAATGGGGTCGTGTGGCCGTTTTAAGCAGCGGCTGTCAGATCACGGTTGCCGGCAGTGCTATTGTTGGAGCGGTAGGATAACCCGTATGGTCAGTCCGTTACGGCTATTCCGGCTAAGGTGCAAACGACCATGATGGTGATCGACAATCTTTTTGACAATAGCGAGACCTAAACCATGGCCTCCAGCAAGCTTGTTGCTAATCGCTCTCTCGACACCCCGAATCCAGGGCTGAAATAGCTGAGAGTGTTGATCAGGCTCAATCCCTGGCCCATCGTCGTCTATTTGGAACCAGGCACTCTCCAGTGATCTCCCACTGCTGATCCGCACCCAACCTTGGCCGTAGTGGCGTGCATTCACCAATAAATTGGTTAATACCCGTTTGATAGCGATCCGCTGCATGGCTACCCAGAGCGTTCCCGCACATAAATCTTGCTCAAGCACGGTCTGCTGATCACGATTCAGGAGGATGATCTCCTCTTGAATCAAGGCATTGAGATCGGTAGAGGTTAGCCTCTCTGTGGCGCAACCAGTGGGAGAAAACTGCTGGCAAATGAGGCTTTGACAGGTCGCAATATCTTGGTGAATGGCTCTCAGCAGCGCTTGATCTTGGGTCTGTAGTAGATCAGTGGCTAGGCGAATCCGGGCTAACAGGGTCTGTAGATCATGGAGGATCTCTACTGCCGAGAGATCCTCAGATTGGTCTGCTGGTTTCATCAGAAGCGTTTCCATGACGCTGGTTAAGGTAGGAGATGATCAACAGTGCTGACTGCTTTTAACGGAGTGACCATCAGGAACAAAGACATAACCCAATCCCCAGACCGTCTGAATATAACGTGGATTGGCTGGATCTTCTTCCAGTACGCGGCGTAGGCGAGAGATCTGCACATCAATTGAGCGCTCCGTTGCACTATACTCGCGACCGCGGGCTAAATTCATTAATTTATCACGTGAAAACGGTTGGCGAGGGTGACTACCTAGCACTTTAAGCACTGAAAATTCACCACTGGTCAAGGGGATTGGAAGATCATCTTTAAACATCTCTCGGGTTCCTAAATTGAGCTTGAAGCGACCAAAGGTGAGGAGTGCCTCCTCCTGTGCTGGTGCACCTGGCGCTTCATGGGATTGCCGTCGTAACACTGCACGGATGCGGGCTAACAGTTCACGGGAATTGAAGGGCTTCGCTAGATAGTCATCAGCACCCATTTCTAGTCCAATGATTCGATCGACCTCATTGCCTTTTGCAGTCAATATAATGATCGGTATGAGATTATTTTGATTACGTAGACGACGACAGATAGAGAGCCCATCCTCACTCGGCAATATTAAATCAAGGATGATTAATTGAAAAGATTCACGAGTCAGCAACCGATCCATCTGCTCCGCATTGGCCACACCACGTACCTGGAAGCCCTGTTCACTGAGATAACGCTCTATCAGGGCTCGTAGACACATATCATCATCGACAATTAAAACTTTGTGGTGCTCGTGCATGCTCCTTTGACTCCCAAACGCTCACTGCGTATGTTCATTGTGAAAACTTAGATACCTGGTCGCGATCATTCCTGAAAAACAACACCAGGACTTTACTATTTAGGGGGTTGGTAATCGATAGCTAGGATACGGTAGGTTATTTTGCCCTTTGGGGTAAAGAGGGTTATGAGATCGTTAACATATTTACCTAGGAGGGCTCGGGCTACAGGGGCATTGATAGAGATCCAGTTCTGGCTCAAATCAAATTCATCAGCGCCCACTAAGCGGTAGCACGGCTGGTCTCCTTGCTGATCCAGCAGCGTCACCCAGGCACCAAAAAATACCCGTCCAGCTTGTTGCGGGTGGGGATCAACAATTCGTAGCAACGTCAAGCGCTTGCGCAAAAAAGCGATGCGTCGATCCAGTTCGCGTAACGCTTTTTTACCATAGAGATATTCCGCATTTTCTGAGCGGTCGCCTAAGGCAGCCGCTTCGGCAACCAGCTGTGTAGCGTTTGGACGAGCCACCGTCCATAAATAGTCCAACTCCTCTTTTAATCGGAGCCAACCTGCCCGAGTGATATACTGTGTCCCTGCCATTCCACAACACCTGATATGTGATTCTAGTCCTGATTGTTTTAAAGCCGCCATAAAAGTCATCACAGTCCACAGCTACTTTATCAGGATTTTAATAAAGTCGTTCATCGCACTGTGGTTGCTTGAGAGATGAGGGTATCTAATAACATGAACCACTCATGAAGTCTATGGATGGTTGCCCTCGTGTGAGCGGCTTTCTTTAAGGTTTTATCCTTTATTAGGGATCTGCCCCAAGCACCCCGGCGGGAGATTTTTTAGCAATAATTAGTTACATAAGGCTGCAGCGGTTGATTGTATATGATAATGTTTCTCACTATCATTTGCCTTCTATAGGGCCAGCGATCGATAATAGGCGGGTATTATCTGATCGACTACCAGGGAGTAGCCTATGGAGAATGAACCGGTATGACTGTGAGTGAATTGGAACCACACAAGCATTATCGTATAGGGGCTTTTGCCGACACCATGAGCCCAGCCTATCGACATAGATTGCTCTCTATGGGGATACGTCCAGGTGCTTGGTTTCGGGTTGTGCGGATTGCTCCTTTGGGGGATCCGGTACAACTTGAAATCGGGCGACTGAATGTGATGTTACGCAAGAAGGATTTGGAACAACTGACGGTTGGCGTGCCAGTCGATGCCGTTGCCTAACGCTAGACGCCAGTTGACGGCTGCACTGCTGGGCAATCCCAACTGTGGGAAGAGCACTTTATTTAACCGGCTCACTGGTTTAAACCAGCGGGTGGGGAACTGGGCTGGGGTCACGGTAGAGCGTCAGGAGGGGCAGTTTTGTACAGCGCGGTATCAAATAACGCTGGTCGACCTGCCGGGGATCTATTCGTTAACCACCCCCTGCCCACAGGCAGCATTAGATGAGCAAATAGCCTGCCGTTATCTCTGTTCAGGGGAGGCTGATCTCATCATCAATGTGCTAGATGCGACTGATCTAGCGCGTAATCTGTACTTAACCGTGCAACTGTTAGAGCGAGGGGTTCCCTGCCTGGTCGTGCTGAATCGGTTTGATAGCGCTTTGGCTTGTGGGATGACACTGGAGGTTCAGCAGCTGTCAGAGCGGTTAGCACTCCCCGTCATTCCGATGGTGGCCACTCGCGGAGAGGGATTGCAACAACTCTATCAAGCGATTGATGATCACAGCGGGCACGTGACTACCTGGCCGGTCATTTACCCAGACGCCATTGAACAGCAACTGCCGTCTATTATCCAGCAGCTGCCGTCGCCGCTATCGACCCCTCAGGCACGTTGGTTAGCGTTACAACTGCTTGAAGGTGATCGATCCAGTGAACCCAGCGAGCAGCTGGCTTTACGACTGAATGACGCACAGCGAGCCGTACAGCAGGCGCTGGGCGAGGAGGCTGCCCTACTGATTGCCGATGCGCGGTACTGCGCGATCGCCACCCTCTGTGCTGGGATGGAGCCCTCCCCAGAGAGCGCTCATCAGCTCATGCACCGGCTAGACACTATCTTCTTGAACCGATGGTTAGGGATCCCACTATTTCTGGGGGTTCTGTACGCGATGTTTTTCTTATCGATTCGGCTTGGCGATGCCCTGCAACCGCTATTTGAACGGAGTGCAGCCCTCCTATTGAGTCAGGGCACTCAGTGGCTGGGAGGCTGTCTAGGATTACCCCAGGGTTTAATCCACCTGCTGGCGCAGGGTATCGGGGGCGGCATCAACACTTTGATGCCCTTGATTCCCCCCATCGGTTTGCTGTTTCTCTGTTTGGGGTTGTTGGAGGATTCTGGCTACCTCGCCCGGGCCGCATTTGTGATGGACCGCTTCATGCAGGCGCTGGGATTACCAGGAAAAGCTTTCGCACCGCTGATTATTGGCTTTGGTTGTAATGTGCCGTCGATTATGGGAACCCGCACCCTGAATGGAGAACGGGAGCGGCTACTCACCATTCTCATTGCCCCCTTTATGACCTGCAGTGCTCGCTTGGCGATTTTTGTCGTGTTTTCTGCCACTTTTTTTGGACGCTCTGGGGTCTTTCCACTGTTTGCTTTATACCTACTAGGGATTGGCGTTGCCGTGGGGACCGGATTGCTCTTGAAGCGGACGCTGCTGCAGGGCGCCAGTGCTCCTTTTGTGATGGAGCTGCCTCCCTACCAGCGTCCTTCACTCCGTGTGGTTGGCGTGCAAATTTGGCATCGCTTAACAGGGTTTATCTGGCGTGCAGGAAAACTCATTATTCTGGTGAATCTGCTGATTGGTGGCTTACAAACCCGCACGATAACCGGTGCGTTGGTGAGTCCTGAGCAGCCGGTTTCAGCGCTGGAGAGCGTGGGCCAACGGCTCACCCCATTATTGAAACCCCTTGGCCTTCAGGAGGAGAATTGGCCAGCGACTGTAGGGTTGCTCACTGGGGCGATTGCCAAAGAGGTGGTCTTGGGGACTTTAGACACGCTCTACGCGGCAGAAGAGCGGCTCTATGAACCGCTGGATGTGGCGCAGTTTAAGCCGCGCTTGGAACTTCAACAGGCACTGCGAGAGACGGGTCAGCGGTTACTCACCCTCTTTAAGCTTGACGGGTGGGTGAATTCTCGGGGAGCAACCGAGGAGACCAGCGGTGATCAGGGCATGAGCCCGCTATCCCGCACGATCCTCGCCCGCAAATTTGCAACGCCGGCCGCTGCCTATAGCTATTTGATCTTTGTCTTGCTGTATATTCCCTGTGTCTCTACCCTGGGCGCTATTGGGCGTGAAAGTGGGTGGCGGTGGATGTGGTTTTCATTTTTTTGGGGGGTGAATGTCGCCTATTCGTTGGCGACGCTCTACTATCAAAGCGTCACTTTTAGTCAACATCCGCTGCAGAGTAGTTATACGATGGCGGGTATCTTGGTATTTAATGCCTTACTGTTTGCGCTCTTAACGCGTTGGCCCCCTCGGCAGAGGGTTGGTTCGTTATTTCAGCGGCCTGCTGAGCTGCGGCTTACAGAGGAGGGGGGTCGGTGATCAGCTTATTACAGCTTCGTGACGCTGTGGCACTGGCTGGGGTGGTAGAGCTACAAGCGCTGAGTCGCCAGTTAAACGTCTCTGCTAATTTACTCACGGCGCTGTTAGAACGGTTGATTGCTTTGGGAAAAGTAGAAAAGGTACCCGAGCCGACTGTCAAGCGAGGCTGCTTCGGTTGTGTGGTCGGCTGTAGCTCAGCCAGGGTTTGTCAGCGTCGCTGCTACTACCGTTATGTTGCTTGAGTGGCGTGGTGTTTGCGGGGGTTATCAGTCGTAGCATTGGCCATGGATTCTGGATCTACTTCTAAAAGTTAGCTGGGCAGGGTGATAAAAGCGTGTTGTTTGCGGGAGCATCCGTTACGCTACCAAGATGCGCTGGCCTCTCTATCGATTCACGCCAACCGGCTGCTGTCGGTTATGTCAGCAATCAGTGTGGTCGGCAGCCCAAGGGATTTGTAGTGTTTGTTGGCCCACCGACTGGCTGCCGAATCTCCTAGCCCAGGCCTGCTGTCGTTGTTGTGGGCTGCCAACCGCCCTCCCTCAAGCGTTGTGTGGTCGTTGCCTACAAAAACCACCCCCTTGGGATACTTTACTCGCCGTGGCGCCGTATGGACCACCGGTGAGTCGCTTGATCAACCAGTTTAAATTTCAGCGGCGCTTTGAGCTAGCCCCCACCTTGGCGCGGTTGCTGCTATTACGGTGGTTAGCCCAACGGCGCTGGTTAGGGCTGGAAAAACCCGATCTCCTACTGCCGGTGCCGTTGCATTGGTGGCGCCACTGGCGACGAGGCTTTAACCAATCCGCACTGTTAGCGGCCAATCTCGCCCACTGGTTAGGGGTCGCGTGGGATGCCACGCTATTGCAGCGGGTGCAGGCGACGGTACCACAACAGCAACTGCCTGCCGTGGCACGGCGGCGCAACCTGCGCCGTGCCTTTGCGCTAGCGCCAGGTGCTGAGGTGCGGCTGGCGGGCACTCGGGTGGTCTTGATCGATGATGTGGTCACCACCGGCAGCACCGTGGCGGCCTTGAGCCAGCTGCTGCGTCGGGCGGGGGTGGCTGAAATCCACATTTGGACGCTAGGTCGAACCCAGAGCTTATAGTAGACTAGCGAAATCAGCGCAGCCTGGTTGCGTGTTTAGCTGAGAGAAGACTTATCATGATACAAATTACTGAAGCCGCCCAGGCCCATTTTCGACAACTGCTAGCGGAGCAGCCGCTGGGGACTCAGATCCGCGTCTATGTGAGCTATCCCGGCACCGTGCAAGCGGAGTGTGGGGTCTCCTACTGCCCACCGGAGGCGGTGACCGCAGAGGATCAATCGCTCCCCTTTGAGGGCTTTGTGGCTTATATTGAGTCACCGATGCTCCCCTTTTTGCAACAGGCGGTGATTGATTTTGTCACCGAATCTTTGGGATCACAGTTAACCATTAAAGCCCCGAATGCCAAACTGGCCAAGGTGGCCGCAGATGCGCCGCTGTTCGATCGAGTTGACTATTTTTTACAAGCGACAGTGAACCCACAATTAGCTGGCCATGGCGGGCGAGTGACGCTGGTGGAGATCACCGAAGCAGGCGGCGTGGTGCTGCAATTTGGCGGTGGCTGTAATGGCTGTGCCATGGTGGATGTCACCCTAAAAGAGGGAATTGAGAAGGAGCTGTTGGCGCATTTCCCCGAATTAACCGGCGTTCAAGATGTCACCGAGCATCAAGCCGGCGAGCACTCCTATTATTGAAGGTACAGATGAGTCAGCAACAGAGGGAGCCGTGATGGCAAAATTAATGAAAAAACCATTGGTAGCGATCTTCAGCATCAGTTTACTCCTGGTGAGCGGCGTAGTTTACTCTGCTCATCACCCAGTTAAACCATCGTCGGATAAGTTGAGTCAGGTTAATAAAATTCGAGAAGACGCTAAGCAAGGTGACCCAGGGGCTCAATATATTCTGGGTGCTATGTATAGGGATGGGAATGGAATAGCACGGGATAATTCAAGCGCTGTCAAGTGGTTCTATCAGGCGGCTGTGCAGGGTCACTCTTCTGCTCAAAATGATCTTGGATTGATGTACCAACGAGGCTTAGGAGTATCACAAAATTATAAGGTGGCTGTAGGGTGGTACTATAAAGCGGCTAAGCAAGGGAATGTAGCAGGACAAAATAACCTGGGAACCATGTATGTCAATGCTCACGGTGTACCACTAGATTATAAGATCGCCCTGGAGTGGTTTCATTCAGCGGCTAAGCAAGGCGCTGCTGAAGCCCAATATAATCTGGCTCTGATGCATCAAAACGGTTTAGGGGTAGCGCAGGATCATTCGGCTGCTGTCGAGTGGTACTATAAGTCCGCGGTGCAAGGACACTGTGGTGCCCAAAATAATCTGGGTTTGATGTATAAAAATGGCCAAGGAGCCTTACAAAATCACCAGGTAGCCCTGGAGTGGTTTCGTAAAGCAGCTCAGCAGGGTAATGCTTGTTCCGAATATAACCTTGGGATCATGTATGACAATGGCTTAGGGGTCTTACAGGATGGGTGGGTTGCTGTGGAGTGGTACCGACGAGCAGCCCAGCAAGGCAACTCTATGGCCAAACAGCGCCTGCAGCAGCTCGGGTACTACTAGCTACTGAGAACGTAGAGAGCGGGGATCGAACGTCAAGCGGTGCGGCTGCTCTATTAGGGCTAGCGCTAGAGGAATGTACATCCGGAAAGGTAGCCTGTATCGCCCCTGCCCGCCGCAAAAGCCACCCCCTCTCCAGGGATATTTCCCCACGTCACCAACGCTGGATTCACGCAATAAGTGCAACACGGCAGCCGGTATAAGCTTCCAAGGGAGTTAGACCCAAAAGCACTTTTCTGGGAGTCATATTAAGGCGTAATTCCATATCTCTAATCTCCTGTTTGCTCAGAGGCCCCATACACATTTTTTTAGGCCAGCATCGACGGATTAAACCATTAGTATTTTCATTGGTACCCCGCTGATAACTAGCATAAGGACGCGCTGGAGTGGTACAGCAAGGCTGCCAATCAAGGTTTTCCGATGGCACAAAATAACCTGGGTGATATGTACTATTATTGAGAGTGCCGATGAATCAGCAGCAGAGGGAGCCGTGATGGCGAAATTAATGAAAAAAACGTTGCTAGCGATCTTCAGCATCAGTTTACTCCTGGTGAGCGGCGTAGTTTACTTTGCTCATCACCCGGTTAAACCCTTGCCCAATGACTTGAGTCACCTGAAGCAAATTCGAGCAGCAGCTGAGCAAGGTGATCCTGAGGCACAATATAACCTGGGGGTGAGGTACGAAGTGGGGCAAGGAGTCTCACAGAATCATAAGGCCGCGCTGGAGTGGTACAGTAAGGCTGCCAATCAAGGATATCCAGCGGCACAAAATAACCTGGGCGTGATGTACTATCAGGGTCTAGGGGTACCACAAAATCATAAGGCCGCGCTGGAGTGGTACAGTAAGGCTGCCAATCAAGGTTATCCAAAGGCACAATATAACCTGGGCGTGATGTACCATCAGGGTCTAGGGGTATCACAAAATCATAAGGCCGCGCTGGAGTGGTACAGTAAGGCTGCCAATCAAGATTATCCGATGGCACAAAATAACCTGGGCCATATGTACCGTCTGGGTCTAGGGGTACCACAGGACGCTAAGATCGCCGAGGAGTGGTATCGACAAGCAGCTGAGCAAGGTGAGCCAGTGGCACAATGTAACCTGGGCGCGATGTACTATCAGGGTCTAGGAGTATCACAAAATCATAAGGCTGCGCTGGAGTGGTACAGTAAGGCTGCCAATCAAGGTTATCCGAAGGCACAATGTAGCTTGGGCTATATGTACGATCAGGGTCTAGGGGTATCACAAAATCATAAGGCCGCGCTGGAGTGGTTCATCAAGGCTGCCAATCAAGGTTATCCGATGGCACAATATAACCTGGGTGTGATGTACGAGCGGGGTCTAGGGGTAGAGGACGCTAAGACCGCCGTGAAGTGGTATCGACAAGCAGCTGAGCAAGGTCATCCAGTGGCACAAAATAACCTGGGCAATATGTACGAGCAGGGTCTAGGGGTATCAAAGGACGCTAAGACCGCCGTGAAGTGGTATCGACAAGCAGCTGAGCAAGGTTATCCAGGGGCACAATATAACCTGGGCATGATGTACGAGCAGGGTCTAGGGGTATCAGAGGACGCTAAGACCGCCGAGGAGTGGTATCGACAAGCAGCTGAGCAAGGTGATCCAGCGGCACAATGTAAACTGGGGGTGATGTACAAGCGGGGTCTAGGGGTACCACAGGACGCTAAGACCGCCGTGAAGTGGTATCGACAAGCAGCTGAGCAAGGTTGTCCAGAGGCACAAAATAACCTGGGCGTGATGTACAAGCGGGGTCTAGGGGTACCACAGGACGCTAAGACCGCCGTGGAGTGGTATCGACAAGCAGCTGAGCAAGGTTATCCGGCGGCACAATATAACCTGGGCTATATGTACGAGCGGGGTTTAGGGGTATCAGAGGACGCTAAGACCGCCGTGGAGTGGTATCGACAAGCAGCTGAGCAAGGTTGTCCAGAGGCACAAAATAACCTGGGCGTGATGTACAAGCGGGGTCTAGGGGTACCACAGGACGCTAAGATCGCCGTGGAGTGGTATCGACAAGCAGCTGAGCAAGGTTGTCCAGAGGCACAAAATAACCTGGGCCTGATGTACGAGCGGGGCCTAGGGGTACCACAGGACGCTAAGACCGCCGTGGAGTGGTATCGACAAGCAGCTGAGCAAGGTGATCCAGCGGCACAATGTAAACTGGGGGTGATGTACGAGCGGGGTCTAGGGGTACCACAGGACGCTAAGACCGCCGTGGAGTGGTATCGACAAGCAGCTGAGCAAGGTTGTCCAGAGGCACAAAATAACCTGGGCGTGATGTACAAGCGGGGTCTAGGGGTACCACAGGACGCTAAGACCGCCGTGGAGTGGTATCGACAAGCAGCTGAGCAAGGTTATCCAGCGGCACAATTTAACCTGGGCGTGGTGTACGAGCGGGGTCTAGGGGTATCAGAGGATGCTAAGACCGCCGTGTAGTGGTATCGACAAGCAGCGCAGCAAGGCGACTCTATGGCCAAACAGCGCCTTCAGCAGCTTGGGCACCACGAGCAGTGACACCGTAGAGAGCGAGCGTCGAATTCCCAAGCGGTGCGCCTGTTGCTCTATCAGTGCTAGCACTGTAGTGCCTGCCCGCCGCAAAAACTACCCTCTTATCCAGGGGAAACTCGTTACCAACCAACACTGAGGTAGAGATCATGATGTTGATTACCGAACTCCCACGACAGCAGCTCTGTGATTTTATTGTCGAGGCCAAACGGGCTACCTACGCAGCGACAGAGTCTGCCGCTCGTGTCGCCTCCAAAAGCCCGCAGTCAAACAATTATCTTTTCGAAAGGGATCCCTTTCGCTATGAGGATCAGTACTGTGGAGAGATTATCGATGTGGGCATGGAAACCGTCTGGTACCAAGCGATCCCCGTGTGGGGCATGGTCTATCGAGGGGGCGTTCATGAGGCGTATACTCACCTCAAGCAACCGCTGTTCTCATTCCTAAAAGAGGTGCTGAGGCGGCCGATCGCGCATTTCCCAACGCGCGGCCCAGAGGAGTACAAGCGAGGGAACCTGCTCTATAGCAATCGTCCCGAGGGTGATATTAGCACCTTCCAGGGTAGTGAAACCGTGCTGATGGATGGAGAGCCCGCCTGCTACCGTCGCTATGTCGGGGGGCTTATCCTCGGCCAGCACAATCCTGACATGCGTCTTCTGTGATCCTAGGAGGGCTGATAAATCATGAAGATGATTTATTAAAGACTATCAGGGTGATTAGCCCAGTCACTGACTCCTATTGCCAGAAACGGTAACCGCTAAATTTGTTCTACTATCAGGATAGAATTGGATGTTAAAAGGTTCTGTCCCAGATAGATAATTATCATTCATAGCGGTCATCTGCTGCGGCAATGTTTCTCCTTTTACCTGAGCCCGCTCATTTTTTTCTATTCTTTCCTTCCGATTTTGCAGAACCTGCCTCAGTTCACAACTCATCATCTCAGTTGCTGGAATCTTTGTATTTATTCCAGTTGTAATGCTTGATTTTTGTGATGCTGTCGTCTTGGCTGACGATGACTTCACGGGTAATCGATGTTTTAAAACTGAATGAATGTCTTGTGGTAACAGCAAGCGTTGACTAAACTCTTCACTCAATTGCTCCATTTCAGCTATTGCTTGATCGAGTGATTGTTGTAGTTGTAATCCAGTGCCTAGTGATTCCTGAGGCGAGGGAGCGTCCTTCAATTTAGAACACCATGAACAGCTATCACCAGAAGTAGTACATTTAGGTTGACCTTTCATAATGGTATAATCTTGATCGACTATAGAGTGTTCTCCCCGAGTGGTTATTGAGTCTTCCTTTGGTTTATCTGACCTAAAGACTAATGATTTCTGAGCTGACATATTAACGTAATCATGATCTTCTGATGATTGCTGAGGCGAGTGATTATCATTTGATTTAAAATGTAACAAATAGCCATTAGCGGGAGCTGGCACATTAACGTAGTCATGATCCTTTATAAACTGCTCAATCCAGGTTTTTTTGGGTACTGCTGCTGGTTCAGCTACTGTAAGGAATGATGATTCCTGAGGCGGTTGAT
Organism: unidentified bacterial endosymbiont; assembly: GCF_918320885.1. Taxonomy (NCBI): domain Bacteria; species unidentified bacterial endosymbiont. The sequence goes on along the minus strand of NZ_OU907312.1, from coordinate 665,743 downwards.
GATTATTCTGGCTACCCCTCGACCATAACAGGCTTAAGTGGCGCATGTCGTCAATTTGGCTAGCCAGCAGTGACTCTGCTGCTGATCTGTTTGGTTGCTTTTGGGCTGACTTTTCATTTTTTTTCATTACTTTAAAGTTAAAACAGTTCAACATAATAATCTTTGTCTCATTTTTAGAATAAAAATTATCATAAAGATAACATTTTTTATCCTTTTATGAAATATAAAAACGATCCACTCAGGAGATTTTTTGGTAGTGGCTTACCATGATTGTTGGTGGAATGCACTTAGAAATATTCTAGCAGTGATTCAGCCTAGGTCTAACTGGCTTAGACAGCTTGCAAAAACGACTAAGCAATTCATTCACCAATGATTGAGAGTCACTACCCGCTCCCCCTGTGAGGGGCCGGGGCAATGCCCCCTAGCCCGCTGCCGTAGTCTCAAAAAACCAGGTCATCAAAAGCCAGGATCACGCCCGCTTGCTGAGCACAGGCTTCGCTCAGCACCGCCCCTAGCGAGCGGCCGGACCGAACACAGATCCACTGCTGCGCTTGATAACTAAAGTGGTAGCCGGTGCACCGTGTTGCCAGCCAGAGCTGCTGCAGGGCGCTCTGCCGATTGAGGATGATTTTACTCTGATCGTTCAATAGCAAGGTCAATACACTGCCGTCGTTTTCATAGTCTATGCTGTGTTGAGGGGCGGCGTGTTGACTGAAATCCTCTAGGATCTGTTCAATCTGCGCCATCACTTGGTCCGCTAGGTGATGGAATTTCGTCTCATTCATCGTTGAAAAACCCCTCTGAGTGTCTGGTTACCCTGCAGGGCAGTGCCCGATACAAGGACCGCATGGTCGATTAATGAGGCATCTTGACGAGAGAGTAGGGGTTATGCAAGCGAGTAGTGTACAATCTTAATAAGCGTCATCGTAAGGTTTTATAGCATGCCTGATAAGCCGATCTTTCCTAAACCTCACTGGATTTCAAACGCTGTGAGCCGATTAGCGCTTAAACATTACTTCAGGGTATTGCTGGTGTTACCGCTGTTTGGCTGCGGCGTCAAAGGTCCACTCATCCTCCCGCACTCGGCGTTAACGGCGCCTAGCCAGCAGCAGCTCACTATCAGCTGTCCAGTCACTAGCCCCGCTTGATCGCCTATGAGTATGCTGTTCAGTAGCCGCCCTGCTTTGAAGAAAAAAGGCCTCCACTTTTGCAAAATGCAGAGCCTGGGGAATGACTTTATGGTGCTGGATGCAGTGACCCAAAAAGTATTCTTCTCCGAAGAGCAGATACGCAAGCTGGCCGATCGCCACTATGGGGTAGGTTTTGATCAACTATTGCTGGTTGAACCCCCCTATGATCCCGATCTAGACTTTCATTATCGAATGTTCAATGCCAATGGCCAAGAGATCGCGCAGTGCGGCAATGGTGCTTGCGCACTAGCCTATTTTGTGCGACTCAAAGGGCTGACTAATCGCCGCACAATTCGGATCAGTACGCACAGCGGCCAGCTCTTGCTGACGGTGCTGGCAGATGATCGTATTCAACTAACGCTGGGCGAGCCCTGCTTTGAACCCGCACAAATCCCTTTTAAGGCGGCTCAGCGTGAAAAACAGTATTGTCTACAGCTGTCACAGAAAACAGTGTCCTGTGGGGTGGTTTCGATGGGGAACCCCCACTGTGTATTAGCCGTTCAGGATTGTCGTAGTGCACCGGTGCTGCTCTTGGGAGCACAAATCACCACCCATGAGCGCTTTGCACAGCAGACCAACGTTGGTTTTATGCAGATCGTGACCCCCCAGCAGATCTGCTTACGGGTTTATGAGCGTGGGGTCGGTGAAACGCAAGCCTGCGGCAGTGGTGCTTGTGCTGCAGTAGCCTGTGGGATTGATCAGGGGCTATTGTCCTCCCGAGTGCTGGTTGATCTCCCTGGAGGAACCCTGCAGGTTCAGTGGCTAGGTCCTGGGCATCCGCTGTCGATGATCAGCGTGGCGAGCCTCGTTTATGAGGGGTGGTTGCCGTGGTGAATCCAGTGCGTTATCTCCCTAAAGAGACCGCAAAGACTACGCTTGAGATCAGCACAGATTCAGCAGAGGGTCTTGAGCCATCGATAGCCCGGTTCCTGAATTATTTAAAGGTTGAGCGTCGTTTAAGTCCGCACACCCAACAGAGTTATAGCCGTCATTTGGCCGTGCTGGCTAGCCAGATGCCGATCTGCGGTTTGGTCACCTGGACACAGCTAGATGAGGCCTGGGTGCGGCAGTTGGCCGTCAAGGGCAAATTAGCTGGACTGAGTGCTGCCAGTTTACGGCAGCGATTTTCGGCGCTCCGCAGTTTTTTCAACTACCTGCTACAGCGTGAGGGGATGAAGGTTAACCCCGTTAAACGGTTGACCTTACCACGGAAGGCCCGGCTATTGCCTAAGGGTATAGAGGTCGATGAAGTGCAAAAACTGCTGAACCTGGAGGCCAGTGATCTGCTCTCGGTACGGGATCGGGCGTTGATGGAGCTACTCTATACGGCGGGATTACGCCTGGCAGAGGCCGTGGGGTTAACGATCCACTGCCTTAACCTGGAGAGCGGTGATGTCCGCGTGGTTGGCAAGGGCGGGAAAATGCGTCAATTGCCATTGGGCAGCGTGGCCATCGAGTGGTTACAGCGGTGGTTGCAGTGGCGTGCCACGCTGCCTCGACAAGGGGATGCCCTGTTTGTCACAGCGCAGGGGCGGCCTCTGTCAGCACGGGCCGTACAGAAGCGCTTAGCCCAGTGGGGACGATCGCAGCAGCTGAGCAGTCCATTGCACCCCCACCGATTGCGCCATGGCTTTGCTACCCATCTGCTAGGGGCCAGCGGTGATTTGCGAGCGGTACAAGAGTTATTAGGGCATGCCAGCCTGTCGAGCACGCAGATCTATACACATCTAAACTTCCAGCAGCTGGCTTCGGTCTACGACGCCAGCCATCCACGAGCCCAACGGCGCAAGCCTTCACTGGATCGTTCCTAGCACTATCAGGTTGCTTTAGCTCGCACCTTTAGGCTGCTATACTCCGTGGCAATGAAGATCACCGTAGGTGGGGCACCGTGATAGAGGGATCGGCGTTACTCGAAGGTTTGAATGAAAAGCAGCGGCTGGCGGTTTCAGCGCTCCGTGGCAATTTGCTAGTGCTGGCAGGTGCTGGCACCGGAAAAACCCGGGTATTAGTGCATCGCATCGCTTGGTTATTAGCGGTAGAGCGCTGTTTTCCTTCGACTATTTTAGCGGTGACTTTTTCTAATCAAGCTGCTGGACAGATCCGCCAACGGATCGACCAGCTCCTGCAGCGGTCACACCATGAGGTGTGGATCGGCACCTTTCATGGCATGGCGCACCGCTTGCTGCGGATCCACACGCTAGAGGCGGGATTACCGCTAGATTTTCAAATTATCGATGCAGACGATCAATTGCAGCTGCTGCGACGCTTGATTCGTTTACGGAATTTAGATGAGAAGCAGTGGCCAGCCCGCCAAGCTGCTGGATATATCAACGCCAAAAAAGAGGCAGGATTGCGACCACGGCACGTTGTGGTGTGTGATTCTAGTACAGAGAGCACCTGGCTCGCTATTTATCAGAGCTACCAAGAGGCCTGTGATCGAGCGGGTCTAGTCGATTTTGCTGAATTGTTATTGCGCGCACATGAGTTGTGGCTAGATAAGCCGCTAGTGTTGGAGCAGTACCGTAGACGCTTCACCAATATCCTGGTAGACGAGTTTCAAGACACCAATAGCCAGCAATATGCCTGGATCCGCTGTTTAGCGGGTGAGAGCGCTAAAGTGGTGATTGTTGGCGATGATGATCAATCTATCTATGGATGGCGCGGGGCGCAGGTGGAGAATCTCCAGCAGTTCTGTCAGGACTTCTCAGCAGTCACTACGGTACGCCTAGAGCAAAATTACCGCTCGAGCGGCCATATTTTGCAGGCTGCCAATGCCTTAATCACGCATAACAGCGGCCGGCTTGGCAAAAATCTGTGGACAGAGAGTCCGTTAGGGGCTCAAATTACTTTGCATAGTGCCACTGATGAGCTGGCTGAAGCACGCTTTGTGGTGGATCAGCTGCGGTGCTGGCAGAGACAGGGTCGTCCCTTCAGTGACTGTGCCATTCTGTATCGGAATAATGCACAATCTCGGGTATTGGAAGAGGCGCTGTTACGCGCCAATATCCCCTACCGTATTTACGGCGGCCTGCGCTTTTTCGAGCGCCAAGAGATCAAAGATGCTTTGGCCTATTTGCGGTTAATCGTGAACCGCCAGGATGATGTCGCTTTTGAACGGGTGATTAATACACCCACCCGCGGCATTGGCGAGCGTACACTACTGTTAATCCGCCAAGCAGCACGGGCGCACGCGACGCCTCTGTGGCCTGCCGCTTTACAGTTGTTACAACAACAGGGATTAACTGGACGAGCAGCCGCGGCAGTACAACGCTTTCTAGAGCTGATTGAAGCCCTGGCACGTGATAGTCTGGATTTACCCCTACACCAACAGACCGATCAGGTGATTCGCCACTCGGGGCTGTGGCAATTCTATGAACAGACTCAAGGGGAGCTGGGGCAGACACGTCTAGACAATTTGCGAGAGCTGGTGACCGCGACCCGCCAATTTAAACTGGATGAGCAGGATCCACAACAGAGCCCGCTGCAGGCCTTTCTCAGCCATGTGGTGTTAGAGGCTGGGGAGCGCGGTAGCGGCCCTGATCAACCGGCGGTGCAGTTAATGACCTTGCATAGCGCTAAGGGTCTGGAGTTTCCCCAGATCTTTATGGTCGGTCTGGAAGAGGGGCTCTTTCCGAGCAGTCAATCCTTAAGGCAGGGTGAACGTTTGGAGGAGGAGCGGCGCTTGGCTTATGTCGGGATCACCCGCGCCATGAATCAACTCTTCATCAGCTATGCCGCCGTTCGTCGTCTGTATGGCCTCTCTACGGAACAGCAGCCATCGCGCTTCCTGTCTGAACTGCCCCAGCACTGTTTGGAGAGGCTGCCAGCTGACAGGGTAGGATATGGCTGCTATACCACCCCACGGGGGCGGGTAGATCCGAGCGAACCACGCCTAGACCGCACGGCAGCCCAGCGGCCAGCGCCACCACCCAGCGCCGCCAGTGATTGGGCGTCAGCTAGGCCGGCTGCAGAGGGTGCGGGGATTTTCACCCTGGGGCAACGGGTCTCACATCCGAAGTTCGGCCTCGGCAAGGTGGTGGCACTCGAAGGGAGTGAACCGCATCGCCGTGTGCAGGTCTCGTTTGATACTCAGGGAACCAAGTGGTTGGTGATCGCTTATGCTAGATTGGATAGGCTTCCTTAAATATGACGACTGCTAGTGATAGCGTCAACCCCTAGAGGATAATAACATGCTCAGCGCCTTTACACTGGATAAGCGCCGTCTGGTGCGGCTGGAATTGGATGAGCAGGTCAATCTGAGCACCGCTGTATGGATCGATCTAGTAGAGCCGGAGGAGCATGATCGCGAGATTATTAAACAGCAGCTAGGTCAACTGCTGGCTACACAACCAGAGCTAGATGATATTGAAGCCAGTGCCCGCTGCTTTGAAGACAGCAATGGTCTGCATATTCACTCATTCTTCTACTACCAGGATGCGGTTGATCGCTCCGGCAATGCGACCGTAGCGTTTACCATTCATGATGAACGGCTCTACACGCTACGTGAGCGGGAGTTGCCGGCATTTCGCTTATACCGGATGCGGGCTCGTAGGCAGACGTTGGTGAACGGGAATGCCTATGAGCTATTACTGGATCTCTTTGAAACTAAAATTGAACAGCTAGCGGATGAAATTGAAACGGTCTATAGCGGACTGGAGTCCTTAAGTCGGGTTATTTTGGGGGGTAAACAGGGGGAACTCTTTGATACGGCCCTGTCTACTTTGGCAGAGCAGGAAGATATTGGCTGGAAAGTGCGGTTGTGTCTGATGGATACCCAGCGAGCACTGAATTTCTTGTTACGTAAAACCAGAATGCATGATAATCAATCCGTGCAAGCGCGAGAAATATTGCAAGATATTGACTCATTGCTCCCGCACAATGAAGCGCTATTCCAGAAAGTGAATTTCCTATTACAAGCCGCCATGGGTTTTATTAATATTGAACAGAACCGTATTATCAAGATTTTCTCGGTCGTGTCGGTGATTTTTCTACCACCCACCTTGGTCGCTTCCAGTTATGGTATGAATTTTATCCATATGCCGGAGTTGCAATTGGTGTGGGGCTACCCCATGTCTTTGGGAATGATGCTACTGGCCGGCGTAGTGCCCTATCTCTATTTCAAACGTAAAGGGTGGTTGTAAGTGAGCCCCTGAGCCCTGCCAAAAGTGAGTGTATGGCAGAGCAAGGGGTGTATAGAAATAGTGTGAGAATCAGTTACTCGTGAGCTGAAGGCCTACTGCCGCACTTTTTGAGGCGCTAGCGGATGTTTGGCGATATGGAGATCTTTAGTATAAAACCGATTCATGGTGTTACGGTCGCTCAAACCAACGACATAGGGTTTTACCAAACGCATCACGGCGGGATGGAGCAGTGGGATCAGCGGCACATCTTCTGCTAGTTGTGCTTCTGCCTTGTGATACAGGGCAGAACGCTCAGCAGCGTAGAGACTATCCAGAGCTTTATCAAGCAAGTTATCGAAAGTTGGGCTGTTATAACCTGTTTCATTCCGGCAACTATAGGAAAGATAGTCACCCAGTAACCCATAGGGCTCCCCAGAATCATCAGAAACACTACGGTATGCCGCCTGGTAATTGCCTGTACTTGTTGTATCTAAAAAAGTCTTCCATTCCTGATTGAGTAAAGTCACCTTAACACCTAAATGGGCATCCCATAGCGTACGGACTATAAGTCCCAGCTGTTTATTAAATTCAGTCGTGTTATAGAGTAAGGTAAAACACAACGGATGGTGGGGTCCAAACCCGGCGTCTTGCAGTAGTTTTTTAGCCATTTGCAGGCGCTGTTCAAAACTCCAGGAGATCCAATCCGGCTGGTAGGCTTTTAACCCACCTAACCCATCGGGAACCACATTATAAGCTAGATATTTTTCCGGCATTAACAACTGCTGCATAATGAATTTTCGATCTAAGGCCAGATTTAAGGCTTGACGTACCCGCACATCATTAAAGGGGGGATTTTTTGTATTAAATAGGTAACCCCTCACAGCAGGCGTCGGAAATAGTCGATACTCCTCAGGAAACTCAGGTTGTAACTTTTGGAGCTGTTTTGTGGGAATTTTAGCGTGGGTGATATCAATAGCACCGCTTCGATAACCAGCTAATTCAGCCTCTTCATTGCGTGGTAGATAGGTGACTTGATCGATGACGGTCTGGTTGTTGTCCCAGTAGTTGGGATTGCGGCTGAGCACCACTTTTTCATTCACCACCTGCTCTTTGGGACAGTAGGCGCCATTGCCTACCCAGTTTTTCACTTGGGTCCACTCATCCCCATGCCGCTCGATAGTCGATTGATGTACCGGTAGCAAGCTACTATCGACGAGCAGTTGCTTTAAAAATCCTAACGGTTGCGATAGCGTGATATGCAGTGTCAGCGGCCCAAGGGCTTTCACGCCCAAGGCCTCCGGCGGTAATTTTCCGGCCAAGATCTCGTCGATATTAGCCACTTTCATGCTCCGTAAGCTATCGGCACTGGGAGAGGCAGTTTTAGGATCGGCCAGCCGCCGCCAGCTATAAACAAAGTCACGAGCATCCAGGGGATCACCGTTGGACCACTTTACCCCGGGACGCATATGAAAGCTCCAGGTTTTTTTATTGGAGCTGTAAGCGTAGAGTGCCATCCCAGGAACTACTTCGCCATGGCGATCAAAAATAAATAGCCCCTCCAGGAGGTCATCTATGATATTCGCTTCGGGTACACTTGAGGTTTTATGGGGATCGAGCGATTTGGGATCAGCACCATTGTTGATCACCAAGTGCTGTACGGCGGCTAAGGGTGGTTTAGCTGGTTTAACGGGTAATCCGTAGGCTCGTAAAATCGCGTGAAACCAACCCATTCCTAACACTCCTATTAGTATAAAACGCAACCATTGCTGTCTGTTTTGACTCATGGAATCACCTGTCCAGGCGTTGTTAACTATTATCAACGTTCATCCTAATAATAACTCAACAAGCTATTTGATAGCTAATCCTGTTTAATTTTTTAGGGAGCAGTCATCACTGGCTTAAAAACTGAATACTGAGGATTTTTTGGTATTTTGTTAATTAAAAAATATTATCTTTATTAAAATTAACTAATCTGTTAATTTATTTTAATAAATTATCCAATTAGTCTTGGTTGTATTAGGGTATTCACCCTCACGGTCAGCTCTTCAAAGCTCCGCTGCTAGACAATACCCATCAGCGTTAATGTTATTTTTTAGTAGTTGATCATCGCATGAGCGTATTGTGCCCAGAGTGGCGAATAGCGTCCTAGGAGATAGGCTATCTGATAAAAAGTGACTTGATGGGCAACCTGCATGGGATAATGGTGGATCTGAGGTGGTTGAACCCAAGCCAACGACTGTTGCTCTTGAGCTTCTGGCTTCTGATAGCCATTACGACATCAATAGCACGGCACTAACAGCTGCTGCTGTTGGCAACGCTCGGTAGCAAAGGTTAATGGAATCAGGCTATCAGGCGAGACAGTGATCCCTAACGCTTCTGGTAGCTTACGGACTAAGGCGGTGGTTGGGGTTTCGCCGGCAGCCATTTTACCTCCGGGCAGCTCCCAGGCAGTAGTCTCGCGTTGTCCTGGCTGTGGTTGTGATAACACAATCGAAAATAGCCTCAGTACTATTTCAATCTTTCAATAACTTATCAATTGATTTTACTTTCATAGCCATAGATCAGCTTTTCTTAACAAGGGTTAGGTTACCTTGTTTTACATGATGCCCATTTACACAGACTAGTTTACAGCGCTTATAAGTTGGATGCACACTTGGGTTCACCCCATGCAATATTCCCAGAAAAGTTTTTCACTCTTGGTTGCTGGAGGAATGATAACTCTTTTTGAACAGTTCGATATTTTTTTTTAGCTCATTCAAATCACTCGATAAACCTCTCTCCATCTCCTCCTTTCCATGGCTCTTGGACTTAGCGATATTCTTCCACTTAATCCCGATTCTTCTTATTTCTGCGATTCTAAACATATCAAGTTCTTTAGTTATCTTCTTGGCTCTAGCGGGATCTTCAGTGTTACTAGCGGCCTCCTGAGTTCTACCAGCTATTGGTTCAGCTTTAGCAGTCTCCTCAGGGTTACTAGCTACTGGCTCGGTTCTAGCAGGCTCCTCAGTTCTACTAGCTACGGGTTCAGCTCTAGCAGGCATCTCAGTTCTACTAGCTACCTGTTTAGCTTTAGCCTTCTCTTCTGATCTAAGCACTTTATTATCGCTTAGAACGGCATACTTTAAAGCCATCAGCTGCTCACGCTGCACCCGTGCCAACCGTTGTCCCCTTGCTGAATGTAGCCTGGGGACCTGCTGCGGATCCAATTGTTGCGATAAGGGGAGGGAAAAGTGGTAACGCAATACCGCCCTGATCTGCTGTTTAGCCTGGCCGTCTGGATCGGTCTGCCGATAGTAGGCTAAGGTCAAGAGCGGGATCGGCGTGTAATCAATCCCCCAGCACCACTGCTGTGGATTCTGGTATCGTTGTCGCGCGCTACCCCACAACACTGCATCACCGAAATAGTGGGCATAGCGTACGGAAGCGCCAATAGCGGGTAAGGCGGGGAGATAGCTCCGTAAGATCACATCATAACCGTTGGCCGCACGCTGCTGATACTCTTGCAAATCACGCACTGTTCGCCAGCCATTAGCTGAGAGATAGCCATTGATGGCTAGTGTTAACGACTGCCACTGTGTCTCAGCCCCCAAGCCTAAACGACGTTGCTGTCGTGAGGTCTCTTGATCATAAAATAGATTACACCCCACCCCCCAATGGGTCTTTGGAAAATAGCGCCATCCCACGCCTAGACTCAATAGATTGCGCTGTTGCTGACGCTGCCAGGCCCCTTGTAGCAATAGTAGCTGCTTAGGCTTTTGCACTAAGGGCCAGACTCCTTCAATGAGTACCGCCTCATTAGGCGCCCCGACTGCTAAATAAAAGTCAGGAGAGGCCTGAACAGTCGCTGAAGACTCATCATGGCTTGTCAAGCCATGATCCACCGCCCCAGCCGCGATGATGATCGGAGCAGTGATGAGCAACCAACCGGAGAGGGCAATGTGTAATAAATAGGTCATAGGGCTATTGATTTAATAAACAGAAAAGGTTGATCGTTTGAAATTTAATCAATAAAAAAGACCAGCGTGATCTGTAAAATGATTACTTTTTTAATATTATTATCAATAAAATCAATCCTGTCTACTATTAATGAATAATGTTAGATTGATTGTTATTTATAAAAAAACTAATATTAAATTTAAAAAACAATAAGATCATAATCAATATAAAAGTGTTTATTTAAATCGGCCCGGATCAAATAAGGGAACAACAGAGTGTTTTTTCCAACGGTTAACAAAATAGAAGATAGTCCAAAATTTTTTTATTAACCTGTTTGCTATCACTTTTTATATCGTTTTAGACCTATTGAGGATCAGGATATCCTGGGATGATCGGCCTTCTTTTAAGGAAACAAGCCCACGAAGGATATCCGCTACAGAATTTATTTTCCGAATATTGACGGCGTTGCAATCGCTACCCTAGGATGGCTGGAGGGGTTAAAAAACGGCAGGTGATGGGATGGCCAGGCATTTATGCAGTAGAGGCTTGATGAGTCTGTGGTTATTGGGGGGATCACTGGGAGGAGGGCCGCCGGCAGCGGCGCAGACCGCTACGCTCAGCAGTGAGCAGGCCCCTATGCGGTCGTTCAGACTACTGCCCTACGACGCCAACTATTTTTTAGTGACCCAGACCCACCCTATCAACAGAGCAGTGCTACATTATGCACGGTGCTATGCCAATGATTTGAAGCCAGCAGAAGCTAAATTTCAACTCAGTGTAGCCTTCTCGATGTGGGATAACATCCTGGGGAATCAGAGCTGGTTAGGGTTCTCTTACACCCAGCGTGTTTGGTGGCAGTTGTTGAGTCCTGTGATCTCCTCGCCATTCCGTGAAACCAATTATGAGCCGCAACTGTTTATCGCTTGGCGAACACCGCTGTCCCGGTGGGGCTAGCAGTTCAATCAGCTTGAGCTGGGATTTAACCATCAATCTAATGGCTGCGCCTACCGCACCTCCCGTAGTTGGAATCGTCTTTATGCCCGTTTTTTGGCACAACAAGGCCAATGGCACCTTGATCTAAAGTCCTGGATCCGTTTAAAAGAGGGGGAAGGGGATGATAATCCCGATATTACACGCTACTTAAGTTACTACCAGCTGCAAATGGCTTATCATTTTAATAACCGAAGTCGGATCTATCTAAAGCATTATTACCATTGGTCTACCGGCTATGGAGGCTATGAGTTAGGGGGGCACTATCCACTCACTCCAGGGCTACATCTGTACTTACAGTGGTTTAATGGTTACGGTGAAAGTTTAATTGATTATAATTTCCGCCAATCGCGCCTAGGCATCGGTTTGATCTTAGATTTGATTCCACCCTCCGGTTAGTGATGAGCAGGCGGGAGGGGACAGGTCCCATTAGCCAAAAAATCTAGAGAGAGGTTGGTGTGTCCGCAGCATCCGCAAACAGAGATTCAGTCGATCACGCCAGCAAGAGTTTGCGAATTTTACGCCAAGTGTTTGGCTATCAGCAGTTTCGTAGTGGGCAATTGGAAATTATCGAAGCGGTGCTCAGTGGGCGAGACAGCTTGGTGGTACTGCCCACCGGTGGGGGTAAGTCACTCTGCTACCAAATCCCAGCGTTGGCGCTTGAGGGGTGCACCTTAGTGATCTCACCACTGATCGCCCTGATGAAGGATCAAGTTGATCAGCTGCTGCTGAATGGCGTCAGTGCTGCTTATTTGCACGCCGCTCAGCCAGTAGCTGTACAACGCAGCCACTGGCGCGAACTACAGGCTGGCCATCTCAAACTGCTGTATATCTCGCCAGAACGGCTACTATCGGACCATTTTTTCGAACGCTTACCAGAGTCACTGAGCTTCATGGCCATCGATGAAGCCCACTGCGTTTCGCAGTGGGGCCATGATTTTCGTCCAGAGTACCAAGCGATTGGACGTGTCAAGCAGCGGTTTCCAAACCTTCCTTTGATGGCCCTCACCGCCACGGCGGATGAATCCACCAGACGGGATATCACCCATCATCTCTGTTTACAGCGCCCAGTGTGCTATATCGGCAGCTTTGACCGTCCTAATATTGATTACACGGTCCAGGAGAAGTTTAGGCCTTTGGAACAGCTGTGGCGCTTTATCCAGCAGCAACAGGGCAATAGTGGCATCATCTATTGTCGGAGTCGTGCCAAGGTAGAGGAGCTGACAGTGCGCTTACAGCAGCGCGGTGCCAGCGTTGCTGCCTACCATGCTGGGTTGGAGAGTCTCCAACGGCAACAAACACAGGAGGCCTATCAACGGGATGATCTACAAATCATCGTGGCCACTATCGCCTTTGGAATGGGGATTAACAAACCCAATATCCGTTTCGTTGTACACCATGATCTCCCCTGGACTATTGAAGCCTACTATCAGGAGACTGGCCGGGCCGGCCGTGATGGCCTGCCAGCACAAGCACTACTGCTCTATGATCCAGCCGATAGGGCCTGGTTAAAGAGTGTACTGGCCGATAAGCCAGCCTCTCCCGCCACCAGGGTGGAGTCCCATAAATTGAATGCCATGGGGGCCTTTGCCGAAGCTCAAACCTGTCGCCGTTTAGTCTTATTGAATTATTTTGGGGAACCCCGGCAGACGCCCTGTGGCCATTGTGATATCTGCCGTGATCCGCCGCAGCGTTATGATGGGCTATTGGATGCGCAAAAAGCGCTCTCTTGTGTCTATCGAGTGGGCCAGCGTTTTGGGATTGGCTATGTGGTAGAGATCTTACGAGGGGTTAACCAAGCACGGATCCGCGATCAGGGGCATCATCAGCTGACGGTTTATGGGTTAGGTCGAGAGCAGAGCGCCGCTTACTGGACCAGCATCTTGCGCCAATTAATTCATTTAGGATTGTTAGTACAGAACGTCGCACACTATTCGGCACTCCAACTGACTGAAGCCGCTAGGCCGGTATTACAGGGCAAAACTGTGTTGATGTTAGCGGTGCCACGGACCGATCTACTCCACTCTGGGAGTGCTGGAGGTCGTCAGCGTGCGGGCAGCCAGACAGTCGATCCGCTATTCCTACAACTCCGTCAGTTACGCAAAAGCATTGCCACAGAGGAGAACCTTCCGCCTTATGCGGTCTTTAATGACGCCACCTTGCAAGAGATGGCCCTGCAGCGTCCGAGTAGTGAGCAAGCCTTACTGGCTATTAGCGGCATTGGTCAGCGCAAATTGGCCCGTTTTGGCCAACGTTTTCTACACCTCATAGCCACGCAATCACCAGGATGATCTCCCGGCTAGGCCATTATCCCAGGCGTCATAGCGCTCGGCGGAGTATTCATTGTGGAAATTGTTGCGCTAACCAGCGCATCAACCAGCTGAGTAACAGGGTGATGAAGAGATAAATGGCTCCTGTCAGGGTTAAAATGGTTAGCGTATCGTACGTTTGATAATTTAATTGTTGTGCTTGACCCATCAAATCCATCAAGGTGATGGTACTGGCCAGTGAGCTGCTTTTAAAAATCAGTATCACCTCATTGCTGTAGGAGGGCAGCGCCCGTTTGAGGGCTAGCGGCAGTAGGGTGACTAGTGTCTGGGAGCGATTCATCCCGAGTGCCCGACAGGCTTGACGGTAACCCTTCGGCAGCGACTGCCAAGTGTGATAGAGCAACTGGGTAGAGTAGGCGGCACTGTTGAGTGCTAAGGCGCTCATCGCACAAAACCAGGGGGAGAGCAGCAGCCCACTCAGCGCGCCACCCCACAGTGCTGCCAAGGCTCCTGAGCCATAGTAGATCAGAAAAATTTGTATTAACAGTGGCGTACCGGTCAACAGCAGAAGATACAGTTGGATAAAACGGTGTAGCAGCGGCAGGCGCAGCACCAGTAGCGTGGTCAACAGCAGGGTTAAGGCTAAACCGCTGATCAAAGCCACTGCAGTTAATAGTAAGCTCAGCGAGGCCCCCTGTAGCAGGGCTGGTAAATACCCCAGCATTAGCCTGGACTCCGTTCAAAGTGGCTGGCCATTTGCCTTAACCTTGATAACATCAGCTGGCTGATCCCCGTCATGACTAAATAGATCAGGGCAGCTAGCAGGAAATAGGTTAATTTTTTACCGGTCGCCAGGGCAGCAATGTGCGTTTGCCGCATTAAATCATTGATCTCAATGAACGAGACTAAAGCAGTGTCTTTGATAAGGACTAGCCACTGATTTCCCAATCCCGGCAAGGCGTAGCGCCAGGCTTGTGGTAACACGATGCGCCAAAAAACAGCCCACGGTGTCAAGCCCAGGGCAGTAGCCGCTTCAGTTTGGCCTTTAGCGACTGCTTCCAAGGCCCCGTGTAGGGTCTCTGTAGCAGTGGCCGCAAAAATCAAGGCTAAGGCGACGACACCACAGCCAAAACTACTCAAATTAATATAGCGCTGGGTCAATAGGTGCAGCAGCTGGGTGGGCACAAAATAGATCAACAGCAGCACGAGTAATTCTGGTAGACCTTGTAGTAGCAGGGTAAAACCATGCGCTACTCTCCGTAGTAGGGCACAGCGCCCGCGGCGTAGGGCAGTTAATCCCAACGCCAGTAGCAGGCCCAGTAGTAGCGCGCTACCGGCTAGTTGCAGCGTGATTTTGCTGGCTATCAGCAGGGGCACTAAAAAGCCGGTCGTGGGGAGCATTATTCAAACCACTGGCGATGAATCGTCTGCAGCTGACCCTGTTGTTCCAGGGTTGTCAAAGCCTGGTTCAACTGTGCTAACAGAGCGGTATCCTCTTGGCGTACGGCAATCGCGATGCCCTGGCCAAAGTAACGGGGATCACGCACCAAAGGTCCTAACTGGGCTAACTGCGGTTGCTGTTTTAGCCAGCAGTGAGCGACGGCGCTATCGGCAAAGACCGCCTGGATCCGCCCATTGTGCAGATCGAGTAGTGCGTTTTGATAACTATCATAAGTCACCACTGATAGAGAGGGGTACGTTGCCAGCAGATAGTTTTGATGGGTTGAACCCCGTTGAACACCCACCCGCTGCTGTTGGAGCTCGGTCAGCGTCTTGAACCGACCGGTGAGCGTAATAAAGGTGGCGCTGTTGTAATAATAGGGTTGCGTAAAGGCTACCTGTTGGGCACGTACGGGTGTCCGGTCCATTGCCGAAATAATAGCGTCGCTACGGTGGAACTTTAGATTCAGGATCAAACTCTCAAACGCTTGGTGGTGAAAGCTACAGGGTCGATTCAGGAGCCTACAGATGGCGTTGGCCACGTCGATTTCAAAACCGCTGATCTGATTGTTGCCGTTAAAGAAGCTGAAAGGGGGATAGGTCGCTTCGGTAGCGAAGTGCAGACCAGCTGGCTCAGTGGCAGCCAGCGCTAGGCAGAGCCAGAAACCGCTGACCGCAGTGATCAGCCCCCGCCAGATTTTTTTTTTCATCAACATCATCCACTACTCATTGAAGGGGCAGGGGGAACACCCTGCTGATTTAATGGGAGAGGTAGTGGGAAAACGCTGGTGTCTTGGGGTGCGTAAAGCACCGGGCATCACCTTGTTCTACTATCTCCCCCTGCTCCATATAAATCACGTGCGTCGCCACTTTACGGGCCACCTCGGGATCATGGGTGACTATCACCTGGGTCATGCCGGACTGGGAGAGCTCTTGCATAATGGTCGTCATTTGCCCAGTAATTTCAGGATCTAAAGCGGCAGTGGGTTCGTCAAATAACAGGAGTTTAGGTTGCATCATTAAGGCTCGTGCAATGGCTACACGCTGTTGCTGGCCACCTGACAACTGCAGGGGATAGCGGCCTGCATAGGGGGTTAAACCAAGCCGATCCAGTAAGGTGGTTGCCTGTTGTTGAGCCATCGGCTTGCTCAGTTTAAGCACTCGCCGCGGGGCCTCTATTAAATTACCCATCACCGTTTTATGTGGCCAGAGGTGGTACGCTTGAAAGACCATACCCACCCGTTTTCTTAACCCATTAGCCGCTGTTTCGCTAATGGGAAGCGCACAGTCGACGGAGCACCCCATGACCGTTAAGGTGCCAGTGCTTGGAATGGTTAATAGGTTAAAAACCCGCAAGAGGGTGCTTTTACCAGCGCCACTCGGGCCCAGTAGCGCCACCGTGGATCCCGGAACAATCGTCAGGGTAATCTGATGGAGTACCTGGTGTGTTCCGTAAAAACAGTTAATGGCTGTGAGTTCAATACTCATACTAGGCTGCTGTTCCCCGCTCTTTAGAGGGGGAAGATCATAATGATAAAAGGACCATGACGCAATGAACGGCTGCTAGAAAAAGCTTGACTGTAGCTGGTTACCCGTGGAATAAGGTGGTTGCGGCGCTGCCGCCGCTAAGAATTTACGGGCTGATTTTATTGGTTTTGGGCTCTCTTTTTAAGTCAAAGGGCTACTACTCTTAAGCTTAAACCAGTCGCCCCTCTTCTAGGGGCGACTATCCATACCTAAGGTGTCGCTTCTGCTTTCTTCGCAGTGCCACTCTGGCAACAGAGCAGAGCTTTAATTCAAGGCAGACCAGTCACCCGTTTCCTCGTTGAGGTGGTCGCTATCGCTAAAGGCCAGTCTCCGTTTCTTGATCTCCGACTCAGTTTCACCGAGCAGGTCAGGTTTCTTTAATAACCTTTTAAACGGGTTATTCTGTGACAATGACTTTGGAGTCCCTATTTTTTTCCGTTTATTAGGGGTGATTTTATTCTTGAACTTGAAGCCCCCACTTTTCTTGAGCTTTTCTAACAGTTCATTATGTAACGATGACCTCGGAGTCACTGGTTTTTTAGAAAGAGGTCCAGTTTTCTTGAGGTGTCTGCCCATTTTTATCTGTCTTGACAGGTCATCCGGTGGCAGTGGTGGTGGTGGGGGCGGCATCGGTGGTGGTGGGGGCTGTGTCTTTGCCGTTGTGCTTGGGTGGTTATGTTGCTGCGATTCTGTCTGTGTTGCTATCACTCTGTTATCGTTGTCGTTGTGGCGCTGTGGCGCTGTCGGAACGGCTCGCTTTGTATACTCTAAGACCATCACGTAGTCACGACGCACCCTTGCCAACCGTCGTCTCCCCGCTGAATACAGCAGGTTGACCTGCTGCGGATCCAACTGTTTCAATAGTGGGCGCCCGAAGCGGTAATTCAACACCATGCTGAACCGCTGTTTAGCGTGGCCGCTTAAACCGGCCTGCCGGCGGTAAGCTAAGGTCAAGAGCGGTATCGGGGTATAATCAATCCCCCAACGCCACTGCTGTTGATTCCGGTAGGGTGGCGCAGCGCCCAAAGCCACTTTATCACCCAAATAGTGAGCATAACGTACGGAAGCCCCTAGATGGGGCAGGGTGGGGAGAATCCCCCGTAACGTCACCTCATAGCCGTTAGCGGGACGCTGATGATACCCGGTCAAATCGCCCCCTACTCGCCAGCCATTGGCTGGAAGATAGCTATTGACGGCTAGCGTTAATGACTGCCACCAGGCCTCAGCACCCAATCCTATGCGACGTTGTCGTCGCGTGATCTCTTGGTCATAAAATAGGTGATACCCCATACCCCAGTGGCTTTCTGGAAAATAGCGCCATCCCAGCCCAAGACTCAATAGGTTGTGCTGTTGCTGCCGCTGCCAGGCTCCTTGTAGGAATAGCAGCTGCTGTTCTCGCTGCATCAACGACCCTACTCCTTCAAGTGATACACACTGATTAGCCTCCTCCACAGGCGCATCGAGCGTTAAATGAAAGGAGGGTGGCTCCAGGCGAGCTGCTGATGGTTTACCCCTGGTTGCCAAGGGATCTTCAGAAATCCCGGCAGCGATAATGACAGTCGCGGTGATTATCAACCAACCGGGGAGAAGGGTGTGTAACAAACAATTCATAGGATAATAGAGTTCTTCAATAAGTTTATTTAGTTATTAAGAGGGGTGCTTCACTTTAATCATATTTAAAGTGATTCATTTTTTCAATTTCTATTAACAATAATCCAATAGATTACTCAGTAATATAATTAATATTTTTTATATACTAAATAATAAGTTTTTAATAAAAACCAATATGTTAAATGAAACTTGATTGACTCTAGTCGGAAAGAATTTTGAAATTGAAAATTGTATTGATGATAAGGGTCATTTTAAAATTAGCTCGAAATTTTTCCAGGGGATTAAAGTTTAGAGAATAAGTCAAAGGAAGCTTAGAGGGCCTCGTCTAGGGTGAAACCGGACCCTCCTGAGGGAGTTCAGATATCTCAATGAGCCGCTGCTTAACTTAAAGCGAGCTTGCGCCAAAGCGCTGTTCAAACCCTTCACAGGGCCTAGTGTCGAAGGAACTGGCGACTGAGTGTGCTAAGAGCACGGTGTGATCCTGACAACCCCCGCCAGAAGCCTAGCGTTGATGAACATAATCTAGCAGGGCCTGTAGCAGAGCCAGCATAGTGGGTTGATCGGCATGGATTTGCATTAACTGTTGTAACTGCTGCAGATAGGGGGCTTTTTTTTGCTCCAGCTGCTGTTGGCAGTGTGCCGCCCAGCGCTGCTGCTCGGATTGATCCAGCGTATGAGGGAAGTTGCGTGCTCGATAATGGAACAGTAGAGGGGCTAAGCGTTTATCTTGGAAGCTATCAGCTAAGGCCGCCAGCAGCTCTGGCGCTAGGTGTGGCACCTGCGCTATCTTCGATCGATCGGGAGCACTGAAAAAGCCTTCATAGAGACGGGTCTCTACCTCAGAGCTCGTCACCCGCTTCGGTTTTGTGGCCAATATCGCTGCTGCTTTTTCACGGATCTGGGGCGCCATTTGCAGGCTTTTTAAGTTCTTCAGGCAGTGATGGCGATCAAGACCCAATCGCTCAGCATCGGCTGGTCGCAGGAGCGGGGCCGGGGCCAACACCGGACATTTATTCAGATGAATTAATTTTAAGGGAACAGGGGCGTCGGCAGGCGCTAACGCTTCCCGCTTGGTGTAGAGGCGTTGTTGCAGCCACTCACTGGTTTGCGTCAACAGGGGTTCAATATCACCGGCTAGATCACAAGCGATAACGGTATTTTGCTGATCAGGGTGCCAGGCGAGCGGCACCACCCAACTGGCGCAGCCCCGAGAGGCTTTAAACATCCCGGAGATATGGACTAAGGGTGTTAAGCGGCTGGTATCAATCAGCGTTGCTAGTGCCTGTTTACTACGGTGTTGCAGCAGATAGTCAAACAACCTAGGTTGTGCTTGTTGAATCCGTTTGGCAAGCGCAATGGTGGCATAGACATCAGACAAGGCATCATGGGCCTGTTGGTGGGCAATGTCGTTGGCTTGAGTCAGCTGTTGCAGCTTAAAACAGGGGACGCCCTCTGCAGTCACCGGCCACTCAATGCCATCAGGACGCAGCGCATAGCAGGCCCGTACCACATCCAGCAGATCCCAACGGGAGTTGCCTTGCTGCCAACTATACCCATAGGGATCATAAAAATTACGGTAAAACAGGTAGCGGGTGATCTCATCGTCAAAGCGGATGCTATTGTAGCCCAGAATACAGCTATTGGGTTGACTAAACTCCTGGTGAATGCTGCGCGCAAATTCCGCCTCAAGGACGCCCTGCCTCAGCGCCTGTTGTGGCGTAATGCCGGTGATCAGCACAGCATTTGGATCGGGGAGATAGTCTGGTGGTGGCTGGCAATAGAGTACCTTCGGGCTGCCTAGTGGATTAAACTCGGCATCGGTACGGACTCCGGCAAACTGTGCTGGTCGATCTGATGCTGGGTGTTGACCAAAGGTCTCATAGTCATAAAAATAGAAATGGTTCGATCCACGGTGGTTCATCAGCAAGCTCCTACAAGCTAAGAGGCTCTATTTTACTGGGAAGCTAACGCTAGACAGCAACGCCATTGTACCAGTGTGCTTGAGCCACACCAGGATAACTGAAATCCTGGGCACCGGTAGAATCCCCGGTAGGCTCCGCATAGAGGCGCCACTAAGACTTCCAGGATCAAACGAGGACGTCAACAGCAGGGTATTTCTTGATAGTCATGAGCATAGGGGTAGGTATCACAGTGATAGATAACGATCAGCAACCAGGCCTGCTAACGACACAACAGCAGCAGACTAAACAGGTGGCCGCTTTACGGGTAGATGAAGTGCGTTCTAAGGCCTCGCAGGTCCGAAAAAATTTTTCAGAAATTGAAGCGTTAGCCAACTCTATGCTCCAAGAGGGGCAAATTCAGCCCATTGTCGTCTCTCCTAAAAATAGTGAGGGGTACTACCTCATCCAACAGGGAGAGCGTCGTTGGCGGGCCTGCCAGCAGGCAGGGTTGGAGACGATTGAAGCCATCATCAACGATCCCAAGGCAAGCCCGTTGGATGAGATTGCGGGGGAGTTAATAGAAAATATTCAACGTGAGGCGCTCTCACCCTTGGAGATAGCCAATGCCTTACACTGCTTTGTGCAACAAGGTTGGCAGCAGAAAGCGATTGCTGAGCGTCTGGGGAAAACCAGTAGTTTCGTCTCTACTCACCTGTCACTCCTAAAAATGGGCGAGGGCATAACAGCACTCTATCAGGCGAATATCACTCGGGATACCGAGACCTTAAATAATTTGCGGCAGCTCTCTGATCTAGCACCGCAAACAGGAGAGCGTGTTTGTCAGGCAGCTTTGAAAGCGGGAATCACTCGCCGGCAGTCACGTGAGTTATTGAATGAGGCCAAAAGAGGGGTCGGCAGCACGCAGAGCGGAGCTCAGCATCCTACCACTCCCCGCGAGATCAAGGATGATCAGGAGCAGGTGGTGCTTTCTGTAATGCCTACTAGCCCTTCTGGGCCTCTGGAACCGCTAGTCAAACGAGCACCAGTCATTGAACCAGAGTCTGTGGAAGCAGTGGTGGTCGATGCTGCTTCAGCACTGCTCGCTGAGATAGCCCCTGTGGAGGTCGACGCTCCTGAAACGACGGGGGTTGAGATCTCCTCCGCTGAAGCGACCGCTACTGAGCCTCTATCCGCTGAGACTCGCTGGCGGGTAGTGCCTGCTGCCGCATTGCGCATTATTGTCAATATCCTGAGCGACGCTGATTTCCAACAAGGCGTTTTAATGATTGACCGGGTTGATCATCAGTCAGACCATCTCTGGGCTAAGATCTGGCAGGGCGGGCAAGAGAAACTGGTCCGGGTGCCAGTAGCGGATATCGAATTGGTACGGCTAGAAGCTTTAGCGGAGGAGTAGTGCTGAGCCTCTCTTGACAGGCTGTGAGGCTATCGTTATGATGCGTGCGGTTGATAGCTACTCCCCTGTAGTTCAGTCGGTAGAACGGCGGACTGTTAATCCGTATGTCACTGGTTCGAGTCCAGTCGGGGGAGCCAACACCACCCGCCAGAGATCACCCAGATACCTCCCATGACTGCCCCCTTTTATGGCCATACTCCCCTGGGAATACCCCTGGCGCGTGATGTTCACGCCATCAACCACTCAGCAGTGACCAGCGGCCAGTTTCACATGTGAAATTAGCCCCTATCGATGGTCTGCTCCCAGAACATCGACCGTCGCGGATTCCCTGTCCGTAGCAGAGTATGGCTGTTTAATCTCAGTTTTTAAGGGTCTCATCTCTTTAGGCACTTCACGGATCAAGTTAATCCCCAGCAAACCATCACTGAATTGAGCACTATCTGTTCGCCTATGATCAGCGAGCGTCAAGCGCCGCTGAAAAGATTTTTTCATGAGCCCGTGATGGATAGAGTGTTTGCTCTCTCCTTTTCCGGTGTGAGTTCCACACACTGTGAGATGCGATCCCTGCTGTTCAATCTCCAGCTTATCCCGTTGAAAGCCCGCTAGCGCCACGATGATTTGGTAGTGGTTATCCTCTAATTTTTCTAGGTTATAAGGCGGGAAAACCTGATAGCGATCCTCTTTTTCTAGTGCTGGCCTACAGTGGGTTGTTTATCTCAAGCGTACGGTTTGCAAACGACTACCTCAGCCAGTAGCTCACATCCCATTATTGTGTAAATCTGCCAGCCCCATTTTAGGGGGCGGTTAGCCGCCTGATAAACGCCGAAGCAGTCGGTCCATAGCACGATAGCTCAACGCTTCAGTGAGGTGGTCACGACTGATCCTGGGGGCTGCTTCCAAATCCGCAATGGTTCTAGCCACTTTGAGGATTTTATGCCAGGCACGGATTGACAATCCTAGCTTGGATAAAGCAGTTTCCAAGAAGTGGGCATCAGCCTTCGTCAACGGGCAATCCTGCTCTACTTCTCGGCTGCTGAGCCACACATTGCTTTTGTTTCGTCGGTTCATCTGCAGGGCACGAGCAGCGATAACCCGTGCTTGAATCACCGGGCTGCTTTCGCCGCGATCACGCCCCTGACTCAGCGCTCCATAGGGGAGTAGTGGCACCTCTAATGAGAGATCAAAACGGTCTAGCAGGGGCGCCGAGAGTCGGTTAAGATAGCGTAACAGCGGCCGTGGATCGGCCAGTAAATCAGCTCCTGATACTGTTTTGTTGAGGCTAGGATTCATCGCGGCAATCAACTGAAAACGGGCTGGAAAATTTATTTTATAATTAGCCCGCGCAATGGCAATTTCACCTGATTCCAAAGATTGCCTGAGCGCATCTAGGGAGCGCCGATCAAATTCGGGTAACTCATCGAGGAATAGCACGCCGTTATGCGCTAAGGCAATTTCCCCCGGGGTAGGGCGTGAGCCGCCGCCGACTAAAGCTGCCATGGAGGCGGTATGATGCGGGGCCCGGAAGGGCGGAGGGTGCCACGGTTGAAGGGGTTGCTGGCCGTTAGCCAAACTGGCAATCGCAGCACTCTCTAAGGCTTCATCAGGAGTGAGCGGTGGTAGCAGACTGGTTAGACGATTAGCTAGCAAAGTTTTTCCCGTGCCGGGCGGTCCTAACAGGAGTAGATGATGGCCTCCAGCAGCGGCAATTTCTAAGGCACGTTTAGCATGTTGCTGACCAATCACCTCTTGCAGATCTAATGGGGTGTGTAGCACCGGCCTCTCGATGAGTATTGCCGAGGGTAGTGGTTGTTTGCCATGCAAATAGGCACAGAGGGTGAGGAGATCAGGCGCTATTAAGGTCTCCTGTCGCCTGACAAGGGCCACCTCATGCTGATTACGCTCGGCTATAATCAGTTGGCGTTGAGCAGCGTGAGCGGCTAAGACAGCAGGAATTGCTCCAATCACGGGGCTTAGTGATCCGGATAACCCGAGTTCACCCAGAAACTCATAGCGAGATAAGTTGTCTGTTGGGATCTGTGCCGAAGCGGCCAGGATCCCCAAAGCGATAGGTAAATCAAATCGCCCACCCTCTTTAGGGAGATCAGCCGGTGCGAGATTAACCGTAATGCGCTTTGCCGGAAAAGTAAAGCCGCTATTCAACAAGGCACTCCGTACGCGGTCTCGCGCCTCTTTAACAGCAGTCTCTGCTAAGCCCACCAAGGTGAAACAGGGTAAGCCGGTGCTAATATGAACCTCTACCAGGACTGCGGGCGCTTGTATCCCGATCGAAGCACGGGTATAAATGATGGCTAGGGTCATAAGGCAACCAGCGTGCAAAGCTCATGAACCCTTTGTAGCTGATCACAGGGATTTATCACCTGTTGTGTTCTAATGCTCGAGGCGATTCACAGAAATGGCGGTCCATTAGGGTAGGTTGTGTTTGTTTGGGAGCTATTTTATAATGCTGCTTTGTTATTGCACACTGTCGGTAGTTTTTAGAATTTTTTAAACAGTTAGTTATTGTTACAAAGCAATCTTTAATGATTAGTTAAACTATGATAGGGTTAAATAATCAATCAGATATCAGGCAACTTTTAAATCAGTATTTTTATAAAAAATACAGCTTATACTTATAAAAGTAACATCCATAATCGGTTATTGAAGGGTGGAAACAGATTTTATGTTGTCAACGATTGAACGATCTAATTTTGGGCGTTTATGGCCGATACGATAAAGAGTGCGATCGCCTGCGGGCGGTTGCTACTACAATTAATGGGGATTCATCCCTCGAGTGAGGTGGTCTCGACGCCTCATCAAAGCATAGACAGCGGTTTAAAGCTGCTCAATCAAAACCAGGGTGTTCGGTTACGTCGAAGACGTATTCCTTTCCACAAGATCACCACTAAGCATCTGCCTATTGCCTTTCGTGGCAACGATGGTGATTATCGACTGCTGGCAAAAATGGATAGTGTGCGGGGGTTAGTGCAACACCCTTTCCATCCCAATACGGAGTTGTGGACCGAGGAGCAGTTGCGAAATGCTTGGAGTGGCGAGGTCATTAGACTCTATGCCCCTTCATTAAAATTTAGTTTAACCTGGTTCCTGCCGGCTTTTTGGACCCACCGACGTCTGTTGGCAGAGGTATTAATTTTTTCATTTATATTGCAAATACTAGCATTAATGTTGCCACTGTTCTTTCAGGTGGTCATGGATAAAGTGTTGTTCCACCATAGTGAAAAAACTTTAGATGTGCTCATCATTGCGCTAGTGGCCACGAGTCTATTCGAAGTCATTTTGCGTGGCTTACGGGAATACCAGTATTCGCATACGGCTAATCGTATTGATGTGTTGCTGGGTGTCAAACTGGTTAAACATCTGCTAGGGTTACCACTGCTTTACTTCAAGAATCGTCAAGTAGGCGCGCTAGTGGCGCGGGTTCGTGAATTAGATAGCATTCGTGAATTCTTAGGAGGCTCACTATTTACGCTGGTCATCGATCTCATTTTTATGAGCGTATTTTTGGTGGTCATGTGGACATTGTCTCCAGCCCTCACAGGGATTGTGCTGGCCTCTATCCCGATTTACCTCCTGATTGCTTGGAAAATTACCCGACCATTACAGGAGAGGCTAGAGACCCAATTCCGCTATAATGCCGTTAATACCGCTTTTTTAACGGAGAGTATTGCCGGTGCAGAAACAGTCAAGAGCCTGGCTGTTGAGCCCCGTTTAGCCCGTCGCTGGGAGACACAGACTCGAGATCTAGTCTCAGCAAGTTATCGAACGCAGATGCTATCCTCCCTATCAAACCACGTGGTACAAGGTCTTGGAAAATTAACCTCGGTGCTGATTTTATGGCTGGGGGCACAATACGTTATCGAACAAAAAATCACCTTAGGTCAATTGATCGCCTTCAATATGATGACCAACCACCTGACCCAACCCTTAAGTCGGTTAGTCGAGCTGTGGAGCCAGTTTGTACAAGCGCAAGTCGCCGTTGATAAGTTGGGTGATATTCTTAACATGCCTAGAGAACAGGAGAGTGATGCCGAGCCTATCAAACTCATTGGTGAAATCCGTTTGCAGGATGTGACTTTCCGTTACCAACCGGGAGCGCCGTTGATTCTCCATGGCATCTCTTTGGATATTGCGGCTGGAGAGCATATTGGTATTGTAGGTGAATCGGGTTCGGGCAAAAGTACCTTAGCACGCCTGCTCCTACGACTCTACTTGCCGGAGCAAGGCCGTATCTGGTTTGACAATCAACCCTTAGACTCACTGAATGTGCGGAGTTTACGCCAGCAAGTTGCCGTGGTATTACAAGAGAACTTTTTGTTTAATCGCAGTGTGCGTGACAACATCGCACAGGCAGTTCCAGACGCGTCGTTAGAACAGGTTATCAGAGCAGCGGAGTTAGCAGGCGCGCATGAATTTATACTACGCTTACCGATGGGCTACGATACAGTGCTGGCTGAAGGGGGTTGCTCGCTCTCCGGTGGTCAACGACAGCGTGTTGCCATCGCCCGTGCTCTGCTGCCTGAGCCCACTATTTTGATTTTTGATGAAGCGACCAGTGCTTTAGATGATGAATCGCAGGCCGTCATTCAGCGTAATATGGAGCAGATCTCGGCTGGCCGTACGGTGATTACTATTGCGCACCGGCTATCAACTGTTCGCCAATGCCATCGTATCGTGGTACTGCAACAGGGGCAAATCATTGAACAGGGGCAACATGACATGTTATTAGGGTTACAGGGTAAATATGCCCGTTTATGGCATCTACAACAAGATTTGCAACAGGAAGCGGGTTAATGCGCGCACGATTACAACGCTGGTATCACGCTTGGCGCGATAAAGTTCGCCCACAAGATCACTACGAATTTCTTCCTGCTTATTTAGAGCTAATGGAGCGCCCACCCTCGCCGTCAGCACGGATGACTGCTGCAGTCGTGGTCTGCTCGGTGCTCATCACGATTGTTTGGGCTTGGTTTGGTCAGTTAGATATGCATGTCGTCGCTGCAGGAGAACTGGTATTACCGAGCCGATCACAAGAGATCCAATCCTATTCAACCAGCGAGGTCGTGGCTATTCATGTGCGTAACGGCCAGTCTGTTAAAGCTGGTGATCCTTTATTGACGCTGAATAATGTTGGCACGGAACAAGACTTACAGCTCTATCAAGAGAAGCTGGTGCATCAGCAGCTAGATATGGCTTGTTACCAAGCTTTATTAAATGATGATCCGCAGTGGAAATTGGTTAAGCCTATTGCCGCGCCTGAATCTTTAGTGGTCAAGAACCGCGCTTACTGTTTGAGTGTATGGCAGCACTACCGATCAGAGATTACAGAGGCAGAGGCCGCTCTGGCTAAAAATGACTCTGATCAGGCAGCACGCCGGGCAGATATCCAGGTACTGAAAAAACTGCAAGAGAATCACCAGCAACGGTTAGCAGCCTATCGTCAATTAGCCGCCTCACAGGCGCAGTCGCGGGACACCCTATTAAGACAGGAATCTGAATTGCTCTCTACCGAACGAGAGTTAACTCAGCAGGTATCGGCACTGGCAACACTCAAAGCGGAGCGGCTCTCTTTACAAGAAAGGCGTTCTAACTTTATTGCTAAAAATCGCCGGGAGTGGCATGAGCAGTTAAAAAGACTCGCCAACAGTCTACCTGAAGTTGAGCAGGGTTTGGAGAAGGCCCTGGAACATAAGCGTCTGCAAGTGCTGCGAGCGCCCCTGGATGGCATGGTCCAAAAATTAGTAGTCTACACGATAGGCGGTATCGTGAAACCAGCTGAGACCCTGCTATTGATTACCCCACTGGATGCTGCTCAACGAGCAGAAGTCCGGATTGATAATAAGGATATCGGCTTTATTCGCCCTGGAGAAGAGGTCACTATCAAGGTGGATGCCTTCCCCTATAGCCGTTATGGCACGCTGCAAGGGACTGTATTAAGTCTCTCACGGGATGCTATTCCCCGCGAACGCAATGACGGTATGGGGAGTCAATCCTTCTTTCCAGCGCAGATTGAATTAAAACAAAACCACATTACAGTGGATAATCAGGAGGTCTTGTTAACTGCTGGGATGTCGATTCAAGCCAATATTAAAGTTGGTAAAAGAAGGGTTATTGATTACGTCTTTAGTCCTATCCGTGAATATCAAGCAGAAGCGTGGCGCGAGCCATGATGACTGCGGCTTATGGGTTACCAGCGATTGTTAGAGCCGCCCAGACTTTTCAGCTGGTGGTTACAGAATCAGCACTGAGTCATGTTTTGGGAGTTGAGTGTCAACAACTGGATGCCTTAGACGTCTGCCGCGCTGCCGGCTATGCGGGGTTAAGGGCAAAGTGGATCCCAGCTGCTGGTAAGATTGATACGATACCGGTTCCAGCACTGGTGTGTTTCGAGGGCGTCTGGAATGTTATTGAGCACATTGAAGCAACCCGCTGGTCGCGTTACGATCCGGCCACACAGCAGCTTTACGAGGAGCCGCTCCCCTCGGAGGAGCGGCGGTCAAAGATGCTCGTCATCCTATTGGCTGAAAAAATGCTCAAGGTCTCGGATGTAAAATTTAGTTTACATTGGTTTCTGCCCTCTATTTTACGTCATAAAAAGCAGTTACGGGATGTCCTAGCCATATCTTTTATGTTGCAAATGGTAGCGTTAGTGACGCCCATGGTCTTTCAAAATATTATTGACATGGTGTTGGTTCACCGAGGACTCTCTAGTCTGCAGGTATTGTCCTTAGCCATGTTAGGATTAGCCATTGCTGAGCCTGTCTACAGCTACTTGCGGGGAAAGACGTTCGCCCACTTCTCGAGTAAGGTGAACGCCGAGCTCTCTAGCCGCTTATATCGTCACTTGATTACCCTTCCCTTAGATTATTTTGGTCAGCGGCAAACGGGTCAGGTCGTAGCTCGTATTCGAGAAATGACGCATATTCGTCAATTTTTAACGGGTTCAGCACTGATGTTGGTGTTGGATAGCGTTTTTATTGTTATGTTCTTGGGCGTGATGTTTTATTACGCCAAGCCATTAGCCTGGATAGTGATTGCCTCTTTAGTGCTGTATGCGCTCTTTTGGTTAGTGATGGGTCCGATACTGCGGTTTCGAGTGACGAAAGAGTACGACGCCAGTGCAATAGCCACCGCTTATTTAACGGAGACCATGACCGGTATTGAGACCCTGAAAACTACGGGGACTGAGCCTGATTTTTTGCGGCGTTGGCAGTCGATCCTGGCTTGCCAGTTACGAGCCACTTTTGTTGCCAGTAAAATTGGGATTGGTGCTGGGCAAGGAATCAATCTGATACAGAAATTGACCTCAGCCATTATCCTGTGGGTTGGGGTCAAGCTAGTATTAGTGGGTCAGGTCAATCCAGGTGTGGACTCTCTCACGCCCGGTGGGTTGGTGGCTTTTAACATGTTAGCTGGCCATGTCACGCAACCTATTTTACGTTTAGCCCAGATGTGGCAGGACTTTCAACATACGTTAATTGCCTTGCGGCGTATTGGCGATATTTTAGACTCCCCCTCAGAGGTTGGTCGTAAAGGGGTGGCCACGGTGCCGATGTTAAAAGGAAAGATAGAGTTTAGCCATGTTCGGTTTCGTTATAGCCCAGATGCTGCTGAAGTACTGCAAGATCTAACATTTTTGGTAGAAGCTGGAGAATTTATTGGCATTACTGGCCCGTCAGGATCAGGAAAAAGTACCTTAACTCGGTTATTACAGCGTCTCTATATTCCCCAAACTGGACAGGTCTTGGTAGACGGCATGGACTTGGCCATTGCTGATCCGAGTTCGTTGCGGCGCAATATGAGTGTGGTATTGCAAGAGAATGTCCTGTTTGCTGGTAGCATTATTGACAATATCAGATTGTGTTCTCCGGAAGCTTCAGAAGAGGAGGTTATTGCTGCGGCCCGGTTGGCTGGGGCTGATGAATTTATTACGGATTTCCCTCATGGCTATCATACGATGATGGGTGAAAGGGGCAATGGTTTATCCGGTGGCCAGCGTCAGCGGGTCGCTTTAGCTCGCGCTTTGTTAGCGAATCCACGGGTTCTCATTTTGGATGAAGCGACTTCGGCATTGGATTATGAATCTGAGTCAGCCATCATGGCTAATATGGATCAAATTTGCCATGACCGCACGGTGATCAGCATTGCCCACCGTTTAAATACGATCCGCCGAGCCAACCGTATTTTCGTGGTCGATCAAGGGCGGGTTGTTGAACAGGGAACACATGAAGCCCTACTGCAGCAGCAAGGGTTGTATGCTCATCTATGGGAGCAGCAAGTTGGTTAAAGCAGGTCTAGCGGCTAGTGATGACCTTGTTAATGGGTCATGGTGGGTAAACAACCTGTACGAATAGCGAGTTGTAGTAAGATAATCACAATCCCGCAGAGTAGCACCAGGAAGAGCGCCCACCGCCCACCGACTACTCGATAGGGTGCTGGTTCTGCCTGTTGGCGAATCTTCCAGACTAAAGCTGCTGGCAGTAGTAGCGCGAGGATCGCTAGCGCTATGGCCGCATACCCTAAGGCCAGCATGAATCCCTGCGGGTAAACTAATGCAAAGGCCAGTGGTGGCAAAAAAGTACATAATCCAGCTTGCAGGCGGCTATAGCGACTGGTTGAGGATTGGAATTGTTCTAACCAGTGATCAAATAGCCCTAGCGTGACCCCGAGCAGTGAGGTAGACAACGCTAGGGCAGCAAATAGCCTAACCGTACTGCCAATGTGTGAGGGCACCCCGCTGTTTTGTAGTGCTTGCATCAATCCTGGTAAATCAGGGAGATCGGCCAGAACTGCCAGAAAGTATTGCTGATCCAATAAACCTTGAATAGCCCACTGCCAAGCGAGATAGGCTAGCAAAGGAATAGCGCTGCCTGCCAGAACGACATAACGCCATTGCCGGACCGTGCCTTCTAGGTAGTGCAGTACACTGGGCAGGGTGGCATGAAAACCGAAGGCAGTCAATAATACTGGGATAGCCGCTAAGAGCGCCTGGGGATGTTGTGGTGTTGCCAGCAAGTGGCTGCTTTGTACGCACGGTGCAATCAGTAGCAGCATCAATAACAGAACAACCATTTTTAAGCTAAAGAGCAGCCGGTTGCTGGTATCCACTAATCGCGCGCCACCACTGACCAAGCAGGCCGTCACTAGGGTTAGCAGTAAGGTTCCCTGCTGAGGGGCAAGCCGCCAAGATAACGCTTGGCTGAGTTGTGCTGCTAGCTGCTTGCCGCCGGCGGTGAGGTAGGCAGCCGTTAAGCTATAAAGCAGCCATAATAGCGCTGTTTGTGTGATCCAATAGCCCCTGCGACCAAGATAGCGGGCTGCGAGGGTGGTGAGTCCCGTGTCGGGCTCAGCGTACTGCTGAACTTCAACCAGCAATAGCGCACTGTAGGTGGTTAAACACCACAGGGCCACTAACAGCACAACAGTCGTGGTGAACCCCAGCGCAGCACAGACCAGCGGCATCGCCAGCATTCCCGCCCCGATGCTCGTCCCAGCAATTAACAACACCCCACCTAATGAACGATTTTCCATAAAGAATGACTTTATCTTGTTTTGTGACTGGGCAGACTAATTGA
The DNA here is from genome assembly GCF_918320885.1 of unidentified bacterial endosymbiont. NCBI lineage: Bacteria > unidentified bacterial endosymbiont. Next base: position 634,754 of record NZ_OU907312.1, on the reverse strand, counting down.
AGCAAGATGATTCGTCAATGTGGTGACAGAAACAGGCATTGATAAAAAAAATTATTACTATTAGTTTACATTTAATTAACTTTTAAGATAGACTTATCTTTTGAGGATGGTAAAAAGAAAAAGTAACATTGGGGATTTTCGCTATGGATCCGAATAGAAACAGTTTAGCTGACGCAATATCACGTTGTTTTAAAACAGAAGGTAAAAAAGATTTTTATGAAATAGTACGTAAAATTATAGCTAAGGAATTAACAAACGGTTGTGTTAAGTTAGATAGTAAAGTTCCACTCGATGAGGTTCCACTCCTTGAAATAATTACCATGGTTCCAGGTTTAAGCATCCTTCTCGATAACTATAGAAATTTTAAAGATTTTTCTCCGCTAGCTAAAGCGGATCTAAAACAGAAAATGTGTATTTTAAGAAATATTTTTGAAAAAGAACAAGAAAATCATCCTGGTAGAGACTTAAGTTTTTTAGTCTATTTAGGTTCAGCTTGTCTTAAAAATTTTTCAGGAACTTTTTTATCTGTTAGATCTTATGATCACTTAGCATTGCTTACTTTATTTCAAAATTTTGAAAGTTTGATTATTCGATCGTCGTCAGATGAATTAGAATCATATTTAAAATCTTTAGACGGTTTCCCTGTTCTTCCTAATATAAAAGAAATTATCCTAGATGATGCAAGTTTAGAAGATCTGCGGGGTATAGATAGCTTTCCCAATTTGGAAATATTGAAAATTAAAGATTGTGATGAAATCGATATGTTAGAGGGTATGCAAAGTATCCCTACATTAAAAGAATTATCACTTGAGAACCTTCCAGAACTAATCGAATTATTAGATCCAACATTTGATTGTATTCTTCCGGCGCTCACTAAGCTGACTATCGAGAATTGCAGTTCCTTATCGGAACTGTGTATAAATCATTTTCCTAATCTAGTTGAGCTATGCGTTGAAAATTGCAGTGATTTGAAATATTTAGATTTTTCGGGAACCAGTGATAAACTGACTAAACTAGAAATTAATGATTGCAATCAATTAACTAATATTTCGCTGTCGTCGTTGTTAGAAAAATTTCCTAATTTAGAAGTAGAAAATTCTCAAGGACTAGTTCAGAGCCTATCCGCCCTTAATGACCCTCAAGGAAGTGATAATATTAGTAGTATTCATTCTAGTTCATCTAAAAGATGTGATATTTTGGTTAATTCCTCAGACGACAAAAATTTGTAAATTAATCTATATCAATAATCAGAATATCAGTTAATCGATTGGGTCTACAATGGATTCTATCCCTAATCGGAGTAGCAGCTAAATCTACAAAAAGGGTGGTGGGTCCAACTGACTGATAGCGGGAATTATCAACTCAATCCTCATCAATTTTATCTAAGATTTATCCTTGGTTTTGGAAGTCTACAGAAGACACCCTTTTTGCCCCATCAGTCAGTTGGACCCACCCCCACAAAAAGCTTAAGGCTGATTGGAGGGAGAAAACTAGCGGTCCGTTGCTCTCGCTATTGAGAGATAAAATGCTTTTATCTTTACAATGCAAGGATGAGATCACTGCAGGGCTGACAGCAGCAGGGTAGGATCTCATTAGCTTGGAGGTATGCCAACGGCGGTGTGTCGTAGTGGACTGCTCCTGTGAGCAACTCAGTACGACAAGCACCGCAGTAGCCCTGTTGGCACTGGTACTCAAGAGGAATTTGATGCTGCTGTAGGGTGTCTAGCAGCGAGACTGGGTTGTTAACCACCACACTTTTTCCACTTCGTTGTAGAGTGATATGGTAGTCTGCCATCAGCGAACCTGCTCTATCACAATTGAAAGCCTTGCAGATCTTCAGGCTGCACGCTAGCATCGATCTGCCCGACCAGATAAGAGCTCACTTCCACCTCTTGAGGTGCCACCTGAACGTTATCGGAACTGAGCCAGCTGTTGATCCAAGGCAGCGGGTTGGAGCGTTGCCGAGAAGAAGGGGGTGTCAGGCCGACTGCCTGCATACGCAGATGTGTAATGTAGTCCACATATTGACATAAAATCTCGCGGTTGAGACCGATCATGGAGCCCGATTTAAATAGATAGGCTGCCCACTCTTTTTCCTGTGTCGCCGCCGTGATGAAGATGGCTTCAGCTTCCGCCCGACACTCCCGTGCTACCTCCGCCATTTCGCTATCATCTTGTCCCGCAGCCATGATACTGAGTAGATGCTGGGTACCCACTAAGTGTAGCGCTTCATCCCGGGCAATCAATTTGATCAACTTGGCATTGCCCTCCATTAATTTGCGTTCAGCAAAGGCAAAGGAGCAGGCAAAACTGACATAGAAGCGGATGGCCTCCAAGACATTGACACTCATTAAACAGAGATAGAGCTTTTTTTTCAACTCCCGTAGGCTGATGTTCAAGGTTTTAGTACCTATTTGGTGCGTACCAAATCCTAACAGCTGGTAGCTGTATAGGGCCTCGATCAGCTCATCATAGTAATGCGCAATATCGTTGGCACGTTTCAGGATCTCCTGATTGAGCATGATATCCTTAAAGATGACATCAGGATCATTGACAATATTGCGAATGATGTGAGTATAGGAACGGGAGTGAATGGTTTCTGAAAAGGCCCAAGTTTCGATCCAGGTTTCAAGCTCTGGCAGTGAGACCAGGGGTAAAAAAGCGACATTAGGGCTGCGCCCTTGAATCGAATCCAGCAGGGTTTGGTATTTTAGATTGCTAATAAAAATATGCTGTTCATGAGGAGGTAGCTGCTGGTAGTCGATGCGATCACGCGAGACATCAACCTCTTCTGGGCGCCAAAAAAAAGAGAGCTGTTTTTCAATTAACCGCTCAAAAATCGGATATTTCTGTTGATCATAACGGGCTACATTCACCGGTTGGCCGAAAAATAGCGGCTCTTTGAGTGCATCATTCGCTTGTTTTGAGAAGGTGGTATAACGCATAGTCAATCTACTCAGGTTAAAGACGCAGTTAAAACAGTGAACTGGCTCAGTAGCGGCCTTATTCTAGCATTATAGCTTACAGGCACCGCTATCACAGTCCTCCTCTGAGGAGGCGCTCTGCTGATCGGAGGCCCCATCCCGGGTATTGTGATAATACAGAGTTTTCAGCCCCAGTCGATAGGCGGTCAATAGATCGGCCAACAGCTGTTTCATAGGGACCTTATTATCAGGGAAACGGGTCGGATCATAACTAGTATTGGCAGAGATCGCTTGATCGACAAATTTTTGCATCACGGCAACCAATTGCAAATAGCCACTGTTATTAGGAATCTGCCATAGCAACTCATACTGTGTTTTCAGCCGTTCATACTCAGGGACAACCTGTTTTAAGATGCCATCCTTGGAAGCTTTTACGCTGATATAGCCTCGCGGTGGCTCGATGCCATTGGTGGCGTTAGAGATTTGTGAGGAGGTTTCCGAGGGCATTAAGGCTGATAGGGTGGAATTGCGCAAACCATACTGTTGAATGTTGGCTCGCAAGGTTTCCCAATCGTAGTGCAGGGGCTCAGCACAGATCTCATCCACGGCTTTTTTATAGGTATCGATGGGGAGTAGGCCTTGAGCATAGGTGGTCTGTTGGAACAAAGGGCAGGGCCCTTGCACTTTAGCCAGTTGGCAGGAAGCTTTCAGGAGGTAGTACTGGATAGCTTCAAAGGTACGGTGTGTTAAGTTGTTGGCACTACCATCGGAATAACGGACACCATGCTTGGTCAGGTAGTAAGCGAAGTTAATCACCCCAATACCGAGCGGACGGCGACCGAGGGCGCCACGCTGTGCTGCCGGAATGGGGTAGTGTTGATAATCCAGCAGCGCATCTAGCGCACGCACTGCTAGATCGGCCAAAGGCTCCAATTCGTCTAGCTGCTCGATAGCCCCTAAGTTCAGGGCAGAGAGTGTGCAGAGCGCGATCTCCCCCTGCTCATCCTGGACGTTATTGAATGGCTGGGTGGGTAGTGTAATTTCCAGGCAGAGGTTAGATTGGCGGATAGGTGCTACTTGCGGATCAAATGAACTATGGCTGTTGCAATGGTCCACATGTTGGATATACAGGCGACCTGTTGAGGCGCGTTCCTGCAGCATTAAGGTAAACAGTGTCAGGGCTGGAACTGTTTTTTTGGAGATGGTGAGATCCTGTTCATACTGCTGATACAGCTGCTCAAAGCGGGCTTGATCAGCAAAGAAAGCCTCGTAAAGCCCGGGAACATCGGAGGGGCTAAATAGCGTGATGGCAGCACCATCGAGTAAGCGTTGATAGAGCAGTTTGTTCAGCTGTACCCCATAATCCAGATGGCGTACCCGATTTTCCTCAACGCCCCGATTGTTTTTTAACACTAACAGGGCTTCTACTTCGCGATGCCATAGCGGATAGAAGAGGGTAGCGGCTCCCCCGCGCACACCGCCTTGGGAGCACGATTTGACGGCTGTTTGGAAATGTTTGTAAAAAGGAATACAGCCGGTATGAAAGGCCTCACCGCCGCGAATGGGGCTGCCTAAGGCGCGGATCTTGCCGGCATTAATCCCAATACCGGCACGTTGAGAGACGTATTTCACAATGGCACTGGCGGTGGCATTGATGGAGTCTAAACTATCTGCACACTCGATTAACACACAAGAGCTAAATTGACGGGTTGGGGTACGAACACCCGCCATAATCGGAGTAGGCAGCGAAATTTTATAGCAGGAGGTCGCATCGTAAAAGCGCTGGATATAGTCCAGGCGGCTGTCCAGCGGATAGCGGGCAAATAGGCAGGCGGCAATCAGCAGATAGAGGAATTGCGGGCTTTCATGGATCTCCCCAGTGATCCGGTTTTGTACCAGATATTTGCCCTCTAACTGCTTGACCGCTGCGTAAGAGAAATGCATATCACGCCAATGGTCCAGCATGCGGTCCATCTGGGCAAATTCTGCTGGTGTATAGTCACTCAGCAGCTGAGCATCATATTTGCCGAGGGCGACTAGCCGCTGTACCTGATCATAGAGAAGTGGTGGTTCAAATTGCCCATAAGCTTTTTTTCGTAGATGAAAAATCGCCAAACGGGCAGCTAGATATTGGTAATCAGGGCTTTCAGTGGAGATGAGATCAGCCGCTGCTTTGATAATGGTTTCGTGGATATCCGCGGTTTTGATGCCATCATAAAATTGGATATGCGAACGCAGCTCGACTTGTGAGACGGAGACGTTCTGTAGCCCTTCGGCAGCCCAGGTGATGACCCGGTGAATTTTATCCAGTTCAAGGGGTTCGGTACGGCCATGGCGTTTGGTCACTTGTAGTATCAATTGGGGCATCTCATCGTGATCCTGAGGGTACGGTGTCGGTTCTGCTATTTGAGTTTGGTTTGCCGAGTTGAAGAGGCGCTGGCATAGGCGATAGAGCATGATAATCTACGTTGTAGAGACTGCATCTAGGGGGTTCCGACCGCCTGACATTCACTATAGAGCCTTTTATAGCGATTAGCAAGTAGGCGCAGCACCCAGGGCTGCGCTCGGTTTGGTACCTCTATTGCCTACGCCGAAGAAGGGTTTTTCTTTAAAAGCTGGGTTAGGTTGAGAGGCGTTCAGGCTACTCAAGAAACCGGTGGTGTCCCCATGGACTGATGGGCCAAAATGCGAAGCTCATGTAGACATCCAGAGGTTCTAGCATCAATTTTAGATAAAATTGGTGAGAGCCGATCTGATAATTCTCGCCATCAGTCATTATGAGCCATCACCATCGCTTTGGGATTAGAGAGAGCAGTGGGTATTAAAAATCAGTTAGAACAGCGTCACCTGGCGCTTAAAAAAATGAGCGCCAACCTCAGTCAGTTAATGAGGTTGCTCTGATTGGTGAAATGGGGTTGGGTAGTCAATCAACCTTGGTAACACTGGCTGTTTTATAGTTTTTATACTAACCTCGTACAGGTGCTAGCTCACATTTTTGGACTCAGCACGGTTAGAGCCCTAAAGCGCTGCCAACAGCTGACCAAACGGTTTTCGAGCAGCCTCGCTATCAATGATTGCAGCCCATCACCCATTTTTTCATTGCCCTAAGGTTAATTTTTATGAATAGCCTCAAAAAATTTTTAAACGCTACCCGGGAAGTCATCGAAACTTGTGTCAATAGGATACTAGCCAGCGTAGTGGACATGTTTTTCATTACCCGGGTCGTCATCGGAACTTGTGTCAATAGGAGACTAGCCAACGCAGTGGAGATTAATATCCAGGATCATAGAGATACTTCTCGCCTGCACTTGGCTGTTCAGGCAGGCGACATAGCTCCTGTCAATAGCTTACGAGACCACGGTGCGGACATTAATATCCAGGATCATCGCGGTTTCACTCCGCTACACCTGGCTACTTGGAAAGGCGACATAGCTACTGTCAATAGCTTACTAGGCAGAGGAGCGGATGTTAATATCCACGCACATAATGGTGTCTCTCCTCTGTTCTTTGCTATTATGTTCGGCGGCATCGCTATTGTCGATAGCTTACTAGACCACGGTGCGGACATTAATATCCAGAGTCTTGGTGGCACCCCTCTGCATTTTGCTGTGTCCCAAGGCGACATAGCTATCATCAATAGCTTACTAGATCATGGGGCGGACGTTAATATCCTGGATCCTCGTATCAGTAGTTCCTGCCTGGATTGTGTTATTGAGCAACAAAATAGGTATGCTAAGGCATTAAGTTTGCATTCTAATAAAAAAATTCTTTACAAGCAGGAAAAATATTTTTTTATTGCAAAAATCCTCATAAACCACGGGGCTACTGATCAAGAATTGGAAGAAAATATTGGTTTAATTTCAGATGAAATGATAACAGTTCGTGCCTTCATTCAAGAAAATGATCCAGAAAGACTTGTTCAATATATACGTTATAACTATTTTATTCAAAAATTAACAGCAGTAAGAAATCAATCTTTAAAATTTAAGAATATGATAGAACAGCAGTTTTTATTAGCACAAAAACAGGAATTATGTGCTAGGGGAGTGGGATTAATAGAACTGAAAATAGTATTTAGAGGAGAAGAGATTAGCTTGCCAGCGGAGCTAATGGAGAAGATTAGTTACTATCTAACAGAAGGCGATAGTAATACTTTCATGAGAGCATGCTTGGACCCTGCAAAAATTACTGAAAATTGTAATGCACTCTATTCTTGTGCAGAACCGTCAAACATCTTTACAAATCCTAGCGTATCTTGCGATAATTTTTATTGGTCACGCTTGGAACCACGTAATCATCACGATAATCGGGCATACTGTATAGGGGGGCTGGAGTAAATTCCAATCCTTAAATGAGTCTGAAGGGTGTTAGTGTCAGCTGGACTCTCTCCGCTCATGGATTGGTTTAAATAATGTTCTTTTAGCTTGTTGAAGTGGCTGAGCAGCCTGCAGGTCCTTGATACGCATCGCTAACTGATTAAGAGCCGCTAAAGAAATGCCTGGTTTGAGATAGTTTACCGCATTCGACAGTGATTTAAATTTGTCATACGGCGTCATCATAGAGTCATCAGGGTACTTTTTACGCGCTTTACCCTTGCTGTCCACAGTGGTCACTGGGAAGAAGCAGGGTCTATGGTAGTTGATGTAAGGCATTAGATAACGACGATGAAAACTGTTGAGTGCAGACGCAAAATGTTTGGGGATAGGGTGGTAGCCCAGAACCTTACGAACAATGGCGCCATTTTTGCACTTTTTTGGCTCATTTTATGTTAAAAATGGCCCCTCCTTCAGACTCATTTCATATTGGATAAGAGTGCTGCTCTCTCTCTCCAAACAAGGTTGAAGGGTATTCCATAGCGTCTGTTGCCGCCGGTGCCGGTTTTTCTGGTGTGCTTTCCGTCGCTGCTGTTTTTTGGCCGATGAGGAGGCTTTCATAGAAAGGGGGATCGCTTCATGAAGGAGAATATTAGGATAAGTTAACAGTATTGTATTGTCCACTAGCTTAGAGTACCAGCACCATCAATCAATGTTGGGTGATCAACCATGAAGTATTGAAGGGGCTGCCCACTGGGTATTCGGTAGGCCATCAGTGGTTAATAGCGCTGTGTCGTCAGGAGGTAGTTGATAGCCACTCGGCGACTGAAACGAAAGCATCTCCGCAGCGGTTGGTACTGCAAGCCGATAATATGGCGTTCAACCAGCGGGGTCACTTGTAACCAGTTGCACAGTTCACTCGGACGGATCAACTGCTCGATCCGATGGGTCCCTTGAGGGACTTTACGGCAGAGAGACTCGGCCGCGATAATGGCTAGTAGCCAGGCTTTCATCGTGCGGTGAATCGTCGAAAAGAAGACATAGCCTTGAGGCTTGACCAGGCGGCTACAGGCGTACACCACCGCGGCGGGATCAGGCACGTGCTCCAACAACTCCATACAGGTGACCACATCGTAATGGTTAGCATGGGTCTCTGCGTGTGCTTCTACGGTAAGGTGCTGGTAGTCGATAGTTAATGCTTGTGCGGCGGCGTGCTGACGTGCGATCTGCAGTAGTTCGGTGCTCATATCCAGACCAGTGACCTCTGCCCCTTCATAGGCCAGGCTCTCGGCCAGGATGCCGCCGCCACAACCGACATCAAGTAGTCGCTGCTCGAATACTCCACCCGTTTGCTGCAAGATATAGTCTAGCCGCAGCGGGTTCATGGCATGCAGCAGCTGTAGCTCACCTTCTGGATCCCACCAGCGGGAGGCTAAGCTATCAAAATGGGCAATTTCTGTGGTGTCTAGGTTCACAGTGGTAGGCATGGGCACTCACTCTTTAGAGGTTATCTCACCCAAGGTTACAGCTCAGTCTGAGCTCTTGGACTGCGACGTCTTCTGATTATAGCGCAACTTTGTACTGTGGTGATTAGCAGTAAACAGGTTGACTATGGTATAGTTGGCGGTTAACTAAGCTCTCCAGGACCGATAAAATAGAGGAACCCCGACGCAATGAGCGAGCTTGCCAAAGAGATCATCCGGGTTGATATCGAAAAAGAGTTAAAATCTTCCTACTTAGATTATGCGATGTCGGTGATTATCGGGCGTGCTTTACCCGATGTCCGTGATGGCCTCAAACCGGTACATCGCCGGGCGCTTTTCGCGATGCATGTACTGAATAATGACTGGAACAAGCCCTATAAAAAATCGGCGCGGGTGGTTGGGGATATTATCGGTAAGTATCATCCCCACGGAGATGTGCCGGCGTATGACGCCATTGTACGAATGGCACAACCCTTCTCATTACGCTATCCCTTAGTCGATGGCCAGGGTAATTTTGGTTCTATCGATGGTGATAGCCCAGCCGCCATGCGTTATACCGAAGTCCGTATGGCACGCATTACCCATGATCTCTTGGCGGAGTTAGAGCAAGAGACCGTTGATTTTGTTCCTAATTATGATGGCACCGAGCAGATCCCTGAGGTTCTCCCCGCTAAGGTTCCTAATCTATTAATCAATGGCTCCTCCGGCATTGCTGTGGGAATGGCCACGAATATTCCACCCCATAATTTGGCTGAAGTTATCGATGGCTGCTTAGCCTACCTAGATAATCCCACGATCAGTGTTGAAGCATTGATGGCGGTTATTCCTGGTCCTGATTTCCCCACAGCGGCGATCATCAATGGCCGTCAAGGGATTGAAGAGGCTTATCGTACCGGTCGCGGCCGCGTGATACTGCGGGCACGTTCGGTGATTGAGCGTGATAAACAGCAGCGTGAAACCATTATTATCAATGAACTACCCTATCAGGTGAACAAGGCTCGTTTAATTGAAAAAATGGCGGAGTTGGTCAAAGAGAAAAAAATAGAGGGGATTAGTGCGCTACGCGATGAGTCCGATCGCGATGGGATGCGCGTAGTGATCGAGATCAAACGCGACGCGGTAGCAGATATTGTGCTCAATAATCTGTATACCCAAACTGCCCTGCAAACCTCCTTTGGTATCAATATGGTGGCTCTGCATCAGGGGCAGCCTAAGCTATTAACACTCAAAGAGATCCTGCAGGCTTTCCTCAGCCACCGTCGCGAGATTATTAGCCGGCGCACGCTGTACGAGCTGCGTAAGGCTCGCGAACGGGCACATATTTTAGAGGGGTTGGCGGTGGCGCTGACCAATATTGATGTGATGATCCAGTTGATTCGCCAAGCTCCCAATGCAGTAGAGGCCAAAGCCCGCTTGCTTGAACAGCATTGGGCTTTGGGAGACTTACAAAGCCATTGGGCGGCTGTGGATAGTCAGGTGGTACGAGCGGGATGGGCTGCGGATCACGCCGGGATCCAGGGGGGATTGTACTGTCTCACCCCTCAGCAGGCCCAGGCTATTTTGGATATGCGGTTGCATAAGCTGACCGGATTAGAGCATGAAAAATTGCTGAATGAGTATCGGGAACTGCTGATCCAGGTGGCCGTGTTACTCGGGATCTTAGACAATATTGATGGCACCCTACGCGAAGAGTTGATCGCTATCAAAGAACGCTATCAAGATCCTCGTCGTACGGAGATCATGGGGAGCTACTCTGATTTACAGATCAGTGATCTTATTACACCGGAAGAGGTAGTGGTCACACTCTCCCATTGCGGTTATGTGAAATATCAGCTGTTATCAGATTATGAAGCCCAACATCGAGGGGGGAAAGGACGATCAGCGACCTCGATCAAATCGGATGATTTTATTGAGCAATTATTGGTCGCCAATACCCACGATACCCTACTTTGTTTCTCCAGCCGTGGGCGCCTCTACTGGTTAAAGGTTTACCAACTGCCCCAAGCTAGTCGAGGTGCGCGTGGTAAGCCCATTGTCAATTTATTGCCCTTAGAGGCGCCAGAGCGGATCACCGCCATCTTGCCGGTACGGGACTATCCCGCTGATCGCTTTATCTTCATGGCAACGGCACAGGGTACCGTTAAAAAAACGGCGCTGAGCGTTTTTAGCCGGCCGCGGAGTACCGGTCTCATTGCGCTTAATCTCAATGAGGGGGATGAGTTAATTGGGGTGGATATGACCGAAGGCGGGGATTCAATCATGCTCTTCTCCGCTCAAGGGAAAGTGGTCTATTTCCCTGAAGATCAGGTGCGCGATATGGGACGCGGAGCGACCGGTGTACGGGGAATGCGCCTCGGAGACCAAGATCGCGTCGTCTCCTTGATTATTCCGCGTCATGAGGGTCAGATTTTAACGGTCACCGTCAACGGCTTTGGCAAACGGACCCCTTTAGCGGACTATCCGATCAAGTCGCGTGCGACCCAGGGAGTATTCTCCATTAAAGTGACGCAACGGAATGGTCCAGTCATTGGTGCTGTGCAGGTCGAGGCGACGGATCAAATCATGCTGATTACCGATGCCGGGACTTTGGTGCGCCTGAGGGTTTCTGAAGTCAATAGTATTGGACGGAATACCCAAGGGGTGACCTTGATTCGTACCAGCCCTGGTGAGCAAGTGGCAGCATTGCAGCGTATTGCCGAAGAGGATGGGGAGGAGACGCTGATCAGTGAACTCTAAGGCTTTGGTCGCAAGATCAGGGCAGCCGGTTTCAGTGCAGCAGCTTCTTCTGTTGACACTTAAACCGCTCGCAGTAGAGTAGGCTATGCGTGATCCTTTGAGATTAGAGCCCCGTGCACACTGTGGTGGCGTGATCACCCTACCAGGCTCTAAGAGCCTAGCAAACCGGGCGCTACTGTTGGCTGCTTTAGCGCAAGGGTCCACGCGACTCACTAACCTCCCTCAGGGTGATGATGTCGGCCACTTGCTGCGCGCTTTACAGTCACTAGGGGTGCGTTATCACTATACTGAAGCCACTAGAGTCTGTGAGGTGGTAGGCTGTGCTGGCCGCTTTCCGAACGAGCGCACCGGGGAAACGCTCTTTTTAGGCAATGCCGGGAGCGTGCTGCGACCCTTGACGGCACTGTTATCCTTAGGAGGCGTTGGCGAGGCAGCTGTGGACTGGGTCGTGACCGGTGAGAGCCGAATGCAGCAACGTCCGATTGCACCTTTAGTCGATGCCTTGTGCCAAGGTGGGGCTCAAATTGACTACTTGGGTGATCCAGGTTACCCCCCCTTACGGCTGCGGGGCGGTTTTCAGGGGGGGACCCTACAGGTGAGTGGTCAGATCTCTAGCCAGTTTTTAAGCGCACTCTTGATGGCCACCCCGTTGGCGGAACAGCCTTCGACTATTGAAGTTGTGGGATCTCTGATCTCCGAATCTTACATTCAGATGACACTCCAGGTGATGCGCTGCTTTGGGGTGGTCGTCCAACACCAGGACTACCGGCTATTCTATACCCCTGGGTCTCAGCAGTACTGCGCTCCCCCACACTTTCAGATCGAAGGCGATGCAGCGACTGCCAGCTATTTTTTGGCAGCGGCCGCCATTCAAGGAGGGCCTATCCGAGTTCAAGGAATTGGCCGTGATAGCCTACAGGGAGAAAAGGTATTTGCTGATATTCTTCAACGTATGGGCGCAGAGATTGGCTGGGGTGAGGACTATCTGGAGTGTCGGCGAGGGCGATTATCTGGGATTGAGATCGAGATGAACAATCAGCCTGATAGCGCCATGACTTTGGCTATTGTAGCCTTGTTTGCTAAGGGTCCTACGACTATTCGTAATATTTATCACTGGCGATTCAAAGAGAGCGATCGGTTGTCGGCAATGGCAGCTGGGTTACGTCAGGTGGGTGCAACGGTTGAAATAGGGGTTGATTTTATCCATATTCAGCCGCCAGCTAAATTAAAAGCGGCTATGATTAACACTTTTAATGATCACCGGATGGCCATGTGTTTCTCTTTAGTGACCTTAGCGAAGGTGTCGGTAACACTCTCTGATCCGCAGTGTGTCTCTAAAAGTTTCCCCAACTATTTTGCTGAATTCGAACGCCTCACGGTGCCGAGGGGTGTTGTACCGGCTGTAGTACGTTCTGCACGACTATCAATAGGATAAAGAAAAAAGAGGGTAAAGGGCATGATAACCACGCCTCCAGTAGTCACGGTCGATGGTCCCAGTGGTGCGGGGAAAGGAACACTCTGTCGTGCGTTAGCCCAACGGCTAGGATGGCATTTGCTCGACTCCGGGGCGCTCTATCGTTTGTTAGCTTGGGAGGCTCTGCGCCGATCGCTGGATCTCACCCAGTTGGCACCTCTAGTTAGTTTAGCAACCCAGCTAGAGGTGCGGTTTGTTATGACGGTTTTGGGCCTGCAGATTATCTTTGAGGGTCAAGATGTCAGCCAGCAATTGGCCACCGAAGCAGTGGGGTCAACCGCTTCGAAAATTGCATGCTTATCGCCAATACGGAAGGCACTGCACCAGCGGCAGCGAGCCTTTTGTCAGCCGCCTGGGTTAATCGCTGATGGGCGTGATATGGGTACGGTGATATTTCCCGAAGCACGGGCCAAAATTTACTTGTATGCTAGCCTAGAAGAGCGGGCTAGTCGGCGGTTACGCCAGTTGCAAAGCAGGAGTGTTAATGTTAAATTCGAGCCCCTTTTAGGGGAGATGAGCGAGCGTGATCAGCGGGACACTCAGCGACTTGTTGCTGCTTTGGCAGCCGCAGAGGGCGCTCTACTGCTGGATTCGACCGATTTACCGATTGAGCAGGTGATTCAATTGGCCCTTAATTACGTAGAGTGTAGAGTAATCAGCAAGGGGTTGGCGTATACTGCCCCTGATTAACTGGCCTACTACAAGGAGTGTCGTGTAGGTCGTCAGTACAGCCCCATCTGTTAGGGAACAACAGGTGGATTCCCATGAAAATTTCATAGATTAATGATTATGCCAACCTCTTTTGCAACACTATTTGAAGACTCGTTAAAAGACCTTAAAACACGTCCAGGTTCTGTAGTTCGTGGCTTGGTGACCGCTATTGGTAAGGGAATCGTCGTCGTCGATGCCCGGCTTAAGTCTGAATCAGTTATTCCCATTGAGCAGTTTAGAGATAGCCACGGTGAGTTAGAAGTCAGCGTTGGTGATGAAGTGGATGTGGTGTTAGAGGCTATCGAGGATGGTTTCGGGGAAACGCAGCTATCCCGTGAAAAGGCCAAACGCCATGAAGCCTGGTTATCACTGGCAGAAGCTTATGAAAAATCGACCGTGATCACTGGTTTGATCAGCGGTAAAGTTAAAGGCGGCTTTACTGTCGAACTGAATGGTATCCGTGCTTTCCTGCCAGGATCCTTGGTTGAGGCCAGACCAGTCCGCGACACCAGTCACCTGGAAGGTAAAGAGCTGGAGTTCAAAGTCATCAAGTTTGACCAAAAACGTAATAACGTCGTCGTCTCTCGTCGCGCGGTTATAGAGTCAGAAAACAGTGTGGAGCGTAGCCAGCTGCTGGATAGTTTGCAAGAGGGGACAATAATCAAAGGCGTTGTTAAAAACCTCACCGATTATGGTGCTTTTGTTGATTTAGGCGGTGTAGATGGTCTGTTACACATTACCGATATGGCTTGGAAGCGAGTAAAAGAGCCACACGAGTGTGTCAGTGTCGGTGAAGAGATCCGGGTTAAAATCTTAAAGTTTGACCGCGAACGCAACCGAGTGTCGCTAGGCTTAAAGCAGTTAGGCGAAGATCCGTGGGTGGCGATTGCCAAACGTTGCCCGATCAACACCAAGTTGATGGGACGTGTCACCAATCTAACCGATTATGGCTGTTTCGTTGAAATTGAAGAGGGTGTAGAAGGTTTGGTACATGTCTCTGAAATGGACTGGACTAACAAAAATATTCATCCTGCTAAAATCGTCAGTGTAGGTACCACTGTTGAAGTGATGGTTTTAGATATTGATGAAGAGCGTCGGCGCATCTCCCTAGGGTTAAAGCAGTGCAAAGGTAATCCCTGGGAGCATTTCAGCGAAACCTACCATAAAAACGATCGACTCCGCGGTAAAATCAAGTCGATTACCGATTTCGGTATTTTTATTGGCTTGCCAGGCAATATCGATGGACTGGTCCACCTGTCAGACATCTCTTGGGATCTCTCTGGAGAAGAGGCGGTCGCCCAGTATAAGAAAGGCGATGAGATTGACGCTGTGTTACTGCAGGTTGATGTAGAGCGTGAGCGGATCTCTTTGGGTATTAAGCAGCTGGAAGATGATCCTTTCAACCACTATCTTGCAACGATTAAGAAAGGGGAGTGGATGAGCGGAAAGATAACAGCCATTGATGCCAAGAGCGTTACGCTCAATTTAGCAGAGGGTGTTATCGGTCGTCTTTCCACGGTTGAGGTGAGCCTGCTGGATGCCGTTGAGGGGAGTAATATCGCTGGGTTTACTGTAGACAGAGGCACAGAGCCTTATACGATAGGGAGTGATCTGAAGAGCCAATATGTCTCTGTCGATCGTAAAAATCGTGTGGTGAATGTCACGCTGCGTGCCAAGGATGAACTTGAAGGTAAAAACAGTTCGGTAGAGTCGAGTGGAGAGGAAAAACCGGCCAGTAAAGCGGTGTTCTCTAATGCCATGTCAGAAGCGTTCCGGGCTGCGAAAGGTAAGTAACCGGGAGCATTGATGACCTCCTGGGTCTGTTTGGGCCTGCTGTTAATACTAGGGGCGTGCGTGACTAAATCTGAATTAATTGAGCGGCTTGTTGATCAACAAGCGCATCTACGCGGAAAGGTGGTTGAAGAGGCTGTTAAAGAGCTGTTAGAGCATATGGTCAGCACTTTAGCTAGCGGAGAGCGTATTGAAATACGTGGTTTTGGCAGTATTTCCTTGCACTACCGCGCACCACGCATGGGTCGAAATCCCAAGACTGGGGAGAAAGTGGCATTAAACGCTAAGTGCGTACCGCATTTTAAGCCAGGCAGAGAGTTACGTGATCGCGTTAATAGCTATGCGTGACAGTATGAGTCAACACGGCACCTGCGGGTGCCGTTTCTTTTTACAGCCGGGCTGTTGAGTGCCTTAAACCATGAACATGAGCCATTAAGGAGCTGGAAGCGCGTATGCTCAATCAATGCATTATTGTTGCTTTAGAGTTAGCAGAGGCCGGAGCACTATTCCGATTAGTGGAGGATCTCAATCCACAAGCGTGCCGTTTAAAAGTGGGCAAGGCGCTATTTACCCGGTACGGGCCCTCTTTAGTACAGCAACTGCAGACACGGGGATTCGACGTTTTTCTTGATCTAAAATTTCATGATATCCCACAGACCGTTGCCCAGGCGGTCACTGCAGCAGCTGATTTAGGGGTATGGATGATCAGCCTACATGCGAGTGGTGGTCCCAAAATGTTAGAAGCGGCTGTCACGGCACTGAACAGCTTTAAGGCTAAAGCGCCACAACTGGTGGGTGTGACCCTGCTAACCAGCTTACACGAGGATGATTTGCCACTGCTCGGGATCACTGGACCAGCTTCACAACAGGTTGAACGGCTGGCGGTGCTTGCTCAACACTGCGGTCTGGAGGGTGTCGTCTGTTCAGCCCAGGAGGCTCGCCAGCTGAGGTCACTATGTGGCAATTCCTTTACTTTAGTCACCCCAGGGATCCGACCAGCAGGCACTGCCGCACATGATCAACAGCGGCTCATGGCCCCAGGGCCAGCCATCGCTGCTGGTGCTGATTATCTGGTGATAGGTCGTCCCATTACCCAAGCGGTTGATCCAGCGGCCGCCTTACGGGAAATCCAGCAGGCGTTAATGGATCAGATCAGCAGGACGCCTCATTAGCCGACAGGCGTTCGCGCAGTTAGGTTTTTAGCGCGCCCTCTGCTAGAATCGGCGCCACTCAAGGTTCTTTAATCGCTGTAGTAGGTCCTAGAATGCATCCAATGCTGAATATTGCCGTACGTGCCGTGCGTAAAGCGGGTCAATGCATGGTCCAAGCTTATGAGCAGCGAACACAGCCTAATAGCCATTTCCCTGGTTTTCCGGGGGATAGCTTGCCCGTCAGTCAAGCAATAGCTCAAGTCATGATAGCTGTGATCCAGCGCTCTTATCCACATCACGCTATTGTGAGTACTCTGGGCGAGCCGATTAGCGGTGAGGGTGAGGTTCAGTGGTTGATTGAACCGCTGGCAGGGAAGCGCAATTTTAGCAAGCGTTGGCCACATTGTGCGCTCTCCATCACGGTATCTATTAAAGCGGCTACTGAGGTAGCGGTGATCTATGACGCTTTGCGTAATGAGCTGTTTACCGCGGTGCGCGGCTCAGGGGCTCAAATCAATGGTTATCGCTTGCGACTGGAGTCGCAGTCTCAATCGCTCTCAGAGAGTGTGCTGGCGACCCGACTCACTTCCAATCCTCAGCACTCACTGGAACCCGCCACCATCCTGTTAGGGGCCTTGCTAGGACAAGGGGCTGCCATCCGCTGTAGTGGGTGTACGCTCCTGGATTTTGCCTACGTGGCCGCTGGCCGACTGGATGGTTTTTTCGGGCGTGGCGTAGCGCCTGCGGCACTGGCCGCAGGCGCCTTATTGGTGAGTGAAGCGGGCGGTTTGGTCACCGATTTTAGTGGTTCCCCACATCGGGGGCGATCGAATGAAGTGGTGGTTGCCCCCACTAAAATGATTAAATCCCTGTTGAAGGGCATTCACAGCGCTCGGGCGCAGCAGCCCTAAAATGGGGGCACTGGAGCGCTTTAAACCGGGGAAACCATTCACAGCAATCCTCCTCAATGTCATGCTCTGGAACTCAGCGATCAATGCGTCTGTACAAGCGATGCAGCATCATGCCCCGCTAGCGCCGCCCACCAGCAGTCAGCAGGCTACCACGGCTACGACCGCACCTTCTCAGCAGAAGAGCGGTGTAGCAGGGAGTCCTATTAAACCTAGTCACTGGCAGGATCGGCAGTTACGCGCAACTTGGATAGCCACTGTCCAGAACATGGACTGGCCCTCTAAAGCCTCTTTAGCGCTCAAAGAGCGTGCCGAACGGATTGAACTGCAGCAAACCGAATTACGGACAATACTGGATAAAGTCGTAGCGCTGGGGATGAACACCGTCGTTTTCCAGGTGAAGCCCTGTGCAGATGCCCTGTATCACTCGGCCCTATTGCCTTGGTCCCCCTACCTAACGGGATCGTTAGGAGAAGACCCGGGTTTTGATCCGCTGGCTTATGCCATTGAGGAGGCACATGCCAGAGGACTACAGCTGCACGCCTGGCTGAATCCCTATCGCGTCTCCATGAACCTTGAACAGGAGAGCATTCAGGCGTTGCTGGACTGCCCACGCAGTCTTTATAACCAGCATCCCGAATGGATCAGAACTGCCTTCCATCGTTATGTGCTGGATCCTGGTCTTCCTGAAGTACGTGCCTGGATTGAACAGATTATTGAAGAAATAGTCAATCGATACCAGGTTGATGGCATTCAGTTTGATGACTATTTTTATTACGAATCACACGATTCAACCTTAGCAGATGATCAGACCTTTAGCCGTTATGGGGCGGGTTTTGCTCATAAAGCTGATTGGAGACGGCACAATACTTATACCTTGATTAAAGCAGTATCAAAAAAAATAAAAGCGATCAAGCCACAGATACAGTTTGGTATTAGTCCCTCCGGAGTCTGGCGCAATAAAAAAGATGATCCTAACGGCTCTAATACTAATGCCTTAGCTCATTATGATACCCATTATGCCGACACTCGGCAGTGGGTGCAGGAAGCCTTGATTGATTATATTGTGCCGCAGATTTACTGGGCGCATGCCTCAGAACTAGCACCCTATGAGGTGGTTGCCACCTGGTGGGCTGATCTGGTTAAGTATACTAAAACACAGCTCTATATCGGGGTAGGGCTCTATAGAGTGGGACAAGTATTTCACTATCCAGGGGCAGGAAAATCGATCGGTGACCCAGCGTGGTCTATAGCTGATGGCGTCCCAGAAATAAAAAGACAGTTGGATTTTAATGAAAAAACAGTGGGGATACAGGGCAGTGTGTTGTTCAGTTCACTGAATCTCTTGGATCCACAAAAACAGCCAGTCGTCGATCATATTCAATCACGTTGGCAGGGGACGGCTACCGATTCAGTGCTCTCTGATAAAATAGTAGAGTAATGCTGCCAAGGTGTCAGTATTCTTACTCATTTTATCTGATTATCGTTAAAATAAAGTCAATCATCTGTTTGTTATTAAAGAACACTCTCACTTGTTTTTGATCTGACTGCACTATTCTGTTACGCTTGGAAAGGTTAATGGAATAGCGAATTAAATGCATCAATACAACGGGGATTATGACTATGATTAAAGTCCTATTAAAATGGACAAACTGGACTGTGGCCATGATTTATCTCATCGCCCCTGCTTTGTCTAGTGCTGCCGTAGTACCCCCTGGCGTTCAATTATCTCCGCTACAGGAGCTAGTGCGTGGTAATCGCTCAGAAGTGGAATCCTTAGATCCGCATAAAACCACCGGGCTTACAGAAACCAATATTATTCACGAGATCTTGGAAGGTCTAGTCAATTTTGGACCCAAAGGGGAGATTGTCCCGGGGGTGGCTCAATCTTGGCAGAGCAGTGATCAGAAAACTTGGATCTTTTCATTACGCCCCGAGGCCAAATGGTCGAATGGTGATCCAGTGACAGCAGAGGATTTTGTCTACAGCTGGCAGCGTTTAGCCGATCCAAACACGGCTTCTCCCTACAGTAGTTATTTAGACGATATACAATTGCAGAACAGTACTGAAGTCCTAAACGGTCGTCAGCCAGTGGAGACTTTAGGGATTCAGGCACTGGATGCCCAGACTCTAAAAATTACTTTATCACAACCGCTCTCCTATTTGATTAAGATGCTAGCACATACGTCGCTGAAACCCCTTCATCGAGCAAGCATTGAAAAATATGGGGATCAATGGACCCAGCCTGGAAATCAGGTCGGTAATGGCGCTTATAGGATGCAGGAGTGGGTGGTGAACGAGCGTATTACACTCATCCGCAATACACAGTACTGGGATGACAGCCGAACCGTCATTAACCAAGTCAAGTACCTACCCATTCAAGACCATCAGGAGATTGCCCGTTATCGTTCCAGTGAATTGGATATGATCTACGACACGGTCCCATCAGCAACGTTTCAACAGCTCAAGCAAGAGTATAAAAAAGAGTTACATAAAATCCCTAGTGTTGGGACCTATCATTATCAATTGAACTGTCGGCAACCACCCTTTAATAATGTTAAAGTCCGTCAAGCGGTCGCCTTGGCTTTAGATAAAAGAGCCTTGGTGGAAAAAGTAAAAGGGCAATGGGACACTGTTGCTGACTGTTTTACTCCACCAGCTATCGATGGAGCTCCTGTCAGTAGGCCAGAATGGGCCACCTGGACGCAAAAAAAACGGATTAAAGCCGCAAAAGCATTGCTGCAAGAGGCTGGTTATAACAGTAAAAATCCTTTAAAATTCAGTATATTACATGACTCTGTAGAATCGCATCAACGGCTGGCCATTGCCGCTAGTACGTTCTGGAAAGTGGCCCTCGGCGCTGAGATAACTTTGGAGAGTCAAGAGTGGAAAAGTTACTTAGAGAACCGACGCTTAGGTAATTTCCAGATGGCCCGGGCTATGTGGGTGGCGGATTATAATGAAGCCTCTGCTTTCCTGAATATCTTGTTACCAGGTAGTAGTACCAATTATTCTGGCTACGATAGTCCCCAGTTTGTCAACTGGGGCAAGCAAGCTTTGGGAACCTCTAACGAGACCCAGCGTCAGGTCTATTACCAAAAAGCGGAAGCCCAGTTAGCAACGGATATGCCAACCATTCCAGTGTATCATTTCGTCGATGCTCGCCTGATTAAACCCTATGTTCAGGGCTATAGCACGCAAAATCCCACGAAGATTATCCATACGAAAGATCTCTACATTACACAGCATTAAGGGATGAACAGCGTAGGGCCCTGAGCAGAGTGTCATCTGGTTGGAGCCTGATCATCGGTTCAACTGTGTTCAGTGGTTAGCCCCCCTATGTCTGATCAACAGGGGGATGCCTACTGCGCTTTCCGGGCTCTCCGGTTGTGTGATTGCCTTCAGCCTATTCATTGATCACTGCCGGCGGTTTTATCGGCGGTAGAGAGTATTGCGCTTTAGGGGGGGCTGGAACACAGTAGGTATAGTATAAAAGAGGGTTTAAGGGTTGTTATCCAGTGGATAAACCCTACGATAAGCTTTTAGATTTTAATGAAAAAACAGTGGGGATACAGGGCAGTATGTTGTTCAGTTCACTGAATCTCTTGGATCCACAAAAACAGCCAGTCGTCGATCATATTCAATCACGTTGGCAGGGGACGGCTACCGATTCAGTGCTCTCTGATAAAATAGTAGAGTAATGCTGCCAAGGTGTAAGTATTCTTACTCATTTTATCTGATTATGGTTAAAATAAAGTCAATCATCTGTTTGTTATTAAAGCACACGCTCACTTGTTTTTGATCTGACTGCACTATTCTGTTACGCTTGGAAAGATTAACGTAATAGCGAATTGAATGCATCAATACAACGGGGATTGTGACTATGATTAGAGGCCTATTACAATGGACAAACTGGACTGTGGCCATTATCTATCTCATCGCCCCTGCTTTGTCTAGTGCTGCCGTAGTACCCCCTGGCGTTCAACTCTCTCCTAAACAGGAGCTAGTGCGTGGCAATGGTTCAGAGGTTGAATCTTTAGATCCCCATAAAGCAACTGGGCATCCAGATTCCAATATTATTCATGAGCTCTGGGAGGGTCTCGTCAATTTCGGACCTCAAGGGGAAATTGTCCCTGGGGTTGCTAAAAGTTGGCAGAGCAGTGATCAGAAAACTTGGATCTTTTCATTACGCCCCGAGGCTAAATGGTCTAATGGTGATCCAGTGACAGCGCAGGATTTTGTCTACAGCTGGCGGCGTTTAGCCGATCCAAACACCGCTTCTCCCTATAGTAGTTATTTAAACGATGTACAACTGCAGAACAGTAAGGAAGTGCTGGCTGGTCGTCAGCCAGTGGAGACTTTAGGCATTCAGGCACTGGATGCCCAGACGCTACAGATTACTTTATCGCAACCGCTCTCCTATTTTATTAAGATGCTGGCACATACGGCAGTGAAACCGGTCCATCGAGCAAGCATTGAAAAATATGGGGATCAATGGACCCAACCTGGAAATCAGGTCGGTAATGGCGCTTATAAAATGCAGGAGTGGGTGGTGAATGAGCAGATTACCCTGATCCGCAATACACAGTACTGGGACAATAGCCGAACAGTCATTAACCAAGTCAAGTACCTGCCCATTGTAGACCATCAGGAGATTGCGCGTTATCGTTCTGGTGAACTGGACATCATATATGGTACGGTTCCATCAGCAACGTTTCAACAGCTCAAGCAAGAGTGCCCAAAAGAATTACATAAAAACCCCGCTCTCTCGACCTACTATTACGCATTAAACACTCGGGAACCTCCTTTTAATAATATTAAGGTTCGTCAAGCAGTTGCCTTGGCTTTAGATAAAACTGCTTTAGTGGAAAAAGTAAAAGGGCAATGGGATACGGCTGCTTACAGTTTTACCCCACCAGCTATTGGGGGGGGAGCGCTCAAGCGGCCAGAATGGGACACTTGGTCGCAAAAAAAACGGATCCAAGCCGCCAAAAATTTGCTGCAAGAGGCTGGTTACAACAGTAAAAATCCTTTAAAGTTCAGCATACTCTATAACGCCTCAGAACTGCATCAACAGTTGGCGGTTGCTGCCAGCCTATTCTGGAAACAGGCACTCGGTGCTGAGGTGACTCTAGATAGTCAAGAATGGAAGAGTTATTTAGAGAACCAACGATCAGGTCATTATCAGATGTCCCGGGCTGGTTGGGTAGCAGATTATAATGAAGCTTCTGCTTTCCTGAATATCTTGTTACCCGGGAGTAGTACCAATTATTCCGGCTATGATAATGCCCAGTTTATCAACTGGGTCAAGCAAGCATTGGTGGCTTCCAACGAGCCCCAGCGTCAGGCCTGTTACCAAAAGGCGGAAGCCCAGCTAGCGATCGATATGCCCATTGTTCCCATTTACCATTATGTGGATGCTCGCCTGATTAAACCCTATGTTCAGGGCTATAGCACGCAAAATCCCATGAAGGTTATTCATACGAAAGATCTCTACATTACAAAGCATTAATGATGGATGAAGAGAGTAGGGCCATGAGTAGCGCGTCATCTAGCTGAGCCTGATCATCTGTTTTCAGTGGTGAGCCAAGCTGTTAATTCCCCCCTTCTATTTTTGATAAGCAGGGGGGCGCCTAGTGTACTTTCTCGGCGCTCGGGTGGTGTGATTGCTTACAGCCTACTCATTGATCACTGCCGGTGGTTTTATCGGCTATAGAGAGTGTTGCGCTTTAGGCGAGGCTGGAATACAGTAGGGGTGTATAAAAAAGGGTTAAATAGTCGTTAGCCGGAGGATAAACCATCCGATAAGCTTTAAAAAAGCACACTGAGCGATGGCCCCTAACCCCCTAGCCTTATCTCAGAGATGAAGCCCCCAATCAAACAGTGCATGGGCACGGTGACTGGTCTCTCAAGTAGGAAGCTGGATCGACCCAGTAAGGTAGGCATTGATGTTAAATTTTACGATTAGGCGCTTTTTACAGGCCATTCCCACACTGCTGATTTTGATCACCCTCTCATTTTTTATGATGCGGCTGGCACCCGGCAATCCCTTTAGTAGTGATCGCAATTTACCGCCCCAGGTACTGGCCAATATTGAAGCCAAATATGGGTTAGATGCCCCCCTATATCAGCAATACTTTCGTTATATGAATAACTTACTGCATGGTGATTTGGGGCCCTCCTTCAAATATAGGGATTTTTCAGTCAATGATCTGGTTGAACAGGCCTTTCCGGTGTCGATTAAAATTGGGATCTACGCCTTTATCATTGCCGTAGTATTAGGGGTGAGCATTGGCGTGATGGCCGCCCTGAAGCAAAACAGCTGGCTAGACCATGCGCTGATGATCTTTGCCATGGTTGGCGTCGTCATCCCTAGCTTCATTAAAGCACAGCTGCTGATCATGATTTTTGCGGTGTGGCTACGCTGGCTCCCAGCGGGGGGCTGGAACGGTGGCCCCTGGAACTATATGTTGTTGCCAGTGGTTTCACTGGCTATTGGCTATATTGCCAGTATTGCCCGGATTACCCGGAGCTCCATGCTCGAAGTGCTCCATACAAACTTTATCCGTACCGCCAAGGCCAAAGGGCTTCCCCTCTATTATATTGTTTGTCACCACGCTTTAAAGCCAGCGCTGCTGCCGGTCATGGCGTACCTGGGTCCAGCATTTGTTGGTATTATTACCGGCTCTGTCGTGGTTGAAACCATTTTTGGGTTACCCGGGATTGGCCAGCTGCTGGTGAATGGATCGCTCAACCGTGACTATGCCATGGTACTCAGTTTAACGATTATTATCGGAGCCTTAACCATTTTTTTTACGGCGGTCGTCGACATTTTATATGCGCTGATCGATCCCAAAATTCGTTATTAAGGCATTCGAGGAGGGAAGATGAGCCTACGAAAGTTGAGTAAAACAGTCGATCCAGCGAGTCATCTGCTGGATATTAAAGGTCGTAGTTTATGGCAGCACGCCTTGCAGCGCTTTATCGCCAATCGTGCAGCGGTGGTGAGTTTAACTGTTTTGTTATTGATTGTGGTGTTTTTAATCCTGGCGCCGATCTGCTCTCCCTTCACTTATGAAGCACCTGATTGGGGTGCTATGTTAACCCCCCCTAATATCGCTAATCGACACTATTTTGGTACCGATTTTTTAGGGCGAGATCTCATGGTACGGACGGCTACTGGCGGTCGTATCTCCCTAATGGTAGGACTCTCCAGTGCCTTGATTGCGGTGTTGGTAGGAACGCTCTATGGGGCCACCGCCGGCTATTTAGGAGGCACGGTTGATGCCTTAATGATGCGGTGGGTAGAAATTTTAGACGCCTTCCCGTTTACTTTTTTTGTGATCTTACTGGTGACCCTATTTGGTCGCAACCTGTTCTTAATTTTTGTAGCGATTGGCATGGTCTCTTGGCTCAATGTCGCGCGGATTGTTCGGGCACAGACGCTTAGTTTAAAGCAAAAAGAGTTTATTGAGGCTGCCCGCACTTGTGGCGCCTCAACCTGCGCAATCTTGTGGCGGCATATTGTGCCCAATGTATTAGGGCTGGTAGTGGTCTATGCCTCATTACTAGTCCCAGCGATGATTTTATTTGAATCCTTTCTAGGTTTCCTGGGGTTAGGCGTCCAGGAGCCGATGGCCAGCTGGGGCGGGTTGTTGCAAGAGGGACCCAAATATCTGGAGTATTACCGTTGGCTACTGATTATCCCTGGCCTATTTTTAATGGTCACGCTGTTCTGTTGCAACTTTATTGGTGATGGCTTACGCGACGCCCTCGATCCCAAAGACAGTTCAGGGAGAGTTTGAATGACGTTATTAGCGGTCAATGGATTACAGATTACTTTTACGACCCCCGAGGGTACCGTCGCGGCGGTGAATGATCTGAGCTTCACCGTGGCTGCTGGTGAAACGCTCGGCATTGTCGGGGAAACTGGCGCTGGTAAATCGCAAACGGCTTTTGCGCTGATGGGACTCTTGGCCAATAATAGTCACGTGAAGGGCTCGATTCAATTTGCCGGGCAGGAGATTCTTCATCTATCCACTGAAGAACGTAACCGAATTCGGGCGACACAGATTGCCATGATTTTTCAAGATCCGATGACCTCGCTGAATCCTTACATCACGATTGGTAAACAGTTGATGGAGACCTTAATCCACCATAAAGGGTTCAGTCACGCCAAAGCCTTTGAGGAGTCGGTCTGGATGTTAGAAGCGGTTAAAATCCCTGAGGCACGCCAGCGCATGACCATGTACCCACATGAATTTTCTGGCGGCATGCGTCAACGGGTGATGATTGCGATGGCGCTGCTATGTCGCCCACGCCTGTTATTAGCGGATGAGCCGACGACCGCTTTGGATGTGACCATTCAAGCACAGATTATGAGCTTATTAAATGAGTTGAAACAGGCTTTTAATACGGCCATTATTTTGATCACCCATGATCTAGGGGTCGTGGCTGGTAGCTGTGATAACGTGCTGGTGATGTATGCGGGCAGTACCATGGAGAGTGGCAGCGCCGAGTCTATTTTCTATCGTCCCACCCATCCCTATACGATTGGCTTGTTAAACGCTGTGCCCCGTCTTGATGTGGATAATCAAGTGTTGGCAACGATTCCCGGGGATCCTCCTAACTTACTGCGGCTGCCGACAGGCTGTCCTTTTCAACCGCGCTGCCCGTTGGCCGAAGTGCGCTGTCAAGTCACCCCCCCCTTGCGCCCTGTGGGTGAAGGTGGGGTATGCGCCTGTTATCATGCCAAAGAGTATTGACGATGAATCACGATCAAAGCAATCAACAGCTGAAACCGCTCCTTGAGGTGGTCGATTTAAAGGTCTATTTTAACATCAGACAGCGGGGAACTTGGTTTTGGCAGCCGAAATTTCAACAGCTTAAAGCGGTCGATGGTGTCAGCTTTTCTTTGGCGCAGAATAAAACGTTAGGCATTGTGGGCGAGTCAGGCTGTGGTAAATCTACTTTAGCCCGCGCTATCGTCGGCTTAGTCACCGCGACCGCCGGGGCAGTTTATTGGAATGGTGAGGATTTACTCCAGTTAACGGCAAGACAGTGGCTGGGCAGGCGCCGAGAGATTCAGATGGTGTTCCAAGATCCGTTGGCCTCGCTTGATCCGCGGATGACGGCGGGTGATATCATTGCTGAACCCCTACAGAGCCTCTACTCAGCGATGAGCAAAGCCGATCGGCAGGCGCAAGTGAGAGCGATCATGGATCGGGTTGGTTTATTGCCTAATCTGATTAATCGCTACCCCCATGAGTTTTCAGGAGGCCAGTGTCAACGGATTGGCATTGCGCGTGCCTTGATCTCGCAGCCAAAATTACTGATTTGTGATGAATCAGTATCAGCCCTCGATGTTTCCATTCAGTCCCAAGTGATCAACCTGTTAAAAGAGCTACAACGAGAGCGTGGCTTGACACTGCTGTTTATCGCTCATGATCTCGCAGTGGTCAAACATATCTCTGATCAAGTGTTGGTCATGTACCTAGGGCATCCCGTAGAGTATGGGAGCTACGAGCAAATTTACCATAATCCGCTACATCCTTATACTAAAGCCTTAATGGCAGCGGTGCCGATACCTGATCCCCGGAAAGAGCGGAATAAAACAGTCCAACTCTTGGAAGGGGACCTGCCGTCGCCGATTCACCCGCCATCAGGGTGTGTATTTCGTACGCGCTGTCCCATAGCCGGTCCAGAGTGTGCCGTCACCCGCCCTCAGCTGCAGGGCAATGCACAGCACACGGTCTCTTGTTTAAAGGTGGCGGTTTGAATCGGTTGTCGCGTGGCGAAAATTAGAGTGGAGTGGTCAGTAGAGGTGATGTTGTGGGTGGGAGTAGCACCTCTTTAGAGCGGTGCTGATTTAGATGTTCTTACGCAGCAGCACCGGCTTGATGGTGAGCAGTAAAATTTTGCAATCAAGCCAGAGTGACTGGTGTTCAACGTACCAGAGATCAAACGCCAACTTCTCTTGAACAGAGAGAGCGTTACGGCCATTGATTTGTGCCCAGCCGGTGATCCCCGGAGGAACTGCGTGGCGTTTCGCTTGGGTTTTAGGGCAGTCAGGTAACTCCTCCAACAGCAATGGCCTAGGCCCTACCAAACTCATCTCCCCTTTCAAGACATTCCAGAGCTGTGGTAACTCGTCTAAACTGGTTGCTCGTAACCAACGCCCTAGCCAGGTTAAACGCTGAGAATCAGCCAGCAGCTCCCCTCGGGTATTACGCTTATCCAGCATAGAGCGAAATTTATAAATCAAAAAAAATTTTCCATGCAGACCAAGACGCCTTTGTTGGAACAGGACGGGAGAACCCAGGCAACAGCGGATCATCAAAGCAATGACGATCAAACAGGGTAGGCACACCAGTAAGCTAATAGTAGTCATCGTGATGTCGAACAGTCGTTTAGTCTTCATGATGAGATAATCCCTGGATGAAAATATGAAAATAGTCCACTGTCGGCTATGTTACACTGTGCACTGACTTTTTCATGAACACAGTCGCATCCCTAAATATAGTAACCATCTAACATGAAGCATGATCAGCGTTCAACCACAACTGACCCTAGGGTTATCACCCCAGTGGCAGTACCTCTCCCAGAGCAAGCGCAGGTAGCGGTACTGCTAGCAACCTTGAATGGCCAAAACTTTCTCGGTCAGCAACTAGAGTCCATTGCCCAGCAAACGGATGCCGACTGGCACGTTTATGCCTCTGATGACGGCTCTAGGGATGATACACTATCGCTACTGCAGCATTATCAAAAAAGTTGGGGTCCCCATAAACTCTCTATTGGCCAGGGGCCTCAAAGAGGCTTCGCCGCTAATTTTTTGAGCTTAGCCTGCCAGCCCACGATAACAGCAGACTTTTATGCCTATGCTGATCAGGATGATATTTGGTATTCCGACAAACTGAGCCGCGCCCTCCAGTGGTTCAAGTCGATTCCAGCATCGCAGCCAGCACTCTACTGTTCCCGTACCTGTTTACTAGATGCGCAGGGGCGTCCAGTTGGATTATCAACTTTGTATAGCAGGCCACCCAGTTTTCCCCATGCCTTGCTGCAAGTGATTGCTGGGGGGAATACTATGGTGTTCAACCAAGCGGCTCGTCATTTGCTCTGTACCGCAGGCGGGTCATGTGAAGCGTTCAGCCATGACTGGTGGACTTATCTGTTAGTTTCTGGTTGTGGCGGCACGGTTTTTTATGATAGAACGCCTACCGTGGGTTACCGACAGCACAACCATAATGTATCCGGGTCTAATGGTGCCTGGTTGGCGAAATTCACTCGGGCTAAAAAACTGTTACAGGGGCACCTTAGGCATGCTAATGCCTGTAATATCCGAGCCCTGCAAACGATGCAAACCTATTTGAGCCTAGAGAATCGCCAGTTATTTCAGCAATTCTGTGCGGCACGTGACCAACAGGGTTGGTTATCAAGACTATTAGCCATGCGTCGCTGTCAGGTCTATCGACAGACTTATCTTGATAATCTGGGCTTACTAGTGGCTATAGTCCTCAATAAAATATAATGGAGTGAATGGTAGCTGATGAGCATCATGGTAACGGGCGGTGCCGGATTTATTGGTAGTAATTTTGTATTAGAATGGCTAACAATAGAGGATGAAGAGGTTATTAATCTTGATAAGCTCACCTATGCCGGAAATATTAACAACCTAGTTTCATTGCAAGCGTGTGAGCGACACCAGTTTATCCAAGGGGATATTGCAGACAGGCGTGTAGTGAGCAGATTGTTAACAGAGCATCACCCGCGCGCCGTTGTCCATTTTGCTGCTGAAAGCCATGTTGACCGCTCCATTAGCGAACCGGATACCTTTATTCAAACCAATATGGTAGGCACTTTTCAGCTCTTAGAGGCGGTGAAGTGCTACTGGCAGGCACTGACTCCTTCTGAGCAAACAGCCTTCCGTTTTTTGCATATTTCTACGGATGAGGTGTATGGATCGTTGGCAGCAACGGAGCCCGCTTTTAAAGAGAGCAACCGCTACCAACCCAATAGCCCCTATGCGGCTTCTAAGGCTGCCGCCGATCACTTAGTCCGTGCTTATTATCATACCTATGGTCTGCCGACACTGACTGCCAATTGCTCCAATAATTATGGACCCTATCAATTTCCTGAAAAATTGATTCCTTTGATGCTGCATCATGCCATCACACATCAACCACTGCCGCTGTATGGCGATGGTCAACAGCGCCGGGATTGGCTTTACGTCACCGATCATTGTGCTGCCTTACGGCGCATTTTGCAGGCAGGCAGGCCTGGGGAGTGTTACAATATTGGCGGCCATCATGAACGAAGTAACCTTGAGGTGGTACAACAACTCTGTGCCCTACTGGATCAGCAGCAACCTAGGCAGGATGGTCACCGTTATGCCAGGCAGATCACTTTTGTGACGGATCGTCCTGGTCATGACAGTCGTTATGCCATTGATGCAACGAAAATTTCCCAACAACTGGGTTGGCAGCCTCAAGAAACCTTTGAGAGTGGTCTTATAAAAACCATCACTTGGTATTTAACCCACCAGAGTTGGTTAGAACAGGTGACTAGCGGGGCTTATCGGAGTTGGTTGGAGCAGCAGTACACCGAATGAAAATTCTATTATTGGGTAAAAATGGTCAAGTGGGGTGGGCGTTACAACGGTCATTAGCGGCTTTAGGATCTTGTCAAGCGTTTGGTCGTGATCAAGCCGATTTGACGCAGCCCAACCAGTTGCGTCAGCTGATTCGCCAACTGCAACCGACCGTGATTGTTAATGCGGCGGCGTATACCGCGGTTGACCAAGCTGAGACAGCGACTGATTTGGCTTATCAAATCAATACCGCAGCAGTCGAGGTATTAGCCTTAGAGGCTAAAGCTCTCAATGCCTGGTTAGTCAGTTACTCGACTGATTACGTTTTCGATGGGACTCAAGCGGGCGCCTATGATGAAACGGATGTCGCTAATCCGCTCAACGTTTATGGAGACTCCAAATGGCAGGGTGAAGAGGCTATTCGCGCCAGTGGCTGCCAGCATTTGCTGGTGCGCACCAGTTGGGTTTATGGATTATATGGCGATAATTTTGCTAAAACCATTTTGCGGCTGGCACAGCAGCGACAGCAGCTCTCGGTGATTGATGATCAAATTGGGACGCCAACCAGTGCTGACTGCATTGCCGATGTCACTGCCTTGATGCTCTACCGCATTCATCATGATAATACTTTTGCTCAACAGGCTTCTGGTACCTATCATCTGACGGCAGCAGGGCAGACTAGTTGGTATCACTACGCCCAATTTGTACTGCAACAGGCGCTAGCCCAAGGGCAAACCCTGCAACTGATCTCGGCGCAGCTGCAACCGATTGCGACCAGTGGCTATCCTCTGCCAGCGCAACGGCCAGCGAATAGCTGTTTAAACAGTGATAAATTAAAACGATTTTTCGGCATTGAGTTGCCTCATTGGCAACATCACCTGATTCGTCTCATTCGTACACTCTTGCAACCAGGTCATTAACCGACGATGAACCGTAAAGGAATACTACTGGCCGGTGGGGCGGGGACCCGTCTCTATCCAGCCACTTTAGCCCTATCAAAACAGCTGCTGCCTATCTTCGATAAGCCGATGGTTTACTACCCGTTGTCGGTACTGATGTTGGCGGGGATCCGCGATATTTTAATCATTTCGACCCCACAGGATATTGAACGTTATCAACAACTCCTAGGCGATGGCCAGCAGTGGGGGGTTCACCTCTCTTACCGGATCCAGCCCACTCCAGAGGGATTGGCACAAGCCCTGTTGATTGGTGAAGAATTTCTTGCTGGTCATCCGGTGGCCTTGATTTTAGGCGATAATATTTTCTATGGTGAGCAGCTGCACCAGCTGCTACTGCAGGCCGATCGGCAGGCTAGTGGAGCGACTGTGTTTGCTTATCATGTTCAGGATCCTCAACGCTATGGGGTCGTAGAATTTGACCACAGTGGGCGGGCTATCAGCTTAATGGAGAAGCCTTACGTTCCCCGCTCCCCCTATGCTGTAACCGGACTCTATTTTTATGATCAACAAGCGGTAGAGTATGCGCGACAACTCATACCCTCCGCCAGAGGCGAGTTGGAAATTACCGATCTCAACCGCTGTTACCTAGACAATAACCACTTATCAGTGAAAATCATGGGGCGAGGTTACGCCTGGCTAGATACCGGCACGCATGAATCGATGTTAGAGGCCAGCCAATTCATTGCCACTTTAGAAAAGCGGCAGGGTATGAAGATCGCCTGCTTGGAAGAGATCGCCTTTCGGCAGCACTGGATCAATCGTCAACAGGTGGAACTGTTAGCTCAACCGCTGTTACAGAGTGGTTACGGACGTTACCTATTACAGCTCTTACAGGAGGATCCGCAGGCCTATGCTGATGATACCGCTGCCAATTTCTGACGTGCTACGGTTAACGCCGCAAGTCTGGGGTGATCCTCGTGGCTGCTTCTATGAAAGTTTTAATCAGCGTGAATTTCAAGCGCACAGTGGTGTAGAGTGGCCATTTGTACAGGATAACCACTCAGTGTCCACCCAGGGGGTGATCAGAGGATTGCACTACCAGCTACCGCCTAAAGCCCAGGGAAAGTTAGTTCGAGCGGTGGTGGGTGAGATCTTTGATGTGGCGGTGGATATTCGTCGCAGCTCCCCGACCTTTGGTCAGTGGGTGGGTGAGATTTTATCGGCTGATAATCAGCATCAGCTCTGGATCCCCCCCGGCTTTGCTCATGGGTTTATGGCGTTGTCGGCCCGGGCTGAAGTCCTGTATAAAACCACTGACTATTGGGATAGCGGTTGTGAGCGCACGATTCGTTGGGATGATCCAGCGATTGCTATTGTGTGGCCGCCCTGTGCTAGCGCACCGCTACTATCCTCTAAAGATCAACAAGCACTACTTTTAGAACAGGTTGAGGTTTTCGCCTAATGGGTGGTTTTTCTATGGAACCCCAAGCACTCGTGAAATCACTATGGAGGTATCGCGAATTATTAGGGTTGTTGATCAAGCGAGAGATAGCGTCCCGTTATCGAGGGTCGATGATGGGCATGCTCTGGTCACTGTTAAATCCGCTAGTGATGTTGCTTATCTACACTTTTGTTTTTAGAGTGGTTTTTAAAGCGCGTTGGGGCGATAGCGGCGACTCTAAAACAGAATTTGCCTTAGTGCTCTTTATCGGTTTATTGATCTTTAATCTGTTTACGGAGTGTATTCAGCGGGCACCGCTACTGATTATCAATAATATGAACTATGTCAAGAAGGTGATTTTCCCCCTGGAGATCTTACCCTGGGTGACCTTTTGTGCCGCACTGTTCCATTTTGCCGTGGGCTTAGCGGTGTGGCTGCTACTCTTTATGGTACTGCATGGATTACCTCACTGGACGGTGTTGCTATTGGTGGTTATGCTGTTGCCGCTCGCAGGGTTTGCTATTGGGAGCGCTTACCTGTTGGCCACGCTGGGGGTTTGTTGTCGAGACACCTCGCATATCATTGGCATTTTAACGACGGTATTGCTTTTCTTGTCACCGATTTTCTATCCCGTCTCCGTGCTACCGGAGCGCTACCAAACGATAGTCTACCTCAACCCCCTGACCTGGGTAGTCGAGCAGTCGCGCGCGCTGTTGCTGGCTGGACAAACGCCCAATGTTTCCACAGTACTCTTGGCCACGGCCGGTAGTGTCGTGATATTGTGGATTGGTTTTAGCGTTTTTCAACGATTTCGACAGGTGTTTGCTGATGCCTTGTGATGTTGCAGTGCGTTGTTCGCGCTTGAGTAAATATTATCCCATTTATCGCCAGCCAAGTGATCGGTTACGCCAATGGCTATGGGGCGCTCGACGACAATATTACCGCGAGTTCTGGGCAGTTCGTGATCTCTCCTTGGAGATCAAACGGGGTGAAGTGGTTGGGGTTTTAGGCAAAAATGGATCGGGAAAATCAACGCTGCTGCAGATGATTTGTGGTTGTGTCACCCCTTCCAGTGGTGAAATAGTGACCCAGGGACGCATTGCCGCCTTATTGGAACTAGGTAGCGGTTTTAATCCAGAATTTAGTGGATTAGAGAATGTCCATTTAAATGCCACAATTCTAGGGCTGAGTCGTCGAGAGATAGAACAGCGGTTAGATGAGATCTTAGCCTTTGCCGATATCGGCGAGTTTATCCACCAACCGGTCAAAAGCTACTCCAGTGGTATGGCAATGCGCTTAGCTTTTGCCGTCGCCGCCACGATTGATCCCGACATTTTAATTGTGGATGAGGCCTTGGCCGTGGGGGATATCCAGTTCCAAGCCAAATGTTTTCGCCACTTCAATCAGCTGATTGCCCGGGGCACGACCATTATTTTCGTGACACATTCGACCGAGCAAGTGGTTCGTCACTGCTCAAAAGCTTTTTTGATGGCTGCAGGGTCTATTGTTGAATCGGGCGATCCTAGGGTTGTCGTCAATCACTATCTAGACCGCATGCTAGGGCCTAAAGGCATCACAGAACCTAAAGCGATTGACCAGTCAGTAGGAGGAGCAATCACCGCTTCGGTCACTCCTGTAGCCATCCAACAACAGATGATTCCCTTTGAACAGCAGGCTGGCTATAACCCATCCGAATATCGTTGGGGCAATCGCTTAGCGGTGATCCAAGCTTTTCATCTCTCTCCAGTAGGGAAAACCGAGCACCAAACTCACTTTACCACCGGTGATCAGTTATCCCTCTCTTTCAGTGTCGATTTTTTACAGGCGTGTCAACGCCCTATTTTTGGCCTAACACTCAAGACGGTCGATGGTGTGACTGTCTATGGCAATAATAGCCGTGACTGCTCCCGTGCCAGCACATTCACCGCTGTCAGGGCTGGAACAACGGCCATCGTCACCTTGGAACTCTCATTATGGCTAGCTCATGGAGATTATTTGCTCTCTTTGGGAGTGGCCACGGATGAGACGGGTGAAGTAATCCCCTTGGATCGCCGCTATGATGCGATTCATATGGTGTTATCAAATCCACATCGTAGCGCTGGCTTAGCAGAATTACAGATGAACTATCGTTTAGAAGTCGTTAATCAAAGCACCTTGCCTAGGATAATCAATGAGTAAATTCGTAAGAGAAGAGCGGCAAGCTGTTTTCTTAGAGACACATTACAGCTTCAATCAGCAGCACCAGTTTTGGATCAACGCTAATGCACCGCCGTTTGGTTATTCGGATGGGGAAGCGATCGAACAGCAGCTATTGGAGATTGTACAGCAGGCCAACGATGTCAGTATCACTTCGAGTGAATTAAGGCAGCGGGCACAGGAGAGTTGGCCGCTCATGTACCATTTGCATGCACGGCGTGCGAATTTGCTGCGCCCCGTTCAGCAGCACCTCACTGGAAAGGTGCTAGAAATCGGTGCCGGTTGTGGGGCCATCACCCGTTTTTTAGGGGAAGTTGGTGGTGAAATCTTGGCCATCGAGGGGAGTGAGCGCCGAGCGGCAGTCGCCGCGGCCCGTTGTCGCGATTTGCCGAATGTCACTGTCGTCGTTGACCAATTTCATCAAGTACCGATTATTCCAGAGTATGATGTCGTCACCTTGATTGGGGTGCTGGAGTATGCACGCCTCTATTTTCCGGCTCGGACGGGTATTGATCCAGTCGATGCCCTGTTAGCCAGGGCGCGCCAGTTCTTAAAGCCACAGGGGGTACTGATTTTAGCGATTGAAAATCAGTTAGGGCTAAAATATTTTTCTGGTTATGCCGAAGACCATACCAGCCAGTTAATGCAGGGTATTGAAGATCGTTATTCGATGGATGGGGTGGTGACTTTTGGCCGTGTAGAACTGGCTCAGCGTTTACAGGCTAGCGGCTTCGCCGAACAGCGGTGGTGGTTCCCTTTCCCGGATTATAAACTGCCGACCCTGCTGCTGTCGGAGAACTTGTTAACGCAGGACAGGGCTATCGATATTGCCCCACTGTTAAGTAGCGCGCTGGCCGCTGATGCTCAACATTCAGAGCTCTCTCTATTTTCGCTAGAGCTGGCCAGTCAGGCTATTAGCCGTAATAAGCTATTTGGCGAGCTCTCAAACTCATTTCTGGTGATAGCTGGCGCACAAAAAACGGAGTGCCCACAGGATATCTTAGGCTACCATTACGCGACGGATCGCCGAGCAGAGTTTAGCAAAGTGGTCACTTTCTCTACTAGGAATAGCGAAGTGTGTGTGAGTTCTGAGCGTTTATACCCACCAGTAGCCATAACACAGGATATTCCACTGATGTTGACGCTCTCTGAAGATGAACCCTTTGTCAAAGGGGAGCATTGGCAACAAAAACTCTATCAAATTGTTAACCAGCCAGGTTGGACCTTAGAGGAATTAACGGCTTGGGCTAAAATTTGGTTAGCGGCTTTTTTACGACAGGCCAGGCTGAATACCCTGCCGACGTCGGAGTCACTGGTCCCTGGTAACTTGTTAGATGCTTTGCCACGCAACTTGATCCTTAAACAGGATGGTACGGCAGTTTTTATCGATCAAGAGTGGCAGTTGCAGTATGCCATTGAGTTTGGTTATATAGTTTTTCGGGCACTCTTTTTTAGTTTTTTAACCGTAAGGGCGATAGCGATACCGCAAGACGGGGTTCCTATCGTTATACTGGAACTCTTTTTTGAGTTAACAGCCCGTTTAAATTTGCTGATTACGCTTCCAGATATAACGCGTTATCTAGTGATAGAAGATGAGTTGCAAAGTTGGGTTTGTGATACAAAACAGATGATCTCATTGCCGATGGTGCAGGCACGTTTATTGCCTATCAGGGTGCTCGCTATCAATGAATTTAAGAAACATAATAAGATAGCAGAATTATTAGAGAGTAATAGTGCAACGATTAACCAGTATCAGGAACAACTGGCCTTGTTAGAAAAATACATTGTTCAAATACATAACAGTTACTCTTGGCGGGTCATGCGGCCAGTTCGTTTTTTATCGAAGGTGATCAATTTTATTTTAAATAAAATCAATCAGTAGGATTGGTTGTTTATTTTTGGAAAATTTTATGGATAACAACAGTCATTCTATTTCAATTGTGATCCCGGTATTCAATTCGCCACATCGCTTACGCGATTTGTTTACAACATTAGAGAGTAACAGTAACCCATCACTGTTAACAGAAATTATTATAGGGGATGACTGTTCTGATGAATTAACACAATCTTTAATTGATCAAATTATTGATGATTCACCATTTAAAATAAAATTAATTAGGCAAGTAGAAAATATTGGTTATCTTGAAAATGCTAATCAGCTTTATGCGGCAGCAGAAACAGCTATCGTTGTATTTCTTAATACTGATACCTTGGTTCCTCCTGATTGGTTAGAGAGAATTCAATCTGCTTTTCAGAGTGATGCTAAGGTTGTATTAGCAACACCATTTTCTACTAATGCTTCAAATTTAACTATCTTACCGAACTGGGGACAATCTTGGTTAGATCTTGATCGCTATCTCTGTAGTTTTACACCAAAATATCCAGCTGCACACACTGCAGTTGGTTTTTGCTTAGCGGTACGGAAAACCACTTTAAAGGAGTTTCAATTATTTGATAAAAATTATCATCAAGGTTATTGGGAAGAGACTGATTTGCATTATCGAGTATTAGAGAAAGGTTTTAGATCGGTGGTTATTGATAATTTATTAGTTCATCATGCCAATGGAAGTAGTAGTTTTTCACTGAGACATAATCTTTCTAAACTATCTGAAACTAATAAAGAAATTTTTTATAAAAAATGGGGATATGAACATACAAAATCAGAAAAACTGTATCATAAACTAAAGCCTTATGACTATCTACGATTTAAAAACAATCGTTTTTCTTTTGAGGTTGATTATGAAGAAATCGATATATTATTTGTTTTGCCTGCTTTTATAAGAAATTCAGGAGGGATTAATATTGCAATAGATTTTGCCAACTATTTAACAATGAATAATATTAAAGCATCTATTTATTGTTATGGTATGATTGATGAACAATTTGTGGATAATTTAGGTTTATTCAATCCCTGGCGTTCTATTCAAGACATTTATAAAAATATTTATAAAATAAAAGTAGTCTGTGCAACTATGTATGATTCTGTTAGTATTTCAAAAGAATTGTCACACTATTATAATGCAAAGATACTGTATTTAGTTCAAGGTCCTGAAAGCCTGTTTTCTAGTGGAAAATATTTTGGTTCAGTCGTTAATGATTATCAAAATCATCATTTAAGAATAGTCTGTGTTTCTGGTTTTTTATTTTCTTATTTGTCTCAACTAAAGGTTAGTCATCATGAATTTATACCTTTAGGAGCAGATAAGGATAAATTTTATATTTCTAACCATTATAAAAATCGTAATCAAAAATCAATTGCTGCTTGTTTAAGAGTTACTGAATCTAAAGGCTCTGGAGCAATGTTACATACCTTATTACTGGCTAAGGAAGTTGGATTTGAAATCCATCTTTTTGGTCAAGAGAGTGATGCTTTTTATTTGCCTAATGATCTAGGACAGCACCATGGAGATTTATCCTCTTCAGAATTAAATAAATTGTTTAATTCAGTAGGCTATTACCTTGATTTTTCTTATTTTGAAGGGCTAGGTTTATTACCTTTAGAAGCAGCCAATTGTGGAGCAATTCCTATCTTAAAACATAATGGTGGTAGTGATAGTCTCTTTGTGGATGGTCAGTCTGCCTTCTTTATTAATGATCTCTTTGGTACCAAAGAT
Source organism: unidentified bacterial endosymbiont (assembly GCF_918320885.1). NCBI lineage: Bacteria > unidentified bacterial endosymbiont. The sequence continues at coordinate 596,523 of NZ_OU907312.1, read as the reverse complement.
TTTTTTGAGACCCTTTATAACAAAAATGAAGATGAAATCTATAATTTTCAACACCATGCATTAAATATTAGCAAAACAGTATCTTTGCAACAAGCAAGAGAAGCTTTTAGGATTTATTTATTAAATTTTTATCCTATGCAAAAAGAGTGCAGAGCAGAAAATAAAATCATTATCAATAAGATCAGTAGAGCATCATCTGTTGATAAAGAAAAATGGTATTATAGAATAGTAAGAAGCATTTATTTAAAGAATAAAAATATCATCCACTCTGTTTGGAACAAATTAGTTAATAAAGCTAGTGAAAAAATATTATTTAAAATGGATTCTCTGGAAATAAAAATGGAATGCCTACAAAAAGATTTAGAAGAAATACTTAAAAAGTTAAACTAAGGTAAGATGATGTTATTGACTGTAGAATTATTTTCTAATTAAGCAATGAGGTATTCATAGAATACCCTTGTTCTAATTTAGTTTCTTATCTATTTTTTCTAAAATTTTTTGTTGCTGTTCTATTTTTAGTTCTAAAGAATCTAGTCTAAATGATATTTTTTCACTAGCTTTATCAATTAATTTATTCCAAATAGAATGAATAATTCCTGTATTCTTTAAATAAAATTTTCTGATTATTTTGTAAAACCATTTTTCTTGATAAGCAGTGGATTCTATTGGATAATTATCGAGTTCTTTGAACCACCAACCCACTAAATTTTTCTTTTTTTCTTGCATGAGCTGTTCAGAGAGTGTCCAATTTTTATGTTTTTTAAAGCGGTTTTCTCCATCATAGATTCCACTTATAATGGTATTGGTTCCATCCTCTCTAATGCAATACTCAGCACCGATACCTGGAACATATAGCGGTGGGTATAACGCAGCTAATTGTAATAAAAAAGCATAATCTTCATGAAATGATAATCTTTCATCAACCTTGACTAAATTGGGGATATTTTGCCGATCAAGTATGAAGGAGTGTATTGGAATGAAATTATTCTTCAGATGATGAATAAAAGAGTAACTGGATCGACGAAAAGGCATCGATCGTGAGATCAGTTGACCATGCTTATTATAGAGTGCTCTCACAATATCACAATAAGCCCAAACATAATCAGAAGCCTGTAGGGATTTCATTAAAAGTGAATAGTGCCCTGGATAGATCTTATCATCATCATCGAGAAAAGCGATATAGCGACCATTAGCATGTTCTAATCCAAGATTTAGGCTATGTGCTCTAGCATCAGATTGGGAGAAGTGGGTTAACAACTGTAAGTTTGGAAAATAGGGCTGCCACAATTGAAGAAGCGCTTGTAACTTATCAAAATTCTCATTCTCTTGCACAGTTTGTGCCACTAAAACCAGCTCAATTTTTTTATACTGTTGCCAGCTAAGATTCAGTAGACAACAGTCCAAGAACTGTTCACGACCTGGCATTGTTCTGATAATAATTGTTAATAAATCGTCCATTTTAATTCCATAGTGCATCAGAAAAAACCAAACCGGAGTTGAAGTGAGGTTTGACGGTTTTCAGTGATCCCCAAGGCACCTGTTCTATTTTCTTTAGGGTTTCTTGTACTGAATTAAGTTTGCTACGATCCAATGATTTCACCCTATCTAGAGCCTGTTTAACGAACTTTTTTGAACCCCATTTATGCGCTAAAATAGCAGCAGATTTCCATATCTCTACATCACTACTGCTCTGCTTTCTATCCAGTGTATAATGCAAGAAGCGGGCCTCAGAAATAGAAAAGCACCGGCCACCTTGAGCTCTGACTCTCCAGGAGAGATCAACATCTTCACAATAAAGAAAAAAGGTTTCATCAAAACCTTGTGTAGTACGATACAGCGGGGAAGGGATTAATAAGCAGGCGCCTGAACACCAATCGGTCACTCCAGAATCTGGGTGATAAAATTTCGGGTGCATCACCGGCTCTTGTCGTGCTTCAAATAGGTTGTTGGGTCCTGTTTGGTCCATTTTTTCTAGCAGCGCTTTTAGACAATTGGGATGCATTACCCCATCCGGATTAAGACAAAGGTAGGCTTCAATAGTCTCAGGAGTGTGTTGAAATAAAAAATTATGAGCGGCTCCGAAACCATTATTAGACCCATGCCACTGTTGAATTTCAAAGTTGGCCGTCTGAGCCGCTATCCAGTGATCGATATGCTCGAGAGGGCTTATACTATTATCCTTTATTAATAGCTTATTAATAGATTTAACACTGGTTTGTCTATTGAGGCTGTTTAGACATTGAAAAATTTCTTCTTGACTATTATTGTAAAGGACTAATCCAACATTGACCCTCTTCATATAACCTATAGCTCGTTCATGATATCAATGGGCTAGGCTAAAGCATAGCCACAGTTATTGCAATAAAGAAGTTTCTAGCACCTTAACCACTCTCGCTTGTTCGGATTCACTCAACCCTATCCACAGCGGTAAACGGATCAACCGTTGTGCCACAGCGTCTGTAGTCACTAATTGCCCGGACGTTCTGCCATAACGCTGGCCACCCGGCGAGCGGTGCAGCGGGGTATCATAATGTCCAAGGATGCTCACCCCTTGTTGTTTACAGTGTTCTAAGACGACTTGGCGATCGATCTCTGGTGATAGTAATAGGTAGTAGAGATGAGCATTGTGCTGGCAGCCACTTGGCAACACAGGACGTCGCAGTAGACCTTGCTGCTCTACTGGCTTTAGCTGTTCCTGATAGAACTCCCACAGGGCTAATCGCTGTTGGGTAATCCATTCGGCCTGTTCTAATTGTGCCCACAGGAAGGCAGCGGTTAATTCGCTAGGCAAAAAAGAGGAACCTAATGTCTCCCAAGTATATTTGTCCACTTCACCACGTAAAAAACGGCTGCGATTCGTTCCTTTTTGGCGGATGGTTTCAGCACTCAGGACAAAGCTGGAATCATTGATCAGCAGACTGCCGCCTTCACCACTGATGATATTTTTAGTGTCATGAAAGCTGTAGGCGCCCAAGTCACCAAGTGACCCTAAGAGTTGCCCATGATATCTAGCCATCATGCCATGCGCCGCATCTTCTACGACTGCCAGTCCGTGGCGTTTGGCGATAGCTAGAATAGCCTGCATTTCGCAGGCAACCCCAGCATAATGCACCACCGCAATGGCCCGAGTGCGTGAGGTGATCGCCGCTTCAATTAAATTTTCATCGATGTTCAGCGTATCATAACGGATATCGATAAATACGGGGACCCCACCTCGTAACGCAAAAGCGTTAGCCGTTGAGACGAACGTATAGGAGGGCATGATGATTTCATCCCCTGGTTGAATGTTCAACAGTAGGGCGGTCATTTCGAGTGCCGCAGTACAAGAGTGGGTCAGTAGCGCTTGGCAACAGCTGGTCTGTTGCCTGAGCCAACTCTGGCAACGTTGGGTAAAAGGACCATCGCCTGCCAAGCGGCCATTCAGGAGCGCTTTGGCGAGATAATCGATCTCATTACCAGTCTGGTAAAGCTTGTTAAAAGGGATCATGGCTGATGGCATTAGACTCAATTTCCTTAATCCAGCGAGTTTGATTGATAGTGATTTAGAGCAGCCTCATACGGGTTATGGTCATGAAAAAACCATGCCTACAGATAGTTATTTTCTCCAAATACTATAGTCAGCTATTGGCGCTTGCCGTTCATAGTGCTCGGTTAACAATAGATTACTTTTTTCAGAGGATTCATTGCTTAGGTGCATCACAATAATCGAAACATCGAGTGTTTTCAAGGCGATCCGCACTGGTTGATCCTCTTTAAGAGGCGTCGTGATAAAATCATAGAGAACCCGCCTAGGTTTATAATTATTTTCTTTCATAGTAGGACGTAGTAATTCTAAGTAGGCTTCCCTGACATTGACCAATGGTGGGTGCTGTTCGAATCGCGCAATGACCCCAGCGATTTCATCGGGCGCTAGCAGTTTTCCATGATGACTCAGTTTCACCGCTTTTTCAGCAATCTGGAGATGATTTTTGGGGATTTTCCAGGTGGCAAAACCCTCTATAGGACCAATGTTATCTAAGCGTAAGGTATGTAGTGGTAGTGTATAAATCATTAAGCCTAGAACGACTGCAGCCAAGAGGCCATGAAGGAGGCGGTTTGCAGTGCTTTTTAAACGTGTGGTGAAGATCATACAAAAAGCGATTGCACTATAAATTAATATTGGAAATGACCACACCACACGCCAATAGACTGGAGGGGTTGTGATGTGCTTTGAGATAAGTTCTGCTAGCCAGGGGTTAAGATAAATTCCAAACAGTAGTAAAGGCGGAACCGCTAGTCGCCATCGTGTGATAGTGTCTTTTGCTAAAATAGGTCCAGCGAGTAGCAGTAGTATGAGCAGATATTGTTGGTGTGGACCCAATACTGATTGAAATACTTGTACGGCACTTTCACTGTTGAAATTTAAGAGGGGGGATTTCGTGGCATGTCTACTAACATATATTAGATAAGGTAGAGGAATTAACAGGATAGCTGTGGCAGCGTAGAATTTTTTTACTGGCTCCCTACAGTTAAAAATCAAGGGGATATTAGAGACTAGTGCGCTAAAACCAGCCATGGGTCCAGCCAGCATACCAAAATTGGTTAAACCTATTGAACTGATTTGGCAACAAGCGAGTAACAATAGATCTCGTCGGGTGCCATGACGAGAGAAAAAACGGGCTGTAATATAAAAAATTGTCGGAACCATGGTGGATAAAAATACTATTTTACCTTGGAATAGACGAACAAAAGATAAATTTCCTGGGCCACGATGTGTCTCTCCTAGGAGAACTGTCAGTAGCAGCATCATCAGTCCACTCCACAACCAATACTTGGGCATGAACTCTTTTGTGAGTAACATCGTTGCTATTATCGTGATCATGACCCACACAGGTAACAGAACAATATAGTAGATCTCCATTGCCGGGAGGGATAACCCATAAGCAATAGCACCCACTAATAACTCAAATGATGCAAAACGGTAACTAGGAAATAATAAAGGCAATCCAATTTCTCCGAACATGGGATCGGTATGCAGCAGCGGTTGTTCTGGTCGGGCAGAGGTAAATGCTGCGACAGCCACATAAAAAGCATCATCTAAATCACTTCTAGAGACTGTATAGGTCAGTATAATCATTGACACTATCGCAAAAATAAGTAGCACAGTGGTTAATTTTTTACTAACAGAGTGTGCTTCAATAGGATCGGGTATTTGTTTAATCGTTTGTGGTATTAAACAAATCCCGAGTAAAAATAGAGAGAGTATAAAAAACAGATTATAAGAGAAGTAAAGGGCAATGGGGGAAACTAAAAGGATCAGTAAACAAAGAGTGGTTACTTGTTCTTGGTCACGCCTGAATAAAAAAATAGGGGTGGATTGACGCCAGTCTCTACAAGGTTTTTTTGATGTTAAAAAATACAGGTAAAATAATAACACTATGCTCACTGGGGCAATAGTTAATAGTAATTTTAGATTCCATCCTAATAAAATGCAGAGCTGTGCTGAAACAGTCCATGCGGAGAAAAAAATCAGAGGGCTAGCAATCAATAAATGCATTAATTCTCTCCAAAATTATTGAATATTTCTTAATAATAGATTCTAATCATTGAGATTGGTTATTATAATTTTTATTGTTAATAATAAACTTAAAGAACAAGCTTGTTACCCAAATAATGATAATAGTATAAGTTGGCAGTGCATAGCGGATATGTGCATCCATTCCAGCTTCAAGCGTAAATAGTATGGAGTTAGTTAAAATAGCCGAACTAATCACAAACAGTGTTTCCAGGGTTGTTAAGGGGCACCAGGCTGGTTTAGAGATATTTTTTAATAAATTGTAAATAAGCATCATGAAAAAACTAAGGGTGCTGATACTGGTAAAAATTCTAGTTAGTAGGGGCTGAAACATCGCCATTCTTGAAAAAGTCCAATCAGTGGCTACGGACATAGGGAATAGACCTAGTAATTCTAGCGGGTAGGCCAGGTTGGGTAGAGAATATTTGGTAAAGTCAAATATCAACTTAGAGAGAACAGCTAGAGGGAATTGCTTAAGTGTTATCCAGGTGATAGTGTTTATGGTTTCTTTTCCATTGTTTTCTGCTAGCTGATTGACTAGAAAGGGGTAAACATTATTATTGTGTTCATCAAATTTTATAGCTTCTGTTTTGGTGATGTTTTTTTTAATATTTTCAGGCAAGTAGTCATAAACTTTGCTCATTCTTGGCCAAACTATTCTATTAAAAGCAAGGCAAGTCCTATCTAATGGAGGACGGTTGTTATTATAAATCTGAGTTTTATTTTTTATTGAATGAATACCTGCCATGGAAATAAAAATGATGAATATAAAAAAAGTTGCTGTATTTTTATACGGGTGATTATGTTTTTTATTTTTAATAATCAAGAAAAACAAAAACCATAAAAACATACCCAGAGAAAAATAAAATTTATCTACCCTAGTTAAAGATATTATTATAAAGCAGATGGCTGCAATAATAATATGAATAATTCTTCTTCTATTTTTTAGGATCAGTATCAAACAACCTAAGAATAACATTGTAAAAGAATTTGCAAGGGAATCTGTTAATATGGTTAATGAAAAATGGGCTAGGAGAGGGTCTAAGGAAACTAAAAATCCTATAATCAATGGAAGTAGTTTAGTTTGATAACTATAATTATTTTCTTTTGAAAAAACTAAAAAACTGTAGGCTAGAAATGATGATGAAAAAAATGTTAATACTATTTGAATACTATAAATAATAGTATGGGTTTTAAAGTTATTACAATAGGGCAAACTGTTACAAAAATGAATAAAATATGGATAGAATATCCCACGATATTGGTCAACTCGTAGTTGTTTAGACAAGAATAAATATTCTGGCGTATCCCCATACTGTGGAATATGAGATAAGTTACGGGCGATCCATATTAGACCAACTAATAAGTTTATAGCAATAAACAAGAGGATGATTGCAAGAATGATTTTATAGCTGTTATTGTATTTTTTTTGACAAAAAATAGAGTATTTTATGGAAGGTGATAGTGACGAAGCTAACAGAGCGTTATTACTGCTATTAGGGCATGATTTCATAGTGGTTTATTAGGATTTCATAGTAATAATAATACCAGTCATGATCAAGGTGATACCCACAAAGTATTGAGTTGGGAAGCGTTCGCCAAAAAAATAGTGACTGCCGATAGGAACGGCTATAAATGCAAAGGCCATCAGTGGATAGAGACGCCCTAAATCTCCTTTTTGCAACAGCCAAACCCACACCAAACTGGTGATTCCATAAACCGTAAAAGCCGCCACTAGGGCTAGTAAGGTATGAGTATCAAACAGATTCCCCGTGCGTTGTAGCCAGTTGGCGCTTAACTTAAATAGGAGTTGACCGATAGCAATACCGAGCACACAAAAAGCAGCAATAAGATAGATCATCATGGTTAATAGACAGGAGTTAGCGTTGCCATTTTTTCATCAAGTGTAATGGTTTTTTGGGTACGCTGGCAATATCATAGCCAATAAAAGCCAAAATAAATTGCAGACCTAAAATCATGGGTAAAGCTGCTAGCATGACCACACCTGCTGGTGTAGGTGTACCCGTTGGTAAGGCGTTGAACCAACGAAGGCTTCCAAAGATAAGTCCGGACAACAGCAGCAATAGACCGAGGGGTAATTCAATAGAGGCTAGTGACATATCTCTAAGATAATAGTTATAAAAAATTCTCTTACTAAAATTTTTAAAATGTTTACAGGTAAACTCTGCAATCAGGTTGGAAATTTTCATATTGCTGATTTCATTCCCATAGTGTGCACACATGGGAATATCAACCACCACCGCCCGTAAGGTATTCAGCCGAAATAGCATATCGGTTTCAAAAAAGTAACGTTGACTAATTTTTTCAAAAGGCAGGGATTGAGCAGCAACACGATGAATCGCTGTGTAACCATTGGTGGGATCAAACAGGTCCCAATAGCCAGAGGAGAGCTTAGTCATTAAGGAGAGGAGTGCGTTGCCGAATAGACGTATTTTCGGCATCGTCTGTAGATCTTCCAGGTTAAAGAAACGATTGCCCTTCGTGTAATCAGCCTCACCAGCTGCAATCGGCGCTATGAAATAAGGGATTAAGCTTGGGTCCATCTGGCCATCACCATCGAGCTTGATGATAATATCCATGTTATCAGCTATCGCGGCCTGGTAACCGGTGAGGACTGCCCCACCAACTCCTTTGTTTTCTAAGTGGTAAAGAACGCTGATCCGTTCATCGGTGCAACACTCTTCTACAAGACGGCCTGATCCATCAGGGCAGGCGTCATCAATCACGTAGATCCGCGCTACTTCGGGACCAATTTGCTTGATCAGCTCTACAATGGAATGGGTTACTTTATAGCTGGGTATGACGACCGCACAGTTCATTAACGATCCCTCTAGAGCGATCCTAGCATATCATCAGGCTAGATTGCTAGGGTACTGAACCTTTCCTAACCGCAGTAGCCCCTACCAGCGGTGTGCTCTCCTCTCTCTTGAGTCGTGATCATTTTTTAAGTTCCCCGTTATGTTCCGCCATGGGATGGGTTAAAAAGCTGAGCCATAGGCTTGATCTGATAGTGGAAAAACCTCTGATCGGGTGTGAGCACATCCTAGAGAACAGAGGATTAAAAAGCTCAGATCACTAGCAGTAATAATGAGTGAAAAATGGGTACTGTATTCGAAAAAAGCGTCTTGAGCCCGCCAACAGAAGATGCATTGCAGCGATCTACTGGATACTCTCCTACTGCTTTATTATGGGCTGTTTTAATAATGGTGCCTTAGAAGTTGTAGAAGCGTTGAATTGGGCGGTGAATGGTGCTCACCCAAGAATCCCCGGTTGTTTGGGATGACTTTTTATGAGGCCGCCTCTGTATTCTGCCGTCAGGGCAGGTTTGGAGGGACATTCTGACGATAATGGGCTAAGGGTAATAAAAAGCGTTTCGCACTCTCCATCACCGCTGCTAAATCCATTGGGGTCAGCGGGGACAACAGCCGCTGGTAATAGGGATCACTAGACTCTCCACGAATCTGGCGATTGCCCTGCCAGGTTTGTTGTAACCGATGTTGCGCTTTTTGAAGGGCTTCTGGTGTCGTGAGTAATGATTGCTCTTTGGGCTGATAAAGCGCTTGTAACCAAGACCAGCCACACTTCGGTAATAACAATAGGGGTTGCTGTTGCCCCTGCTGCCATCCCTCCAACAAGTCGCTCAGTAGCGCTTGTGCTTCCTCGATGGGTAGTGCTGCAAAGCCCCAATAGCTTTTTTGGATCCCATAAAGGTGACTGGGTCCGCAGTACCCCATAGCACACAATAGTAGATGGTCTAACCAGAGTTCAAAAGCGTGGGTCATTTGGATCTCAAACGGTTGCCAACGCAGTAGGCCTTCGCCAGGTTGTGCAGTGACTTCCCCATGCAGACGGAGACCTGCCAGGGTGAGTTCAATCACCCGGACTTCACTGTGCAGACAGTGCCGCTGCAGTTGGCTAGCTAAGGGCTGTAGCAACTGACACTGCTGCTGCCAGAGCAGTTCACCAAAGGCACCCTGCGGCAGCAGACCTGAGGTGACCGTGCGCTGGTACAGTTCATCCGGATCCTGCTGCTGGATGAGCAGTGTTAATAGTCGCTGATTGAGTGAATAACGGATCAGTGGGTCCAGCGTAAAAGGCTCCTCTATCAATAAAGGCTTTGGGGGGGGGCGAAAAGTAATCTGCAACCGCTGTTGAAAGAAACTACGCACGGGATGGCGATAAAAGCGTTTGAAAGTAGAGAGCGCCAATTCGCTGGGCAGGCTCTGTTGACTTAAGGGGCGTTGGCAAAAAGGGGGCGGTTTAGCACTTCGTCGTTGGGCAGCGGCTAACCACTCTGCTGCATAACTTTGCCAAGGGTTTTCCGGGTGAAAACAGCGGGCGTTAAAGGGGGTTAAGGGGTGCTCCTGCAGCAGCTGTTGGCGTACTCTCTCGGCTGCACTCGATGGCGTCAGGGCCTCATCCCCCTGCAGGCGATAGTATTGGCAGCAGTGATCCAGCAGTTCACTCACGACAATAGAGGGTTGTCGGGGCCGATTATCTTGAATAGAGCGGCCAACATAACTAATGTGTAGAGTCGCTCGGGCAGAGAGCAGTACCTCTAAAAATAGATAACGATCCTCCTGGTTGCACTGGCTATCTCCTAAGCGTGGGGTGCTACTGATCAGATCAAAATTTAAGCGGGGGGCTGAACGTGGAAAGCAATCCTCATTCATGCCGAGCAGGCAGATCACTGGGTGGGGAATCGCCCGCATTGGCATCAGGCTACAGAAGGTGATAGCCCCTGTCAGAAATAGGTCGCCGGTAGAGCGCTGTTGAAGCTGAACGGCTAAGGCCTCCTGCAGCAGGGTGATGCTCATCGGTGCTGTATACTGTGCTTCGATTCCTTGATTGATCCACTGTCGCCACTGCTGTTCTAGTCCATTGAAGACGACGTCATTGCTGGCATCACGACTAAAGAAAGCCTCCAGGAGCTGCTGGCAGCAAGGAAGCCATTCGATTAAGGTGTGCGGTTGTGCCAGACGTTGTCGCCACGCTGTTAATTGTTCTAGAAAATTGGCTAAATAACCCACCAACGCTGCTGCATCACTCCCAATCACATCATCAGGCAGCTGCTCGCGAAACGGACCCTGTTCACTACTCATAGCATAACCGAGTAATAGTCGTTGTAACCCAGCGTGCCAGGTATGGCGCCCCCCGGTAGGCAGTTGTAGCCGTATCAGATCCTGATCATCTAAACCCCAGCGGATCCCCGACTCACTGATCCACTGTCGCAGGCGTTGCAAGCTGGCTGCCGTCATCGAGAAGCGCGCCGCGATCGCCGGGACTTCGAGTAGCGAGAGTACCGTTTCTGACTCACATCGGCTGCTGGGTAATGAGAGCAATTTTAAAAAGGCCTGCGGAATCAGCTGAGTCTCTTGAGCACACTGCTCTGCTAAACTAAAGGGCAGATAGCGATCTGCGGGTGCTTGGCCAAAGACTGTCTGGATATCAGGAACATAGCGCTGCAGATCGGTCACCATCACCATAATATCCCGTGGTGTGAGGGTGTTATCAGCCTCTAACAGCCCGAGCAGGGTATCCTGCAGCAGTTCAACCTCACGGTGTGGACTGTAGCAAGCATGCAGGGTGAGAGAGTGATCTCGGGGGTCGAGCAGGTTCCAACTGGCCGCTGGATGGGGTGGTTGAGGGGGGGTGACTAACTCTAGCAGCTCATACTGCAGTGCTTGGAGTAGGGTCATCGTCGTCTCTGGGTTGATCTCCACCATAGCATCAATATCAGCCACGTTCCCTTGCAGCAACAGGGTCCGCAGTTCCCGACCCGATTGCCCCCAAGCGGCCAGTAAGGGGTGTTCATCTGCAGTGGCCGCTGTGGCGGTTGGGGGGGGCCTATCGGCCCAGTAATAGCGACAGGGCTCCAGCAGCATCAGGTGGATCTCACAGTGCTGTGCTAAAGCCTGCAGCAGTGTGAGGAACATCGGGGGTAAGGCGGAAATTCCCACCATAAACAGGCGTTTTTTAGGGAGCAGTGGTGCTATCGTGCAGGGGGAGTGTTGTAGCTGTGCGAGTAAGCGCTGGTAGAGTACTGCGCGATGGTCGATTGATTGCCCCAACTGCGCCGTATACTGCACTAAAGCTTGCCATAACCGTGCTTGCCAGGCTTGGGCTGGCGCTAATTGTGGCAGCTGTTGATCCTGTTCCCAAGCCGCCAGCCACTCTGGACGGTAGACCAGATAACGGTCGAATAGATCGGCCACCTGTTGTGCTAACTGATAGCCTTTGCGACCAGGCTGATCATCCTCTAAATAGTGATTCAGCACCTGGCAGCGTCCATCATTAAGCAGGGTTGGCAGCAGCGCCATTAACTTCCAGGCGATAGCCCGCTTACTGAACGCCCTCTCGGTGTTAGAGGCCTCTGGGAGTACTTGGGCCAGGAGTCGCCAGATAAAAGCGGCCGGGAGTATACAGTCAAAGTTAGCAGCAATGCCCAAGCGTTGTGCCAACTGCAGCTGCAGCCACTGCGCTATTCCGACATTGGGGACTAGAATCGTTTCACGCTGGAAAGGATCTCCCACCTGATCCCCTTGCACCAGGGCAGCGATCAGGCTACAGAGCACTTCGTGCTGGTTAGAGCGGTAAACCGTCAGCAGGGGAAACACTCGCTTATCAGGGTTTAATGTCCAGCGATTGTCGGCTAAATCAGGTGGCCTGTAAACTCCGCTCGTTCACGGTGTTTCAAGGAGTCGGGAGGGGTTGATGAAAGCGTGTAATAGGGAAGAGCATTGTAAGTTTTTGTTTTACAATCTATTATTAGCGATGTTTACATCACCTGTTCCCCGGCGCACAGTTTCTGGAGTTTTATGCTCAAACGCTATCGCAGTAACCGACTACACCGTACCCTAGTCCAGCAGCTGAGTGCAGGATTGTTGGGACTATTTTTTTTATGCGGACTCACCTTCGCCCCAGTGAGTGCAACTGAGCAGCGTTGGCAACCCTTAGTAGAGTCATTGGAGAAAACGCCCCAAGATACTCGGCAATACCAGGCGATTAGGCTAGAGAATGGCATGAAGGTGCTATTAGTCTCTGATCCTAAAGCGCCCTATTCAATGACCACGGTGGCTCTGCCGGTAGGCTCGCTGCACGATCCCAAACAGCAGCCTGGACTGGTTCACTACTTAGAGCACCTGTTATTTTTAGGATCAGAAAACTATCCCGAGGGCATTGAGGTCCAAAACCACAGTGCAGGCACCGCTAGTGACCGAACGATTTTTATGACAGCGGCCCAACATCCTTGGTTGGCCATTACTTTAGAGCGGTTAGCAGATGCCCTGGCTCATCCTAAGTTCGATCCCCAATTAGCAGAAAAAGAGCGTCATAGTGTGCATCAAGAGGCGTGCGGGTATCGTACGGAAGATAGCTGGCGTATCTTCCAGATTAATAAAGAGACACTCAATCCTCGACACCCCTTTGCCCGTTTTTCTGTGGGCAATTTGGAGACTTTAGCTGATAAACCGAACAGTTCGTTGCTGCAAACGGTTCAACAGTTCCACCAACACTACTACTCTGCCAATATCATGGTGGCCGTCATCTACAGTAATCAACCGTTAGCCGCTTTGGCGCATTTAGCGGTTGAAAGTTATGGGCGCATCCCTAACCATAAAACCGTGGTTAAACCGATCACCACCCCGCTGGCGACGATTAAAGAGCAGGGGGTGGCAATCCACTATGTCCCCGCAAAAGTGTATAATGCCTTACAGGTTGACTTTGTGATCACCCCAGATCAACAGGATTCGTTGCATAGTAAAACCAATACTTATCTAGAGAGCCTGATTACGGCTCGTGGCGAGGGGACCCTAGCCGACTGGTTGCTACAACAGGGTTTGGCTACTAACCTTTCGGTATCCGGTGATTCAAGAATGGCTGGTAATGCCGGCCTATTTAGCATTCACATTCATCCTACTGAAGCAGGTATGGCACGACAAGATCTTATCCTAGCTGCCCTGTTTCGTTATCTACAGCTGATCACAACGCAGGGCGTTCAGCGCCACTACTTTGATCAGATGGCGCAACAATTGATGATGAGCACCTACTATTCAGCAGCACAGCACAATCTCAGTTATGTCACCAGACTGACTAATAATCTATTAGAGTACCCGATAGAGCAGGTACTCATGGTGAATACCCGGGCAGACCGTTATCGACCTGGTTTTATCCAACGGCGGTTATCTAAGATGATCCCGCAGCAGGCGCGTATTTGGTGGGCTAGCCCACAAGAACCCCATGATAAGAAAGCCTATTTTTTAGAGGCTCCTTATCAAGTTAAGCCGTTAAGTCGTCAACAGATCGCTGAGTGGCAACGTCTTGGCAAAGGGTTAACGTTCGCATTGCCCCCCCTCAATCCCTATCTGCCCACCGATTTTTCTGTGATGCCTGTGTCAGGGCTGCGGCCGTTAACACCGCAGCCAGTGCTGCAAGCAGCGGGCGTTCGTGTCTGGCTGCTGCCGAGCTATCATTTCAAGAAACAACCGATGGTTAATCTCACTCTGGCGCTGCGCAATCCCAAAGCGTTTAGTACGCCTCGTGATCGGCTACTTTTTGGTCTATTGACTAGCCTGCTGGATCTCCAGACGCAAACCTTAATAACACAGGCAAGCAACGCTGGTATTCATTTATCCTGCGATGAGGACAATGGCTTGATCATCAGCGCCTACGGTTTCCGGCAACAGTTGCCGAAATTGCTGCTGCAATTCATCAAGGCCTATCAGCACGTTACAGTTGGAGAAACCCAGCTAGCTCAAGTGAAACAGCGATTGATTCAGCACTGGGATAGTCTGGTCAAGCAATCCCCTTATCATCAAGCGAACCAGATAATAAGCGAAATTAATTGGATACATTATGGAAACCTTGATCAGCAACGAGCCCTACTGACTGAAATTGGGCTAAAAGAGCTGTTATCTTATCGCGACCGCCTACTGAATCACGCCACCCTAGATATTTTAGCGATTGGTGATCTCAGTGCTGCGCAATTGAAGGAGTTGGCTCAAACGGTGCAACAGCAGCTAGCCATCCGAGAACAGCAGCACACAGACAACCCAGTGATCGTGATCGATAGACCCACCTACGCTTTATTCAACCAATCGGGGACCGTTGAAGGCCATGCCCTAACCGCGCTCTATATCCCCAGCGGTTATGACAGCGTTTCCAGTCAAGCCAATGCTTATCTGTTAAACACTTTATTAGGAACCTGGTTTTTTGACCAGCTACGGACCCAAGAGCAGTTGGGATACGTTGCCTATGTGGGTACTCACCGTCTGGGCAAGCAGACCGGTTTGCAATTCACTGTGCAGAGTAACGGGCATACGCCAGCCCAGCTCTATCAGCGCTACCAAGCCTTTTATCAACAAGCGTGGCAACAGCTACAAAAGCTCAAAGAGCCCCGTGAATTTGCCGCTTACCAGCGTGAGTTACTCAAGGGGCTGAAGGAAAAACCGACTAAACCGAGTGACGAAGCGGCACCCTGGGTGAAGGATTTTTTAAACGAGCGTTTGAGCTTTGATTCTCGGGCACAATTAATTGCTCGGGTCAAAGCGCTGACGGCAGAAGAGGTGTTGCAGTTCTATCAACAGGCGGTCCTAAAACCGACAGGGTTGGCGCTGTTATCGCAAGTGCAGGGTCTCAGTGCCTCATCCAAAGTCCCTCCAACGGCTCAGGGGTTCGCGGCGCCTACCGGCTGGCGGGTTTATCCCTCTGCCGATGCCCTAAAGCAGCAGCTGTTAACTCAGGGAAAAACAACGAAACCACCCTCTGTGCAGCGTTGATGGCCCCAGTTGAGCCCTGTCTACACAGTACAGTGCCACTTGTAGATAGACGACTGATTAGAGAGGTGCTGTAAGCGGCTGCTGAATGCTTGAAGGTAAGGTATTTTTACCTTACCATGTGCTCCTGTTCAACGAATGAGGTTAACCATGACGACCTTGACAGTCACTGCGAAAGGGCAGGTAACGTTCAAGCAAGCGCTTTTGCGGCACCTGGGCATTAAGCCTGGTCAAAAAATCAACGTCGAGGTGCTTCCGGATGGTCGGGCAGTCATTCAAGCCCTACGGGAAGGACGAAACATTAGCGATTCGTTTGGAATTCTCAAAGCCAAAAACAGGGGCAATCTCGTTCTCTCTATCGAGGAGATGAATGAGATAGCTCGCAAGGGGTGGGCGGGTGAAGCGTGAAACTCGCTGTCGACACCAATGTTGTACTGCGCTACCTATTGGCCGATGACCTCAAACAGGCCACTACAGCCCGCAAAGTCATGCAGGAGGCTGTACTGATAGCGATTGCCTTGCCGGTGCTGTGTGAAGTCGTCTGGAACCTGTCGCGGGGCTATAAGCTGGCAGGCAAGGAGATAGCCGATGCCATAACGGTTCTTATTGAAGCTGATAACGTTGAAGTCGACCGGGGTGCAGTCGATGCCGGCCTCACCATGCTTCGTGCTAGTGGCGATTTTGCCGATGGTGTCATAGCCTATGAAAGTCTTGCCCTCGGAGGCGAGGTTTTCGCTACTTTTGATAAAAAGGCTGTCGCCATACTCAAAAAGCACGGCTCTATTAGAACTCGGCTGCTATCTTGATGGGTGCTGACTGCCGAAATCCTGGGTTTTTCCGGGGAAGCCACTGGGACTTTTTCTGGACCGGATCATAACAACAACAATGAATGACCCCAATAGAGAGCCGTTGCTTATCTTGAATGTAAGTGACTAATAGAGCGTCGTCACCACCGGTGGTGCGGGGCAGTAGACTGCGGACAGTTGTGCTTGCACAGCAGCGGATCGGCTGATCGTCACCGTCAGCCGTTGGCAGTCGGCCAGCAGGGGACTACGGTGCCAGCGTCGTTTCCAGGCCACAGAGGGCAACGGTGGTCTGTGAACCGCCTCTCCCTGCTGGGCACCAGCGGCTTCTAGCGAGTAATAAACCAGTTGCCACGCCTGTTGCCGCCATTCGATCTGCAAAAATTGTCTTTGTAGCTGCTGATGATAACACCACAGCACCTTGAACATCAGGGCCGTGATCAACAGCATAAACGGTAGCTCCAGCAGCAGCATCCCATACTGGTTGCTGGCTTTGGGTGAGCCTATTGGCATAGCGTCGCCTCTTGTTCTGGGCAGCTGTCCAGCCACCCCCCGCTGATCCACTCTAGGCTAACTGGGCGAGAGTGGGTGGCGTCTCGATCGGGGGTTGCCTTGTGAACTCTGGGCTGTTTAACAAAGCGATAGAGCGTGATCGGGTCGGTGATAGAGGGGGTCACGGGTGCGACCCGCAGCAGGGCCATCTCCGGGCAGGTGAGCCGCTGCTTCAAACAGAGTTGGCGCTGCTCCACGTGGTGGCATTGCCACTGGGGACCAGCAGGCTGCCACACCAGGTAGGGCGCTAGGGTGAGTGCTGAGAGGCTTTGTGTGAGCGCTTGTAGATAACGGCGCTGTTGCTGTTGGGCCTGCAGGGCTAACAGCCACCGTCGTTCAAGTCCCGTGAGGAGTAGTAGCGGGAGCACTATCAGCAGCAGGGTCCAGCTCAAGAGAATAAAGCCCCGTCGGGTTTTTAATCCTCGGTTTGGCATTCTAGATAGCGCTTTTTGGGGGAGCCGGGGGTGGTGGTGTTCCACGCTAGAGAGCTGCTTCATCGGCTATTTTCCAACTGGATAACCGCGTGTAGGCGCTGGATTACCTGGGGTTGGCGCGTTAAGCACGCCTGCAGGGTGAGCTCTACCCAGGAGGCACCGAGGGGCTGTAGCACTTGAAAACGTTGCACGGTGATCACTTGCTCATCCACTAAATCTTCCCAACCGCGGCTGTGGCAGGCTGTAATGCCCTGTTGTGTTTCTAAGTTCCCTTGACGTAGCCGATAGCCCATGGTCATTGCCAACGCCGGCCTGTGGCTACTGCCGATCAAGCCGTTACGATTGCGATCGTAATAGAGTAGTAGGCAGGAAGCAGCCGGCTCTCCTGGATAGTGTCCTATAACCAGTGGGGCCGGGAGCGGCCGAATGATCTGAGCGGATTGCCGAGCATTGGCTCTGTAGAGGAAACCAGCACGCTTTAACAGGATCGCCATTTTATTGAGGTGCTGCTGTAATGTATAGGTTAGGTAGTAGCGCTGATACTGTTGCTTCGCTTGATAGATCAGCTGACTCACCGCGCCTAGGGAGGCTAGCGTGATCAGACTTCCCAGCGTTAACCAGAGTAATAGGTTTGGCAGAGAGAAACCACGGTGGTCATTCATCGGCAGGATCGGAGTGTGGTGAAATTTGCCTGCTCACTGCAGCGACTGAGTCGTCCCTTACTGGATAGAACCACTCTGATCTGGTAGGGGCCACTGCGTAACTGCAAGCGAGTAGCCGCAGTGGCTCCTGATGCCCCCTGGAAGCGCGGTGGGGGAAAATGGGGGGTCGTCAGTAACCGAACGTTCGAGTGAGGTAATAGCCAGTGTAGGGGGGTGGCTTCACAAAGCGTCTGCGGCGAGAGCTCTCGAGCCCAGAGACACCAGTGACCGGTAGTCGACCGTTGTGAGTGGACTGTCAGCGTTTGTTGGCGTTGTTCAGCCAAGCTGTGTACTTGAGCCAGGAAAGCCAATAGGGCACTGCTGCTATCTTCCAAAGCTAGGCGCTGCTGTTGGTGCTGCCACCCCTGCAGCGTATAGGCACTGAACAGGGCGATGATACTGAGCGTTAGCAGGAGTTCTATCAGTAGGAGACCACGCATCGAGGACGCTCCGCTATACCCCTATAGAGAGCAGTAGCTTGCAAGCTACTGCAGTGGTTAGCCAGAGCAGGGGGTTAGAATTGGAAAATTCATTCCAAAAAAGGGAGAGGTCGCTTGAAAGGCGCTGCTGTTCACCGTGATCCAAGATCACGCGGTAGCTAGACAGCAATAGGGGCTTTAATGGCTGGATAGGGATGGTAATCCAGTACTTCAAAGTGCTCAAATTGATACTCAAACAGCGACGCCGGTTTGGTGGTGATCTGTAGACGTGGGAGCGCCCTTGGCTGACGGCTCAGCTGTAATTCTGCTTGGGGAAGATGATTCAGGTAGAGGTGGGTGTCACCACCACTCCAGACAAAGTCACCGACCGCTAAGTCGCACTGCTGGGCCACCAGATGGGTCAATAGTGCGTAGCTAGCAATATTGAAGGGCAGCCCTAAAAAGACATCACAAGAGCGCTGATAGAGTTGGCAAGAGAGGCGATTATCACCATCGACATAAAATTGAAATAGCGCATGGCAAGGTGCTAGCGCCATCTGATCGAGCTCCCCAACGTTCCAGGCTGAGACCACCAGGCGTCGTGAATGGCGATTCTGTTTCAGTTGTTCTATCACTTGGCTGAGTTGGTCGATAGAGTCTCCCTGAGCCGTCCCCCAGGCACGCCACTGTTTGCCATAGATCGGCCCCAATTCACCTTGAGCGTCAGCCCAAGCATCCCAAATGCTGATCTGATGTTGTTGTAGATCAGCCACCTGGGTGCTCCCCTGTAAAAACCACAGCAGTTCATAAATAATTGAACGTAGATGGCACCGTTTGGTGGTGACCAATGGAAAGCCCTCTTGCAAGTTAAAGCGCATCTGGTAGCCGAAGATAGAGAGCGTTCCCACCCCAGTACGATCTGGTTTGCGGGAACCATTATGCAGGATATGCGCCATCAAGGTTAGGTACTGTTGCATAGGGGTTCCTTGTGCTAGGACGATCGACGATAAGCCAGGACTAGTAACGTCAAGCCGGCAATGATCATCGGTAATGAGAGCTGTTGTCCCATGGTCAATGTAGCGACTAATGCAGCACATTGTGGATCAGGTTCACGGTAATATTCGACTATAAAGCGCAAACAACCATAGCCACAGAGAAATAGTCCAGAGAGTGTTCCCGTTGGACGAGCGGGGTGTCGAAAGTGCTGGAGCAAGAGGAATAGCAATACTCCTTCTAAAAGCGCTTCATACAGCTGTGAGGGGTGGCGAGGCCATGGGCCCGCTTGTGGAAAGATCACCGCCCAAGGCACCCCTGTCACCCGTCCCCAGAGTTCACCATTAATAAAATTACCGATACGTCCCAGCCCTAAGCCGACGGGAACCCAGGGGGCAATAAAATCAGCCACCAATAGGAAAGGACGTTGAGTCAGTCGTGCAAACCATCCTAACGCTAGAATGACCCCCACCAGCCCGCCGTGGAATGACATCCCTCCTTCCCAAATGCGCAGTACAGAGAGGGGATCAGTGACAAAAGTAGGGTATTGATAAACCAGGGTATAACCCAGTCGTCCCCCCAAGAATAGTCCAAAGAAGCAGGCGTGTAGCAGCGTTTCTACTTCCCCACTGTGCCAGCCGCTTTTGGGCTGGCTTGCCTGTCGCTTGGCTTGCCACAAGGCGAAGCAGAAACCTAATAAATACATTAGGCCGTACCAGCGTAAAGCGATTGGCCCAACAGAAACCAGGATGGGATCGAGGTGCGGCAGTAGCCATGCTTCAGTGTGTATGACTGGTTGCATTTGAGTGGTCACGGTTGGTCGGTTTTGACTTAAAAGGGCGTACTCTGCTCAACGGTGTTCCCTCAGCAGCAGGCATCACGATGCCAGCAAACTCCTGGAGGACCTGCCGATAGACATTGCGTTTAAAGGAGACTGCTTGGCGTACCGGATACCAGTAGCTCACCCAGCGCCAATCATCAAACTCTGGTGTGTCAGTCGCTCGAATGTTGACACACTGTTCATCCCCTTGTAGGCACAGTAAAAACCATTTCTGTTTTTGACCAATACAGAGGGGTTTACTATGCCAGCGTATGAGTCTTTTTGGAATTTGGTAGTGCAACCAATGGCGGGTAATACTTAAGAGGCGCACCGCTTTGGGACCAAGACCGACCTCTTCGTATAATTCACGGTACATCGCCTGCTCTGTAGACTCACCCACATTGATGCCGCCTTGGGGAAATTGCCAGGCATGTTGACCACAGCGCTTCGCCCACAACAGTTGGCCCGCTGGGTTGCAAATGACGATACCAACGTTTTGACGGTAGCCTTCACTATCTATCATCAGCTGGTTCTCAGTGAATAGAGGATAGACCATGCGCGGGATTGTGACATACAACGGGACTACAGGTAAATAGTTGACAGGGGCGTGAAGTGCTTTGGATAACTGGTGATATTAGGATGATTTATGTACAGCTGCTCGGGGGGCCTCACAAGGTTATGCACTTATTCTGTGGATATCTGTGTGAAAAATTACCGTGGACTCTTAGAATAACTAGAACTGCCTGATCATTTAAAAAGCATCATATTTTAAATAAAACTTAAAAAACAATGGTTTATTTCTATTTTTTCTTTAAATTGACAGGTATTTCCACTGGCTGTGATCAACAAAAGTCAGGTTGGTGAAAGATTAGCCAGCTCTGGATTTATACACAAGACCTCTTGACAGCTTGCTTAAGTGGTGCCTCAAAGTCATCGATAGGGACTTTTTAAATCGTAAACGGTGGTGATGAGGCCCTGTTTTACGGTAAGCCGAGGGAGACTGTGGATAACTTTCAGATGGTTGATCGTCTTGTGACTTCACCAGCCTGTGTAGATCTGCTACGCTAGCTGGCATGAATCAAGTACCCTCTTTGGCCCGGGTGTCACCAGACAATGAACGGCAGCTCTATCAGCGTGCCTGCGCCTTAACGGGTCACAGGCTGGATACCTTAGCGGCTAGGGCAGGTTTCATGGTGCCGAATACAATGCGGCATACCAAGGGCTGGGCTGGTTTATTACTTGAACAGACTCTAGGGGCTAGCAGTGGCAGCAAACCGCAGCAAGATTTTCCGCAATTGGGGATTGAGTTAAAAACAGTTCCCGTTGATGAGCGAGAGCAGCCCTTGGAAAGCACCTTTGTTTGTGTTGCTCCATTAATCGGGAATAGCGGTCTCAGCTGGTCTAACAGTTTGGTCAGGCATAAATTGCAACGGGTGTTATGGATCCCCATTGTTGGCCGGCGCGGCTACCTATGGACAGAGCGGCGGATTGGTATCCCGAGGCTATGGTCGCCCACTGTACAACAGGAGCGGCAATTGCAGACTGATTGGGAAGAGTTGATGGATCACATTGTTCTGGGTGACATTGCTCAGATCTCTGCACATCGGGGTGAGGTGTTGCAACTGCGTCCCAAAGCGGCGAATAGCCGGGCGCGAACGGCAGCAGTGGATCACCAAGGGCGGCCGATCAGCACCTTGCCCTTGGGTTTTTATCTGAGAACTGCTTTTACGGCACAGCTATTAGCTTAAGTTGATAATACTCCGTTGTTTCATTTCAGTATCCATCACTATCAAGGTGCCTGGAGAGGTTAATAGTCCTTTGATTTGTGAGGTTTTGGTGCGGGGGGTGCCTTGCCAAAACAGCTTTTGCAGGTAGAGTGACAGCGCTGATATAGCGAGTACCCAGAATAGAGTGGCCAATATTTTTTGTGCTACAGGCTGCGCCCTGCTGGTTGATTGAACCATGGTTGAACCAACCACTAGCCCGAATAGTGCGTAGTAGTTTACCCAGACATAAAATGGGATCCCGGGAGTTATCTGGTGTAGATAGCACACCATCGCGGTAGCGAGCGCCAGTGTTAACCAGGGCATAGTTTCAGGGATTTTTTTACAGCAGAGGGTGTAACCAATCATGAGCAATAACGCAAAAACTAACGCACCGAAAACATCGCTATAGTAGTGATAACCCCTATAGACCAGACTATACCCAATGCCTACCAGGAGTAGTGAGATCAATAAGGTAACACTGGGCCTTTTAGCTTTATAGGCTATTGAGGTGTATAAAACCGTTGCCATCAGCATGTGCCCACTAGGAAATCCAAATCCCGGGATCCCCAATGCCGGAGGCAGTGGGACCTTAAAGGTGGCTTTTAGCGCTGCGGAGGCGATACCGGCTAGCAACATGAGGCTAGTGATGTGATAAAAAGTCTGTCGACTCCACCAAATAAATCCCAGCACAATCAGCAGCGCCAAGGTGGGAGCATGACTAAGAATCAGCAAGGCTTTGGCTACTACAATGCCATCTAGTACCATAAAAATCGCCTCGAAAGAGTAGGGAGTGTGAGATTGATGTTCCCCCAAATTAATGGACAGATCTGAAGATAAACGAAGAGTATAAACTTTACTACTTTTTAAAGGTCATCAGATGGGTCAAGGTCAGATATCGCCGCTTCACCGTACGCTTTGGCCGATCCCAAGCATGATCTGCGTTCGAGCAAGCGTCCGTAGGAAAGCGACAATAGCTAACTTGCGCATAATGGATTACTCATTTAACTAAAGGGTTAACAATTGAAACAAGCACCACTAATTGTCGCGGCAGGTGGGATTAACGCTGCTGGGCGGACTTCTGGTCATCAGGGCTACAAACGATTGATTTTTCCTCATTTGTCAGCCGACGATGCGAATGCAGTCGTACAGGATCTAGCCATCCGAATGGGGTTGGAGCTCGCATGGCGCGAAAACCCTATTGCGGTACAACCACAGGTTCTCGCCGGCACGCTGGTGCGCGACATCAGTAACGAGCGCTCTGATCTTGCCACCTTTTTTTAGACACAGAGAAGAGAAACCTTAAGCGACCTGGGATAACCAATTTTTTTCAAAATTTACAGGAGACAGATAGCCTAGCGTTGAGTGCCGTCTCTGTCGGTTATAAAACACTTCTACGTATTCAAAAATGCTCAATTTGGCTTGTTCTCTGCTCTCAAAACGTTCAAAGTGGGTGTGCTCTGTTTTTAAGGTATGGAAAAAACTCTCTGCTACTGCATTGTCATAACAATTGCCCGTACTACTCATGCTAAGCGTTATCTGGTGATGCGCCGATACAGCCTTGAATCCTTTGCTGGTATACTGGCTGCCTCGGTCGGAGTGGTGGATGAGACCTGCAGCAGGCTTCCTCCGTGTTATTGCCTGGCGTAATGCTGCGGCTACTAACTCGGTGGTCATGTGAGCTTGCATATCCATCCCCACGATACTACGAGAGAACAGGTCCAGTACGATAGCAACATACAACCATCCCTCTTGGGTCGGAATATAGGTAATATCTGCTGCCCAGTATTGATCAGGGCGAGTGGCTGTGAACTTCTGCTTGAGTAAATTAGGCGCCACTGCGGCCTTTGGATCGACTATTGTGGTTACCTTAAATCGTTTTTTCATCTTAGCCGCAATATGGGCTGCTTTCATTAGCCGACAAACCCGTTTGCGTGAACAGCGCTCACCTCTAGCTCGTAACTCAGCATGGATACGTGGGCTACCGTAAATTTGGTTGCTTATGGTATAAACCTCTTTAATTTCAGATATTAAACGCTCATCCTCACAATAGCGCTTGGATGGCTCAGCCTTGATAAACTGATAATAGCCACTGCGGGATACACCTAACACGTTGGACATCCTCTCTACGCTGAATTCCCCAGCATGCTTTTGCATAAACTGGTATTTTACTTGCGGGCCACTGAGAAGATGCCCAAGGCTTTTTTTAGGATATCCCTCTCTTCGCGTGCTATCGCCAATTCTTTCCGCAATTGACTGAGCTCAGCATCAGACGCTTTCAGGTATCCTTTGCCCGGGAAAGCCTCTGCACCATCCTTGTTATGCTGATGGACCCACCCTGCCAATGTACTCTTGGGAACTCCCAATTCCTCGCTCAATTGACAGAGCGTTTTACCAGTGCTGTGATACAGCTTTACCGCATTCAGCTTGAATTCCTTATCATAGCTCCTTGATTCCCCTTGATTCATAACTTCACCTCAAAAAGTAACAAAAAATTATACGCTTTGTTCCTCTTCGTTGTGTCCGTTAAAGGGTAGCAAGATCAGTTAGCTCTGGATCTGGGTGCCAATATCCTGGGGATGGTAGCGGATGTATTCGTCCAAGCAGACGGATCCAAAAAGTCGATTACCGAACCTGGCATCGGCAATTATGTCACCATGCTAAAAGCTGGCGCCTTAGCTTGGTCATTGCTCGGGGAAAGCGGGGCAAGGAGTCTGTACGTCCATGCCCATGGCACAGGCACACCGCTCAACTGCTCTACAGAGGCGAAAATATTGCAGACTGTGGCTGCCATGCTGGGTAATGATGTTCGACTGGCCGTGACCTCGATAAAGCCCTACGTCGGACATTCGCTGGGCACTGCAGCTGGAGATCAGATCGCAGCTACCCTAGGGGCCTGGCAATACGGTTGGGTCCCGGGCATTACCACAATCGATCGGGTGGCAGACTGCGCTGCAGTGCCTGCTCTCGATGTATTAACGGAAGCCCGCGAGATCGGCGCAGCAGAGGCCGTTATCATCAATGCTAAGGGATTCGGGGGCAATACTGCCTCTGCAGTACTGCTCAGTCCAGAGGAGACGTTGGCGAAGCTAGAGGCACGTTATGGCAGCAGTGATCTGACCACTTACCAACATCGCAGATAGAATGTTTTGCAACACATCTGCGAAGCTGACGCCAAGGCTTGCCAAGGCCAGGAGTCGGTCCGCTACATCTCCCGCTGTGGCCCAGCAGATCACGACAGAATCCACGTAGTAGAGGGATGGATTCACATAGATGGCTACTCGCAGCCAATCGTGCTACCTGATGGTAAAAAACTGCATACCTATTTCCGTTGAAACAGCTGTGGAGGTTCACTACTCCACAGGAGACGAATAGGCGTCATATCCATAAGACGCATGCAGGTTGATCTTGCTACCCTTTAACGGACACAACGAAGAGGAACAAAGCGTATAATTTTTTGTTACTTTTTGAGGTGAAGTTATGAATCAAGGGGAATCAAGGAGCTATGATAAGGAATTCAAGCTGAATGCGGTAAAGCTGTATCACAGCACTGGTAAAACGCTCTGTCAATTGAGCGAGGAATTGGGAGTTCCCAAGAGTACATTGGCAGGGTGGGTCCATCAGCATAACAAGGATGGTGCAGAGGCTTTCCCGGGCAAAGGATACCTGAAAGCGTCTGATGCTGAGCTCAGTCAATTGCGGAAAGAATTGGCGATAGCACGCGAAGAGAGGGATATCCTAAAAAAAGCCTTGGGCATCTTCTCAGTGGCCCGCAAGTAAAATACCAGTTTATGCAAAAGCATGCTGGGGAATTCAGCGTAGAGAGGATGTCCAACGTGTTAGGTGTATCCCGCAGTGGCTATTATCAGTTTATCAAGGCTGAGCCATCCAAGCGCTATTGTGAGGATGAGCGTTTAATATCTGAAATTAAAGAGGTTTATACCATAAGCAACCAAATTTACGGTAGCCCACGTATCCATGCTGAGTTACGAGCTAGAGGTGAGCGCTGTTCACGCAAACGGGTTTGTCGGCTAATGAAAGCAGCCCATATTGCGGCTAAGATGAAAAAACGATTTAAGGTAACCACAATAGTCGATCCAAAGGCCGCAGTGGCGCCTAATTTACTCAAGCAGAAGTTCACAGCCACTCGCCCTGATCAATACTGGGCAGCAGATATTACCTATATTCCGACCCAAGAGGGATGGTTGTATGTTGCTATCGTACTGGACCTGTTCTCTCGTAGTATCGTGGGGATGGATATGCAAGCTCACATGACCACCGAGTTAGTAGCCGCAGCATTACGCCAGGCAATAACACGGAGGAAGCCTGCTGCAGGTCTCATCCACCACTCCGACCGAGGCAGCCAGTATACCAGCAAAGGATTCAAGGCTGTATCGGCGCATCACCAGATAACGCTTAGCATGAGTAGTACGGGCAATTGTTATGACAATGCAGTAGCAGAGAGTTTTTTCCATACCTTAAAAACAGAGCACACCCACTTTGAACGTTTTGAGAGCAGAGAACAAGCCAAATTGAGCATTTTTGAATACGTAGAAGTGTTTTATAACCGACAGAGACGGCACTCAACGCTAGGCTATCTGTCTCCTGTAAATTTTGAAAAAAATTGGTTATCCCAGGTCGCTTAAGGTTTCTCTTCTCTGTGTCTAAAAAAAGGTGGCAAGATCAAAGAGAGTTGGGTGATGAGTAATACCCCCGTCTTGATCCTGCATGAAACCCGAGATAATGCTTGGCGCTTACTCTTATTAGGCCATACTTTTGGGTGGTTACCCACCCAGCAGGTGGCTATCGTAGAGGCTGACTTCATTCAGCAGTGGCAATCTCCACAGCAGGGTCATGCCACTATCACTACTTTAAAAACTGCCTTGGTCACTCCAACAGCAAACTTTATCACCGAGGCACAGCTCAGCAGCCTCCATCCGCTGGTGGCAGAACAACTCGACCACTGGATACTCTATGCGGCCAATAGCGATGCCGAAGGGAAGGCGCTCCTCCAGCCAGTGATGGTGTTGAAATCAGCAGCCGCCCGCTTCCCCTTACCGCTGATCTCGCTCCAGTTAGCCACCCTGGTCAATCAGCTGATGGGGCTTCCTTATAGCTGGGGGGGACTTGGTGGCCTGTATGACTGCTCCTCGACGCTGGTAACACTGTTTCAACCCTTCGGGATCTGGCTACCCAGGAACTCTGGTGATCAAGCGAGGACTGCACAACCCTATCTTGATTTAACCGGATTGGACCGCCCACAAAAACTGGCACTCATTAAGCAGCAGGGGGTGCCCTTCCTGACACTGGGGTGGCTGCCTGGCCATGTTGTGCTCTATCTTGGCGAAAAACAGGGCATTCCCCACCTGTTTAATAGCCTTTGGGGGTTTAAAACGGTGGATTCTACCACACAGCAAACCGGACGGGCCTTGATTGGACGCTCAGTGATCATGCCCCTGAACGTCGATACGGGGTATGCGAATATCCCTCACACTTTGCTCGACCGGTTGCAGCGCCTCATCGTCGTCACGGCAGACAACTACCCACTCTCGAAACAACCCCCACAGTCAACCCAATAGCCACTGGGAGCGATAGGATCACAGCTGCCTTTTAATCCTGGCTAACCCTCGCTACAATAGAGTCATGGCGACTGCTCTAGCCCCACCAGCACACTGTCCACGATGACTGAAACCCATGCCGACCAAAATAGTCTATCCAGGCACCTTTGATCCATTAACCAATGGCCATCTTGATCTCATTCAGCGGGCAGCAAAGCTGTTTGCACAGGTGGTGGTGGCCATTGCCAACAGCAGTAACAAACAGCCGCTATTGACGGTGACCGAACGGGTCACTTTAGCTCAAAGCGCCACCCACCACCTGCCTAACGTGCAGGTAATCAGCTTCAATGGGCTATTAATCGACTGCTTAGCGCAGCAACAGGCCACGCTGCTGCTGCGGGGTGTACGCAACAGCAGCGAATTCGATAGCGAGTTACAGCGGGCAATGATGAATCATCGCCTGTGTAGCCAGGTGCAAACGCTATTCCTGCCCCCCGCTCCAGAGTGGCTATTTCTCTCCTCCTCTTTGGTGAAAGAGATAGCGCGCCATGGTGGTCAGGTCGATCAATTTTTACCCCCCCCCATCGCCGTGGCAGTAGCGGCCAAACTACAGGGTGGTGGCTCCCCTGGAGTGATGGGTAAACATGCTGAGCTCCTATAGAACCCAGAAATTCTGGCATCAATCGTAGATAAAATTGGCGAGGGTCGCTCGGATAATGTCCGTCATCAGTCATGATGCGCCACTACCGATTTTTCCTTCAATAGTGTGATAACGCCACTTGCCGCTAGGATCATCGAGTCGTTACACTAGAGGCCTTGAATCGATACCTTAGCGGCGCTTTAGCGCCTAAGCCCCTAGATCGTGGACAATAGGCTGTTCTAAATGAATTTGATCAAGCACGCCCAAAGACTTGAGGGCATTCACTACGATCTCCGTGGGCCACTGCTCAAAACTGCACAGCAGCTAGAGCAGCAGGGACATCACGTCTTGAAGCTCAATTTGGGAAACCCGGCCCCTTTTGGTCTGACAGCCCCCCAGGAGATTATTAGCCAGGTTTTGCAACATCTCCCAACCAACCAAGGCTACTGTGATTCCAAAGGGCTCTACACTGCCCGGGCAGCGATTGTGGCCTACTACCAAGCGCAAGGGCTCGCCGATCTGACCGCTGATCGAGTCTTTATCGGTAACGGTGTTTCCGAGCTAATTGTACAAGCGCTGCAAGCCCTGCTCAATCCAGGGGATGAGATATTGGTTCCCATGCCGGATTATCCACTATGGACTGCAGCGGTCTCTCTCTGTGGCGGGCATGTAGTGCACTATCTCTGTGATGAAGGGGCAGATTGGTTCCCTGATCTCACCGATTTACAACGTAAAATCACCCCCCGTACCCGTGGGATTGTTCTCATTAATCCCAATAACCCCACGGGCGCCGTCTATAGTCGCTCACTCTTGTTAGAGATTGCTCGCTTGGCCAGAGAGCATCAATTGATTCTATTCAGCGATGAGATTTACGACCAAATTCTCTATGAGGGGACCCAGCACCATAAAATAGCTGCTCTAGCTCCCGATGTACTGACCATCACTTTTAATGGTCTATCCAAAGCCTATTTTCTGGCGGGATTTAGACAGGGTTGGATAGTCATCACTGGCCCCATACACCTAGCACAGAGCTATTTACAGGGGTTAGAGTTACTGGCCTCCATGCGGCTGTGTGCCAACGTGCCGATGCAGTATGCCATCCCCATCGCCCTGAACACGCCACACTATATTCGTGAGATGACGCAACCTGGCGGTCAGCTGTATGAACAGAGCCACCACGCCTGGCAACTGCTCAACCAAATTCCTGGTGTCTCTTGCGTTAAAGCAAGCGGGGCAATCTATCTTTTTCCCCGGTTAGATAGACAGCGCTTCCAGCTCTCCGACGATCAACAGTTGGCGCTCGATTTACTGCGTCAGGAGAAAGTGTTATTAATCCATGGGAGGGGATTTAATTGGCCTTATCCAGACCATCTTCGCATTGTCACCCTACCCTCCATCACTCAGCTGGAGAGCGCTATCGGTCAATTAGCTCGTTTTTTGTCCACTTACCGGCAATAACGGTTGGATACTGCTGCAATATTCAGTACTGACCTTCTTGTGGCAGAACAGTGAATCGCCTCGAGAATCTCGGAGACTCCACTTTTTCCCTACGAGAGAATCCAGCTGTTCTTTTACAGAATATGAGATAAGAGCTCGGGCGAAACCAGCAGTGATAGACTACATCGAGGGTTTTTACAATAGTCATCACTTACATTCAACTTTAGGTTACCGCTCTCCCATAAACTATGAGTAGGCTGGGGCTATCTCTATCCATCTCATACATTTATTTCTTTCCTGTTGTCGACTTTGACTCTTTCGTTAATGGAATGTTACACTAGATCGACCGCAAAGAAATACTTATGGTTTGTGATAGAAAAGCCGCGGCTTAGCAGTCTACCAGATTGTTTAATCACAACATTTCCCTGAGGGTCCCCAATTCAGAGAGCCTCAGGAGTGGAAAGGTGATGGGTCTTAAATCACCACCCTCTGCCTCACGGCGAGTGTGGTGTGTCCAGAGGGGCAAAGCCTCTTTCAGGTCCTAGCGAAGCGGGAAAGTTCTTATGTTTACCCAGACCCCTTTAATAATTGTAATGACAATGTCTTAATATTTTGCTACTCTGATTTTAAATGTATGGGAGTGGTAGATATGTCTATTTTAAGAGAATTACCAAATAAACGTGAGACCTTGAATCTGCGTATTAAACCAGATGAGCGTAATTTGATTGATTACGCTGCTAAAATTCAGGGAAAAAATCGTACAGATTTTATTCTAGAATCGGCACGGCTAGCCGCTGAGGAAACCTTGATCAACCAAGTTATCATGACAGCCACTCCAAAAGCGTATGGTGATTTTTTTAAACGGTTAGAAATGCCTCCTCTTCCTAACGATCGCTTGTGCACTATGATGCAAACACCAGCTCCCTGGGATAAAATTTGATTATTTCATCCCCTGTATTGCTAACAAGTCAGCATCGAACTGAATTATTTTTCTCTGGTGTAGAGAGCTTGGATCTCTGGCTCAAAAAGCGGGCCGTAAAAAATCAAAACACAGGGGCTTCACGGACTTTTGTGGCTTGCGACGGAGAAAGCGTACTGGCCTATTATGCACTGGCTTCTAGCGCCATTGCTGTTTCTGAAACATTTGGACGTTTTGGCCGCAACATGCCAGATCCCATTCCTGTCGTTATGCTTGGGAGACTAGCAGTAGATAAAAGTTTGCATGGAAACGGCATAGGAAGAGCACTGGTACGAGATGCTTGTCACCGAGTTATACAAGCTGCTGATTCTATAGGGGTCCGTGGAGTTATCGTACAAGCATTATCCGTTGAAGCAAAAAAATTTTACAATCGGGTGGGCTTTGAAGCTTCTCCACTTAATCCCATGATACTCATGGTCACACTCACTGATTTAAAAGCAAGTATTCAAAAAACAATCAATTAAAAACCTGCTCATATAGAAAGATTGATCCCCTTAAAGGTTGGTGTTATTTGTTTAGGGCCTGTTGAGGTCTCGCTATAATTTATTGAAATATAAGAGCAAACTCGTAATATTGTCGTTGTGATACCAACAAAAAAACGAGTTTGCAATGCCCCGCTTAATGCTCAGTGATGAGCAGTGGTCGAAGCTAAAAACGATCATGCTTCAAGAAGGAATTTATGACAAGCTCACTCTGATCTGTCCCGGAAAAAGTGCGCACCGAGTTTACGCTGCTACTTCATAAGCCATGGGTGAAAGATAATTCAGTGTAGAATGTCTACGCTGACGATTATAAAACGATTCTATATAGTCAAATATTGCGTTAGATGCCTGCTGTTCCGTCATTAATTTCATGGTATAGATAAGCTCTACCTTAAGTGTGTGATAGAAGCTTTCCATGACGGCATTGTCATAACAGCATCCAGTACTGCTCATCGAGCAAACCATACCATAATTTTTAAGTGTTTTCTGATACAGAGCACTAGCATACTGGCTCCCTCGGTCAGAGTGAATCACCAATCCTGTTGGTGGCTGACGTCGAGTCCTAGCCATGGTCAGAGCATCGATTATTAATGGCGTTTTAAGGCTACCGCTTAGGCTCCAGCCAACGATCATACGGCTATAGAGGTCAATCACTGTAGCCAAATACAGAAAGCCCGTTTGGGTTGAAATAGTGCTGATATCACTGGCCCAAGCCTGATTAGCGCCTAGTGGAGAAAAATGTCGATTCAGCAAATTAGGAGCTATTGGTAACCGATGGTTACTGTCCGTCGTCACTTGATGTTGACGGGTGGCTGCTGCTTTTATACCCAGCTGTTTCATCAACTTAGCAATACGCTCCTTGCCGCAATAGCGCTGTTCAGCCTGTAAATCAACCCTGATTCGTCGAACACCGTAGGTTTTTCTACTGGCCAGATGTAGCGCCAGAATGCGTTCACCTAAGACTTTATCTTCCTGACCACGCTGGCCAAGTCGGCGATTAAGCCAGGCGTAAAAACCGCGCCGACTGACTGATAATAAAACACATAGCCGTTTAACTGGGTGGAAAGCTTGTTGTTTCAGTATCATAGCGAACCTCTCCTGCTTTCCCTGGAAAAGAGCGCTGCCACTTTTTTTAAAATTAATTTATCTTCTTCTAATTCAATGACCTTCCTCTTTAAACGCCTTATCTCTAGCGCTTGCTCAGAGCATTGTGGCTGGCGAGTAAAGCTTTTATCAGCCTTGGCTGTGTGCCGCCAACCATACAACGTATTGTCACTGATTCCCAACTCGCTAGCCAGTTGGGGAACAGATTTGCCGCTCTCCGCCAGCAATTCCAGAGCCCGTCGTTTAAACTCAGGCGTATACTGCTGTCTTGACATACTAACCTCATTTTCAATCTTACATTTGAAAACAAGGTGTGCACTAATTCAAGGGCAGATCATGTAGTTATCTATGGCTGCCCATGTGAAACCTTAACAGGCCCTAATAAGGTTTTCATCACATCGCTTACCGCATCGGCGGCCTCGTCAAACGATCAGGAAAATAGACTACCCTTCCATGATTACCGCTCACCAGGCTCCATCCAGAGCGTGATCACCGGCTTAGTGCGCTGCTGCCCAGTGAGGACCCACGCCAATATCAACTTTGAGTGGCACCGAAAGCGCGGCACTCTGTACCATCAATCGACGAATGTTTTCGGTGGCTTCTGGCACTACAGGCTGTGCAACTTCAAAAATCAACTCATCATGCACCTGCAGCACCATCTGCACCTGGCCCGGTGGTTGGGTGTGACACCACTGGTCAATCATCACCATGGCGCGCTTGATAATATCTGCCCCGCTGCCCTGCACCGGGGCGTTCACCGCCGCGCGCTCAGCGGCTTGACGACGGGGGGCGTTAGCGGATTGAATATCGGGGAGATAGAGCCGCCGCCCAAACAGGGTCTCCACATACCCCTGTTCTAGAGCCTGTTGACGGGCCTGCTGCCTATAACGCAGTACCCCCGGGTAGCGCTCAAAATAACGGGTTAAAATCGCTTGGGCTTCCTGGCGATTAATCCCCAATTGGCGCGCTAATCCAAAAGCACTCATCCCGTAGATCAACCCAAAATTAACCGTTTTAGCCTGACGCCGCTGCTCTGAGCTGACCGCAACTAAAGGAACCTCAAACAGCTCAGCAGCTGTGGCGCTATGAACATCTTGGTCATTAGCAAACGCTTGTAGCAGGGTTTGATCCTCTGACAAATGGGCCATAATCCGCAACTCTATCTGGGAATAGTCGGCAGAGAGCAGTTGATAGCCCTCAGGAGCGATAAAGGCTTGACGGATGTGACGTCCTTCAGGGGTTCGGATGGGGATATTTTGTAAATTGGGATCACTGGAGGAGAGCCTACCCGTGCTGGTCCCTGTTTGATGGTAGGTGGTATGAATACGTCCGGTCTCCGCGTGCACCAGCAACGGCAAGGTATCGGCATAAGTAGACTTCAGTTTTGCTAAGCTACGGTGGCGTAAAACAATAGCGGGCAGTGGGTAGCGCAGGGCCAACTCACTTAACACCGATTCATCGGTCGAAGGGGCGCCACCGGGGGTTTTTCTGAAGCAGGGGATCTGCAGTTTTTCAAATAAAATCTGTTGTAGTTGTTTCGGGGAGGAGAGATTGAAAAGCTCTCCTGCGAGCGTGTGGGCTTGATCCTCCAGCGATTGCAGCATGACCGCTAGCGTCTGGGAGTAGTGCTGGAGTAGTGAGACATCCAACAACACCCCGATCGCCTCCATCCGTGCCAAGATTGCCATCACCGGCAGCTCTAGATCAGTGAGTAGCTGTAACACCCGCGGCTGCTGTTGCAACTGCGGCCATAGATGGTGATACAGCTGTAACGCCACCGTGGCCTGTTCAGTCGCACCAGCGGCGACTTGGGCGAGTGTCCGGGCAGGTGCTGTTCCTTGGGAGCGGGCTTTTCCAGCACTCAGCGTCCCGTGGTGGAGCGTGCGCTGCAGATGATGGGCAGCCAAGTTCGGTAAATCATTACGTCCAGTTGCACTGTCTAACAGGTAAGTGGCCAACCGGGTATCACCGATCACCCCACGGAGCGTGATCCCATAGCGTGCTAACACCTGTTGCTGTGGTTTAAGATAGTGCCCCACTTTAGGGAGTGAGACATCCTCGAGCAGGGGTTTAAGCTGAGCTAGCAGCTGTTCGAGCGACCATGGCAGTGATCTCCCTGAGATCGGAGTGCTGCAGGGGAGATAAGCCGCTTCACCTTCCGTCACGGCAACCGCCACACCACTCAGCGTCACCAGCCCGTGATCGAACGCCTCGGTGTCGCAATAGAGGGCAAACAGCGGGGCGGTACGCAACTTCACTAGCCAGGCCGACAAAGCGGCTTCATCCACAATCAGGGTCGTCTCTAGTGGAGGTGATTCCTCAGAAGCACCCGGGGGCTCTGGAACCCTCAACGGGGTGCTCACGGTCGTCGTTGGCTGATCGCTCCACAACCGCCCTGCTTGCGCCGCCGCTAACCAGCGTTTAAGTTCATAGCGCGATAGTAAAGTACACAGCTGATCAAAATCTGCAGCTCGGGGCCGCAGATCAGCCGGCGTTACCGACAACGCCACCGCCGTGTCAATGGTGGCCAGACGGTAAGAGAGCTCAGCCAGTTCACGATGCAGTGCTAAGCGCTCTGCTACCCGCTTCGCCCCCCGTATGGTTAATGCCGCGACTTGAGAGAGATCGGCGTAAATAGCCTGCAGACTCCCAATGGTCTGTAATAGCGCCAGTGCTGTCTTTTCGCCAATCCCCGGAACTCCCGGAATATTATCGATGCTATCCCCCATCAGTGCGAACAGATCCACCATCAGTGGCGGAGCAATACCATAGCGTGCCTTGATCTGTGCCACATCTTGCACGGTATTGGTCATGGTATTGACTACGGTGATCGCTGGCGTGACTAACTGCGCCATATCTTTATCGCCGCTGCTGATGATCACGCAACGCCCCTCAGCAGCGGCACGACAAGCCAAAGTCCCCATCACATCATCAGCTTCAAACGCCGGCACCGCCAGCTGTGGGATCCCCATGGCATCCATAATTTGGTATAGCGGCTCAATTTGTCGGCACAACTCGTCCGGCATCGGGGGGCGATGAGCCTTGTAGTCCGCATACAAGGCATGACGGTGGTTTTTGCCCTTGGCATCAAACACGACGGCTACGTGAGTGGGCTGATACTGCCGTAACAAACTACCCAACATATTTAACACGCCAACTATCGCGCCTGTTGGCTCGCCGGCTGCAGTGGTTAGTGGCGGGAAAGCATGGAAAGCACGATACAAATAGGACGATCCATCAACCAAAATAAGCGGGTTATCCACAGCCTGTCTCCTCATCAGTTGGCTGAACCGATTGGTGAATAAAAGTCACACAGTGCTAAACAAAAAGGGAACCCGTCATGGGCAAAGCTGTGGATAACTTTGTGGGTATTCTTTTAACTAAATCACTATTTCTATTGAAAACAAAAAATCATTTAAATTATTTATGAGTTAAAACAATAAGTTACATAACAAAAAACGACCATACAAAAAGACAGCTATTGAGTAACTTCTGTGGACAGTTATTAAAAGGTCTTTTCTTATGCACTTGATGCACTATCTTAAAGTTTATTGTTAAAATAAAGATCAAAGCGGCCGTGTGGTGTCGGTATCCAGGCTGATGGCTTCAGTCCTGCCAGCGGCGGAGCGCCTTTTGGCCTTTTAACGACCACTCGACGACTGGCCAAGGTGTTGGCTGAGGCTAATAATTGATCGGCATCTCTATCTAAGCCTACCAACTGTTGTAGCATTTGCATCTCTTTTTTAACTAAAGCCCGATGATGACGAGCCGGAAACATGGGATCAAGATAAACCACTTCAGGTGCCCTCAGCCCAGGCTGTTCACTGCCTAAGCTACCAACCCCGAGCAACCTTAGTCGCTCTGATAACCAAATTCCACTTTTTTTATCAAAATAAGCACGCTGTAACCCATCCTGTAATAAAGCAGCCACAACGGGATGACGTTCCAACATCTGTACCTGGCAACCCAGTGCCGCTAAAATAAAGGCATCGCGCCCTAGCCCGGCCGTTGCATCCAATACGGTCGGTCGATAACCTCCCTGGATACCCACCGCTCGGGCTAATGCCTCATTGGCCACCGTGGCCTGACGGTAACGATACCCCAGGCGACCACTCACAAAATCAATGATCAGCGGCTTAAAGCGGGGCTGATCACGCTGACACAGCGCCAAACCTTGCGGTGTCAGCATTAAACCAAACCGTGCCAGCTGATCAGGTTGTAACTGCCAAGTTGCAGCAATGTTTACCAGGGTAGCCTGAGCCGCTGCTGAATCTCCTAGCAAAGCGATACTGGCTACTGGATCTGAATCACTGGATACCATGGTGTCGTAAAAAAGCGTCCGGTTGAGGCCATCGACCACGGAAGCGTTTAAATAGTACTAGTGGCTCTTCAGAACCTCCTCGTGATAACAGGCACTCAACAAACTCATGTCCCACTTGAGAATTAAAGATCCCCTCCTCCTCAAAGCGAGCAAAAGCGTCAGCCGACAGCACCTCAGCCCACAGATAACTATAGTAGCCCGCCGCATAGCTGCCAGAGAAAATGTGTAGGAAAGTCTGAGGGGTCCGCAGCCAATCAGGCGCCGTCATCACCGCCACCTCCTGTTTAACCGCCGCCAAGATTTTTAGCGCTTGCCCGCCTTGTTCTGGCTGGTACTCCTGATGCAAGCGTAAATCAAAGAGCGAAAACTCTAATTGGCGAAGAATAAATAGCGCTTCCTGAAAATTTTTAGCCGCTAACAAAGGTTCTAATAGTGCCGGCGGCAGCGGCTGATCCGTTTGATAGTGGCCAGAAATTAACGCCAAGGCGGGCGATTGCCAACACCAGTTTTCCAAAAACTGGCTGGGAACTTCAATAGCATCCCACGGCACACGGGTTCCTGAAACCGCAGCCACCTCCACTTGGGTCAGCAAATGGTGAATACCATGGCCAAATTCATGGAATAGCGTGATCACCTCCTCATGACTCCACAGCGCTGGTTGATTCCCTACGGGTCTGCTGAAATTACAAGTGAGATAGGTGACCGGCTTTTGCCAAACGCCACGGCTATCACGCCGTGCGTTAATACACTCATCCATCCAAGCACCCCCACGTTTATGAGAACGGGCATACAGATCAAGATAGAAACTCCCCAAATGCTGGAGGCCTTGCTGATCGTACAGTTCAAAAAAACGCACCTCAGGATGCCAGGTATCGACTCCCTGCCGTTCACGGATAGTCACCGAAAATAGGCGGCGTAAGACTTCGAATAGTCCCTGCAGCACCCGCTCCTCTGGAAAGTAAGAGCGCAACTGCTCATCATCGATGGCATACTGCTGCTGTTTTAATTTCTCACTGTAGTAGGGAAGGTCCCAAGGCTGTAACGTCTCAATGCTATCCTGCTGCCGTGCAAAATTCTGTAGCTCATTGAACTCACGCGCTCCCTGCGGACGCACACGCTGCAGCAGATCGTTTAGAAAATCTAACACCTGTTGTGGCGTATCAACCATCTTCTTAGCGAGAGATTTTTCAGCATAATTAGCAAATCCAAGCAGTTGTGCCAGCTCATGTCGTAAAGCCATGCACTCCTCAATGATCGGCCCATTATCCCACTGTCCTCCTTGGGGCCCTATGTCGGAAGCCCGGGTATGGTAGGCGTGGTAGAAGGAGTAGCGTAGATCTCGATTATCGCAATAGGTCATCATCGCCTGGTAGCTAGGGATCTCTAGCGTAAAGCACCAACCAGGCTTACCTTGCTCTTCAGCACAGGCCCGCGCTAGGTCAATCACCCGGGAGGGCAAACCAGCTAATAGGGACTCATCAAGGATGATTTGATGCCATCCCATGGTCGCATCCAGCACATTATCTTCAAATTGGATGCTCAGCGCTGATAACCGGGCCATCACCACCGCATAGCGCTGCCGCTGCTCTGCTGGCAGGTGGACACCTGCCAGTTTAAAATTACGCAAGGTATTGTCTACCGCTTTCCGTTGTGCGAGCGGGAGGGTGTTAAAGTGATCGCTCGCTTGCAACTGCCGATAAGCGGTATACAGGGCCTGGTGTTGACCCAACCAAGTCGCATACTCCGTCAATAATTGCACGCACTCTTGATAGGGTGCGCGCCACTCTGGACTGTTTTTTACAGCATACAGATGACGAATAGGTGACCACAGTCGGTCCAGTCGGTCCTCTTCCTCAGCCAAAGGCTGGCAGAAGGTGTCCCAGGTAAAGTGTTCACCCTGAGATAATAGCTGAGTCACCAGCTGACGACCGGCTTGAATGGCCTGTTGCACAGCTGGCACGATATGCTCAGCACGTATGGCGGAAAAAAGAGGTAGATCGGTCGTTGTCAGTAGGGGATTATTCATGATAGCAGCTCCATGCAAACCTGGAAAACGTTCGTAGCATGGCGCCGATCAAGGGAAAACGCAATGACTAGTACAGAAGAATTTAACAGGAGTTCCCAGCCCAGCTGCTGCCCAATACTCCGTAAAGATACCGAGGCAGCCTCTCTAAAAAGGCCACAGGAGCAACGCAGCAGTCGAGCGCTGCCTTCTAAAACCAAAGACCAAACAGCAGACTAACGAACCTCCGTGGTACTCCCGTTAACTAGGCACTCAATACAGGGTTACTTGGACAGCACGCAAGCGCCGAGTGAAAAGAGTCCCGGACAAAAAATCTTCAGGAGTACTACTGTATTCCAAGCACTGTAAACTGTTTATTAAACCGCTGAACTCTGCCACCACTGCTGATGAGGCCTTGTTTCCCAGTGTAAAAAGGGTGACAACTACTACAGACATCCAGGTGCAGATCATGTCCGCAAGTAGAACGTGTCTTAATCACATTACCGCAAGAGCAGGTTGCAGTAATTTCAGCATAGGCTGGGTGGATATCTTTTTTCATACCAGCTCACCTTGTATTCAGAACAGCGATAACGGCTTATCTTCAAAGATAGTCCGCCAAAAAATTGCCCGCATCATACCCAATCCTGCCCTGGGTTGCAAGGCCGATGCTGAAGCACCTACTTCAATCCAGGGCAACCATCACACTAAAGCTACTGACCGCTCCCCATAAGCGCTCTGGTAGAGAGCGTGGCAAACAACCCAAAGCTAACAGTATCAACGCTGATCAGATTAGTCGTGTGGTGTCCTAAGAAATCCATGAAAAGGTGATCGGTGCCTATATCGATAAATTCCATTACCAGTCATTGTAGCCCATTACCCACTCTCCGTATCGCTTGGCCACCCACTGAAGAGTCCAGTAACACTACGGCTTCACAAGCGATGCCTTCACCGCGGCCGATAAAGCCTAGTTTCTCCGTCGTCGTAGCTTTAATATTGATAGAGCGGGCACTGCACTGGAGATCAGCCATTAAGTGATCGCGCATCGCCTCAACGTACGGGGCCAGCTTGGGGGCTTGTGCCATGATCGTGATATCTAGGTTTCCCAATTGGTAGCCCTGCTGCTGCACCTGCTTAAAAGCTTCTCGTAATAAGATCCGACTCTCTATTCCCCGGTAAGCTGGATCACTATCGGGGAACAGTCGTCCAATATCCCCCAAGGCTGCAGCACCCAGTAGGGCATCGGTGACGGCATGCAGCAGCACATCGCCATCTGAATGCGCCACTAATCCTTGTGGATAGCGGATCTTGACCCCGCCCAGTATCAGCGGCCCAGGTCCGCCAAACGCATGCACGTCAAAACCATGACCAATCCTCATCAACGCTTTATCCTAGTTGCTGTGCTAATAAGCAGGCTGCCATCACCAGATCCTCAGGGTAGGTGATCTTGATATTATCCGCACGGCCAGGCACCAACGTGGGTGCATAACCGCAATAGGTGAGCGCTGCAGCTTCATCGGTGATCTCAATCCCAGCACCCAAGGCCCGTTGCAGGCAAACTTTGAGTAGCGGTACGGGGAATAGTTGCGGCGTTAACGCCTGCCATAGCGATTCCCGTGAGATTGCGCCGACAATCTTCCCTTGCGCATCACCCCGTTTAATGGTGTCACGCACCGGAGTCGCCAAAATCGCACCCGCGGGAGCGTGATCGCGCACAGCCAGCAGTCGCTGCAAATCATCAGGATGTAAACAGGGGCGCACGGCATCATGCACCAGGACCCAGCCTGCCTGAAACCGCTGCAACCCAGCCCAGACCGAATCGACACGCTGAGCGCCCCCCTCAGCGATCTGGATCCGCGGATCAGCTGCGACCGCCAGGGTGGTAAAATAGCTATCTTCTGGATTGAGGAGAACCACAATGGTGTGAATGGCCTGCTGCTGCAATAAAACCTGCAAGGTCTGTTCAATGACACAGCTATCCCCTAACGGTAGATACTGCTTAGAGCGTTCGCCTTGTAAGCGCCGTCCAATCCCCGCAGCAGGGACAATCGCATACAGCGGCTCAGCGGACATGATGGCCTAGTGGTTTAAGGCTGACTATCAGGGGAGCTTGGAAGCAGCCGATAGAACTGCTCATCGGGCCGCACCATCCCCAACTCATAACGCGCCCGCTCTTCGATGGCCTCTAAATCATCCACTAAGGCATTCACTTCTATCAACAGTTCCTGATTACGCGCTGCCAGTTGGCCATTATTGGTTTCCAATAGGCGCACCGCCTGCTTGAGTTGCCAATAGGCCCGTAGACCATTTTTACCGAAAACCAAACCGTAGTGTACCCGGGCTAACAGTAGCAGAAGCACGCCGATTACAACGCGTTGCATGAGAGATCTGATTTCACTACTGCTTGTTGTTCCAGCTGACTAGCCAGCTGACGGACCGCTGGGTGTTGAGGAGCCAGGCGTAATAAAGCATTAATACTCGGCATCGAGAGGGTGATCGGTTGCGTCGCCAGTTGCACCCTAGCCCAGCTAATCTGTAGTGCTAACCAATCAGGTCGATCCGGAGTGCCCGATATCTGGGATAAATAGCGTTTTACTTGGAGCCAATTCCCCTGCTGGCGGGCGGCCTCCGCCGCTAATAGATAATGGAGATCAGGCTGTTCGCTCAACGGGGCACTACGCACGAACCCTTTTTCCGCCGCCAAATAATCACCCTCGACCACTTTCAGTAGTGCGGCATGCAACTGCACCTGCGCTCGCGACTGGCGATAGCGCCTCCACCACCCGGTGAGGTGCAGCAGTTTTCTCAAGAGGTGCATCACGATCAGCAGTACTCCCCATAACAGTAGCCACAGCATGACGACCGTCACCAAGCTGGACTCTAGACGGTAGGAT
The DNA here is from genome assembly GCF_918320885.1 of unidentified bacterial endosymbiont. Lineage (NCBI taxonomy): Bacteria > unidentified bacterial endosymbiont. Next base: position 555,276 of record NZ_OU907312.1, on the reverse strand, counting down.
CCCACCACCACCAAGATAGACCCCTGATAAGGCCTGATAAGGTAAGCGATCAGAGCTACCATCCCCAGTAACATCATCAACCATACCATCAAACGTCGCATCATCACTGAACCATTCCAGATTGAGGAGAGAGCAGTCGAGAATCACCCAACCAGGGCTGCAAAAAAGCTTCTAACAAAATTTGGCTCTGTAGCTGCTGTGGGAGTTCAAGCTGTAGCGGTTGCTGTTGTCGCCACTGCTGTAGCTGCGCCGATAGTGCCAGCACGCTGGGATCCTGAGGCTCGAACTGCTCTTGGAGTAGGCTGATCATGCGGCTTAAGCAGTGCTGATAATGCACTGATTGCTGTTGCAAAACCGCCTGCACTGCTAAGCGTAAGTAGGCACTCAGCCTCTCTCGGGCAGTGCTCTCAGAGAGGGCGGCTAAGGCGACACCCTGGTCAGTCTGCCGCTGAATGGTGATCAGCCGTCGCAGCAGATACTGCCCTTGCTGTAATAAGTACTGGATCCATCCAGCACGCTCCACGGCGGGCGTGGTAGGCACTGTTGTGCTCTCAACCATCACCAGTCGCCGGCGAGCTATGGGGAGGTAATCCACCTGATCTAAGCTGTTCAGCAGCTGTAACACCAAGGCTTCTTGATCGGGCAGGTCGATCCCGGCGAGTCGACGGCTATCGTCTGCTAAGGCCTGACGTAAAGGCAATAGCGCAGGATTATTGACCGTGGTTAATAGATCAGCCGCCCCCTGTAGTAATCGGCGAGCAGCACCCACATTGTGCAGTAACCATAACTGGTGACCCGCTGCCTTCAGCAGGCTTTGTATCTCTAGTAACTGCCAATCGGCACGGCTGCTAGCGGACAGGACCAACACCTGTTGCTGAAGCTGCGAGAGCTGTTGTGCTTGCTGAACAGTGATCTGCTGCGATTGCAATAGGCGCTCGGTCTGTTGATCGAATAGACTGCGTAGTGCCTGCTGCTGGCGTGCCGACTGCTGTGCTCGCTGTTGGCACTGCTGCTGATGTGCGGTCAGGTGAGCTTCGGTGGCGACTAATAACTGCTGTTGTCGTAACCCTTGACGATAACTGTGGTCATGCAGCAGCCCACTGACAACGAATAACAGCAGGAGGATGAACCGTACCCCCCAACGGCCTATTATCTTCAACCGCTGGCCATCTGCTCGTGCCTCTGTCAGTTTACGCTGTGTCTTGTTATCGGTGGTCATCGGTTGAATAACGTCCTCTTGGCTATAGCCTATCACGGAGCTGAATGCCTACAATGCCCCACCCTCTCACCCCTGACTGCTGGTCGCATCACTTGAGTCCTAAAGTCTCTATTGCTAAGCTTAGCGCACTAATGCACGCAGAAGCGCGGCATTGTCAGCATTGTCAGCCATCACCACGCTGGTCCATCCTAAACGGGTCGCCAGCCTCGCTAGTCGAGGACTCACCACCAACAGCGAGCAGTGCAGCAACCACCGGTGTGCTGTTTTTGGAACCAGGGTATAGAGCCGTTGCAAGAGCTCTCCACTGGTGACTACCAGACAATTTACCCCAGCTTGCTGCCATAAGTCACTCTGTTCTAACCCATTATAAGCGATCGGCACCCGTTGATAACATTCACACAGGCTGACGCTAGCACCACGCTGTGTCAAACTGGTCACTAGGCGGCGGCGCCCCCCCTGGCCACGTAGCAGTAGAATGCGCTCGCCGGCCACTCGTAAAAAACGGGGCAGTGCCAACACACTTTCACTGCTACTGCGTCCAAGGGGGTATCCCACGGGTTGGCCACAGCACTGCTCTAATGCTTGGGCACTAGCAGCCCCAATGGCGTAATAGGCTACCTGGGTTGGCCAATGAAAGGGTTCGACAGCCCGCCAGGGCTGAATAAATTCAACGGCACGGGGCGATAACGCCATAATGATGCTGTAACTGGATAAATCCTGCAGGACCATTCGAGTGCTGGGGGAGGAGGCTATTGGCTCATAGCTTATCAGCGGGCAGTGCATCGCAGCGATCCCCTGCTGCTGGAGCTGGAACACTAATTCCGCCCCCTGTGCCCCGGGGCGTACGACCAACACGGTCATCCACAGTTCTCGGTCATGAACCCTACTTCAATAAGCTGTTGCCAGCCGAGCAATACAACCCTGTGCTAATAGCGTTTCAGCCAGCTGGCCGCCGATCGACCCTGCCAGTGCCCAGGGACCCGACAAGGATCCAGTGTACCGCTCTCCATGCGCCGCAATCACTACGGCGTGCAGTTGTAATCCGGCGCCTTGCGGATGGGCATAAGCTCCGACCGCTAGCCCTTCAGTGCTGCAACGCCGCAACACCGCTCGCTCTGCCGTTACACAAGCTTCAGTCTCAAGCTCGGTGAAGTGCGCGACTAACGCCTGGATTTCGTGATCCTCGGTGCGATACTGCACAGCTAACGCCCCCTGACCCGGTGCCGGTAACCAGGTATCCAATGATAGGTAGGCACTGATGTACCGTTGCAAGCCCAAGCGTTTCAGGCCAGCGACTGCCAAGATCAACGCATCATAATCTCCCTGTAGCCACTGTTGTAAACGGCTCGTCACATTACCCCGTAGCGCCTTAAGCGTTAAATCAGGCCGATGGTACGCCAGTTGCTGCTGCCGCAACCGACTAGAGGTCCCTACCCTAGCCTGTGGCGGCAATGCCTCCAAGGGGCTTCCCTGATGGCTAATCAGAGCTTCCTGTGCCACTTCGCGACCTCCAAACGTCGAAAAAGTGAGCCCCGGGAGCTCGGCAATGGGTAGATCTTTGACCGAATGTACGGCCATATCCGCCCGCTGTGCTAGCAACTCCTGTTCTAACGCTGCAACAAACAGCCCCCGCTGCGTCGCCTGATCCAGGGGCAGATGCAGATCCCGATCCCCTTGCGTGGCAATCGGGGCTAACTGAATCATCAATCTGGAGTCAAAGCATTGCAATTGCTGAGCAATAAACCGTGACTGCCATAAGGCTAACGGACTTTGGCGGGTTGCAATAATGATCTTCTTTCTGCGCATGTTTTTTCAAGAGCTCTCAGGGTGCAATAGCTGCGGTGACGACCACCAAGCGCTGTTAACGAACTAGCCCCGGTTACTAGCCCAACAATATAGCTTAGCCGAGGAGAGAGTCAATCCTGGACCCCTCTGTGAGCGGCTCTTTAGAGCAGCCTGGCTTCTGTATCGGTGGTTCACTCCTCCTGCCAGTTTAAAAGTGTTATAGTGATAGCCTACCGAACCTAAGACCTAAGCGACTACCCTTGCCGCCCTCTATAGAAACTCTTAAAAAGCGCTTGGAGGCGATCAACCAACTGCGTGTAGTCCGGACTTTAGCGGCCGGTAGTCCCACCTTCCAGCACGTTTATCAGCTACTACCGCTGCTGTTGCATTACCACCATCCACAGTTACCAGGTTACTTGACAGGTGAGGTCCCCCAGGGCATCTGTTTATTCCAGGCATCACTGCAACAGCAGTGGTTACTGCATCATTCTGTGATACCTAGCCACCGGATTCAACTGATCCGTCAGGGTCCCCCAGCCATTGCCGCCCTGTATAGCATGGGGAGCACTGCTTCTCTTGGGCAGACCACTACCTCCGATCTTGATCTCTGGATCTGTCTACAGGCTGCACTACCCTTTAGTGCTCGCAATGCCTTGCAGCAAAAATGCCAGTTACTCAGCGAGTGGGCCCAACAGCATGGGGTGATCACCAGTTTTTTTATTATTGATGAACAGCGCTTCCGGGATCAGAGGCCTTTTGCCAGCAACCCATTGGTTCAGCAGGTGCTTCACGATCAACTATTATTAGAAGAATTTTACCGTACTCAGGTCCGTTTAGCGGGCAAGCGTCTGATTTGGCCTATCATCCCCCTAGAGCAGGAGCCCCACTATGAGCACTATCTAGCCTGGCTCTATCAGCAAGGTATCGTCGATCGAGCGCACTGGTTTGATCTGGGCGGCCTTAAGCGCCCGGTAGCCTTTAACTATTGCATGGCAGCACGCCAACAACTGGAGAATAATCTCCAGGCACCCTATAAAGCGATATTAAAAAACCTGTTATTAGAGATCTACGCTATGGAGCCATCGCATAGCCCGTGGCTTGCGCTAGACTTTAAACAACAGCTCCAGCAGGGGCGTCGGAACTCTTTTGGATTGGATCCCTATTGCATGGTACTGGACCGCATCACTCATTATTTAACCAGCAGGGGAGATAGTCACCGCCTTGAACGGGTGCGGCGCTGTTTTTATCGGAAAGTACGCGATCATACCAGCCATCCGATCACGGGCAGTGGCTGGCGCCAAGCCGTTTTACGACAACTGATTGACGAATGGGGTTGGGATATTACCCAAATTAAACGAGTAGACAGTAACCCTGATGAGCAGCGCTCTGCTCCCGCCCTCTACCAGGATGATTTACTGCAAGAGATAAGAGAGAACGACCATTATTTACGGCACTTGACGCAGTTAAAGTACCACAACGTTCCTGAAGCGGCCGATGGGACCATCTCTGATGGGCTGCTTGGTCAAATGGCGAGAGGATGTCACCTTGAAATATCAGCAACTCGATAACCTAGAAAGCGGTTGGAAATGGCACTATTTGGTTAAAAAACATCGAGAAGGTGTGGCGATTACGTGCCATTTAGATCAGCATGCCGCTGAAGCTGCCACTGATCTTCTACTACAACTAGAGCATCAGCCTACTCAAGTCGTTCAGTGGATCACCAGCCATATGAACCCTGATTTGGATAGACAATTAAAGCAATCCATTCGCGCCCGCCGTAAACGTCATTTCAATGCGGAACTACCTGATACGCGAAAAAAATCGATCGATTTGGAATTTCTAGCGTGGCAATGCCTGGTAGACTACGCCCAGCAGCGACAGTTAACCCTCTCTAGAGCCGTCATACATCTGGTAACAGCAGCCGCTGATAAAGAGCAGTATGCATCGCAGATGATGGCTGTTAAACAAGATTTAACCCGGTTATTAGCCTCTAGTTCACCTTAAAGAGCCCCCCTGGTCCTCCACATGGCCTGGCTACTAACACGCTCTTCGGCTTACCCCTCTCATCTGTAGGGCAGAGTCCATATCTAGGAGAGCAATAGCCCCTTAATCCTATTCTGATCTAGACTGAGTCTAATGAAGCACTGAATGAAGAGAACAGCTGATGAAAACTATTCATCATCATGAAGCGAAAGCGCACTTCTCAAAACAGTCAGGCAAGCCAATGGGGGATTGTTTAAAAATGTGTATAACCCATATTATACAGCTAAGCAACTACCCTTCCTGAGGAAGAAAAATACTATGTACCTTGAAGACCAAGACAGCATCACTGCGACTGAGTTAGCACGAAATCTATCGGCAATCATTGATCGCGTGCGCATCCATCAGCATGGACTATGGATCACCAAGGGAAGTCAGACCGTTGCAGAGCTTAGACCCCCTAAGAATGAACGTGACTGAGCCCTACCTCTTGCAAGGCAGGGCTCAGAGAGATTACCCTAAGGCACTGATTCACTGTTCTTGTGAATCAGTGGGTTGGCAGTGGGCATAGCGGACTGCCTACACCCACGCCGTCTCCTATGACGGATCTCGGTATTTTAGTTTTATTAAGTGAAACAATGATAAATCAATCAGTGACGCCGTGTAGTCTACCAGGAGAGGCTAGCTACCTGTGCGACGCTCCTCTCGAATTACATCATTCCGCCCATACCACCCATGCCACCGCCCATACCACCACCGCTCATATCTGCTTTTTCTTCTTTAGGCAGATCAGTGATCATACACGCTGTAGTGATCATTAATCCGGCAATTGAAACCGCATATTTTAAAGAACAGCGGGTGACCTTGGTTGGATCTAGAATACCCATCGCTTCCATATCGCCATATTCACCAGTGGCAGCATTGTAACCATAGTTGCCGTCACCTGCTTTGACTTTATTCACCACGACGGAGGCTTCAACACCTGCATTACTGACGATTTGACGCATAGGTGATTCCATCGCCCGCAGGGCGACCCGGATACCGACGTTTTGATCTTCGTTATCCCCTTTAAGGTTCGCAATCTTAGCGGCCGCACGGATTAACCCAACCCCACCACCAGCAATCACACCCTCTTCAACTGCTGCACGGGTTGCATTCAGTGCATCCTCTACCCGGGCTTTCTTCTCTTTCATCTCAATTTCAGTCGCGGCGCCGACTTTAATGACCGCTACCCCACCGCTCAACTTAGCAGCGCGTTCCTGTAGCTTCTCTTTATCATAATCTGAGGTGGTTTTGCTGATCTCTTTTTTAATGCCTTCGATACGCGCATCAATCGCCGCACGCTGGCCAATACCATCGATAATGGTGGTCGTATCTTTAGTAATCACCACCCGCTTGGCTTGCCCTAAGTCAGCAACCGTCACTTTTTCTAACTCGTTACCAACCTTCTCAGAGATAAAGTTTCCGGCTGTCAGCGCCGCGATATCGAGTAACATCGCTTCCCGACGATCACCAAACCCTGGGGCTTTGACTGCAGCCACTTTAACAATACCACGCATGGTGTTGACTACCAGCGTCGCCAGTGCTTCTCCTTCCACATCTTCCGCAATCACCAGCAGTGAGCGGCTAGCCTTAGCAACTGCTTCTAATACCGGTAACAGTTCACGAATATTAGAGATTTTCTTATCTGCCAGCAGGATGTAAGGATTTTCCAGCTCAACCGTACCAGATTCAGGTTTATTAATAAAATAAGGTGAGAGATAGCCACGGTCGAATTGCATTCCTTCAACCACTTTTAGATCATTCTCTAACCCGCTGCCCTCTTCTACAGTAATGACGCTATCTTTACTGATCACGCCGCCTTTGCTGACTTTTCTCATCGCTTCAGCAATTAATTGGCCAACCGCTTCATCAGAATTCGCTGAGATAGTAGCAACCTGTTGAATCGATTTAAAGTCATTACACTGTTTAGAGTTCTTTCTCAGCTCTTCATCAGCTGCTTTAGACGCTTTATCGATACCGCGCTTCAAATCCATTGGGTTCATGCCGGCAGCGACGGCTTTTAAACCCTCATTCACGATGGACTGTGCTAAAACAGTCGCGGTAGTGGTACCATCTCCCGCTGAATCATTGGCCTTAGAAGCAACCTCTTTGACCATCTGCGCACCCATATTTTCGAATTTATCTTGTAATTCGATTTCACGGGCCACGGAAACGCCATCTTTGGTGATATGGGGTGCGCCAAAAGATTTATCTAAAACCACATTCAGTCCACGTGGTCCTAAGGTTACTTTGACGGCATCCCCTAGTATATTGACCCCGCGCAGCATCTTGAGGTGCGCTTCATTAGCAAATTTAATCTCTTTAGCAGCCATGTCTATAGTTCCTGTATTCAAGTTCTAATGGTTTACTACAATAATCAGCGTGCTATGACTACGCTTCTACAATAGCTAAAATATCGGTTTCAGAGAGAATTAGTAGCTCTTCACCCGCTATCTTTTCAACCTTAACGCCGTAGCCATCATTAAAAATAACTGTGTCACCGACTTTGACATCTAATGGCTTCAGGTTGCCATTATCCAAGATGCGCCCTTTGCCTACCGCTCGAACCTCGCCTCGCGTGGACTTACCAGCAGCGGTACCCGTTAATACAATGCCCCCGGCTGATTTGGATTCAACCTCTTGACGTTTAATCATGACCCGATCATGCAATGGACGGATTTTCATCGATGCTCTCCTAAAGTATTGGAACAATATCCTCAGACAAAATGATGGATGTGTTCGTTTCAGTGTCGAGACCTATCAGGCCCGTGAATCTCTAGGTGAGGGCGTTTCAGTTAACTTCAAGGGGCAACGAACAAAAATTTTTACGCCAGCTGGATAGAATACCTAAGCCCGATTCCCCAGGCACTCACGCGTCAATCGGCTAGGGTCACCTACCTTGATGGTGCCAAAAGAGCCTGGAAACATCCCCGCTAATCAGCCTAGCTGTCAAGCGAGAGCAACTCACAATAATCATTTGCGTGAGCGTGGCTATCGGGTAAACTCAACCCGCATTGCGATGCTCACCCGGTGAAGAGACTCCGGTGGTCACCGGACAAGACCCAGTAACACACCTTGATCAGCAGCGCTCTCCATCGAAGGCGCTAGTAGCCGCGCCCAACCTCATGACGGGATATCACAATTCATGCTCTTACTTGAATGCCTTCTAGTACTGTCCGCTCTGTATTTAGGCACCCGAATCGGCAGCATCGGTATTGGCTTAGCTAGCGGCTTTGGTCTGTTATTCCTCATCCTATTAGGCCTCAAACCAGGCAGCATCCCTTTTGATGTCATTGAGATGATTATGGCAGTTACCGTCGCTATCGCCGCCATGCAAGCCGCTGGCGGGATGCATTATCTGGTCCAACGGATTGAGTCTCTCTTGAAACACCAGCCGCGGCAGATCATCTTTTTAGCCCCATTAATCACCTACAGTATGACACTGTTAACCGGTACTGGTTATATTACGCTGGCCCTGTTACCGGTGATCGTCGAAGCAGCCAAAGCACAGGGGATCCCGCCGTCACGTCCCCTCTCTCTAGCGGTAGTCGCCTCGCAGATTGCGGTTACTGCCTCTCCACTGTCAGCCGCCGTCTTGGTGGTGGCCTCCCTGATTAAACCCTTTGGCATTGATTACCTGCAACTATTAGCGGTTGTTATCCCAGCAACCTTGGCGGCGGTGATACTCACTTCTGGGCTATTCAGCAGGCTGGGAGGGGCCACCACCCTACACAGCCAACCCAACGTTCCCCCTCCCGCCACTGGGAGCCCTACAGCAGTCCATCACCGTTGCCAATCCGCGCTGCCATACTATGCAAAACGCTCCGTAGGGCTATTTCTTCTAGGCATTATTATGGTGATCGGTTATGCGATCCTCATCAGCGATCCAGTCGGCTGGATTCAAGAGCCACTGCTAACCCGAAACCAAGCCATTCTGATCGCCATGCTCAGTGTAGCAACGCTGATCACCCTACTCTGTCGGGTTGAGGGGCAGGCTATCATCGCTAGTGATACCTTTAAAGCAGGGATGAGCGCCTGTGTCTGTATCTTAGGGGTGGCTTGGTTAGGCGACACCTTGATTAGCAATCACCTTGAGGCCATTCAGGAGATCGCTGCTGCCTGGCTAGTCACCTACCCTTGGCTATTGGCGATCACTCTTTTCTTCGCTTCTACCCTACTCTATTCACAAGCAGCCACCGCCAAAGCCCTGCTCCCAGCCGCTCTGGCGATTGGCGTCAGCCCAAGCACCGTCGTAGCCTCATTTGCCGCAGTCTCTGCACTGTTCGTACTACCCACCTACCCCACGTTACTGGCAGCGGTAGCTATGGACGATACCGGCTCTACACGCATTGGTCGCTATCTCTTTAACCACCCGTTTTTTTTGCCAGGGATTGTCGCTATCATCCTCTCCGTACTCTTTGGTTTCTTGTTGATACCGGTCGTACTGTAACGGCTGAAACCCCAGGAATCCTGGCACGGTTAGAGCGTGAACACTCTTTTTTGAGGAGAGCTTTGTGAAGATCGTGGTTGTGCTCTGCACTGTTCCAGATCAGGCCTGTGCCGAACAGCTCGCACAGATTGTGCTTGAGGCACGCTTGGCCGCCTGTGTCTCGTATCTACCGCCCATGACCTCCCTCTATCATTGGCAGGGCACTATTGAACGACAGACTGAGATTCAATTACTGCTGAAAACCGACAGCCAGCGGCAAGCCGCATTATTCATGACGCTCAAGGAACACCACCCTTACCAGGTGCCTGAACTGCTGGCCTGGCCGGTCGATACCCCGGAGGCTGCTTATGAGGCCTGGTTAATCGAGGCACTGACTGCACCAAAGCAGTAACCCCTCACTCCCAAGCCACACAGCGTTGCCATACCCTCGGGCCTGTAGTTGTTGTGAACGTCACTCATTCATCTTTGAAATAACCAAGGGTGTCAGGTGTTAATGGTAGTGATACATTCTGTTGATACTCTGAAAACAAGCATGATCTACCCATTCATTGCAAAAGTAGATTTCTAAAGCTGCCATTTTCAGTCATAATCCCTACGCGGCTTAACTGTACAAGCGAAATTGTGCGATATGTTTGAGACCTTATTGTTTCAATTTATTGTATTATGGGCCGTTATTGACCCAATTGGGACTATTCCCGTTTACCTCGCGAAAACGGCTCGATTCTCTCCAGAAGAGCAGCAGCAAGTCGCACGTAGAGCTGTTTTGGTCTCTGCCGGTATTTTACTGTTCTTTTTATTTGCGGGTAAGTTAACCTTAGGGGCGTTACAGATCCCGTTAACTGCCTTTCAAGTGGCCGGTGGTCTAGTGTTGTTGCTGTTTGCCTTAACGATGATTTTTGGCGAAAGCAAACCCGATCAAGAGATGCGCTTAGAAAGCAAAAGGAGCGATGTGGCGGTTTTTCCCATCGCAGTGCCTTCTATCGCCTCCCCGGGGGCTATGATGACTTTGGTGCTCCTCACTGATAAAGATGGCTTTACGCTCCTTGACCACCTATTCACCATGCTGGTGGTTTTTAGCGTCCTGTTCATCACTTACCTGTTGCTGCTGGTGGCTAATGATATCCAACGCTGGATCGGCGTCACCGGTGCGGCCGTGATCAGCCGGGTGATGGGACTTATTCTGGCTTCTGTAGCCGTGAATAATATCTTGACCGGTTTACAAGCGTTCTTTTCCCAGTCCTGCTCAGAATTCATAGTGCCTAACCAGCAGGCGCTGCTGCTAGGGTTGAGCTCAGCTTGGATAAATTATCCATGGCCGCTTTAAATAACCTTCTATCATACTGGCCATGGATGGGTTGATCATACCTTTTAGGGTATAGTACGATCGTGCGTAGTTGCCCTAAGCTTCGATGAACTAACGGTGAGGTGACCCAATCATTTTTCACCTCGACACTGGTGATCTTCTCCTGTGCTGATGGGTTGCGACTTAATGCCCGGCGGTGGCTCCCCATGACATGAAAAGCCTGAAAAACTCTGGCCTGATTAATCAGCTCTGAATATTGCCCTACCGCATACTCAGCTAAACTTCCCCCCAACGAGTGTCCAGACACCGTAAAGGTGTCGAAACGCTGCTGGCGTGCATGGTGTGCCGCTTGCTTCGCTAACTCTGACGCCTCTTGGTAGAGCGCTGCTGTCCAAGGCAGATGAAAAAAGTTGTTCAGAATGGCTCTGGCCTGATTGAATTTTCCTAGGAGGGTTGGATGACTCTTAAAACCGCCAAATACTAGCGATAACTCTTTCCCTTGAGGCTGCTCTCGAGTCACCAGATGGGCACTCAACCCTAGCCTAGAATAGAGGTGATCTCCTGTAAAACTTAACTGGTGATCACGCTTTACCAGTTGATTTTCTAACCCTCGTGAATAGTAACTGTTGAAGCCTGGTAATCCTTTAACCATGAGTAGCTGCTGGGTGTGTAGGTCAATCTTTCGTCGATAACCAACCCGACTGGCGGCAGCCTCTCCCACGATGGAGAGCTGCTCGACGATAGGTAAGGTTGAAAAATCAGTAGGCCCACTGGATCTACCTGGGGCGTGGTCGATTCGATCTAAGGGTAGTGCCCGCCGAGGTAGACTGGCCGGTAACCGTTGATAAGCCACCATAAAGCCATGCAGTACCAGCCGTTGATGGCTGGATAACTTCAAAAAGCGATCAAAGCGTTCGTCACTGATCTGCCCTTGAGTGAATGCCTGCTTTAACTGCTGCTGGGCTAGAGTTTGATGATGGGTATCGGACAGCAGAAATGCTTTGATTGGCTGCTGTAATAGCCTCTTCTGAGCATTCGTTTGCAACCGTGACACCCTCCTATTGATGAAGCCAGCACCCCCTGATGGGGAAGCCGCTACTGCTTGATTGGGCGGTTGGAATAGATCCTCTGTAATAAATTTTGGCAATGCAGCCGTCTGCCCTAAAGGTTGATAAAACTGGTCCAGTGTTTGTAACAGTTTATTTATTTTACGACCATTCAGGATTTTATGCCCACTCCAGTAATGAGGATAGTGATTTGATCTTGCCACCTTTTTTTAGACACAGAGAAGAGAAACCTTAAGCGACCTGGGATAACCAATTTTTTTCAAAATTTACAGGAGACAGATAGCCTAGCGTTGAGTGCCGTCTCTGTCGGTTATAAAACACTTCTACGTATTCAAAAATGCTCAATTTGGCTTGTTCTCTGCTCTCAAAACGTTCAAAGTGGGTGTGCTCTGTTTTTAAGGTATGGAAAAAACTCTCTGCTACTGCATTGTCATAACAATTGCCCGTACTACTCATGCTAAGCGTTATCTGGTGATGCGCCGATACAGCCTTGAATCCTTTGCTGGTATACTGGCTGCCTCGGTCGGAGTGGTGGATGAGACCTGCAGCAGGCTTCCTCCGTGTTATTGCCTGGCGTAATGCTGCGGCTACTAACTCGGTGGTCATGTGAGCTTGCATATCCATCCCCACGATACTACGAGAGAACAGGTCCAGTACGATAGCAACATACAACCATCCCTCTTGGGTCGGAATATAGGTAATATCTGCTGCCCAGTATTGATCAGGGCGAGTGGCTGTGAACTTCTGCTTGAGTAAATTAGGCGCCACTGCGGCCTTTGGATCGACTATTGTGGTTACCTTAAATCGTTTTTTCATCTTAGCCGCAATATGGGCTGCTTTCATTAGCCGACAAACCCGTTTGCGTGAACAGCGCTCACCTCTAGCTCGTAACTCAGCATGGATACGTGGGCTACCGTAAATTTGGTTGCTTATGGTATAAACCTCTTTAATTTCAGATATTAAACGCTCATCCTCACAATAGCGCTTGGATGGCTCAGCCTTGATAAACTGATAATAGCCACTGCGGGATACACCTAACACGTTGGACATCCTCTCTACGCTGAATTCCCCAGCATGCTTTTGCATAAACTGGTATTTTACTTGCGGGCCACTGAGAAGATGCCCAAGGCTTTTTTTAGGATATCCCTCTCTTCGCGTGCTATCGCCAATTCTTTCCGCAATTGACTGAGCTCAGCATCAGACGCTTTCAGGTATCCTTTGCCCGGGAAAGCCTCTGCACCATCCTTGTTATGCTGATGGACCCACCCTGCCAATGTACTCTTGGGAACTCCCAATTCCTCGCTCAATTGACAGAGCGTTTTACCAGTGCTGTGATACAGCTTTACCGCATTCAGCTTGAATTCCTTATCATAGCTCCTTGATTCCCCTTGATTCATAACTTCACCTCAAAAAGTAACAAAAAATTATACGCTTTGTTCCTCTTCGTTGTGTCCGTTAAAGGGTAGCAAGATCAATTAAGAGAATAAACAGCCTGGGTCCCATACTCTTGAGCAATGGCTAACATTAAAGCACTTTTAATGGTACGCTGGCTGAGCCGTTGCTGGCGTAAGCAGGGTAGCTGACGAATCATTGGGATCTGATGCAATAAGGAGTGGACTGGTTGTACCCAGCCTTTTTGATCCCTTTTTAATCGCTGATGGCTATCTAAGCGAAGCGTATAATCCGCAAAACAGCTCGTTTGTCTAAAATCATTGACCGTTAACCTCATGATGATCCCCTGAAAATTTTATGAGTGATCTCGTATTGTTCTCAGGCGATCAATGTTTCAGTCCATCGTGTAGCCTATCAACGTTAATTGAAGCAGTGAATAGGGCCACCGGCCTCTAGGCACTCCCTGCATTCTTTGGCAAATAAAAAACTTAGCCATTGACAACCCTTCAGATAAATTATTATGACCAGAAGCTGCCCATTTCTCTAATGGGCCATTGACCTGAAACAGATAGGTACCCTGGGTGATAGTGAGTGATGAGCCGATCATGACAGGACTCAACGACGATCCCTATCAAAGGGGAGCGTTATCGATTAAAGGAAAAACGCCAAGCGGGCGTGTTCGCTGTGACACCCGCTCAGCTAGAACCGACTGAAGAAATTAGGTGGTATTTGTGCCCAGACTGCTCAACTTCAAAGGCCATCCCATCAGCAGTGATCTGGAAGGGAAACTCTTTAAAATTTTTTTTAATCAACGAGTGATAGCGGAGATCATCTGAAATAGTTAATGAGTTGGACGCATAATCTAGTAATATCTGTTTATCTTTAAACGCACCGAGGCCAGCGACGGGAGTCTCTCGCACTTTATGTTCACCAAACAGTGTCATCCCCCACTGTTTCAAGGGGGTCACTGTGACGTTTTTTAATTGAAGTCCATTCACCTCAAGAGAGTCAGCCAGATATTCTATGTTCTCCCAGATTTTCCCTGTTTCATCAGTACTACGATAGGTGCGCCCTTTTTTGAGTCCTTTTATTTTATTGAGCTGAGCTTCATGGAGGTGAAAGCCAACAGTAGCGCCAGTATCAACCATGGCGTATACCGGATTACCGTTAATTATAATAGTGGTATGAGGTATGGAGGATTGGTCAAAGCTCAGCTTTAGAGTTGCAGAGTTTCCCGTAGTGGCACAGGAAGATACAGAGAAGATGGCTAAAGCAGTACATAAAAAATTTGATAACCAGAGCGTTACGCTTTCTATTGTTCGACCCGATGATTTCTGAATATTTTCCATGATGGTTGTTTCATCCATGCCAGTGGCAAGGCTGGATTAACATCACCTGAGTTCAGGATAAGCATGGCTTAAGGGCTAAAAAACCTACAATCACTGTTCAGATTACCCATGGACATTCTCCAATAGGAAACATGGTCTTCAACCAGGCCCTACAGTACTATGGGACTACAACCATTGAGTGCGTTCATTCAAGCCAAGAGCAGATCGACGATGCTCTGCTGGAGGATGACACTGATGGGTAGCTGGGCTGATTAGGGGAGACCCGGACAGCTTACGCTGTCATATGGTGTTGCAACTCCTTTAACCCTTTCTGCTCTAGCTGGCGAATGCGCTCGGCTGATATGCTGTAGCGATCGGCTAACGCTTGTAAAGTCGCTTTCTGTGGATCTAACCAACGGGCACGGATAATCTGCTGCGTGCGTTCCTCTAAATTCTGTAGTGCCTGGCTCAGCTTATCGGCCGCATGCGTTTCCCAATTTTCTGCTTCAATGCCCACGGAAAAATTGGACAGCTTATCCTCTAAATACAGCGGAGGAACCACACTCTCAGTGGGATCATCGTCCGGATTAACATCAAACGACAGATCTTGCGCCACCATGCGTGACTCCATCTCACGCACATCCTCACCGCTGACGCCCAAAGCATCCGCCACTAAGGCCACTTCATCTTGATTAAACCACCCTAGTCGCTGTTTGGTTTTCCGCAAGTTAAAAAATAGTTTACGTTGTGCTTTGGTGGTAGCAACTTTAACAATGCGCCAATTACGCAGTACATACTCATGGATCTCCGCTTTAATCCAGTGAATCGCAAAGGAGACCAATCGAACGCCCACCGTCGGATCAAAACGCTTGACCGCTTTCATCAACCCAATATTGCCCTCTTGAATCAGATCGGCTTGCGGCAAGCCGTAACCAGAATAATTACGAGCAATCCGCACCACAAATCGTAAATGGGATAAAATCAGCGACTTAGCAGCCTCTAAATCTGCTTTGTAAAATAGACGCTCAGCCAGCTGTTGCTCCTCTTCAGCGGATAACAGAGGAAAACGGCCCACCGCCCGAATATAGCCTTCCAAGCTCCCCTGAGGAACTAAACAGGCCCAAGCTTCTGTTTTTATTGTCATCTAACACTCCATCAATGCTACAGACCAGGACGACCACAATCCCCTGGAACGGACCACTCTACCGCAATCCACTGCCCTTTTAAAGCGGCTGCAACCGCTACGCCAACCCCAACCCCGCACCCCTCCATAGTCAAGTTTAGAGGGAGTAGGGCTGGCTATCGACGTTTTTTATCGGGTTTAAGGCTCGCTATCCAGCATCTCCTCCGGTGTCAGTAACGCTTCAATAAAATCGTTGGCGACAAAGGAGCGAAGATCGTCTGGCTGCTCACCCAAACCAATATAACGAATCGGGATCCCGAACTGTTCAGCTAAAGCCAAGACAATTCCGCCTTTGGCACTCCCCTCTAGTTTGCTTAACACTAGCCCTGTGATCCCGACTGCTTCATGAAACAGCCTCACCTGACTCAGCGCGTTTTGACCGGTCGTCGCATCCAAGGTTAATAAGATCTCCTGGGGCGCCCGCTCATCTACTTTTTTTATCACCCGAACCATTTTCTGCAGTGAGGCCATCAAGTGCTCTTTATTGTGCAAACGGCCAGCAGTATCTATCAATAAGATATCTACTTTTCGCGCCTTAGCCGCCTGTAGTGCATCAAAAGCCACCGCTGCAGCATCAGCGCCGCTCGGTTGGGCAATCACCGGAATCTGGTAACGATCGCCCCAGATCTGCAGCTGTTCTACCGCCGCTGCCCGAAAAGTATCTCCGGCAGCCAGCATGACCGAGTGTCCCTCCCGTTGCAGCTGGTAGGCCAGCTTACCCAGGGTGGTGGTCTTGCCAACGCCATTGACCCCCACCATCAATACTACATAAGGAGGGGAGTCTGTTGCAAACCTCAACGGGCATTCAACCGGTTGTAACAGCTGCTGCAATAACTTTTTTAAATGGGCCTGCAGCGCCTGCGAGTCCGGGATCTGGCCGCTTTTAAACGCTTGCTCTAATCGCTGCATCATTTTAGTGGTCGTCGGCAAACCCACATCTGCCAACAAGAACTGCGTTTCCAAACGGTCTAACAGTTCACGATCAACCACTCGACGCTGTAATAGACCGAAAAAATGGGCCCCTAAGGCCTGCTTGGTTTGCCGTAACCGCTGAGATAAACGCTGTAAAGCAGGCTCTGAATCGGGTCTGACAGCGGGGGTTGGTTCGCTGGCAGCCTTTGGCTGTCTGTTGCCGTCGCTAGCACTGGAGGAGACTGCTTCCGGCCCCCCCGCACTATCACTAGATTCCAGTGCTGTTGGTGGCAACTCGATGGCCTGCCCTGGGTGATCGGAGTTGCCGAGCAGCCACGTGAGTAGCCGTGATCGCGTTTTTTTTGTCATGCCCTCTCAAACTCCTGCACTCTGCTTGCCTAACCGAAGTTAAACACGCTATCTTAGCACTCTTTAGCCATCTCTGTAGCGTATGAATAACCGTTTACTATCGCAGCCCCCTGGCCACGTGCGCATCATCGGCGGCCGTTGGCGCGGCAGAAAACTAGCCGTTTTAGCTGAACAGGGTCTGCGCCCCACCAGTCATCGCCTACGCGAGACCCTCTTCAACTGGCTAGCACCAATGCTTCCAGGTGCTGCTGTGCTAGACTGCTTTGCTGGCAGCGGTGCGCTCGGCATAGAGGCGTTATCACGCGATGCCAGTTACCTGCGCCTACTGGAGCATAATCCCTTAGTGGCACAGCAATTAGGTCAAGTACTCCAGCGGCTCGAAAGCCAGGCTGCCACGGTACTGACTGTCGATAGTCGAGATTATCTGGCACAACCAGCCGATCGCCGTTTTAATATCGTTTTTCTCGATCCACCCTTCTATCAAGCGTTGCCACAAGCACTGTTTATCCAGCTTGAACGTTATCATTGGCTGGCAGAAGAGGCCTGGATCTACCTTGAAACAGAAGCAGACTGGCTACCAGCCACTCTTCCTAACCATTGGTATCTACACCGTGAGACTAGGAGCCGCCAAGTCGCTTATCGGCTCTATCAGCGGCAGCCCATCACTGCTCACCCCTGTAACAAGGGCATATAAGACCGAAAACCCTCTAACATCATTTGGATAGAGACCAATAGTAAAATCAGCCCCATCAATCGCTCTACGGTGCTTAGACCTTTCTTGCCGAGCCAGCGCACACAAAAGGTGCCTGATAACAGGACTACCAAAGAAGCTACCCAAGCCAGCACGACTGCTAAAATCACGCTCGGTAACTGCTGTGGATAACAGGCTGCTTGTCGTAATATTAAAGCGACCGCCGAAGGTCCCGCTATCAAGGGAATCGCTAGCGGAACCAAGAAAGGCTCTTCGTTGCTCACTAATCCCAAAGCACCATTAGGCTGTGGGAAAATCATTCGTAATGAAATTAAAAATAGAATTAATCCACCCGCTATCGACAGGGTTTCTAATCGTAAACCCAACCCCTTGAGCAATGGCTCACCGGCAAACAAGAATAGTAGCAGGATAAGCAGTGCAAACAGCATCTCACGAAGGATGACTTGCCAACGCCTTTTAGGTTCCAAATGACGCAGCGCCGCGCTAAAAACTGATAAATTCCCCGGTGAATCCATCGCTAAAAACAACAACAACGCGGTTGACTTAATATCCATAATGCTATCCTTAATGTAATCCCGCCCCGACTAACTGTCTCTAAATTATCTGTCAATGGTTTGTTAACAACAACCCTCATAAACCAGTAGCATGCCCTATTTTTAACTGAACAACCAGAAACTATGAGCGCAATACTGCTAGAGACCCTTGAGCTTTAAGAGGCTTATTGTTATAAAAGAAGCCATCATCAATCCTATTCACGGTTTGCTACGCGAGGTGAGTCGCTCTTTTAATGAAAACCATTGGTTTTGTCGGTTGGCGCGGCCTGGTAGGGTCCGTATTACTGCAGCGACTGCAGGAAGAGCAGACGCTGCACCAGTGCCGCCCTGTTTTTTTCTCAACCTCGCAAGCGGGACAACTGGCCCACCCGTTAGGGCCGAGTCAGCACTATAACCTGCAGAATGCTGATGATCTTGAGGCCCTACAAGCACTCGATATCCTCATCACCTGCCAGGGCAGCGACTATACACAACGTCTCTACCATCCACTGCGGCAACGAGGCTGGCAAGGCTACTGGATCGATGCCTCGGCGCAATTGCGCCACCATCCAGAGAGCGTCATCATTTTAGATCCAGTCAATCGACCACTCATTACTCGATCTTTAGAGCAGGGCGTAAAAACCTTTGTCGGCGGCAACTGTACTGTTAGCCTGCTGTTAATGGCACTGGGGGGCCTATTTGCCCAGGGTGTCGTCGAGTGGATCTCGATGGCCACTTACCAAGCCGCTTCAGGGGCTGGGGCGGGTGCCTTGCACGAACTATTGCAGCAGTTGTACCAACTGCATGGGGCGATCGCTCTTAACCCTCAGGATCTCAGCCACTCCCTGCTCGATCTTGAACATCAGTTGACCGCCAAGGCCCGTAGCGGTGAGCTACCGATGAACCATTTGGGGAGCCCACTCGCTCACAATGTGATCCCGTGGATTGATAGTCGCCTCGACAGCGGACAAAGCCGTGAAGAGTGGAAAAGCCAAGCAGAAGCGCACAAAATTCTGGGGACTGACCAGCCCATTCCTATTGATGGTCTCTGTGTTCGGGTCGCCGCCTTACGCTGCCATAGTCAAGCCTTAACCATTAAATTAAAGCAAAACCTGTCACTGCCCACACTGGAGCAGATGATTGCGACGCATAACCCTTGGATCAAGGTGATTGATAATCAGCCAGAAGCCACCCAACAGTGCTTGACCCCGACTGCCGTCGCCGGCAGTTTATCCATCGCCATTGGCCGTCTACACAAACTCACACTAGGCCCTGACTATTTAGCAGCCTTTACCGTAGGCGATCAGCTGCTATGGGGGGCTGCTGAGCCTCTGCGGCGTATGCTAGCGTTGTTACTAGCGGTAGGCTAAAGCACACCGCTTCATCTTGTCTGACATCAACCATCCAACGCAAAAAACTGCAACCCTGTCACGCCCATGACAGACTCCACCCTCGTAGCCTGAAAGTGCTTTAGATTCAATTAAAGTCATTGACAGTTCAATCTATTATTTTTATATTGTAACAATAATGTTTAATTTATGATGATAATCAATCCTAATGACCCTTCAGAGTGTCTCGTTTTTATGGTCGGTCGATAGGCTGAAACTCTCTCCCTAACTAGCTTCACCGAGGAGCTCACATGCCATCTTTAATAGACGCTAATAGGACCACTGCTCATGAAGATGATTTGCCCTTAAAGCTAACGCTTAAAAAAGGCTGGAGATACTTCATGGAGGAGTTTAGACAGCATAAGTTTGATAAACTCAAGGTTATCAGGGGTGAGAATTTAGGCGTACGGGTCGGCAAACAGGGTGCTACCGTGCTCTGTGATGGTGCTTACTTAGTGCTGCATCTTGTTAAATTACCAGTCGCTGTTGCTGTTAAAGGCTATCATGTTGTCACCCATACCCATGCTCCCTGCTATCCCTTGAACTATCTAGAGCAGCGTACCCTCCTGCAACACCTCGCTGATATTGGCGTTTATGGTGTTGCTTTGCCATTTGATTCTGCAAAAGGCCTGGTGTACCTCATTGAAGGAACGGCTAAAAGCTTAGGTTATCTTGGAAAAGAGATTGGCCATCTTTCACAGCAAACCACCCACCACTGCTGTGATCATGAAGCGCAAGTCAGATCCCCAAGGGATGCCATGGTACAAGAGATGGCTGCATTACCCAATTCGCCACAAGCTACTGTGATGCCTTTAAACCCAAACAGCAACCTACCAGCCATTGAACCACACGACAGTAGGAACAGCCACAGCAGTGGGCTGTGCAGAGAATGAAAGTGATGGCGTATTGACAGCAGACTAACCGCAAGGAGCCCTTCATAGACGGTTGCTTTTATCCGGAAACGCGCTAGAATGAGCGGTTTTATAATTCAATCTTGGCACGGTTACTCCAAGTCATCGTGTCCGGTGATCCACTGTTAGTCTCTGGGAGTGATAAAAAATTTATGGTCACAATTCGGTTAGCACGGGGTGGTGCTAAGAAGCGTCCGTTTTATCAGGTGGTCGTTGCGGACAGCCGCTGTCCGCGTGATGGCCGTTTCTTAGAGAATGTTGGCTTTTTTAATCCCATTGCCAGTGGCAAAGCAGAGCGCCTACGGCTTAATCAAGAGCGTGTTCACTACTGGGTCGGTCAGGGCGCTTCCCTCTCTGATCGAGTCGCAAGCTTGCTCAAAGAGAGCCAAAAAGCAGCCTAACACACGCTATTAACACACAGGATGAGTCAACAACCGTTAGTGGTTGGCACCTTTGGGGCCCCTTATGGTGTTCAGGGGTGGTTGAAAGTGCATGCCGCCACTGAGAACCATCGCAGTATCCTGGAATACCAACCCTGGTTAATCCAGAAAAATGGGTGCTGGTCTGAGGTGGGTTTGAGCGCCTGGAAACAGCACGCTGGTCGCCTGGTGGTGAAGTTAACCGGCGTCAATGATCGAAATGCCGCACAGGCCATGGTGCAGCGGCAAATCGCTATCGAGCCTGCACAACTTCCTCTACTGCCCAGCGGAGAGTACTATTGGTCCCAACTGTTAGGCTGTCAGGTCGTCACCGTGGCTGACTACCCCTTAGGCCTTGTGATCCAACTGCTAGAAACTGGTGCCAATGATGTATTGGTGGTGAAAGCAGACGCCAACGAGGCTTATGGGATTACCGAGCGCTTGATCCCCTGGATAGAACCTGCCGTCGTTCAGCAAGTCGATCTTGTTCGCCGTCTGGTGACCGTCGATTGGGATCCGGAGTTTTAACGCCACAGGCGCTGCTGATGACTAGAACCTTATGCTTTGGCGTAGTCACCCTGTTCCCTGAGATGTTTCATGCCATTACTGAGTATGGCGTCACCGGACGGGCATTCCGCAAGGGGCTACTCAGCTTACGTTGCTGGAGTCCACGAGACTTTACCGATGATCGGCATCGTACCGTGGATGATCGCCCCTATGGTGGCGGACCTGGCATGGTCATGAAAGTGGCCCCCTTGCGCGCAGCGATTCAAGCCGCTAAAGTAGCCACGGCAAGCACGACTAAGGTGATTGCCTTGTCGCCTCAAGGCCGCTTGCTGAACCAGGCGGCGATTAGACAACTGGCAACCCATGCTGGTCTGATTCTAGTCTGTGGTCGCTATGAGGGCATTGATGAACGGCTGGTAGAGCAGGAGATTGACGAAGAGTGGTCTGTTGGGGATTATGTGTTGAGTGGCGGAGAGTTACCGGCCATGACGCTGATCGACACCCTAGCGCGCTGTCTGCCGGGGGTTTTGGGTCAACCCAGCTCAGCCCAGCAGGACTCTTTCGCCCAAGGCTTGCTCGACGCGCCACACTACACCCGCCCTCCTGATATTGAGGGAGCTGCAGTTCCGCCGATACTGTTATCGGGGGATCACGCTAACATTGAACGTTGGCGGTTAAAACAGTCGTTAGGTCGTACCTGGCTTAGACGACCTGAACTACTCAAGGACCTAGCTCTGACGGATCAACAACAACGACTACTCGCGGAATTTCAACAAGAGTCTGTCGAACCACACCCTTAACGATCCCTGCTTTCTAGGCCACTAAGGATAAACAATGAGCAAAATTATTGAACAGATAGAGCAAGCGCAGTTAAAAACAGATGTCCCAGAATTTCGGGCCGGGGATAGCCTTGAGGTTAAACTCTGGGTCATCGAGGGCAGTAAAAAGCGGCTACAATCCTTTGAAGGGATTGTCATCGCTAAACGGAATCGTGGCCTGCATTCAGCCTTTACCGTACGGAAGATCTCCAGTGGCGAAGGGGTTGAACGGGTGTTCCAAACACACTCACCGGTTATTCACTCGATTGAAGTTAAACGCCGTGGTGATGTTCGGCGGGCCAAGCTCTACTACCTACGGCAGCGGACCGGCAAAGCGGCGCGTATCAAAGAGCGCTTACAACGTCGACCGAATGCCGCCATCCCTACTGCCGCCACACCCTAGCTTCTCTACTAGGCTTTCCCTACGCTACAGCGCTGGCTGTTGCGTAGAGTCCTCTCTATCACCAGTGCCCCGAGCGGCTAGCTGATCCTGCCCATTTTTTACGGACACTCAGAGGAGCAAGCCCTAACTGCTGTTGCCTGCTGTTTTTAAACTCCATGGATGAAACTAATCATGTGCTATTGCAGCAGTGGTTCCTCAGGTTAATAGGGGTATCAGCACTCTTAGTCTACTCATATTTAAATTATTCTGCTCTATCGGACAAGCACAATACTGATTTTGACGGCTGGTGGCGAAAAGCCGAGGTATTTTCAAGATGTTTCATGACATACCTTGTTTTTCGGCTTTAGGTAGCTGCTGAATACCAGGGTGAAGATCAGCGCCAGCAATAGGGTAGATGGCCCTTCGCAGCCAAGCGGGCGATGAAAGTATCCACCAGACCGATCAAGGCCTCTAGTAAGGCGGAAGTAATCAGCTCTCCCTGGCTCACGGCCGCGATGTGCTGTAAGCCAAGTGGCGCGATCATCAACAGGTCGACCGCCCCGAAGCCGACACTGACCATCCCCATAGCGAACAGGGTCAGTGCAAAGTCGGCGAAATTACGTTTCGTTAAGGTTGTGTGCTTCACATCACCACCACTCAGTTGCTCGATAGATATTCCAGAGGCTCCTGGCGCAGGCTGGACTGCAGCTGATGGTAAGCTGCTTCAAAATGCTCCAGACTGCGGTCCTGCAGTTTCTTGCCCAATTTCAGCCCCACCGCCACTACCGATGGATTGTCCGGTGATAACTGAAACAATGTCAGGCAACTCGATAATGCCCGCTCATGTTTCCCCAGCTGTTCCCATAGCATGGCTGCCGAGAATAAATGATGACCGACGTAGGAGGGAGCCCTCCTTCCGGCTTTTTCATACAATTCGGCGGCTTTGTAAAGATACCCGAATTGCTGGTATGCATCGGCCAATTCGCCGTAGCTGATCGACCAGACCGAATCGAGTATTCTTGCCCAGTTTTTAGGCCAAGAACAATAGACGCTGACATTGGCAGTCAGGGGCAACTCACGACTAGACCCGAATCCTGAAGCAACAACAGGGTCCAACAATGACCGTTAATCCGTTCAAAAACCGGACATTTTAGGTGATCGTTCACATCCCCCCTTGAGGAAACTGGATGGCAGCGGTACAATGGTTCTGTTTTTGAGTGGGCTTGCTCAGCTGATCGCTGATCGGCACCTTGTAGTCCCCTATCGTTCGGAGAATCTCTATGGCTCGAGTCTGCCAAGTCACTGGCAAACGCCCGCTTACCGGCAATAATCGTTCACATGCCATGAATGCTACAAAACGTCGCTTTTTGCCTAATCTACAGACGAAGCGTTTTTGGGTAGACAGCGAAAAACGCTTCGTCTGCCTGCGGATCTCTTGCAATGGAATGCGCACTATTGATAAAAAAGGCATTGAGACAGTGTTAGCTGAGTTACGGGCCCAAGGCCAAAAAATATAACCTGATAGGAGCGCTCTCATGGCTAAAAGTCTCTGTGAAAAAATTAAACTCGTCTCCTCTGCTGACACCGGACATTTCTATACAACCACCAAAAATAAACGTAATGTCCCAGAAAAAATGTCCCTCAAGAAGTATGATCCAGTGGTACGGCAGCGGGTCCTGTATAAAGAAGCAAAAATTAAGTAATCCCCTCTTCCTTTAAAAGCCCCCACTGGGGGCCCTCTTCACTTCTGCTTATTCACTTCTGCTTAGCTTGCCACTGGTCTTGGCTGTAAAACAGTGACCAGCGGCTGTTTTTTGCAGATTTTTCTGCGGCAATATAGTGCTGCTTGGTTTTCCGACTAAATCTAATCACCGTGCGATTACCCTGGGGATCCGTGGTAGGCGCTTTGGTTAAATAGTGCAGTTTCTCTGGTAATCGATCTTTAAAGCGTACCAACTCTTCCACCAATGGTGAGCGCGATTCGCGATCTTTAGGAAAGGTATTCGCTGCTAAAAATAGACCTGCCGCCCCCTGACGCAATACAAAATAGGCCTCTGATTGACTGCATTTGAGCTCAGGTAATGGAATAGGATCCTCTCTAGGGGGTGCCAACTCACCATTGCGTAAAATTTTTCGTGTATTGCCACACTCACTATGACTGCAACCCATATATTTTCCAAAGCGACCCGTCTTCAGGGTCATTTCAGAGCCACATTTCTCGCAACTGACCACCGAACGCCGGCTCTCGGCCACCTCCTCTACCCGATAACCAGAGCAGCGGGGGTTGTCTCCACACACGTAGAGCCGTTGCTTTTGATCCATCCAGTAACTGTCCATGGCGGTTCCACAACTGTGACAACGGTGGCGTGCGCGTAAAGCAGCCGTTTCGGCAGCATCACCCTCTAAAATATTGAGCACCTCTCCCTCAGGGATCAAGTTAATCGTCTGCTTACAGCGATCGGCGGTCGAGGTGCCCGTATAACCAGAACAGCCTAAGAATACCCCAGTACTGGCGGTACGAATCCCCATTTTGCAACCACAGCGTGGGCAATCGATGCTAGTCAACACCATCTGGTTCTGCTGCATCCCCCCCTGATCAACCTCTTTTTCCGCACAGGCTAATTGGGTACAAAAGTCAGTGAAAAAATGGTCGAGCACCGCTTTCCAATCGCTTTTTTTACCCGCAATGTCGTCAAGAGTGGTCTCCATTCGTGCAGTAAAATCGTAACTCATCAACGCTTGGAAATTCTGCAGCAATCGATCGGTGACAATTTCTCCCATTTTTTCAGCATAAAAACGCTTATTATCGCTTCTAACATAGCCGCGTTCTTGAATCGTTGAGATGATGTTTGCGTAGGTAGAAGGCCTACCAATGCCTCGTTTTTCCAACTCTTTGACTAAACTAGCTTCCCCGTAACGCGCCGGCGGCTTGGTAAAATGCTGACTGGGTTCCAGTTGCTGTAGCTGCAGCGGGCTGGGAACCGTTACTAAAGGCAGTAGCTGACGCTCATCCGCTTTGCGAGGCACTGGGAGTACTCGCGTCCAGCCATCAAACTGTAGCACCATGCCCTTGGTCTTTAATAAAAAATCCCCAGAGCGGGCCGTCAGGGTGGTAGATTGATACCGTGCAGGCACCATTTGGCAGGCTACGAATTGCGACCAGATCAAGTGATAGAGTTTACGGGCATCCGCATCCACAACCTTGAGCTGCTCCGCCAGTAGATCGACTGAAGTCGGCCGAATCGCTTCATGGGCCTCTTGAGCGCTGCTTTTACTTTTATAAACATTAGGCTTATCAGGAAGATAGTGTTCGCCAAAGCTGTTTTGGATATAGTGTCGCACTTTCTGCAGGGCATCAGCACTCAAACTAGTTGAATCAGTCCGCATGTAGGTGATGTAGCCCGCTTCATAGAGGCGCTGTGCCGCTACCATGGTTTTCCTCACACTAAAACCAATCCGGGTGCTGGCTGCCTGCTGTAGCGTAGAGGTAATGAACGGCGCCGGAGGCTGACTAGCGGTGGGCTTTACGTCACAGCTGATAAGCTCATAGGGACTCTTTTGCAGTTTGGCAATAGCCGCTTGAACATCCGCTTCGCAGGCGGGTTTAAACGGTTGTGATTGCTGTTGTACTACCTGCATGCGCAACGCTGCTCCCTGCTCTGTCTGCACATCAGCTTGGAGTTCCCAATACTCCTCTGGGAGGAATACTTTAATATCCCGTTCACGCTCAACGACCAAACGCACCGCTACCGATTGCACCCGTCCAGCTGAGAGCCCTCGGGCAATCTTTTTCCACAACAACGGAGAGACCATATAGCCGACGACGCGATCAAGAAAGCGTCGCGCTTGCTGTGCTTGGACCCGGGCTAAATCTAAAGTCCCTGGATTTTTAAACGCTTGTTGAATGGCCTCGCGGGTGATTTCATTAAAGATCACCCGTCGATAGCGCTGTCGATCGCCGCCGATGATCTCCTGTAGATGCCAAGCAATCGCCTCTCCTTCTCGATCGAGATCGGTTGCCAGGTAGATCTCATCCACCTGTTTAGCCAGTGCCTTTAATTCCGCAACAACTTTCTCTTTTCCAGGGACGATTTCATAATGCGCTTGCCAACCTTGATAAGGGTCGACCCCCATTCTATTCACTAAGGCCTGCTGCTGTTTGAGTTGTGCTGTGGTGGCTTTATCAGCAGTGGCGCTGGTTGCTTTTTGACGCTTGGGAACAGTGCTGCCTTTAGACTGCTTCGTTGATCGGCTCGTAGGGAGGTCACGAATATGACCAATACTCGACTTAACAATAAAGTTACTTCCCAAATATTTGTTAATGGTTTTTGCCTTTGCCGGAGATTCAACAATAACAAGTGCCTGACCCATGTTGATAATTACCTAATTTATATTTTGTTTAACAAGGAAGCTATCCATGCCCTATCCTCAATCATCCCGTCTCTTTGGGTGACTGGACAACTCCGATTAATCGATTAACTTAGCAATAAATCGGGCATTATACCATCACTGACCGTTGATTATTGTGATACTGAACCTTGGTTGACTCACCCTAGCAGGTTAACCATGAGGAGCAGTGTCTGACGGATACGCCGATGAACGGTATACTGAACCAGTACCGCTATGGACTGATCTGCTCTTGATTAGTGGGTAGTGGGTCCAACTGACTGATAGCAGGAATTATCAACTCAATCCTCATCAATTTTATCTAAGAGGTATGCTTGGTTTCGGAAGTCTACATGAGCCCGGCATTTTGCCTCATCAGTCAGTTGGACCCAGCACCCTCGATTTGCCATGCATTGCAACGACTAGGGATCACCTATTAAAAAAACACTGCAACCCCCAAAAGCAGACGACGAACAACGCTTGTGCTTTCAAACCAGACTTCAAAAATATCGGGAGGAAGGTTGTGAGATCATTGATGTAGATGAAAGTGGTTTTGCTAAAGATATGCCCAGATGTCGAGGTTACTCAATCCGAGGAAAGCGCTGCTATGGAAAACAAGCGTGGCAAGCCAAGGGGCTCACCCATGTGATTGGTGCTTTATTGAATAATAAATTAATGACCATTTGCACTTTTCAAAGCACTATCGATAGTGAAGTGTTTAATGCCTGGGTAACACAAGACCTGTTACCTAAAACATCCCTTGGGGCGATCATTGTTATGGATAATGCCAGCTTTCACAAAAAAGAAGCGACTCAGACTGCAATAGAGGAGGCAGGTTGCACACTGGAATTTCTGCCAACTTATTCTCCGGATCTTAACCCTATTGAACACAAGTGGGCTCAGGAGAAAGCTATTCGTAGGAAGCTCCGATGCTCCGTTGATGAGATCTTCCAACAGGCTTTTATTTAGAATCAAAATTAAATTATCCAGCTCTATCAGCTATATTCCAACCCAAACGGGATTTCTATACTTGGCTACAGTAATTGACCTTTATGGCCATATGATCATTGGCTGGAGTCTAAGCAGAAGCCTTAAAACGCCGTTAATCATTGATGCTCTGACCATGGCTAGAACTCGACGTTGATCTTGCCACCTTTTTTTAGACACAGAGAAGAGAAACCTTAAGCGACCTGGGATAACCAATTTTTTTCAAAATTTACAGGAGACAGATAGCCTAGCGTTGAGTGCCGTCTCTGTCGGTTATAAAACACTTCTACGTATTCAAAAATGCTCAATTTGGCTTGTTCTCTGCTCTCAAAACGTTCAAAGTGGGTGTGCTCTGTTTTTAAGGTATGGAAAAAACTCTCTGCTACTGCATTGTCATAACAATTGCCCGTACTACTCATGCTAAGCGTTATCTGGTGATGCGCCGATACAGCCTTGAATCCTTTGCTGGTATACTGGCTGCCTCGGTCGGAGTGGTGGATGAGACCTGCAGCAGGCTTCCTCCGTGTTATTGCCTGGCGTAATGCTGCGGCTACTAACTCGGTGGTCATGTGAGCTTGCATATCCATCCCCACGATACTACGAGAGAACAGGTCCAGTACGATAGCAACATACAACCATCCCTCTTGGGTCGGAATATAGGTAATATCTGCTGCCCAGTATTGATCAGGGCGAGTGGCTGTGAACTTCTGCTTGAGTAAATTAGGCGCCACTGCGGCCTTTGGATCGACTATTGTGGTTACCTTAAATCGTTTTTTCATCTTAGCCGCAATATGGGCTGCTTTCATTAGCCGACAAACCCGTTTGCGTGAACAGCGCTCACCTCTAGCTCGTAACTCAGCATGGATACGTGGGCTACCGTAAATTTGGTTGCTTATGGTATAAACCTCTTTAATTTCAGATATTAAACGCTCATCCTCACAATAGCGCTTGGATGGCTCAGCCTTGATAAACTGATAATAGCCACTGCGGGATACACCTAACACGTTGGACATCCTCTCTACGCTGAATTCCCCAGCATGCTTTTGCATAAACTGGTATTTTACTTGCGGGCCACTGAGAAGATGCCCAAGGCTTTTTTTAGGATATCCCTCTCTTCGCGTGCTATCGCCAATTCTTTCCGCAATTGACTGAGCTCAGCATCAGACGCTTTCAGGTATCCTTTGCCCGGGAAAGCCTCTGCACCATCCTTGTTATGCTGATGGACCCACCCTGCCAATGTACTCTTGGGAACTCCCAATTCCTCGCTCAATTGACAGAGCGTTTTACCAGTGCTGTGATACAGCTTTACCGCATTCAGCTTGAATTCCTTATCATAGCTCCTTGATTCCCCTTGATTCATAACTTCACCTCAAAAAGTAACAAAAAATTATACGCTTTGTTCCTCTTCGTTGTGTCCGTTAAAGGGTAGCAAGATCACTGTGTCTAAAAAAAGGTGGCAAGATCACTGCAACGGATGTTGGAAACACGTTTCTGGGAGAACAGGTTCCCGAGATTGTCGAGTCTATTAATAGCAAAGAGCCGCTACGTACTTTAGAGCAGCTGATCTTGCTACCCTTTAACGGACACAACGAAGAGGAACAAAGCGTATAATTTTTTGTTACTTTTTGAGGTGAAGTTATGAATCAAGGGGAATCAAGGAGCTATGATAAGGAATTCAAGCTGAATGCGGTAAAGCTGTATCACAGCACTGGTAAAACGCTCTGTCAATTGAGCGAGGAATTGGGAGTTCCCAAGAGTACATTGGCAGGGTGGGTCCATCAGCATAACAAGGATGGTGCAGAGGCTTTCCCGGGCAAAGGATACCTGAAAGCGTCTGATGCTGAGCTCAGTCAATTGCGGAAAGAATTGGCGATAGCACGCGAAGAGAGGGATATCCTAAAAAAAGCCTTGGGCATCTTCTCAGTGGCCCGCAAGTAAAATACCAGTTTATGCAAAAGCATGCTGGGGAATTCAGCGTAGAGAGGATGTCCAACGTGTTAGGTGTATCCCGCAGTGGCTATTATCAGTTTATCAAGGCTGAGCCATCCAAGCGCTATTGTGAGGATGAGCGTTTAATATCTGAAATTAAAGAGGTTTATACCATAAGCAACCAAATTTACGGTAGCCCACGTATCCATGCTGAGTTACGAGCTAGAGGTGAGCGCTGTTCACGCAAACGGGTTTGTCGGCTAATGAAAGCAGCCCATATTGCGGCTAAGATGAAAAAACGATTTAAGGTAACCACAATAGTCGATCCAAAGGCCGCAGTGGCGCCTAATTTACTCAAGCAGAAGTTCACAGCCACTCGCCCTGATCAATACTGGGCAGCAGATATTACCTATATTCCGACCCAAGAGGGATGGTTGTATGTTGCTATCGTACTGGACCTGTTCTCTCGTAGTATCGTGGGGATGGATATGCAAGCTCACATGACCACCGAGTTAGTAGCCGCAGCATTACGCCAGGCAATAACACGGAGGAAGCCTGCTGCAGGTCTCATCCACCACTCCGACCGAGGCAGCCAGTATACCAGCAAAGGATTCAAGGCTGTATCGGCGCATCACCAGATAACGCTTAGCATGAGTAGTACGGGCAATTGTTATGACAATGCAGTAGCAGAGAGTTTTTTCCATACCTTAAAAACAGAGCACACCCACTTTGAACGTTTTGAGAGCAGAGAACAAGCCAAATTGAGCATTTTTGAATACGTAGAAGTGTTTTATAACCGACAGAGACGGCACTCAACGCTAGGCTATCTGTCTCCTGTAAATTTTGAAAAAAATTGGTTATCCCAGGTCGCTTAAGGTTTCTCTTCTCTGTGTCTAAAAAAAGGTGGCAAGATCAAGCTGCTGACGCGGGGGATAAAGGCAGGCACTGATGCCTATAAATCTGATACTGCACTAGCACAATTCTCCATACTCGCTAGCCACCTGCAGAGTCTATTCTCTAGAAACCAAGTGCCGCAGAGCGTTCCCTATGGGAAAGGACTACTTCGTACACTGCAGGGTGGTTATCTCGATGTAGCGGAGATAAAGTGGCAGTTGCAGGGCAATCCAACCCTAATAGCACAAGCGATGAGTGCTAGCATTGATCGACTGGAATTCGCGGGAGTTCTTAAAGAGTACGCCAAACCGAACAGCCTAACAGGCGGACTCATTCAAGCAGCAGAGGGAGGTTGATGGTGGAACTAATAACTCTAATTTAATTCCACTGTGCAGCACTCTGTCTAAAATGGCATCAGCATGGGTTGATTCCCCTATCATCTGATACCAACTATTGACCGGAAGCTGACTGGTCATCAGCGTTGCACCGTTGTCGTATCTTGCATCTATCAGCTCCAACAGATCTGCACGCTGGGGTTGAATCAGCGGCTCTTGTTCTGGTCCAGAAAAAGTAGACCCATTTCTCTTAACTGAAGTGTCTACTGCTATTAGACCAGAACATCAGAACTGCTGTATGCCGCAAGGCGGTTAGTGTTCACACGTGCTATTGAAAATGACCTGTGGATAACGCTCTTGTACTAATTTTAGATTAACCAAACTGGGTGCAATATAGACTAAGCGATTGCCGCCATCCAATGCTAAACAGTGCTCATAGTGCCGTTTAAAATCGGCAAACTGTTTATCGTGATCGGATTGCAGCCAACGTGCCGTGACAACTTTTACGGGCTCATAGCCAGCTTCAACTTGATATTCTGTCCATAAGCGTGCCACGACCACCTCAAATTGCAGCTGTCCTATGGCCCCAACGATAAATTCATTGTTCGTCAAAGGTCGAAAAATCTGGACTGCCCCCTCCTCCGATAGCTGTAATACCCCTTTTAATAACTGCTTCTGCTTCATGGGATCTTTTAAATGAATCCGCCGAAATAACTCTGGGGAGAAATTGGGAATGCCAATGAATTGAAGAGACTCCCCTTCAGTAAAGGTATCACCAATACGAATCGTCCCGTGGTTATGAAGCCCGATAATATCGCCTGGGTAAGCCTGTTCAACCTGCGTCCGATCCCCCGCCATAAACGTGAGGGCATCCGTCAGGGTGACCGTTTTTCCAAGACGAACTTGCTTAAGCTTCATGCCTTTTTGATAATGACCGGAGACAATCCGTAAAAAAGCAATACGATCGCGATGCTTCGGATCCATATTGGCTTGAATTTTAAAGACGAATCCCGAGAAAGCGGACTCATTGGCTGACACTCGCCTAGTGTGCGTTTGACGCTCTAAAGGCGCTGGCGCCCACTCCGCTAGGTAGTCTAAAAGATGGTTCACCCCAAAGTTACCTAAGGCGGTACCAAAAAATACTGGGGTCAACCTGCCCTGCAAAAAAGCGGAAACCTCGAAGGGGTGAGAAGCACCGCGAACTAACTGCAGCTCTTCGCGTAATTGTGTGGCTAAACTTTCGCCAATGGCTTGATCCAATTCAGGATGATGAAGCCCTTGAATAATCCGTTCTGCTTGGATGGTGTGTCCCTGACCCGTTTGATAGAGATAGATGCGGTCCTGATAGAGGTGGTAAATTCCTTTAAACGACTTGCCACAACCGATTGGCCAGGTGATCGGTGCACAGGCTATTGATAACACACGCTCTACTTCATCCAGTAAGTTCATGGGATCACGAGCATCACGATCCAGCTTATTCATGAAGGTTAAAATCGGGGTAGTTCGTAATCGCGCCACTTCCATCAGCTTGATCGTGCGCGCCTCTACCCCTTTGGCAGCATCAATCACCATTAAGCAGCTGTCCACCGCCGTCAAAGTACGGTAGGTATCTTCTGAAAAATCTTCGTGTCCTGGGGTGTCTAACAAATTAAACAGACACCCTTGATAAGGAAACTGCATCACTGAGGTCGTGATAGAGATCCCGCGCTGCTTTTCCATCTCCATCCAATCCGATTTAGCATACTGATCTGATCCACGCCCCTTAACGGTTCCAGCGGTTTGCAGTGCCTGACCCCATAACAACACTTTTTCAGTCAAGGTAGTTTTTCCAGCATCTGGATGGGAGATAATAGCAAACGTCCGTCGCCGCTTTAATTCAGTTTGTGCCGCCATTTCTGTCATTACCACTCTCTTTTCGCTCCTATGCCTCGAGGCATCCTATCAACAGAGACTAGGGGGGTGTTTACCCGCGACCGCCCCTAAAAAGCCTGATGAGGGAGCTGCTAACCCTATCACCCCTTCTAGCTTAACAGAACCCAACCACGGCCCGAGCCACCATGATACCATGCCTCATCTGGTCAGGCCCGTTCCTCTTGGAGATCCTGTAGCGAGACTAACAGATGATGACGGGTCTCTTTCGGTAAATTAGCAGCGTGACATCCAGCTAAGGCGCCAGCCAATGCCCATAAATAATTTAAGGAGAGCTCCCGGCTACGGGCTTTTATCCGCAAGTAAGCGCGAACTGCACCCACGTCCCGTAATTGCTCAATGCTTTCAATACCTACACGGTGCAGCAGCCGCTCACTCGATAACCCTAGATTGGGTAGATCTTTTAAACGCTGATGCCGAGCCGCCGCCTGACGTTGCTTATCTTGTCGAGCCCCAGCTAAAGCCTGCTGTGCATAAGTCAATAGAAGAACCTGATTATCCCACAGCGTGTTATCAATCGAGTAGTATCGCAATATGACCGGTCTCCCGCGCTTGGTATAAATAAAATGCTCTGTGCTATGCTGTCGATAGAGCGCTTCTAGCGCCTCACCACTGCGAAGATAAAGCTTCTCCTCAGACACCAAGGCAAACATAACCCCTGCTTGATAAAGACCAATGCCTCCAAACATGGTTTTAGCGCTGATTGGACCCAGTGAACAGAAACGTTGACAAATGGTTTTTACCAAAGGTTGGTCAATCGGACTCATATTGATGAACTCCTACTTTGACACTATCGAGAATCGCTGTGAAGACTGATTATTTATCGTCAACTCGCTACAACCAGCTTACTTTTTTTAAAAAAAAAATGCGCTCCTAAAGTAAATTTAAATGCTATTGATTCCAAAATTTAAAGATAATCTGTGATTAAAAGGTCGATCAGCAGGTAATAATCCTATCCAGTACTGCTAATCTTCTCGACAGAATCAGGCATGGGTATAGGGTATTCCCTGGGGTAACCACCGCTCAATGAGCGCTTTAGCCTGGGTCGGGTAATGGTGTTGTAACTGCTGCGCTAATTGTTGTACCTGTGGAAACAAAGCCTGGTCTCGCATTAGATCAGCAATCCGAAAAGGAATATCCCCAGTCTGTCGTGTTCCTAACAGCTCCCCAGGGCCACGGAGCTCTAAATCACGTTGGGCAATCTCAAAACCATCTTGGCTCATTCTAAGGACCGCTAAGCGTTTTTTAGAAAGTGGATTCAGCGGTTGCTTATACAACAAAATACAGTGTGAAGCGGAGGTTCCACGCCCGACACGGCCGCGCAGTTGATGCAGCTGTGCTAACCCTAGGCGTTCAGCGTTCTCAATAATCATCAGGCTAGCATTGGGAACATCCACCCCAATTTCAATCACCAGGGTCGCGACCAATAACTGAAGTTGTGCTGCTTTAAAGGCTTGCAGAGTCGCCTGCTTGTCGTGAGATCTCATACGGCCATGGACCAACCCAATAGAGAGGTTAGGTAACTGGCACCGTAAGGCCTCTGCGGTCTGTTCAGCCGCCTGGGCCTCTAGCCGTTCCGAAGTTTCAATTAACGTACAGACCCAATACACTTGCCGCTGCTCGTATTCACACACCTGCGCTACTCGCTGTATTACTTCACCACGGCGAGTCTCTGGAACTACAATCGTGTGAATCGGTTGGCGCCCTGGAGGCAGTTCATCAATGTAAGAACAGGCTAAATCTGCATAAACCGTCATCGCTAAGGTACGCGGGATCGGGGTGGCAGTCATGACCAATTGATGAGGATAGAGCCCCTGAGTCGCACCCTTTTCCCAGAGTAACAGTCGCTGTTGAACCCCAAACCGGTGTTGTTCATCAATAATGACCAATCCCAAGGCTTTGAACTGCACCTCTTTTTGAAATAGCGCTTGTGTACCAACCACGAGCAGTATCTCACCAGTGGCGAGTGCCGCTAAGGTCCTTCGACGTCGAAGACCCGTGATATGACCCATGAGTCGTACCACTGTGATCCCCAAAGGCGCGAACCACTGCTGAAATTGCTCCGCATGCTGCTCTGCCAACAGTTCGGTAGGGGCCATCAATGCAACCTGTTTGCCATGAGTCACCGCCTTTAAGGCTGCCAAAGCCGCCACTAAAGTTTTTCCACTGCCCACATCCCCCTGCACCAAACGCATCATCGGCGTTGTTTTCGCCAAATCCGCTTCAATCTCGGCAACAACCCTGATTTGTGCGGCCGTTAATTGAAAGGGTAAGGCCTGTAGTAACTGCTGCTTGAACGAGCTGTGATGCGGAAACGGATAGGCCGGTTGACACTGGATAGCTGCTTTCAAGCTTAAGCGACTGAGTTGGTGTGCGAGTAGCTCTTCAATAATCAACCGCTGAATGGCGGGATGCTCTCCTCGCTCTAACACGTGTAAGGAGATATCAGCCGGTGGCTGGTGCAAAAACTGCAAGGCCTGAAATAGAGTTATCGGATGACGCAGTGCACCGGGCGGCAATAGTTCAGCAACGTCATGGTGTTGCAGCC
Source organism: unidentified bacterial endosymbiont (assembly GCF_918320885.1). Lineage (NCBI taxonomy): Bacteria > unidentified bacterial endosymbiont. The sequence goes on along the minus strand of NZ_OU907312.1, from coordinate 519,568 downwards.
AAATTAAAGCTTGGTTAATCAGTTTGCGCCAGGTTGCTTGTCGCAATCCTTTGGTCGTCGGGTAGACAGGCATTAACTGCTTCTCTGCCGCCCCTTTCTCCCCTGTGGCAACCTCCAGGGTGAGTGACCACTCTGGATGCAGCATCTCTAAACCACGGACACCTTGATGGACCTCTCCATAGAGCTTCAGCCGTGTACCCACTGTCAACCGCTGTTTCATAGCGACAGTGGTATGAAAAAACCGCAAAGTCAAAAAACCGGTCGCATCAGCTAACCGAACCAGTAACATGGGGCGACGCTGTGATACCGACTCACACCGTACAATATGACCCATCACCACCGCCTGCATGCCAGGTTGCAACGCTGCGATCGCTGAGCACTCGCTGCGATCTTGGTAACGGAGCGGTAGATGGAACAGTAGATCTTGTACCGTCTGTATCCCCAGCTTATTGAACTGGGCCGCTAATTTTGGCCCAACACCCGGGAGGAGGAGTAACTTTGATCCTAACTGACAAGTTGCAGTGTCTATAGGCTTCCTGTATCACTAGGGTTGTAATATCTATTATCGAGCTGCTCAACAATAGACTATAAGCGCCTGCAACAGCAAGCCCACTTAATTACGATGACGGATCACTTTAAGAATATTCGGCATTTTTTTAATTTTACGGATGACATTAGCCAGGTGCACTCGATCACGTACTGTAAATTGTAAATGGACGCTATAGACCCGGCCATCTCGCTCTTCAGTCATTAAATGATGGACAGTCGATCCAGTCGTATTGATCTTAGTCAGTAAGTTAGCTAAGGCGCCTTGATAATTCACCATATCCACCTTAATTTCGGTCATAAACTCTTGGTCAATGGTGTTATCCCACGCCACCGACATGAATTTATCAACCCCATTGGGATAGCCACGGATATTACGACACAGCTCATGGTGTATTGCGAGTCCTTTGCCCGGGCTGGTATAAGCAATAATGGGATCCCCGGGGATAGGCCGGCAACACTTGGAAAAGGTGATTAACACACCATCGGCTCCCCGAATGGGCAGTTGTCGTCCTGCACAAACTTTATTGCCTGCAACCCCTTCATGCTCAGCTAGCCGATGTGCAATCACAGTACTCATGAGATTACCCAGCCCCAGCTCTGCCAACAACGCCTCCAAAGAGCCCAGTTTCATTTCTGTTAATAACCACTGCAATGACGCCTCTGCTAACTGCTCTAGGGGATAGCCTAAGGCATGCTCTAATAAATAGCGTCCCAGCTTAATCGCATCTTCTTTTCCTAAGCTTTTCAATCGCTGGCGAATTTTAGCGCGTGCCTTCGAAGTCACGATAAAGTTCATCCAAGCAGCATTAGGACGGGAACCTGGTGCGGTGATGATCTCCACGGTTTGCCCATTATGCAAGGGTTGTGATAAGGGGTAGGATTGCCGATCGACTCTGGAACCCACGCAAGCATGACCAATGTCTGTATGAACCGCATAGGCGAAATCAATCGGTGTGGCGCCTGCTGGTAACTCAACAATACGCCCTTTTGGGGTAAATACATAAATTTCATTGGGAAAGAGATCAAACTTGACGCTTTCGATAAATTCAACGGAACTGCCGGTGCTTTGCTGTAACTCCAGCAAATTTTTCATCCAACGCTGCGCCCGTACTTGTGCCATGGTCCCTACACCACTGGGCTGTTTATAGGTCCAGTGCGCCGCCACGCCCATCTCGGCCATCTGTTCCATATCCTCTGTTCGTATCTGTATCTCTGCTGGTAAACCATGCGGGCCCATCATGGAGGTGTGCAGAGATTGATAGCCATTGGCCTTAGGGATCGCGATATAGTCTTTAAAACGACCAGCACGTGGCTTATAGAGGGCGTGCACTTGACCCAATACCCGATAACAGGTCTCTACTTCTTGGACAATCACCCGAAAAGCGTAGATATCCATGATAGAGTGAAAACGCTGCTCCTTTTGTTTCATTTTTTGGTAAATGGAAAAGAGATGTTTTTCACGCCCACTGACTCGGGCCTCGATACCTGCTGCTTGAAGGCACGTTTCAATCTCAGTCAAAATCTTACAGATGATCGCTTTGCGGTTGCCATGAGCCGCTTTAACAACACTTTTTAAAACCCGATAACGGTTGGGGAAAAACGCTTCAAAACCCAGTTCTTCCAATTCAATTTTTAAATGGTGGATCCCTAAACGATGCGCTAAGGGACTATAGATCTCCAACGTTTCACAAGCGATACGGCGTCGCTTGCTGGCACGTAACCCCTCTAAGGTGCGCATATTATGCAGCCGATCGGCCAATTTAATTAAGATCACGCGAATATCTTGCACCATCGCCATGATCATTTTGCAAAAATTTTCGGCTTTAGCCTCTTGCCGATTACGAAATTTTAATTTATCAAGCTTAGAGACCCCTTCAACTAACTGAGCAACCGTGCTACCAAATTGCTGCTCTACCCTTTGAAAGGTGGTTGCGGTATCTTCAATCACATCATGCAGTACAGCCGCTATGATCGTTTCTTGATCAAGGCGCATTTCAGCTAGAATAGTGGCGACTGCCAGTGGATGCGTCACATAAGGCTCCCCACTAGAGCGGTACTGGCCTTGATGTGCGTGTTGGGCAAACAGGTAAGCCTGTTTGATGACCGCTAGCTGCTCTGTCGGCAAGTAACTCTGAATGGCTGCTCGCAGTTTTTCAAATGACCCTACGTTCACACAGTATCCTTGTCCGATCTGCTTTTCGACCGACCGACCAACGCCATCCTCTTGGGTCATCAATCCGATCACCCGTTAACTTAAGGACGCCTGGTGATCATAAGTGATGGCACCGACAGTACTCAATCCCCCTGATCGCTGCGCTTGCCGCTCATATTCATCCAAAATAGCCGGGGTAATCAGCCGATTTTCTACTTCGTACAGTGCAATGACTGTGCATTTATGATTGGCTGCTGGAACTAAAGGTTCTCGACCATCCACCTGAAGCTGACGAGCACGGCGTGCTGCAATCAGTACCAAGTCAAAACGATTCCCAATTTTTTCAATAGCCTTTTCTACCGTTACTCGTGCCATTTAAAGCCCTCTTTGCTGGTCTATCACTGTAATCAAGTCAAACCCCAACGAGTGCTCTACACCCTCGCGGCCTGAGGTGATATTCAATCAGGATGATACTTAAATTAGCTTCCCGTCGCTAACAATTTACTCAGCAGTAATTGACAACGCGACTGCTGTTGACGATATTGCAAATGGGTGGCGTAGATAACTGCCTTGAGATCGGCCAAGGCTTGTTGAAAATCATCGTTAATAATTAAATAATCATACTCGTGACAGTGAGACATCTCACTGACGGCTGTGATCATCCGTCTAGCAACAACTCCCTCACTATCTTGTGCCCGTTGACGTAGTCGCTGTTCCAAAGCTTGACGTGACGGCGGCAAAATGAAAATCGTACAGATCTCCGCTATTTTTTCCCGCACTTGACGGGCCCCCTGCCAATCAATATCTAGAAACAGATCGCACCCCTGGGCCAAGATTGATTCAACGCTCTTTCGCGAAGTCCCGTAATCATGGTCAAATACCTTGGCATGCTCTATAAATTCACCCTGCGCGACCAGGGTGGTGAAGGTGCTGGCGTCTATAAAATGGTAGTGCTCGCCATCAATTTCTCCTGGTCGTTTGGCTCGGGTAGTATGCGAAATGGATCGCTGGCATTGACTCAGCGGCTCACTGTGTAAATAAGCGTCAATTAAACTGGATTTACCAGCCCCGCTAGGGGCTGAGATAACATACAGGGTTCCTGGTATCATGGTTATCCTTCATCACTGCTATTCGATATTTTGGATCTGCTCACGCATCTGCTCAATGAGCAATTTCATCTCTACCGTGGCTAGTGTCACTGCCGATAGTGTGGCTTTTGCGCCTAAGGTATTAGCCTCACGACCCAACTCTTGCATCATAAAATCCAGCCGACGGCCAACGGCACCAGGCTGCTGCAGGATAGCTCTGGTCTCCAGTACATGCAGCGCTAATCGCTCTAACTCTTCGGCAACATCCAGGCGTTGTATCAGCACCAGTAACGCGGAGGCTAAATGCTCCGGATCCGGCAGCAACTCCAACGGCAGTGAAGCTTGTAGTAGCTTATCCCGCAGCTTTTGGCGTTGCAGTTCTACCAGGTCCGGCAGTCGCTGTTGAATGTGATCAATCTGTTGCTCAAGAGCGGTTAAGCGTTGCTCCAGCAACGATTGTAATGCACAGCCCTCACCAGTGCGGACTGCCACTAGCTGCTGTAAGGCTTGATCATAGGCTGCCATCAAGCGCTGTTCATCCTTGATAGCGGCTCTGTCCACGATGATCACCCCTGGCCAACGTAGAACCTCTAGCAGATTGAGCGTGCCGGTTGCACTCTTGGAGTTAACCCACTGGGCCGCTTCCAACAGCTGCTGTACCAGCGGTTGATTGAGCTGCAGTGGCGCTTCAGCCGCTGGAGTCTCTAGCAAACGCAAGGTGCACTCTACTTTACCTCGGGTAATCATGGTAGCCAGCCTCTGGCGAATTAACGGCTCTAGGGCTCGCAACTCCTCTGGTAAGCGACAGCTGAACTCAAGATAGCGGTGGTTAACCGACCGCAATTCCCAAGTGGCTACGCCGGTTGGGTCAGTCACAGTATGGCATGCAAATGCGGTCATACTGCGCAACATGGAGAACCTTTTAGCGTGCTGAAACCATCCTTCATCATCGATACCTGTTGGTTGACTGTGGTTGCCTACTGAGAATCACTGGGCGCGGTGCTACCAATAGCATAGACGCTTATAGGCTAAAGCAGTATCCTTTCCGGAGCGTGTGACCCCTTACAGAGCGTGCGCGATACCGTTTACCGGTAAACGCTGCTCAATCAGCACACACTGTGCCCTAGGCCCTTCACTCGTGACGCTACCCGACAGGCCAAAGGCTCGGTCTGCGCTACAAGGGGCTGGTAACACCCATTTCTTTGGGAATTGCATAGGGATTGAGGCCAAAAAAACGCGTTTGCAGGCTGAACTTGATGCTATTATCCTCCGAAACCGGATCAGCTGAGCCAAGACGATCATGAAAAGCTACCAAGAACAATTAATCGAACGAGCAATCCAACGACAGGTGTTAGTTTTTGGCCAATTCACCCTAAAATCAGGACGCCAAAGTCCCTATTTTTTTAATAGCGGGCTATTTGATAGTGGTGCTGATTTAGCCTTATTAGGCCACTGCTACGCCACAGCGTTGATAGAATCGGGAATCGCCTTCGACCAACTATTTGGATCGGCTTATAAGGGGATTCCGTTGGTGAGTGCTACTGCCATCGCCTTGCAGCAGCAGTATCAACGTAGCGTTCCTTACAGTTTTAACCGTAAAGAGCCCAAAGATCATGGTGAAAAAGGCCAATTGGTAGGCCGGCCATTGGCTGGACAGGTGGTGTTCATCGATGATGTCATCTCAGCAGGTACTGCGGTCCATGAAGCCATGCCGCTGATTTCGGCAGAGGGTGCCACCGTATCAGCGATTATCATCGCCTTCGATCGCCAGGAGCGCGGGAGCGGCACGCAATCCGCACTACAGGAGATTGCAGAGCGGTATGGCTGTCCAGTGCTGTCGATTATTACCTTAACCGATCTGACCGATTATTTAGTGACCCAGCCTGCCTTGGCGCACAACTTGCCACTCATACACGACTATCAACAGCGTTATGGCGCGCCCCTGCTACCCTGCTGAGTCGCTATTTTTCAGAAGATGACTTGCAATGATAAGGTCTAGAACCAATAATAGCTTGATTGGTGCCCCTATTAGCGTGTACTGAATATTAATTGATGAAAAAAAAATGGGTTGTTTTTAGCAGTGTATTACTCACAGCCGCTTTAGCAGCCGTAGTGCTGTCAAAGGGTTGGAGTGCTGCTTTTCCCCTGGAGATCGCCAGGGTTTCAAGCTCATCCGACCGAACCCAAGAGCGGTTAGGGGCTCCCACAAACTCAGAGGAACCATCGCCCTCAAACCAGCCCTCACTGCCGAAAAACAGTTTTAAAGCGGGCAAGCACTATGAAATCCTACCAGTAGCCGCCACGCCTAAACCGCAAATCATAGAATTTTTCTCTTTCTATTGCGTTCAATGCTACCGTTTACAGCATGAATACCATTTATCGGAAGCGCTAGCGAGTAGCTTACCACCCGATGGACAACTTAAACAGTATCATATTTCGGCATTAGGACCGCTGGCTAAAGCGCTGACTCGCGCTTGGGCGGTGGCCATCACCCTGGGTGTTGAAAAAAAAATGAATCTTATTCTGTTTGAGGGGATCCAAAAACATAGGACCTTGAAGACGCCAGAGGATATTCGGCAGGCCTTTATCGATGCGGGTATCACCGCCACTGCCTATGATAACGCGTTGAATAGCTTCCTGGTGAACTCGCTGATCACGCAACAAGAGCAGGCGATCCAAGCAGCGAAAATTTGGGGGGTCCCGGCGCTACTGGTCAATAAAAAGTATCGGATTCATCCGGAGAATGTCTCGGCACGCAGCAGCTTTCCAGAGTTTATACGCCAATACCTGCAGCTCGTTAAACAGCTATTGGCTACGGTTGAATAGAGACTATCTAATAAAATAGCTCGCGGCTTTTTAACGGACGAGCTCCTAAATAGGGTTTGAACGCCAATCGCGAAAAAATTTTAGCGGCTCTTAAGGTGGCCGCATCAGACAATTGCCCGGCTGCTAATGCCCGGAGCTGCTGACCACTAAAGGAGTCCTGGCTTGCCACCGCAGCGGTCACAAAACCGTATTCTGCTTGATAACGATAATGAACCTGGTCTTGTACCAAAGTACCCGTAGCTGCACAGCGTTGGAAATCTACCCCGTAGCCCAGGGCCTGTAATAAAGCAAACTCAAAACAGCGTAAGATCGGTTCGTATTGACCGTCACTCGCGGCTAGTTGACAGAGTGTCTGGAGATACTGGCCAAATAGCGCCTCATAGGAGACGTCAGGGACTAACAAGCGACAGAGCAGCTCATTGATATAGAGGGCACTGTAAAGTGCCCGTCCGGTTAATGGCAAGCTTAATGAGAGCGCTTCCGCTTGCCGTAGCGTCTGCAATGTGCCCCCAGTACCACGCCATTGGATCTGCAAGGGGGTGAAAACCTGTAGACACCCCTGTAAAGTTGATCGCCGGCGCCGTGCCCCAAGCGCCACTAGCCTAATGCGGCCCTGCTGCTCGGTAAACAGATCTAATAGCAAGCTGGTTTCACGATAGGGTAAGCGATGCAGTACCAACGCCCGCTGCCTACTCTCCATAGCGGCTACTCTTCACGATATCCTAAGTTCGTTAAAGACCGTACATCATTGGCCCAACCAGATTTAACTTTCACCCAGAGTTCTAAACATATTTTATCGCCTAGTAACGTTTCAATCGCTTGCCGTGCCGCACAGCCAATGACTTTGAGTTGTTGGCCCTGGAAGCCGATCACTATTTTCTTCTGCCCAGCACGATCAACCCAAATCAACCCATTGATGTGATAGCCGCCTCCGGGACGTTGACGAAACGCTTCAATCTCTACGGTAGTAGCATAAGGGAGCTCATCACCTAAAAAACGGATCAGTTTCTCGCGGATGATTTCAGCCACCAAAAAACGCTGCGAGCGATCGGTGATATGATCGGCCGGAAAATGATGGGGGCCCATGGGCAAGTGAGACCGCACTAACCTAGCAATGGTATCCACCTGCTCTCCCTGCTCTGCTGAAATCGGGACCACGGTGAGGAAAGTATGCAGACGACTCAAGCGGCTAATGGTGTCCAAAAGCAGCGTTTTATGGGAGAGCAAATCAATCTTATTAATCACTAAGATCACTGGCACCGTGAGTTGTTTTAGCTGTGCCAGTACCTGATCATCATCAGGCGTCCACCGGGTCCCCTCCACCATCATGATGATCAGATCGACCCCGTGCATTGCACGGCTAGCAGTACGGTTCATCCAGCGATTCAATGCCTGGGTCTCAGCAGTATGCACTCCCGGCGTATCAATATAGATCGCTTGGTGAGCCCCTTCGGTCTGGATCCCCAGAATACGATGACGGGTCGTTTGAGGCTTACGTGAGGTAATGGTAATCTTTTGACCTACTAGGCGATTGAGCAGTGTGGACTTGCCAACATTGGGACGTCCGACAATCGCTACAAAGCCACAATAACTGACAATAGAATCACTCATAAGGCTTGTAACGCCTGCAAGGCAAGCCCTGCAGCCATCTGCTCAGCACGGCGACGGCTAGATCCCTGACCGACGGTAGGCGCTGCTAGCAGCGCCACTTGGCAATGAATGGTAAAGTGTTGTTGATGGGCTGCTCCCTCGATCTGAACCAGCTGATAGTGCGGCAACGGCTGCTGCTGTCCCTGCACTAGCTCTTGCAGTCGCGTTTTAGCGTCTTTCTGCTGCTCGCTAGGAACAATGTTCTCTAAGCGCTGTTGATACCGCTGGAGAATCAGTTGACGCACTGCGGCGATCCCACCATCTAGGTAGACAGCGCCAATCAGTGCCTCCAGGGTATCCGCTAAAATTGACTGGCGAGACTGGCCACCGCTTTTCACTTCACCTGGACCTAGACGCAGGTAATCCCCTAAGCCGAATTCATGGGCTAATAGTGCCAACGTCTGCCCACGCACCAATGTAGAGCGCATCCGGCTCAGATCTCCTTCGTTCGCCTTGGGAAAACGCTCGTACAGCAGTTCGGTGATGATAAAACTTAAAATGGCGTCGCCCAGAAACTCTAGGCGCTCATTATGTTGATCAGTGGCGCTGCAATGGGTTAGCGCTTGTAGCAATAACTTAGGGTGTTGAAACTTGTAGCCTAATTTATGCTGTAATTCAACAAGCCTTTGGCTCATGCTGCACTCTCTCTAGTGAATCGCTCCAAGGCGCTGCCAACGGATCCCAGTGGGCCACCCCCCTGGCTGTTTTTCAAAACTCATCCAGATCGCCACTGCCTGGCCTACTAAGTGGTTCTGCGAAACAAAGCCCCAAAAACGGCTATCCCGGCTGTTATCCCGATTATCCCCCAGGGTAAAATAGTGCCCTGGCGGCACCACCCATTCCGACAACGGTTCACCCGGTTGTTGGTAGTAGAAACTGAGATCGGTGGGCTGATCGCTAATCAAAATTTGATGGTTGACTGGGCCCAAACGCTCAACTAAAGTCGTTAATCCCTCTCCAGTGGCGTGGCTTAAATCAGAAGAGAGCGTTTGGTAGTCCACAGTGAGGGGTTGATCAACGGCAGCAGTGGCGTGGGCCGGCTGAATAAACAGCCGTTTCCCCCGGTAGATCACCCGATCACCCGGTAGACCAACAATCCGCTTAATAAAATAAATCGACGGATCCTCTGGATACTTAAACACTGCAACGTCCCCTCGCTGTGGCGCTCCGGTGGCTAGCAGCTGCTTTTGAAAAATCGGCTCTCTCAGACCATATGAAAACTTTTTAACGACAATAAAGTCACCCACCAACAGGGTTGGCATCATAGAACCTGAAGGGATCTGATAGGCTTCATAGAGAAACGAGCGCACCACAAAGACCAGCAGAATCATGGGAAAAAAGTCCCCGATCCAGGCCACCCAGGCAGGAAACCGACGTGACGTCGCTAACGCTGGGGAACTACCCGCCGCCGTGGGGGTTCGAGTAGACTGCGCGCCCACCGTGCGGGCCAGTAGCCAAAAAATTCCTGTCAATAGGGTCGCCAGGGTTAACCCCAAGGCAAAATAGTTAGCCATCGCCACCGTCACGCTTTCCCCACCTGTAGAATCGCTAAAAAAGCCTCTTGTGGGACATCAACGTTCCCGACTGCCTTCATACGTTTTTTACCCTCTTTTTGTTTCTGCAACAGCTTCTTCTTGCGACTGATATCGCCGCCATAACATTTTGCTAATACGTTTTTACGCAGCTGCCTAATGGTAGAACGGGCAATCACCTGATTCCCGATGGTAGCTTGGATAGCGATGTCAAACTGCTGTCGAGGAATCAACTCCTGCAGCTTTTCTACGAGTACTCGGCCGCGTGCCTGTGCGTTATCACGATGCGTGATCAGTGCCAAAGCATCCACGCGTTCGCCATTGATCAGGATATCCAAGCGTACCATATTGGCCGGTTGAAACTGTTTGAAACTGTAGTCCAGCGAGGCATAGCCACGGGAGACCGATTTGAGGCGATCGAAAAAATCTAAGACTACCTCGGCTAGTGGAATCGCATAAGTTAATGCTACCTGCTGACCATGGTAGACCAGATTGGTCTGCACCCCGCGTTTTTCCACACAGAGGGTCATCACACTGCCCAGATAGCTTTGAGGCAGTAGCATCTGGCACTCAGCAATAGGTTCCCGAATCTCTGCAATAGCATTCACCGCTGGCAGTTTTGCTGGACTATCAATGTGCAATAGTGCCTGTGTCGTGGTCAACACTTGATAGACCACCGTCGGCGCGGTAGTAATTAAATCTAGGTGATATTCCCGAGTCAAGCGCTCCTGCACAATCTCCATATGCAGTAACCCTAAAAAGCCGCAGCGAAAGCCGAATCCTAGAGCTGTTGAGCTCTCTGGTTCATAAAATAAAGAGGCATCATTAAGGCTTAATTTTCCCAAAGCATCGCGAAAAGCCTCATAATCTTCTGAGCTTATCGGGAACAGTCCCGCATAAACCTGCGGTTTAACCCGTTTAAATCCGGCTAAAGGCTGATCCGCCGGTTGATGCACTAAGGTCAAAGTACCGCCAACGGGGGCGCCAAGGATATCTTTCAGGCCACAGGCGACCCAACCGACCTCACCACACTGCAGCTGCTCCTGGTCTAGCCGTTTGGGGGTAAAGAGTCCCAATCGCTCCACCGTATGGCGTTGACCACTACTCATGACAATGATTTTATCACGTTTTCTTAACATGCCATTTTTAATGCACACCAGCGAAACGACACCCAAATAGTTATCAAACCAGGAGTCAATGATCAGCGCCTGTAACGGCGCTTCAGGATCGCCAGCTGGCGGGGGGATCTGCTGAATCAATTGCTCCAATACGGCTTGAATGCCCATACCCGATTTCGCTGAACAGCGGACTGCCTCCGTCGCCTCAATGCCGATAATATCTTCAATCTCCTGCGCCACCCGATCGGGATCGGCTGCCGGGAGATCAATTTTATTGAGGACCGGTAAGACCACCAAATTCATATCTAGGGCGGTATAGCAATTTGCCAGTGTTTGCGCCTCGACCCCTTGTGCCGCATCGACCACCAATAGTGCGCCTTCACAGGCCGCTAAGGAGCGCGAAACCTCGTAGGAGAAATCGACATGCCCCGGGGTATCGATGAAATTCAGCTGATAGGTTTGACCACTCAGTGCTTGATAGTGGAGCGTCACGCTCTGTGCTTTGATGGTGATGCCGCGCTCGCGCTCGATATCCATCGAATCGAGCACCTGGGCGCCCATTTCACGCTCAGATAGACCGCCACACCAGCGGATAAATTGGTCAGACAGGGTCGATTTGCCATGATCAATATGGGCAATAATGGAAAAATTTCGGATAAATTTCATGGAAATCGCATTGTTTTACCGCAGCCTACTACATGTCTGAGCCACTCACTGAGTGTCGATTCTACGGGAATTGAGCTCTGTTCGCTATCTCTTCTACTGTACAACCGGCGCTAGTCGGAGCGTAGCTCAGCCTAGTATCCCCTCGACAATAGACTAAATCTGCGATGGCTAGCGATCGATGACAATATGACCGATCACCGGCTGGACCCAGCCGGTGATGATGGCGCGCACCCCGAGCCAACTACTGCCTGCAACGATAAACGCTCCACTCACCACCCATCCCTCGCTCATGCCTAGCTGCTCTAATAGCAGCGCCCCTAATAACAACCCAACAACAGGAGATAAATAGACTAACAGCGCCAGACGCAGTATTTCAGTGCTCTGGATCCCTAATTCCAGTGGTTGACCCACCTGCAGGGAGAGGGTCCTGGGTAACGGCAGTGACCACTGCGCCAAAGGCAGGGTAAAATCTCTCTCCATCGTGCGGCTGGCACAGCAGCCCGTGGGCTTGGCAGGACAGCCGCTACAGCCAAGGAGATGCAGGCGCCGCACAGTGGCCATCCCCTGATCACAGCGTACGACTTCAATCCGGGCGGTCATCATGGTGTGTTGACTACCACTTGTTGTGCCATCCGGCGCGCGCTGCTTAAAGGGATCTCACCCACGACCGTGATTTCTCGCCCCAAGCGTACTTCGCTATAAACACTGTAATGCCGTTCTTGAAACGCCAATGGCTCTGATGGCATTTCAGATGCTGTCGCATGAACATAAAGTGCAACCGTCGCTAAACCATCGCTATAGAGCTGTGAGTCCACAGGTTCCGCAAAGCTTGGCAATGGACGCTGGCCACTCCATATCACTTCAAAACCAGGCGGTAACCAGCCCGGCTGCCAAGCCGTGATGGGGCTCTGTTGCGGGGTGGTGACTACTGGTAGCGATGAGCGATGATTGATTACAGCTCGTTGTAATGCCTGAGGGATAGAGGCCCTTTGAGAGAGCGCTACCACCCGAAATTGCTCCGCCTGTTGACCGCTTGGCGCTAGCAAGTCGGCACGTAACAGCAATTTGGACTGGCGATCTAACCACACAAGATAACCATAACGGTGGGTATCTTGTGGAATCAGGCGTATCACCTGGCAATCACGATCAGCCATACGGTCTGTGGACAGCAGGCTAAAATCATAATAGGCACGCAATCGTTTAAAGTCTGCTTGCATCACCCGGGGCAACACCTCCCCAATCGTATGCGCTTGACTACTCAAGGGAGCCTTCGCCTGCCGAAAATAACTGACAGTATTACCCTGCAATCGCAGCTCAGTAGGTGGGCCCTCTAAGATCAATAACTGGTGTCGGTTAATGACCGCATGGCGGTAACGCCAAGTCTCAAAGCTAGCCTGGTACGGTCGTAAGAAGATCAGCTCATAGTCACTCGATCGACTCGCCACGACCATCTGCTGTAACCACTGCTGGGCTGAAGCCGTCGGAGCAGCCTGAGCCGACGTCAGGTGAAGAGCGTGCGATAATAACAGCAACAGCTGGAGTAAACGGTAGCAAACGCTCACTGCCTTGATCCTAGGGATTAGCGCTGGCTAGATTCCTTAACGGCTTGGTTAGCCTCAAGGGGCTGCTGTCGGAGCCTAGCATAGTCCTTCATCTTACTGTTCAGCAGTTGCTGACGCAGTGCTTGCCGCTGCTGCTGTCTAGTGCGTGAATAACCCACCGACAAGGTCTCACCACCTAAGGGTAAGGGGTAAAGAGAGACCTGGTGGCGACTCGCTGTTGCCGAAGCGCCTTGATAACAGTGGGCACCATAGAGTAACAACAAGGCAACCCCTGCAGCCAGGCTAATGTCCCCTAGCTGGTTCATTGACGCAGCCCAGGCTGTCCACCAGCGCTTTCCAGTGGTGCGGTCAGCAGCCAGAGGCGCTCTGTTATAGAGCTTCTGCCTATCATTCTGCAAGGCATGAGCTACCCGAGCTGCAAAATCAACCGGCAGATCCTGAGAGAGGTTGCCTTGTAACGTATCGCGAATCAGATGATAACGTTGCCACTGTTGTTGCAAGCTGCGATCACGCAGTAGCTGATCGCAGAGCGTGTCATCAATCACCTGACCATCGGCGCACTCACCATCCATCAGAACCGATAATCTCTCTTGTTTTTGCATGCTTATCCCTACCTTCATCACTCACGATGAACTATGATGGCCTCTCACAGCAGCGGCCGAATCTTTTTATCAATAGCCTCACGCGCTCGAAAAATCCTGGAACGAACCGTACCAATTGGACAATCCATAATGACTGCTATTTCATCGTAACTCAACCCATCCATCTCCCTTAAAGTGATGGCCAGTTTCAGGTCCTCTGAAAGCGAGTCGATAGTCTGCACAATGATCTTCCCTAACTCCTCTGACAGCAATAACTGCTCAGGGTTCGCATTATCTTGCAGTCTAGCGAAACTTTCTTCATGATCGGTGACATCTAGTAAAGCATCATTCGCTGGACGGCGCCCTTGAGCAGCCCAGTGATTTTTAGCCGTATTAATAGCAATACGGTATAACCAGGTATAAAAGGTGCTATCTGCCCGGAAACTGGGCAGTGCCCGATAAGCCTTGATAAAAGTCTCTTGTGCGATATCAGCGACCTCACTGTGCGCCACATAACGGGACAGTAGCGTGGCTAGTTTATGCTGATAGCGGATCACCAACCAATTAAATGCCTGCTGGTCACCTTGCTGAGCACGGGCTACCAAAACCTGATCGGTGATTGGCTCACTCATCCACTGCGCTCTTGATGACACAACTGATACAACACAATGCTTGACTCAATAATGATAGGCCCCTATCGCCAGACCAGGGATGAGTGAATGAAATCGCCTTCAAAAAACGTAAAGCGCTGCAAATTTGACGATTTACTCTTCAGCGTTAATCTCATAGCATAACCTAATGCGACAACTACCTGAATATTTTTGCGATGTATTCATCGTTGGCAGCGGCGCGGCTGGCCTCTCCCTAGCGCTACGCCTAGCCTCACATTGCCAAGTGCTACTCGTGAGTCAAGGGCCGATCAGCCAAGGCGCCACCTATTACGCGCAAGGGGGTATCGCCACGGTATTCGATGAAACTGATACGCTAGAAGCACACTGCCAAGACACCGTCACCGCTGGGGCTGGTCTCTGTGATCCATTGGTGGTCCCATTTGTTGTTCACAATGCCCGCCACTGCATCAACTGGCTGATAGCGCAAGGGATGAGGTTTGATCAGGATAGAGAGGCTGCCTCTCAGGGCTTTCATCTGACGCGTGAGGGGGGACACAGTCACCGCCGTATTCTGCACGTGGCAGATACTACGGGCCAGCATCTGTCTGAAACCTTAATCACTCAAGCCCGCCAGCACCGATCGTTGCGCCTGCTAGAATCGTGCAGCGTGGTTGATCTGCTAACAACCCAGCCCTTAGATCTCATCCAGTCACCCCGGATCATTGGCGCGATGATCTGGCAGCCATCACAACAAAAACTCACCCGGGTCTCTGCCAAAGTCGTCGTCCTAGCAACCGGTGGGGCTTCAAGCCTCTACTGGCACAATACCAACGCTGATAGGGCTGCTGGAGAGGGCATTGCGCTCGCGTGGCGGGCTGGTTGTCGGGTAGCTAACTTGGAGTTTAATCAATTTCACCCTACCACGCTGTACCATCCTCAAGCGCCAAATTTATTATTAACCGAGGCGTTACGTGGGGAAGGGGCCGTGCTCTGCCGCCCGGATGGCAGTCGCTTTATGCCGGCTGTGGATGCGCGAGCTGAATTAGCACCGCGCGATATCGTAGCACGTGCCATGCAGCAGGAGATGGAACGTTTGTCCGTCCCCTGCCTCTATTTAGATATTCGCCACCAACCAGCAGCGTTGATTCTGCAGCACTTCCCCGCGCTCTACCGACAACTGCGCACGTTGGATCTAGACTTAACGCAACAACCCATCCCGGTCGTTCCAGCGGCCCATTACACCTGTGGTGGTGTGGTCGTCGACCAGCACGGTCGCAGCGACGTTACAGGTCTCTATGCGATTGGTGAAGTGAGTTATACGGGCCTCCATGGTGCTAATCGTCTGGCCTCCAATGCGCTGTTAGAGTGTTTGGTTTATGCCTGGTCCGCTGCAGAAGCTATCTTACAACAACTCCCCCAGTTAACCTGGACTAAACCAGTACCCCTGGAAACAGGCGTAGTGATTGCTGCAAGCACCCACACCTCAGCGATCCTCACTCAGGAACAGCAGCTACGCACTGTCATGTGGCAACAGGTGGGCTTAGTCCGTACGACCACTGGACTTACCCAAGCATTAGCACAGATCGACGCCCTGCAAACGGCCCTCGATCAGGAGTACCAGCACCCTCCGTTTCCTGAGCAGGTACTGGCACTGCGCAATAAACTACAAGTCGCTCAGTTGATAGTTCGCTGCGCGCTAGAACGTCGCGAAAGCCGTGGCGGGCACTACCTCCAAGACTATCCAGAACCGCTGCCACAATCAACCCCAACCATACTCTCCCCACAGATATTCAGCGAGAATTGATGACAAGCCCAATCTTCGATTAGCCGTTGAGGGGATGTTTTATCGAATGCGTGTAGGGTGCCCTTGGCGGGATTTGCCGAAGCCATTTGGCAAATGGAGCTCCCGCTACAAAAAATTTAATGACTGGTCGATGACTGGCAAGTGGTTAAGGGTTTTTAAAGCAGTAGTCCGAGACCCTGATATTGACAAATCCACTGACTACCACCATGACAACCTGCTGGCTATACCCATCTTCACAGTGGGCTTTCGGAAGAGAAGTGATCTAAATCACAGTTCATACGCTTGAAGGCCGGAAGCAGCTGCTTCTATTATCATTTATTGCTGTATAATGGCAGGTTTTAAACCCCTTAAGAAATAGGCACTGCAGTCACCGAACATCACCCCATCATTGACGACTGCTGTTCGCCCGTTTTTATAAAAATACGTCGTTCTCCTACGCCCTTACTCCGATCAACCCAATAACCGCAACCCAAGCCACTAGACTCTCCGCAATAGCTGGGATAGCCGCAGCAGGATTAACCACAAAGATGACCATTGAAGCAAACACGCCAGCACCCCTTGAGGAGAAGAACAGCCCGTTAGCCTGGAGTCAGTTTGATACCCACTGGACCTTGACGCTCTTTGGAACTGCTGTGGGTGCAGGGATCCTGTTTCTTCCCATTAATGCCGGTTTAGGGGGTTTTTGGCCACTGGTGTTGCTGACACTGCTGGTAGCCCCCATGACCTATCTATCCCACTTGGGTTTATGTCGTTTTATGCTAGCATCAACCAAGCCCGGCAGCACGATGACTGAGGTGGTCACAGAGCACTTTGGAGCTCAAGCGGGAAAGCTCATCACCCTACTCTATTTCTTGGCCATCTACCCGATCTTACTGATTTATGGCGTTGGCGTGACCAATACGCTAGATAGCTTTATCCAACATCAGCTGGGGGTAGTAGCCCCACCGCGTGCTTTATTAGCCTTGATGGCCATTAGCCTATTAATCCTGATGATGCAGATCAGTGAAGCCTGGATCTTAAAAATAACCACTTGGTTAGTCTACCCCCTGGTCATGATTCTAGCCGCACTGTCGTGCTATCTAATCCCCTATTGGCGTACTGAACTGCTCTATCAAATCCCCACGCTAGCTCATTTTAGCTCAACCGTGTGGCTTACCATGCCTTTATTAGTGTTTGCTTTCAACCACTCCCCAGCTATTTCCTATTTCGCTTCGGCACAGCAGCGCCGCTACGGCCAGCAGGCGGACTATCGGGCGCGGCAGATTTTAAAACGCACTGCGATCATTTTACTGCTGTTTGTGATGTTTTTTGTTTTTAGCACCGTGCTCACCTTAACGCCTGAGTCTCTTAAGTTGGCCAAACAGCAAAATCTCTCGATTCTGTCCTTTTTAGCCAACCAGCACAACGCGCCCGTCCTCTCCTACCTAGGCCCCATTGTTGCGTTGCTGGCGATCGTAAGCTCCTTCTTTGGGCACTATCAAGGTGCTCGTGAAGGGTTAAAGGGGTTGGTCGCATTAGGCCTGTCTGGGGGTATTCAACCGGCCCGGCAGTCACACTTTGATCGCGGGATCACGACCTTTTTCCTGCTATCACTCTGGGGTGTTGCCGTGCTCAACCCCAGCATTTTAGGGATGATTGAATCGCTGAGTGGCCCAGTTATCGCACTGATTTTGTTCATCATGCCGGTCTATGCGCGCTACCGGGTGCCGGCGCTGCAGCGTTATCTCGACAAACGATGGGATAGTTTTATCGTGATGATGGGCGGTATTGCAATCTCTGCCCTGCTCTATACCCTCATTCGATAACAACACGACAAACCAATCCCATCAAGGCTATTTTAAGGGCAGTTTAAAGGATTTAAACAGCTCATCCACCGCTTGGTTATCCGTGAGCGCTGCCGCTGCCTTGATGACGGATCTAGTGAGATGTGGGGCAAAATAAGTTATAAAATCAAGCATATAACCACGTAACAACTTGCCCCGTAAGTAGCCTATTTTAGTAGTACTTATCGGCAAAATGGAACTTGCATCCAGCGATACGAGATCACGGTCCAGTTGAGGATGAAGGACCATTTTCCCGACTATCCCAACCCCCAATCCCATTCGTACGTAGGATTTGAGCAGCTCTGAATCCGTTGCAGTAAAAACAATACGTGATGATAATTCGGCGCAGTTAAAGAGAGATTCTAATATCGTTAGACCCAAAAAACCCAAAGGATAGGTGGCCAAAGGATAGGTGGCAAGCTCTTCTGCCGAAACTTGCTTTTTGACAGCCAAAGGATGATCGGCACGTACAATAACGACAAATTCCCATTGATAACAGGGAAGCAGTAACAGATCATCGTAAATACTGCCTATTTCGGCACTCAAGGCGAAATCAACCTCTCCTTTAATCATCGCCTCGACAATTTGTGAAGGGCGGCTTTGATGTAGGCTTATGGTCACATGCGGATACTGCTTCACGAAGCCTTCGATCATCAAGGGCATCTGATAGCGAAGCTGGTTATTAGAAGCTGCAATAGTCAGTGTCCCCCGCTCTGGATGGGTCTGTTCAAAGGCAACTGATTCTATCTTATTGACCTTAGTCAAAATTTCGCGCGCTATTCGAATAAGCTCTTTACCAGCAGAGGTCACTTTAGTGAAATGCTTACCATGACGTTCAAAGATTTGCACACCCAGATTATCTTCTAATTGACGGATCTGTTTACTCATGCTGGGTTGTGAAGTACGCAACGTCTTTGCTGCCATGGAGACGTTAAGGGAATGATTGAAAACTTCGACAATACAACGAAGCTGCTGCAATTTCATCAAGTGACTAACCTTCCTGGTTTAACATTCCTCATTTGACAAGCGACCATCCCATCCAAGGCTATTTTAAGGGCAGTTTAAAAGCGTTAAACATCTCATCCACCGCTTGGTTATCCGTGAGCGCTGCCGCTGCATCGATGACACTTCTTGTGAGGTGTGGAGCAAAATAAGCTATAAAATCAAGCATATAATTACGTAAAAATTTTCCCCGTAAGAAGCCTATTTTAGTCGTGTTCATGGGTAAAAAGGCCGTCGCATCCAGCGATATCAGATCAGAATCCAGCTGGGGGTGAAGCGCCATTTTTGCGATAATGCCAACCCCTAAACCCAAGCGCACATAAACTTTAAGCAACTCCGAATCTGTGGCGGTCAAAATAACCTGGGAGGCCAATTCAGTGCGGCTAAAGAGTGGGCTGAGTATCGTTCTCCCCCAAAAACTTAAGGGGTAAGTGACCAAAGGGTAGTGAGTCAGTTCTGCTTCTGAAATCTGTTTTTTTAATGCTAAGGGATGCTCGCGGTGGACCACAACCACTAATTGCCAATGGTAGCAAGGCAGCATCAGTATATCATCATACAGACTCCCCATTTCAGCAGTGATAGTAAAATCGATTTTCCCTTTAGTCATTGCTTCTACAGTGTGTAAGGAGCTCCCTTCACCAGCCTGCACGACAACCTGCGGATATTGCCTCCGGAAACTAGAAATCATTAAGGGTAATTGGTAGCGTAATTGGTTATTAGTAGGTGATATAGTCAATATCCCCTGTTCTGGATGGGTCTGCTCACAAGCAACCGCTTCTGCATTATCAACCTCAGTCAAAATTTCACGAGCCATTCGGACTAGCTCTTTGCCCGCTGGGGTCACTCTGGTGAAATGCTTACCATGGCGTTCAAAGATTTGCACACCCAGACTATCTTCTAATTGACGGATCTGTTTACTCATGCTGGGTTGTGAAGTACACAACGTCTTTGCTGCCATGGAAACGTTAAGGGCATGGTTGGAAACTTCGACAATATAACGAAGCTGCTGTAATTTCATACAGTGACTTACCTCCCTGGTTTACAAATCCTTAATGAGCAGGTACTGCACGTTGCCTGCCAGCGAATCCCCCTGGTTTGGCTAATCAACTTCCCAGGGGGCTCCTCTTACTGCGTGTCCCGCTCCACTGACTAACAGGAGCCTCGGCTGCTATAGAGCCTGAGCGGCAGTCACGTCTAGAGGCCTGGGCTCTGCAGATTTTAACTGTTGACCTGCGGCGGTGTCAGTATACTGTTCGAAATTGTCGATAAAGCGTTGTGCCAAGTCATTGGCTTTTAATTGCCAGTGGGCATGATCACAGTAGCTATTACGGGGATCTAAAATCGCTGGGTCAATGCCGGGTAAGGCAGTAGGGATCGCCAGCTCAAAAATGGGTAATTGTTGGGTTTCCACCTGTTCAATCACCCCATTCAGAATGGCATCAATGATGGCACGGGTGGTTTGGATAGTGATCCGTTGACCCGTACCGTTCCAACCGGTGTTCACCAAATAGACGGTGGTCCCGGCAGCACGCATGCGCTGCAGCAAGACTTCAGCATAGCGGGTAGGGTGCAAGCTTAAAAAAGCCGCTCCAAAGCAGGCAGAGAAAGTGGGCTGAGGTGCAGTGATCCCCCGCTCGGTGCCAGCGAGCTTAGCGGTGAATCCAGAGAGAAAGTGATACTGGGTCTGCTCAGGGGTTAATAGGGCTACCGGTGGCAATACCCCAAACGCGTCGGCCGTTAAAAAAATGATACGGTTGGCATGCCCTGCTCGTGAGAAGGGTTTCACGATAGCATCAATATGGTACAACGGATAGGAGACCCGGGTATTTTCAGTTTTTGAAGCGTCATCGAAATCAACCGTGCCATCTAGACGAACGACTACATTCTCCAACAGGGCATCCCGTCGGATAGCGCGGTAGATCTCCGGCTCTGCGCTGGCAGAGAGGTGAATGGTTTTGGCATAACAGCCACCCTCAAAGTTAAATACCCCCTGATCATCCCAACCATGCTCATCGTCCCCGATCAGAGCCCGTTTTGGATCGGTTGACAGGGTGGTTTTCCCCGTCCCAGAAAGCCCAAAAAACAGCGCCACATCCCCCTGATCTCCGACATTCGCCGAGCAGTGCATCGAGGCAATCCCCCGCTGCGGCAATAAGTAGTTCATCACGGAAAACAGTCCCTTTTTCATCTCGCCACCATACCAGGTGCCACCAATCAACTGCATACGTTCACTGAGATTAAAGGCGATAAAATTCTCGGAGTGCAGCCCCATGCTCTGCCAATCGGGGTTAGTACACTGTGCCCCATTCAACACCACAAAATCAGGAATAAAATTGACCAACTCAGCACTAGTGGGACGGATAAACATATTTTTCACAAAGTGCGCTTGCCAGGCGACTTCGGTGATAAAGCGTACCTGTAAACGGCTCGCTGGATTCGCGCCACAGAAGGCATCAACCACAAATAACCGCTTATGCGACAACTGCTGGGTGACCAAACGTTTTAAAACCACCCACTGTTCTGGCAACAGCGGCTGGTTACCAGAGTTCCCACGACCCCGATCGGACCACCAGACCGTATCACGGGTGCTCTCATCACGCACCAGATACTTATCTTTTGGCGAGCGACCGGTAAAAATACCGGTATCCACCGCAACAGCACCTAAGCTCGTCACGGTTGCTCGCTGGTAGCCTGTTAACTCAGGCTGGGTCTCTTCGACGAAGAGTTGGTGATAACTGGGATTATAGATAATCTCGGTGCTAGCCTGAATGCCATAGCCGCTTAAATCGATCAGGGGAGTGATCGCGTCTAGCTTCATAGAAGGGATACTCAATTGGAGTGATGATAGTCACTGCCTAAAATAGCATACCCGGGTGGGTGTCAGAAACTACTATCCGGTTATTTGTGGTGCCACGTCGCATCTTCAAAGCTAGAATGCACACCGATATAGTAAAACTGTGCCACATTGAGATCTAACGCTGGCCTCTACTTTCCCACTCATCGTATCCACGCCCCCTAAAATTTAACAATGATCCATGAACCGAAGCAGTCTGCTGGACGTATCAACGGAGGGTGGTAATGAGCGAAAATTGATGCTAACTTACCTGATAACGTGATAAATTAAACATCAAAAATATATAGATAATAATTATACATGATAGGAGTGTCGTAGTGATGGAGTCGCAATCCAAACCCTGTGCTTTACCGCACCACGCGACCACACTGTTGAAAACCACACCAAACAAGCGATTAGCACCGCTCACTGCGATTGACTCGATGCTGCCACTGCAGCAGGCGACTCCTCTCAGAGGTGAACACCCTCAGAACCCGGTGTTGCAAAGCCTAGACTGGCCCCTCGCTTTGCAACGGGCGGCTAATCAAGCACCGTTAGCCCGTGAATTACTCCAATTGCTCCTTAATTTTCTACCGCAAGTAAGCCAACAAGTCCAACGGCTGCTCCGGGGCGTCGAGACGCCCGATATCCTGGATTGGGTTCATAAACTGCACGGCGGCACTCTCTATAGCGGCGTTCCTAGGTTAAGTGTGCTCTGCTACACCCTGGAATCGCAGCTACGACAAGGGAGTGATCCGCAGGCCTTGATCCCAGAGTGGTTGGCGCTATTAGATGAATTCACCGCGATTGAACAAGCCAGCGCTCTGCTAGTGACAGGGCTGTTCTGATCACCTAACACTCCAATAGTACTGTAGCAATGGCATAACGCCGCTCATCAGCAATAGAGACCCAATGCCGCGTCACCCCGTGCTGTCGAGCGACCTCTGCTGCCCGTCGGTGCAATACCAAACAGGGTTTACCCAACGCATTGTTCTGTATCTCAAAATCACAAAAAGCAATCCCCTGTCGAATGCCAATGCCTAAGGCCTTGGCAGCCGCTTCCTTCACGGCAAAGCGCCTGGCTAGAAAGCGGATCGGCTGACGGCACTGTTGGTAGTAGTTCCATTCGTGCGGACTTAACAGCCGCTGGGCTAAACGACTCCCGTAACGCAGGGAGAGTGCTTCAATACGAGCAATCTCTACAATATCAGTGCCCAATCCCATTACACTCATCGATCAGGGGCTTCGCATATCAGACGTTTCATCTCCGCAACAGCGCTGGCCAGTCCCTGCATCACGGCACGTGCCACAATGGCATGGCCAATATTCAGCTCCTGCAGCGTTGCTAGCGACGCAATGGGTTGTACATTGTGATAATGAAGTCCATGCCCAGCGTTCACCCGTAGGCCTCGGCCTACGGCATAGTCAGCCATTTGCGCTAACAAGGTCAACGCTAGCGGGCGCATTGCTAAGCTACTGCTGGCATAGGCACCGGTGTGCAGCTCAATGGCCGAAGCCCCCGTAGCCACTGCAGCTTCCACTTGACGCTGATCTGGATCAATAAAGAGTGCCACCTGAATGCCTGCCGCCGATAGCCGCTTGACTGCCGAGGTAATCGCTTCTTGATAGCGGATAACGTCTAAACCACACTCCGTGGTCTGCTCCTGGCGCCTTTCTGGGACCAAACAGCATTGATGCGGCTTGAGTGTGCAGGCGATGGCTATCATCTCTTCCGTGGCGGCCATCTCTAAATTCAGTCGTGTCTGCACGGCATCACGGAGGCGGATCAGATCCTGGTCGGTGATGTGACGACGATCCTCTCGGAGATGCACGGTGATGCTATCGGCACCCGCCTGCTCGGCGATGAACAGTGCCTGTAGTGGATCAGGGTAGCCCCCCCCCCGGAGATTGCGCAATGTCGCAATATGGTCAATATTGACCCCTAATAGTCGATGCACCTTCACGAATTCCTACCCCCCACTACTCATTCAAAGCGCTTGATGGATTGAGACGACAAGCCTTTACTCGACGGTGACTGATTTGGCTAAATGACGAGGTTGATCAATATCGGCACCCTTCATCAAGGCAATATAATAGGCTAGCAGCTGCAAAGGAACCGTATAGAGTATTGGCGACATCAGGGGCTCCATCGCTGGCAACGCTATCCAGGTGAGTGCCGGGTGTTCCATGATGGCAAGCCGCTCATCAGCTAACAGATAGAGCCGCCCCCCACGAGCGCAGAGCTCTTCAATATTGGATTGCAATTTTTCCGACAGTTCATCACAGGGTGCTAATACAATCACCGGCATCTGCGCATCAATCAGGGCGAGTGGCCCATGTTTTAATTCGCCGGCAGCATAAGCTTCGGCAGGCAGATAGGCCAGCTCCTTCAGCTTTAAAGCACCCTCCATGGCAACCGGATAGTGCACCCCACGCCCGACAAACATCATATGCCGATCAGGCACTAATTGGGTGGCTAACGCTTCCACCGCTTTATCTAACTGCAGCAGCTGTTCCATTCGCTCAGGCAAGGTGTGTAACGCCACGACCACTGCCTGCTCCTGCTGTAGCGTCATCCCGCGTAACCGACCCAACCGGGCGACCAGCAGCAGTAACAAAACCAATTGCGTGGTAAAGGCTTTGGTGGAAGCAACGCCTATTTCTCGCCCAGCATGTGTTATCAGGGAAAAATCACTCTCTCGTACCAAGGTGGAGCCGGCGTTATTACACAAAGCTAAGCTTCCCAAATAGCCCATACTTTGGCTCAATCGTAAGGCTGCCAGCGTATCGGCGGTCTCGCCAGATTGTGACAGCACGATGAGCAGACTATTTTGACGGACCATCGGCTGTCGATAACGAAACTCCGATGCTATCTCCACATCACAGGGTATTTTTGCCACCGCTTCAAACCAGTACCGAGCAACCAGTCCTGCATGATAAGCGGTGCCACAGGCAACAATCTGTACATGCTGCGCTTGCTGCAAACAGTGCTCTGCCCTCTCCCCCAGTTCACTTAAATCGATACGATCAGCGGTGAGGCGTCCAGCTAATGTGCGACGAATAGCCGACGGCTGCTCATACAGCTCTTTCTGCATGTAGTGTTGGTAAGCACCCTTACTGAGGTGCTCTTCCACGGCGGCCTCCACCCATGGACGCACCACTGGCTGCCCCCGGTGATCCCAGAGGGTGAGCTGCTGATCCGTGATCTCAGCCAGATCCCCCTCCTGCAGGAAAATAACTTGGCGCATCACAGCGGGTAAAGCGAATTGATCCGAGGCAATACAGTGAGCTGTTTCACTACACCCAATCACCAAAGGACTACCACAGCGTACAGCCACTAAGCACGTTGGATCCTGGCTATCTAGGACGACAATTCCATAACTGCCCTGTAATTGCGGGATCACCCGCTGAACGGCGGTACGCAACTTCAAAGGGGCGGTTGAACCCCCACCCTCGGCCTGCTGAGCCAGGTGCTGCTGTTGCTCCCAATGCACTAAATGGGCAATCACTTCGCTATCAGTAGCTGAAGTAAACCGGTAGCCCCGTTGTTGTAATTGCCCCCGCAATATCTGATGATTTTCAATAATGCCATTATGTACCACGGCAATCGACTGGCTCAGGTGGGGATGGGCATTCACTTCAGTCAAGGGTCCATGGGTAGCCCAACGGGTATGGGCCATCCCGCAGTGACCCTGCAGCCCAGCCTGCTGAACGGCAGCGGTCAAGGTTTGAACCTTGCCAACCCGCCGGATCCGTTGTAACTTGCCTTGTGAATCCACTATCGCAAGGCCTGCCGAATCATAACCACGATATTCTAGGCGTGCCAAGCCGGCCAATAACCAACCGACGACATCCCGTTGCGCCACGGCTGCAATAATTCCACACATAGCTTTTACACCTTTAATAGCGACAGAAGTGATGAGAACTGAGAAGGATTAGAGTGGCTGATCATCTTTTTTTAGCAGCGCGTCCTGGCCGCTGCCAGCCCTGTATATGCGTCTGAGGCGTTCGGCGAATGACCAGCTCCTCTTGGGCAACAGCTTGCGTCACCGTGGTCCCAGCGCCGATGGTGGCATTAGCGCCAATGCTGATAGGGGCCACCAGTTGGCTGCCGGCCCCAATAAATACCCCATCACCCAGCACCGTTGTCAATTTATCAGCGCCATTGTAGTTACAGGTGATGGTCCCAGCACCAATGTTCACGCCCGTGCCAATCTCAGCATTGCCTAGGTAGCCGAAATGACCCGCTTTGGAGCCCGATCCGATCCGACACTGCTTGAGCTCAATAAAATTACCAATGCTGGCGGAGGCCTGCAGTTCATTGCCTGGCCGTAAACGGGCAAAGGGTCCCACGGTGCAACCATTGCCAAGGCGACTCTCTTCAATCAGGGTATAGGGTTTGATTTGGCAATCATCACCAATCGTGCAGTTACTCAGGATAGATCCAACACCAATGGTGACTCTATCGCCTAAGACCACTTGGCCTTGTAAGAGGACATTGCTGTCAATGACGACATCCTGCCCATGGATCAACGCTCCTCGGAGATCAAATCGACTAGGATCAGACAGCGTCACCCCAGCCAGCAACAGTCGCTCAGCTTGTAACAACTGATAACGACGCTCTAACTGAGCTAGTTGCTGCCGATCATTGACCCCGCTAATTTCCCACTGTAAAGCTGGCTGAACTGTTTCAATGGGTCGCCCTTCTGCGTAGGCCAAGGCGATAATATCAGTAAGATAAAACTCTTGGGCAGCATTATGATTGGATAGCTGCCCTAACCATCGTTGTAAATCAGCGACGTCGGCGACCAGTATGCCGCTATTGATCTCCCGGATCTGCCGCTGTTGCAGATCCGCTTCCTGGTGTTCAACAATCCCCACCACCTGTTGATCAGCGCGGCAGATCCGACCATAACCCGTTGGATCCGCCACTTCAGCAGTCAGTAGGCTGATCCCCCCTGCTGGTTTAGCACGTAATAGCTGCTGTAAAGTCTCAGGGGTGATTAAAGGGACATCCCCATAGAGGACTAGTAGGGCCTGTTCTCCCTGCCAATAGGGGAGTACCTGGCGTACAGCATCGCCGGTACCCCGCGGTGAGGCTTGCTGCACCCACTGCAGTGGCTGTGTGCCTAAGTGTGCTTGTAGCTGCTCACCCGCCTGCCCATAGACCAGATAACACTGCTCAATCGGCAGTTGCCAAGCGGTATCAATGACGTGCTGAACCAACGCTTTGCCGGCTAGGGGATGTAGCACCTTAGGTTGTGCTGAGTGCATGCGACTGCCACGGCCAGCCGCTAAAATCACCGCACTCACCGTATAAGCAATCGCTGGCAGCATCAGGGGTTACTGCCGCGTTTTTTTGACCAGCTCAATCACTCTTAATTGAGCCAAAGCTTTCGCCAACTCAGCGGTCGCTTGTGCATAACTGCGATCGCCATGGAAATGATGGATCTGTTGTTCTGCCTGTTGCTTCGCCTGTAGCGCTCTCGCTTCATCTAACTCTTCCCCCCGAATGGCAGTGTCCGCCAGCACCGTAACCATCCACGGTTGGACCTCCAGCACGCCTCCAGAGAGATAGATAAAGCGCTCCTCTGGAGCGTGCGGGATCGATAGCGCCACCATCCCAGGCTTGATAGCCGTTAATAACGGGGCGTGATTCGGATAAATCCCCAACTCACCTTGAATCCCCGTGATGCGGATCTTATTCACGACGCCAGAAAACAGCTGCTGCTCTGCACTCACCACTGCTAATTGAAAGGTTGCCGCCACCATAGATCCTCTTCGCTTCAGCAATTACAGTCGCTGTGCCTTGGTAATGGCTTCATCTAGGTTGCCCACCATATAAAACGCCTGTTCGGGCAAATGGTCATACTCTCCTGATAAAATGGCATCAAAACCATAAATATTCTCTTTAAGCGAGACGTAGCGGCCGGGAACATTCGTAAAAATCTCTGCTACGAAAAAGGGTTGCGATAAGAATCGTTCAACTTTACGAGCACGGGATACGACTAATTTATCCTCTTCAGATAGCTCATCCATTCCCAAAATAGCAATCAGATCTTTCAACTCTTTATAACGCTGTAGCATCGCTTGTACCCGCCGTGCGACCTCATAGTGCTCAGAGCCCACGATGTGGGGATCAAGCTGTCGAGAGCGTGATTCTAGTGGATCAATCGCTGGATAGATCCCCGAGGAGGCGACTCGACGACTTAATACTACGGAGGCATCTAAATGGGAAAAGGTGGTGGCTGGTGACGGATCGGTCAAATCATCGGCCGGAACATAGACGGCTTGAATAGAGGTGATGGATCCCTGTTGGGTAGAGGCAATACGCTCCTGCAATACCCCCATCTCTTCCGCTAAGGTCGGTTGGTAGCCCACAGCTGAAGGCATCCGGCCTAATAGGGCTGAAACTTCCGTACCCGCTAAGGTATAACGGTAAATATTATCGATAAAGAGTAGGACATCCCGACCCTCATCGCGAAATTTTTCAGCCAGGGTCAACCCCGTCAAGGCAACCCGTAGCCGATTGCCCGGCGGCTCATTCATCTGCCCATACACTAAAGAGACTTTATCCAGTACCTTGGAAGCTTTCATCTCATGATAAAAGTCATTCCCTTCTCGTGTGCGCTCACCGACCCCAGTAAATACCGAATAACCGGCGCTTTCGATGGCAATATTACGGATTAACTCCATCATATTGATCGTCTTGCCCACTCCAGCACCGCCAAATAGCCCTATTTTGCTACCTTTGGCAAAAGGACAGAGCAGATCGATCACTTTGATCCCCGTGACCAACAGCTCTGTGGAGCCCTTCTGATCGGCATAACTGGGGGGCGACCGATGGATAGGCCACTCTGTTTCAGTGACCAGTTCGCCCTGCTGATCAATCGGCTCACCGAGCACATTCATGATACGCCCCAGGGTCCCTTTACCCACCGGGACGGTAATCGGCTGCCCACTATCACGGACCTCAACGCCCCGCTTTAGACCATCAGTAAACCCCATGGCAATACAGCGGGCCACCCCTCCTCCCAACTGCTGCTGAACCTCTAGCACTAACGGTGGATCAACAATCATCAAAGCATTGTAGATCTTCGGGACCGCACCCAGTGGATACTCAACATCCACAATGGCACCAATCACCTGGATAACCTTCCCCGTTGTCATTCTTAAACCTCTAAACGATTAACGATGTGACTAAATAGCCGAAGCCCCTGCGACAATTTCATTCAGCTCTTGGGTAATACTGGCCTGACGCTTTTCATTATAGAGGCGCTGTAGCTCCTCGATTAAATCGCCGGCGTTGTCCGTGGCCGTTTGCATGGCAACCATCCGAGCAGCCTGTTCACAAGCCAAATTTTCCACGACGGCTTGATACACTTGCGACTCGATAAAACGTGACAGTAAAGTCTCTAACAAGATCTGCGGTGAGGGTTCATACAGATAGTCCCAATTCCCTGGGTGTGCGACCCCTTCAGGGGCCTTCGGGAGTGGTAATAAGCACTCTATCTGGACACTCTGTCGCAAGCTGTTGACGAATTTATTGTAAACTAGGTAGAGGCGATCCCACTTTTGTTGGTGATAGGCAGCGAGCGCCGCCGTCACCACGCCAATCAAATCGGCCAACTGTGGATGGTCACCCAATCCCTCGATCTGGGCGACGACTGGGATCCCAGTCGTATTGAAAAAAGTGATCGCTTTGGCACCAATCAGCGCCAACTCTACGGCAACTTCCTGCTCAGTCCAGTGATGGATCTCCTCTAATAATTTTTTGAATACCTTGGTATTCAATCCACCACATAGGCCACGATCACTGGCTACCACCAAGAAGCCGACCCGGTTGACTGGTCGCACTTCTAAGTAAGGAGGTTGATAAGCTAGATCTGCCAAGGCAATATGGCCAATGACCGAACGAATGGCCTGGGCATAGGGACGACTGGTCGCCATCTGCACTTGGGTTTTTGCCATTTTAGATCTCGCCATGGTTTTCATTGCTTGAGTCATGGTTTGAGTATTGCGCACGCTGCCAATCTTACTATGGATCTCTTTTTTACTGGACATCGTGCCTCACTGCCTCACTGAAAAACCACCCTCGACTCCCTATGGCACCGCTACTCACCAGGTGTGTCCTGTCTTAAAAGCCTCGAGGATCTGCTTGAGGGTCTTTTCAACCAGCTTATCGTACACGCCAGTCACGCTAATTTGGTTATAAAACTGGGAGTATTCCCGCTGCGCATAACTGAGCAACGCCTTTTCAAAATTTTGGATCTCGGTAACCGGAACCTGCTCTAAATAGTGATGTTCTACCGCAAACAGCAGCAGGGCCTGGCCAGCAATCGACAGCGGTGCATAGCGTGACTGCTTTAACAGCTCTGTCACCTTCTGACCATGCGCTAACTGCTTACGGGTGATCTCATCCAAATCAGCAGCAAATTGTGAAAAAGCGGCCAGTTCCCGATACTGCGCCAATGCCGTGCGTACCCCACCAGACAGCCGGCGAATCAGTTTGCTTTGTGCCGCACCACCCACCCGAGAGACTGAAATCCCGGGATTAATCGCTGGACGGATTCCAGCATTGAATAGGGTATTTTCCAGAAAAATCTGCCCATCAGTAATCGAAATAACATTGGTCGGGACAAACGCTGAAACATCGCCCTCTTGGGTTTCAACAATGGGCAGTGCCGTTAATGAACCGCTACGTCCTTTGACTTTACCCTGAGTAAACGTCTCTACATAGGCTGGACTAACCCGAGCTGCCCGTTCTAGCAGACGTGAGTGAATATAAAAGATATCCCCAGGAAAGGCTTCACGCCCAGGTGGACGCCGTAATAGCAGAGAAATCTGCCGATAAGCCACCGCTTGTTTAGAGAGATCATCATAAACAATCAAGGCATCTCCACCCCGATCGCGAAAATATTCACCCATGGTACAGCCCGCATAAGGGGCCAAATATTGTAAAGCGGCAGATTCCGCAGCCGAAGCCACCACAACAATCGTATGGGCCAAAGCCCCATGCTCTTCCAATTGTCGCACTACATCAGCCACGGTAGAAGCTTTTTGACCAATCGCCACGTAGATACAGTGAATACCTGAATGACGTTGATTGATAATGGTATCGATGGCCAACGCGGTTTTTCCCGTTTGCCGATCGCCAATGATCAGCTCACGCTGTCCTCGGCCAATCGGTACCATGGAATCAATGGCTTTATAGCCAGTCTGTAGCGGCTGATCCACCGATTGACGCTCAATGACGCCAGGTGCTATCACCTCAACTGGGGCATAATGGTCATAGTCGAGGCTACCTTTTCCATCAATAGGTTGACCTAAAGTATTCAACACACGCCCGAGTAACCCGTGGCCCACTGGTACTTCCAACCCCCGACCAGTACTCCGAACCGTCATCCCCTCCACTAGATCGGCGTAGGGCCCCATGACCACAGCACCCACCGCATCTCGCTCTAAGTTAAGCGCCAGCGCATAGCGCTCTCCAGGCAGTTGTATCACCTCACCTTGCATCACTTCAGACAGGCCATGAATACGGATAATGCCATCATAAACGGCCACAATCGTGCCTTGATGGGTTAATTCACTACTAATATTGAACTGAGCAATCCGTTGTTGAATCAGTTCACTAATCTCGTTCGGATTCAGTGGCATGGTTTATTCTCTCTTTTAAGCCTGCAACTGCTGTGCTAATCGATTGAGCCGGCCCCGGACACTGCCATCAATGCTCCAATCTCCTAGACGAATCATTAGGCCAGCTAATAAGGTGGGATCGACGCGGCATTGTAAGGTGACACCGCAAGCTAACCGCCGAGTTAATGCGGTGCTCAGCCGTTGCAGCTGCTCGCTGGTTAAAGAAGCGGCTGCTATCACTTCAACCGTGACCTGTTGCTCATAAGCTTGCTGCAACGCCGTAAATTGTTTCCAAACCATGGGTAGCGCCATTAAGCGACCGTTTTGTGCCATCAGTCGCAGGAAATTTTTCGCGTAGGTATCCAGCGCTGTTTGACAAATTTCCTGTAAGAGATCAGCGCCTAGAGCAGCCGTTAACGGATTGGTCAATAGCCTGACCATCTGGGGATCGCTGCTCACCTGTGCCGCAAAACGGAGCAGGTGCTGCCAATGGTCAATGTCTTTCTGCAAGCGCGCAAATTCAAAGGCGGCGGTGGCGTAAGGGCGTGCAACACCGAGCAGTTCCATCATCAAAACCTCTTTCCCACGGATTTAGCCACCCTACAGTTCCGCCACCAGCTGTTCCACGATCTGCTGGCTGGTATCGCTATCTAGCGTACAATTGATTAATTTCTCGGTAGCCAGCACCACCAATTGCCCAAACTGTTGACGTAGCGCTTCATGCTCACGCTTACAGATCTGCTCCGCGTCAACCCGAGCTTGCGCTAAAATCTTGGTGCGCTCTCGCTGCGCTTTGATTTTCGCTTCCTCCAGGATCTGAGTCCGCTGTCTATTGGCCTGATCAATGATGACTTGCGCTTGATTTTTAGCTTTTAGCAGTTGAACCGCCCCTTCAGATTGCGCCAACTTCAAGGCTTTTTTTGCCTCCTCAGCGGCAGCTAATCCTTCGGCAATCAGCTGCTGACGTGCCTCAATGGCAGCTAACAATGGTGGCCAAACATATTTCATGCAAAACAAAACAAACAAAACAAAAGCGATCGCCTGACCGAGTAGCGTGGCATTCAAATTCATCGGCTAACCTCCTTCATTGGATCAAACTCTGCCGTTTGCTCAACGGTCAACGCGATTAATGAGGCAGCCCAAAAATAAAGTAGAGCGCAACCGCCACTGTTAACATTGGAATCACATCAATCATCCCCATCACGATGAGAAATTGCGTGCGTAACTTCGGCATTAAATCAGGCTGCCTAGCGGCGCCCTCTAGGAATTTACAT
Organism: unidentified bacterial endosymbiont; assembly: GCF_918320885.1. Lineage (NCBI taxonomy): Bacteria > unidentified bacterial endosymbiont. The sequence goes on along the minus strand of NZ_OU907312.1, from coordinate 486,858 downwards.
CCCACCATACTAATGCCTATCGCTGCACTGATCGCAGCAATTCCCAACATGCCGGCAGCCAGCACATACAAATCAACACTAACAGATCCCATGACAAACTCCTGAGGTTAACAGACAATAATTTGGATGAGTACCGAGCCTTTAATCATGACCCTCGCCCGCCATAGCGAGGTAAACAATCGTCAGCACCATAAAAATAAACGCTTGTAAGGCAATCACGACAATGTGAAAAATAGCCCAAGGCACTGAAAAAGCCCACTGTGCCCACCAAGGCAGCAGCGCACTGATTAAAATAAAAATCAATTCACCGGCATACATATTACCAAATAGCCGCAACCCCAGCGATAGTGGCTTGGCTAGTAAAGAGAGCGTTTCCAATAACAGATTAATGGGTATAAACAGCCAATGGTTGAAAGGATGCAAGGCCAATGATCGAAAAGTCCCTCGCATTCCCTGCATCCGTATACTATAAAATAAGATCAAAAAGAACACACCCAGCGACAGCGACAAGGTGATATTAACGTCAGCAGAGGGCACCACCCGCAAGTGCTCCAGGCCCGCGCGTTGCGCTACTATCGGCAGCAGATCAACCGGCAGCAGATCCAGGCTGTTCATCAAGAATACCCAGACAAAAATAGTCAGCGACAGCGGCGCTATGAGGCGGTCTTTACTCTGAAAAACTTCTTGAACAGAGTCATTGACAAAATCAACCACCATTTCAACCGCACATTGCCACTTACTAGGCACTGCCGAAGTCGCTTTAATCGCCGTCTTGTACAGTAGCCATAAAAACAGCACACCCAATCCCACTGAAAAGAAGAGCGAATCGATGTGCAGCGACCAAAAACCTGAACCTAAGTGATAATGTTGTAGATGGTGTGCAATATACTGTTGTGCCGTAAGCGCTTTTGTCGTGGCAGTCATATGAGCTGCGTTTACCTTTATTCCTAGCGCCTATTGTGCGCCCCTGTGTTCTGTGGATCCCTGATATACGACCCGTGCTGTTTATGCTCCTTGTGCACGTCGAACAGCAGCCATAATCTCATCCTTGGCAGCCTGATGGTTTTGCCAACCTTGGATAGTCACCCATTTGCCTGGCTCCAGCGCTTTATAATGCTCGAAGAAATGCTGTATCTGCGCTTTTAAAAGCGCAGGCAACTCCTCAACATCGCGAATCATCTCATAAGCTGATGTGAGCTTATGGTGAGGGACCGCGATCACTTTGGCATCTTTCCCGCTATCATCCTGCATGCAGAACAGGGCGACTGGACGACAACGAATCACTGAACCAATCTGTAACGGATAGGGAGTCGGCACCAAAACATCTAGCGGATCACCATCTTCAGCCAAGGTCCCATTCATGTACCCATAGTTACAAGGATAGAACATTGGTGTTGCAATAAAGCGGTCCACAAACACAGCACCGCACTGTTTATCCACTTCATATTTAATGGGATCAGAGTGGGCTGGGATCTCAATGATGACATAAATATCTTCTGGGATATCTCTGCCTGAGGGCACGCACTGTAAACTCATCTTAATAGTCCTTGCAAGACCCCTAGTTCTTTAGGGGCATAGTATAGCCTGGTGCAGCGCAATAGTCAGAAGAAAAGTCCTTTTTTATTAGTCTATATCGGTCTATTCCTTCAAAAAAGATTCTAGCTGGTCCATCATCGTGATTGAACCAACAAACAGAGGAGAGCGTTGATGCAAGGTGGTTGGCTGGATATCCAGAATACGTTGGCCACCATTACTGGCGCGGCCGCCGGCTTGTTCGGCCAAAAAAGCGATAGGATTACACTCATACAGCAACCGTAATTTACCCTGAGGATAGGGGGGGGTACGCGGATAAAGGTAGATCCCCCCTTTTAATAAATTACGGTGAAAATCAGCCACTAGAGAGCCAATATAGCGGGCACTGTAGGGGCGACTGGTGGCTGGATCCGGGGTTTGGCAGTACTGAAGGTACCGCTTGACCCCCAGCGGAAAATAGTGCTGATTACCCTCATTAATCGAGTAAAGCGTGCCCTGAGTCGGTGCGCGGATGTTCTCGTGCGACAGACAAAACACCCCCAGAGTGGGATCATAAGTAAAGCCATGAGTCCCATGACCAGTGGTGTACACCAGCATGGTCGATGAACCATAGATCACGTAACCGGCTGCAATCTGCTGCTGACCCGGTTGTAAAAAATCGGCGAGTGTGACGGCGGTACCCAGAGGGGATACTCTCCGATAAATCGAGAAAATGGTCCCAACGGAGACATTGACATCACAATTAGATGATCCATCCAGGGGATCCAATAACACGACATACTTAGCAGCACGCGCTCGTTCACTGTTAAAAGCAATCAGGTGCTCTTCCTCTTCGGAGGCAATGCCCGCAACCTCACCCCGGGCTTCTAATGCCGCTTTGAAGGTCTCATTAGCGAAGGCATCTAGTTTGGTCTGTGCCTCACACTGCACGTTATGAACACCATTACCCCCTAAAATATCCACTAAACCTGCTTTATTGATATCCCGGTGTACGATTTTGGCCGCCAATTTAACCGAGGCTAACAGGGCGGTCAGCTCGCCGGTAGCCTGTGAAAAATCGTGTTGCTTCTCTACAATAAATTCGCCTAATGTCTTCATCTAGCTTACTTTTCCCGTATAAGAGCCTGCTAGCCACCACGTGATGGCCTGCCTGCAAAGCTTAGAGCCCCCAAGCACTATTCATCGTCTCGCCAGTAAACAAGGCACTGGTCGCACCATCATACGCAATTTTACCTTCAACAATCACTAGCGTCCGCGGCGCCAGGCTGGCGATCTCTAATAAATGATGTGAAACCAACAGAATGGTGCAGGGTTGTTCGTGCTGGAGCTCTTGTAATAACAGCAGTAACTCCCGGCGTAACTCAGAGTCCAGTGCTGAAAAAGGCTCATCCAATAACAGAATGGGCTGTTGGCGCAATAAGCAGCGGGCTAATGCCACGCGCTGTTGCTGACCACCCGAGAGCTGCTCGGGTAACCGCTGCAGGACCTCCTGTAGCTGCAGCCGGGTCGCTAGCGCATGCACCCGCTGCCTCTGTGTGGGTGTTAACCGTAATCCAGGATGCAGCCCTAGCCCGATATTTTGCACCACGGTCAAATGAGGAAACAGGTTATGCGTTTGAAACAGCATGGAGATCGGCCGTTGCGCCGGCACAGTGTGGGTATGGTTGTGACCTGCCAGATAAAGTTGCCCCTGCGAAGCAGTTGCAAACCCAGCGATGAGGTTCAACAGCGTACTCTTCCCGGCCCCACTCGGGCCCACCACTGCCAAGAGCTCTCCAATATTAGCCTGAAAATTAAAGCAAAAGGCGGTGGCGGTCTGGCCACACTGTAGGTTAGTTAACTGTAACATGGCGATGTGATAAAGCCTCCGATACCCTCAATAGGCCCCAGCAACAGAGTAGTAGCAGCAGGGCAGTCACTGCGGCCTCATCACCCCGATAGGCCCCCAGCTGTTGATAGAGGTAGAGTGCTAACGTAGTCCCCACTTCCTGCCCAAACAGGGCGATGATACCCACCTCCCCTAAGGAGAGAACGGTCGTCACTGCTAACGCTAACGCTAAGGGTCGGCAGAGGAGCGGGCCATCAATCAGCCGCCAACGGTTAAACCCTTGGATCCCTAGCCCCTGGCAGAGTTGATCACTCTGCCCTACTACATCGTACAGCGGTATTGTCAATATTTTCAAAGCGTAGGGTAGCGCGATCAGGCCATTGATCACACCGATCAACCCCCAGATCACGCCTGGAATATCGATAGCGTGAAACAGGTGCAACAGGGTGGTCGCCAAGACCAGCGGTGGCAGTAGCGAGATCAAGATGCCTGATAACAGCAACCCACGACTGTAGCGAAGAGCGTGTCGCTGCTGTAATCGACTACTACTCCATAACAGCGAGTAGGCTAACGTCACCGCAAGTAGCGCCGCACACCCGCCTAGCGACAGGGAGCAGCCCAGCGCACGCCATAAGTGCGGCTGCGCCAAGGCCTGGAAGAGCATCCTGTTGCAGCCCTGGATCACCACGGCCAATAGCGGCAGCAGCAGCAGCAGCAGACCTAGGATCCAGATCCCATCCCAACAGCGGCGATAGCCATTATCTTGCGGATCTCGAGCCCAATAGGGCTCGAGATCCGTCATCATGATAGCTGGATGGCTCTCGGCCAAGCGCTGACCCACAGCGTAGATCCCTAAACAGCAGCTGATCTGCAATAGGACCAAAGGCAACACCTGGCCGAAGCTCCCCTCCTCAGTGAATGATTGATAAATAGCCACGGCTAGCGGCGTGGCTTGGGGCCCCCCCCCCAGTATGAGCCCACTCGTAAAACTATTAAAACAGAGTGAGAAAATGAGTCCCGCCATTGAACAGAGCTGCCAGCGGAGCCGGGGCCACTCCAGCCAACGAAAGCGCTGATGAGCACTCATCCCTAATTGTTGCGCTAACCGATAGTGGGCTTGGGGTAAGGTGCTGAGGGTCTGTAGCAGCCAGCGGGTTGCTAACGGCAGGTTAAAAAAGACGTGTACCAGCACTAATCCATGGAGGCCATACAGGGAGCTTGAGTAGCTGATCCCGACCCAAGCACCTAATCGGGCTAACCACCCTTGTCGGCCATACAGCGTCATCAAACCAAAAATGACCACCACAGCGGGGAGTGCTGAGGAGAGGGAGAGTAGCTGCAGCAACCAACGCCGCCCCCAAAAGCGGCGGCGTGCTAAGGCTTGTGCTACCGGAATCGCCGGCAACAAGGAGAGTAGCGTCGATAATAGCGCTTGCTGTAGGGTAAAGCGAATCACCCCGCACCAGTAGGGATCATGCCACCAATGGGTCCAATCAAGCGAGGTGGCCTGGCGTCCCAAGACGCTGAGCAGCGTGATAAAGAGGATCAGCAGCAACACAGCGGTGAGCAGCCCTGGCCAGAGCCAGGGGGCGATTAGCCTTTGACGGCAGCCCGACGCCATGTTTGTATCCATTGCTGCCGCTGAAGTGCCGTGGCCTCACTAAACTTTAAGAGCACCGACGGTCGATCCAACTGCAAAAATTCTGGGGGAAGCGGCAGCTCAATCACGGGATAGACCCAATACAGCGAGGGAAGTAGGGTTTGCACGGTAGGCGTGATCATAAACTGCACAAATTGATTCGCCAAGTCGGCCTGCTGACTACTGGCCACGATGGCCGCCACCTCCACCTGTAGCGGATGGCCTTCAGCAAACCGGAGAGTGCGGTAGGGATGTTGTGGTTGCTGGCGTTGATGGTAAGCCAGCGAGGTGTTATAGCCTAAGACGAAATCGGCCTCCCCCTTCAAGAACAGTCCATGGGCCTCACTCCAATCTTTAGTAACGGTGACGGTCTTCCGGGCCAGCTGCTGCCAAGCGGTGTCCACCGCTGGACCCGTGCAGGTCATCATCCAGTGCAGAAAAAGAGAGCCTGGGCTGCTGGTTCGCGGATCGGCATAGATCACACGCCAGTGATCAGGACCTTCCAGGAGTTCCTGTAAACTGCGGGGGGGATTCATCACCCGTTGTTGATGATAGATAAACGTCAGATAACTGTAGCCATAGGGCACAAAGTAGCGATTCTGCCACCCGCCTGGCAGCGTCAGCTGCCGCTTCTCGAGCGGTTGCGGCGCAAACAAACCACTCTCTTGCGCCGCTCTCAGCACACTACTCTCTAATCCGAGGACCACATCAGCACGGCCATGACCGCCTTCCAACTTTAGACGGTTGAGAATCGCCCCGCTGCCGCTGAAAGTCACCCAGCGCACCCGGCAGTGATGTTGTGCTTCAAAGGCGCGCTTAACCCTGGGTCCAGGACCCCAGGGTGCTGAAAAAGCACTGGTGGCATAGATGGTCAGGGTTTCAATGGCCTGTACCGTGCAGATCCTGACAAAGCAAAACAAGATAAACAGCCACCACTTCAACACACACGCTCCTTTAAAACTGCTAACACAGCCAAGGAGCGATTGGATAACCCGATAGTGGGTCCTCAAATTCCTCCGCCGGCATGGTCCGGATCAGGTTCAACGGGTCTCTTCTCAGCCCCTGAGGGCACCCCGATGAGAACGGCATGGATCATACCATGGTGAAGCATCTGACAGCGAGCAGCTTATTCAGCCTCACCGGGAACCGCTTCAGCAGCTGATGTGCTGGGACTCTCCAGGATAAGATCCCTCTGTTTGGCTTTAATCATCTTGAGAATCGACTCCTGATCAGCTAACGGTAAGGATTCTAGTAGGGAGACGATTTTTGCTGATCGGCTATTATTGTCACGATTGATCAGTTGGTAGACACCATACTGAATGATATTGCTGATTAATAGGGTACGGTTTTTCTCAGTTAATTGATTAAAGACCGCCAACCATACGGCATGCAAATCTTGATCGCTCGTGAGCAACGGTGCGTGGTAAACCGCACTACTTTCCCTGATGTGTACACGCTCCTCCGAGATCACCATACAAAACTCTATAGCAGGACCCTGAACCCCCAATTTACGTCTAGAGTGCCAACCCTCACGCTTAGCTTTCTTATGAACCCCTTGGATGGTGGTTGGCATACCCGGCATGGTTGTGATCTCTTTGGGCGTAAACCATTCGCTTTTCATCACCTATTCCCCTCGATCATATTGGCTATAAATAGCCTAAAAACCGTTTTTATTGCGAGTTATTTTGCAAAATTAATCAACAAAAATTGATCTATAAACCTTTATAAATAACATTGTTAAACACTATCACTGGGTTTAATAATTTCGTTAAATGAGTAGGGTAATTCAGAAAGAGGCTTATGAACATGGATTACAGTAAAGATTGGCATTTTGGTGACAGGATGGCTGCTGAGCATCAACCGGGAAGCTCATGGGTAGTCGTTTTACAGCTTTCTCTTTTGACACGGTGTCCACTATGAAATTAATCAACACTTATACGCGCTTAGGATTACAGCTGCTAGGCTATCTGGCGACGGTGTCGCCAGAGCAGCGGGTGAACGTCCAGGAAATTGCCCTCTATTATCAGGTGTCACACTATCATCTAACCAAAGTAGTTGGGCATTTAAACCGTTTAGGCTATATCCAGTCACGGCGTGGGAGACACGGGGGCATTCTACTAAATCGATCGCCAGAAACCATTCAGCTGGGCTATTTAATCCAAGCCTTAGAACAGGGCTATCCCTTGCTGTGCCCTGATCATCATCGCCACACGGTCCGATTCTGTCACAGTGTGTTCCGTATTCTCACAATCGGTTTGGAAGCGCTGTTCATTCAGTTTAATGAATTTACCCTGATTGATTTAGTGGTGATGAATGACTAGCCGGCCATGGGAGATAAGGCGTTAGTATCAGCGCTGTGAACTGGTCGGTGAGAGAGGATTTGAACCTCCGACCTACACGTCCCGAACGTGTTGCGCTACCAGGCTGCGCTACTCACCGAATGGTGTGGTTGATAATACGGCGATCATCGGTGGAGAGCAACCGCTTTGGTGACCAAGTCATCAGTAGCTTTGGCGCACCATCACGGCTACCCACCTGCTCAAGGCGCTGATCCCTAGCGCATCAAGAGCCTAGAGGCTTACAATCTACTCCAGTTTAAAAATGAGAGGTATCTTGAAACAAGCCCACTTTTAAGTCGGTCGCGAGGTAGATCACTCGGCCATCGACCTCTATTTGTCCATCAGCCAGTCCCATCACTAACCGACGATTGACGACCCGTTTCATATGGATCTGGTAAGTCACTTTTTTAGCGGTCGGGAGAATTTGCCCGGTAAACTTCACTTCACCGACCCCTAATGCTCGCCCTTTACCTTGTGCACCGATCCACCCCAGGAAAAAACCCACCAGCTGCCACATGGCATCTAGCCCCAAACAGCCAGGCATCACCGGATCATTGGGGAAATGGCAGGCAAAAAACCATAAATCGGGGTGGATATCTAATTCCGCTTCGACATACCCTTTATGGTATTGCCCCCCTCGTTCACTCAGGTGCGTGATACGATCCATCATGAGCATCGTGGGGGCAGGTAAAGGAGGACCCAAAGGTCCGAAGAGCTCTCCCCGGCTAGAGGCCAGCAGATCGGGTAAAGTATAGGAGGATTGTCTGTTAATAGGATTGTTAGCCATGGTCACTCATCGTTTGTAGGCAGTAGTCATCAGCATCAGGGTTGTCACAGGCGGTTATCGTTCATCCGAACTGTTGCCACTAACGGTGGGTAAACCAAGTGAGCCACCGTAGCAAAAAGGGGATACGCTGTCTATCCTGCATCGCGGTCAATTGCGCAATGCGCTCATTAATTAAACCGATCAGCGAACAGCCCGACTCCTGTTTAAAAGGAATGCCGGTCAATAACGGCAGAGCATCCGCCACATGATCCACTACCCACAGATGAAAACGACTCTTCCGCACTGCCTGCACCACCGGATCAGATAAGCAGAGCTGCAACTTATTGGTAGCCGGAAGAATCACCCCCTGCTCGCCAGTTAAGCCCCGTTGCTCACAAATGGCAAAAAATCCTTCAATTTTTTCATTCAGGCCGCCCACCGCTTGGACACGGCCAAATTGATCGACCGCCCCGGTCACGGCAATCTGCTGGCTTAAGGGTTGTTGTGCCAAAGCGCTGACCAAAGTACAGAGACCGGCCAATGAAGCGCTATCACCATCGACTTCACCATAGGACTGCTCAAACACCAAGGAGGCAGCAAAAGGCAGTGGCTGCTCTAAGGCCAATTCAGAGACCAAATAGGCCTGCATGATCAGCATCCCTTTGGCATGGATATTACCGCCTAACTCCGTTTTCCGTTCCACATCGGTAATATCACCATCGCCAGAATGGACCACACAGCTGATCCGCGAGGGCTCGCCACAAGCGAGCGTATGGCCAGGGTAGACCACCACCGACAGTCCATTGAGTTGACCAATCGCTGATCCCTCGGTTTCGATACGGAGCTGCCCATGGTGGATATCCCGCTGCACGAGCTCTGGCAGATAGCTCTCCCGCCAACGACGGATCTGTAAGCTGTTCTGTAAGATCTCAGCGCCTAGGGAGGGATCTGGACTCATTAACATCGACTCCACCAAGAGGTTTTCTATCCAAAAAGGGCAGAGCGGCAGTCGTTGATGGTCCTCGGTCTTCCGAACAGCCGCCTGCAGCAAGCAGGGCCACGCTGAACTCTGTAACGGTGCCAGTTGATTTTTAGCCATAATCCCGTTGACATAGCCTATCCAGGGTTTCAGCTCTTCAGCGTTAGTCACCGACAGCTCTGGCTCGATCTCACTATAAATAGCAAACAGATCACTATGGGCCTCTAAATCACCGAAATCCAATAGGCTGAGATCATCACCGACCAAGATCAGCCGTAAATCCAGTGGCATCGGGGGGATCGCCAGCGGTAACGGTCGTGTTTCATCCGCTGGATACCACTGGAATTGGCCACTGAGTAAAATCTGCTTTAAGCGGGGCCAGAGCCACGGTTGATCGAATAATACCCGCAGGGATAAAATAAGGGTGCCACCATTGACCTGATGAACTAATCCCGGTTGTAGCTGATAGTGTCCTGGAGAGCCGCAGAGTGAACCGAAGAGGGTCGCCTGCTCGGCCCACTCCTCGGCGATACAGTGCGTCTTGGCAGCAAAGTTATCTTCCGCCTGGGTGGCGGCGTGACAAGTCACCTGACTTCCCTGGATCTCATAACGGCTGCCCAGAACGCCAGTGATGGGTGGTTGATAAGCGGTGACTGCTTCGGCAATCAGCGATAAGTAGCGTCGATCCTCTTGACCTTTGATCAGCAGCAGTTTAGCGGGGTGACGCGGCTGGCAAAACAGCTGTAGGGTGGTAGCCAGGCGTCGCTGTAGATCAATAAAATGGGTTGACTGAACGCTTTCGGCCTGTTTAAAGAGTAGGCTGTACTGTTTTGTGTGTGGCAGCAAACACTGCCAATCTAATCGATAGCTGCTCAAGGTCGCCTTTTACCAATAAAATAAATAAAAGGTTGATTATACAAGATCCTGTGCCTTGAACGCGAGTACTCTAAGATTTTGTTGGTAGCAATGTCCGTTATCGGGGTTGTCAGCCTAAGCCTGATGTCAGATTCCTATAGAGTTTTCCCTGACATTTCAGAACCAAGAAGGCAAGCGGATGATCGGTCTGCCGTTTCGGTCAGCGTGGCAGGAAACACACTTTGGCTGATCCAAAGGCAGCCCTCGGAGATTGTGGCGACCTCAACCGATAACAGTGGCTTGCACCTCAAAAACATTGATGCCAGCGGCGAATTGGTAGAAACAGGCACTACCGAGGATTTCTCGCTAGTTCAACAAGCGGGAGAGCGTTCGGCATTGGAAACGTTGCTAACTTGGGCGGCACTCTAAGGGTTTCGTACTGTTATCAGGGCACGTTAACGAGGTGGGGGTCCTGGCCTGGGTAGCTGGAAGGGCCTCTGGTGACAGCTTTAGCGGGGCCACTGTTGTCGGCGGCGGCGTTGAGACCATCTCCTGTGTCAGGTGAGAGAGGGAGGCTTGTGCGTCAGTTGCACACCAGTCCATCGCTGTGCTACTCCCTGCGGAGGAGATGCCACTGTCACTGTTGGCAGTGCCCGGTCTAGTCTCTTGGTCAGAGCGCTCTGAGGAGCTCACTGTGTGCCTTTTTGCACCACAGGGCCAGAACAAAGAAGATCTTTCCGGCGCTGGCGGCTGGGCGGGGGCGGCGACACCACACAGCGTCTGGAGGAATCGCGGTTTAATCACTAAAGCGGGCTTCGGTTGACTGTCATACTGGGCAAATCCCGTTGGGGCGCCAGCCAGGGCCAGAATGGCTATCGTCAGGGTTTCAGCACTATTGAGGGCCATCCAGTGATGTAAATTCTGTTTCCAACCAGAGTGAAAACCCTCTTCCAGTAATAGCCGAGCCTCAAATAATCTCCTTTGTTCTATTGAGAGCTCTCCAGCGGTACCTTTAGCCGCTAGTTGATAAGCATGGCCTAAATTCATGAGGAAACCTTCGATATCGTTGTAGTACGTTGCGGAGAAAAAATCGTAGCTATGAACAGCTAGATGGGTTATCTCATGAATTAAGGTTGCCACCACAGCAATCGCACCCGCTTTCATTCTGGGTTTTAGGAAGATTTTATCTGCATCAGGAATAAAGCAACCTCCACTGTGCGACAGCTCTGCTGAAAACTCAATAACCTGATTGGCTAGCTTATTTTCGATAAAACCACTTAAATGCCGCAAAACGCAAAAAAGCTTTTCCTTAAAAATTTGTTGGTCTCCATCCGTCCACTTACCGAATAACCATTTAAAAAACTTCTCTATTTTGAGCGCTGGTCTTCCGCTACTGCGTGAAATTACAGTGGGAGCGGACTCATGACAACGAAAACAGGCTTGACGGCAGAGGTTATAAGCTAGTTTAACAATAGTCGAACGCAGCGGATTTAGCTGCATAACATCAGGCGGTCCACAGCGGTTATTAAAGACATTTTCTAGAGCCTGTATTTCCCCCTCCTCTACATCAATCGGCTGATATAAAAACGCCAACTGCCACAGTGGTGGAAGTACCGATGCACTCCCTACTTCTACTACCACAGGGTGCTGTTTCGCTTGTAGATAGATCATTATCTCCTGAGCAACTGGACTGCCTAGCCGATAGTATTGCTGCGCCAGCACTAGCGGTGTCACACCCTGACTATCGCTGAGATGCAACAATCTCTCAACAGCTTTGCAAGCATGCCCTTCCAGAATCACTTTGACAATAGCCACTCGCTGATAATCAACGGCCCAATGCAGCATTGTCTTAGCTTGTGGAAAGCGTAATTCACGAGAAAAACCCAAACCTAAAAGATTTACTATAAACTGACTGTCACCGCATTCAATATTCCGTCTCACCATTTTTAAATTACGCAGTTCTATAGCATAGAGACTAGTAAAAAGTAGCTGAAACCAATCGGCAGCGGTTTCCCCTTGGTTATTTTTAGCATCGGCAGTAGTACAAGCACTCTGCTCAATCAACTGCTTGATTAACCCTAGATTGTGCTGCGCCACGGCATAGTGTAGCGGAGTATTACCTTGGTCATCCACTGTGTGAATGAGAGAGCTGTCCTTTTTCACCAAGTCCACAATAGCGTTTGTTGCAGTCTCTCCATTAATAGCGCTTATTAAATCTGCACGCTTATCTCTTTTTGCATTCCCTGAATCAGGGTTTACCAAATCCATTGGCAAGTCAACTACTAGGGAGTGGGTGGGGAGTGGGTGGGGGCATATAACGCGCTATATAGCTATCTATCCCCTGCATCCCTTCATATCCTGGCATTGTAACCCCTAACACCGCCTCTGCCTGGGCCAAAAAATAGCCTTTCGTCACTATGCAGTGGATAAGTTGGCGTAGTGTAACACAATCATTATAACAAGCATCTTCAGGTGTAGGAGCTAGAATACTAGACGGGACAGAATAAACAGGTGCAGCGGCAGCAGGAGAGAACGGCTGACGGTGACTGTCGGTACAGTTCGCCGTGGGGCTCTCGCTTAACCCGCACTGTCGTCCATCGCTGTATTCTATTACTTTTGAACCGCATTGCCGATAGTACACTTTACGACCTACTCCCTTTGGACGCCAATCAACTTTTTCTTTTAGTAGTGGGTTTTGCTTACCCAATAATTTAAGTGCTCTCCAGGATAAATCAGCGCTGGCCGGCAGCCAGCCATGGATTCGTAATCTATGTCCCGCAGAGCGAGCTAGGCAGGAGCGATTTTTTTGTACATTGCTGAAATTTTTCTGAAAGGAGAGCTTTTTAGCAGGATGAAAGGGTTTGCCGATAAAACCGCTGTTTTTACGCAAAGGTCGATTTTCCCGACGTGATTTATAGCTCTTCCATTTTTGATTTTGACGATATGCCCTAGAATAAACTTCACAACTTACCCACTCTGCTTCATCGTCAGAGGATGACCGCTCCGCTCCCGGCGGCTTATCAGCGACTGGGGTAGCGCTGGAGGGTTTTGGCTCAGCAGCCGGAGCCTGCTGATAAGCGGCTGTTTGGCGGGCTGCCGGAACACCGATGGCAAAGCTCGGGAGCGGCAACTCCTTCTGAATGCGTTTTTCTGCCGGTGGCTCTACAGCTACTAACCTTGAGTCGGTCGACGCTAACAACGAACTGGAATTAGCAACACTGAGGGTGAGCTCTCCAGAGTGGGTCAGCACAAGTGGCGTGCATTCAGGGAGCGACGGTCGGCAGCCCACAGTCAACAGCTGCCAGGTGCGCTGCGACACCACCCAGAGCAGCGCCGTTTCACGGCACAGTACGCTGGATTCAACCTGTAGTGTACTGGTAAGCCGTTGCGGGAGCGACAGGCTCTCCTGGAGTGACAGCGGCCGCTGAAGCACAGGAGAGTGCAGCCGAAATCCGTGGGGAGAGTTTTGACTTTCGGTGCTGATATTCAATGGTGATTTGCCCAGCCTAGGCAACTGACGAAGCTTCTCAGACTCTACCAAGGTGATAGCGCTGGCAGAGGCTTTTGCTAGCGCTGCGGCCAGGCTGTTGAAGGGTCGCTGGGCCTTGGCCAGTCGCGCTAGCCGCTGCTGCAAGGAGCGCTGTCGCTTCTTCAACCGCTGCTGTTTACGTCGCCGCACGGTGCGCTTTTTAGGGGTGACAGTCCTTTTTTTCATCCGCTTTCAGAGTTCCCCTACGTTGGTTGCTTAGGTTGCCTCATTAATCTTCACGCAGGGCAATCAATCCACGTTCCGACTCTAGATCAAGAATAGGAGGCACCGCTGCGCTTGAAAACCCACCATTAGTTACAAAAGTTTACTAAAACTGCGGAGTGATGGATGGATGGCTAGCAACCAACCGTGGTGGGGTGCGCTCACGCCCAGCGCTGCTGCCACTGGTAGTAGCGCCCGCGGGCCGCCAGTAACTCCGTCGGTGTGCCCTGCTCAACCACGCGACCAGCATCTAAGACCACAATGCGATCCAGCTGCTCTAACCCCTGCGGACGATGGGTGATCAAGATGAGTGCCCTGTTCTGTGCAGCGGCGAGCAGTAGCTGAAAAATGTGCTGCTCTGACTGCGGATCTAACCCTTCGGTCGGTTCATCAAGGAGCAGTAAGGGGGCGTCACGCAGCAGCGCCCGCGCCACCCCTAAGCGCCGCTGCTCGCCACCCGAAAGCGCTCTACCGCCATCCCCCAGCCAGAGCGCTAACCCCTGCTCCTCCAACAGAGGCGTCAGCCCGACCTGCTGCAGCACCGCAACCAACTGCTCCGGTGGGGCGTGGGGCGCGGCCAATAGCAGGTTATCCGCCAGCGTGGCACTCAACAGCGTCACCCGCTGGGTGATCACCGTCATCGCAGATCGCAGCTGGGCCTCCGAATAGTCACTCAGCGGCCGCTGATTCAACGTAATGGTCCCTTGAGTCGAAACCCAGCCAGCGGTGATCAACTGTAGTAATGTTGATTTACCACAACCGCTATGGCCTAGCAGTGCTAATTTTTCACCCGTCGCTACGGTGAGATCAAGCGCCTGCAGGGTTGGCTGCCAACGCCCGGGGTAGGTGAAACTCACCTGCTGGAAGGTGAGCGTCACTGGGGACGCTAGTAGCGGACCTTTGGAGGCAAACTGAACGACCGGCTGTTGTGACAGCAGCTGCTGCAGTCGCTGGGCGGCGCTGATCACCTGAGATAAGGGTTGAAAAGCGGTCGCTATTGGCAGGATCGCTTCGAACACCGCCAGCGTTAGAAAAGCGACTAATGCGATGATCGCCCCAGGGGGCTGGCCCTGGATCCGCAAATCGGCGACTAACCAGAGCATCAACAGCAGGGTCGCCCCGCCAAGGAGCACCACGAGCGCTTGTGCCAGACCCTGCAGAGAGGCCTGCTGCTGTTGACAGCACTGCCACCGCTGCAGGGCGCTCTCTACCTGTTGACGCCAGCGGGGGGAGGCACCACAGCTGATCAGCTCCGCTTGCCCCTGGAGCCACTCGACCAGCAGTAAGCGAGCCTGCCCCTGCCACTCGGTTAATGCTCGCCCAGTAGCACGACCGGTCCAAAAAAATAGCGGCGGCAGCAGGAGCACTACCCCGAGTAGCACCCCGCCTAAGGTTAATGCTAACCGGTGGTCGAGGGGCCAAAGCAGCAGCGTGACGCTTACGGTAACACTCCAAGCTGCCAATAACGGCGTCAGCAGCCGTAGATAGAGATGATCTAAGGTATCAACATCGGCCACGAGTCGGTTGAGCAGCTCGCCTTGCCGGTAGCGCTGGATCCCCCCTGGAGAGAGCGGCAGCAGCTTGCTAAACGTGTAGACGCGCAGATCGGTCAGCAGCCGTAACGTCGCCTCATGGGTGATCAGGCGCTCCCCATAACGTCCCACCGTGCGCAGCAGCGCCAACAACCGAATAGCGGCAGCTGGTAACAGATAGTTAAAGGTGGCGGCACTCCCGGATAGGCCCGCTAACGCCGCCGCCGCCAACAGCCAGCCGGCTAGGCTCAATAGCGCGATAGTCGCCAGTAGGCTGAGGATCGCCAACACGATACCCCCCACCAGCGGGTAGGGATGGCGGCGGTAGAGTGCCAAAAAAGATCGCAGCACCGACACTACTCAGCACCCTTAAGGTTTGGGGAATGAAGTTGCTGAGCCAGCAGATCCGCCAACGGCCCCGGCTGAGTGCTCAAGTCAGCATAGAGGCCCTGCTGCACAATGCACCCCTGCTGCATCACCCAGAGCTGATCGCTGGCTTGCAAGATCTCTAGTCGATGGGTGATGGTCAAGGTGGTCTGCTGTCGACTGGCCTGGGAGAGCGCTTGTTGCACCAGCTGCTCACTCTCTGAATCTAAGCTAGCCGTTGGCTCATCCAGCAGTAACAGATCGCAAGGGCAGAGCAGCGCGCGCGCCAGCGCGACGCGCTGTGCTTGACCCACCGATAGCTCACAGGCGTTATTACTTAAGCGGGTGAGCAGCCCATCGGGGAGATCGGGCAGAAAGCGATCCACCGCTGCCCGCTGTACGGCACGCGCCACCGTCTGCTCTGAGGCAGTCGGATCACGCAGTTGAATATTGTCCAATAGGGTTCCCGCCAGCAGTTGCGGGGTCTGGCCAACCCAAGCGATCTGCCGAGAGCACTGCTGGCGATCAAGCTCACGCAGCTCGATGCCATCGAGGGTGCAGGAGCCTTGGTAGGGGAGGAAGCCTAGTAGCAGATGCAGTACCGTGCTCTTGCCAGCGCCGCTAGCACCAACAATCACCTGATGCGAGCCAGGCGTCACTGCAAAATTCAGTGGACCGACCAGACGCTGGCCCCGGTGAGAATAGATCGTTAACTCCCGAGCGACCAGCTGAGCCGCTTGAGGCGACCGCAGCCTCGAGGCCTCGAGGGGGGGGGGTGGCTGGGCGTGCTGCAAGGCGGTGCGTAATCCTTGGGCGGCCGCTAGCGCTTGCGCCTTGGCATGGTAAAAGCTGCCGAGATCGCGGAGCGGTTGATAAAATTCCGGGGCCAGCATCAAGGTGAACAGACCGGCAAACAGCGTCACCTCAGTCGGCAGCTGGCTAAAACGCAAGGCCCCTAAATAGGTGAAGCCAAAATAGAGCGCCACTAAGGCTATCGATAGCGCCGTGAAAAATTCCAGCACCGCTGAAGAGATAAACGCTAAGCGGAGCACCGCCATGGTGCGCTGGCGTAAGCTGTGTGAGATCTCTGCTACCGCTTGTAGCGCGGGTTGTGCCCGATCAAACAGCCGCAGCGTCTCTAAAGCGCGCAGCCGATCCAGAAAGTGACCACTGAGACGTGTGAAGGCTTGCAGATTGCGGCGATTCGCTTCAGCGGCCCGGTGGCCGACCAAGATCATAAACAGTGGAATCAGGGGGGCGGTGATCACGAACAAGAGACCCGCCACCCAGTTGATCGGAAAAATCACGGCTAAAATAGTCACCGGCACCAGCAGCACCAGTGTGCGTTGCGGCAGATAGCGCGCATAGTAATCCTGCAGCTGCTCAACCTGCTCCAATAGCGTGCTGCTCCAGCTGCCGACCGGCTGATTGGCACGGCCCAGGGGCCCTAAGCGCTCTAGCTGATCCAGCAGCTGTTGTCGAATCGCGGTTCGAACCTGATGGCCTACCCGGAAATTAACCTGCTCTCGCCCCCATAAGATCCCGGCCCGTAACACCACCACCCCGAAAAAAGCTAGTGCCGCGCCTCCTAACCGCAGCGGTTGGTCTGGGTTGAGCATCCAGCGCTGTAAAAGATCAGCCAGCAGCCAGCACTGGGTCACTGTGGCCAGAAGAGCACCCAGCCCTAAGCAGTGTGCCGTGATCAACCCGCTGCGCGCCACACGCCCCTGCTGTTGTAACCAGGCAATCAGTTCGCGCTGTGGTAACGGCTGCATCGTCACGACGCTCGATCACTCTCGAGGAGTGCCCGTGACTAGCTCCCGAGTGCCTCTAAGTAGCGTTCAGCATCCAAAGCTGCCATACAGCCACTCCCGGCTGAGGTGATCGCTTGACGGTAAACACTATCGATCACATCGCCAGCAGCAAATACGCCAGGAATACTGGTCTGTGTGGCATTTCCTTGGCTGCCAGAGTGCACTTGAATATAGCCCTGCCGCAAAGCCAGTTGATCAGCCACTATCTGGGTGTTAGGGGTATGGCCGATAGCAATAAACAGCCCAGTGACCGGCAACGACTCGAGTGTGTGGTGCTGGGTATGACGTAACTGTACCGTAGTGACCCCCGTTTCATCACCGAGAATATCCTCCACCACTTGGTGTAACTGCAGGGTGATGTTGCCCTGCTCTACCTTGCGCATCAATCGATCCAATAGGATTTTCTCAGCCCGAAACTGGTCACGACGATGAATAAGATGCACTTCAGCGGCAATATTAGCCAGATAGAGCGCCTCTTCTACCGCGGTATTCCCGCCGCCGACAACAGCAACCACTTGATTCCGAAAAAAAAAGCCGTCACAAGTCGCGCAAGCCGAGACCCCTCGGCCCCGAAAAGTCGTTTCCGCTGGCAGTCCTAGATAGCGAGCGCTAGCGCCGGTGGCGATAATCAAGGCATCACAGCTGTAGCGGTGTTGTTCGCCCACCAGCTGCCAGGGACGCTGTTGTAGCACAACCTGCTCAATATGGTCCTCGATAATCTCCGTATCAAACTGTTTAACCTGCAGTAACATCCGTTCCACTAGCGCAGGACCGGTTAGCCCTGGGCCATCTCCAGGCCAATTTTCCACTTCAGTCGTGGTAGTCAGCTGACCACCGGGCTGGTGACCGCGGATCAACAGCGGTTGTAAATTAGCGCGTGCGGCGTACAGCGCTGCGGTGTAACCCGCTGGCCCTGATCCTAAAATGATCAGTTTCCGATGCTTTATTTCGTTCATCACGCTCCCCTAGCCTGGTCACCTTGAAAGTGTCATTGTAAAGAAATGAACGCCGCAAAAGAAGCGCTTTACTACTCGCCAGCCAACCAGCTCTACGGTAGGCAATACCCCTCTGCAACTATCCCATCACTGCACCAATAAGTTATCAAAAATGTTAACTATAAAAATAACATTAGAATTGTGTTATTCATCTGCTATATTCATTATGGTATCAGAGTAAATGTAACAGCGATCGTCGGACGCTGCTAAGTTCCCTGTAGGAATGGGCTGCGGGTCGCTGACCATAACCAGAGGTTCATCGGTGCAGGAGTAATCGCCCATTTGAAATCGCTAGAACATCAAAAAAGCCTATCAAAAACGCTGGATAGAATTGACCGCAACATCCTGAGTGAGTTGCAAAAAAATGGCCGGATTTCCAACGTTGAGCTCTCTAAACGTGTGGGGTTATCACCAACCCCCTGTTTGGAACGGGTCCGCCGTTTAGAAAAACAGACCTACATCCAAGGATATACAGCACAGCTCAATCCACAGCTGCTGCATTCTGCCCTGTTGGTTTTTGTTAAGATCACCTTAAATCGCAGTCTGGACAACATCTTTGAACAATTTAACCAGGCGGTACAGCGTTTAGAGGAGATCCAGGAGTGCCACTTGGTTTCGGGGGATTTCGATTACCTGCTAAAAACCCGAGTCTCCGATATGGCTGCCTACCGTAAATTGTTGGGTGAGATACTGCTGCGTCTTCCCGGTGTCCATGATTCACGGACCTACGTGGTGGTAGAAGAGGTCAAACAGAGTCAGCACCTGGTGATAAAAACAGGCTGAAGCCTGTTTTTATCACCCTTGATGGGGTGATTTCTCGCTGTGTTTGCGCCTAGGGTCTGTCAATTAGCTTGATTGCTT
The DNA here is from genome assembly GCF_918320885.1 of unidentified bacterial endosymbiont. NCBI lineage: Bacteria > unidentified bacterial endosymbiont. The sequence goes on along the minus strand of NZ_OU907312.1, from coordinate 467,600 downwards.
ATCAGCAGGCGGGTTATAAGGGGTGTTTTACCAACAACTCTAGTGATTAATGCTTAGTTATCGTCATCAGTTTCACGCTGGAAACCCCGCGGATGTGTTAAAACACACGGTCCAAAGTCTCATCCTTGAAGCCCTGAAACAGAAAGAGAAAACGATATTTTATTTAGATACGCATGCTGGCGCGGGTTGTTATGCGCTCAATCACCCCTACAGTCAAAAAACAGCTGAATACCGTACCGGCATCGCCCGTTTATGGGGGCGTAGTGATATCCCGCCTAGCTTAAAACCCTACTTACAGGCGATCAATGCCGTCAATGGCAGTGATCAGCTGCGCCACTACCCAGGCTCTCCTGCTATTGCCGCCACCTTGCTCCGCCCACACGATCAACTTTACTTCAGCGAACGCCACCCAACCGATTTTTCTGCTTTACAACACCGTTTCAAGGGTGATCGCCGAGTGTACGTATCAGCCACCGATGGCTATCAACAACTCAGCGCACGACTCCCACCCCCTAGTCGTCGGGGGGTGATTTTTATCGATCCTGCTTATGAATTGAAAAGTGATTATCAAGCGGTCGTCACGGCATTACAAAGAGGTTATCGACGCTTCCCTACCGGCGTGTATGCCCTGTGGTATCCAGTCGTCCAGCGCTGGCGTACTGAGCAACTATTTCAAGCACTACGTTGCTGTGGCCTCGCGCCTATTTTGCACATTGAGCTGGCCTTACAAGCTGCTTGTGAGGCACCAGGAATGACAGCTTCAGGGATGCTAGTGCTCAATCCCCCCTGGAAACTAGAAGGACAGGTGGCTGAGCTGCTGCCTTGGTTGCAGCGGATCCTGTGTCAACCTGGGGAGGGTTATGGATCGTTACAGTGGCTTACCACTTCAGGGAGTGGGTGAGTTCCACCTTCTGACCTGTTTTTCTAAATTTGTAAAAAATTATGTCCTTTGTTGCTTGTAGGTTATCTATTAGTTAATATCCCCCCGCTATAAAGACTGTAGCCAGGATTCAAACCCTAAAATTTTCCGTCAGCGCCAAACACGTATTACAGCGTGTTTCTTAGTGTCACTCTGTCCATGGTGGCTCAGGCGAGGCACCGTTAGGTGACCGGAAACTGATGGATCCGGGGTTTGAACCTTGCTTGGGCTACCACCAATGAATTTCAAACCTCAGGTGGTAGCTGTTTCAATCCATCAGGAGATGGCTGCTATGAAAAAAGGGTCTTATTTTTCGTTTAAGGAAATTCTTTCTCAAAAGAGCGCTCCCTCATCTATTTTTTCCATGGGTTTTGATGTCAAGACACGAGACGCTTGCGGACAGACGCTACTGATAGCGGCTACCATAAGTAATAATATGGTGTTGGTGGACTCACTACTGGTTCAGCCTGATATCGATCCCAACGCAATAGACTACGAAGGTCGGACTGCATTAATGCATGCTATCATTAGTGGGCGTCAAACCCTGTTGAAGACACTAGTCAGACATAGCAAAATAGAGGTTAATCAGCAGGATTCCCAGGAAATGAGTGCCTTGATGTTAGCGGCAGGGCTTGGGGCAGACAATGCGGTCACTCAGCTGCTTCTGCATCCAGATATTGACGTTAATTTGATGGACTGCTGTGGAAGAACAGCATTGATGTTAGCCGTGCTGTATGGCGAGAACGACATCGTGGAACAGTTGTTGCGCTATCCGGGAATAGATGACACGCTCAAAGATCGTTTGGGAAGAACGGCATTCTTTTTTGCTAAGTATCTGAATAGACATGGGATAGTTGAGCAGCTGTTGCAACACCCGCAGTTTATCGCCACGCGTGATACTTCCTTCAGGAAAGTGGAAATCATGCACGGCGTTTAAACCTACTAAACCTACCAAGAGTGTTAATTGCCAGAGGATTTGGTGCAGACCAAATCCTCAACAGTCTGCCTGATCACCCCTAGGGGGTGGCCCCCTCATAAAACTCTACTGAGCCGATAAGCCGGTAGACTATCACTTAATAATGCGTAGTGTTGTCTGACGATCGGATGATGTGGTTGGCGAGATTTCTGTCCTATTCCGATGGCTTTGCCTGTCAAGCGCTGGATCACGCGCCGGTCCCTGTCCCATATGTCCCGTAGATAGCTTTGTCACCTGTTGATAGGCTGGCTCTTCCGCAAATAGTGTGCCTGCGCCATTTTCGCGCGCATAGATCCCGACTACCGCCGCTAGGGGTATCACCACCTCCTGGGGAACACCACTGAAACAGACACCAAAGCGGAGCGTATCCAGGCCCATCTCAAACGCTGTAACCGCCTGGGGTGCAATATTCAAAACCACTTTACCATCCTTGACACTCTCTAGGGGTACTTTGACACCGTGATGGGGAGCCTTCACAACGAGGCAAGGGGTCAACTGATTATCTAGCAACCAATGATAATAGGCCCGTAACAAATAGGGACGGCTGGGGGTCAATGCTTGCTTTTTCATCGTCTCCTCCTTACCGGAGATAGGTGGACATTGCTCGTTCAGCTTCCGTTAAAGAAGCCAAAAAAGCATCGCGTTCAAAAAGTCTCTTTGTGTAAGCATTTAATGCCTTAGCGCCACTACCAACCAAAGCAACGTTGTAGTGGGGGAGGCGCCATAACAACGGGGTCAAATAGCAGTCCACTAAGCTAAACTCTTCGCTCATAAAATAAGGAAATTCTGCAAACACGGGAGCCACCGACAATAACTCATCCCGCAGCTGCTGACGAGCAGTTTCCGCTTCACTGCCTGGGTTATCAGCTATTTTTTTCAGTAACGCATACCAATCCTGTTCAATACGATAAGCCATTAAACGACTATTGCCTCGAGCGACTGGGTAAACGGGCATTAGCGGAGGATGCGGAAAACGCTCATCTAGGTATTCCATAATAATTCTTGCACTATAAAGTACCAGTTCTCGATCCACCAACGTAGGAACCGTACGGTAGGGATTCAAATCAATGAGATCTTGAGGCAAGTTATCGCTATCGACCATCTCAATGTCGACGTTCACCCCTTTTTCAGCCAATACGATACGGACCTGGTGGCTAAAAATATCGGTTGGACTAGAAAAAAGCGTCATTACTGAACGTTTATTAGCGGCAACAGCCATGCATTTCCCTCCTATTAAAAACAATCAATATGATAAAAATTGTTTACAACAAATAAACAACGGCGGCGCCCTAAGGGGTCACAGCAAGAACTGCCCAGCTGCACTACCGGTATAGTTTAACACAAGCGCGCTGAGTCAACGTGCTTGTATTGCTTTGATGAACGTGACCCCAATCTTTTTAGACAGTACCCCTCAGCCGCAACGGCTGGAATGAGTGCTTGAAAATACGCCATGACCTAACCAGCATCAGCGCGTATACTACCTGCTATCCAGAAAAACAGGCTATTTTAGGTTCAAAAATTTTACCATTATGGCATGCTTTGAGCAAAGTAGCACCCTACTTCACAGTCATCGTGCAGCGCACACTATAGCGGGTCCATGATAACGATTATTCGAGTTGCACTGCCTGTTCCCCTTGCGCGGCTATTCGATTACCGACCGAAAGAGGGGCAGCTCCCTTTAAAGGGAGTGCGGGTTAAAGTTCCCTTTGGTCGACGCAAACTCATCGGGATTGTCGTCGACTATGCCAACAATAGCGACTTGCCAGTTGCGCAACTCAAACAGCTCCTCGCGATCCTAGACTCGCAACCGCTTTTTTCCAGTACTTTATGGCAACTCTTGCAGTGGGCCGCCGCCTATTATCACTATCCCCTAGGAGAAGTCCTGCAGAAAGCACTGCCCAAAGGACTCCGTCAGGGAAAACCTGCTGTTCAAGCAGAGACTATCCAGTGGCAATTAACGGCCCTTGGCCATACCACAGTGCTCCAGGCGGCTAGCAAGGCACCCAGGCAGCAGGCAGCACTACGTCAATTACAACAGGGCCTTTCCTCGCAAGCCACTCCCTTCCTGGCCATCAGCCCCCGGCTGCTCCGCACTTTACACACCAAGGGACTCGTGAAAACTGATCGACCAACGCCTGCGGCCGCCGGTTCGTGGTCGTTAACACGACCGTCTGATCAACAGGCCCCTATCCTGAATGCTGAACAACAGGTCGCTGTTAATCAGATCAGTCAACAGCTCCAAGGTTTTAACGTTTGGTTACTGCAAGGCGTTACCGGATCTGGCAAAACTGAAGTCTATCTGCGACTATTAGAGCAGGTATTAGCACAGGGCAAACAGGCCTTGCTATTGGTTCCAGAAATTAGTTTAACGCACCAAACCATTGAGCGGTTACGTCAACGCTTACCGGTGCCGATAGTTGTCCTACACTCCGCCTTGCGAGAGAGTGAACGGTTAGCCATCTGGTTAGCTGCACGCGATGGCGCCGTGGCATTGGTGGTCGGAACCCGCTCTGCGCTGTTTACACCGCTGCAGCGCTTAGGCTTGATTATTATTGATGAAGAACACGATCTCTCCTATAAGCAGCAGAGTGGTTGGCGTTACCATGCCCGTGATCTAGCGGTTTTACGCGCTCATTACGAGGGGATTCCTATTCTGTTGGGATCCGCTACGCCAGCGCTGGAAACGTTACATAATGTCCAGCAAGGAAAATATCGACAGCTGCTATTGACCCAACGGGCTGGGGGGGCTGCAGCTGTTCAACAACAGCTCTTAGATCTCAAAGGGCAACCGTTAACGGCCGGCATCGCGCCTGAGTTATTTGCACGCATCCAGCAGCATCTACAGGCCAATAATCAGGTTCTACTCTTCCTCAACCGTCGGGGTTACGCGCCAGCACTGCTGTGTCACGATTGTGGTTGGTTAGCAACCTGTCTACGCTGTGAACGCTATTACACCCTGCATCAAGCCTCACAGCGATTGTGCTGCCATCACTGTGGCAACCAACGGGCCGTAGCACACCAATGTACTGGCTGTGGCTCAACTCATTTGATAACGGCTGGAATCGGGACGGAACAGCTAGAGAGCAAGCTGCAGCAGTTGTTGCCACAGATCTCCATTCAGCGAATTGACCGCGATAGCACCCGCCAAAAAGGGGCTTTAGCGCAACAGCTCCATACCATTCATCAAGGGGGCGCCCAACTGCTGATTGGCACCCAGATGTTGGCTAAAGGACACCATTTCCCCGATGTGACCTTAGTGGCACTACTGGATATTGACGGTGCGCTATTTTCAGCAGACTACCGGGCAGCGGAGCGCTTGGCACAACTCTACACACAGGTCGCAGGACGCGCTGGACGCGCCAGCAAACAGGGTGAAGTAGTGTTGCAAACCCATCATCCTCAGCATCCCTTGTTACAAACGCTACTGCTCCAGGGGTATACAGCCTTCTCTGAGCAGCTATTAGAAGAGCGACAACTGGCCTCACTGCCTCCTTATGTCAGCCAGGTGCTGCTGTTAGCCGAGGACTTCGAGTCACCTCGCGCCTGTGATTTTCTCTCAGCGGTCCGCCAACTACTTGAACAGCCAGGACACCTAGACAGTGCGTTATGGCTATTAGGCCCTTCACCCGCCCTACAAGCCAAGCGGGCGGGCTACTTTCGCTGGCAATTGCTATTACAGCATCCTTCACGCGGGAGGCTACAACAGCTATTACAGAGCCATTACCCGCAGATCAGCGCCTTGCCCCTGGCCCGAAAAATAAAATGGAGCATCGATGTTGATCCGGTAGAAGGGTAAAAAAATTTATTTGAAAATTTACCCAATAAACCTGTACTCTATTCCGACTGTTTTAAATCCCTATAAACTCTTAATAATTATAAATAACACGGGCAAGAAAGCGTTCAAGGGAGTACTCATGTTTAAGCAGGGAGCTAAATCATCACAGAGTAGCTTACAGTTTGCATTACAGTGTTTAAAACCTTTTAGGGGTTGGATTGTTGGCGCTTTTTTAGTCGGTACCTTCTGGGCAATTGATCTCAGCCTAAGACCCTATCTGTTAAAAATAATATTGGATAAGATCCCCAGATTAACGCCAGAAGAGGTCATTCCTGAGCTAGCAGCACCCACTACTTTCTATATTATTATGACCCTGTTGACCACGCTTATTCTTAGATTTCATGATTTTATCTGGATAAAAATCAATTATCCATTACAGCGATCAATTGGTGATCGCTTAATGAATAATATGATGCAGCACTCACAGGAATTATTGCAAAATCAGTTTGTTGGCAACCTAGGTAATAAAATAAAAGAGGCCATGACTGGCATTCCTGAACTGTTAATTTTATTTATTCATAAATTTTTTAGCCATTTTTTGTCATTACTCATTGCTATTTTTACCCTGTGGCAGGTTAACGTTCAATGTGCTTTACTCCTGTCCGGTTGGATCACTATTTTTATGCTGATTGCCGGGTTACTGGCTAAACGTGCTGAACAGCTTATTAAAACTGCTGTCGAAGTTCGTTCTCAAGTGATTGGCTACCTGATTGACATTTTAAGCAACTTCATGACTATTCGTCTATTGGCTACACGCCACTATGAATCACAAAGATTGCTGCAGCAGCTTGATCGCAATAGTGTTGCTGGACAACAACGCGACTGGTATTTTTTACGGGTCATTTTATTTCAGACCTTTTCATTTGTTGTTTATCAAACACTGAGTTTATTGGCTTTAATTTACGGCTTTAAAGCAGGCCAAGTGACTGCTGGTGACTTTATATTAATTTTGACTGTTAATATTAGCATCATTCAGGTGCTACGATCACTTTCAGAAGATATTAGTCGTGCTGCTGAGTTGATTGGTAATATTAACCAAGGCGTTAGTATCGCGTTAATCCCTTTAACCCTCCAAGATGCACAGCCTGAACAATCACTACAAGTCCACCAAGGGACTATTGTCTTCGATCAGGTAACCTTTAATTACCAAGGTGCAGCGACACTGTTCTACAAGCAGTCAGTCACCATTGCAGCGGGTCAGAAAATAGGTTTGGTCGGTTATTCAGGGAGTGGCAAAACAACCTTTATCAATCTGATTCTCAGACTGTATGATGTGACTGCTGGTACTATTGTGATTGATGGTCAAGATATCCGTCAAGTCACCCAAGATTCTCTACACAAAGCGATTGGGTTAATCCCGCAAGATCCCTTACTCTTTCATCGCTCACTCTTAGAGAACATTCGCTATGGCCGGCTAGAGGCCAGCGATGCTGAAGTCATCACAGCGGCTAAACAGGCACAGGCCGATGACTTTATTGTTCAATTACCCCAAGGATACGCCTCCCTGGTGGGGGAACGCGGGGTTAAATTATCAGGAGGACAGCGACAACGTATCGCCATTGCTAGGGTACTGCTGAAAAACGCGCCAATTTTAATACTAGATGAAGCGACCTCACAACTTGATTCAGTGACGGAACAAGTTATCCAGCAATCACTGAAGCGCTTAATGCACGGTAAGACCAGTATTGTGATTGCGCACCGTCTCTCAACCCTACTGCAGATGGATCGAATTTTAGTGCTTAAAGCGGGAAAGATCATTGAAGATGGGCCACACCACGCGTTGCTGGCACAGGGTGGTTTATACAAAACCCTGTGGGAAGCACAGGTGGGTGGCCTATTAGATCTGGGGGCTCCTGCCAGAAGTTGAGATTTTGGAGCGAGATCTCAATGGATCTTCTGTAGTCTAACCCATAAACATGCTTGGCACCGCCTTAGTGCTCTAATAAGCCTGTGACTCACCACCATCAAGAGGAATATTAGCACCGTTTAAGTGTGTTGAGTGATCAGAAATCATAAACGATACTAATTTTGCCAAATCTTCTGGTTTTCCATAAGATTTTAAGGGTATCAATGCTGCATTTTTAGAGAGCTGCTCTTCAAAGGAAATATTTTTTGAAATTGCCTGTTCTTCTATTCTTTTGATGTGAAATTGAGTTAATAGAGGGCCAGGAGAAACAGCATTAACGCGAATTTTTCGTTCAGCAAAAAAGTGCACTAGATTTTTAACTTCACCAATCCAGGCAAGACGTATCACGTTAGTATTAGGATAATTTGGCATATAATTTCTCGAGGTATTGCCTGCAATAACCACAAGACTACCCTTAGGCTGAATATGTAAATTAAATAACTTTACAACTTCAAGAGGACCGATAAAACATTCCAAAAATGCTTTCGACCACGCTGGCTTATTAGGAATATTCTCCTTGCTTAAAAGTGGTCTAGGACCGATAAGGACCAGACCTTTAAGGGAGTTGACGGGGATTTTTTTGGCGGTATTTTCAATTGTTTTCGTATCTGTAAACTCTATTACTTCAGTTGTTATAGCTATATTTTTGTATTTTTTATTAATCTCATTTTTTAAATCGGATAATTTTTCCTGACTTCTACCAGTCAGTATTAAGTCATAGCCCTCTGAGGCGAGATGAAGAGAAATTTTTTGTCCTAATTCACCGGTACTGGCTGTGACCATCACAGTATTATTGGAATTAGCCTGAACCGTTAAATAAAATAAAGAAATACAGAGTGCCAGCAATACTCTACTATTAACAATATAGCGTATTCTGGATGTAAGAATGTATGATTTTGATCTATTAATACACATTGATAGGTTATCTATTTGTAAAATCAGGCGCATACAGTACTGCAAACAAAGGCCTAATACAACAAAAAAATTACTTCTTGATTTGAAGGGGTTTTGAAGGGGGTGTTGATCTAGTTTTGACTGAATGGCTGTGTTTATTTGCTCGGCGGTGACCTACTCTAACATGGGGAGACCCCACACGACCATCGGCGCTGCAACGTTTCACTTCTGAGTTCGGAATGGATTCAGGTGGGTCCATCGCGCTATTGCCACCAAGCAAATAAATACAAACACTCTAACCACCTCTGGATATTAGCGATAACTCCCTGCCCCTAAAGTCACTCTGGTGTTGTAGGGTTAAGCCTCTCGGGCTATTAGTACTGGTTAGCTCAATTCATTACCGAACTTACACACCCAGCCTATCAACGTCGTCGTCTTCAACAACCCTTCCAGAGCTTTTCGCTCAGGGATGACTCATCTTGGGGCAAGCTTCCCGCTTAGATGCTTTCAGCGGTTATCTCTTCCGCACTTGGCTACCAGGCGATGCCACTGGCGTGACAACCCGTACACCAGCGGTGCGTCCATTTCGGTCCTCTCGTACTAGAAATAGCTCCCCTCAATCATCCAACGCCCACGGCAGATAGGGACCGAACTGTCTCACGACGTTCTAAACCCAGCTCGCGTACCACTTTAAATGGCGAACAGCCATACCCTTGGGACCTACTTCAGCCCCAGGATGTGATGAGCCGACATCGAGGTGCCAAACACCGCCGTCGATATGAACTCTTGGGCGGTATCAGCCTGTTATCCCCGGAGTACCTTTTATCCGTTGAGCGATGGCCCTTCCATTCAGAACCACCGGATCACTAAGACCTGCTTTCGCATCTGCTCGACTCGTCCGTCTCGCAGTTAAGCGGGCTTTTGCCTTTGCACTAACCTCACGATGTCCGACCGTGATTAGCCCACCTTTGCACTCCTCCGTTACTCTTTGGGAGGAGACCGCCCCAGTCAAACTACCCACCAGACACTGTCCTTATCCCGGTTAACGGCAACAAGTTAGAACATCAAACTTCAAAGAGTGGTATTTCAACAACGGCTCCCCGCAGACTGGCGTCTACAGCTCTCAGCCTCCCACCTATCCTACACATCAAAGTTCAATGACCAATGTCAAGCTATAGTAAAGGTTCACGGGGTCTTTCCGTCTTGCCGCGGGTACACTGCATCTTCACAGCAATTTCAATTTCACTGAGTCTCGGGTGGAGACAGCGTGGCCATCATTACGCCATTCGTGCAGGTCGGAACTTACCCGACAAGGAATTTCGCTACCTTAGGACCGTTATAGTTACGGCCGCCGTTTACCGGGGCTTCAATCCAGAGCTTCTCTTCGCAGATAACCCCTTTTATTAACCTTCCGGCACCGGGCAGGCGTCACACCCTATACTTCCACTTACGTGTTTGCAGAGTGCTGTGTTTTTATTAAACAGTTGCAGCCACCTGGTCTCTGCGACCCGCCAAAGCTCAAAGCGTCTCAGCTCATCACCCCAGCAGGCGTGCCTTCTCCCGAAGTTACGGCACCATTTTGCCTAGTTCCTTCACCCGAGTTCTCTCATACGCCTTAGTATTCTCTACCTGACCACCTGTGTCGGTTTGCGGTACGATTCATCATAGCCTTTCGCTTAGAGGCTTTTCCTGGAAGTCCAGCATCAACTACTTCAGCTCCTAAAAGCCTCGTCTTAACGCCTCAGTGTTCACAAATGTGCGGATTTTCCTACACACTCCACCTATACGCTTGAACCAGGTTCCCCCTCGCGGGTTACCAACGCCTGGATAGCCTAGCTCCCTTCGTCCCCCCTTCGCAGCTACAACAAGTACGGGAATATTAACCCGTTGTCCATCAACTACGCCTTTCGGCCTCGCTTTAGGGGTCGACTCAACCTGCCTCGAAAATCGTTGGACAGGAACCCTCGGTCTTTCGGCGAGCGGGTCTTTCACCCGCTTTATCGTTACTCATGTCAGCATTCGCTCTTCTGATACCTCCAGCTCGCCTCACAGCTCACCTTCAACAGCCTACAGAACGCTCCCCTACCCATCAGGCAGTGTCAATCACTCAACACCACCCAATGCCGCAGCTTCGGTGGATGGCTTTAGCCCCGTTAAATCTTCCGCGCAGTCCGACTCGACCAGTGAGCTATTACGCTTTCTTTAAATGATGGCTGCTTCTAAGCCAACATCCTGGCTGTCTTCGCCTTACCACCTCGTTTCCCACTTAGCCATCACTTCGGGACCTTAGCTGGCGGTCTGGGTTGTTTCCCTCTCCACGACGAACGTTAGCACCCGCCGTGTGTCTCCTGCAGTAAAATTTGTCAGTATTCGTAGTTTGCATCAGCTCGGTAACCAAGGTTGGCCCCTCACAGAAACAGTGCTCTACCCCCAACAATTACCCGCAAGGCGCTACCTAAATAGCTTTCGGGGAGAACCAGCTATCTCCCGGTTTGATTGGTCTTTCACCCCTAGCCACACGTCATCCGCTACTTTTTCAACAGTAGTCGGTTCGGTCCTCCAATTGGCTTTACCCAACCTTCAACCTGCACATGGCTAGCTCACCGGGTTTCGGGTCTATATCAAGCGACTAATTCGCCCTGTTAAGACTCGGTTTCCCTACGGCTCCCCTAACGGTTAACCTCGCCACTCAACATAACTCGCTGACCCATTATACAAAAGGTACGCAGTCACCAAATTACTCCTCAGCTCCCACTGCTTGTACGTACACGGTTTCAGGTTCTATTTCACTCCCCTCCCGGGGTTCTTTTCGCCTTTCCCTCACGGTACTCGTTCACTATCGGTCAGTCAGGAGTATTTAGCCTTGGAGGATGGTCCCCCCTTCTTCAAACAGGATTTCTCGTGTCCCGCCCTACTCTTCGAGTCCAAATAGTCACGCCATTTCAGGTACGGGGCTATCACCCTCTATCGCCAGCCTTTCCAGACCATTCCCCTATAACATCACTACATACAGACTCCGGGCTCTCTCCCTTTCGCTCGCCACTACTCAGGAGATCTCAATTGATTTCTTTTCCTCTGGGTACTGAGATGTTTCAGTTCCCCAGGTTCGCCTCTACACCCTATCTATTCAAGTGCAGATACCGTCCAATAACGGTGGGTTTCCCCATTCGGACATCGTTAACTCAAACGCTTCTTCTCAGCTCGCCAACGCTTTTCGCAGAGTAGTACGTCCTTCTTCGCCTCTGACTGCCTAGGCATCCCCCGTGTACGCTTAGTCACTTAACCCTACAACCCACAATAACCTTCAGGGCTATATCGCTAATATCCAAATTGTTAAAGAACTCACAAAAATCACAGATCACAATACAGGCTCTCCCATACCCCAACCTCTGACTCCTGTTTTCTGCTTTCTGCTTTCTAAATACATGGTGGAGCTAAGCGGGATCGAACCGCTGACCTCCTGCGTGCAAGGCAGGCGCTCTCCCAGCTGAGCTATAGCCCCAAGTCAATGATGGTGGGTCTGGGTGGACTCGAACCACCGACCTCACCCTTATCAGGGGTGCACTCTAACCACCTGAGCTACAGACCCACTTCAGACATTAGAAATCAGGTTTTTATCTGACTTCTGGCATAACCCCTAACAAACAATCTCTGTGAGCACTCAACTTCTCATCACCCTACGTCGTAGCACCTGCTTTTAACTTCAGTAAGGAGGTGATCCAACCACAGGTTCCCCTACGGTTACCTTGTTACGACTTCACCCCAGTCATGAACCACACCGTGGTAAGCGCCCTCCCTTTCAGGTTAAGCAACCCACTTCTGGTACAGCCCACTCCCATGGTGTGACGGGCGGTGTGTACAAGGCCCGGGAACGTATTCACCGCGACATTCTGATTCGCGATTACTAGCGATTCCTACTTCATGGAGTCGAGTTGCAGACTCCAATCCGGACTATGACTAACTTTATGAGATTCGCTCACCATCGCTGGTTCGCAGCCCTTTGTATTAGCCATTGTAGCACGCGTGTAGCCCTACTCGTAAGGGCCATGATGACTTGACGTCATCCCCACCTTCCTCCGGTTTGTCACCGGCAGTCTCCTTTGAGTTCCCACCATAACGTGCTGGCAAAAAAGGATAGGGGTTGCGCTCGTTGCGGGACTTAACCCAACATTTCACAACACGAGCTGACGACAGCCATGCAGCACCTGTCTCAGAGCTCCCGAAGGCACAATCACATCTCTGCAATCTTCTCTGGATGTCAAGAGTAGGTAAGGTTCTTCGCGTTGCATCGAATTAAACCGCATGCTCCACCGCTTGTGCGGGCCCCCGTCAATTCATTTGAGTTTTAACCTTGCGGCCGTACTCCCCAGGCGGTCGACTTAACGCGTTAGCTCCGGAAGCCACAGAACAAAGTCCGCAACCTCCAAGTCGACATCGTTTACAGCGTGGACTACCAGGGTATCTAATCCTGTTTGCTCCCCACGCTTTCGCTCCTCAGCGTCAGTCACTGTCCAGGGGGCCGCCTTCGCCACCGGTATTCCTCCAGATCTCTACGCATTTCACCGCTACACCTGGAATTCTACCCCCCTCTACAGCACTCTAGCTCACCAGTCTTAAATGCCATTCCTAGGTTGAGCCCAGGGATTTCACACCTAACTTAATCAACCGCCTACAAGCCCTTTACGCCCAGTAATTCCGATTAACGCTCGCACCCTCCGTATTACCGCGGCTGCTGGCACGGAGTTAGCCGGTGCTTCTTCTGCGGGTAACGTCAATGAATCAGGCTATTAACCCCACCCACTTCCTCCCCGCTGAAAGTGCTTTACAACCCGAAGGCCTTCTTCACACACGCGGCATGGCTGCATCAGGCTTTCGCCCATTGTGCAATATTCCCCACTGCTGCCTCCCGTAGGAGTCTGGGCCGTATCTCAGTCCCAGTGTGGCTGGTCATCCTCTCAGACCAGCTAGAGATCGTCGCCTAGGTGAGCCGTTACCCCACCTACTAGCTAATCTCATCTGGGTTCCTCTAATGGCAAGTGGCCCGTAGGTCCCACCCTTTGCTCCTCAGAGTTCATGCGGTATTAGCCACCGTTTCCAGTGGTTATCCCCCTCCATTAGTCAGATCCCCAGACTTTACTCACCCGTCCGCCACTCGTCGGCAGAGAGCCTAAACTCCCCCCGCTACCGTTCGACTTGCATGTGTTAGGCCTGCCGCCAGCGTTCAATCTGAGCCATGATCAAACTCTTCAATTTAACTTCTATTCATCGTAAAACCCTTCAGTCCTACAACGCAGAAGTCACTCAAAATTAAGTGCCCACATAGATTGTTTGTCAATTTTTTAAAGAACTGTTAGCCATCTACTACCATCTCTCTTGCTAAAAAACGCTGCTCTTACCGAGCGGTTTCGCTTTCTAACGAAGAGGCTGCATTATAGAAGGTGAATGGAATAGTGCAAGCTTTTTGTTGAGATTATCTGCTGTCATTCGAAAAAACTAATGGTTATCCACCATCGGTTCAGCCGTTCCCGGACGATCCATCAGACCAATATAAGCCATTGGAGCATTATCCCCCTCCCGGAAGCCACACTTTAAAATATGCGTGTACCCACCAGGACGCGTGGCAAAACGAGGGGCTAACTCATCAAATAATTTAGTCATGGCTGCTCTATCCCGCAGCCGTGCAACAACTAAACGACGCTTAGCCAATCCACCCCGCTTAGCTAAGGTGATTAGCGGTTCAATCACTCGACGCAGCTCCTTGGCTTTCGGCAGTGTTGTCTTAATCAACTCATGGGACACTAAAGCACTGGCTAGGTTGCACAACATGGCTTGTCGATGACTGCTAGTACGATTTAATTTACGACCACTGTTACGATGGTTCATAGCGCTACCTTTCTTAAACCAGTGAATTCTACAACGTTTTTAATGTTCAACCATGCTGCTGGGTGGCCAATTTTCCAGACGCATTCCCAATGACAGGCCTCGTGAAGCTAAAACATCCTTGATCTCTGTCAACGATTTTTTCCCTAAATTAGGGGTTTTCAGCAGTTCCACTTCCGTGCGCTGGACGAGATCACCAATATAGTGAATCGCCTCTGCCTTCAGACAGTTAGCAGACCGTACGGTTAATTCAAGATCATCCACGGTTCTCAATAAAATGGGATCAAAGTCAAGCTTCTCTTTTTTAACCTCTGGTTGCCGAATATCCCGAAGATCAACAAAGGACTCCAACTGCTCAGCCAAAATAGTCGCTGCCTGACGAATGGCCTCCTCAGGATTGATCACCCCATTGGTTTCCATTTCAATGATCAGTTTGTCTAAATCCGTACGCCGCTCAACCCGGGCCGCTTCAACCGTATAAACAATCCGTTCAATAGGGCTATAACAAGCATCTACCAATAGACAACCCACTGGGCGTTCCATCACTTCAGCCTGCAACAGAGAAGCTGCGGGGACATAACCGCGTCCACGCTGAATCTTAATGCGCATATTCAGAACAGCTTGTTCATCGGTCAGATGACAGATAACCTGTTGAGGGTTAACAATCTCAACATCATTATTTGGCTTAATATCGGCCGCTGTGACTAACCCAATACCACTTTTTTTAAGGTATAGAAAAGCTTCATCACCACTCTTTAATTTAACTGCCAATCCTTTCAAATTGAGCAGTAGCTCTAAGATGTCCTCCTGGATCCCCTCTTTAGTGCTGTACTCATGCAGTATCCCCTCAATTTCTACTTCAGTGACTGCACAGCCCGGCATTGATGAGAGCAAAATACGACGTAGCGCATTACCAAGCGTATGACCAAAACCACGTTCCAATGGCTCAAGCGTCACCTTCGCATGGGTTGGGCTGATTTGCTCAATATCGACCAAACGTGGCTTAAGAAACTCGGTTGCAGACCCCTGCATTGTGTCCCCTCTAAATTTGGTACGCTGCTCTACTTGGAGTAGAGTTCAACTATCAAGTGCTCATTGATGTCTGCAGAGAGATCGGAGCGCTCAGGTAACCGTTTAAAAACCCCTTCCATTTTGCTGACATCGACTTCCAGCCAAACTGGTCTTTCCCGCTGCTCTCCTAACTCTAGAGCTGCTTTAATACGTAGCTGCTTCTTAGCTTTTTCTCGTACTTTAATGACATCATTAGAAGAGACTTGGAAAGAAGCGATATTAACAATCCGATCGTTGACCAACACTGATTTATGACTGACCATTTGACGCGCCTCTGCACGCGTTGCACCAAACCCCATCCGATAAACCACGTTATCCAACCGTCCCTCTAATAATAGCAATAATGTTTCACCTGTATTGCCCTTGAGGCTGGCAGCTTTCTTATAATAATTACGAAACTGCCGCTCTAACAGGCCGTACATTCGACGAACTTTCTGTTTTTCACGCAGCTGAACCCCGTAGTCAGACAGCCTTGGTTTACGGGCTCCATGTTGTCCCGGCGGCATATCCGCTTTACATTTGCTTTCTAATGCACGGACACCTGACAATAAAAACAGATCCGTGCCTTCACGGCGACTTAACTTGAGCTTTGGGCCCAAATATCTAGCCATCTTGCTTCTCCAACTTAATGCACAGCGACACTAAACACGGCGCTTTTTCGGCGGGCGACAGCCATTGTGAGGAATGGGCGTCACGTCAGTAATATTAGTGATTCGAAAACCCGCTGCATTCAATGCGCGAATGGTAGGCTCGCGGCCTGGACCAGGGCCTTTGACCATCACTTCTAAGTTTTTCATGCCAAACTCTTTAACCATTTCCGAGCAGCGCTCGGCAGCCACTTGTGCGGCAAATGGCGTCGACTTACGTGAACCACGGAAACCCGATCCACCAGCGGTTGCCCAGGCAAGTGTATTGCCCTGATGATCAGTGATGGTAACAATAGTATTGTTAAACGAGGCGTGGATATGCGCCATTCCATCAGCAACCTGCTTTTTGATTCGTTTACGGGTACGAACGGGGACTTTTGCCATTATTCAATCGCTCTTATCACTTTTTAATCGCTTTACGCGGCCCTTTACGAGTCCGTGCATTGGTCTTGGTCCGTTGTCCACGCACTGGTAGACCTCGACGATGCCGTAAACCACGATAACAGCCTAGGTCCATCAATCGTTTGATACTTAACGTAACCTGACGTCGCAGATCACCCTCTACGGTATAGTTAGCAACCGCATTACGCAATTTATCAATCTGCTCTTCAGATAACTCACTGATCTTAGCGTGCACTGCCACACCCGTCTCATCGAGGATCTTTTGAGAACGGCTGATGCCAATGCCATAAATAGCTGTTAAAGCGATTAAAGCATGCTTTTGATCAGGAATGTTAATGCCTGCTATACGGGCCACTAGGCACTCCTATAATTTTATTGAAGTAACACCGGTCTGGAAAGCCCGTTTTAAGATCCCGTACCTGTGCTACTAACCGTTAAAAATTGACCGCACAATCTAACCAATAAACGGTCAGTTTGCAAGAAAAAACATCCAAAACTACCCTTGGCGCTGCTTATGCTTGGGCTCTTCACAAATGATCCGCACAATACCATGCCGCTTAATCACTTTACAGTGACGGCACAATTTTTTTACAGAAGCACGTACTTTCATCACTCGACCTCTCAAAATTCTATAATAGAAACATTTTTAATCATGCTATCTTTTGATTACTGGACCGTACTGGTAATTCATGAGTTGTGTTTTAATTTGAGTCATAAACTCCATAATGACCACCACAACAATTAACAGGGAAGTTCCTCCAAAGTAAAACGGTACCTTTCGAGCAATCATCAAGAATTCAGGAATAAGACAAATAAAGCTAATATAAAAAGCACCAATCAATGTTAAACGCGTCATTATTTTATCAATATAGCGTGCGGTCTGTTCTCCAGGACGGATACCCATTATCAGCCCTCCCTGCTTTTTCAATTCATTGGCCATCTCTCGTGGATTAAATACCAAGGCTGTATAAAAAAAGCAGAAAAAAATAATCGCTGCAGCGTACAGCATGACATACAGTGGCTGACCCGGTTGTAACATCAGTGATAATTTAGATAACCACGTCAAGTGAGCACTGTTACTAAACCACTTCGCTAAAGTCCCAGGAAACAAAATAAGACTAGAGGCAAAAATTGCGGGGATAACCCCTGCCATGTTGACCTTAAGCGGCAATGGGGTGGTACGCGCTAATGATTCACGTCTTCCTTGCTGCTGCTTTGGATAATGGATGGTAATATTCCGTTGTCCCTGCTCAATAAAGACCACAAAATAGGTCACTAAAAACATCATGACAGCAATCAACAACAGCAGCAGAATGCCTATCTCACCTTGACGCGCCTGCTCTATCGTTTCGATAATAGTCGGTGGCAGGTTGGCAACAATCCCAGTAAAGATAATGAGTGAAACACCATTACCGACTTCACGCTCAGTGATCTGCTCGCCCAACCACATCAGGAACATCGTCCCGGTGATTAAACTCACCGTGGCTACAAAGTAAAAACTAAAACTAGGATCAAGCACGAGGCCAGGAACCATTTTGGGCAGTCCAACGGTAATTCCAACCGCATTAAAGATAGCCAAAATAAAAGCACCATACCGGGTATATTGGCTTATTTTTCGCCGGCCAGACTCTCCCTCTTTTTTCAATTCAATAAAGGCTGGATGCACCACCGTTAGTAGCTGTACGATGATAGAGGCTGAGATATAAGGCATGATACCTAAGGAGAAAATCGATGCCCGCCTGAGTGCGCCGCCAGAAAACATATTAAACATTTCAACGATCGTGCCGCGCTGCTGCTCAAACAATGACGTCAACACGGCCACATTAACGCCAGGGATTGGAATAAAAGAACCTGCACGGAATACAATGATCATGCCAAAAACAAACAATAAGCGAAACGCTAGTTCGCTGACATGATTTTGAGTGTGCTGGTGCTTAATCACTGGCTTTTTCATACTATTTAAACCTACCCTTCGACGCTGCCGCCTAACGCTTCGATAGCTGCTTTAGCCCCTTTGGTTGAACGCAAGCCACGTACTGTGATGGCACGCTCGATCGCTCCTGAGGCGATAATTTTAACAAACTTGATATTGCGGTCGATCAGGTTAGCCGTTTTCAGACACTCTAAGTCAATGACAGTATCTGCTAATCGGTTTAAGCTGGATAGCCGGACTTCCGCAGTGAGGAGTGCTTTTTGAGACGTAAAACCAAATTTCGGTAAGCGACGATGCAGAGGCGTCTGCCCCCCTTCGAAGCCACGTCTCACTTTGCCGCCCGCACGAGCCTTCTGGCCTTTATGCCC
The DNA here is from genome assembly GCF_918320885.1 of unidentified bacterial endosymbiont. Classification (NCBI taxonomy): domain Bacteria; species unidentified bacterial endosymbiont. The sequence continues at coordinate 448,769 of NZ_OU907312.1, read as the reverse complement.
CTTTCCAGAGGTCTTGCCCAGTCCTGATCCTATCCCACGACCTAAGCGCTTTGCAGCTTGCTTAGCCCCTGGTGCTGGCGAGAGACTATTTAAGTGCATCAGCTTGCTCCTCTACTTTAACCATATAGGACACTTGATTGACCATTCCCCGTATCTCAGGCGTGTCTAAACGGACCACCGTGTGATTAATCCGTCGCAACCCTAACCCCTGTAAAGTCGCTTTGTGTTTTGGTAGGCGCCCAATGGCACTTTTAGTTTGGGTGATTGCCAGGAGATTTTTCATGGTGGTTATCCTAAAATTTCCTCAACGGTTTTACCCCGTTTAGCCGCCACTAATTCAGGAGTCTTCATCTTCCTTAAGGCATCCACTGTGGCACGGACGACATTGACAGCATTGGTAGAGCCATAGGTTTTAGCCAATACATTATGCACGCCGGCCACTTCTAGCAGTGCCCGCATAGCGCCACCAGCGATGATCCCGGTCCCTTCAGAGGCAGGCTGCATAAATACTTGCGAGCCTGTATGACTTCCCTTGATAGTATGTTGTAAAGTGCCGTTGTTCAGTACGATACTCAACATATTCCTGCGGGCTTTCTCCATGGCTTTTTGAATAGCAGCAGGCACTTCACGCGCTTTGCCATAACCAAAACCAACGCGACCATTGCCGTCACCCACTACTGTTAACGCGGTAAAACTAAAAATTCGACCGCCTTTTACTGTCTTAGAAACCCGATTTACCGTAATCAGCTTCTCTTGTAGATCACCTACTTGCTTTTCGATACGTGCCATGTTTATTCTCTACTTTAAAACTGGAGGCCTGCTTCTCTAGCCGCGTCGGCTAACGATTGAACACGCCCATGATACTGAAAACCAGAACGATCAAAAGCCACCTGCTGAACACCCTTTGCTAACGCACGCTCAGCAATCGAACGACCAACTATGACTGCCGCCGCTTTGTTTCCAGTATACTTCAACTGCTCTTTAATGCCTTTCTCGGCGGTAGAAGCAGACGCTAGAACCTCTGAGCCGTTAGCAGCAATCACTTGTGCATAAATATGACGAGGGGTACGATGCACCAGTAACCGGATCGCAACCAGCCTTTTTATAGTACAACGCGTCCGCATTGCACGACGAATACGAGCAGCTTTTTTATTCATAGCATCACCTTACTTCTTCTTAGCCTCTTTAAGCCGTACAGTTTCATCGGCATAACGAACTCCCTTGCCTTTGTAAGGCTCTGGAGGGCGATAGCCCCGCAAATCTGCAGCAACCTGGCCAACCAGCTGCTTATCAATACCCTTGACGACAATTTCAGTCGGCGTTGCGCATTCAGCCGTAATACCCTTAGGCAATACGTGCTCAATAGGATGTGAATAACCTAAACTCAAGTGAACCATTCCCTCTTTCACTTGAGCACGATAGCCAACGCCGACCAATTGCAATTTTTTACTAAACCCATCAGTAACCCCGACCACCATGGCATTCACCAAAGAGCGAGCCGTACCCGCTTGAGCCTTAGCTTGGCTAGCCTCACCAGCCTGTAATGAAAAATGGAGGCTGGCATCCTTCTGCTCAATCATTACCGCAGAATGCAGCGTACGCATGAGCGTCCCCCGCTGACCCGTTACAGTGATCTGTTGACCATTTAGCGTGACCTCTACAGCGGCTGAAAGGGTCACCGGTACCTTAGCAATTCGAGACATGCTTTAATCTCCACATTAGGCGACGTAACAGATAATTTCGCCACCTAAACAGGCTTGGCGTGCTGCACGATCAGTCATGATCCCTTTGGAGGTTGAAACAACAGCAATCCCTAACCCCCCCATCACTTTGGGCAGCTCATCTCTCTTTTTGTAGATGCGTAACCCGGGTCGGCTGACCCGTTGAATGGTTTCTAGTACCGGTTGCCCTTCGAAATACTTCAAAGTAATTTCTAGAGACGGCTTAACGGTGTCTGTTGTTACAAAATCTTTAATGTAACCCTCTGCTTTTAAAACCTGAGCAATCGCCAGTTTTAACTTAGAAGCGGGCATAGTGACTACGCTCTTATTCGCTGATTGACCATTACGGAGGCGGGTCAGCATATCCGCAATCGGATCTTGCATGCTCATCTATATTTAACTCCCATGATTGAAGCGGTGGCCTTACCAGCTTGATTTTCTTAAGCCAGGTATCTCACCGCGCATGGCGGCTTCACGCACCTTGATTCGTGATAGACCGAACTGTCGCAAAAAAGCATGGGGCCGGCCAGTCTGACGACAACGATGCCGCTGACGGCTAGGACTGGAGTCACGCGGCAACAGCTGTAATTTTAAAACAGCACTCCAGCGACTCTCTTCGCTAATAGCCTTATCAGAGATAATAGCCTTAAGCTCGGCACGTTTCGTAGCAAACTTTTTAACCAATTGAGTACGCTTCACTTCACGTGCTTTCATTGACTGCTTAGCCATGAGTTACTCTACCTTCTTTTCTTCTTTACGGAACGGAAAATTAAAGGCAGCTAATAATGCATGGCCTTCTTTATCAGAGCGCGCGATGATCGAAATCGTGACATCTAAACCTCGTTGCTTATCCACGCCATCATAATCTATTTCGGGAAAAATGGTCTGATCACGGATACCCATACTGTAGTTACCCCGGCCATCAAATGCCTTTGGGCTTAAACCACGAAAGTCACGTATCCGTGGGATTGCAATGGTATTTAAACGTTCAAGAAAATCCCACATTAGCTTTTTCCGCAAGGTGACCTTACAACCAATCGGGTACCCTTGGCGAATTTTAAAGCCTGCAACCGATTTACGGGCTTTGGTCACCACTGGTTTTTGCCCTGAAATAGCTGCTAGACTAGCCACTGCACTCTCTAATATTTTCTTATCCGCAACTGCTGCGCCGACACCCATGTTCAAAGTGATTTTATCAATCCTCGGGACTTGCATGACAGAGGCATAGCCAAACTGTTCTTTTAACTGTTGGACTACCTGTTCTTTGTAATAATCATGCAGTTTCGCCATTACTTACCCCACCGTTAACCATTATTTGATCGTTTCGCCACTAGATTTAAAAAAACGCACTTTTTTGTCGTTTTCAAAACGAAAACCAACCCGGTCCGCTTTACCAGTCGCTGCATTAAATAGCGCAACATTAGAGGCCTGCAAAGCAGCCTCTTTCTCAACAATACCGGCTGAAATTCCTAGCGCTGGTACTGGTTTTTGATGTTTTTTAACTAAATTAACATTCTCGACAATGACCTTGCCTGTCGGCAGTACCTGGGTCACTCGTCCCCGCTTACCACGGTCTTTGCCTGCTAATACGATGACTTCATCATTACTGCGAATTTTGGTTGCCATGCATCGCCTCTTTATAGTACTTCCGGGGCCAAAGAGATTACTTTCATAAATTTCTCAGAGCGCAGTTCACGCGTGACCGGTCCGAAAATACGGGTTCCAATGGGCTGCTCATTATTGTTACTTAACAAAACGCACGCATTGGAATCGAAACGCAGCACCGAGCCATCTGGGCGACGTATTCCCTTGCGAGTGCGCACGACCACCGCTTTGAGAACGTCCCCTTTTTTAACTTTTCCGCGTGGGATAGCCTCTTTTATGGTGATCTTAATAACATCACCGACAGCGGCATAACGACGGCGTGAACCACCCAGAACCTTAATACACATGACGCGACGTGCACCAGAGTTGTCCGCTACTGTCAACATCGTCTGTTCTTGGATCATGTTAAAACTCCACGCTTGTCCATGAGTAAAACTACTTGCTTTTCACAGCGCTGCTTAAACTGCAATGATCACAGTACTGTTTTGCTGCTGTTTCCGTTACAGTCTGACTATAACGGCGCTTTTTCCACAATACTCACCAAGGCCCAGGACTTATTTTTAGACAATGGCCGGCATTGGCGAATTTCAACAACGTCCCCAATACTACAGGCGTTATCTTCATCATGCGCCTGCAGTTTGGTGGTACGTTGAATAAACTTGCCATATAAGGGGTGTTTCACTTTACGCTGAATGGCGACCACAATAGATTTCTGCATTTTATTGCTGACCACTGCGCCCTGTAGCGTACGAATTTTATCGCTCATCCTGCACCTTTTTTTGCGTCAGAATTGTCTTAATACGGGCCACATCACGCCGTGCCTCTCTTAACCGGTTGAGCTGTTTCATTTGGCCTGAAGCTTTTTGCATTCTCAGATTAAACTGCTCACGCAGTAGTTCCAATAATTGCGCTTGCAAGGCTTCAGCACTCTGTTCTCGTAATACAGAGGCTTTCATGACATCACCGCCTTGGAGACAAACGTGGTTTTGATCGGTAATTTTGCAGCCGCTAGCCTAAAGGCCTCACGTACCAACTCTTCAGAAACACCGCCGACTTCATACAGCATCTTGCCAGGTTGCACTAAAGCGACCCAATACTCAACACTTCCTTTCCCTTTTCCCATCCGAACCTCTAAAGGCTTCTTGGTGATGGGCTTGTCAGGAAAGACTCTAATCCAGATTTTTCCTTGACGTTTAATGCCCCGAACCATGGCACGACGGGCCGCTTCAATTTGCCTAGCAGTCAAACGTCCTCGATCCACTGCTTTTAAACCGAAGGTGCCGAAACTGACCTCGACACCTTTTCCCAAGCCGCGATTGCGACCTTTTTGCATTTTACGAAATTTGGTGCGTTTTGGTTGCAACATCCTAGAATCCCCTTACTTACGGCCTTTACGATGTTGTCTCTTCGGCTGCACCGCAGGCTTTTCAGTCTGCTGAGAAGCTACCATGCCGCCTAAGATTTCACCCTTAAAGATCCACACTTTGACCCCGATGATTCCATAGGTGGTATGCGCCTCACTGAGGCTATAATCAATATCGGCACGGAGTGTATGTAAAGGAACACGCCCTTCTCGATACCACTCTGTACGTGCAATTTCTGCACCGCCTAGACGGCCACTCACCTGCACCCTGATCCCTTTAGCACCAACCCGCATAGCATTTTGTACTGCACGCTTCATGGCACGACGAAACATAATCCGCCGCTCTAATTGCGATGCGATGCTATCAGCGACTAACTTGGCATCTAGTTCCGGTTTACGGACTTCAGCAATATTGACTTGCGCTGGAACCTGCGCAATATCGCCAATAGCTTGCCTGAGTTTCTCAATATCCTCGCCTTTCTTACCAATGACGATACCAGGACGAGCCGTGTGAATGGTCACGCGGATTGTTTTCGCTGGACGTTCGATGGTAATCCGCGAGATTGACGCTTTGGCTAATTTTTTATTTAAAAATTGACGCAATTTAAAATCGCTGTCCAAGTTGTCAGCAAAGTCTTTACTATTAGCATACCAGGTAGAGTTCCAGGGTTTTACAATACCCAGTCGCATACCAATTGGATGGACTTTCTGGCCCATGATGATTCTCCAGAGTTTCAGCGATCAGACACAACCACAGTGATGTGGCTTGTGCGCTTTAAGATGCGATCAGCGCGCCCTTTAGCCCTTGGCAGGGTGCGTTTCATACTGGGGCCTTCATCAACATAAATTTTAGTGATTGTCAGCTCGTCGATATCTGCGCCAGCATTGTGTTCAGCATTGGCAATGGCAGATTCCACCACTTTTTTGGTGAGATCAGCCGCCTTTTTATTGGTATAGGTCAAAATATCTAGGGCTTGTGCAACCCGCTTGCCACGAACCAAATCAGCAACTAACCGCGCTTTCTGAGCAGAGGTGCGCGCGTAACGATGTTTAGCGATAGTTTCCATCTCAGGTCCTTATTAGCGCTTCTTAACCTTTTTGTCAGCTGCATGACCACGATACGTACGGGTCGGTGCAAACTCACCCAGCTTGTGCCCTACCATCTCTTCAGAGACGAAGACCGGCACATGCTGGCGACCGTTGTGGGTAGCTATCGTTAAACCAATCATTTGTGGAATGACCATCGAACGACGAGACCAGGTTTTAATCGGCTTTTTATCTCCGCTTTCCACCGCTTTCTCTACCTTCTTCAGCAAGTGCAGGTCAATGTAGGGACCTTTCTTGAGAGAACGTGGCATGCGTTATCCTCTAAAATTAAACAATTATTGACTACGGCGGCGTAGGATATAGCTATCAGTACGCTTGTTATGGCGGGTCTTTTTACCTTTAGTCTGCACACCCCAGGGAGTGACGGGGTGTTTACCAAAGTTACGACCTTCCCCCCCACCGTGCGGGTGATCCACCGGATTCATTGCCGTACCGCGAACGGTCGGACGAATACCACGCCAACGACTAGCCCCTGCTTTACCCAGCTCACGCAACATATGCTCTGCATTGCCGACTTCACCAATCGTGGCTCGGCAATCTGCCAACACCTTGCGCATCTCACCTGAGCGCAAACGCAACGTGACGTAAGCGTTTTCACGCGCGACCAGCTGTACATAAGCACCGGCTGATCGGGCTAACTGCCCGCCTCTCCCTGGCTTCATTTCCACATTGTGGACCACGCTGCCAACTGGGATATTGCGCATCGGCAAGGCATTACCAATTTTGATAGGGGCATCATTGCCGGATTGAATGAGTGATCCAGCCTTTAAATTTTTAGGGGCCAAGACATAACGACGTTCACCATCTTTGTAGAGCACTAGCGCAATATTGGCCGAGCGATTGGGATCATACTCCAGACGTTCAACGACCGCCGAAATGCCATCTTTATTTCTTTTAAAATCGATCAGACGATAATGCTTTTTATGTCCCCCACCGATATGGCGTGTGGTGATCCGTCCATGGTTGTTACGGCCGCCGGTATTACTCTTTTTTTGCAGTAACGGCGCATGCGGCTTTCCCTTATGCAGTTCAGGGTTGACGACCTTAACCATATGACGGCGGCCTGGGGAGGTCGGCTTACATTTAATAACAGCCATCTTGTTCTATTCCTTCGACTTACTGCGTACCGTCGGGCAACGCTATGGACTGACCGGCTTTTAAGGTCACGTAGGCTTTTTTCCAATCACTACAACGTCCTACTCGACCACCACGCCGTTTGACTTTTCCTTTGACGATTAAAGTCTGAACAGACTGCACGTCAGTACTAAACAGCTTTTTAATCGCTGCTTTGATCTGCGCTTTAGTGGCCTCTTTAGCAACTTTAAAAATAACGGTGTTGTTTTTCTCATGAACCCTAGTCGCTTTTTCAGAGATATGCGGACTACGTAACACCCTCAGTAAACGCTCTTCGGAGATCATGCTAATAGTTCCTCAAGTTGACTGACGGCTTCGGTGGTCATGAGCACTTTATCAAAGGTGATTAAGCTCAATGGATTGAGCGCTGCCACCTCCAAAACATCTACTGTCGTTAAATTACGAGTGGCTAACAGCAAATTTTTATCCAACACGTTGGTGACGATGAGCACGTTGTCTAAGGCCATTGCTTTGAGTTTCTGCACCAATAGCTTGGTTTTTGGTGCTTCTACCGTGAAGGCCTCCACAACCACTAGGCGCCCTTGACGCACTAACTCCGAGAGGATACTCCGCAAGGCGCCGCGGTACATCTTTTTATTGACTTTCTGCTCATAATTTTGAGGCTTGGCGGCAAAAGTGACCCCACCAGAACGCCATAAAGGGCTTTTAACTGAACCGGCCCGGGCGCGACCACTGCCTTTTTGTTTCCAGGGTTTCCTAGTGGATCCAGTCACTTCAGACCGGCTTTTCTGAGCTCGGCTTCCTTGGCGTCCACCCGCCTGATAGGCAACGAAGACTTGGTGTATGAGCGCTTCATTAAAATCACGCGCAAAAATTGTTTCAGCGACCTTTAGAGTATTAGGCGCATCTTGTATTGCTAATTCCATTCCTATCTCCTCGGAGGTTACGCCTTGACAGCCGGTTTCACAATCAAGTCTCCTCCAGTTGCACCGGGGACCGCGCCCTTGACCAACAATAGGTTTTTCTCAGCATCCACACGTACTATTTCCAAGCTCTGCACCGTGACTCGCTCCGCACCCAAATGACCTGCCATTTTTTTACCTTTAAAGACACGACCTGGCGTTTGGTTTTGACCAATGGATCCCGGTGCTCGATGTGACAAAGAGTTCCCGTGCGACATATCTTGGGTACGAAAATTCCAACGCTTAACAGCGCCGGCGAACCCTTTTCCTTTAGAGGTGCCCGTGACATCCACTTTCTTGACGTTAGCAAACTGTTCAACACTGATCGCTTGACCAACGACAAAGCTCGCTTCAGGGGTCATGGTGAATTCCCACAGGCCACGGCCTGCCGGTACGCTGACTTTGGCAAAATGACCCGCCTCTGGCTTATTGAGTCGGCTAGCTTTTTTACTACCAGTGGTCACTTGGATAGCGCAGTACCCATCATTTTTTACTGTTTTAACCTGAGTAACCCGGTTGGCTTCGATTTCAATCACCGTCACCGGGATGGAAACACCTTCTTCGGTGAAGATACGGGTCATGCCAACTTTACGGCCGATCAAACCAATCATTTTTTTTAACCTTTTTAAGCTTTATCGTACGGAAGGCCCCGACTGACGTAAGCTGATCTGCACATCCACGCCTGCAGCTAAATCTAAGCGCATCAGGGCATCCACAGTTTTTTCAGTCGGTTCAACGATATCAATGAGGCGTTTGTGGGTACGGGTTTCATACTGATCACGGGCATCTTTATTCGCATGGGGCGAAATCAATATGGTAAAACGGTCGATACACGTGGGCAGAGGAATGGGGCCACGCACCTGTGCTCCGGTACTTTTAGCCGTTCTAACGATCTGTGCAGTGGACTGATCGATGAGGCGGTGATCGAATGCCTTTAAGCGAATACGTATACGGGTCCTTTGGTTCTGCATGAGACCAACGCTCCAATCATTTAAAGCAAAAAAAAAAACCTCCATCCTGCTAGACAACACACAACGGAGAGAAATCAAACAGTGTTCTCCTATCGAGAACTTTCGGTACATTTACGATCGCTGCTGGTTAGCGGCTTCGCTAAATCTGAAGGCTAATGGGTGCTTTTCGCCACCCAACCTGGCAGAGCGGCAAATTATACCCTTAACTTCAAGCAACGCAAGCGAATTTACAATAAAAAATGCGGTTCCCTTGAACGCCTCACTGCGTGCTACTGGTTTAATAACCAGCGATCCAGCTGCTGTTGAAGCCACTCAACCCCCCAGCCTTTTAAAGCCGAAAAACCCATGATCTCAATATCCCCTTTGAAGGCTAGCAGTGCCTGACGAACGCTATACTCCTGTTTCTGGTAAGCACTTTGAGTGAGCTTATCTTTTTTGGTTAATACAATCAGCAGCGGCAGGGGCCGACTAACTGCCCACTGAATCATCTGCTGATCCAGTGGTTTTAGGGGGTGACGGCAGTCCATTAATAACACCACACCCTGTAACTGCCGGCGCTGATGCAGATAGCTCATCAGGGTCTGTTGCCAAATTTTTTTAACGCTATCGGGGACTTCAGCATAGCCATAACCTGGTAAATCCACTAAATAGGCCTGCTCCGCCACCTGAAACAGGTTGATCAAGCGGGTTCTACCAGGCAGTTTGCTGGTTCGCGCCAATTTTTTTTGCCCGGTAAGACGATTCAGGGCACTCGACTTACCGGCATTTGAGCGTCCCACTAAGGCGACTTCACGCCCCGACTGCTGGGGTAATTGATGGACCTCAGCAGCACTCGTGATAAAGCGCGCGTTGTGGTAATTGATTGTGGTCATCAACGGTATTCATCCTTATCTAAAAAAAGTAATCTCTGGGTGTGATCTAGGGAGTGATTGGCACTGCCAAGTTAGCTTACCCTACCTAGGGGTAGTTGAGGTTTTGGGTAGTGGTTTATCATGATTGGGGGGCGAATTTTATCGAGAAAATTCCCTATTGTGGTGAAAATCCTAACATAACCATCCATGAGGAAGAGTACCAAGATTTCAGATCAACAATTAGGTTAGCATTCAGCAGATAACCCTTGTAAAACTATCTATATGGAAGCTAAACAGAACGACGAACTCTCCTAGGTAAAGGGCACTGGATGGATCATACTCTATCCCTAGGAGGTTCGTTCTCCCTAGCGTCATCGGTATGCTCTTGCGTATAATCTGGTGAAGTGATGAATGGAGTGCCTATGTCTCAATCAACCGTGCGCTGGGAGACCGCGTTAATCCAGAAGTACGATCGCCATTCAGCACCACGCTATACCTCTTATCCTACGGCAATAGAATTTACTGAGGCGTACCACCATCAGGCCTTTTGCCAGGCAGCCGGTCGCTACCCCGAACGGCCGCTATCGCTCTATGTGCATCTGCCTTTTTGCCATCAACTCTGCTACTTCTGTGCTTGTAATAAGATTATCACTCGCCAAGCCTCCAAAGTAACCCAGTATTTAGCCACGTTAGAACAAGAGATCCAACACACAGCCCCACTGTTTAGTGGGCGACGGGTGACTCAACTGCACTGGGGCGGCGGCACCCCGACTGTGCTGAATTCAGAACAGATCAGTCGATTAGTCTATTGCCTGCGTCAAGCATTCCACTTTACTGAGGAGGCAGAGTGCTCAATTGAATTAGATCCGCGCCGTATCACCTTGGATCTCCTAGACCACCTGGTTGCTAACGGGTTTAATCGGCTCAGTATCGGTGTACAAGATTTAGATCCCCTGGTGCAGCGCCTAATTAATCGCGAACAAGATGAAGCTTTCATCGCGGCGCTCATCCAGCGCGCCCGTGCTGTTGGGTTTCGTTCCATCCACCTGGATCTGATCTATGGCCTGCCTCAACAGACCCCCGCCAGCTTTTTCCACACCCTGCAACGAATTATTGCCTGGGATCCCGACCGTCTCAGTCTATTTAATTATGCCCATCTGCCCGATCGCTTCCCAGGACAGCATAAAATAAAAGAGAGCGATCTCCCGAGTGCCCAGGAGAAATGGCTGATTCTACAACAAAGTATTGCGCAGTTGCTGGGAGCAGGTTATCAATTAATTGGCATGGACCATTTTGCAAAACCGGACGATGAACTCTTCAAGGCACAACAGATAGGGCAATTGCAGCGCAATTTTCAAGGCTATACTACTCATAAGGATTGCGAACTTTTGGGACTGGGCGTCTCCGCGATCAGTGCGCTGGGGGACACCTATGCGCAAAATCAAAAGGGTTTAGCCACCTATGAAACCCAAGTGAACACAGAGGGCCATGCCCTATGGCGCGGCTTTACCCTGTCTGCTGATGACTGTTTACGTCGAGCGATCATTCAAACATTGATTTGCCACTTTATACTGGATATAGCCAGTATCGAACAGGAGTATGGGCTCTGTTTTGCAGACTATTTTGCGACTGAGCTGGCCCTATTAGCCGCGCTGGCGGCAGATGGGTTAGTCGATCTGCAACCCCACACCCTGACGGTGACCCCCGAAGGTCGGCTACTGATCCGTCAGATCTGCCTCTGTTTCGATCGCTACTCACGCCCACAAGCCAAGCAGCTGCAGTTCTCGCGGCTGATCTAGCGGCTGTTGACGGCTTGCCTATTGCTTTTGAAATGACTGGGGGTGAAATCAATGCTGTGTCGGCTGCGCCAGCTCTGATTGAACAGTGACCAGTATCAGGTGTTTTAGTCGCTGATAAAGGCTATGACAGTCATCAGCTCCCGGAACAGATTATGGAATCGCTTGAGCGTGTTACACTGACTTTAATGTCCTAACAGAGAACTTTCTTATGTTTGTTAAGTTTCTAGACCCGAAAAATGACGTTGCCTTCAAAAAAATCTTTGGTAGTGAGAAACACAAAAACATTTTGATTCATTTTATCAATGATATCCTTGATTTTAAAGGGGAGAAAAAAATTGAGGCAGTGGAGTTTTTAAAAACCGTTCAAGATCCTGAAATAGCGGTGAAGAAACAGAGTATCGTCGATGTACTCTGTCGAGATAAACAGGGAATTCAGTACATTATAGAAATGCAAGTGGCCAAAACCAAAGGATTTGAGCAACGAGCCCAGTACTACGCTGCAAAAGCTTATGGGCATCAGGCGAATGTCGGTGATGAATACCATAATTTAAAAGAAATTATTTTTATCGCCATCGCTGACTGCATTATATTCCCAGAAAAGAGAGCGTATAAATCAGATCATATCCTCTTAGATAAAGAGAGCTATGAGCATGATTTGAAGGATTTTTCGTTTACTTTTATCGAGCTACCCAAATTCAAAAAAGGTCCTGAGGATAAGCTAGAGGGGATGTTAGAGCGCTGGTGCTACTTTTTTAAGTACGCACCACAGACCCATGAGTCTGATTTAAAGCGAATTATCGGTCACCATCCGATTTTGGAAGAGGCCTATCAGGCGCTGGATCAGCACTATTGGAGTGAACCGGAGTATCTAGCTTACGAGCAGGAGCTCAAGCGTGTTCGTGATCACAAGGCTATGTTAGCTGCGGCTGAGGATAAAGGACTCATGAGAGGGAGGCAGGAAGGTAGGCAGGAAGGCAGGCAGGACAAAACCCTTGAGATTGCTAAGAACCTATTGGCTGCGGGTATTGATCTTGAGGTTATTAAAAAAACCACCCAACTTTCAGATGAAGCATTAGCGTGTCTGCAGTGAGAGGTGTTGAGGTGGCATTGGCAAACCAAAGCCTACGAAGCGGCTCTACAGGATAAAAAACTGATCTTGCTCTTAGATTTCAATCAATGACAGTGAACCCTCAACCTATCCTAGGTCCAGTTTGCCGATTAAAACCCCGATCCCTGTCTAGATTTTTACTGCCAGCTGCGCTATCGTGCCCCTTTCATTCACTCTGAGGAGATGGGCGTGAGCGAGTGGATAGAAGCGTCAGTGATCACGGTCAAGCACTGGCACGACACCCTATTTAGTATTCGTCTAGCCGCTGAAGTAGCCCCCTTTGCCGCCGGGCAATTTGTTAAACTCGGGATAGAAGCCGATGGGGTACGCCACCAACGGGCCTACTCCTATGTCAATGCGCCTCAAGATCCCAGACTTGAGTTCTATCTGGTCCGGGTGTCACCAGGCAAGTTGAGCACGCTACTCCAGGCGCTTAAACCACACGATAAACTGCTCATCACCCCTAAAGCGTCAGGCCATTTTGTACTCGATGAGGTTCCCTCATGCGCGACCCTCTGGCTGTTGGCAACCGGTACCGCGATTGGCCCCTACCTCTCTATCTTGCAGGCAGGGGAGGGCTTGACCCGCTTTCAGAAAATTATCTTAGTCCATGGGGTGCGCTATGCACGTGATCTCAGTTACTGGCCGCTGATGCAGCAGTTACAGCAGCACTATGGGGCGCAATTACGTTGTCAAGCGGTAGTGAGTCGTGAAGCACACCCGGGGGCACTACAGGGTCGTCTCCCTAAGCTGATCGCCAATGGCAGTTTGGAAGCTGCGGTTGACGCTCGCTTACAGGCTGGAGAGAGCCATGTCATGCTGTGTGGTAACCCTGATATGGTCCGTGATACTCAGCAGCTGCTACAAATCAGTCGAGGAATGCATAAACATCTGCGCCGTCAGCCAGGCCATATTACCAGCGAGCGCTATTGGTAAACCGAGCCTCGTCCCTGCCTGACTATCAACCCTTATTATTGGAGCACCGCTATGCGATCCCCTCTGGTCATCGGCAATTGGAAATTGAATGGGAGTAAACAGCTGGTTGCAGCGTTGCTGGGTGAACTGCAAAGGAGCCTAGTGCCCTACCATCACCAGTGTGACGTGGCGGTTGCACCGCCATGCCTCTATTTGGACCAAGCGGCTGCCTTATTGGGCCAAGAGGGGTTGATCGCTTTAGCGGCTCAAAATGTTGACAACCATGCTCAGGGCGCCTTTACAGGTGAAATTTCGGCTAGCATGTTGCAAGAGTTCCAAGTGACCTATGTGATCATTGGCCATTCGGAGCGGCGTGCCTACCATCAGGAGAGTAACGCGCTGATCGCGGAAAAGTTTGCCTGTGTCAAGCGGGCTGGCTTAACCCCAGTGCTCTGTATTGGAGAAACGGCCGCTCAACGCACTGAGGGAGCCACACAAGCGGTCTGCACTGCCCAATTAGATGCCATACTGCAACAATCCGGGATCTCTGCTTTTCAAGGGTGCGTGATCGCCTATGAACCCCTCTGGGCGATTGGCAGCGGTCAATCAGCAACCCCAGAGCAGGCACAAGCCGTGCACCAGTTTATTCGTGAATCGATTGCTCAGCAGGATGCCAACATCGCGGCCAGTGTGCGACTGCTGTATGGTGGATCAGTCACCGCACACAACGCCCAGGCACTCTACGCTATGCCGGATATTGATGGACTGTTGGTGGGGGGCGCTGCATTACAAGCCGATACCTTTAGCAGTATTGTGAAACAGACCGTATCATAGGGCAGCGCCGCAAGCTCTCTGACCAACCTGGTTAACACCCTGACTGTGGAGTTCAGCCAGGGCACTTGTGGGGTGTTCCTGTTGACGAATGGTGCAAAATGTTCGTTCGTCTGACGATGCACCGTCAGTGAGGATGAGCCATTACCAATTGGTTTTAGGAGCAGCTTCATTCTGATTAATGATAATATAGGAATGATACTTGTTACTCGGCCTCCAAACACATATGCACACATATTTAGCATAAGATCTACCATCACCAACAACAAATAAACGACCAATCAAATCTGTTGTTGTACCATCACATCCTACTTGATATTATACAACCGCTTGTATGTCATATGGATTTCTAACATCATTAATAGCATAAAAAGGTATTTTAATAAAACTTCTGTCTACCATTATTTGATTGTTTAATGATAAATTACTCGCATCTAACATGGTATTATTATTGTATTTATTACTTAATACTATTTTATCATTGCCCACATAAGATTTATTACCGCTAGCCTGACTCTCTAGTCTAATCTCGGAAGGCTTGATTCCACTTGACCATGTTTTCGTTTTATCTTCCAGGATTATCTCTGGTCTAGCGCCTTCTATATAAATATTTTTATCTTTATTTTTAATTCTTATTGAAGTATCTCTATTGTCTAATTTGATCTCATTTCCGTCACTATCACGAATAAATTCCAGCCGGTCACTACTCAGTGCGCCATTAATTCCACCGAATGGATTATAAGTATCTTTTAGGGTCAGCACAGGACTCCCTTCAACATTTAAAGTAATCAATTTAGTACTATCGCTTTCAATAGGATTCTGTAAAGTGATCTTTCTGGAAGATAGTGTAACGTGAGCGCTGCTATCTGTTATCTTCAGCAGATGATTGTCTATTTCTAAATCGGCCTGCATCGTATTATAGTCTGGATGACCTGCTACTGGCGTACGGCGAAGAAAGGTGGCGGCATCCATCACCTCTTGTTCATTCACGATGGTTAAGCTCGCCAAATGGCCTGGTGGCAGGGAGGTTCCCGCAAGGACCCAACTCTGTTGATTTCCAATAATTTTACCTGGATCAAGCCCGGAGACATAACCAGCCGAGCTCCCCGCAAGGGCGGCAATCTGGCGCAGTGACTGCTCGTTAATAGGGTGGCCGCCTTGGGTGGTCAGGAGCAACTGCAATAGCCCCTGCTGCTGGGTGATGGTAAAATCATAGGCTTGGCCATAGTGATTCTTGCTTAGTTGGTGATTGGATAGATAACCATCATCCACCAACTGTTGCCAATCTAGTTTTAAGTTCGGATCGTTTTTAAACGCTAGGTAGTGGTCCTGTATATAGTACTGTGCAGCTTGTGTGATCTGCTGCAGCTGCTGCGCGGTTACTTGGTTCACCGTGCGTTCAGCATTTTTCGTGATAGATTTCGCTCCTAAGCTCATGAGGCTTACCAAAACGCAGATAACCACTAGCGCCTCGATGATCATAACGCCTTGCTGTAAACGGTAAGAAGATTGCCTATGATTAATCACCATCAGTCAGTTCTCCTGAAATGGTTACTGAATGCCTTATTAAAGTCACCCCATTAGCTTGAACCCTGCTCAAACGCCTAACCCATCCTACTAGAACGCTAGCTGTCCTGAATTTTGATGGGTGTAAAAAATCAATACCTATTGTTATATGGTCAACTATCGATAGAAGTCAAAATTATAAAAATTATCACCAATAGCGTCATTATTAATGGTGATCACTCTATAGCCTGTCGTTTATTTTAGTTTTTCTCTACCGTTTTTTATAATAACCAATCAGGTCATTCAAAAAAATATTTTTTATAAAAGCTATCAGTGAATGACGCTTTTTTTTGACTCCCAGTGGTTCCCCTAACGCTGATCATCCAGTGCCACACCGGGCGGGCGCTTAAAAGAGAATTGCTGAGGTGGGATGAGTCGGCGCTGCATTTTTTGCAAAATGAATTGACTACAGAGCCCCTCAGGTTCCAGCAATGAAAACTGTTGAATGATCCCTTGGCGCGTCACCGTGATAGTAAAACGCTGCACTGCCGCACTTTTCTGGCGTGGTATGAGGGTAAACAGATCTCCCTGCTGTTGGATCTGGTAGCGTTGCCAATCAGCCGGTTGATTGCTGCTAATCAGTAAAAATGGGGTGTTTTCCAAGGCGGCACTGAGCTGAGTGGCGGTCACTTGTTGCACCAATGGTGTATAAAACCAGAGGGTTTGACCATCACTGACAACCACCGTCTCTTCTGGGGAAGAGATCTCCCAACGAAAGCGGTCTGGTCGCTGCAACCACACGCTACCTTGACTCTCTTGTACTGCTTGGCCCTCTTTGTCTGTCACCGTCTGCACAAACTGCGCCGAAAACTGATTAACCCGACTGAGCCGCTGCTGCAGCTCGTGGGCGCTATCCGCTAGCGCCGGTAGCCAGTGCAGCCAGAGCGCTATCGCCCATAGCAGATAAATTCGCTTGGCCATCTATATTACTCCCGAATTGAGGCCGGTAACAGCACTTCACGGTTACCGTTATGTCCTGGAGCAGTGACAATCCCTTCGGCTTCCATCTGTTCGATCAGGCGTGCTGCTCGATTATAGCCAATTTTAAATTTACGCTGCACCCCGGAGATGGAGCCTCGACGACTCTCTGCCACAAAGGCCACCGCTTGATCAAACAGCGGATCTAGGGCTTGATCGCTGGCCTCGAAGCTATTGCTGCTGCCTTCACTGCTTTCTAGATCTGTCAGGATAGTCGCTATATACTGCGGTCGCCCTCGCGCTTTCCAATCCCGCACCACCGCATGCACCTCCTGATCATGCACAAAGGCACCATGGGCACGTAATGGCAACGAAGCATTCGGCGGTAAATAGAGCATATCCCCCATCCCTAACAGCGATTCCGCGCCGGTTTGATCTAAAATAGTCCTAGAGTCAATTTTACTCGATACCGTGAAGGCAATCCGCGTTGGAATATTAGCTTTAATTAAGCCAGTAATCACATCTACTGAGGGACGCTGGGTGGCCAACACTAGATGAATCCCGGCAGCACGCGCTTTTTGCGCCAGACGGGCAATCAGCTCCTCCACCTTTTTACCCACCGTCATCATCAGATCAGCAAACTCATCGACCAACACCACAATATAGGGGAGCTTCCCTAAGTAAGGGACCTCACCATCCCCTGACTCTGCTCGGCGCCACAAGGGATCGATAATCGGCTCTGCTCGTTGCTCCGCCTGCTGAATCCGTTCATTATAACCGCCAATATGGCGTACCCCCAGGAGCGACATTAACTTATAGCGGCGCTCCATTTCATTCACACACCAGCGTAATGCATTCGCCGCATCCTTCATATCAGTGACCACTTCGGTCAGCAGATGCGGGATCCCCTCATAGACCGACAGCTCCAACATTTTGGGATCAATCATAATAAAGCGCACCTCATCCGGTGTCGCTTTATATAGCATACTGAGGATCATCGCATTGACCCCCACCGATTTACCCGATCCCGTGGTCCCTGCCACCAACAGATGAGGCATCTTGGCTAAATCCGCTACTAGTGGAAGGCCTGAGATATCTTTACCTAAGACAATGCTGAGAGGAGAGCTGGCTTTCTTAAAGACATCGCTATCCAGCACTTCCCGTAGATAAACCGTTTGTCGCTGTTTATTCGGCAGCTCTAAACCCACATAGGGTTTCCCTGGGATCACCTCTACAACCCGCACGGCCACCACCGATAGGGAGCGTGCCAAATCACGCGCAAGCGTGGAGATACGTGCCGCCTTAATCCCCGGGGCTAAACGCAATTCGTAGCGGGTGATCACCGGTCCCGGAGAGATCCCCACCACCTCGGCGGATACTCGATAATCGGCTAAACGGGCCTCGATCGCTTGAGCAATCTGTTGTAGATCGGCCTGCTGTAATTCGGTCGGCGGTGCTTTCTGGGTCGGTAAGGTCAGTAGATCCAAGGCCGGCAGTCGCGATAGCGTAGAATGATCGCTGTCTGCTATTGGCGGGTGAGTGCCAGCTGGCTGGGTTGGTGTGCTTGATAACCGACTAGCGATGATCTCTTTAGCCATCGGAGCCTCAACACGATCCAGGGGCCTGACAGGCTCGAAAACCTCTGGCACCCATTCCGGAACCTTTCGGCAGCGGGCTCCTCTATCCTGGTGTGGATCGAGCATTACCGGTAATAGGATTGACGCTTCTGAAAGCTGTGGCTCAGTCAGTGCCGGCGGCTGTGCTACAGCCCAGGGCGCTTTTAGTAATGAATAACCAACCCCTAGCCAACCGCTACACCCTCGGATGAGGCGACGTACACGCTCCCAAATCCACTGTATCAGTGACAGCCAAGAGCAACCAGTCAATAGCGTAAAACCGATAGCCCAACAGCACAACAAAATTAACAGGGTCCCTAAACGACTACACCATGGCAACATCCCTTGTATCAATAGTGACCCTATGAGACCGCCTGCTCCGGCGGGAAAATGAGCAATGCCAGCGACCATCATCGCCGCCAAACCACAGGTGGTTAACAGCAGCACTACTGCCCCGGATAGTCGTAATACCAACAATAAATGGGAACTAGGTAATCCTTCACGTTGCCGATACAAGCTAATAGTCGTAAAACTAAGCACCATGAGCGGGATAACATAGGCTAGTAGCCCAAAGATAAAAAACAACGTATCCGCTAACCAAGCCCCCACAGGCCCAGCAAAATTATAAGCAGCAGTGGCCTGCACAGCATGCAGCCAGCTAGGATCTCTAGCATCAAAACTAAATAGCGCGAGGGCGGTATAGAGGCTAAACAGCGTCGCTGCTATGAGCAGTGTTTCCTGAAGCCGAGCGGCGGCACTTAGCTTTTTCGTGACCATGCCCCTCCCCTCCTGTTGATCGGTGGTTGCCTCTGCTGAACGCTTGGTCCAATCATTATCGTCCAATAGTCTCTATAATGGGTAGGCTGCTTGCGAACTGATCACCGACTGCCATGCTGAACGTTCCAGGTTTGAAAATAGTTGATCAAACCCTGTGTTGAACTGTCTATCGAAGCGCTGACAGCTTGTTTGCGCAACAGTGGTTGCAAGCACTGAGCGAGCTGTTTGCCTAATTCTACACCCCATTGATCAAAACTAAACAGATTCAATATAGCGCCTTGAGCAAAAATTTTATGCTCATACAGAGAGATTAATAAACCCAAGTTGTTTGGAGTCAGTTGGCGCAGTAGTAAGGTATTACTCGGGTTGTTACCCCGAAATACTTTAAAGGGTAACCGATCCCGCTCGGTGATCTGTATCTCCTCTGGGGCCGCCGCTAACGCTATTGTGATCTCCTCTGCGGTTTTACCGAAAGCTAAGGCCTGGGTCTGAGCAAAGCAGTTTGCCAACAGCTGCTCATGATGATTCACCAGGGGATGGTGTGGCTCGGCAATCGCGATAAAGTCACATGGGATCAGATGGGTTCCTTGGTGAAGCAGCTGGTAGAAGGCGTGCTGACCATTGGTTCCTGTTTCTCCCCAGATGATCGGCGCCGTTTGATAGTTGACCGGAAGCCCTTGACGATCGACCGATTTACCATTGGATTCCATGTTAGCTTGTTGCAGGTAGGCACTCAGCCCCTGTAAACGGTAATCATAGGGTAAAACCGCTTCAGTTTCAGCACCCCAAAAATTACCATACCAGATACTCAGTAGCGCTAGAATAACGGGTAGATTCTCTCTAAAGGGGGCGGTTACAAAATGACGATCCATGCTCTGTGCGCCACTGAGCAGCTGTTCAAACGCTTTAAAGCCAATAGAGAGGGCTATCGGTAGCCCTATCGCAGACCACAGTGAAAAACGCCCACCGACCCAATCCCAAATTTCAAAAAGCTGCTCCCGATCAATCCCAAAGGCGGCGACAGCCGCAGCATTGGCCGAGAGCGCCACAAAATGTGGTCGTAATTGTGCTGGATCACGGAGACTCGTTAAAAACCACCGCCGGACCGTCAACGCATTGGTCATGGTCTCCGATGTCGTGAAACTTTTTGAGGAGATCAGCACGAGTGTGGTGGCTGGATTAAGGCTTTTTAAGATCTCACTCACCTCCCCACCATCTACATTAGCGATAAAGTGGCACTTGAGGTGATTTCTATAGGGTGCTAGCGCTTGGAGTACCATCCAGGCCCCTAAATGGGAGCCTCCGATGCCTATTGTCACTACATCAGTGATAGCTAAACCACTATACCCTCGCCAATCGCCTTCGATCACTTGATTACAAAAGCGCTCCATTTTTGCTAAAACCGCATTAACTTGAGGCATCACTGCCTGGCCACCCACTAACATCGGCAGGTTATCGCGGTTACGTAGCGCCAGATGTAAGGCAGCTCGATCTTCGGTACGATTGATTTTTTCACCCTTCAACAACGCTTGAATGGCTACCGTCAACTGAGTCTCTTCCGCCAACTGCAATAATGTGGCTAACGTCTCTTCAGTGATTAGGTTTTTAGAGTAATCCAACAATAGCTGATCAGACAATCGACAAGAGAAACGGTTAAAACGCTGGCCATCGGCAGCAAACAGTTCACGTAAATGAACGCGCTTGATGGCCTGATAATGCTGCTGCAAGGCCTGCCAGGCGGCGGTTTGGGTTGGATTAATCGCCTTCACTAATACTCCACCTTGAGCCTTAGCCCTCTCTTTATACTTTACACTGAGCAGCGTAAAAAATTATCCAGTAGCTGGTGACCCTGTTCAGTCAAAATACTTTCAGGATGAAACTGTACGCCAAATAACGGTAACGTCCGATGGGCGATCCCCATAATTTCATCAGCCTCACCAGGCCGTTCATGCCAGGCAGTTATCTTCAAACAGGCCGGCAACCTCGGTGGGTGCAAGATCAACGAATGATAACGGGTCACTCTTAAGGGATTGTTTAATCCCCGGAATAAACCGCTGTTATGGTGATTAATGAGAGAGGTTTTCCCGTGCATCACCTGCCGAGCAGGCCTAACCTCTGCCCCGAAGGCCTCTCCCAGCGCCTGATGGCCTAAGCAGACCCCCAATATCGGCAGCCGACCACTAAAGTGGCTGATAGCCGCCAGCGAAATTCCTGCTGTTTGCGGCGCACCTGGACCGGGAGAGATCACGAGATGGGTCGGGGCTAAACGCTCGATATCCTTTAACGTTACAGCATCGTTGCGATAGACGACTACCTCACAGGCTAATTCACGCAAATACTGATAGAGATTGTAAGTAAAGGAGTCATAATTATCAATCAACAAGAGCATGAGCTGTACATTGTCTGCCGCACAGACCTCCTTAAAGCTGTTAACCAGCGATGGTTTATAGCTATCCTGTGATTCAGCGCCAATGTTATCATTCAAAGCACGGTAGTAGCCAGTTAAACGCCAACAAAACCTAATGGGCTTCGCGCTACCTAGCGCTGAGGCAGCGCAGCATGACCCTGACAATAAATCTAGTGAAAAGCACCTGGATCACGCTATTCTAGAGAGAAAGCCTGTTATTAACCAGAGGCCAGAACACTTTTATGTTGGGAAAAACTAAGCTATCCCTGATGGGACCAGCGTTTATTGCCGCTATTGGCTACATTGATCCGGGCAATTTCGTCACCAATATCCAAGCGGGATCACTCTTTGGCTACCAACTGCTGTGGGTTGTGGTGTGGGCTAACGTGATGGCGATGCTGATCCAGTTACTATCAGCCAAACTGGGGATTGCGACTGGGAAGAATCTGGCTGAACATATTCGTGACCGCTTTCCGAAGCCGCTGGTGTGGTTCTACTGGGTTCAGGCGGAGATCATTGCCATGGCCACCGACTTAGCAGAGTTTATTGGGGCGGCCATCGGCTTCAAGCTGCTGTTGAATGTCACTCTACTCCAAGGCGCCCTGCTGACCGGAGTTGCCACCTATTTGATTTTAACGCTGCAAAAATATGGCCAGAAACCGTTAGAGATCATTATTGGCAGCTTGCTGCTGTTTGTTGCAGCGGCCTATCTGATAGAGCTATTGTTCTCGCAACCTGAGCTGAGGGCCTTCGCTGAGGGGGCACTGTTTCCCAGCTTGCCTGATAAGGAAGCTATCTATCTGGCGACTGCTATCTTGGGGGCTACGGTCATGCCGCATGTGATCTACCTACACTCCTCATTGACGCAGCAAGCGAGCCTAGACAGCAAACTGATCCGTTACCATACGACCCGGGTTGATGTCGCGGTAGCCATGACGATTGCCGGCTTTGTGAATCTAGCGATTATCACCATGGCCGCAGCGGTCTTTCACTTCTCTGGGCATACCGAGGTGGTGGAGATTGAGGAGGCTTATGTGACGCTACAACCGCTGCTAGGACAAGCAGCTGCCACCATCTTCGGTCTCAGTCTCATTGCAGCTGGTCTCTCTTCGACCATTGTAGGCACCTTAGCCGGGCAGGTGGTGATGCAGGGATTTGTGCATTTCTATATTCCACTCTGGGTACGTCGCTTAGTCACGATGCTACCCTCTTTTATTGTTATCCTAGTGGGCATGAATACCACGCAGATCTTACTATTCAGTCAAGTGCTGCTTAGCTTTGGGATCCCCTTAGCGCTGTTTCCACTACTGCTATTTACCGAAGATGCCTCGCTGATGGGCGAATTAGTCAATGGCACGATTACCCGAATGATGGGCCGCTTGATTGTTATCATCGTGGTCGCCTTGAACAGTTATTTGCTGTGGGTCATGCTGTAATGGATCACACCAACCACCCATCAAACCTTGACTGAATGACCGCAGACAAACTTAACGCCTATCGACGCCTGATGCGGCTTGATCGCCCCATCGGCTTCTGGCTGCTATTGTGGCCAACGCTCTGGGCACTCTGGCTAGCGGCGGGTGGAGTGCCACCCGTGCGCTGGTTGGCCCTGTTTACCGTTGGAGTCTTCCTGATGCGCGCCGCTGGCTGTGTAATCAATGATTATGCCGATCGCGCTATTGATGGGTTAGTGCAGCGTACTCGTGGGCGCCCGTTGCCACAGGGTGACGTGAGTGAACGGGAGTGTCTGCTACTTTTTTTAGGGTTGCTGATCGTTGCCGGGTTACTGCTGCTGGCTTTTAACCGAAAAACAATTCTACTTTCGGGTATAGCCCTATTGCTCACTGGACTGTATCCCTGGGCCAAGCGGTTTACGGCACTGCCGCAACTACTCCTTGGCCTAGCGTTTGCTTGGTCAGTGCCTATGGTCTTTTCTGCAGTGACTCATCAGCTACCACCGACCTGTTGGCTATTGCTGCTAGCGACCCTCTGCTGGGTGACGGCCTATGATACCCAGTATGCACTGGTTGATCGTGATGATGATCTAAAAATCGGCGTCAAATCGACGGCGATCCTCTGGGGAGGCACGAGCCCCTTGATGATAGCGCTTTTACAAATGACCATGCTCGGGTTACTGGGAGTCGTCGGTTGGCTTAACCACTGTGGCAGCGCTTTTTATATGGGGCTATTGGTGACTATAGGTTTATTTGTGTACCAATACACTTTGCTAAGGCAGCAGCAACGAGATCACGATTTTAAGGCATTTATGAACAATCGTTACGTAGGATTGATTATTTTTATGGGATTGGCCATTACCCTGTATTAAGCCAGCTCTCCTCGGTTAACGCTTGATCTAACTTAACAATAAATAACAAAAAACGACTCACCGCCGTGTCCCCCCTTGTTTTCAGTCGTTACCTTTGAAAACAAGGGGGACACTCATGCAGTGGCAGATCCCTTTTCTAGCACAGTGCCTGTAAAATGTCTTTTGATCTATTTTTAACCAGATCATCGCAGGCATCTTGATAATTTTTCATCAGCTCATCACTCTTTTTTAGATACTCCTGGCTACTGATTTCACCCGTTTCTGATTTTGCATCCAGCTGCCCCTGAAGAAGTAAATTATTTTCTAAAAAATCCGCAAATTCACCACAGCATTTTTTCTTTACGTATTCCTGCCAATAACGATTATTGGCAATGTAATCTCTCAATTTAGAGGGTTCAGTCTGCTCATTCTCAAATATACTCTCAGCCACTTGTTCTAAAAATTGATCACGGACTTTGCCAATTTCTGTAAAACGCATATGTATATCTTCTCCAGGCAATCCAAGCTGATCTTTCAATCTGGTTGCAAAGTACAATTGCACTTCTATTTCATCAATATGTTTTACAGTCTGTCGATTGACAGAGAATAATCTGCTCCCTTCCTGTGCAATGAGTTGGGTAACCCTTTCCTGCAGTTTTTCTCGTCGATAGAGCGATCGCATGACCTCAAACATCTTTTTATCCTCTACCGGTTGCCCATTGAGCAAGCGATAGATCAAGCAGCGATTCTCTATAGAATGAAAGTAGTGTAATGCACGATCTTCGCAGGTTGAAGAACCCTCTTCTGCTTCCATAAGAACTTCATCCCATAATTTTTGATCTTTTTTTACAGTTTTGTAGACTATCTCTAATCGATCCACTAATTTTTCTTGAGGATAGAGTCTATGATGTAGGGCTAATTGTTGTAGAAATTCCAAAAAATTTTGAGTCATACTCGAATTTTTGTCGAGTAACAGTCTACCCCACTGACTATTCGTAAATATTTTTTCTAAAATTCTATTTGGAGCAAATATACAAGTCTGTTCATAAGGAATCATTAGTGTCGTGACCGGTGAACACAATATATTATCGCCATTGTTCAATAAGGTTTCTCCATAGGTCTGACTATGCGGATACCCATT
The DNA here is from genome assembly GCF_918320885.1 of unidentified bacterial endosymbiont. Taxonomy (NCBI): domain Bacteria; species unidentified bacterial endosymbiont. The sequence goes on along the minus strand of NZ_OU907312.1, from coordinate 423,711 downwards.
AACTGAATTAGGTAAGCGTTCGCTGACTATAAAACTGCGGTAACTTTCTGGCATCTCATGGGGTATAGTCGTGTTGGAGAGCTGTGCAGGTAATCGGTTTCTATCCTGCAAGCTGTCGTCTTGAACAGCGCTCATAGACCCTCTATCGGAATTTTCATTCTGTGGTAAAAGAGTACGAGCAGGACGACTGTGTTGTTGTGGACCACGATTCAAAGTTTCTGTCCCATCTCTATTGAAGAGGGGTAGCGACAGTACTCTAGAGGTAATCCACTGCGTCAATGAACAGTACTGCCTCCTCACTGCGCTGACTGCTTGAATCCAGTGACAGGGATAGGCTTCCTCCTCCAGCTCAGGAGCGATCGTTGGTATTGTCAGTGTCGGTTGATTGTGTTGCCTTGTTGCCCTGATTGCTTGAATACAGTGGCAGGTGCAGGCTTCCTCTACGTCATAAGGCGTCAGGCTGTTTATGCTTCTTTCGAATCCAGTATCCGGGTCCATCGGCGACTGTCTAGGTGTTGGATAGATAGAATGATATTGATGTGATCCAGTCATATCTGGCACTGTAAGGACTCCCAGTAGAGAAACTACTGGATATTTTAACATCTATAGTTATTAAATTAACATTAATATATTAATATATACGATATTATTTGATCATTCAGTAAAGTTATTGAGTTAAAACAGCTCTTGCGCTTCATCTCCTTCCAGCACTAGGGTGCCTCTTTCCGGTTCTGTTTTAGGCGTCGGCTCGCTGCCGGGAATAAAATACTCTAGCCGGATGCCAGGGCCGGGTTCCTCTACTCGTTGGCCGCTTTTCATATCGATCAAGGCACTACTAATACCATCAGGAATTTCATGAGGCTGTTCAGGTTGAGCCGCCAACGCTTGCTTCATAAACTCATTCCAAGCAGGCTGCACGCTGCGGGATCCCCCTTCCAAGATGGGTGGTGATTTTGATTCAGAGGAGAGCTCTGGCTGGACCTTCCCTAAATCACGCTGATAATCATCAAAACCCATCCAAACACCGGTAACTAATTCAGGACCAAAGCCGGTGAACCAAGCATCCTTAGCATCATTAGTCGTTCCGGTTTTGCCGCCAATATCCCGCCGTTTAAGTACCGAGCGGGCACGCCAACCAGTACCCAGCCAGTGACCCTGCGGTTCGCCCCAAATAGCACTGATTAAAGCATCTTTGATCAGAAAAGCTATCGGGGTACTGATAATATGCGGGGCGTAGCAAGGCACTGGGCTTTCCGCTGCTATCTCCTCGCTGAACGGGGTAGAAAGCCAGTCAATCTGTGGTAGGGGCAGCACGCTACTCAGGGTCTCATCATGACTAGGCAGCGCCTCCGGTCCCGCTTGGGGCACTTCCAGCTCTGCCTGCAGCAGCACCTCAGCCTTGGTGGGCGAATCATACATCACCGGTTGCTCTCCGCTTTTGCAGGCAACTTTAGGATTGGCCTGATACCTGAGATGACCTTGGGCATCCTCTATTCTATCAATAAAATAGGGATCAACCAGATAACCACCATTGGCGAACACCGCATAACTGCGCACGACTTGCAGCGGTGTCGCCACCATGGCACCTAAGGCTAACGACTCCATCCGGGTAATCGTCGCTTTCGGAAACCCAAAGCGCTCAATATAGTCAGCTGCAAAGCCAACACCAATCGCCCGTAAGGCCCGGACTACCATCACATTTTTCGAGCGCGCTAAACCGACCCGCAACCGTAGAGGGCCATCATATACCGGCGTGACATTCTTAGGTCGCCACTCTTTACCAGCGTTGACATTCCAACGAGTAATCGGTAGATCGTTCAGTAGCGTGGCTAAAGTCAGTCCCTTTTCTAAAGCGGCAGCATAAATAAATGGCTTGATCGTCGACCCCATTTGTCGAATGGATTGCGTCGCTCGATTAAACGCACTTTTGGAAAAATTAAACCCACCGACCAACGCTTGAATAGCACCCGTATCCGGATGCATCGCGACCAAAGCCGACTCCACTTCAGGGATCTGAGCCAACCACCACTGCCCCGCTTGCAGTAAAACCCACACCTGTTGGCCAACAGCCACCACCGCACTGGCCTCTTGTGGTCTGTCGCCCTGTTCAATAAAGGGGTGCGCCCAGCGCAGGACGCTCCAGGGCAGGGTGATGTGAGAACCATCGGCAAGGCAAGCTTCAGCGCTGAGAGCATGAACGTTCACAATCACTGCCGCTAGCAGGGGACCATAAGTGGGTTGCGTCTGCAAATACGCTTGAATAGTGCGGAGATCCCAGGCGGGAGCCAGGGGATCCCAGAGCACGGCAGTGGGACCACGGTAACCATGGCGCCGGTCATAAGCGAATAGGTTATTCCGCAGCGCCTGCTGAGCCTGAGTTTGCCGCTCAGCGGTCAAAGTGGTATACACCCGATAACCATCCGTATAGGCCGCTTCCCCAAAGCGGCTGACCATCTCTTGGCGAACCATTTCCGCTAAATGCGGTGCATCAACGAGGTTATTCACCCGATGATAGCGAGCAACCAGGGGCTGTTGGCTACTCTGTTGATACTCCTCGGTATTGATATAACCCCGCTCTAACATACGCGCTAGCACCAAGTTCCGCCGTTGAGTAGCGCGCGTTAGCGAATGCAGTGGGTTCAGGGTTGAAGGCGCTTTAGGTAACCCGGCAATCAACGCCATCTCACCTAAATCCAGTTGATCGACCTGTTTACCAAAATAGACTTGCGCGGCGGCCCCAACCCCGTAAGCCCGGTAACCCAAATAAATTTTATTCAAATAGAGTTCAAAAATTTTCTCTTTGGATAAGGTCCTCTCTAGCTGCACTGCCAAGATCACCTCTTTAATTTTGCGCAGCAGACGACGTTCTGAATCGAGGAAAAAGTTACGAGCCAACTGTTGGGTGATGGTACTCCCCCCCTGTTTAGTGCTGCCTGAGGTGATATCTACCCAGAGTGCTCGCAAAATCCCTAAGGGATCAACCCCGTAGTGACTATAGAAACGGTTATCCTCAATCGCAATAAATGCCTGGGTTAAGCGCTCTGGGATCTGCTCTAGAGACAAGGGAATGCGCTGCTTTTCTCCAAATTGCGCAATTTGTTGGCCATCCAGCGTATAAATATGCAATGGCGTCTGCAACTGTACCTCTTTGAGCGAGGCAACATCGGGCAGTTCTCGGATAATAAACCCATAGAGAGCTCCCAGCACACTAGCACCCACTAGCAAGCCTATGAAGAGGATCAGGCCCCCAATTTTTAGGAAACGCACCGCAAAATACTCACACCGAGTGGCCTAGCCACTGTTCTTGTAGAAAAATCGTAGTATAAAGAGAAAACTCGTTAGAACGCAGCGCTATTTTTGTGGGACCTTACAATGTGGCGATCAGAGTGGCAAGTGGGCTTAGAGATCCAACCGCAGCAGCTGCTCGCGGTGGCAGCACGGCGTCATCCCACCGGCTGGCAATTGATGCACTGGTGGCAGCAGCCTTTGCCACTCGGCACCTTCTGCGAGGCGCAGCTGCTGCAACCTGAAGCCCTGAGCACCACCTTAGCGGCCTGGCAACAGCAGTTACCATCCCGTTATCGGTTGCAGTGTGCACTGCCGCCAGCGCTGGTGTTGCAAGCCCAGCTAACCCTCCCCACCGCCATCGCCCCAGCACAGACTGCCTGGGCAGTTCAGCTATCGCTGCCCAAGCTATTTCCATTGCCAGCGGACGATCTGGCCTATGACTTCTGTCACCCTGAAGGAGTAGCCCAGCCACTGCTCATTACCGTCGCACGGCGCTCGATCGTAGCAGAGTGGTTAGCAGCACTACGGGCGGCTCGCCTATCCCCTAGCATTATTGAGATCACCCCCTGCGTATTACGTGCCCTGGCACGTCAACAACAGCACTCCCCGCAAGCACTATTACTACATCTACAGGCTGACAGTAGCCTCGTGGTAAGTCCTCCGGGGACACCCTGTCGGTTTAGCAGCCTGCCAACAGATGCTGCACTATTTACCGCAGCACTCCAGTGGTGTGTCACCCAGTGTGGGGTGACCCCTTCTGCCTTACTACTCAGTGGTGAGGTGGAGGGGCTAATGCAAGCGTCAGCAGATCCTCCAAGCGCCCTCTGGAGGCCCTTCGCCCATTTTAGAGCCCCCCTACCTGCGCTGCCTGACCGGCAAGAGCTGTTTGCTGTGGCCTGTGGTTTAGCCACCCGTCATCACGAGGACGCTCTCTAAGTGGAGCGGGTTAACTTACTCCCCTGGCGCCAAGCGAGCACCCGGCGCCGATACCGGGCTTGGAATGTTCGGGCTGGAACCCTATTGATCAGCCTCCTAAGCCTCAGTATCGGGGCTGACTGGCTGCTGCATCATCTGATCCAGCAGCAGCAACAGCGTTGGCAGTTGGCTCATCAGCAATCCCAGCAGCAGCAAGCCCAACAGGCTGCCATCCAGGCACTACGATTAGAGAGCGACCAACAGTGGCAACGCTATCAACAACCCCTACAACTGTTAGAACAGCTGTCCAGACTGATCCCAGCTGGCATCTACTTACAGCGATGGCACTGGCAGCCTCCACGGCTGACACTACAAGGAAGTGCGCTGAGCTACTCCGTATTAGCAGAGTTCATCGAAACGCTACACCATGACCCGCTGATCCCACCGTTACAGCTCTCTCAGGCAACAACCGAAGAGAGTCAGCAGGCGATGATACAGTTCTGCTTACAGGGCTCTTGGTTGGAGGATCGATGATGACGCAGCTGTTCTCTAGCTGGTATCAGCCAGCTCACTGGCCGGTAGTCCAACAGTGGTTTTTGCTGCTGCTCAGTAGTAGCCTACTTATCAGTGGAGTGGTGCTCGGGTTATCCCCCCGATGGCAGCAGTATCAACAGCTCATTGGCGATACCCAGCTGCTCTTACAGCAGCTAGCAGAGCTACCGCCCTGCTCCTTATCACCACCAGCCCTGCCACCAGTCACGATAATGCCCACAGCCCCTAAGGCAGCCTTGGCAGTGCTACTACAGCAGATCAGCGAATTGACCGAGCAGCAGGATCTCACCTTGCTAGCGCTGCAACAACCTGCTGTCTCCCATCAGGGGGAACCTCCATTCACACGGCTCATCATAGAAATAGTAGGAAGCTATCCGGACCTTCTGCATCTCCTAATCGCCTTGGGAACGACCCAGCACCCCTTGGCAATGGATACTTTGATTCTGCAGCGGGAAGAACAACCCGGTGACGTTAAATTGACGCTGGGTTTATCGCTCACTGAGCAAACGGAGGCCCCTTGATGAACTATTTAGCATTGAGCTGGTTATGGCTCCCTTCGCTGCTGGCACTGGCTGCCTCTGAGCACACCACCAGTGCCCAAGCACCCCAAGATCCCTTTAGAACACTACAGCAGGAACAAGCGATTGATCCCCAACTACTCATTCATCGGAGATCACCTCGATCGGCCCAACAGCTTCGCCAGTGGCGGCTGCATGGGGTGTTGGGAAACCGGCACCGGGGGTTATGGGGGCTAGTCCGTACGACAACAGGAGAGTGGCACTGTTTACGGGTGGGAGAACGCCTCCTCGGCTATCGAGTCGTTGATATTGATCCCAAACGGGTGCTGTTGCAAAGGCTTCAGTCACCGTCAGCCACGGCCGCACCACTGTTGATACTCCCCTGGGTAGATCATGAAGCACCTGACGTAGCGGTAGCACAGCGATGAACCGCTGGCAATGCTGCTGGCTCCTGCTGGGATGGCCCTGGGGATTCGCGGTCCATGCTGGGACTCCCGCCACTCAAGTGCCGATCACTCTGACGCTACAACAAGTGCCTTTACAGCTGGCCCTACAGACGCTGGCGGACTACCAACAGCTTAACGTGGTAGTCTCGGCATCCGTCAGTGGATTGGTCACCTTACGGCTGGTGGAGGTTCCTTGGCAACAAGCCCTAGAGACCTTACTGCAGGCCCATGGGTTGCAAACCGTGATCCAGGGTAATTTACTACTGGTGACTCAAAGCACCGCCGACTCAACGACTCCTCCACCAGTGCCTCTTGAGCCTATCGTGTCGGCCTACTTTGCCATTCAGCACGCCAAAGCAGCTGATCTCGCTACCTTATTACAAGGAGCCCGCCCGGAAGGACTATTATCCCCCCGCGGCACCGTGTATGTTGACCAACGGACCAATCAGTTGCTGGTGCGAGAAGTGCGCACTCGGCTGGCGGCTATCAAACAGTTCATCACCCGGTTTGACCAGGCAGCGGCACAGGTGCAAATTGAAGCTCGGATTGTCACCATGAGTCATGATGATTTAAGCCAATTAGGGGTGCATTGGCGTCTTGCGGCCTCTCCGGCAGAGTTGCTAAGCTCAACCAAGCTACCATTGTCCCTCCAGCTACCCATTAGCGATGCCGGAAGCCAAGGGAGTTTACAAGTCGCTAAAATTAATGGTCGGCTCCTGGATTTAGAGTTATCCGCTTTGGCACAGGAAAATCGGGTGGAAATTATTGCCACACCCAAACTGTTAACGCTCGATCGCCATACCGCCAGTATCAAGCAGGGATCGGAAATCCCCTATGCGGTTGCCAAATCCAAAGGTGCAACGGCGATCGAGTTCCGAGAAGCGGTTTTAGGATTAGAGGTGGTCCCCACCATTACCGCCAGTGGTACTATCGTCCTGGAGTTAAAAATCAGTCAAAATACGCCGGGAAAGTCTGTTAAGGTAGCGCAAGGTGAAGCTATTTCTATTGATAAACAGGAAATTCGTACTCAAGTTAGGCTGGCAGATGGGGAAACCGTCGTACTGGGTGGCGTTTTTCAACGCTTTGGTCAGCAGACCCAGGAGCGTGTGCCACTGTTGGGGCAACTCCCGCTGATTGGTGGGCTATTTCAACGGAAGACCCAACAGTTCACCAAACGGGAGTTGGTTATTTTTGTGACCCCAAGACTGCTATCGCTACACCCCGATTGCCTGTAGCGTGATTCTGTCCATCGGTCGATTTTATTTGGTTGCCAAAGGGCTGGTACTCTTGAGATAATTTTGCTGATTGATCTTGCTACCCTTTAACGGACACAACGAAGAGGAACAAAGCGTATAATTTTTTGTTACTTTTTGAGGTGAAGTTATGAATCAAGGGGAATCAAGGAGCTATGATAAGGAATTCAAGCTGAATGCGGTAAAGCTGTATCACAGCACTGGTAAAACGCTCTGTCAATTGAGCGAGGAATTGGGAGTTCCCAAGAGTACATTGGCAGGGTGGGTCCATCAGCATAACAAGGATGGTGCAGAGGCTTTCCCGGGCAAAGGATACCTGAAAGCGTCTGATGCTGAGCTCAGTCAATTGCGGAAAGAATTGGCGATAGCACGCGAAGAGAGGGATATCCTAAAAAAAGCCTTGGGCATCTTCTCAGTGGCCCGCAAGTAAAATACCAGTTTATGCAAAAGCATGCTGGGGAATTCAGCGTAGAGAGGATGTCCAACGTGTTAGGTGTATCCCGCAGTGGCTATTATCAGTTTATCAAGGCTGAGCCATCCAAGCGCTATTGTGAGGATGAGCGTTTAATATCTGAAATTAAAGAGGTTTATACCATAAGCAACCAAATTTACGGTAGCCCACGTATCCATGCTGAGTTACGAGCTAGAGGTGAGCGCTGTTCACGCAAACGGGTTTGTCGGCTAATGAAAGCAGCCCATATTGCGGCTAAGATGAAAAAACGATTTAAGGTAACCACAATAGTCGATCCAAAGGCCGCAGTGGCGCCTAATTTACTCAAGCAGAAGTTCACAGCCACTCGCCCTGATCAATACTGGGCAGCAGATATTACCTATATTCCGACCCAAGAGGGATGGTTGTATGTTGCTATCGTACTGGACCTGTTCTCTCGTAGTATCGTGGGGATGGATATGCAAGCTCACATGACCACCGAGTTAGTAGCCGCAGCATTACGCCAGGCAATAACACGGAGGAAGCCTGCTGCAGGTCTCATCCACCACTCCGACCGAGGCAGCCAGTATACCAGCAAAGGATTCAAGGCTGTATCGGCGCATCACCAGATAACGCTTAGCATGAGTAGTACGGGCAATTGTTATGACAATGCAGTAGCAGAGAGTTTTTTCCATACCTTAAAAACAGAGCACACCCACTTTGAACGTTTTGAGAGCAGAGAACAAGCCAAATTGAGCATTTTTGAATACGTAGAAGTGTTTTATAACCGACAGAGACGGCACTCAACGCTAGGCTATCTGTCTCCTGTAAATTTTGAAAAAAATTGGTTATCCCAGGTCGCTTAAGGTTTCTCTTCTCTGTGTCTAAAAAAAGGTGGCAAGATCAGATCGCTTTTTTCAAGTGAGAGGATCCGCAGCGAATTCATTCAGCACGACGTCATTCACGATAAATTATCGGGTGAGTAAGACAGAACAATATGGCAGAAAAACGTAATATCTTCTTAATAGGACCTATGGGTGCTGGCAAAAGTACTATCGGTAGACAACTCGCGCAGCAGCTCAATATGATCTTCTACGATACTGACCAAGAGATTGAACGGAGTACCGGAGCAGATATCAGCTGGGTCTTCGATGTAGAGGGTGAAGAGGGTTTTCGTCAACGGGAAGAGAAAATTGTTAACCTGTTAACAGAAAAGCAGGGCATCGTATTAGCTACTGGTGGCGGTGCTATTAACTCACGAGAAACGCGTAATCGGCTCTCAGCGCGGGGCGTAGTGATTTACTTAGAAACCACCATTGAGAAGCAATTAGCACGTACGCAACGGGATAAGAAGCGCCCTCTGCTGCGCAGTGGCGGCGGATCACGTCGCTCACTAGAAAAATTGGCTATGGAGCGTAATCCACTCTACGAGGAAATTGCTGATTTTACTGTTCAGACTGATCAACAAAGCGCCAAAGTGGTTGCTAGTCAGATTATCGAGCAGCTGAAATAGCTACCGTTGATCGACCAGCATGCAGCAACTTGACGTGGTGACCAGTAACCACCGCTACACCATTACGATTGCGGCCGGGTTATTTCATCGTCTCCTGCCGCTCACGCAGTTACAGCGTCATCAAACTTGTTTAGTGGTCACCGATAAAACGGTGGCTCCGCTGTATCTCGATTCAATAGCCATTCCCCTCACTGCCGCTGGGATACAAGTTGATCGACTGATCCTTCCAGAGGGGGAAGCCTACAAAGCATGGCCAGCTGTCGAACAAGTTTTTGATAGGTTGCTGGAGCGCCAGCATGGTCGAGATACGACGCTGCTGGCGCTGGGTGGGGGCGTCATCGGCGATGTTACAGGCTTTGCTGCCGCTTGTTACCAACGAGGGGTTCGTTACTTACAGCTACCGACCACCTTACTAGCGCAGGTCGATGCTGCCGTTGGCGGCAAAACGGCGATTAACCACCCGCTCGGTAAAAATATGATTGGTGCTTTTCATCATCCGGCAGCCGTATTGATAGATATTGACCCGTTGCAGTCGTTGCCAAGCCGTCAATTAGCGGCCGGGTTGGCTGAAATCATCAAATATGGCATGATTTTGGATGCCTCCCTATTTGATTGGCTAGAACAGCATATAGAGGCATTACTACACCGACACCCGCCTGCTTTGCTGGAAATAATCGGGCGTTGCTGTGCCTTAAAAGCAGCGCTGGTTGCACAAGATGAACGGGACCACGGGCAACGCCGGCTGCTTAATTTTGGCCATACGTTGGCGCACGCCATGGAGGCCTATCTGGGTTACGATGGCTGGCTACATGGTGAAGCCGTCGCCGCCGGCATGGTGTTAGAGACTAGCCTGGCTGAACGCCTCGGTTTAGTTGGATCTGCTGTGGTCAACCGCTTAAAGAATCTGCTGTCACGCGCTCGCTTACCGATCACTGGCCCTGCAGAAATGTCGCCTGAAGCCTACTGGCCTTATCTTCAGCGTGATAAGAAAGCAGTGGCCAGTCAAGTGCAGTGGGCATTGCCAACCGGCATCGGACAGGGGACTGTAGTACAGGGAATCGATCAAAGCCTGCTGGCAGCGATCCTAGAAACCTGCTGTGGTTGAAAGGGTTGCGCGCTTGTACTGCACCCCTTTCTAGCGTGGCATCTCAGCAGGGAAACCGGTGAACACCATGAAGAAACAGCGGGCTTTTTTAAAATGGGCGGGCGGTAAATATCGGTTACTGGAGGAGATCAGGCGGCATCTGTCACCCGGTTCACTGTTGATTGAACCCTTTGTCGGTGCTGGTTCGGTGTTTTTGAATACCGACTATCCGGAGTACTGGCTGGCAGATATTAATCATGATCTCATTAATTTGTATAATACTGTGAAGCGCTCCCCCCAACAATTTATCAGCGACGCCCGCCACTGGTTTCAAGGAAAACATAACTCACCCGTGGCTTACTATCAATTGCGGGAAATTTTTAATCAGAGTGTCGATCCCTATCAACGCTCGCTGCTATTTTTATATCTTAACCGCCATGGTTATAATGGGCTATGCCGCTATAATGCACGCGGGGGGTTCAATGTGCCCTTTGGCACCTATAAAAAACCCTATTTTCCAGAAGAGGAGCTGTACTGGTTTGCTGAGAAGGCACAACGCGCTACCTTTGTTTGCGAAAATTATACGCAATCACTGCGCCGTGCTTCGCAACACGCCGTTGTGTATTGTGATCCCCCCTATGCCCCGCTATCAGCCACTGCCAATTTTACCGCTTACCACACGCAGGGCTTTACCCTCATCGATCAGCAACAGTTAGCGCTGCTAGCACACCGTGCCGTGTTAGACACCGGGGCCACCATTGTGATCTCTAACCATGATACGATTCAAACACGCCATTGGTATCGGCACGCCCAATTGACGGCCGTGACCGTTCGTCGCTTCATCAGCCGGCAGGGGCAAGGTCGGGGACTGGTGCCCGAATTATTAGCACGGTATCAGCCAGGTCAATCTTTATCTGAAGCTTCGGCCTTCCCCAGGACTGAGGCGCTCACCCTGGGATCAGAACCCTGATGAAGGAGTCAGTGATGCACCATTTCTGGATAGCCGCCTCTATTTTGGCGGCAGATTTTGCCCGCTTAGGTGAAGAGGCGGTGGCCGCACTACAGAGTGGAGCCGATAGGATCCATTTTGACGTGATGGATCACCACTATGTGCCTAACCTGACGGTAGGGGCCATGGGTTGCCAAGCATTGCGACACTACGGCATCACAGCCCCTATCGATGTTCATCTGATGGTGAAGCCCGTTGATCCGCTGGTGGTGAAATTTGCGCAAGCTGGCGCCACCCATATCTCGTTTCATCCAGAGGCCTCAGAGCATATCGACCGAACCCTACAGCTGATCAGAGAGCAGGGATGCCAGGCAGGGCTTGCCTTAAATCCTGCCACACCGCTCCACTGTCTCGACTACCTGCTCAACCGACTCGACTTTGTGCTATTAATGGCAGTGAACCCTGGCTTTGGGGGACAAACCTTTCTCCCGAATACCTTGCACAAGATCTCCCAACTGCGTCAACGTATTGATGAGAGCGGTTTTCAGGTTCAGCTCAGTGTTGACGGTGGGATCACTGCGGACAATATCTACAGCGTTGCTCTGGCAGGCTGCGAAGGATTTATTGCCGGTTCAGCTATCTTTGGTCAGCCAGACTATCGCGTGGCAATCGATCGGTTGCGTGATCAATTGGCCCCCTCTAACCTAGTCGATGGGCAAGAACACTGGAGCAATCTTGATGAGTAAGGCAGTGATTTTTAGCGGTATCCAACCCTCTGGAGCCTTAACCTTAGGGAACTACCTAGGAGCGCTCCGTCACTGGGTTAACCTGCAAGCACAGTATGAGTGCCTATTCTGTATCGTCGATCTCCATGCCTTGACGGTTCGACAAGATCCGCTGCAGTTACCAGCCAGTATTTTGGATACGCTAGCACTCTACTTAGCCTGTGGCATTGATCCCAACCAGAGTACGCTATTTGTACAGTCACAAGTTCCGGCACATACCCAGCTCGCTTGGCTGCTGAACTGCAGCGCTTATTTTGGAGAGCTGCAACGGATGACGCAGTTTAAAGACAAATCACGCCTTCACGCTGAGAACATTAATGCGGGCCTATTGACCTATCCGGTCTTGATGGCAGCCGATATCCTCCTATACCAAGCAAATTATGTCCCGGTTGGAGATGATCAGAAACAGCATTTGGAGTTTAGCCGTGATCTAGCTCAGCGTTGTAATGCACGGTATGGTCCCCTCTTTCAGATCCCTGAGCCGATGATCCCCTCCGTAGGGGCGCGGATCATGTCCTTGCTTGAGCCCCATAAAAAAATGTCTAAATCGGACAGTAATCCCCATAATAGGATCGGTTTATTGGAAGATCTCTCAACCATCACTACCAAAATTAAGCGAGCGGTCACCGATTCAGATGATCCGCCACGCATCTATTACAACACAGCAGAGAAAGCGGGCGTCTCCAATTTGTTGGGGATGCTGTCGTCCCTGACTCAGCAAAGCCTACCGCAGTTAGAGCAGCAGTTTCACGGACAGGGCTATGGCGCCTTAAAACAGGCGGTTGCAGAAGCAGTAACTGCTCAGTTGAGCGAATTACAGAGCAGTTTCAGGCAGTGGCGTCGTGATGAAGCGCAATTACTGGCCATCTTGCAGCAGGGGGCTGCTAAAGCCACCACACGGGCGCATCAAACTTTGCAGCGGGTACACCAAGCTTTAGGTCTATTCCCACCAGCAACAGCCTCATGAACCATGGACCCTAACGCATCAATGCAAAACAGTCCAACTCCTGAGGGTGAGGAGCCCGCCTGGAGACCCAGTGCGTCGATAGCCCTCTTGCGCCGTCGAGCCACCCTGATCGCGCACATTCGCCACTTTTTTGCCGAGCGCAATATTCTGGAGGTAGAAACCCCAGCGATGAGTCAAGCGAGTGTCACTGATCGTCACCTGCGTAGCTTTAAGACGCACTTAACACGCCCGGGTAGTCTAGAGAGCGTACCACTCTATTTAACCACCAGTCCGGAATATCACATGAAACGGCTGTTAGCGGCTGGTAGTGGCCCTATTTTTCAGCTCAGCCGGAGTTTCCGTGACGAAGAGTGGGGGGATTGGCATAACCCGGAATTTACGTTGTTAGAGTGGTATCAATTCGGTGATCTGTCGCAGCTCATGGCGAGTGTAGAGCAGCTACTGGTGTTGCTATTAGCCTGTCCAAGCGCTGAGCGCCTCTCCTACCAACAGCTGTTTCAGCGCACTGTTGGGTTAGATCCCCTGATCGCCAATCGCCAGCAACTACAGGCCGCCGCGGCGCACTATCCTCTCTCACAGGAACTTCAGCAGGAGCAGGATTGCGATACGCTACTGCAGCTGCTGTTTAGTGTGGCGATTGAACCGCAGCTCGGGCGGGATCGCCCGCTGTTTATCACCGATTTTCCCGCGAGCCAAGCGGCTTTAGCCCAGATCAATTCTCAGGATCCTCGGGTGGCTGAACGCTTTGAACTCTATTATCAGGGGGTTGAACTGGCTAACGGTTTTCATGAATTGCGGGATGCTGAAGAGCAGCGGCAGCGCTTTCAGCAGGATAATCAGCAGCGTCAACGGGAGGGATTGCCGCTGCAACCGATTGATCATCGGCTGTTGGCCGCCTTGCAGGCGGGTTTGCCCGACTGCTCTGGGGTTGCCCTCGGGGTCGATCGGCTGCTGATGTTGGCACTCGGTGTACCGCGGATCCAATCGGTGATCGCCTTTGCGACGCCCATTGCTTAATGGACCCAGCTGACCACTCAGGAATGCCCCCTGAACCTATCGCGGCCTCTCTCAAGAGTTCACCCATCATTCTATTGAATCACTAACTCGCTACTAAAAAGTCGACCGCTAGTATGCAAAAAGAGTCATACAACCGCCTCAATAATCGTCGCTATTTTTTGGTAGGCAGCGGAGAGATCCTCTGAGGTTGTAGAGTAGGGAGGGAGCAGATAAATCGTAGCACCCAGAGGTCTGATCAGTAATCCTGCCTGTAAACATTTAGCTTTAATTTGATCACTGACAGAAGAACCATTTTTAATATCAAAAGCACTGATAGTCCCTATCATACGAAACTTTTCAATCTGTTTGCATCGTGACTTTAAAAAAGAGAGACCCTGTTGATGGGCTTTATGAATAGTAGTGATAGCCTGTTGACACTCTTTTCTCATCAGTAATTTTAGAGAAGTCCTCGCCGCTGCGCAAGCCAGTGGGTTAGCCGTGTAGGAGTGACCATGCGCGAAAGCGGCTTTCCACTCATCACTTAAAAATGCACTGTATATCTCATGATGGGTGATGGTCATCGCTAATGGTAAAAAACCACCGGTAATTCCTTTTGAAAGACAAAGAAAATCGGGAGTCACCCCGGTTTGCGAGTGCGCGAAATGGGTTCCCGTACGGCCAAATCCAGTCATTATTTCATCAAAAATCACTAAGATCCCAAACGCCCGAACCCGTTCTACCACTGGCCCCCTGAACCAAGGGCTCTAAAATAATGGCCGCCACTTGTTTTCCATGGTTTTTTAACATCTCATCCAGAGCGATTAACGCCTTTTCCTCCTTTAATGCCACGTGCTTATCATCCTCCCAGGTTGCAGGATAAGGAAGCGTTAGCACTTTAAAAAACAGATCAGAAAAAACAGAATGAAATCCTGATGTACAGCCAACGGACATAGCACCGAAAGTATCACCGTGATAACCACCCTCAAAACTCAAAAATAGAGTTCTCTCTTTTTTTTCTTTATTAACCCAGTACTGGTATGACATTTTCAAGGCGACTTCAACAGCCGTAGAACCATTATCTGAAAAGAAAAAACGACTCAAGGGATCAGGTAATATTTTTTGTAGTTCCTCACATAACTCAACAGCCAGGGCATGAGTAAACCCTGAAAAAATAACATGCTCTAGCTGATTCGCCTGCTTATAAATAGCTGTTGCAATCTCTGGATGAGCATGACCATGCAGATTAACCCACCAGCTGGAGATGAGATCAAGATAAGCTTTATCCTGTTCATCATAAAGATAAGAGCCTTTAGCACTCTTAATAGGAATCACTGCACTCGCTGTTTTTTCTTGTGTGAAAGGATGCCACAGTATCCGACGATCTCTTTGCGAAAGGGTCATGGTGATCTCGATAATAGTGCTTGTAATGCGGTTGTTAGCGGAATTTTTTTTAAATTCTCTTGAGTCATCGGTGCTATGACTGGAACTTGTGCGAGCACGGTTGTCTTCCCATAAAACGTAATGGCATGACAATTATCTGGGTTCACCGGTCCGTTCATAATCACCCCCAAGGTGGGTATCGAGCGATTTTTTAAAGCCTCTAAGCTTAACAGGGTGTGATTAATGGTTCCCAGCTGTGAGGAGGCGACAAGAATCACTGGGATTTTAAGATATTGAATAAAATCAATCAGACAATCGGATTGATTCAGTGGCACTAACAAGCCACCAGCGCCCTCTACGATCAGATCCGGACTGTCAGGTAATTGGATGGTGGTCATCTCAATCACCTGATTCTCAAGAGCAGAGGCCAGATGAGGCGATAGGGGCGCCTTAAAAGAGTACTGCTCTGGATAGACCGTAGATCCTGATAAGATCACGACTGTAGCAGCATCCTGCTCGCTGTCCGTGCCAGTTTGGATAGGTTTACAATAGCTGTAGCCTGTCTGTAAACATAACCAACTACAAATCAGTGTTTTTCCTATATTGGTATCTGTTCCTGTAATAAACAGTTGCATGATTTATCTCTTTAAAATCACAAAAAAAACTTGATAAGTTATCTCTAGCTCTTGGGAATTATCTGCTATCAGATCTTTTATAGCCCTGAAGGATAATCTTCTATTGCCGATTCCAGCGCCTAACGCTTTTAAATATTGAATAAAGCAGTAAGCACTCTTAAAGGTAAGCCTAAATTCTTGAGTGGAAAAGTATAAAACTTGAGCGCCCAACTGACTCAAAAAACTTAACAGCTCTTCTTTTGTGGGGTATTTTTTCATCACCGCCGTGTGGCCACGGCCCTGCAAAATGCTTGACCATTCGTGAAAGGTCCCCTCTAGCAAGCTAGAAAAAGCAAAAATAGTCGATTGTTGATAAAATTTACGCAGGGTTTCCCAGAGATCACCCACCCACTGCAGGGCAAGATTGCTGATAATCAAAGCATACTCTTCACACGCTATGGTTTCCATATTCCCTATACAAAATTTGAAGTTATCCTGTTTTCCAAATTTAACCTGGGTGGCTTCAATCATTTTTGGAGAAATATCATTCAGCGTGTATAGTGATTTTTGGTAATGTATTACCAGATATTCTGGAATATAACCGGTACCCGATCCAAGATCTAAAATAGTTTTAGGAACAACCCCTTTGCTAACTTCCAGTAATTTCTGAACCAGAAACAGAGCACTTTTCTTTTGTATACCAGCCACTGTTTCATAGGAAACACTGGATCGATTAAAATGAGTGATAATTTTATTACTCACTGTCATTGATAAAACTCATTATCTTTTCACTCACCCATTGATCCTTAAAAAAACCAAGACCATGCTGGCCCTGTTCAACTATCTCTACTCTGGTATTCAAAGCATTCTTAAAGTTATCCTGTAAAATTGCAGGCGGGACGATAATATCATCTCTGGCTCCAATAATCAGTGCTTTACTAGACGTGGGGATAGCCCCGTTTTCTTTTAAAGCATCCAAATCTCTCAAGATGCTAGGGAGATCTATTTTTTCTACTGTAGGCGGATCGACAGCGACACCACATCGGTGATAAAAACGCTTCAGTGTGCGGATAGGCGATTGAATAAACTGCTTCTTTAACTGCTCCAGTTCGGTTACTCTTTGCTTTCGAAGGGCTGGAGTACCCCCTAAAAAATTCGTAAACGCGTTCAGTCCTATCAGATGATCAAAACTTTTTTTAAGGGTCAGTAACTTTAACAATCCCAGAGAGTGGCCAATCCCTATCAACTGACTACAGGGAGTCTCCACATAAAATTCTGCGGGGTCGTCGAAATAGCCTAAATCTAAATAGGTACAGTGCTCTTGTGAAAAATAATCAGATAAATTGTTCCAAAAGCTTCTATCAAAAGCAAATCCATGGCAGAACACAAAGTGTTTCATGATCGCTTGCTTAATATTGTTAGCAATCGATCAATATCTTTTTCTCGATGAGCACTGGTCAGAGAAACTCTAAGACGTGATGAATTTGGCGGCACGGTCGGAGGGCGAATGGCTGACACTATAACTCCACTGTTTAACAGCTCCTCTTTGAGTTGCATGACTAAACGCTCTTCTTTAAGAAGAATGGGTAAGATATGCGTATTAGCCTGGCCTATACTCAATCCTGCATCGAGCAGCTTGTTTTTTAATTTTTCACTTAAAGAGCATAATTGTTTGCGTTCATTGTGTAACGTTCTCACCAGCTCCCACGCTTTATAGGCTGCCCCAATCACGAATGGCGATGGCGCAGTAGAATAGATAAAACCTGCCGCTTTATTAATCAAATAGTCCCGAAGTACTCGATTGCAAGCGACGTAACCGCCACTACACCCCAGGGCTTTACTGAAGGTTCCTACCACAACATAATGGACCTCAGTGAACGCTACAGTGGTTGACAACCCGTAGCCTGACGGCCCCAAAACCCCCACAGCATGAGCTTCATCTAAATATAAGAAAGCCCCATATTTTTTTGCCAACAAGACGATTTCTTGAAGGGGTAAAATATCCCCATCCATACCAAATAGTGTTTCTGCAACAATAAACTTCGGCCTGCGATCAGCGTGATATTTTTGTAAAAGAATTTCCAGCTGCTGAAGGTTATTATGCGGATATCTGATAAGCGCGTCATCGCTTAAAAAAACCGCTTGATACAGGCTTGCATGGTTACATTTATCGAAAAAAACAAGGGGTCTGTCTCCTAAGACGTTTGCATCTAATAAAGCTGATAGCACACTGATATTGGCTTGAAATCCTGTATTAAAAATCAATGCAGCCTCTGTTTTTTTATCTTGAGAAATCTGTGCTTCAAATCTTTTAAACAGCTCATTGTTCCCAGAGAGTAACCGAGAACCGGTAGCGCCTACCCCATACTGCTTGGCAGCCGCCATCCCCGCTTGTAACAGCGCTGGATGTCGGCTCAAATTTAAGTAATCATTGCTAGAGAAGTCTAACCAACTGGCTTGATTCGCTTGACCTATCTCGGGTAATCTGCGATATTTTTCTTTATCTCGCAAAACGCGTAAGTGGCGTCTATATGGCTCATACATACCCAAAAAAACAGACCCTTGAGAAGGCGAAAGAGACCTTTAATCTACCATTACTACAGCTTGTCTATCAATCCCAAACAGTACACAGAAAATATTTTAAGCCAAACACTGTGCAAATTAGCACCCTTTTGAGCATAAAAACAGGGGGCTGTCCAGAAAATTGTTCCTATTGTCCTCAATCAGCCCACTATCAAACTGGCCTGCAAAGTGAGCCGTTGATCACGGTCCAAGCGGTTGTCGAAGCAGCCAGCAGAGCAAAAAGTGCCGGGGCGACCCGTTTTTGTATGGGTGCCGCATGGCGTGGCCCGCGGGATAAAGCGTTGACCCAAGTCTGTAGCATGATTGGTGAAGTCAAAAAGCTCGGTTTAGAGACCTGTGTAACCCTGGGTTTATTAAATGATTCACAAGCAGAAAAACTGAAACAAGCAGGGTTAGATTTTTATAATCATAATATTGATACTGCTCCTGAATTTTATAATAAAATTATTACGACTCGCACCTTTGAAGATAGAGTAAACACACTAGAATCCGTTAGAAAATCAGGGATTAAAGTGTGTTGTGGTGGCATTATCGGCCTTGGAGAAACTAATGATGATCGAATTAAGATGCTGGTTTTTCTGGCCAATCTTGAAGAACCACCAGAATCTGTTCCTATCAATAGGCTTATAAAAATTCCAGGGACCCCGCTTGAAAACCAGGATCCCGTTGATCCGTTTGATTTTGTGCGGACTATTGCCTTGGCAAGAATTATCATGCCAAACTCTTACGTAAGACTTTCGGCAGGACGAGAGAGCATGTCTGATGAACTGCAAGCCTTATGTTTTATGGCAGGCGCCAACTCAATTTTTTACGGCGAAAAACTACTGACCACCGAGAACCCTATCCCCGAAAAAGATAATCGTTTATTTAAGCGTCTAGGACTCGAGAAATTATAGCAACCTTCATCCTAGGCTAACTGTGAACTATTAGTATTGAACATGAGTAGCGTCATGGGTAGTCTCTTATGAAGCAATCACTCTACTCATTCAGCAGGTTAACGATACAATGGGTTGGAGAGCGGTGCCGAGGGTGCTCTGATTGGACCCCAGTTTTTTAATGGATGAAGTGCCTCATGGTCTCTCGATGGGTTGCCTTTGCTGCACCCTTGGATACATGAGGCATGTTTACTCTTTTATAACAATGAATGGTCCTTATGGGGCTGTTACTTATCCTAAACTCAGTTTAAGTAACCGACCCAAGCACTACGCTTGTTTAATTAAAAGCGTAGCGCAAGCCAACTGTACCCATATGGCTGTCTTTGGGTTTCATCGAACCAAATTTAGGAAGTTTAGTAAAAGTGTAACCAACCTCAGCCGCAAGTTGGGGGGTAAAATGATAGTGTGCTCCGGCAGAGAGCTCATGGCTAAGTCCCTTACTTTTCTCAGATTTTAAACCTTTTAAACTGTTCATCTCTATTTTATCTTTTGTGAGGCGATAAGCGAGACGTACTCCCATTTCATCGCAGAGATTAGCACGATAGCCTACCTCTAGACTCGGGGCTAGCTTACTTTTAAAGCTAACGATAGTCTTGTTGGGATCATTTTCTTCGGCATGCTGTTTTTTTGGAGCAGGAGCGCTAAGTTTAGCCTTTTCTTCTGCTGTAAGTTCCTTGTCTCCTACTGTTATCTTAGCACCGCTGATCGTAGAATTTGCATCTATATATATTCCATCTCTGTCCACCTTAGGGCTACGATCCGAAGTAGTGCCCTGACGAACCTTTTGGTTGAAGTGAATATTGGATGGCAAAACAGGCTGGCTAACACCAGCCAACAGGTAGATATCAGAGCGATCATCGACTGGAAAATGATATCCCGCCCCTGCAAAGAAGCTAGTTTTCCGATTGGAGATCGTACGTAAACGTCCCTCTAGAAAAACATTGTTATCAAAACCATAGCTACCAGTTAAATAACCACCCACACTTGAGGGCTTAATTTTAAAAACATCTTTGGCTGGCTGTGGGGAGCCACTTGACTCTAAGAATTTTTCCAGCGATTTTTTGCAATCACGGGCTAATCCATTACTGTCAACAGCCAGCCCACCAGACAGGAAACTGTAGCTTACCGAACTACCTTCAGCAGCGAATACACTCTGGGAAATAACAGCAGCACAGAGCACTGATAGTGCTATTTTTTTACTTACCATAATCAATATCACTCCAATTAATTAACAATTACCCTAAACAAATTACAAACGATCAAGTTGATGATAATTATAGCACTGTTTTAGGTTGTTGCATGATATACCATTCAAATCAAATTATCCTGTCATGATTCAAGGTGGTTTATAGTTAGTTGATGATGATATCGAGTATACATTGGTGAGATGTTATTGATATAAAACAATTATCGAGTTTTATTTAACATGATATTTACAGGTATCCATTTTTTTAAAAAAAATACAGAATAATTTACCTGGGAGGTTATTCTGCCGTTAGCCTATTGGTAAAACCCTATTTTGTTATCAATCAGTTTTTGATAAAAAAAGGGTGTGCTCATTCAATGGCCAATCAATCGACCCTGATTTTGATAAACTTCACATCCGATTATGATGAGGTACTGCCTAAAAAATAAGGTCCACGAGTACTGAACCAGAAGCGTTTTGTTAACGCAGTGAGGAGGCGAACTCAGTAGAAAAATAGAGTACTATGGGCCCTGCGTAGGGCCTAATTGAGGTTTGCCCACCCACTATCAACAGCAGAGAGCCTCCATGAGTCAGCGTCGCGATCAGTTATTGCAGCAACTGGGTATTACCCAGTGGCAGCTGCGGCGTCCTGACGCTTTAAAGGGGTTGGTGGGGTCGCCATTGCTCTCCACCATCCGCTTCGTGCTGTTGGCCGATCCACTCCCCTCATTATCAACGCCGTTACTACAGGATGTGCTAAAAACCCTCCAACTGACCGAACAACAGGTCCACTGCTGTACACCAGCATCGCTAGCGGTGCTGCCGAAAGCCGCGCTCTACTGGTCCTTAGGCGACTGGGCGGTTAAACCACCGAGCAACATGCTACTCTCCCCCCCTTTAAGCGAGCTACTGTCCTGCGCCCAGGCGAAGCGCCAGCTTTGGCAACAGATTTGTTACTATGCAGACCATCTCTCCGCTACTGTCTAGTGAGCTGGAGATGGCTTATGCTATCGCCCAGGCTGGTCACCGCTATCCTGGCCAACTGGAAACTTTTTTAGCTCAACAGGGTCACGCCTACCTGAATCTCAAGGTGATGGAGATCACCAAAATGGTGGGATTCGCCATCACCCAAATCGTACAGGATGAAGCTTCCTTACTTGATCTAGTGATTCATCCGGTAGCCCAACGGCGAGGGGTTGGTCGGCAGCTGTTGCTGGCGTTAATTGAACAGTTGCAGAGACGGTCAGTGCAGACGCTCTGGTTAGAGGTGCGGATCAGCAATGCGCCAGCGCGTGCGCTCTATCAGCAGTTATCATTTAATGAAGTTTTTGTCCGATCAGGCTATTATCCGGCTGAGAAGGGGCGTGAAGATGCTCTGATCTTAGCCAGAGCCCTCACAGACTAGATCTGAGGATCACTGATAATGTATCAAACCTTGATTCGCTCAGAGTTACAGCAAGCCTTGCAAGTGCTTCAGCGATTTTTGGCCGATGATGGCCAGCTAAAAGCTATTCAGGCAGCCGCCCTCTTGTTAACGACCGCCTTTAAGGCAGGAGGAAAGGTGTTGGCCTGCGGCAACGGTGGCTCACACTGTGACGCGATGCATTTCGCTGAAGAGTTAACGGGTCGTTATCGGAACAGTCGCCCCGCCTATCCCGCTATTGCCATCGCTGATCCGAGTCACCTATCGTGTGTCGCCAACGATTTTGGCTTTGAACAGGTGTTTTCTCGATACATCGAAGCCTTGGGGCAGCCAGGGGATGTGCTGTTAGCCATCTCCACTTCCGGTAACTCTTGCAATGTGATCAAGGCCATCAAGGCTGCCCGTGCTCAGAGCATGCGGGTGATCACCTTGAGTGGCTATCAGGGTGGAGAGTTGGCGGGAAAGGGCGATGTAGCGATCTGTGTTGACCACACCGGCTATGCCGATCGTATTCAAGAGATGCATATTAAAATCATCCACCTGTTGATTCACTTGATTGAACAGGAGATGCTCCCGTCTGTTTAAATAGCCGTTCAGGGTTTTTTAATGAAATTATTAATAATGCGACATGGGGCTGCTGAGCAGCATGCGAGTAGTGATGCCGAACGGGCGCTAACCCCCTCTGGGTGGCAGCAGAGCGTCGCCATGGCCCGCTGGTTACAAACACAACCAATCGTTGTGAAACAGGTAGTGGCTAGCCCCACTCGACGAACGCAGCAGACCTTCGAGGCGCTGCGCAGTGTGTTGCCCCAATTAACCCAGCTGCCCCAATCGCTGGATCTCACCCCACAGGGTAAAGTAGCCCCCATCATAGAGCAGCTACAGCAGGATGATGCGCTGCAGCTCCCGGTACTGCTACTCATCTCCCACATGCCCTTGGTGAGTCAGTTAGTCGGTGCCCTGTGCCCACACACTACAGCGCCTCAGTTTTCAACGTCAACCCTGGCGGCTATTGAGTTCTCAAGAGCGTCTGGCCGAGCGATGCTACAATGGCTCCAGAACCCCCCAGGCTGACTGCCGCTTAAAGCGATCTCCGATCTCAAGGGTTCAGCCACGGCACTCGATAAACATTTTGCTCGATCATCATGGTTGGAGGATTATTTGGATCAAATCACGCTTGAAGAGGCAGTTGATCAACTGCAGACCTTACAAGATCTCCTGCGCTGGGCCGTTAGCCAATTCAATGCGGCTTCCCTCTGTTATGGGCATGGCGCTGATAACGCCTGGGATGAAGCGCAACACCTGATACTCTCCGGGTTACAGTTGCCGATTGATCTGCCACCTGAGATCTATACGGCGCGACTCACGATCCGTGAACGACAGCAGCTTGTGATCTGGATACAGCAGCGGATTGAAGCCCGGATCCCGGTTGCTTATCTGACTCAGTGTGCCTGGTTTTGTGGGTTAGCGTTTTATGTTGATGAACGGGTATTAGTGCCTCGATCCCCGCTGTCTGAGTTAATTCAGAACCGATTTGCCGGGACTGTGGTCGCTGAGCCCCGGAGGATTTTAGAGCTGTGTACTGGCAGTGGGTGTATTGCCATCGCCTGTGCCTATGCTTTCCCGGAGGCGGAAATTGATGCGGTCGATATCTCACCAGAAGCGCTGGCGGTCGCTGAAATCAATATTCAGCGGCATGGGCTAGAGCAGCAAGTCACGCCGATCTGCTCTGATCTGTTTCAACAGCTTCCCCTGGACGCCTACGATCTCATCATCGCCAATCCGCCGTATGTTGATGCCGAAGCGATGGCCAATTTGCCGCCTGAATTTCACCATGAACCCACTTTAGGGTTGACGGCCGGAGCGGATGGACTGCAGGTGGTTGAACGCATTCTTTCAGAAAGCGCCTCCTATCTAGAGGAGCAGGGGCTGCTGATTTGTGAAGTTGGGAGTAGCTCCCTGGCCTTAGAAGCACGCTATCCAGAATGGCCCTTCCACTGGTTGCCTTTAAAACAGGGTGGGCAGGGGATCTTTCAATTAACTCGCCAGCAGTTATTGACTGCTGCTCAGCCGATCAAAACCTGATCGCAGGCTTCATGGTGTCGTGTAGAGAGGATTAGCCCCTATGGCAGGCAATAGTATTGGACAGCTGTTTCGGGTGACCACGTTTGGGGAATCCCATGGCCCAGCCCTGGGCGCTATCATTGATGGCATGCCACCAGGTCTGCCACTGAGTGAGGCCGATATCCAGCCCGATCTCAATCGCCGGCGACCTGGACAATCCGCCTATACGACTCAACGGCATGAACTCGATCAGATTGAGATCCTCTCTGGAATTTTTGAAGGCTGTACCACCGGCACTCCTATTGGATTATTGATCAAAAATAGTGATCAACGTTCGCAAGATTATGCGGCTCTGAAAACTTGTTTCAGACCAGGGCATGCGGACTATACCTATCAAAAAAAGTATGGGATCCGTGATTATCGCGGCGGCGGGCGGGCTTCAGCCCGCGAAACAGTGATGCGAGTGGCGGCAGGGGCCATTGCTAAAAAGTATCTGCAACAGATGCTGGCGATTACTGTGCGTGGCTACGTGGCGCAAATAGGTTCGGTGATCAGTGAACAGGTGGTGTGGGATCAGGTGGAGCAGAATCCGTTCTTTTTTGCTGATCCCAACCAAGTACCTGCCCTAATCGCCCTATTCAAAGATCTTCAGCGGCGAGGAGACTCTATCGGTGCCGAAATCGTCGTCGTAGCCAATCAGGTTCCTGTTGGTCTGGGAGAGCCGGTGTTTGATCGACTGGATGCCGATTTAGCGCATGCCTTGATGAGTATTAATGCCGTCAAAGGGGTCGCTCTGGGTGCTGGATTTGATGTCGTGACTCAGTTTGGCAGCCAACAGCGTGATGAGATCACTCCAGAGGGCTTTGTGAGTAACCAGGCAGGCGGTACACTGGGTGGGATCAGTAGTGGTCAACCGATCATCGCCAAATTAGCGCTCAAGCCGACCTCAAGTATTGCCATTCCAGGCCGTTCAGTGGATCAGCAGCAGCAAGTGGTTGAAGTGAGCAGCCGTGGCCGTCATGATCCCTGTGTGGGGATCCGTGCAGTTCCCATTGCAGAAGCCATGGTTGCCATCGTGTTGTTAGACCATCTGCTCCGTCACCGTGCCCAGTGTGGGCCTTAAAATGATCGTCGGTAGCGTCATTTTTGTACAAACGTCAACGGATAAGTATCATTTCGTCGTTAATGTGAGATAATAATGGCAGTTGGATAGCGATTCGCCTGGTAACGGCAAGGGTTGACTATCGGGCTAAGATTGGAAATTAAAAGGTTTACATCATGAAACGTGCAGTCATTACGGGTCTAGGGGTTATCTCCAGTATCGGTAACAATGGTCAAGAGGTCCTGGCCGCCCTGAAGGCCGGTCGTTCGGGTATTACCCCAGCGCCAGCGCTACAAGAGATCAATATGCGTAGCCAGATTTGGGGGGATATTAAGTTAGATTTTAAAGATCTGATTGACCGTAAGGTGGCACGCTTCATGGGAGATGCCTCGGCGTATGCCTACCTAGCGATGCAGGAAGCGATTGCCGATGCTGGCTTATCAGAGCAGCTGGTCTCTAACGACCGTACCGGTGTCGTCGCTGGAACCGGTGGCGGCTCACCGGCTAATCAAGTGGCGGCCGCCGATGCTATGCGTTCCCGCGGCTTGCGAGGCGTTGGCCCCTATATGGTACCCCGTACCATGACCTCGGGCATTACCGCCTGTTTAGCAACTGCCTTTAAAATTCGTGGGGTCAACTACACCATTAGCTCCGCTTGTGCCACCTCTGCACACTGCATCGGACATGCCCTAGAACTGATTCAACTGGGCAAGCAGGATTGTGTGTTTGCCGGGGGTGGGGAGGAGCTACACTGGACCTTGGCGATGGAATTTGACGCTATGGGTGCGCTCTCTAGGCAATATAATGCCACGCCTTCGAAAGCCTCTCGTCCTTACGATCAGGGTCGGGATGGTTTCGTGATCTCCGGAGGCGGGGGGATGGTGGTGGTGGAGGAGCTTGAGCATGCCCTGAAAAGAGGTGCTTCTATCTACGGGGAGATCGTCGGTTATGGAGCGACCTCTGATGGCTATGATATGGTGGCTCCTTCTGGTGAAGGGGCGATCCGCTGTATGCGTATGGCACTGCAGGGGGTGGAGTCGCCGATTGACTATATCAACACCCATGGAACCTCCACCGGCGTGGGTGATCTCAAAGAGCTGTCAGCTGTTCGTGCGGTGTTTGGCGACTGTTCTCCCGCGATTTCCTCAACTAAATCGATGACCGGCCATGCCTTGGGGGCCGCTGGAGTCCATGAGGCCGCTTACAGCTTGTTAATGTTAAAGCATGGTTTTATTGCTCCCAACATCAACCTTGAGCAGTTGGATGAAGAGGCTAGTGGTTTAGATATTGTTACCCAGTATCGTGAGCAGAGTCTCACCACGGTGATGTCCAATAGCTTTGGCTTTGGTGGGACGAATGCTACCCTGGTGCTGCGTAAACTATCAGCCGACACCTGATCACTTTAAAACGCTTACCAACCCCTGCCTGAGGCCTCATCTCTAGCGGGTGCAGGCTACTCCTATGCGTATTATTATCGATCAAGCCACACCAGCAGCCTCTCTGCTGTTTGGATCGCTTGGCGAGATACAGACTATTCCCGGACGTGCCATCACCAGCGAGCACTGTAGAGCGGCACAGGCGGTTATTGTCCGTTCGGTCACCTCGGTTAATCGTGAACTACTCACCGGCAGCACGGTGCAGTTTGTCGGCAGTGCTACTGCCGGCACCGACCATATTGATCGGCACTGGTTACAGCAGCAAGACATTACCTTTGCTCACGCCCCCGGGTGCAATGCTACCGCCGTGGTTGAATATGTGTTAACCGCCCTGCTGTGGTTAATGGTGCGCGAGGGCTGTTTACTCCAAGAGAAAACCGTCGGGATTATTGGTGTGGGCCATATCGGCTCGCTATTAAACCAACGACTGCAAGCCTTAGGCGTGACCACCCTGCTGTGTGATCCTCCACGGGCAGAGCGCGGGGATACAGGACCCTTTTGGCCTTTATCCCATCTTGTGCAGCACGCTGAGGTATTAACCTTTCATCTCCCGTTACAGCGGGAGGGTCCGCACCCAACGTGGCATTTGCTAGATGAGGAGCTGTTAGCAGCCCTGCCTGATGGACGGATTTTGATCAATAGTGCGCGTGGGGCACTCTTCGATAGTGCTGCGCTGCTCACCGCCTTAGCCGGTGGTAAAACGTGTCGTGTCGTACTCGATGTTTGGGAGCATGAGCCAGCGCTATCGCTGCCGTTATTATCCCGTGTCACTTTAGCCACCCCCCATATTGCCGGTTATACGCTTGAGGGTCGGGTCAATGGGGCTTTTGCTGTCTATCAAGCGCTCTGTCGACAGTTAGGGGGGCGGCCTGGCGTCGATCGCGCCTCGCTGTTACCTAATGCTCAGCAGGCGGTTACCTTATCGGGTCCCTGGCGATCTGAACAGCTAAAACCACTGCTGGATAGGATCTATCGGATAGAGCGAGATGATGCCGCACTGCGCGCGGTCGCTGACCAATCCGGCGCATTTGATCAGTTGCGCGCAGCGTATCCAGCGCGACGTGAATGCTCCTCACTACTGCTGGTGTGTGATCAGGAGCAGACGGCCCAGCAGTGGCAGCGGCTCGGATTTCAAGCGGTTGTGCGCTGACTACAACGGCTCAAGAGATTCTCGATCGGTATGTTTACCACCGACGGCTGGCCAAATTACCAACGTCAGATCTCTCAACTCAAGCATCTCGTTGGCAAGATCTTCACTCAACGGATCGAACGCCATAACTTAACGCTACGGACACACCTCAAGCGCTTGGCTAGACGAACTATTGGCTTCTCTAAATCTGTAGAACTTCATGAAAAAGTTATCGGTGCTTCTATCGATAAACTTCACTGCCAATCATTATGAGGCACTACCCTCCGGTCGTTATTTTTATAGGTCATTTGGATCCCCTGTAGTTTTTTCCCAGGAACTACTTTGTAGATATTCAAGGCAATTTTCTACACGGCAGTGGTTTGCCGCTTACGATCATCACGCCTGCTTTCGTTCGCCAGTGGTCACGCTCTGATCTTGCCACCTTTTTTTAGACACAGAGAAGAGAAACCTTAAGCGACCTGGGATAACCAATTTTTTTCAAAATTTACAGGAGACAGATAGCCTAGCGTTGAGTGCCGTCTCTGTCGGTTATAAAACACTTCTACGTATTCAAAAATGCTCAATTTGGCTTGTTCTCTGCTCTCAAAACGTTCAAAGTGGGTGTGCTCTGTTTTTAAGGTATGGAAAAAACTCTCTGCTACTGCATTGTCATAACAATTGCCCGTACTACTCATGCTAAGCGTTATCTGGTGATGCGCCGATACAGCCTTGAATCCTTTGCTGGTATACTGGCTGCCTCGGTCGGAGTGGTGGATGAGACCTGCAGCAGGCTTCCTCCGTGTTATTGCCTGGCGTAATGCTGCGGCTACTAACTCGGTGGTCATGTGAGCTTGCATATCCATCCCCACGATACTACGAGAGAACAGGTCCAGTACGATAGCAACATACAACCATCCCTCTTGGGTCGGAATATAGGTAATATCTGCTGCCCAGTATTGATCAGGGCGAGTGGCTGTGAACTTCTGCTTGAGTAAATTAGGCGCCACTGCGGCCTTTGGATCGACTATTGTGGTTACCTTAAATCGTTTTTTCATCTTAGCCGCAATATGGGCTGCTTTCATTAGCCGACAAACCCGTTTGCGTGAACAGCGCTCACCTCTAGCTCGTAACTCAGCATGGATACGTGGGCTACCGTAAATTTGGTTGCTTATGGTATAAACCTCTTTAATTTCAGATATTAAACGCTCATCCTCACAATAGCGCTTGGATGGCTCAGCCTTGATAAACTGATAATAGCCACTGCGGGATACACCTAACACGTTGGACATCCTCTCTACGCTGAATTCCCCAGCATGCTTTTGCATAAACTGGTATTTTACTTGCGGGCCACTGAGAAGATGCCCAAGGCTTTTTTTAGGATATCCCTCTCTTCGCGTGCTATCGCCAATTCTTTCCGCAATTGACTGAGCTCAGCATCAGACGCTTTCAGGTATCCTTTGCCCGGGAAAGCCTCTGCACCATCCTTGTTATGCTGATGGACCCACCCTGCCAATGTACTCTTGGGAACTCCCAATTCCTCGCTCAATTGACAGAGCGTTTTACCAGTGCTGTGATACAGCTTTACCGCATTCAGCTTGAATTCCTTATCATAGCTCCTTGATTCCCCTTGATTCATAACTTCACCTCAAAAAGTAACAAAAAATTATACGCTTTGTTCCTCTTCGTTGTGTCCGTTAAAGGGTAGCAAGATCAGGGTGTGCTCTCCGTACTTCGACATCACGACTCTGGCCAATAACCCTGGCCCAGCGATTCCTCGTTCTATCGGACGGCTGGGGGCTGGGGCCTGTACAATACAGTCACAACGACCACAGGCTTTTTTTGGGCGAACCGTTTGGATCGTTTTGAAGGCACTTTTGAGGAGTTCCAGCTGTTCGGAAACATCTTCACCCAGAGGTTTCAGCTCGCCACCACATTTTGGGCAGGCCTCCTCTTGCGGCTCTAACCGTCGTATTTCCCGAGGCAGTTCAGCCGGTAACGGTTTGCGGGCAGGGGATTGACGTAAGGCCTTGGGGACCCCAGGGTCCCTAAGCGCCAGAGCCTGGATTTGCTCCTCTTCCAGCTCACTGAGCTGTTTTTCCAATCGCCCAATTTGCCGTTTAACTTTTTCAGAACTCTGGCCAAAATGCAGCCGTTTCAGCTCCGCTAGCTGACTCTTTAACTGCTCAATCTCTGCCGCTTTATTGCTTAGGTCATGCTTGAGCGTCGTGATCGTCTCGTTTTGCTGGAAGAGCAGCTCACTTTGCTCGAGCAGTAAGGCTCTTAGCGTATTGATATCATTAGGAAGCTCATACATAAGCTGCAACGTTACACGTCGGTTACAGGAATTACAATATTGATAACCGCTGAGTGTTAATCCGTTTGGGCTGCTTCCACTCTAAACCTTCCAGTAACATGGCTAACTGAGCTGGCGTTAGAAACACCCTGCCCTCACGAGCCCCCGGCCAAACAAAATGTCCCCGCTCTAATCGCTTGGATAGCAGGCACAACCCATCTCCAGTAGACCATAATATTTTAAGTAAATGACCATTCTTACCGCGAAAGACAAATAGATGGCCAGAGAAAGGTGATGCCTTTAAGGTGCTCTCCACCTTGGCGGATAGTCCCTGAAAACTATTGCGCATATCGGTCACCCCGGCCATTAGCCAGATGCGGGTCCCTGCCGGCAGACTCAGAATCCTGACAGACTCTTCAATACGACCTGTAATGCATTGGCATCAACCAAGCCATTAATTCGGATCTTAGCTTGTTGTAGTGTGATCTCGATCATCCCCATTGGCGAGGCTGTTATCTCTACAGGCGGAGATCCCTTACTTTCTAACTGGCTAGCTGGAAGGAGTGGACTGTCTGCTTCAACTGCTATCGGGAACAAGGTGGCAGGCTCTGGCTGCTGGTATTGCCTTCGCCATTTGGATAGAGCAGATAGGCTGATGCCTTCTTTTTGAGCAATAGTTGAGAGTGAAACCCCCGGCTGACTGGCATCTGCCGCTAGGCGTTGTTTAAATTCAGGACTGTAATAAGCTGGCTTACGGCGGTTATTCGCCCTAGTAATGTTAGCGATCATGGTAGTTCCCAGCAGGATTTTAAAAGAGAACTACTTTGACGGCATCACCGTCCATTTTCTACACGGTACTGGCTTGTCGCTTACCTCTATCGGCAGTCAGAGATTTATGCACGCCAAGGGGTTGAACTGAGCCGCAGTACGCTAGGTCGTTGGATGGCGGCGGTCAGTGAGTTGCTAAGCCCCCTGGTGACTGAGATTAATCGGTATGTTTTACACTCTACAAAAGTTCACGGCGACGACACCCCAGTGCAGGTTCAGGAACCCGGTAACGGTAAAACCCGGACTGGGAGGTTGTGGACCTACGTAAGGGATGATCGTAATGCTGGTTCAGCAGAAGCTCCGGCGGTATGGTTTAGTTACAGCCCAGATCGCAAAGGAGTGCGTCCCCAGAGCCACTTAGCAAGCTATCGTGGCGTGCTCCAGGCGGATGCCTATGCGGGTTTTGATAAATTATATGCAGAAGGAGCGATTCAAGAAGCAGCGTGCATGGCGCATGCCCGGCGAAAAATCTACGATGTGCATGTACGTCATCCCTCAAAAACCACTGCGGAAGCCTTAGAGCGTATTGGCAAGCTGTATGCTATTGAAGCTGATATACGCGGTCAGACCGCAGCGCATAGATTAGCTATTCGCCAGGAACAAAGCTTCCCTTTACTGCAAGCTCTAAAGAGTTGGGTAGAGGAAAAATTGAAAACCCTATCAAGTCACTCCGACACAAGAAAAGCCTTCAATTATCTGATGAATCATTGGAGTGCTCTGAATCTGTTCTGCAGCAATGGCCTGATAAAGATCGATAACAACATTGCTGAAAATGCCTTACGGGTAGTGAGTTTAGGTCGTAAAAATTACCTATTTATGGGCTCAGATCGCGGCGGTGGGTATGCTGCTAACCTGTACACGATAATCGGAACTTGTAAATTAAACGGTATTGATCCGGAGGGTTACTTACGCCAGGTACTAACAGTGATTGCTGATTATCCAATCAATCGGATCAAAGAGCTCTTGCCATGGAACATAAAACTCTCCTCTTAGCAAGACGTCTCTGACGCACCGCTTACGAACATGAACCGCTCTGCTCAATAGTCAATACGGTACTGGCTTGTCGCTTACATATTTGACCATATAGCATCGTTTTATAATCGTCAGCGTAGACATTCTACACTGAATTATCTTTCACCCATGGCTTATGAAGCAGCAGCGTAAACTCAGTGCGCATTTTTTCCGGGACAGATCAGTGAGCAGAGTCTGTAGTTTGGCCACTGAGGCTTGAAGATTTTCTATAGCAGCAGTGAAATTAGGCTGATTGTTTTGGTTACTTTCTTCTCGATGTTCCATAGCTATTCTTTACTTGGATATTTTTAAACCGAATTTCTAGAGGACTCAGGCCTTAATGCCTTGATGGAGGCAACCTGCGCCGGCGGTAACAGCGTTTCTAAGCAGCCTAATAGGGCTGCTCCTGCTGCTTGTAGCGTGGCAATAACAGTCGATCCTTTATCAAAAAAGCCCCGAACACGGAGGGCTACACCCTCTGAAATAGTTCCAGCCACACTGGCCATCTGGGCTTCTAAAGTACGACGACTCCAGTGGGGATAACGTAGCAGCCACTGTACTGTCAGTAGGTAGCATTGGAGTAACTCCTGCGTGTCGGCTGCTAGTAGCGCTAGCATCGCTACAGTTGAAGGATCAGATCGATAACCCTCCCCTCGAAACCGAATGAGCTGCTGGTTGCTCAGCGACTCGATCACCGTTCTGATGCGTTCGACTAATGAAGGCTCTGAATAATCAAGAAACAGATCCGCTTGCAGCACTGGATACAGTAAGTTGATCAGCTGCGCCATGACTGTCGCACTGATCCCTGGCTGATTCAGTAGTAAATTGGCTATCAGCGAGGGTAGTACCAGCAGATGTTGAATATTGTGACGATAATAGCTGAGCTCAGCCACTTGTGTCGGTGGTAATGCGAGGATCGACTCTGGCTCATCAGGCGTTAGCGGCAGCACTTTGCCTAGCTTGATAGCCTGCTCAATCAAGGCCTCAACCGACTCCGTTGGTAGGGTGCAGCTGCTGCTGTATGGCGCCTGGCGCAATAGTTGCAAATAACAAGTTAATTGACGCGCTAACAGCGCACGGGGCAGGCGCTGTTGCTCAGCGACTAACAACACCGTCACACAGAGATTGACCGCATTAACCGCCGCCGCACGATTGATAGCAACCATCACCTTCTGCGCTAAGGGGTTCACCAGGGTTTGTAACCCATTTGAGCGAGTCAGGTTACCAGCAGTGCCCTCAAACTTCCCCTCCAGCACTGGCGGATTCAGATCACTGTTTAGCGAAATAGGGGCCCCAAAGTTAACATAGCTACGTCCTAAATGGCGCAGGTTTTTCAGGCTCCTCAATAGTTGCCAGAGACTCTCTGGCTGCTTCACATGACCGGCCAACTCTTTGGCATAAGTCGAGGCTTCCACCACATGCTCATAACCAATATACACCGGCACTAAAACTACAGGACGAGGAGTTCCACCGAGCAATGCCTGTAACGTCATGCTTAATAAACCGGTCTTGGGAGCCAGCAGCCGGCCGGTGCGTGAACGCCCCCCTTCTATAAAATACTCCACTGGGCAGCCCTGGGAAAATAGCGTGGCTAAATAGCTCTGTAGTGCCATCGAGTACAGCTTATTGCCCTTAAAACTACGACGAATAAAAAAGGCTCCCGTACGCCGAAACAGCGTGCCTACCGGCCAAAAGTTGAGATTAATGCCCGCCGCGATATGGGGGGGAACTAATCCTTCACGATACAACACATAAGAGAGCAGCAGATAGTCCATGTGGCTACGGTGGCAGGGCAGATAAACTATCTCATGACCGGCTAATACCCGTTGGCGAATGGGCTTGATCTCATTGATGACGATGCCTTGATATAAGCGATTCCATAACCATGAAAAAAGACGGTAGGAAAAACGGAGCAACCCATAAGAAAAGTGCGCAGCCATCTCATTAAACATCGCTAGCACCTGCCGCTCTATGAGTGCCAGATCCTTTTGCTTACTACGCGCCTCATTAGCCATTGCCGCTTGCAGGGTTGGGATCTGCAAACAGTGCTGCAACAGCTGAGAGCGCTGTGGCAGAGCGGGGCCAGCCACCATCCAGTAGTGACGTGCCCAAAACCTGCAGGCTAGGCGGGCCCATTTTTGGATATCCAGTGGCTTATCAATCGCTAAGCGCTGGGAAACGCTCTGTAGAGAGAGAGGAGGCGCCAGGTGAATAAAGAGATCCCTGCCAAACTTCACTAGGCTGAAAAATTTCCGCCAGGCCGTTAACCAGCGCCAGGAGACCCGGTTTAACCCCGCCCTCCCATAACCCGGTGATCGTCCCCACATCAGGGTAACGAGCACGATTTGAAAGTCCACTGAGGCTTGAGCCTGCAGCAGATTGAGATGCTGCAGGAGCGACTGAACGGAGGGTTGATCGAGTTCTATTTTATCCAGTAAATCAACCCCTTCATTCAGAAACAGATAATGGGCACTGGCCTGGCCCTGAAGGATCTCAGTGGCTAAGGGATCTGGCAGCTGTCGATTGAGGCAGTAGCGCTGCAAAGCCAACAGATCGATCGCTGAACGATAGGGCAATAGGTAAATAATGCGGTGATCAGAGGTTAACAGAGGAGGTGGTCGCACTGCAGGGATTTGCCTTTCGTGCGCAAACACCCTGAGTAGTAACTGTAAGCTTTGACGACAAAAGCAACGCCAAATAGACATAGCTTGCTGATCTCTCTAGATAAAAATGCGAGCAAGCATAACAAAAATAAGCCGTTAGCGCTGCCTAGAACGACTAATTAGCCACCTTTTTTTACGATTGGTGGTTTATTGTTGTCTTATCAGGGTTAGGCTACGGCCACTTGATCCCGATAGGCACAGCTGATCTCGGTCACTAGTTTCGGGTTATCTGCTAAGCCACAAACCGTACAGAGCACTGTGCTAACGCCCTGTTGGGTGATCAGCTGCTGTAAACGGACCACTTCTGGATCCGCCTCATGGTGGTAGCATAGAGCGGCAACCACCCCTTTTAGGAGATTCCCATAGGCCAATTGATTTTCGAAAGCGCCCACTAGCGGCTTAATGAGGCGATCCTCTGCCCCCAACTTACGTAGAGGCTGACGGCCTACACGGATCACGGCATCCTTTAATGAGGGGTTTTTGAAGCGATCGATGATCTTCTCAATGTAGCGCGCATGCTGCTGTGGATCAAAACCATAGCGTTTAACTAATACGGCGCCACTCTCCTGCATGGCATGACGAACGACCCTAGCTATCTGTGGATCGAGAATCGCCTGGCGAATGGTCTCATGGCCAGCTAAATAACCGAGATAGGCGGTCATGGCATGACCAGTATTTAAAGTAAACAGTTTACGCTCGATAAAAGCGGTTAAATCGTCACTCAGCTCTAAACCAGTAATTGCCGGGAACGTTCCTTTAATTTGTTTGCGATCAATAATCCATTCGCTAAAGGGTTCTACCGTAACCGCCAAGTCGACGGTAGTCATTGGGGATGGTGGAATAATGCGATCAACGACAGCATCTACAAAACCAATGGTCTGCTCTGCCCAAATCCGGGCTCTCTCTGGTAACTGTTCAAAAACAAAGTGCTTTAACTGCGTGCTCCCGTGTAGGCTATTTTCGCAGGCGATAATATTTAAACAGCTCTTAGCATTGTCAGCCTCACGCCGCAGTAAGCCACGTGCAATAATAGCTGCGATAGTTTTCAAAACCGTTGGGCCAACGGCAGTGGTGATAAGATCGGCGGTGATCACCGCTTGAATGGCCGCTTCGCTGCTGCTATGTAGCGCTGTGATCCCTCGGACCCACTCCGTTCGTTGCTGTTCGCCAACCGTCTGTACCGGATAGGCGCCCTGTTGATTCAGCTGATCAATCAGCGGTTGCGCCACATCAGCGAAAATCAGCTCGGTACCAGGATGCTCTGCCAAGAGTTTGCCGATAAATCCTCGACCGATATTGCCCGCACCAAATAACAGGACTTTCATACCGTCTCCTCACTATTCAACAGCAAGAGGAAATCTTCTATCGCTTCTGTCGTTACCAGTTTCTCGATCATCAAGGGATCCTCCAGGGCGCTGGTTAATTGGGCCAGCAGTTGCACATGCTCCTGATCACGGGCTGCGATTCCGATGACCAACCGAGCTCGCTCATCGGCTTGCTCGCCAAAGAGCACCCCTTGTGGATATTGGCAAATAACCATGCCGCTATGCAGGATCAAAGCTTTAGCTTCCGTCGTGCCATGCGGGACGGCAATGGACTCTCCAAGGTAGGTTGAAGCCAGGGCTTCACGGGCTAGCATCGCCTCGATATAGGCTGGAGTAACATAACCATTGTTCACCAACTGCTCACCGGCGAAGCGAATGGCTTGCTGTTTATTCGTAGCCTGTTGTGCTAAAAAAACATCTTGAGCCCGCAGTTGGCAGCGCGTTTTTACAGCGGGAACCGCCACCCCTTGGTCGCTGATAGCCGGAGCCGAGGGCTCAGCGGCCCGAGCGTGCAGTGACTGGGTTAACAGCCGTTTTACCAAAGTATCGTAAAAAGGGGCCTCCATAAAGTGGTTGAGCGACAGATGCTCCGCTGTGGGGCAGCGCTGTTGAGCTCGCGGCGTTAAACTATGGTGTGTGATGATAATATCAGCGTCATGAGGTATTTGATTAATCGCACAATGCCTAACGCTGACAGTCGTTAATCCAGCCGCTTCGACACGTTTTTTTAGAAGCCCAGCCCCTAAGGCGCTTGAACCCATCCCAGCATCACAAGCGACAATGATTTTAGCCACTAAGGGGCCGTTTGTTGCGGTAGTTAACGGCCCGATCACGCGCCTAGTTTTGGCAGAACTGGCTGTTTGACCAGGGGTTTGCTCCAGATCGGTTAGTGACGGCTCACTCTCTTTACTTGGTTTTAGCAATAGAGTGGCTATTACAAAAGAGACCAGTGTCGCCACACCGATTGCAGTGAGCACCCCTAATAACGAACTAGGAGGCGATAGGGCTATGATAGCCACTATGGATCCGGGCGAAGGCGGTGCTACCAAACCCGCTTTAAACAAGATCAGGGTAAATAGTCCGCTCATGCCTCCCGCAATGACGGCTAACAGCAGTCGAGGTTGCATCAAAACATAGGGAAAGTAGATCTCATGAATGCCGCCGAAAAAATGGATGATGGTAGCACCCATGGCTGATTGTCTAACCGTTTTTTTGCCAAATAACCCATAAGCGAGCAGCACCCCTAGCCCTGGACCTGGATTAGCTTCAACCAGAAAAAACAGCGATTGTCCTGCTGCTGCTGTTTCTTGAATGCCTAAGGGTGAGAAAATGCCATGGTTAATCGCATTATTAAGAAAGAAAACCTTAGCTGGCTCAGTCAACACCGTAATCAAGGGTAACAGATTGTGTTGGAGCATAAAGTTCACGCCACCGGCTAACACACCTGAGAAACTCTCTACCCAGGGTCCTAGGAAGAGAAAAGCCAGTAGCGAGAGTAATGCACCAATGATACCTAGGGAGAAGTTATTGACTAACATCTCAAAGCCACTTTTGATCTTCCCTTCGACCAGCTGATCAAAGCACTTAAGCGTATAGCCGGCGAGCGGGCCAGCTATCATGGCGCCGATAAACATGGGACTTTGGGAGCCAACAATCGCTCCCAGGGTCGTTATAGCACCGACCACGCCGCCGCGCGCCCCGCCGACCAATTGACCGCCAGTATAGCCAACTAGTAGCGGCAATAAGTAAGTGAGCATTGGCACAATCAGTTGTGCCAAATGCTCATTAGGTAACCAGCCTTTTTCGATAAACAGCGCCGTAATGAGCCCCCAAGCGATGAAGGCCCCAATATTAGGCATGATGAGATTGCTTAAGAAGCGCCCAAAGCGCTGTATCTTGATTTCTAGGTCAGTTGTTAACATTAAAATCCCTAGGTTTCCCACTTTAACGGTTTGATTTTAATTTTTCACAGAAAACCAAAACTAACCTTTCACCTGAAGCTTGGGGTACTATAAGTTATCAACGGCTGATACTCCTAGTAGAGCATCAATTTTATCAAAAAAAGCTAAAAAACCCAGTGGCAGGCGCTTATGCTTCTTAAGCCCCTATCAGCAGACTATTAGTCGTGTTAAGGTCTCTAAAAAAACAGAGGTTTTAGTTTTAAACAATGGTGACTAATTTGGAGCCCCTGATGATACGTTACCCTATCGTTGTTGCTGATCTGGATGGGACCTTGTTCAATCAAGAACATACTATGAGCCGCTTCACGCAAGAAACAGTACAGTGGCTGATCACACAAGGAGTCCATTTCATTTTTGCCACAGGCCGTCATACCCTTGATGTGCAGTGTATTCAAAAAAAGCTAGGGGTTTGTTGTTTTATGATCACAGCCAATGGCGCCCGTGTGCATGATAATTTAGGGAACTTACTGTTTAAACAAGATATTTCAACAACCATTACCCATCATTTGTTACAACTGGTCCCTATAGCGCAGGGGATTATCACCAGCGCCTATCATGATAGCGGCTGGTTTATCAATAGCGCTGTCCCTGATCTAGAACAATTCCATCGAGATTCCTTGTTTCATTACGATCTTTTTCCAACGAATTTACAAAACTTACCCCCATTATGCAAGGTGTTCTATCTAGGGGCCCACGAAGCGTTAATTCCGCTTGAGAGGGCTATTCATGCTGATTGGGGTGATCAAGTCAATGTCACCTTTTCGCAAAAAAATTGTTTAGAGGTGATGGCCAGCACTGTTTCTAAAGGGTGTGCCCTGCAGAGGGTTCTAGCCCATCCACTGTTTGCCTCCCAACAATACACGTTAAAAGATTGTATCGCTTTTGGAGATGGCATGAATGATTTAGAGCTACTCACCATGGCTGGTAAAGGCTGTATGATGGCCAATAGCGTTCAACGATTGAAGGAGAGCCTACCGGAATTAGAAATGATCGGCGATCATCAAGAAGATGCCGTGGCTCATTATCTTCGTAATCAGTTTTTTTATTCAGATATCTAAAATCACATTAACCTGAACTGTTGGGATCTGCAGGACAAAATAAGAGAGCAAGTGACTATTAGTAAAAGATAAGGAAGATAGATACTGATCGGTGTATCCTGCGGTAGCGCCCCAGAAGCCAACACCATTCCACCAGCTAAAATCATCTGTAAAAAGGTTATCAGCGCCGCGCCTGCACCAATGTTTTTAGAAAGAGCGCTTAAAGCTTGTGGGATTGCATTGCCAAACACCTAAAAAGTGATGGTGTGCTTTACTTCAGAGATTGCACAACAAAATTCGTAAGCAATTGTGGGCGTTGCAGGAATATAAATATCAGTCGCCATCTCAGATAACGCTATGGCAATAGTTATTATGCTGAGAAAACCGAGATTAACTTTCTTAGATTCTTCCACTAGGTAGGTAGGTACGATGTAGATGGTTGATCTTAAATTCAGGGCGAGCCTACCGACCACTCTGGGAGTCAGATGTTATCCCAACTCAGTGGCCAACAAGCCTGTAACTGAATTATAGCAGCTATTAGAAAAGTTATTTTTTTATTAGTAGGCTACAGCTGAGGAAACAGCGGGTCTCTCTACCCGTTACTGGCTGAGAGAATCATAGGTACAACTTGCAAATCGCACGCCAAAGTAATTAACGAGAAAGAGATCTGGGTGGTGAAGGAGATTCAAACGGTAGCTCTAGGAGGTGGTTGGCTCAATATTGGATTATCTCAATCGGTGATCTCTAGTTTTTCACACTGTTTTTGATAACGACCAAATGACGCTCCTCATTGAATATCCCAGGAACTTGTAAAGAGATAATCTCTGTTACGCTGAAACCAACGGCTAT
Source organism: unidentified bacterial endosymbiont (assembly GCF_918320885.1). Classification (NCBI taxonomy): domain Bacteria; species unidentified bacterial endosymbiont. Next base: position 384,196 of record NZ_OU907312.1, on the reverse strand, counting down.
TGCTGTTAGCGCTTCCGCTGCCAGCTTACCCTTCATCGCATAAAATTGGCCGTTGGCGCAGAGTAAATGGTGACACTGATTTAACATCGTCGAAAGCGCCGCAAATGCACGGCTCATGATCCCATCGAAGAGTAGTGTTGGCCTAAAGCTCTCCACTCGGCTCTGTATCACGGTAACATTCGTTAAGCCTAACTGCTGCTGTACGTGGGTTAAGAACCTGGTGCGTTTTCCAGCACTGTCTAACAGCGTAAACTGCCGCTCAGGTTGCGCTATGGCTAAAGGGATACCTGGTAACCCTGCGCCGCTGCCGACATCCAGTAAATGTGCTCCTTGTAGAAAGGGGGCAACCGATAGGCTATCCATTATATGGCGTGATAACATCTGCTCGGGTTGCCGTACTGCGGTTAAGTTGTAAACTTTATTCCAGTGAGTGAGCAGCGCTAGGTAGTGTAGTTGCGCTTTTTTTTGTTCTAGTGTGAGCTGTAAGGGGGTGGCTGATAAGAGTTCGTCAAACAGTTTTAGCATTTATTCAGTCACCAGCGCTAGCGTTGTGGTTTGCAATAGCGCCCGTTTTTTTAACCAAACCAGCAGTAGTGAGATAGCTGAGGGGGTTATCCCATCAATACGGCTAGCTTGACCAATGGTGGTTGGTTTGTGATCGTTCAGTTTGCTGATGACTTCACAAGAGAGACCAGTGACTAACTGATAATCCAGTGTTAACGGTAGCGGTGTCTGTTCATGACGCCGCTGTTTATCCACTTCGTTTTGTTGGCGGTCAATATAGCCTGAATATTTGATCTGGATTGCGACTTGTTCGGTAGCTGTCGGATCAAGTGCCAGTGATGCCCATATCGGCAAGGTTAGTAGTGTCTGATACTCTATTTCTGGTCGTCGAAGCAGGGTTTCGCCATTGATTTCATGAGATAACGGGGATTTCAGCCAGGGGTCCAGTCTTTTAGCATTCTCATCTCCCGGCTGGATAAAGGTGGTTCGTAGATGGTGCCGCGCTGTTTCTATCTGTTCAAGCTTGCGGTTAAAGAGCTTCCAACGCTTATCGTCAACTAATCCTAGTTCACGCCCTTTAGCCGTGAGTCTGAGATCAGCATTATCTTCCCGCAGTTGTAAGCGGTACTCCGCTCGGGAGGTAAACATCCGGTAAGGCTCTTTAGTTCCTTGCGTGCAGAGATCATCCATTAAGACCCCCAAATAGGCTTCATCACGCTGTGGATACCATTGGGGTTGCTGATTAGCATAAAGCGCCGCATTGAGTCCAGCTAACAGCCCTTGGGCCGCTGCCTCTTCATAGCCAGTGGTGCCGTTTATCTGCCCAGCAAAAAACAGACCCTGAATCAATTTGCTTTCAAGGGTTGGTTTAAGATCGCGGGGATCGAAAAAATCGTATTCAATAGCATACCCTGGACGCGTGATGTGTGCGTTCTCTAATCCTCGGATAGTACGTACCAGCTGATATTGCACATCAAAAGGCAGACTAGTTGAAATGCCATTTGGGTAGATTTCGTTGCTGTTGAGCCCTTCAGGCTCTAAAAAAATTTGGTGCTGCGATCGATCAGCAAAACGCATCACTTTATCTTCAATGGAGGGACAGTAACGCGGCCCTATCCCAGCAATCTCACCACTATAGAGCGGACTACGGTCTAAATTGGCGAGAATCAGATCATGGGTCTGCTGGTTAGTATAGGTCAAGTGGCAGGGAAGCTGCTGCGGGTGTTGATCAGCTGTGCCCAGAAAGGAGAATACCGGTTTTGGAGTATCCCCCTGTTGTAGGTTTAAAGTCCGAAAATCAATAGAGCGGCGGTCAATGCGCGGCGGGGTTCCCGTTTTGAGTCGTCCGATACGGAGTGGAAGTTCTCGTAGCCTTTGTGCTAAGCGGGTCGCTGGCGGCTCACCGGCACGTCCCCCTTGGCTTTTTTGTTGGCCAATATGGATTTTACCCTCTAAAAACGTGCCGACGGTCAAAACAACCGCTTTGGCACGAAACTTCAGACCCATTTGAGTCAGCACGCCGGTGACTTCATCAGCTTCTAGCAGAAGATCGTCGACTGCTTGCTGAAAAATAAATAGGTTGGGTTGTTGCTGTAAAGCGGAAAAAACGACTTGTCGATAACGCATTCGGTCTACTTGAGCTCGAGTGGCCCGTACCGCTGCCCCTTTGCTGGCATTGAGGATGCGGAATTGTATCCCCGCTTGATCAGTAGCCAAAGCCATTAAACCACCTAACGCGTCGATCTCTTTGACCAGATGACCTTTCCCGATGCCGCCAATTGCTGGATTACAGGACATCTGTCCCAGCGTGTCCAGGTTGTGCGTGAGCAACAAGGTCTGTTGTCCTCTCCGAGCGGCGGCCAAAGCAGCTTCGGTGCCGGCGTGGCCGCCACCCACGATGATGACGTCAAAAATGGTTGAATGAAACATAGTCCAATGATCTCGTTAGGCGATAAACCCTTGGGGTGATTGTACAGCTTATTCGGGTGGTTGTTCAGCACCAGGAGCGGTTTTTTAAGATCAGTGATCCTGGGTGGATGATCCTGTCTAATAATAAGATCTTCTTTTAGGATCTTTTTTATTTTTACTACTACTAGGATCGTCCTCTGCGGTGCATAAGGCTATTTAACCCTTATAGATCAAGGTATCGAGTGGGATCGTTTCCGGTGTGTGTCGCGTGATCTACGATCTTTTAAGCGGTGGATAAGATCACGATCTATCCACCGCTTGATCCAGGGCCCAAACGGTCTACAGTTTGCTCACGGTTTGTTCCAAGCTTATCAGTGCGGTTACTCACAGGTTGTTAGTGTTACCGGATGTTTCAGTCAGGGTCGCCAGCCAGCACTGCAACCACGCTTCCGCACAGGCCTCTAGATCGGGTTCACTACTCACATCAATTTCTAAGCGTTGCACGATGCTTTGCGCCCCAAGATCACACAATTGTTGATCAGCGGTGATGGCGCCTTGGCAAAAAGTGTCATAACTACTATTATCCCCTAAACCAATGATCCCATAGTGAAGCTGACGCAAATCAGGGGTGCTCTCTTTCAGCGCTGCAAACAGTGGTTGTAGATTCTCAGGGAGCTCTCCTGCACCATGGGTTGAGGTGATGATCAGCCACACCCCCTGCCGAGGGAGCTGTTCGAGCATCGGCCCATGGTGTAGTTTGACAATAAAGCCTGCGGCTTCTAGTGGCTCACATAAGTGTTCGGCTAAGTACTCTGCACTGCCTAAGGTACTGCCAGTGATGACGGTGATAGTTTTCATTGTGATGGGCTCCTGAACCCAGAAAGCAGGTTTTTATTTTAAAGGGGTGGTCGAATTTTTATGATACAGTGAGATCTCCTGAGTGGTAGCCGCTTTTTCCCACCTTTGACTAGTTTATCAGTAGAAATGGATGCCTGAATTACCTGAAGTAGAAACCCTATGTCGTGTGCTGCGGCCTAGGCTAGTGGGTGACGCCATTGAGGCGGCTGTAGTACGCCAGACTCAATTACGCTGGCCAGTGGCCCCTGAGCTATTTCAGTTATCCGGGGCACCGATCATCAGTTTACAGCGGCGCGCCAAATATCTATTAATGCAGCTGGCGAGTGGCTGGTTCGTCATCCACTTAGGGATGTCTGGCCGTTTACAGTGGCTTCCTGGGCACACACCAGTCAACAAGCACGATCATATTGATCTGTTGCTGGCGAGTGGTAACCTATTGCGTTTTACCGATCCACGCCGGTTTGGCGCTTGGCTATGGTGTGTTGATCCCTATCAACACCGTTTATTGGCTCACTTAGGGGTAGAGCCGCTCTCACCCGCGTTTACTGGTGCCTATCTGGGCCAAGCGGTGTGTGGTCAAAAGATGGCGATCAAGCCTTGGTTAATGAAAAACAGTGTCGTAGTGGGTATTGGGAATATCTACGCCAGTGAAGCCCTTTATCGCGCGGCGATCTCCCCCTGCTGCCAAGCTAGGCGCTTGGATCAAGAGGCGGCTGATCGTTTAGCTGTGAACATTCAGCAACTCCTCCAGGAAGCGATTACACAGGGCGGCAGTACCCTGCGTGATTTTAGGCAGGTCGACGGCCAACCAGGCTATTTTTCCCAGAAATTACAGGTTTATGGGCGTACTGGGCAGCCCTGTCAACGGTGTGACACACCGATTGTTTGCCTGCGTCAAGCCCAACGCTCCACTTTTTATTGTCCAACCTGCCAGGTTGAATAGCCGGCTGCCAAACGACCTCGCTGAGGAGATCCTATGGAGATACGGATATTAAGGATTGCAGGAGGCTTAATCACTGCGCTATTAGTTATTGTTAGCTGGTTCTGGTTTCGATGCCAGCAGCGGCGACAAGCGCTGCTGCTTGAACAGCGTTTATTGCAGCAGCGGTTAGAACAGTGCTCTGCTGATCGTGATCAACAGCTGCAGGCGCTACGCGCTTTGCAAGCAGAATACCAGCAGCTGCAGGTGAGCCTAGCTTCAACGCGTGAAGCTTTACAGCAGCAAGCCCATTGGCGAACCAGCTACGAGACCCTGATTCAGGAATTAAACCAGTTAAAAACGCTTCAGGCAGCCCAGCAGGCGGAGCAACGTGAAATTGAGGTGCGTTTTGAGGAGAGCCAGCGGGCGGCAGCCCAGCAACAGCAGCTGTTGGTCACAAGTGAACAGCGCCTCACTACTCAATTTGAGAATTTAGCCAACCGGATTTTTAATCAGAGCAACCACCAAGTAGAAGAGCGGAGCCGTCTGAGCTTGGAGAAATTATTAATTCCCTTGAAAGAGCAGCTAGACGGGTTTCGCCGACAAGTGCAAGAGAGTTTTGGGCAGGAGGCGCGTGAGCGTCACACCCTAGTGCATGAGATCCACCAATTACAGCAGCTAAACCTACAGATGGCACAAGATGCCGTTAACTTGACCCAAGCGCTGAAAGGCAGTAACAAAACCCAAGGAAATTGGGGTGAGATGGTACTGTCCAGGGTGTTAGAAGCGTCGGGACTTCGCGAGGGGCATGAGTACCAGACACAAGTCAGTATCACGGTTGATTCAGCACAACGCTGGCAGCCGGATGTCATTGTGCGGCTTCCCCAGAATAAATCGGTGATTATTGATGCTAAACTCTCTCTAATTGCGTACGAACGTTACTTTAATGGGGAACCTGGGGAGCAGCGGTCCCAAGCGTTGGCGGAGCATTTGAGCTCCATTCGCAACCATATCCGTCAATTGGGCCATAAGGAGTACCATAAGCTGCTGGGATTAGGCTCCTTAGATTATGTTTTGATGTTTATTCCAGTAGAGCCAGCACTGCTGTTAGCGCTCGATCATGCCCCAGAGCTACTCAATGAGTCCCTACAGCGACAGGTGATGTTGGTCAGCCCTAGCACTTTACTCATCGCGTTACGGACCATTGAAAACCTCTGGCGTTATGAACGGCAGAGTCAACACGCTGAACAGATAGCCGACAATGCGGCAACCCTCTATGATAAATTCCGGCTGTTTGTTACCGATATGGAGCATCTAGGGCGCTCGTTAACCAAAACCCAAGAGAGTTATCAGCAGGCTATGAAAAATTTAGCCAGTGGTCGAGGTAATTTAATTCGTCAGGCTGAAAAATTTCGCCACTTGGGTGTGGCTGTCAAACGTCCTTTAAGTCCTGAGCTAGAGCAACAAGCCCAGGAACCGGATTTGGAGGAGATCCTCGAAGAGGGCTCCCAGAAACCACCCTTAGCTGATTGTGTTTAATAATGCGATGTTGCGCTTCTGGCCTGATGCTATTATTTCATTAGCAGTATGGCGTTAACCTGGTCTTTCATTGATATCTCTAATTCCAGAACTATCAAAGTGTTAGCCGTCGTCTTAGCATAACAATCAATCAAAGGCGTCACCTGGCAGTAGCACAGGTTCTCCAGTTGATTCCCAGTGACAATCAATCGTATCAGTCATTAGGGTAGGTCTCTCTATCACTTCTTGGTTCATTATAAACTGTATCGCTATTGGGTTTTTTGGTTCATAACGTATTCTTATAGAAGTTGGTGAGGTGTTATTAGGGCCTGTTGAGGTTTCACATGGGCAGCCATAGATAACTACAAGCCATGGCTAGCATACTTTGATAATTGCGCTTCAATTTATCAAACCTGGTGGCAATGGCTCGAAAATGCTTTAGCCTGGCGAAGGCATTTTCCACAAGATGTCTGAGTGTATACAGATGCCTATCTAGGCTAGCGTTCCCTATCACTGAGTTTTTCTTTCTGGGACTATTCGGAACAGTGCCTTTCTCAGAGATTTGTTGGCGTATTGCCTTGCTGTCATAACCTTTATCAGCCATCAGAACTTCAGGGGGTGGAAAGGATTCTATCAAGCTCGGAGCCGCTAAACAGTCGTGAACTTGTCCGCCGGTAATTTTAAAAGAAATGGGTAATCCATAGCTGTCTACTGCCAGGTGAATCTTACTGGTACGGCCTGCCCGGCTGATGCCAATGGCCTCACAATCCTTACCAGCAGCCCCTGCACTATGTTGGTGGGCCTTTACATAGCTTCCATCCATGAATACCCATTCCAAATCAGGATCTTGGACTACTGCTTTAAAAATCCTTAACCACTTGCCAGTCATCGACCAGTCATTAAATTTTTTGTAGAGGGAGGCCCATTTGCCAAATTGCTTCGGCAAGTCACGCCAAGGGCACCCTACACGCATTCGATAGAACATTCCCTTAACTTCCAATCAAAGATTGAGCTTGTCATAAATTCCTTCTTGAAGCATGATCGTTTTTAGCTTCGACCACTGCTCATCACTGAGCATTAAGCGGGGCATTGCAAACTCGTTTTTTTGTTGGTATCACAACGACAATATTACGAGTTTGCTCTTATATTTCAATAAATTATAGCGAAACCTCAACAGGCCCTAGGATAATGGCCGAAATTAAAACAGCTAATGAACCACTGAAATGTTTTTTGATAAACATAAAACACCTCCCATAGTAATTAATTGATAAAGCAATGATTCAACGGTTTATACTCACCGCACTGAGGCTAAAACCTTCCCTGGTTAATGAATAAAACTCCAAGAAGCAAGAGCACTCTAACAAAATAAAATAGAGATATCAATTAAACTCATTTGTTAAACAAGTGGGGTATCTTTGTTTTTTTTAATTAATTGCTGTACAAAAAGTTTTAAATTATGGGCGCTAGAGGTCTATGAACTTGGATTGGTTAATATTGGTTTTCCTCTATAATTAAGAGAGTTTTAATGGTTGCGTTTTAGTAAGAGAGTGGCCAGTGCTAAGTAGAGTAACGAAGGCAGCGCCGCGCCTAAGAAAGGCCACAATTTGTAGACCACACTGAGTTGGCTGAATAGCTCGCTCAGTACATAGAAAATAAAACCGCCAGCGATACCCATCATCATGCGCATACTGACGGTGATTTGCCGCAATGGCCCAAACATACTGGAGAGGGCGAGAAATAACATCACGAGTGTCGATAACGGCGCCAGTAGCTGTTTCCAGAACTCTAACTGGTAGCGACTACTCTCCTGCCCACTTTTTTTTAAGTAATCAATGTAACGGGTCAACTTCATCATCGAGAGTGTTTGTGGATCCATCGTGGCAACCCCAAGCTTTTCAGGGGATAACGGTAATGACCAATCACTCACCAAAGCCTGTTCGGTAATGATGGGTTGATTGGCGACTAAGATCCGTTTAGTGACGTGATGCAGCTTCCAGTGCTCCTGTTGAAAGGTCGCTGATTGCGCTTGGGTGATGACCGTTAACCGCTGCTGATCATCAAAATGGTAAATGTGGATCCCTTGTAGTCGCCGCGGATGGGTCAACTGTCCAATATAGACAAAGTCTGAACCATCTTTGATCCATAGCGCCCCCTGCACCGGTAAGAGGGTCCCGCCCTCGATAGCTTGGGCGCGGAACTGCCGGGCCGCTTGCTCCGACCAAGGCACCACCCATTCTCCTAAGACCATACAGAGTACGATAAAGGGCAGCAGTGCTTTGCTAACCGCCACCATGATGCGGCCTCGGCTACACCCCAAGGCTTGCATCACTACCAATTCACTATGACTGGCTAAAATCCCTAACCCTAATAGTACCCCTAGTAGGGCAGCGAGGGGGAAAAAAAGCCGCAGGTCCTGTGGTAGTGTCAGTAGGGTATACCAGCCAGCACGCCAGCCATTATAGTGCCCCTGACCAGTTTGTCTTAACTGTTCAAGAAATTTAATGCTGGTCGATAAGCCGATGAGGACTAGAAGGGTCAAGCAGGTGGCGCCCACAATACTCCGTCCTAGGTAACGCTCAACCACTTTCATGCGAATAGGGCTCCTCAAAGCGTGATAGGGTGTACTAGGTTCTTAGGGAGAATCGTTGGCGTAGTGGCCGCCAATGATGCGGAATATTTAGCCAGAATGCCAGTAACAGATAGCCGGCATTGATCGCCCAAAACCAGGCAACTGTACCCAATTGGCCGCGCTCTAGTGCGGAACGAACCAAGGTTTGGAACAAGAAGTGGATTAAATAGAGCAGCAGGGGCGGCAACAGGCTAAAAATTCGAGGTTGTCTGGGGTTGTGCTTGCTAAGAGGAACCGCTAACGAAGCCATTAAGGGTATAAAAAATAGCAGGGATAAGCGCCAGTGCAACTCTCGGCGTGCTGCGGGTTTTGAGGAGCGCCATAACCAGCGGAGGCTATGTCCCTCTAGGCTTTTTTCTAAAGAGGGTGGTTGTTTTTGGCTGAAATGCACTTGATACTGTTTAAATTGAGTGATGTGTAACGGCTGATCCGGAGCCAGGCCGCGATAATGCACGCCGCTATCCAGTAGCAGCATTCGTGATCCATCGGCTCGCTGTTGCAGGGATCCAGCTTCAGCAATCCAAATAGCAAAAGGGTGGCCGGCCGCTGGATGACCTTGGGCGGCAAACAGCTGTGTAAACTGGTGATCCTTGGAGTCCCCAATAAATAACACCCAGGGATCACGCCCAATACGCCTGAATTTTCCTTTGGCTAAAGCGACTGCCTCCAAGTGATTGGTAGCCTGTTGTACCATTTGGCGTTCATAATGGGCTGCTTTAGGTCCAAACCACACCAGATTAGCGGTTGCAGGGATGCAGGAGAGGAGTGCCAGACACCAGGCTACCTTGAGCAAACTGCACTGAGGCAGGCCCCCTGCCTGCATGGCAACCATTTCACCATTGGCATAGAGAGCCCCGTAGGTTAATAATAGACTCAAAAATAGCGATAAGGGGATAATCAATTGCAGCATGTAGGGGAAGCCGAAGCCTACTATGGCCCATAGCCAACGAGCAGATAACGCCTCAGTGGCTACATCAGACAATACCCGGATCAATTTTTGACAGGAAAAAATTGAAACCAGAATGAGCAGCAGCGCCATCTGATTTTTTAGCACCTGTCCTATCAGATAGCGATGAATAATCATACGCTGGGATCCTCTGAGAAACCTTGTGTTTTGCTGAGAAAAGCGATAGCGTCTTCTCCCATAGATGGTGCTAACATCACTGCATTGGAATCAGCGTGCATACCCTGAGATCGGGATGGTCGTCAACGGCCATCGGCTGGATCATTATCTAGAAAAGCGCCTGCTTTGTCTTTAATTTTAGGAGAGACTATGGAATTTGTCGTTAACGTTGGCCAGGATCAGTATCCGCAGACGGCTTGCAGAGTCGTTGGTGTCTTTGAATCACGCCAGCTATCAAAAACTGCAGAGCAGTTCGATACCCTCAGTGGCGGCTCTATTACAGCCCTACTGCAGCAGGGGGCACTGGACGGTCACTTAGGTCAATCGTTGTTACTGCATCAGGTGCCGCAGCTGCCATTTGATCGATTGCTGCTGGTGGGTTGTGGGAAAGCCAGTGAACTCACTGAGGAGCACTTTCGAAAAATTATTCAAAAAGCTTTACAGTGCCTGAATGACACCGGATCGACCAGTGCCGTCGGCTTCTTTACGGAGTGGCCGGTTAAGCAGCGTAGTACCTACGGGGTAATACGCCAAACGATAGAGGACGTTCAACAGGCGCTTTATTGCTTTGATCAGCTTAAACAGGAAAAGCCTGAGCGCTCTCGTCCCCTAAACAAACTCATACTGCCGGTAGCGACGCCTGCGGAGATCGCCTTAGGTGAAACAGCAATCGCCCAGGGTCTGGCCATTGCCAACGGCGTCAAGCAGGCTAAAGATCTGGCGAATATGCCGCCAAACCTGTGTCATACCGTCTACTTAGCGGATCAAGCACGCCAACTGGCTGAGCGCTTTGCCCCACAGATGAGGACGACTGTACTCGATTCTACTCAGATGGCAGCGTTAGGGATGAACGCCTATTTGGCGGTTGGCCAAGGATCACAGTATGAGCCCTTGATGTCCATCATGACCTACGATCATCACCCCGATCCTCAGGCTAAACCGATCGTGTTGGTGGGTAAAGGGTTAACTTTTGACTCTGGCGGGATCTCACTCAAACCGGGTCTGGCCATGGATGAAATGAAGTATGATATGTGTGGCGCGGCGGCGGTTTATGGTGTGATGCAGGCGGTGGCTGAGCTGCAGCTACCCCTGAAAATCATCGGTATTATGGCAGGCTGTGAAAATATGCCGGGCAATAAAGCCTATCGTCCGGGGGATATCCTGACTACTCTATCGGGCCAAACGGTCGAGGTATTAAACACCGATGCTGAGGGACGCTTGGTACTCTGTGATGTCCTTACTTATGTTGAACGCTTTGAGCCGGAACTGGTGATCGATGTCGCTACCTTGACCGGGGCTTGTGTAATCGCTTTAGGGCATCACATCAGTGGACTACTCTCTAACCATGATCCACTGGCGCAGGAACTACTCAAGGCAGCACAGCAGGCCAACGATCCTCTCTGGCAGCTCCCCTTGGCAGAGCAGTATCAAAATCAACTGAAATCTAACTTTGCTGATATGGCCAACATTGGCGATCGGAGTGCTGGCACCATTGTTGCCGGCTGTTTCTTATCACGATTCACTCGACGCTATCACTGGGCCCACTTAGATATCGCTGGGACTGCCTGGCGCAGCGGTAAAGCCAAAGGAGCTACTGGCCGACCGGTAGCGTTGCTCACCCAATTTTTGCTGAATCGTGCCGGAATGGCCATTGAGGCGTAACGGTCACGCGTTAATCACTCCAGGGCTCTGGTAGACAACGCGGTGCGGAAGGTGACCTTCTATTTACTGCCAGCGTCTCCACCTGCTGATGCTCTGGCGGTGCAGGAGGCATTAGTGTGCGATTTGGCGTGCTCATTATGGCGTCAGGATCAACGCCTGCTGATCGCCTGTGAGAACCAAGTGCAAGCTTATCGATTGGACGAAGCGTTGTGGCAACGGCCGCTGCACCGCTTCGTGCCGCATGCTTTAGCCGGAGAAAATTTGCGGAATAAAGCGCCGATTGAGATCCATTGGCCAGAACAGCCTCTTAGCTCTGGCCGCACACTACTAATCGCTTTATTACCTCATTGGGTGGAGTTTTCCAGCCGTTTTACCCAGGTGATTGATTTCGTACCCAATGAGCAAGCGCTGAAACAGCTAGCACGCCAACGCTACCACGCTTACCGTCAGGCTGGTTTTCAACTGACCACTGCTGAGCCTCCGCCCTCTTTAACTGATGATGACCATGGAAAAAACATACAACCCCCAAGCGATTGAACAAACCCTGTACCAACAGTGGGAAAGCCAAGGATACTTTAGACCGACCCAACACCCCGAGCAAGCCAACTACTGCATCGTGATCCCACCACCCAACGTGACCGGTACGCTACACATGGGTCATGCTTTCCAACAGACCTTGATGGATGCGCTCATTCGCTATCAGCGGATGCAGGGTAAAAACTGTTTGTGGCAAGTGGGCACCGACCATGCCGGGATTGCAACACAAATGGTGGTTGAACGTAAACTAGCGGCTGAGGAGCAGAAAAGCCGCCACGACTATGGTCGTGAGGCCTTTATTCAGAAAATATGGCAGTGGAAACAGGAATCAGGGGATACCATTAGCCAGCAGATGCGGCGCTTAGGGAATTCGGTCGATTGGGAACAGGCCTGCTTTACCCTCGATCCTAGCTTATCACAGGCGGTACAAACGGTCTTTATTCGTCTTTACCAGGAGAATTTGATCTATCGTGGAAAACGTTTGGTCAATTGGGACCCGAAGCTACAGACCGCTATCTCTGATCTCGAGGTGGAGAATCACCCAAGCAGCGGTCATCTCTGGACCCTACGTTACCCCCTGGAGATCGGCCGCCCTGGTGCACTCAAGACCCCCTACTTGTGTGTGGCCACCACCCGTCCGGAAACGCTGCTGGGTGATGTGGCGGTGGCTGTGCACCCAGAGGATGAGCGTTATCAGGCGTTGATTGGTCAAAGGGTCCGGGTACCCCTAGTCAATCGTCACATCCCCATTATTGCTGATAGGACGGTGGATCCCACTTTTGGCACCGGTGTGGTCAAAATTACGCCGGCACACGACTTTAGTGACTATTCGCTGGGACAGCGCCATCAGTTGCCAATCATCAACTTATGGACTCCACAGATCACGCTCCGTGCGCAGGCCGAGGTGTTGAATAGCGACGGCTCCCCTAATGAGATCGTTGAAGCAATGCTGCCTGCTGTCTATCAAGGACTCGATCGCGAGAGACTGCGTCAACGGGTGGTGGAGGATTTGCAAGCGCTAGGATTGTTAGAGCAGATCCAAGCCCATGAGTTGTCAATACCTCATGGTGATCGCAGCGGGGTGCCGATAGAGCCCTTGTTGACCGATCAGTGGTATGTGCGGGTCAAGGCACTGGCCCCTACCGCCATCGAGATGGTCAAGCGCGGTGAGATTCAGTTTGTGCCGCAGCAGTATGAAAATCTTTATTTTGCTTGGATGTATGATCTACAAGATTGGTGTATCTCACGTCAGCTGTGGTGGGGACACCGCATCCCCGCCTGGTATGATCCTCAGGGAAGGGTCTATGTCGGCACCGATGAGATCTCAGTTCGGCAACACTATCAGCTGGCAGAGTCTGTCCCCTTACGCCAGGATGAAGATGTATTAGACACCTGGTTCTCTTCAGCACTCTGGAGCTTTACTTCCTTGGGCTGGCCAGCACAGCTGGAGCGTTTTAAGATTTTTCATCCGACTCAGGTGCTGATCACCGGTTTTGATATCCTGTTTTTCTGGGTCGCCCGTATGATCATGCTCACCTGCCATCTGTTAAAAGATGAGACCGGGCGTCCACAGGTACCCTTTAAGCAGGTCTATGTGACCGGCCTGATCCGGGATGATCAGGGGCACAAGATGTCAAAATCCAAAGGCAATGTGTTAGATCCGCTAGATTTGATCGATGGTATCACCCTAGCAGAACTCCTAGTAAAACGGACCACCGGCCTGATGCAGCCGCAACAGGCTCAGCAGATCCGCCAGCGCACTGCTCAGCAGTTTCCTCAAGGGATAGCCGCACACGGAACCGATGCCCTGCGCTTTACTTTAGCGGCATTGGCCTCGCATGGTCGAGATATCCACTGGGATCAGCAGCGGTTAGTGGGCTATCGGAACTTTTGTAATAAATTATGGAATGCTAGCCGCTTTGTGCTGCTGAACACTGAAGGGAAGGCCTGTGGCCAGCCTGGCACAGAGATGAACAGCCGATCGCTAGCTGATCGCTGGATCATCTCTGCGTTAAATGAGACAATCCAGCGCTGCCGCCAAGCGTTTGATGCCTACCGCTTCGACCAAGTGGCTATGGCGCTGTATACCTTCACCTGGGACCACTACTGTGATTGGTACTTAGAGATCGCCAAAGTGCAGCTCAACTTAGGTGATCCCACAGTACAACAGGCCACTCGCCAGACGCTGCTGCAGGGCTTAGAAACCTTGTTACGCTTAGCCCATCCGATTATCCCCTTTATTACCGAGACCATCTGGTTAGCACTGAAAGCGGTTATGCCGCTGACCGGTGAGACCATTATGCTGCAGCCCTTTCCCGAGTATCATCCTGAACAGGTTGATCAAGCGGCGACGGCAGCGGTGATCTGGATGCAGCGGCTTATCAATGGGATACGCCATCTGCGAGCTGAGAGGCAGTTTCCCCCCGGAAAGAAAATCGCGATCTTGCTACGACAGCTCGATCCTCAACAGCAAGAGTACCTATCGCAGAGTGCAGCGTTGATCAAGACGCTGGCCCGCGTCAGCACTATTGAGATCGTGCAGCCTGGTACAACATTACCTATAGCAGCCACGCTATTGCTAGAGAATATGGAGCTACTGATCCCCTTGGAGGGGGTGGTTGATCGTCAGGCCGAGTTAGCGCGTTTAAGCTGCGCTCTACAGAAGCTCTCTTTAGAACAGGAGCGTCTACAGGCTAAGTTGAGTAACCCAGGTTTTATCACCCGGGCCCCACAGGAGGTGGTTGCCCAGGAGCGTGCTAAGCTCACCAGTTGCCTGGCTGATCAACAGAAACTGCAGCAACAATATGCCGACCTAAAGGGGTAAGATCACTTTAGCAGGTTCTCAGTCGACAGCGATAGAGTAGGAGTGCGCTGCAGAAACTTATCAAAGCTGGAAACAGAGGGTAGTTGATAAATAACGCATGGTTATAAATACACGGTAGCCCTATAGTATAGAACAGACAGCCGAGAATCATCCCCCTACGTACCCCTTCTCTGTTAATATACACGCTACAGAGTGGAGACAATGCCCTTGCCACTGTCATAGATAAGCAACAGAGAGAGAATAAAGTCAACTGACCACTCTGCTCCCAGTACAGGATATGAACTGTTTGAGAAAGGTGGAAAGGGAAATAAACAAAAAAACTTAACGAAACTTGCGGAATTCTCCATCCATAACCTTGGTTTGGGTGGAGATGGATAGCGTCCCTTATTCTTGGCTGTCATTCTTCCGGTTGTCGTTGCTGCTGAATATATTGTTGCAGAATTTCTAACGGAGCTCCGCCAGCGCTGATCAGGCAGTAGGCCCTGGTCCATAAGACTGGGTTTCAGTAATACGCTTTTAGGTGGTCAGCAAATTCCTGATCTTGACCCGATTTGATGGACACATCGAAGAGAAACGAAGCGTATCAACTTGGTTACTTTTCGAGATCAGCGGCTGGGTAAAAATGAGGTGTGGTTGTTATATCGGTGAGACTAGCTGAGGTTGGCAGATGAGATTGCTACAGTAGATATAAAAAAACCGTAAGGGGTGGAAGAGCTAACCCTTGCGATTTTAACCGATCTGTTTCATCATCACTCAATGATTTTAGAGACTATCACGGCGCCAACGGTATGGCCCCCTTCACGAATAGCGAAGTTCAATCCTTCCGTCATGGCGATGGGAGCAATTAAGGTGACGGTCAGTTGCAACTTGTCTCCTGGCATCACCCTCTCCACTCTGCCTCTTGCTGATCCCCTTAGTGGTATATTGGCTGACCAATCCTGAGATCAAGCAGACCCCTAACGCGCCAGCTCTGGCACGAGCTGAACTGCAGCAAATAGGCTCTATCAGACGTGGTGAAGGGTTGATGTTAGGCACCTTTATTGTGTTATTAGGGTTACTGCCCTGGAACCTCAAGCTCTCCCATAAATAGTCAATACGGTACTGGTTTGTCGCTTACATATTTGACGCTATAAAATCATTTTATAATCTTCAGAGAAGATATTTTACACTGTAAATTCGGTGCGAACTCTTTCCGGGACAGACCAGTTGCAATAGCACCCGATATTTTAAGATTTTTATATTATATATTAGTCTATTATATATATGGTGATGTTAGTATCCTCTAGTCAATTCAGAGAATTTAGTCATGGAAAATAATGAAAAACCGCATCGTCCGCGGAAAGGTGTAACGCCTGTACAATATGGTGAGTCATTGTCATCCCCTGGTCGGCCACGCAGTAATAGAGAGGGTGTTTCACAAACTGAGCAGCCCTATCAAACCTCTTCAGCAGACTTTGAACGTAATCCTAGAGGGCACAGAGATTCGGAAACCTACCGAGGGGAGCAGGTTAGCTATGGCAGTTACCGCACTGAAAGACCAGGGGAACCTAATCATCCTGGCGCTGCTATTCATGCCTCTAACAGAGGCGGTAACAGCTTTTCCCAATATTCTCAGCACCATAAAACGGCCACAGATTTTGGAAGGAGTGAAAGGCGTTCAAGCAATAGGGAGCCATCCGTAGCGTATCAGGATTTTCCTCTCGCTGAATTGGCACACCGATGTAATCGTTTATCAAAACTGATTAAGAATAACCAAGGAAAAGAAGAGGACTTTAAATTTTTTCAGATAGCTGCTAAATATATCCAAGAACTGGAGATTTCTAAGCAACAGCATAAACCCAAGGATATAGCGTTATTAGCCAACGCTTTTAGCAAATTTCCTCATGACAGAGACTGTAAAAGCGCGATAGCGCGGATTGCTGAATTCATAACAGGTCAAACCTTGGGCGCGGCGCTGTGTGACTTTAACGCACAAGATTTGGCCAATTTAGCCAATGCCTTTAGCAAACAGCCTGATGACCGCCACTGTAAAAGCGCGATAAAGCGGATTGCTCGATACCTAACAGGTCAAACCTGGGGCAAGGCGCTGTGTACCTTTAACGCACAACAGTTGGCCAATTTAGCCAACGCTTTTAGCAAATTTCCTCATGACAGAGACTGTAAAAGCGCGATAGAACGGATTGCTCGATACCTAACAGGTAAAACCTTGGGCGAGGCGCCGTGTAACTTTAACGCACAAGAGTTGGCCAATTTAGCCAATGCCTTTAGCAAACAGCCGGAGACCATCGCCTGCAACAGCATGGTAGTGCGGATTGCTGAATTCATAACCGGTCAAACCTTGGGCGCGGCGCCGTGTACCTTTAACGCACAACAGTTGGCCAGTTTAGCCAATGCCTTTAGCAAACAGCCTGATGACCGCCACTGTAAAAGCGCGATAAAGCGGATTGCTCGATACCTAACAGGTCAAACCTGGGGCGAGGCGCCGTGTACCTTTAACGCACAAGAGTTGGCCAATTTAGCCAACGCTTTTAGCAAACAGCCTGATGACAGAGACTGTAAAAGCGCGATAGAGCGGATTGCTGAATTCATAACGGGTAAAACCTTGGGCGAGGCGCCGTGTAACTTTAACGCACAAGAGTTGGCCAATTTAGCCAACGCTTTTAGCAGATTTCCTCATGACAGAGACTGTAAAAGCGCGATAGAGCGGATTGCTCAATACCTAACAGGTCAAACCTTGGGCGAGGCGCCATGTAACTTTAACGAACAACATTTGGCCAATTTAGCCAATGCCTTTAGCAAACAGCCGGAAACCATCGCCTGCAACAGCATGGTAGTGCGGATTGCTGAATTCATAACCGGTCAAACCTGGGGCGCGGCGCCGTGTGACTTTAGCGCACAACAGTTGGCCAATTTAGCCAATGCCTTTAGCAAACAGCCGGAGACCATCGCCTGCAACAGCATGGTAGCGCGGATTGCTCGATACCTAACAGATAAAACTTTGGGCGAGGCGCCGTGTGACTTTAACGCACAAGGGTTGGCCAATTTAGCCAATGCCTTTAGCAAACAGCCTGATGACAGCGACTGTAAAAGCGCGATAAAGCGGATTGCTCGATACCTAACAGGTAAAACCTGGGGCGAGGCGCCGTGTAACTTTAACGCACAAGAGTTGGCCAATTTAGCCAATGCCTTTAGCAAACAGCCTGATGACAGAGACTGTAAAAGCACGATAGAGCGGATTGCTCAATACCTAACAGGTCAGACCTGGGGCGAGGCGCCATGTAACTTTAACGCACAAGGGTTGGCCAATTTAGCCAATGCCTTTAGCAAACAGCCGGAGACCATCGCCTGCAACAGCATGGTAGCGCGGATTGCTCGATACCTAACAGATAAAACTTTGGGCGAGGCGCCGTGTGACTTTAACGCACAAGGGTTGGCCAATTTAGCCAATGCCTTTAGCAAACAGCCTGATGACAGAGACTGTAAAAGCGCGATAGAGCAGATTGCTCGATACCTAACAGGTAAAACCTGGGGCGAGGCGCCGTGTACCTTTAACGCAAAAGATTTGGCCAATTTAGCCAATGCCTTTAGCAAACAGCCTGATGACAGAGACTGTAAAAGCGCGATAAAGCGGATTGCTCGATACCTAACAGGTAAAACCTGGGGCGAGGCGCCGTGTGACTTTAACGCACAAGAGTTGGCCAATTTAGCCAATGCCTTTAGCAAACAGCCTGATGACAGAGACTGTAAAAGCGCGATAGAGCGGATTGCTGAATTCATAACCGGTCAAACTGATCTTGCCACCTTTTTTTAGACACAGAGAAGAGAAACCTTAAGCGACCTGGGATAACCAATTTTTTTCAAAATTTACAGGAGACAGATAGCCTAGCGTTGAGTGCCGTCTCTGTCGGTTATAAAACACTTCTACGTATTCAAAAATGCTCAATTTGGCTTGTTCTCTGCTCTCAAAACGTTCAAAGTGGGTGTGCTCTGTTTTTAAGGTATGGAAAAAACTCTCTGCTACTGCATTGTCATAACAATTGCCCGTACTACTCATGCTAAGCGTTATCTGGTGATGCGCCGATACAGCCTTGAATCCTTTGCTGGTATACTGGCTGCCTCGGTCGGAGTGGTGGATGAGACCTGCAGCAGGCTTCCTCCGTGTTATTGCCTGGCGTAATGCTGCGGCTACTAACTCGGTGGTCATGTGAGCTTGCATATCCATCCCCACGATACTACGAGAGAACAGGTCCAGTACGATAGCAACATACAACCATCCCTCTTGGGTCGGAATATAGGTAATATCTGCTGCCCAGTATTGATCAGGGCGAGTGGCTGTGAACTTCTGCTTGAGTAAATTAGGCGCCACTGCGGCCTTTGGATCGACTATTGTGGTTACCTTAAATCGTTTTTTCATCTTAGCCGCAATATGGGCTGCTTTCATTAGCCGACAAACCCGTTTGCGTGAACAGCGCTCACCTCTAGCTCGTAACTCAGCATGGATACGTGGGCTACCGTAAATTTGGTTGCTTATGGTATAAACCTCTTTAATTTCAGATATTAAACGCTCATCCTCACAATAGCGCTTGGATGGCTCAGCCTTGATAAACTGATAATAGCCACTGCGGGATACACCTAACACGTTGGACATCCTCTCTACGCTGAATTCCCCAGCATGCTTTTGCATAAACTGGTATTTTACTTGCGGGCCACTGAGAAGATGCCCAAGGCTTTTTTTAGGATATCCCTCTCTTCGCGTGCTATCGCCAATTCTTTCCGCAATTGACTGAGCTCAGCATCAGACGCTTTCAGGTATCCTTTGCCCGGGAAAGCCTCTGCACCATCCTTGTTATGCTGATGGACCCACCCTGCCAATGTACTCTTGGGAACTCCCAATTCCTCGCTCAATTGACAGAGCGTTTTACCAGTGCTGTGATACAGCTTTACCGCATTCAGCTTGAATTCCTTATCATAGCTCCTTGATTCCCCTTGATTCATAACTTCACCTCAAAAAGTAACAAAAAATTATACGCTTTGTTCCTCTTCGTTGTGTCCGTTAAAGGGTAGCAAGATCAGTTCTTGATGACAAAATAAAGCAGATGAGTCGCTTTGCGTTCAATGGTTGGGTAAGCAGGTTCTCCGAATACAGATTGATCAAGGTTACCTAAAAGTGCGGCGAGGGCATTCCCACGCTCAAGGCCAAAAATATCGCTGGCCTCGCCTCTGGAAATAAGCGAGTCTTTCAAGCGAGCAATGGACTGCCTAACATCATCAAATGAGGGAATCACACCACCTATTGTTCCGCTTAGTTCAGACAATGACCCTTCATCATAACGCTGTAACAACAGAAAAGTTTTGGCATAACGGCTGATGATCTCAATCAGCTCTCGACTGGTTTCAGCAGGAAAATCAGCCGATTTGGCTACCTTTCTAACCAGTACCAGCGCCGCTTCCAGTTCAGTAGCATTATGCTCGAATCGAGCACGATCTAGCGTCCATCCTTTCATCAAATGATCACGTAAAACAGTCGACGCCCATTGACGAAATTGGGTACCGCACTTCGAATTGACTCGATAACCAACAGATATGATTGCATCTAGGTTATAGAAATCAACCTGGTAGGTCTTACCATCGGACGCAGTATGTGCAAATTTTGCACGTACTAATTTGGCTACTAATTCACCTTCTTTGAAAATATTCCGAAGATGCTTGGTGATCACTGAACGTTCTCTTTGGAACAATTCGGCAATTTGTTCCTGGGTCAACCAAAGGTTATTACCCTCAAGCCGAACGGTTACTTGTCCGCCACCCGGTGGTTCAAAAATAACTATTTCACTTCCGGTATCACTCCAGGAGTATTGCTTATAATTGGGAGGATATTTCATTGATGTGTGGCTCACACAGCAGTCAATTTTTTTAAGGATGGTAACGTTTTTAGTCGTATTACTGATGTCTTTAGATGGATCAAAATTAATTCTCACGTTTAATTATTGTATGCACAAAAATAAATGTCAAGAGTTGAATGATTTTTGGCAGGAAAGGTCAGAATTTGTCTTTAGCTGCGTCCTGGTAGTGCCCCACCTTTTGATACGTGTGACATACTCCCACCCCTAAATTGGTAAATCAATTCTAGTGGGGGTATCTTGCGACCCAATCTAGCCGAATACTAGATCCTCTCGCTGTAGCATGACCGCTGAGTCCTATCGCTACACGGGAACACTTTACACAACCGCGCAATATCCTGACGGTTCAGCTAAAGCAAATTGGACGATCATTTTAGCCGCGTTATGGTCGCGATCGTGGCTGCACTATCGCTATAAAAATGGGTGATGCCTACCTCTAACCCCAAGGTTTTATCAGCTTCGATAACCGCAGCGATAGGGTGAGAACTTTGGTCATCAACTAAAATACTGGCATAGTATTCACCACAAGCAATCCGCTTGATGGTAACGGTTTTTATAGCCCCGAAAAATGGACGATGTAGCCTGATTTTGATCCCTTTGATTTTCGGCAAGTTCAGCAAGGAGCCATTGAAGTCTACCGTGACCTGTTGCGGACACTGAAACGAGCGACAAGCGGCCTATTTTTTCTTGAAGCGCGGAAACTTAGTCGTACCCTGGAAGAAGTTGATGAAGGCAGTCTCAAGGTGCATTAGGGCTGACAGAAGAGATTGGCTATTCACTTCAGACAACCACGGCTTCTCCGCTTTCTTAAAGGCCACCTAGTAGACGTTGTAGTTCACTTCTAGAGAGGTTCTTCTGATTCTCCTGGTAGAATTTATCTTTCAGGCTCAAAGCCCAATTATAGATATTGCCGCGCACAGCCAAAATGCTTTTCTAAAAGCTCTTCTTGGGCAGCATTAGGATAGATTCTGTATCGATAAGCCTTCATGTGTTGTATTATGGCCAATCACATTTAGCGATTCAATCATGAAGTCCCATTATCACTGTGTTTATAAACTAAAATATCATTTAGTGTTGGTTACTAAATATCGAAGACCCTGCCTCACTCGGGCTATGCTGCAGCGACTGCAACAGATGTGTAGTGAACTGCTGCAGAAATGGGATGTTACGCTAGAAGAATTTGCGAGCGAGGCTGACCATGTTCATATGATGCTCGATAGGCCCCCAAATATTATGCCAAGCCGATTGGTCAATAACCTGAAAACGGTGACGAGTCGCCTGCTGCGTACCCGAGCAAGCCAACTCACCTACTACCCCAACAACTCTATCTTTTCCTTTTTATCTTGACTAAGAAAAGATAGTATATTATATTTTCTTATTAGTGATCTATTAAGAAAAGATAGCGTATGAGTCAAAGAATTGGAACGTATATCAAACAAAAAGTGCCAGGAGAATCCTATAAGGCATATGTCCCACCTAAGCTTCCGCCAGTCCCTCCTGTGGATTTGTGGCAGCTTTATCCATACCTTGAAAAAGCAACTCAGGCTTTAGCCGAGTTAAATAGCATTTATAAGACCATTCCAAACCCATCTCTATTTCTTTACATGTACGTTCGTAAAGAAGCATTACTTTCAAGTCAAATTGAAGGAACCCAAAGCTCATTTTCAGATCTTATGCTTTTTGAACACCAACAAAAATCGGAAGTGTCTCTCGAAGATGTTGAAGAAGTGTCTAATTATGTCAAAGCCATCAGCTATGGATTGCAGCGCTTAAAGGAAGATTTTCCTCTATCCCTCAGGCTCATTAAAGAAATACATAGCGTATTGCTTTCTGGTGTAAGAGGATCAACTAAATTACCTGGAGAATTTAGGCGATCACAAAACTGGATCGGCGGAACAAGACCAGGAAATGCATTATTTGTACCACCCCCGGTAAATATCCTTAATCAATGCCTTAGTGATTTTGAAAATTTCATGCACGATGATAGTCTACCAGTTCTTATTAAAGCAGGGATAGCTCACGTTCAATTTGAAACAATACATCCTTTTCTGGACGGGAATGGCAGGCTGGGTAGATTATTAATAATCCTGTTATTATGCGAAAACGGTATACTCGATGAACCTATTTTATATTTAAGTCTTTATCTTAAGCAGAATCGTCAACCATATTATGAACTACTACAAGAAGTTCGTTTTAACGGAACCTGGGAAACATGGTTGGAATTTTTCCTTGAAGGTGTTTATTTGTCCGCAAAACAGGCAATTAATACAGCAAGACAAATTAATGCTATTTTTGAGAAAGACCTAAAAAAAATAGCAGATCTGGGACGTGCCAGGTTTTCATGTGAACAGATACTAGACTATATGAAACGATTACCTCAAGTAACAGTTGCTCTACTTGCAAAAGAACTAGAAATGACAGCGCCTACTGCCAGAAGTGCACTAAATCATATGATGCGACTTGGAATTCTAGAAGAAGCTAGCGGTAAAAAGCGCGATAAATTTTATGTGTACAGAAAATATTTAATTTTACTTGAAGATGGTGCAGAACCATTCTATACCAGAAAATAATTAAGCTTTAACAGATATTTTGTGGCTAAACTGGTTTTTCTTGAGTTAGGTTAATCAGAATTATCCTATTAATCTAGTGGATGGCGCTCGACAAAAATGTTGGTATACTAGCTGTATGTTTATGTTAGAACAAATTATAATTAAAAAATAAAACCTAATATATATAGGTTTGTCCAGAATAAAAATAGTCGTAACTTTAATAAAAAAATCAGAGAAAATCATTTTTATTTATATTGAACAAACTACCCCACAAATATATAATAAAACTATAAATTAAGTGGTGAAACTAATAGGGATAAAAATCATGAGAAGAATTTTAAAAACTAAATTTATCACAAAAAATTGAAAAACTTTTTCCAGAAGGACCCCAAGATTTTAAACGGTTTATTGAACATACTGATAGTTCAGAAAAAATGAAACCTAAAGGGCTGAACGACATAATGAATGAACTTCTAGATCCTTATCCTTCTGGGATACTATCCAGTGATCTTCTTCACTGGATGATGTATAGACTTGGCTTAGAAGATCTTTATAGAAAAAAGTTCGCTAAGTATGACTTCTCGGAATATGATGCTTTTGATGACAATTTCTGCCAAGAAGCTTGTACACGTGGAGCACGTCTACCAAATTGCTTGAAGCCTTTTACAAAGGCCCTCCAAAATCGGAGAGCCTTTGGAGTGTAGAGCTGTCAAGGGCCCACCGGAAGCCGCAGCAACGCGACTGAGCACTGAACGGGTGAGATACCGTCTTACCCATCATGATGCAAGCGCTATTTTTGCATCAAAGGGAATTCCAGATTTTAGTACGCCATAGGCCAGTTGTAATAGCTTACGCATAGCCGCACAGATGCCAATCTTACTACCTTTATGGCGTGGTCATATACAGGATTTTTAGGGGTATTTGATTGAATTATCTGGAAAAAGAGCTTCAATTATGATCAAATAATCGCAGATTTGCACAGGCAGTTCAATGGATTGAGTCTGGGTAATCAGCTGACTGTGGCCTACAAGCCTTTTCATAATCAACTGCGCAAGGAAGCGTTTGCCGACTTTATGAAGCAACTGACGCAATTTGCTATGGCCCAGTTCGTAGAGGGAATATCTACCCTCCTACCACCTAAACTGTCCAGTTTTGATGATGTGCTATTGCAGGATGGCAGCTCATTTTCTCTCCACTCCGGCCTAGCTGATATTTTCCCCAGTCGCTTCAAAAAAGACCAGGCGGCGATTGAATGTCATTTGAGCATCTCTTTGCTTAGCCAATCGCCAAAAACCAGGGCAGTCACAGCAGATAAGGCTCTCAACCCAATCATCGTAGAGGCCCGTAATGGGCAAGGACGAAAGTTAACCCAGCTAGAGGGTCAGAAGCTTCAAGCAGTCAACCTTAAGACCAACCGCTCTGAAGTCCTTGATTTGCACTGCCGGCGTGGTCACTACGAATTTCGAGTGATCCGCCGTTGGTTTTCCGAGGAAAAGCGCTTCTGCCTATGGTTGACCAAGCTGCAAAAAATGTCTGATCTTGCTACCCTTTAACGGACACAACGAAGAGGAACAAAGCGTATAATTTTTTGTTACTTTTTGAGGTGAAGTTATGAATCAAGGGGAATCAAGGAGCTATGATAAGGAATTCAAGCTGAATGCGGTAAAGCTGTATCACAGCACTGGTAAAACGCTCTGTCAATTGAGCGAGGAATTGGGAGTTCCCAAGAGTACATTGGCAGGGTGGGTCCATCAGCATAACAAGGATGGTGCAGAGGCTTTCCCGGGCAAAGGATACCTGAAAGCGTCTGATGCTGAGCTCAGTCAATTGCGGAAAGAATTGGCGATAGCACGCGAAGAGAGGGATATCCTAAAAAAAGCCTTGGGCATCTTCTCAGTGGCCCGCAAGTAAAATACCAGTTTATGCAAAAGCATGCTGGGGAATTCAGCGTAGAGAGGATGTCCAACGTGTTAGGTGTATCCCGCAGTGGCTATTATCAGTTTATCAAGGCTGAGCCATCCAAGCGCTATTGTGAGGATGAGCGTTTAATATCTGAAATTAAAGAGGTTTATACCATAAGCAACCAAATTTACGGTAGCCCACGTATCCATGCTGAGTTACGAGCTAGAGGTGAGCGCTGTTCACGCAAACGGGTTTGTCGGCTAATGAAAGCAGCCCATATTGCGGCTAAGATGAAAAAACGATTTAAGGTAACCACAATAGTCGATCCAAAGGCCGCAGTGGCGCCTAATTTACTCAAGCAGAAGTTCACAGCCACTCGCCCTGATCAATACTGGGCAGCAGATATTACCTATATTCCGACCCAAGAGGGATGGTTGTATGTTGCTATCGTACTGGACCTGTTCTCTCGTAGTATCGTGGGGATGGATATGCAAGCTCACATGACCACCGAGTTAGTAGCCGCAGCATTACGCCAGGCAATAACACGGAGGAAGCCTGCTGCAGGTCTCATCCACCACTCCGACCGAGGCAGCCAGTATACCAGCAAAGGATTCAAGGCTGTATCGGCGCATCACCAGATAACGCTTAGCATGAGTAGTACGGGCAATTGTTATGACAATGCAGTAGCAGAGAGTTTTTTCCATACCTTAAAAACAGAGCACACCCACTTTGAACGTTTTGAGAGCAGAGAACAAGCCAAATTGAGCATTTTTGAATACGTAGAAGTGTTTTATAACCGACAGAGACGGCACTCAACGCTAGGCTATCTGTCTCCTGTAAATTTTGAAAAAAATTGGTTATCCCAGGTCGCTTAAGGTTTCTCTTCTCTGTGTCTAAAAAAAGGTGGCAAGATCAGTCGATGTATGGCTGCTCCCCGTACTGGAAGCATTGATTCATCATGCAGGGTCTGAAATAGAGCATCGATTGTCATGGGCAAAGCAATATATACTGAAGAACGCAACAAAATCACAGCAAAGAAAATCCATACAAAACAGAACGTTAGATGGCATCTTCGCCGCACTTAATGCTTAAGGTCCCGTATAGGTTAAGATACTAATGTATCCAAATATTCTTGCGTTCTATCACAATACCAGGCGTGACTTAAAGCCTCTAAGCGTGATTTTATTGCTTGGCTCTGCTGCTGATAATCACGATCGGCAAGCTGAAGCCGCTGATCATACAAATTCTGCATCTCTTCAAACAGTGGATCTTGTACCGTTTCACGATACTGTTGTAAAAGAGTAGGCACTTGACTGTGTAAGTAGCGATGCCAGATCTCTGATGTGGCTAACCCGATGGCAGCTCCGCTATCTGGTTGTTGGGCAACCGCCTCTAAAATAGTGTTTTGAGCAGCCAGTGTTTGCTGATAAGTGACCTGAGTGATAACCCCATGACGCAGTCTACGGACTGGTGAAATCAGATTAATTTTTCCCTGTTTAGCCAGCTGACTAATAAAAGACAGCGTCTCTTCAACTTCATCTGAATCAATATCTTTATCCTGTAAATCGTTAAGATGAGACTGTACGATGGCTTTTAATTGTTCCTCTTGAAAGAGGGATGTTCCTAAAGTCACTAATTGACTACGCGAGAGCATTACTGGATTTTTAAGTAGGGTTGATACTGTTACCGCTTTCACACAATCACGAAAGGCTAAAATAGTTTTATCTCGACAAGTCGATATCGCTTCATGCGCATAAGCAGCACACATGGCTGCTAATTCTGGATCATTCGGCAGTGCTTGTAAGATTGTACCAATGGCCTGACGTAATTTTATCCCGTGAATAGGATCCCTATATTCCGGGCTGCGCAGTAAGCAGCAGGTAGCAGCATCGTGCGAAAATAATAAGGTAATGAATGCTGAAAAATCAATCTCTGAACTCTGTTTATCTAGCATCACTTGCCAATGGCCTATTAAAGCCGATCGCTCTGCTGTCGATAAATCAGGCAAACAAGTATGAATCAAATCCTGAATGGTTTCTTGTTGCTGCTGTATTTTGATTTCCGTTTTATTAATATCAGATAATTCCTCATTATTGTTCTGTGCTTTAGGGTATAACTGACTTAAAAAATATAGACGTTCTTTTAACTGAGTAAATAGTTTAAGAGCAGCCCGCATTTCTACATAATCTTCTGGTGCGGTTGCTCTAAGATTAAAATTAATTTTTTCTAGTTGCGGGAAAATCTGATGTAACCGTTTAATCACCTGTGGATCAGTAATCGGTATAAATAGTTTTAAATCTTTTAATTTTTCATTTTTCCGTGTCAGCGATGCAAGATGAGAAAGTTCTAGGGGTGGAATATTGAAGGTTGATCTGATGTTGTCACTATTAGGAACTAAGATAATAGAGCGAATCTCCGGAGAAAAAGCAAATTGCTGTAATGCTTGAGACACTTGTTCCCCACTGATACTTTTTTTATCATTATGGTAAATGAAAGTCAATTGACGTAAAAACTTTGGCACCTCACAATTTGATAATTCTTTAGCAGCTGCGTCATCCAAAATTAAATTTATTTTGGTCAGATAAGGGAGCTGAGATAGCGTATCCCTTAACGCTTCTGACTTTACTGATCCAGATAAAGTTCCTTGTATATTAGGCTCTGGATAAAGTAAATAGTCATCAATAGCCGATAGTGGGGCATTAGAAGTTAGCATCATCATCAAATGATACCACATGCCATAAGCATCTTTTTCAGATTCTGAGGCCTGCGACAACATATTACCTTCTTTAGAAAGTAGTGTGATTAGCTGTGGTGAACTATCTACCAGAGGTTGTAGTAACTGTTTTTCAAATTCATTAGCCTGAGAGTAGATCCGTGAGACAGCACTATTACTTACGGTCAACATATGATGTAAATAACCACGCAAGGAAGTTTTTTCAGGAAGAGGTTTTTCTTCAATAGATCCTAAAAATTGTTCTAATACTTGAAAAAATAGTTCACTATCTATTGGTAATATTAATTCTCGCAAAATATCATTATCTTCTTGTAATGGATATTCTTCATCAGATAATACAGTATCTGTGGAACTATTATTAGCCAATCTTACTTGTGTAAAACTATGATTTAATGTAGCAAAATTATTCGTATTAACAGACAGATCCACAGCATTTAATACATTAGCGGTTTTTTGCAAACTTCGTTCACCAGACAATAAGTCTCCGCTATCTGATAAAGAATTGCCTGTTTCTGTATTAACGGAAACTCTTAAATTAAGATCTGAAGACGAAATATTATTTTTCATGCTTTCTCCTGATCAGTGGTTTGTCGGTTAAAGATGTAACCATATTGTTTAGTCATGCCGCCTCCTAAATTTTTTATAATAAAAAAAACGTAGGTCTTTATATCAAAAATTTTTAAAAATTAATAAAATATTACAAGTAAATCATGATCATAAGAATATATAATTTTTAGAAATTTATTACAATAGTGCAACCATTGATTCCCTGCAAATTAATAGACAATTGTACGCATGATGTTAATCTTCTTTGTCTGCACCAGAATTTATTGGTTTTGAAAACATTAAAGTATTAGATTTTATAATAGAGGTTACATGCAGATCTATAAAATTTTGATGGATTTCTATAGGGTTTTTAAAAAAATTAAAAAATGTTCCTCTTATCCCAGGATGTTTTTCTTCTAGTTTTTTGATGTCTACTGTTTTTCTTATCTCAGGATGTTCTACTGCTAGGTCTTTGATTCTTTCTGAATTCCTAATCTCTTTGAATGCGCCTGTCACCGGATCATCATTAGTGTGAAAATCTCTTAATTTTAAAGCTATTTCGGGATTATTTTTTATTTTTTCTGCTACTTGCTCTTCTTTAGTGTCCATTGCTTGAAATGTATAGGCTAGATGAATCTTATCATGATAAGCAGCCAGCGCAGTTTGGGCTAATCCACCTCCCATGGAATGTCCTGCAATAGTTAATATTATCTTTTCATTATTTTCCTCCTGAGTTCTCTCAGCTACTTCTATAAAAAACTTCATGATCTTTTCAACAGCTTGATAATTCTTAGCCCTATGTTGACTCTCGGTGGCTGTTTTGGAAGAAGTATTGTTTCTATTTTCATCTTCTGTCATTTGGTCAGTGATAGTAGCCCCTGTAACTTGATTGTTATTTATATTATGAGTTTGTGATGGGCTTTGGGAAGATCCCAATAAAAACTTTTTTACATTTGTGGCGTTTTTCTTAAGCCCCATACAAATGTTTTTAGTTGCATTTGCTACCGTTGCTTTTAAGTATCGAGTATCGACACCTTTGAAAAATATATTCCATTCGGTATCTCCCGCTTTGGTGGTTCTGCTTGAAACTTCAATGGTTCCTTTGTAAGACTCATTAAAATAAACGCCAGGTCTTACTTGCCCTGTGTCATCTTTTTTAGGAGTAAAACCAACAATGGCTAATGCATCCTTTAATTCACTATTTTCTAATGGTTTAAATATAAAATTTTGCGGTATCATATCGTTGTTAACTAATGGGTTTAAAAATTTTTCTCGTAGATTTTTATCTTTAATGACCGGCATAGCATAAATAACATAGTCAAGATCTTGAGCTATACGTTCATGGTTTTTCCAAGAACATTGTGTGATGCCATTAGAAGTCTGTGGGCTGAGTACTGATTTTTCAGTCTGCAATAGGCTGGCTTTAGAAGTAGCAGAGGATTGTGTTGAGCCTGATGATTTTTTTTACTGTCTATCTAGATTAGATCTCGAATGATTACTTCTATCAAAACTTCTAAAGTTAGAAGTTAAACTGTCTCTCCTTGGTTTTAAATGATTATTAGGATTTAAAATCCCACTAGGGAATAGTGTGGCTTGAAGTGGATTTTTTGTAACAGAATCTAAGCTATTCAAGGTTTTTTTTGGGAGTAACATCCTCTCTAATATTTCTGCCACGCATTTGTGCCTGGGGGGTCTCGAGAGACTCTCTATCCCTATTGATTGCACTAGGAGTGTTGCTGATGCTTAACATACGAGCCTCCACTATTTAAAGCAGCTGTTAACCAATCAATATTGTTGATGCCATTGGCAATAGACAGGGTTTATCATGCGTGTAATCACCATTAAAAGTCAATAGAGACCAGAAGGCAAATAGGGCTTAAGCGTTAATTTTTACTACTGAGTTGGTCTATTTCAAGGGTGAAATATATTGACTGATAGGCCAAAATGCTGGGTCCTGCGCGACCCAGCATCAATCCTGGATAACACTAACGGTGATCAGTTTGATAGCTGTCGTCATCAGTCATGATCAGTCACCACCGCTTAGGCGCTCCTTCAAATTAGAAGAAAGGTTAAGTTGCCTGGTAGTGATAGGGACGGTAGCAGGGTTGCCAGAAATTTTGATCAATGCGCTCCTGCAACTCGGTATCGCTCATTGCCTTAGCCACCACCCCCTCCTGCTGTGCAGCTTTAGCCACCTGCAACGCAATCGCCCGTGAAACTTGTTGAATTTCATTGAGCGGTGGCAGCAGTGGGCCCTGGCCATGCTGTGCGAGCGGGGAGCACGCTGCCAGAGCACGACTGGCGGCCAATAGCATCTTTTGCGTCACCTGGGTGGCTTGACTGGTCAGTAAGCCCAGCCCAAGACCCGGGAAGATATAGGTGTTATTGCACTGTGCTATAGGATAGGACTTGCCCTGGTACTGTACAGCGTCAAAGGGGCTGCCAGTCGCCACCAAAGCGGTACCCTCAGTCCAAGCTAGCAGATCAGCTGGATGGGCTTCAGCATGCGAATTGGGGTTAGAGAGTGGCATGATAATCGGGCGTGGGCAGTGGCGATGCAGCTCACGAATCACCCGTTCGTCAAACAGGCCAGGCTGTCCAGAGA
Source organism: unidentified bacterial endosymbiont (assembly GCF_918320885.1). Lineage (NCBI taxonomy): Bacteria > unidentified bacterial endosymbiont. Next base: position 353,478 of record NZ_OU907312.1, on the reverse strand, counting down.
CCCCAAACAGCACCGTGGGCTGTGCATGATGAATCACCTCCCATAAGGAAAAATGCTCATCCTGTCGTTGCCAGTGACTCAGAGCCTCGCTGCTTTGTGCCAAGACTTGCTTAAAGGGCGGCAGAGCGGTTGATCGATCAGTCAGTAACCCTTTACTACCGATCATAAAGAGTCGGCGGCGCGCCTGTTGCTGGCTCAACCCCTCCGCCTCCATCTGGGCGATGATCAACTCAGCAATCCCACAGCCCGCTGATCCACTGCCTAGAAAGACGATACGCTGCTGGGAGAGCTGGCTACCGGCGGCATGACAGGCTGCAATCAGAGAGCCTAGGGCGACTGCTGCGGTTCCTTGAATATCATCATTAAAACAGCAGAGCCGCTGTTGATAACGCTTCAGCAGGGCGAAGGCATTTTTTTGTGCAAAATCTTCAAATTGCAGCACTACAGTCGGCCAATAACGTTGGATGGCTTGAATACACTGCTCCACAAAAGCGTCGTAAGCGGCCGCCTCAATGCGCGGCTGGCGCCACCCTAGGTAGAGTGGATCACTCAGGTGTTGGGGATTATTAGTCCCGACATCCAGTAGAATGGGCAGGGTGTACGCAGGATCAATACCCCCACAGGCTGTGTAGAGGGAGAGTTTCCCAATAGGGATCCCTATGCCCCCAGCGCCTTGATCGCCAAGACCCAAAATGCGTTCTCCATCTGTTACCACAATCACCCGCACCTCTTGGTGTGAGAGGCTCTGCAGTATGGTGTCTAGGTGATGGCGGTTCGGATAAGAGAGTACCAGACCACGGGATCGGCGGTAGATATGTGAAAATTGTTGGCACGCCTGACCGACGGTTGGTGTGTAGATAAACGGTATCATCTCACTGAGATGTTCTTGCAGCAACCGATAGAACAGGGTTTCATTAGTATCTTGTAAGTTTCTTAAGTAGATATGACGATCCAATGCCTTATCAATTTGACAAAACTGTTGGTAAGATCTGGCCGTTTGGGTGTCAATCGACTCGACGGCTCCCGGTAGCAAACCGTGGAGATGAAAGGTAGACCGTTCCTCATCGGTAAAGGCGCTGCCTTTGTTGACCAAGGATTTTTCCAATAAAGCCGATCCAGTCACTGTTGTGTAAAAGGGTGTGCTATTCATCATGTTTGATACCACAGAAAGCAATCTTAATAGATCAATTAGCATACCACAATTGAGTATCCATGTACCTCTCCGAAGCATGCAGCCGAAAGCCTGTCTCTTGGTAGTGAGACCTAGGCTGAATCCCTACTAGAATATTCCTCACTGCAGGCTACTAACGATTATTGTGAGCCACCACCAAATTTTCAATTCGAGTGTTGACTACCGATGGCTGGCGAAGTTATCAGCAACAGCTCTCTCAGCCCAAGCATCTTGTGGGAAAAATTTTACTCCACGTATTGAGCGTCATCATCTAACACTACGAACATCTACCAAGCGCTTGGCTAGAGGCACCCCTTGCTTTTCCAAATTTATAAAGATCCATGAAAAAGTCATGGGAGCTGATATCACTGGATCTCTAAATTTTGCTTGCGAAAGATCTTCTGTTGAAGCCATGCCTCCTAAGTTTAGTAGGGGGATGGGCATGCTGAGTCTACCCCTATTTAAATTATTCTGCTCTATCGATAAACTTCATTGTCAATCATTATAGACCACTAACTAAATTTGACTTCTATTCCTAAGAGAACCTATAAAGGTCACTGTCAAATTTGTACTTCATTTTATTCAGTGTCCATGTCCGTTAAAGATCAGATAATCTAGTTATACCCAATGATTGATTAGGGTAATAAAAAGGTTAAAAAATAATATCACTACTTCTGCCAACAATAGTGAACTACCTTTTTAGGAAAATTTTATCATGGTAATATCTGATAGGAAAAAGCATTATCCTTTACAGCAAGGGTTTATGATCATAGAGGCTGTTATCGTGACTTGTGTCTTGGTGAGTTTGATGAGTCTCGGGTCACGCTATATTACTCAGCATGCTGAACGCACAGTCAATAAAATTACCGCCCAACAGCTGAGGCAAGTTACTAAAGCCGCACAGCACTATGTGCAGGATCATTATTCACAATTTCAAAAAAATCCTAACCAAAAAATCACTTGGCAAGATTTGGTTAATGAGGGGTATTTATCTACTCAATCTCCTGAAAAAAATAATTATGGTCAGGAGTATCTTTTTAGCGTCACAGACCAGAAGGGGCTATTGCAGCTGCTACTCACTACTGACGGTGGGCATCCTATCAGTGAATCGTCACTGCGGCAGATTGCTGCCATGGCGGGCAGTTCAGCCGGCTACGCTTCTGAGCTACATAAAAATAAAATCACTGGTCATCAGGAGAGTTGGTTTCTAAATAGCCCCCCTTTGAACATTGGACATCTGGCTAGCTTGACCATGGTCAATGAAAAAGAGGTGATGGATGCCGCTACCTTTCTGCGCCGTACTCAACTGGTCGGTCATCCCGAATATAATCGTATGGAAGCCGACTTAGAGATCAAGGAACATTTACTAAAGATAATAGAGGGTTCCGCTCAAACTCAACTATCTCCCACAACCCTGACGCTAGATAATCCAGTGGGATCTGCTAAAACCAAACATATCAGTTTAGATGTTGGTGGAGCTCCTATGCTGCAAATGAAAGATAGTTATAATACAATTAATAATGGCGCTGAAAGCTTAATGAGCAGCGATCGACTGGAGCTTATTCGTCCTAATGAGGGTAATGAGATTAAATTAACTAGTAATAATGACCCTTCAATCACGATAAAAAAATCAAACGCTAATATCAAATTAAATGCGGATGAATTATTGATGAATAGTAGTTATAATGCTGGGAGTATCAATATGATACTCAATAGCTGGGATTCTAGTGACCTCGGGATCCATGTTACGGTCGAGAAGGTTGAACCATTTTGGTCCACATATACATGGAGTAGAGGGGTTCATATAAGCCCCAATTGGTTACGCCTGCCTGTGTATAAGAGAAATCATGACAGTTCTTTTGGTTCTACTCAAGGTAAAGACTATGCTATAGAGGTTTGTAACAGAAGCAGTCGGGTTGAATATGGGATGGAAACTCATATAGGCAGGTTATTTGTAGTGACTAATCAGTCTACTGGTAATACCGCTATTTGGATTTGCACAACAAAACCAAATCGGCCCGTGTTGTTAGGATACCAAGATTGAAAACACACCAATCTACCCTTGAGGTGACACTCTTTTTAAAAGGTTTAGGGTTATCGTTTTTTGCAGGATACTGCGGTATTGATTGGCCGGCCGATAACTCCTCTCTTCAATCGATACGCTAGAAGCGTGCTCCGCGGCGGAATTTGGTCATGAGCATCTGTTAAAAGCGCCCGTAATAGGATACAGTGCCTGGATCATCGATAGACCGTTGAAGGAAGCGTGATGCACTTTATTGTCCCCACTCAAACGACCACTTGGCGAACCCTAACCGAATCGCGCGCTACCAGCCTTGTTTTAGGCGTTTTGTTACTGGTGGCTGCTTCTAAGATCGCTATTCCCATAGAACCCGTCCCGATCACGCTAGGGAGCGCCGCAGCACTGTTAATCGGGTTAACCTACACACCGCGGGCAGCTTTTGAGACCCTGGCAATCTGGCTGGGTTTAGCCGCTTGCGGTCTGCCAGTCATCAGCTCTCCGGCCTTGCTAGGGCCGAGTAGCGGCTACCTGCTGGGCTGCTTAATCGCTGCACCAACGATGGCCTACCTGTTGCAGAAGAGAGCACGCAATAGTGCGTGGTTTTTATTGCTTACTGTCTTGCTCGGTAACGTCATTATTTATGGTTTTGGAATAGCTTGGCTGACAAACTATATGGATCGACTAGCCGCTGTTCAGGTCGGCTTACTTCCCTTTATCTGGACAGGATGCTCCAAGGCGCTCCTTCTAGCTGCCGGCGTTCGACTGGTACGTCAAAAATAGCGGTGATTATCAGGCGTCTCCATGCTCACGTTGGATCCAGTCTCCACTAGGAATAGGTTTCAGATGAGCAATCGGGCGCCGATAAAGGTAAACCCAGGCCCGCCCCCAGCAGGTCATGACCAGTTGCCGCTGGTACTCACGTGGCGCACTCTTCAAGTCATCCAATTGCTGCAAGGTTGCAGAGTCTATTCGATACACCTCCCCTTCTAGGATCCCCTCGCCGGGCACCGCAGCCGGATAAAGGCCGACATCATAGAGATCATAACCAGTTAATCGATAGGATCCTAACCATTGTGCATTAGTCATCCAACGGCTATTACCTTGCTTGCGTCGCAAGCTGCCATACACAAATACCTTCATCCTCAAAACTCAAATTGATAAAGCAGATTCAACGCTTGTTCGATCCCGGAAAGCATCTCTAAATACAATCTAGGCCTTAGCCGGTAGCGCAGTGTTAACGTTGAAAATTCAACACCATACTTAAATTGTAGATCACGCTGTAAGTAACCGCTGATGACGATTTGTGAATGATTACCCACGACAGCGGTATCTAGTGAGAGATCACTAATACCAAATGCTTCGCCCACCTGTCCAATAAAACGAGTCAAACCTGGTAATTTAACCAATTTTCCACTCTGAAGGACACTTAAACTGATTTGTGCGGCTAAGGTATTGTATTGACCATCCGCTTGCTTACGGCCGTTCAAAAGATAGGCTAAAGCCTCCATTTGTGGCAATGCAGGTTCAGAGAAAATCGTGAGTTGGGGGGCATCGGAGAGACCATGCACCAGCAGACCTGCAATGACCTGATCTTCCGTTTTTTCTGGATCACGGATGGCTTCAAGATCCAACAGTAAACGGTCGACGGGCCCAGAGAATAGCAGCTTTCCCTTACGGATTAACAGGGATTGTCCATAGGCGTGTACACGGCCTTGAGGAATATTAAGTTGACCATATAATCCTAGTCCTTGCTGCGCTTGTTTGACTTTTAAATCTCCTTCCAACTGGATTTGTAATCCAGATCCTGTCAGTTGGACATCTTCGCCTAAGGAGAGTGTGAGGTCGCTCATAATGTCCCACTGGGGAGCGATTTTTTTCTTTGGCTGCCAGGCATTGTTCAGCAACACTTCATGCTTAGAGACTTTAACCGCTGAGCTCGGTAGTGCATCACTAGTCATCCGTGCTCGGGGGATAATCAGTGCACCTTGCAGCTTTATTTGACCAGGGGTCGAGATCAGGTGTAGATCTGGGGCCACAGTCAATTGGATCTCTGGAGACCAATTGACTATCAAGGGATCGCCTTTAATAGTGAGGTCACTGCTCCACTCCCGCCAGTGTCGCCACTGTGTATTTCCCTGTAGCTGCAATTGACCACGCTCTGTTTGAAAATGGCCAGTCAGTTGGGCTTGCTGCCCTTTGAATTGCAGTGTTAATTGTCCATTTTTGAGATTATCAATAGGCAACAGCGTCGGTAAACGGCCTTCAGTCAAGGTGACTCCACCCAATAGCTGGGGACGAGCAACCGTCCCTGCAAAACGGACCGTGCCATTCATTACTCCTGATGCTGAGGCGATCGGCGTTTTTACAGCGTTGGCTAAGGAGGATAGTGTGAGTGCTTTTAGCTGTATATGGCCGGACAATTGACGCTCTGTTTGTGGATGATCGACTTGTAGGTGTGTCTGGATCATGCCCTGTTTTGCTAATAGTAACTGGCTATCCAGTACCACTTTATCCGGTGCCAGTTGAAAGTTCAGACGGAGCCGTTGGCACTCAAGCGGGAAAGGCTCTTCTTGGATCAAGGGGATTACTTTGATCGGCTGCCCCTGTAGGGCTAGTGTGAAGCGAGGCCACCGCTCACCCCGTGGCCAATGGAGGCGACTGCGGCCAGTGACAACCCCTTGTAGTTGAGTGACCGAATGGAGTAATGGTTGCAACAACGCTAAATCCAGCCGCTGGATCTCAACGAGAGCCTCTGCAGTCCCAGCCTGATAGGTTAAGGTTGGAATAGACACCAACGCTTGAGCGTGGCGCCAGCGATGGGCGTTGACCGTCCAGTGCTGCTGAGGGTGCTGGTACGCCATCTGGATAGCGTGCGTCGGGCACCACTCACCAACGGGGGTTTGTAGCTGTACATTCGCTAGGGTACCGTGCCAGTGGGTCGTTTGGCGATCAAAGCGGCCCTGTAGTTGCAGACGTCCGGCAATCGGGGCCCCCTGTACTTGGAGCTGTACCCGATGCTGCTGTTCGTCACCTTGGGCAGTCAGATCCAGCCGATCCACGGTCAACACTGGATGCCGCAGTCGCTGAATGCGCAGGGTTGTTTGACCGTGTGCCGAATTCCCAGCACTGATCTGGCTCTTGAGTACAGCCTGCGCAATACTGAGCTGTTGCCAGTGAAATTGCTCGAGGAGGAGATTACTCTGCAGTTGTGGTTGTTTGAGTGTTCCAGACAAGGTTAATTTTCCTTTGATAGCGCCCGCTAGCCCTGGCAATAAGCCTGATAGCCGGGGGGCCTTGATCAAGGCTTGCAGATGGCAGTGTGAACCTAATTCACCTCGCAAATCAAGCTGATTAGTCCCTAAGGAGAGCTGCAGTTGTGGGGTATGCCACTGACCATTAGCCTGCCTAGAGAACTGCCCGCTCAGGAGAAGGGGCTGTGTATTCAGTATCCCTTGCAACTGTAGGCGTGACGCTGCCAACTGCCATTGATTGGAGGCTACTTGGCCACTGGCTTCAAGCACACCCCCCAAGATCAGCACCCCTAGTCGCTCCTGTTGGAGGGTGAGATCCTGTAGGGCAAAGCGACTCTGCCAATGCACTACAGGAGACCAAGCGATCCGGGCAATGGCTTGCACACTACCACTTGGCGTGGTGAGCTGCAGTGCTGTTAGCTGCAGTTGCTGCTGATTGCCATTGCCTTGCAGCTGAAGATCACCGGGCTCTTTCAGCAGCTGATCACTCCAGGGGAAGCCACTCCCCTCCACGCGGGCTTTTAAAGCAAAGGTGTAGTCGGTTAATGACCCTCGAAGCTCTCCGCTGACTGCCTCCGCTTGCCACTGTGGTGTCGCTGAAGGCCACCGAAGTTCATCACTATGGAAAGTCGTCTCTAGTAACAGCTGGTGTGATTTGGGCGTCACTAGCACCGTAGCCTGCAGGGGAATTGGTCCGTTGGCTTGCAGCTGCAGTGTTAGCTGCTCCTGCAGGGCTCCGGTTAGTTTTACTTGCACCCGCTCACCGACTAGTGGTAGTGAGGGTGCAGTCACCTCTCCTCTTAGCGTCAGGGAGAGCGGATAGCGCTGCTGTAACCCGATCACCCCTTGCAAGGCGAGCTGGGCTTCAGGGGAGTCTACACTGAATTCATGGATAATGACGCGTGAGGGATGCAACTCGGCAGAGAGTACCACCTGGTTTAGCACCTGTACTTGGGGGCCCTCAAAGCGCCAATGGCTCCCAGTGATGGATTCCAGGTTGATGGCTAAAGGTAAACGAAGTGCTCGAGGAAGTTGTTGTAGTAAGGTGGTGATGTAGATTTCTAGCGTCTGCTTCGGCTCGGGCGAGCCCTGCGAGGGGGGCTGTTTTTGCTCAGGCTGCCAAGTGACCGTGAGTCCCTCAAGGTGGCTAGGTCGCACCTTGAGCCTGTGGAAACGCCAGCTTAGTGCAGTTTTCAGTGCTGCTAACGTCACAGTGATGGGGCGTTGAGGTTGTAACCCCTGGAGCGTGAGCTGGCTTAACTGAATATCCTCAATCCCCAGGCAGCCCGTTTTAAGAGCACCCAAACCAGGTTTCAACTGCAGCCGTTCAGCCTGCAGCATGATCTGGGCTGTTTGGTAGCGCAGCTGTGCAACCACCAGTGTCGAGCCATTGCGGCTGATCTGCTCTACACTCAACCCTGGGATCCAGCGAACAGCGCTGGCTATTAAGAGCCATAACCCTGTGGCGGTGGTTAGCAGCCAGAGCAGGAGAGCGGTCACTCCGCACAGTGACAGTAGTAGCGCTGTGAGGCTGCGTTGTAAACGCTTCACAGCTCTGCTCCAAAGGCCAGATAAAATTGCAGTTTACGTTGTTGCCGATCGCCGATTGCCCTGGCAATGTCCAATCTAATAGGACCTATAGGAGAGGACCAGCGTAAACCAAACCCTGAGCCGTGCTTGATAGCCTGTTTAGTCAGCTTGTGAGCCGCTACCCCGCTGTCAACAAACAGTGCTAACCACCAGGCTTCCATTAAGGGGTAATGATACTCGACTGATCCAGTAGCTAGCCGAGAAGCCCCGGTCAATTTACCTTGTGCATCTTTGGGAGAGAGGGTGCGATTGAGGTATCCGCGGACGCTACCATCGCCACCGGCGAAAAAGCGCAGTGAGGCGGGTATCCTCGAAAAATTTCCGGTATTCATCCAACCGGCATTTAAACGAATCAAGCAGCGATGGCGTTGCTTAGAGGTACGTATCCAACTGTTTTTTAATTGAAAGCGGCTAAAAGTCACTGCCGATCGCCATAATTGATTAGAAAAATCGATCGTGTAGTGCTGACTATCCCCCCAATCGGGCATCAGCCCCCCGCGCTGCCGGATACGGTTGATACTAACACTGGGATAGAGCAGGTAGCTGGTAGTCGGCGCCTGGGTACCTTGGGTAAAGTGGTCACCACGCCAGTGCAAATTAAGGGCGGGTTGCCAACCACTCCAGAGATCCCAATAACGCGCTAGATCGACAGTCCATGCTTTGGAACAGGTATCATTTTCACGTCTGTTTTCAAAGCCTGCGGAAAACAGGTAGTACTGTTCCAAAGGATTTTTCAACAGTGGCCATCGATAAGTCACCTTGAGCTGCTGTTCCGGTTTAGCCAGCTGGAGGCGACTTTCTACACTATGACCTAGTCTATTGATCCAGGGTTTGCGCCAATTAGACTGGAATCCAACGCCTCTGCCAGAGGCATAGCCTAAACCCAGCTCAATATTGTTTGGTTGACGAGGGGTGACTAGGACTAATAGCGGCAAACAATCGTTTTCTTTTCTATGCTCAAATTGTGGGATCACCGTGACTGAGTTAAACCACTGAGTGGCTGATAAGCGACGGCTCAACTCGAGCATCCCCTCCACTGTATAGGGCTCACCGGCTTTAAAGGGGATTAGGGTCTGTATGAGCTTTGGCTCAAACGGTGATCCCTGTAGCGTGACCGCACCAAAACAGTAGCGCTTACCACTATTAAAAGTAATGCTCCAAAAGGCCTGGTAACGTGATGGCACCACCTGTAATTCAGCTTTGATGAGCTCTGCATCGAAATAGCCCCGATGGGCCGCTAAATTAGAGAGTTGAGACAAAAAACGGTCGAATTGGCCATGATCTAACAAGTCACCGATGGCCGGTGGATCGCGCTTTAGTAAGGCTTGATAGAGTAGGTCTTCTGTGGCCTCACCGTTTAGGGTGATGTTAACCCCAGCAATCTTCAGCGCTCTTCCAGGCTCAATGTGTACCTTCAATGCGAGCGGCTGCACGACTGTCCTCAGTGAAACAATACGAGGAGCATAGTAACCATGAGCACGCAGCGCTTGGTGTATTCCCTCCTCAACACGCACTCGCAATCGGCCATCCAGCACCTTCTCATCTTTGATGAGTGGTTCTAGATGACTGACCACATTCTTTCGCAATTCTGTAGTTAATCCACTCAGTTGAAGTTCAAACGCTTCGGGAGATGAAAGATTGAGTAACAACAAGAAGCAGCACAGCGTGCTTCTACCCATGAAAGCTTTATGTAAAGGAGAAGCACGCGTGACCAAGCTTCTAGACCACTGTCATCCTTAGCTGTAGAATTCGCCGGTTCACTTCTGAAATAACACCCAGCTGGTCACTGGTACGCTTTTTCGGCAGTTGTAACCGTCCTTGATCAAATTCAAACGCACCGACCCCTTTGATATACAGGTGACCACGAAAAAAAGTTTTGACATAACGGGCAATCTGTAATGGATTATAACGGCCAAAAATCTTCATGATAACTTGACCCCCTCAAGGTTTATGGACGCGATCATCGCTCAGTCACTCAGTAGCTACCCTCGCCCGATTTGGACCAGTGACTATGGCTAGAAGTTCCCGTAGAATCTATACAGCGGCTGTCACCTCAACAGTTAGCGTGCCTGCCACCTCTGAATGGAGGTGGCAGTTGATCTCATGCTCACCTACCTGACGTAGGGGACCCTTAGGCAGAGAGAGTTCATGCTTAGCGAGTTCAACCCCAGCGGCCGTGATGGCCAAAGCAATCTCTCGGGCACCGACGGAACCAAACAGTTTGCCTTCGGCTCCAGCCCTAGCAACGATCTGCACGCGCGTTAAGGCAGACAGCTGTTCCAGTCGTGTTTTTGCCTGTTGTAACCTAGTCTCAGCAGCCTGTTGCAGCACTGCTTGACTGGCTTTAAAGCGGGCGATGTTTTCTGCGGTGGGGATAACTGCTTTACCTTTGGGGATCAAAAAGTTACGCGCATACCCGGCTTTGACGGTCACTTGATCGCCCAAGCGGCCTAAGCCTCGCACTTCATCCTGTAGGATTACATCCATTCCTCTATCCTCATTTCAATTCTGACCAGACGGCTTATCATGATTACTGGCGACTGTCGGTATAGGGCAGCAGTGCCAAATAGCGGGCATACTTGATGGCACAAGCCAATTGGCGCTGGTATTTGGCGCAAGTACCCGTAATGCGGCGAGGAACGATCTTGCCACTCTCGGTAATGTAATTCTTTAACAGCACAGTATCTTTATAGTCTACTTCTTGAATACCTTCGGTAGTAAACCGGCAAAACTTACGGCGACGGAAATAACGTGCCATTGAATTCCTCTCCAGAATAAGTCAATTGAACGGATTCAGCATGCAGTACTAGCCTATTTAAGCCACGGGTACCTTGGCTATTGCTCAAGAAACCCTGTACTTGTACATGGCTGCCCACCGTCAGATGATTAGCCACTGCTGTCTTTGCCTGCGGCCCACTCACAATGACGGGCATATGACACCAGGCTTGGCGTTGACAGCCCGCTTCCTGCTGTTGTGAACGGTGTTGCAGCATAAACTGACAATGGGAAGCACCGGATGGGCTCTGTTTGCGTATCGGCGGCCTACAGACGATGCCAGATAACATCAGCCGATTCACCGCTGAGCCCTTCATCCTTTACGCTTCGTTGTGCACTTCATGGGTTCTAGTCGTGGGTTCTTGGTGCAGAGACTCACGACGCTCGTAACGCTCCTCTTTGGGCTTAGCGATCGACGACGCCTGCGTCACTGCCCGTTTGGTTCGTATCACCAACGACCGGATAACCTTATCATTGTAACGGAATTGGGTCTCTAATTCCTCCAAGGTTTTTGAGGTGATTTCAACATTGAACAGGAGGTAGTGGGCCTTATGTAATTTCTCGATAGGGTAGGCTAATTGCCGGCGCCCCCAATCTTCTAGGCGGTGTACCTGTCCCTCTGCCGCTTTAATGATTCCCGTTAAACGTTCGATCATCGCCGGCACCTGCTCGCTGTAATCCGGATCGAACATAACAACAATTTCGTAATGACGCACTATGGGCTCCTTATGGATAAAGTAGCTACCCGTGGGTTATCGTTCTCCAGGGCAGCAAGGAAGCTAGTCAAAAGACTAAAATAGCCGGTGATTGTACTGGGGCGCTTGAACGAATACAAGCCACCTTTTATGATAAGAGGGGTGCTTTCCCTGCTCCGCTAGCCACGGCTAAAAGTCTATCTCACTAGTACGCTGCCGTACCGCTTCAAACAAACAGATCCCTGTGGCGACCGAAACATTTAAGGAAGCGACGCTACCCTGCATGGGCAAGCGGACGACCACATCACACTGCGCTTGGGTTAAACGGCGCAGACCATGCCCTTCAGCACCCATCACCAAGGCCAGCGCGCCAGTGAGTTTTTGCTGGTAGAGTAGCGGAACGGCTTGATCGCTAGTCCCGACGATCCAAACTCCTTTTGCTTGCAGATCTCGGAGGGTCCGTGCCAAATTAGTGACCGCCACTAAGGGAACACGCTCCGCAGCCCCACAGGCGACTTTGCTAACGGTCGCATTATAGGGTACCGCCCGATCACGGGGAATAATCACCGCCTGCACGCCCGCCGCATCGGCACTACGTAAACAGGCGCCTAGGTTATGCGGATCGGTGAGGCCATCCAATACCAGCAACAGAGGATCAGGTCTCTTCAGGAGCGCCTGCAGCTGTTGTTCATCATAGAGCGGTTGCGGGCGAATCCGCGCGACCACCCCTTGATGGGCGGCTCCACCACTTTTATTGGATAGTACCGCTGGATGTACGCGCTGTAGGGCAATGCCCTGGGCTTGCACTGTTTGAATCATCGGCTGCAGTCGTGAGTCCATCCGGCCGATAGCCACAAACACCTCCAGCAGCCGGTGTGGTTCCTGGGCCAGCAGGGCAGTCACGGGCTGGAGACCATAAATCAGATCACGCATAGCGGTGGCTATTGCTGTTGACTACCAGCGGCGGCTGGTCCGCTTGGTTTCACTGCTCTCCCTTGAAGGCTTTTACTGCGGCGTTTACGGAATTTGCGCGGTTTTGGAGGGTCGCTGATCTCAGCCCCCGTGGCCGGCGACGCTTCCCTGGGTGCTGCTGCGGTAGAGGGGGCTTTAGTTCGCTTGCGCCGTTTTTTCGCGCTGCCACCCGCCTCCGCAGGCGGGACTGTGGAGCGCTCAGCGTCTTTAGAGCGTTTGGCCCGTAAGGAGGGACGGTCGCTGCTGACCAGCGCAAAATCGATTTTACGCTGATCTAAATAGACTGCGGCGACTTTAACCTGAACCACATCGCCCAAACGGTAGATCATCCCTGAGGTCTCTCCAACCAGACGTTGACCCACGGCATCAAACTGGTAGTAGTCATTGTCTAAGGTTGAAACGTGCACGAGTCCATCAATAAACAGCTTCTCTAAGCGGACAAAAAACCCAAAACCGGTCACACCAGCAATGACCCCACGAAATTGCTCACCGACATGATCTTGCATAAACTCGCACTTAAGCCAATCTGCCACTTCACGCGTGGCTTCATCAGCCCGCCGCTCTGTCATAGAGCAGTGCGCTCCCAACTGGACCCAGTGTTCCAAGGCTATCGCCTCCTGATCGGGCGCCGTAATGACCTCTGGGTGGCTCAATAAGGCCTTAATGGTGCGATGCAAAGTCAGATCAGGGTAGCGGCGGATTGGCGAGGTGAAGTGCGCGTAGGCGGCTAGTGCCAAGCCGAAGTGGCCGCGATTTTCTGGTGTATACAGCGCGGGCTGCATGGATCGAAGCAACATCGCCTGGATCAACTCGCTATCGGGTCGATCAGTGGTTTCTTTCATTAACGTGGCATAGTCTTTGGGCGCCGGCTGGCTGCCCCCAGTGAGGGTTAACCCCAGCTCTTTTAAAAATTGCCGAAACCCGGTTAGCCGCTCTTCATTGGGGGAATCATGCACCCGGTAGAGTGCTGCTACGGAGTGCTTCTGCACAAAGTGCGCTGCGGCCGTATTGGCTAGCAGCATACACTCTTCAATAATCTTATGGGCATCGTTACGCACGAGGGGCACAATCTGTTCAATCCGCCGCTGTGCATTAAAGAGGAACTGGGTCTCTTGCGTCTCAAATTCAATACCGCCGCGGCGATCACGACTATTTTTCAAAGCAATAAAAAGTTGATAGAGGATCTGTAGCCTGGGGAGTAAGGGCGCATGGCCTGGATCTTGAGCAGCCTCTCCAGCTAGCAGCTGCGCCACCTGTGTGTAGGTCAGGCGTGCCCGAGAGTGCATCACTGCCTCATAAAATTTAAAACTACTCAGTCTACCGTGGGCTGACACGGTCATTTCACAGACTAAACAGAGGCGATCAACCAGCGGGTTCAGCGAGCATAATCCATTAGAGAGGCGCTCCGGCAGCATGGGAACCACCTGCAGTGGGAAGTAAACCGAGTTCCCCCGCTTCTGAGCCTCTTCATCTAAGGGGGTGTGGCTGCGGACATAGTGGCTGACATCGGCAATCGCTACCCAGAGGCGCCACCCGCCACCGCGTTTGGACTCACAATAGACTGCATCGTCAAAATCACGGGCATCTTCACCATCAATGGTCACGAACGACAGAGCGCGCAAATCGACACGGCCGGCCAGTGCCTCTGGAGGGACTTCATCCGCCAAATCGGCGATCTGTGAGCTGACCGTTTCCGGCCAAGCATGAGGAATATCATAGTTACGGATCGCCATTTCGATTTCGATTCCCGGCGCTAAACTATCTCCGAGTATCTCCATAACCTGACCCACAGCCTGGTGACGTTGGGTGGGTCGTTGCAGTAACTCGACCACCAGCACCTGTCCGACCTGCAGTGAAGTTTCACCGTTGGGCTTAATAGCAATTTCAAAATTAAGGCGTTGATCATCCGGCACCACAAAGCCTAGGCCAGACTCTAGTGCGTAGCGCCCGACAATGGGGCCCTGACGGGGTACCAGTACCCGAACAACCCTGGCTTCTCGTCGCCCGCGACGATCAACACCCAGGGGTTGCGCCAATATTTCATCCCCATGGATCACCTGTCGCATCTGTTGGAAGGCTAAGAAGAGATCCTCTTTGCTGCCCTCAACCCGCAAGAAACCGTAGCCATCTCGGTGGCCCAACACTCGGCCACGCACGAGATCGAGTCGCTCTGGCAGGACATAACATTGACGCCGGGTAAACACTAACTGCCCATCACGCTCCATGGCGCGCAAACGGCGACGCAACGCCTCTTGGTGCTGCTCGGTGACCAATCCTAGCTCGCGGCATAGGGTCTCCCGATCAGCCGGGGTTTGAAGCTGCGCAAGATAACTCAAAATATACTCACGGCTGGGGATTGGATCGCTATACTTTTCAGCTTCCCTGGTTAAATAGGGATCATCAACCATGCAAACGGTTCCACTCTCACTGTCTTTTTAAGGAGTATATCCTATTTTTTGGATCAGGATCGCTAAACCGGTGTAGGTGGCAGGGCCATCGAGCATCCCTTGATGGCTATGTTCCGTGGCGATGAGGGGTGAATCAGGCTAGCGTTGTCTTCTGTGCTGACACAGCGTCTCCTGAGAATGATTACAATTTCAACGATGAAAAGCCGCTAGCCCCTAGGCAAGCACCACACTCTTCAGTAAGATCCCCCCGTTCAGGCTTCAACCGTGGAAGGATTGTGCTCAAACGAGACTATAGTACCAGGGGTGGTACACGGACAAAAGGCCGTAAAAAGTCCCATAAAATAGCTAAAGGCGCGACGCTCCCTAAAAGTCTACTGCTCTTTTTATTAGGGGTACTATTGACGCTAACCGCTGTGGGGTACTGGGTCAAGCAGCACGGGATAACGCCAGCCCGACCCACTCGTCCTAAACGAGCACTGAACAAAACGCTGCCTCCTAAGCCACAGGAGCGTTGGCGTTATATCAAAGCGCTAGAAAGCAAACAGATCCTGGTTCTGCCTCCGGATCCTAGTCCGCTCTTGATCCGGGAAGCGGCGGCGCCGCTGTCAATAGAAAAAACGCCCCCCCGGCCGCCTTTAAAAGCGCCTCAATGGCTGCTACAGTGTGAATCCTTTCAGCGCGTAGAACAGGCACAATCCCTGCGTGCAGGTTTGGCGCTCTTAGGATTTGAGGCGACTATTCTTACAGAGGGCACGCGACAACGTGTGGTACTAGGACCCTACCCCCAGCGGGCGATGGCTGAGAAGATCTTACACCAATTAAAACAGGAGCAGGTCTCTTACTGTGTCCTAGTGGCTGCTTAATCATTAACCCTGCTCACCACTCAACCGTTGTGATAGTCATGTCCCAACAACACCTTCGGATGATTTGATTGAGAACGATAAAGGATCAGCTGTGACAACTGTTGTGAGTATACGTCGCCATAACCAGGTCGTGATCGGTGGCGATGGTCAAGTGACTTTGGGCGCTGTGGTCATGAAACATAATGCCCGAAAAGTACGCCGGCTTTATAAAAACCAGGTGCTCGCCGGTTTTGCCGGTGGAACAGCCGATGCTTTTGCCCTGTTTGACTGTTTTGAGCGAAAACTGGAGCTGCATCAAGGGCACTTACTGAAAGCAGCCGTTGAATTGGCCAAAGATTGGCGAACTGATCGCACATTGCGGCGGTTAGAGGCGCTTCTTGCGGTGGCTGATCGCCAAGTCTCTTTAATTATCACCGGTAATGGGGATGTCATTCAACCGGAGGATAATTTAATTGCTATTGGATCTGGAGGGGCGTTTGCGCAGGCAGCGGCACGGGCTTTATTAGACAACAGTGCACTATCAGCCTATGAGATCGTTGAAAAAGCACTCACCATTGCTGGTGATCTCTGTATCTATACCAATCGCCACCAGACGATTGAGCAACTATCGTTAGCCGATTAAGGATCATGAGAGATGTCTACGCTGACGCCACAGGAAATTGTACAGGAATTAGATCGATCGATTATCGGTCAAGTCAAGGCTAAGCGGGCCGTAGCCATTGCGCTGCGCAGTCGTTGGCGCCGGCTGCAACTAGAGGAGAACCTCCGGCAAGAGGTGACCCCTAAAAATATCCTGATGATTGGTCCCACGGGGGTGGGCAAGACAGAAATTGCCCGTCGTTTGGCAAAATTGGCGAATGCCCCCTTTATTAAGGTCGAGGCTACCAAGTTCACCGAAGTGGGCTATGTTGGTAAAGAGGTCGACTCTATTATTCGTGATTTAACGGATGCAGCACTTAAAATAGTCCGCCAACAGGCTATGGATCAACAGCGTCAGCAGGCGGTGATCCAGGCTGAAACGCGCCTGCTAGAGATCCTACTGAATCTGCCTAGTGAAGAGAGCCGTGAGCAGTCCGATCCCTTGGTCAGGCGCCAACAACTGCTGCAACAGTTACAATCAGGGCAACTGGATGAGCAGTTCATTGAAATTAGTCTCTCTACCACCCCCTATGGAGTAGAGATCATGGCGCCCCCTGGGATGGAGGAGCTGACGAATCAATTGCAATCCATGTTTCAAAATTTAGCGGGCCAGAAACAGAAAAAACGCACCTTAAAAATGGGTGAAGCTCGTCAACTGCTCGTAGAAGAAGAGGCCAGTAAATTACTGAGCCCCGAGGAGTTGAAACAACAGGCGATTGAGCGGGTAGAGCAGCAGGGGATTGTGTTCATTGATGAAATTGACAAACTATGCCAGCGGGGAGCGAGCTCCTGCCCGGACATCTCTCGCGAAGGGGTCCAACGAGATCTATTGCCGCTGATAGAGGGCTGTACTGTCTCGACCAAACAGGGCATGGTCAAGACTGATCATATTCTGTTTATCGCTTCGGGGGCTTTTCAGGTGTGTAGCCCCTCGCAATTGATCCCTGAGTTACAAGGGCGTTTACCGATTCGGGTTGAGCTGCAACCTCTGAGTACCGAGGATTTCGAACGTATTTTAACGGAGCCCCGTGCCTCACTCACCGAACAATACCGCGCGCTATTGGCGACTGAAGGGGTTGAGATTACCTTTACGACGGCGGGCATCCGCCGCATTGCGGAAGCGGCTTGGCAGGTGAATGAACGGACAGAGAATATCGGTGCCCGTCGGTTACACACGGTACTCGAGACGCTCCTTGAGGGGATCTCTTACGAGGCCAGTGAACGACGTGGTCAACAGATTAGCATTGATGCTGACTATGTCAGCGCTCATCTCGACGAACTGGTACAAGATGAAGATTTAAGTCGTTTTATTTTGTAGCACACTAGAGCGCCAATTACAGTATACTACCGCTTGGGAGTTGACCAGACAGTCGCTGCTTTAGCCCGCACGCGTTCGAAAGAGCGGGTGAGCTAAAGGGGAGGAAAGTCCGGGCTCCATAGGGCGAGGTGCCAGGTAACGCCTGGGAGGCGCGAGCCTACGACTAGTGCAACAGAGAGCAAACCGCCGATGGCTCTAACGAGATCAGGTAAGGGTGAAACGGTGCGGTAAGAGCGCACCGCACGGCTGGCAACAGTACGTGGCACGGTAAACTCCACCTGGAGCAAGGCCAAATAGGGGTTCAAGGTATGGCCCATACTGAACCCGGGTAGGCTGCTTGAGCCTGTGCGTGAGTACAGGCCTAGAGGAATGGCTGTCCACGACAAAACCCGGCTTATCGGTCAACTCCCTCCCTTTTTCTCCAATACACCCCTCAAAGCAGTGCGAGATCCTCGCCAATGAAGCCGCTAAGCCTGAAGGCTGCCCAAACCGCTATTTCACAAAAATGATTTAAAATCAGCACAAAAAACTTTTAAAATAAATCAAATTAGTTTAATTTATGGCAATATCTCTATTATTAGAGATATCTATTTTAATTTTAACGTTTTAGTGACATTAATTCACCAATAGACTCTCAGCAAGGAAGCAGTAATGTGGTTAGGAAAACAGCTGGTTTGATCTTGCCACCTTTTTTTAGACACAGAGAAGAGAAACCTTAAGCGACCTGGGATAACCAATTTTTTTCAAAATTTACAGGAGACAGATAGCCTAGCGTTGAGTGCCGTCTCTGTCGGTTATAAAACACTTCTACGTATTCAAAAATGCTCAATTTGGCTTGTTCTCTGCTCTCAAAACGTTCAAAGTGGGTGTGCTCTGTTTTTAAGGTATGGAAAAAACTCTCTGCTACTGCATTGTCATAACAATTGCCCGTACTACTCATGCTAAGCTGATCTTGCTACCCTTTAACGGACACAACGAAGAGGAACAAAGCGTATAATTTTTTGTTACTTTTTGAGGTGAAGTTATGAATCAAGGGGAATCAAGGAGCTATGATAAGGAATTCAAGCTGAATGCGGTAAAGCTGTATCACAGCACTGGTAAAACGCTCTGTCAATTGAGCGAGGAATTGGGAGTTCCCATGATCTTGCTACCCTTTAACGGACACAACGAAGAGGAACAAAGCGTATAATTTTTTGTTACTTTTTGAGGTGAAGTTATGAATCAAGGGGAATCAAGGAGCTATGATAAGGAATTCAAGCTGAATGCGGTAAAGCTGTATCACAGCACTGGTAAAACGCTCTGTCAATTGAGCGAGGAATTGGGAGTTCCCAAGAGTACATTGGCAGGGTGGGTCCATCAGCATAACAAGGATGGTGCAGAGGCTTTCCCGGGCAAAGGATACCTGAAAGCGTCTGATGCTGAGCTCAGTCAATTGCGGAAAGAATTGGCGATAGCACGCGAAGAGAGGGATATCCTAAAAAAAGCCTTGGGCATCTTCTCAGTGGCCCGCAAGTAAAATACCAGTTTATGCAAAAGCATGCTGGGGAATTCAGCGTAGAGAGGATGTCCAACGTGTTAGGTGTATCCCGCAGTGGCTATTATCAGTTTATCAAGGCTGAGCCATCCAAGCGCTATTGTGAGGATGAGCGTTTAATATCTGAAATTAAAGAGGTTTATACCATAAGCAACCAAATTTACGGTAGCCCACGTATCCATGCTGAGTTACGAGCTAGAGGTGAGCGCTGTTCACGCAAACGGGTTTGTCGGCTAATGAAAGCAGCCCATATTGCGGCTAAGATGAAAAAACGATTTAAGGTAACCACAATAGTCGATCCAAAGGCCGCAGTGGCGCCTAATTTACTCAAGCAGAAGTTCACAGCCACTCGCCCTGATCAATACTGGGCAGCAGATATTACCTATATTCCGACCCAAGAGGGATGGTTGTATGTTGCTATCGTACTGGACCTGTTCTCTCGTAGTATCGTGGGGATGGATATGCAAGCTCACATGACCACCGAGTTAGTAGCCGCAGCATTACGCCAGGCAATAACACGGAGGAAGCCTGCTGCAGGTCTCATCCACCACTCCGACCGAGGCAGCCAGTATACCAGCAAAGGATTCAAGGCTGTATCGGCGCATCACCAGATAACGCTTAGCATGAGTAGTACGGGCAATTGTTATGACAATGCAGTAGCAGAGAGTTTTTTCCATACCTTAAAAACAGAGCACACCCACTTTGAACGTTTTGAGAGCAGAGAACAAGCCAAATTGAGCATTTTTGAATACGTAGAAGTGTTTTATAACCGACAGAGACGGCACTCAACGCTAGGCTATCTGTCTCCTGTAAATTTTGAAAAAAATTGGTTATCCCAGGTCGCTTAAGGTTTCTCTTCTCTGTGTCTAAAAAAAGGTGGCAAGATCAAACTGATAATAGCCACTGCGGGATACACCTAACACGTTGGACATCCTCTCTACGCTGAATTCCCCAGCATGCTTTTGCATAAACTGGTATTTTACTTGCGGGCCACTGAGAAGATGCCCAAGGCTTTTTTTAGGATATCCCTCTCTTCGCGTGCTATCGCCAATTCTTTCCGCAATTGACTGAGCTCAGCATCAGACGCTTTCAGGTATCCTTTGCCCGGGAAAGCCTCTGCACCATCCTTGTTATGCTGATGGACCCACCCTGCCAATGTACTCTTGGGAACTCCCAATTCCTCGCTCAATTGACAGAGCGTTTTACCAGTGCTGTGATACAGCTTTACCGCATTCAGCTTGAATTCCTTATCATAGCTCCTTGATTCCCCTTGATTCATAACTTCACCTCAAAAAGTAACAAAAAATTATACGCTTTGTTCCTCTTCGTTGTGTCCGTTAAAGGGTAGCAAGATCACAAAATACTCCACCTCAGACAACCAATTCCCCTGTAGCAGCTAACGCCACTCCCAGCTTCACCGTTTCTCCAGCGGGGGGATCTGAAGATGAGAAGACCATCTATAGGGACCCACAAACTACTTTGCTGAACGAGCACACGACAGCTGACTCAAGCTTTTCCACACAAGATGAGTGGTCCCCGAAGAGTAACAAGACCTCCCAACCCCAAGGTAGGATACCACCCTATTATTCTATCGGTACAGCACCGTCACGAATCTCGGATTCAAGCTCTTCAACATCTGGTTTTTCTGAAAGCAATGATGGTCTGGTAATAGAATTACCCATAACAGAAACCACATCGTCGAATACCCCTTTTAGGGACTATGAGGATACAGTGGGTAGCAGTGACGGTTCAGAAACTCCGGTTAAGGACGAACAATGTACTTTGCCAACTGTGCACACGAGCGCTGGCTCAAGTTCTTCAATATCAAGAACAAGTAGTGATAATATCATTGAGCATTCATTATCTGATCAAAATTCCAGGCAACTCAGCGATTTCAACCGTGATAATTCAAGGAACATGAATGAGGCTGTGAGTAAGAGAACATTAGCTGAGTATTCAGAAAGAAAAAATAGAATCAAGGATATAAGAAAAAAATTTAATGACATTTATCATCAACTGTCACTAAAAAGTGCTCGAGAAGTTACGCCTTTGCGTAACAAAATAATAAATATATCATCATTAAATCAACCTAGTGAAAAAAATGAACAAAAAGCGGAAGATTGTCTAAATAATATTGAAAAATATAAAAAATAAAACATTAAATGTGAATAGCTTACTATGCCTAGGTTTAGGGAATAGGGGACTGAAGTCGATACCCAAGAATAAGATTAGCTAACCGTCTCATATTTAAATTATTCAGCTCTAAGTAGAAGTCTTGATAGACCATTCATAATCAATGCTCTGACCATGCCTGGAACCGAATGTCGGCCATCTACAGAAGCAGTGATTTACTTCAACCTAGAGTAGAGTATACCACTACCCTGTATTCAATGAATATTTAATGGAAAACCAAATGAATATATTTGATCAAGAAAATGAAAAAGTTATAGAATTTTTACTTAAAATTAAAAATAAAAATTATACTGTTAAAGATTTAGAAATTAATATTCTACGCTTCATCAGTCAAGATGAAAATTCTTGTTTAGTACGTCTTGAAGAAACTGATGAAAATTTATTGATGTTAATAGCACAAATAAATATGGGAGATGCTACATCAAGAGTACTCGGAAAGATATTTGATACGCAAATAAGAGATATACTAGAATTAAGGGATAAAAAAGATAATAATGCCCTAATGATCGCAGGAATATTCAATAACGTAACTTTCCTTGAATCAGTGAAGATTTCTGTGACCGATGAGTTTATCAATTTCAAAAATAAATATAATAAAACTGCCTTTATGCTTGCTGCAGATAACAATCATAGGGAATTTTTAGAAAAGATATTCGAACTCAACTATAAGATACCAGAAAAGGACCTAGAAAGATCATTGATGATAGCTGCTGAAAATGGAAATCTATCTATAGTGGAACTTTTATTATCAAAAAACGTTAATCCTTTTGTCAGCAATAGCGAAGGCTACTCGCCACTAATGTTAGCTTACAGAAAAAATCATTATGATACTTATTCACTACTCAGAAAGCAATATCCTATCAGTCGGCAACTTTTCATCCCGGCCTGCATTGGTGTGTTGTTAGAAGACTATGTGGAAATAGAAAAACATCGCCATCCCTATTACTGTTGTTTTTTCAAAAATTTAGGTCAAGTAATAAAAAATATTGCGTATTGGTTACATTTTGCAGCCAACAAAATACCGTTTACTTTGATATTTTCTAAGGAAATTAATAAACGCTTGCCCCATCTTTTGGAGGCGATTATTGTAACTGAACAACGTGAAAAAGATTCTGCCAAGTTGTTGTATGAAGGACATGATATAATGTCAGTGTCGCGTGCCATGGCGGTATTTTCCCAAATGGTTCAACCATTATCTTCTGTTCGTGAACAAGATCAAATATCCTATTCTTTAGAGGCGGACATCGCAAACCCAGAGAGCAATCCTCTCCCTGTTCACTCAGGGTAGATCACCACCGCTCAGCGAGGCTGACCGTGGGCTGATCGCGCTCTAGGGCCAGAGTGATCAATCGATCGAGGAGTTGTGAATAGGCCAAGCCGCTGGCGGCCCAGAGTTGTGGATACATACTGATGGCCGTAAACCCAGGAATGGTATTAATCTCATTGAGGAAAATCTGCTGATCAGCCGTCACAAAAAAATCCACCCGGGCCAGGCCGTAGCACCCTAGTCGTTGCCAGGCCTGGATCGCTAGCCGACGCACCCGCTCGCTAGTCTCCGGCGTTAATGGCGCCGGGATCACCAGCTGCGCCTGCCCACGGTTGAGATATTTGGTCTCATAGGCGTAAAAGGCATCCTGCACCACAATTTCACCGCAGACGCTCACCGCTGGCTGCTGATTCCCCAGCAGGGCACACTCAATCTCTTGGCCCTGGATAGCGGTTTCCACCAACACCGTGTGATCAAACGCCAAGGCGTGTTGCACCGCCGGCTGGAGCTCAGCGGGGTGCAACACCCGACTCACCCCAATTGAAGAGCCTTGGTTGGTCGGCTTCACAAAGAGCGGTAGCCCCAGCGTCGCCACCAGCGCTGCCGGGTTGAGCTGCGCAACATCAGGGTGCCGCAGCACCACAAAGGGGGCCACCGGAATGCCCGCCGCTTGCAGCAGCTGCTTGGTGATCGCTTTATCCATGCCGATGGCAGAGGCCAGCAGATCACACCCGACAAACGGCAGCTGCAGCCAGCGCAACAGCCCTTGCAAGGCGCCATCCTCCCCCATCGATCCATGCAGCAGTGGGAACACCACATCAATCGCCGGCAGCGGAGTGCCACTCTGGCTCTCCCGTAGCTGGCCCCCACGGCTGCCGGGCTGTAGTGCTAGCGGTTCTCCGGTGACGCGTAGCTGGATGCGAGCTGGATCCTCTGGGTAGCGTAAATAGTCCGCTTCATCACAGTGCCACCACCTGCCCTGTTGATCAATGCCGATTAACAGCAGATCATACTGCTGCCGATCCAGCGCTTGAATCACCTGAATCGAGGAGAGTAGCGAGATCGGATGCTCAGGGGATGGCCCCCCGACAAGCAGTGCGACCGTTTTTTTAGAGCGGCAGGGGGGGCTAACGAACGCGGGAGACATACTCCCCCGAACGGGTATCTACTTTAATCACTTCACCCAGCTGCACAAACAACGGCACCCTCACCACCGCACCAGAGCTGAGGGTCGCTGGTTTGCCACCACTACCCGCAGTATCACCTTTTAGCCCTGGATCGGTCTCCACAATCGTTAATTCAACAAAATTGGGGGGGATCACACTAATCGGGCGACCATCCCATAAGGTGAGCACACAGGGGGCTTGCTCGACTAACCATTTGGCACTATCCCCCACGACCCGCTGGTCGGCCGCCAGCTGTTCGAAGGTGTCGTCATTCATAAAATGCCAAAATTCACCATCCTGGTAGAGGTAGGTTAAATGAACATCAATGACATCCGCTGCCTCGACTGATTCACCCGATTTAAAGGTTTTTTCAATGGTACGACCACTGATTAATCGGCGAATTTTAACGCGGCTAAAGGCTTGACCCTTACCCGGCTTAACAAATTCGTTCTCGATAATGGTACAAGGCTCACCCTCTTGCATGATTTTAAGGCCAGCTCGAAACTCGCTTGTGTTGTAAAATGGCATAGGATCTCTTCGAGTCATTACAGTTAAATCAGCATGGTGAATATGATAACCCAGAGTAGACCATTGGGAGAAGCCTGGTTACAACAGCTGGCCGATGTCGTCACCCGTCCACAGGAGCTGCTCAGACTACTGCAGCTCGAAGATCGGCTGCTCCAGCCCGCTATGGCAGGGCGGAACGCCTTTCCCCTGCGGGTGCCGCGCGCTTTTATTGCGCGGATGCGCGTCGGCGATCCCGATGATCCACTGCTGCGGCAGGTGTTGATCTCCCCTCAGGAGCTGCTCTCTTCCCCAGAGTTTAGTCCCGATCCGTTGCATGAACAGCAAGCGGTGGGGGTGCCGGGACTCCTCCACAAATACCCTAACCGAGTGTTGATGGTGGTGAAAGGGGGCTGTGCTGTCCACTGTCGCTACTGTTTTCGCCGCCATTTCCCCTATCAAGATCATCCTAGTGGCAAGCAGCCTTGGCAGCGGGCGTTAGCCTATATTGCTGAACAGCCCGCCGTGGATGAGGTCATCTGGTCAGGCGGCGATCCCCTGATGGCCCAAGATCAGGAATTGGACTGGCTACTCACCCAGTTGGAGGCGATTCCCCAGCTGCAGCGTCTGCGCATTCATACGCGGTTACCCATTGTGATCCCGGCACGGATCACCGAGGCACTCTGTCGTCGTTTGGCCACCTCACGTTTTCAAATTCTGCTGGTGACCCATGTCAACCATGCCAATGAAATCGATGCTACGGTGAGCGCGCACTTAGAGAAACTGCGGTTAGCCGGCGTAACCCTCCTCAATCAAGCGGTGCTCTTGCGCGGCGTCAATGATAGCGTGGCCGCCCTGCTGGCTTTAAGCCTGGCGCTGTTTAAAGCCGGCGTTTTACCTTACTACTTGCATCAGTTAGATAAAGTTCAGGGGGCGGCGCACTTTCTGGTGTCGGACGACACCGCACAAAACTTATGGCAGGGAGTGCTCCAACAAACCTCCGGGTATCTGGTGCCACGCTTAGTACGAGAGGTGAGTGGTGCTTTGAGCAAAACACCGCTGCCGGTAGCCCTGGTTGATGGCTCCTGAAAATTCAGGCTGTTGGGGGGCTACACACCGTGATCAACCGAGTGGTTCGGCGGATAAAGAGAGTTTTCCCTGGATAAAGCGCTGGAGAGTCCCCTGGTGCTCTACCAACAGAGCCCCTTGATGATCGATCCCCCGCGCTATTCCGACAATAGCGGCTCCCTGAGGAGGCTGCAGGTGAACAGGCTGCCCTATAAAAGCGTCCAGTTGTGGCCAGCGGGCTAAGCAGGCAGCCAATCCCTGTTCAACAAACTGGGGTAAGGCGACTCGCCAGGCATTGAGAACCTGACCAATCAGCTGCTCCGCCGCTATCACGATCCCAGCGGCTTGTAAACTCATCACTGGTTGATGGATAGCGTGCTGTTGGGAGACCGGAGTGATGAGGTTAATCCCACAGCCAATGACTAATGCCACCCCCGCCCTGCCCGCGGCCGCGCCGGCTGTTTCAATCAGCAGGCCACCCAGTTTACGCCCCTCAATATAGAGATCATTCGGCCATTTGACTGTAACCTGTTGTGCTCCTAGCCGCTGTAAGGTTTCCGCAGTGACTAAGCTGAGGGCGACACTTAAGCCCACCAGGGTGTGAGGCTGCCGTGGCCAGTGCCAGAGCATCGAGAACAGAGCACAGCTGCCAAAGGTGGTGAGCCACGAACGCCCACGACAGCCACGGCCGGCGGTTTGGTACTCCGCCACGCAAGCAGCACCACTCTGTAACGCCTGCTGCTGCTCTAATAGCGCTTGGTTGGTTGAGCTGAGCACTGGGATCAGCCTAATGTCCTCAGAGTGACTCTGGTGACACAAGGCTGCGTGACTTAAACGAGGAGGCGGTGTCGTCAATTGGTAGTGATGATCGGCATGAGTCACCCCCCTGATCCCCCACGCTTTTAAAGTCAGGAGCGCCTGTTGCAGCCCTACTGGAGTTGTCTTGAGTCGCTCTAGCAGGTGCGCTTCTGCCTGTGGTGTTCCCGACGATAACTGTTGCAGCAGTTGTAAGGGGTGATCATAGGTTATCAAGCCAGCACCTCGGCGGGGTTTAAGGGGCCAGTGGCGCCCATCAAACAGATCTCTGGCTCTAAGCTGATGGCAAACTGCTGTTTGATCTGTTGATGAATGTGCTTGGCCAGTGCTAATACCTGTTGCGGCGTGGCGTGACCGAGGTTCACCAGGACCAGCGCCTGCTGTTGATGGACGGCCGCGTCACCGATACGGCAGCCTTTGAGACCACTCTGCTCAATTAACCAGCCGGCAGCCACTTTAACCTGTCGCTGGGAGTGTGGGTAATAGGGGAGATCCGGGTAACGGGAGAGTAGATCTTGTAACTGATGCTTGGTGATCAGCGGATTTTTAAAAAAACTGCCGGCATTGCCGAGAAGCAGCGGATCGGGCAGCTTAGCCCGGCGAATGGCACAAATGGTGTTAAAGAGCGCTTGTGGGACCACAGGGGTGCTGAGTGGTGTCAGCTCACCATAGGTTAAGCACGGATGCCACGCCTTGGGGATGTTCAAGCCCACCCCTACAATCACCCACCGTTGATGTTCCAGGTGTTTAAAAAGACTATCTCGATAAGCGAACTGGCAAGCGCTCGCTGGCAGTCGCACGGGCTGGCCCTGCTGTAAATCTATTAGATCAACATAGCGGCAAAACTGTTTAAATTCGACACCGTAAGCCCCGATATTTTGCAGCGCTGCCGCCCCCACTGAACCAGGGATCAGGGCCAGATTTTCTAAGCCGGCCATCCCCTGTTGTATCGTATAATCGACCAGTTGATGCCAATTTTCACCAGCCGCCACCCGCAGATGCCAGGCCTCTGCCCGCTCTTCCACCTGGAGGCCTTTGAGACGGATCAACAGGATGGTGCCCTGAAAATCTTCACAAAATAGGGTATTGCTGCCCTCGCCTAATAGCAGCAGCGGCTGTTTGGCTCTTTGAACTTGCTGATACGCACGACTTAAATCCTCCAGACTCTCCACGGTGATCACCTGCCGTGCCCGAACCGGTAGAGCAAAGGTATGATAGCGCCGCAAACAGTGGTTGATCACACTCATGCCAGCTCACGCCGCAGGGTGTGCAGCAGCGCCTCAACCGAGGGGAGCACCTGCCGCCAACACTGAAAGGCATAGGCCGCCTGCTCCACTAACATGCCCAGACCATCCGAAAGGCGGCTAGCGCCCTGCTGACGAGCCCACTGTAAAAAAGGGGTTGTGTTGGGCTGATAATTGAGATCATAACAAGCGGCTGCCTCCCAGCGTAGTGAGGCTAACCAAGGGTGCAAGGCGTCGAGGCTACGGGCACTGGTTGCCTGAATCACCAGATCAAAGACACCGTGGTGCAGGCGTTGTGGTTGTGCGATCTTTACAGGGCCAAGCTTGGTACACTCTGCAGCTAACTGCGCCGCTGTCGCCAGCGTGCGATTGAGCAGCACGACTTCAGCCGGTTGGGTCGCTAATAGCGGTAACAAGATACCCCGGGCCGCACCGCCAGCACCAATCAATAAAATACGGGCCCCAGGCAGCAGTAGCTGCTGGCGTTGCAGATCTTTAACCAGGCCAATGCCATCGCCATTATCCCCTAATAAACGGCCATCACCAAGCGGTAGCACGGTGTTCACCGCGCCCAGTTGTGCGGCGGGGGTTAATTGATCCACATAGCGCGCTGCGACCGTTTTAAAGGGGGCTGTAATGTTAGCCCCTTGACCCCCTGTGGCAAAAAAGGACTCTAGCACCTGTGGAAAGAGTTCAGGCGCCACCGACTGTGCTGTATAGGTTAATGACTGCTGTGTCTGCTCAGCAAAGCGTTGATGAATTCTCGGCGACAGTGACTGGCTCACCGCCTGGCCAAATAGCGCGTAACGATCCATCCGTGATGACTATCCCCCAGGGCGTAGACAGCGATTGGTTAAGGCGTCCCGGATTTCACAGGGGGCGACTTGCGGCCCGACGGCTCCAGGCAGCACGGGCAGCTGATGACCTAATTGTGCCTGGAGGGCTTCAAGAGAGCGGCAAGGCGGTAAACCACTGCGGTTAGCACTGGTCGAGGTGATCGGTTTACCAAACGCTTGGCACAACTGGCGCACAATGGGATGGGCTGATACCCGTACCGCTAGGGTATTAAAAGACCCAGTCAGCCAGGCAGGGGTGGTTGCCGAGACCGGCAATACCCAGTTGATCGGGCCTGGCCAACTCGCCCATAGGCGCTGTTTTACCTCATCCGACAATCGGCTATCATCCACATAGGATCTGAGTTGCTGATAGTCAGCGGCCACCAGTATCAACCCCTGCGTCTGGGAACGCTGTTTTAAAGCCATGAGTTTAGCGACCGCCAGTTGACTATCTGGATCACACCCTAAACCAAACACCGCCTCAGTCGGATAGGCAACGACTTGTGCTGCCCGCAGCGCTGCTACGATAATGGTTAGCTGGGATTGCGGCGCTAGTGCTGGGATCTCCCTAGCGATCATCACAGTATTCCATGGTCCCTCTTCAGTGCACTTGACGGTCCTGAGTCTCAAACAGCAGGGTTTCCAGCTGCTGATAGGCCGATTGGTTTCCCGGAACATTGAGGAGGACCATGAGAACGACCCACTTTAAATCTTCTAGTGAGAGCATCGAATCTTCCAGCGCCATCACCCGATCGATGACCATTTCGCGTGTTTGTGAATTTAAAATATGCATCTGTTCTAAAAATAGCAGAAACCCGCGACAGTCCGCTGTGAGCTTCCGCAACTCTTCCTGATTATACAGTCGCATGGTTTGCGGGGCCGCGGCGAATAAATAGGGCACGGTATCACTATTTTGTAACGTCGCCAGTCGCTCCATCCACTGCAGCGCTTTATCAATATCTTCTCGCTGAAAACCAGCGTAAGCCAGCTCCTCAGTGAGTTTATCTTGATCGATAGCCACCTCTATTTCGCTATGAATATAGGTTTCAAATAGGTACATCAAGACGTCGAACATGGCTTGTCCTCTTACGCTGGACATAGCCGCCGGGGACAGCGGTGATCCATCCTGCTAACTCCAGCTCAATCAATTGTTTGACGACCTCTGGGAGTGGTTGACCAGCCCGCTCGGCGACGACGTCAATCGGGGTTGTTTTATTATCCACCTTATCTAAGAGATCCAAACAGGGTGGTGCTGCACTGCTCGCTACAGCCATGGGTGGTGCTAAAGGTGGCTCTGGAACCGTTAACGGTAACCAGTGTAAGGAGCTATTGAGCACTTCTAACAGTTCGGAGGGCTGTGATACCAACCAAGCACCTTGCCGAATTAATTGGTGACACCCTTGACTATTTTCACTGTCTAAGTGTCCCGGTAGGGCAAAAACCTCACGTCCTTGTTCTAACGCATGACGGGCTGTAATCAGTGAACCACTCCGCAGTGATGCTTCAACGACCAAAACCCCAAGACTTAACCCGCTAATCAGCCGATTCCGCTGCGGAAAATGTCCGGGGAGAGGGGGGGTGTCTGGTAAATACTCAGAAACCAATAGGCCACCAGAGGCTATTATACGTTCTGCTAAACCCTGATGACAACGGGGATAAGGCGTTTGCAGTCCATTACCCAATACCGCCACTGTTTTGCCGCCCTCCGCCAGCACCGCGCGATGACCAATGCCATCGATGCCGACGGCTAAGCCACTGGTGATGACCAGACCACTAGCCGCTAGTTGGTGGGCAAAATAATCCCCCCAGTGGATCCCATAAGTGGTCGCCTGGCGGCTGCCTACCAGGGCACATTGTGGCGCATTGAGCAGCGCAACGTCGCCAGCGATAAACAGCAGCGGCGGCGCGTCCTGTAAGCTGCGAAGCGCTTCAGGATACTCCGGGTGATGGCACGTTAACAGCCGGTGCTGTGGAGCGGCTAGCCAGCGCTCTGCTTCGGTTAACCGCTGGCGGTTAGGGTTC
Organism: unidentified bacterial endosymbiont; assembly: GCF_918320885.1. Classification (NCBI taxonomy): domain Bacteria; species unidentified bacterial endosymbiont. The sequence continues at coordinate 323,126 of NZ_OU907312.1, read as the reverse complement.
AAGAAAGCTTGGCATTGCTCTCTGGATAACCCCACGGCGTGGAGCTGTGCAACCTCAGCACCTTGGAAAGGGCCTAAACGGCCCACCACTGCTCGGAGTTTTGCAGCGCCTAAGCCAGGGATTAAGGCTAAGCGCAACCAAAATTCATCACCCTCCACGCTATTTTAACCTCATCATTCTGAAGCCGTCAGCGGACACTCTACACGGATCAGAGTATCTAAAAAATTGGAAAATCTATAAAATGAGAACTATTCTCCCTATTCTGATTCTCAATGAATTTTTTGATATAAACCCAAGAGAGTTCTATGGCAGTTTTACCCCTACTACGGTTTCCTGATAAGCGCCTACGGATCAAAGCAGCAGCTGTTGCTGAGATCAACCACGCGACGCGGACCATTGTACAGGATCTGTTGGATACGATGTATGCGGAGTCAGGGATTGGTCTGGCCGCCACCCAGGTTAATCTTCACCAGCAGATCGTGGTCATCGATCTGAGTGACTCGCAGGAGCAACCGCAAGTCTTTATTAATCCGCGCCTCATCACGCAATCGGGAAGCACCAGCATCCGTGAAGGCTGTCTCTCCGTTCCCGATGTTCGGGCGCTAGTGCCCCGTGCTTCACAGATCACCGTGCGTGCATTCAATGCGCAGGGGTGCCCTTTTGAATTGCAAGCAGAAGGTTTATTGGCTATCTGCTTGCAGCATGAGATCGATCATTTGAATGGCACGTTGTTTATCGACTATCTCTCTTCGCTGAAGCGCCAACGCTTACACCAGCGGTTCACAAAAATGGCCAAACAGCAGGCCGCACTAGTCACCCAGGAGCGGTGATGAGCGCCTCATCATTACGCATTATTTTTGCTGGAACGCCTGAGTTTGCAGCACAGCACCTGGCAGCACTGTGCACCGCTGGACATCAGCTGGTAGGCGTATTAACACAACCCGATCGAGCCTCCGGTCGCGGAAAACAGCTAAGCGCCAGTCCAGTCAAGCAATTAGCACTTCAGTATGGCCTACCGCTGAGGCAACCCCCCACCCTACGATCGGCCACACTACAGCAACAACTGGCCACGCTTCAAGCCGATCTGATGGTCGTCGTCGCTTATGGCTTGATTCTACCCTCGGCTATACTAACCCTGCCACGTTTGGGGTGTATTAATGTGCACGCCTCGTTGCTGCCCCGCTGGCGTGGCGCTGCGCCCATCCAACGGGCGATCTTGGCGGGTGATGTTTGTTCGGGGATCACCCTCATGCAGATGGAGGCGGGTTTAGATAGCGGGCCCATCCTCCAGCAGATCAGCTGCCCCATCACGGCGCAAACGACGAGTGCCTCCCTACTACAACAGTTAGCGACCTTGGGCGCCTCCGCGCTGGTAGAGCTCTTACCGTTGCTGGCTCAGGGCCAAGTGGTAGCACAACCGCAGGAGCAGGCTGGGATCACCTATGCGGAGAAGATCAGTAAACAGGAGGGAGCCTTGGATTGGCACCGCCCCGCTGTAGCGCTAGCCCGTGCGGTACGAGCCTTCAATCCCTGGCCGCTCGCTTACTGTGAAGTCGCTGGACAGCGTATTACCGTATGGCAAGCCGAAGCACTCTCGCACCGCGTTGTGGCGGCACCTAAAACGATTATAGCGGTTGATCCACGAGGTATTCAGGTGGCCACTGCCGAGGGAAGTTTACTGCTACAGCGGCTCCAATTGGCTGGCAAGCGACCGATATCAGCACACGACCTGTTCAATGCCCATCGCCATTGGTTTACCGTAGGATCGCAGGTGGCGTAACGCCGTCCGCGTTTGGCGTGCCGAAATCGTGATCTTGCTACCCTTTAACGGACACAACGAAGAGGAACAAAGCGTATAATTTTTTGTTACTTTTTGAGGTGAAGTTATGAATCAAGGGGAATCAAGGAGCTATGATAAGGAATTCAAGCTGAATGCGGTAAAGCTGTATCACAGCACTGGTAAAACGCTCTGTCAATTGAGCGAGGAATTGGGAGTTCCCAAGAGTACATTGGCAGGGTGGGTCCATCAGCATAACAAGGATGGTGCAGAGGCTTTCCCGGGCAAAGGATACCTGAAAGCGTCTGATGCTGAGCTCAGTCAATTGCGGAAAGAATTGGCGATAGCACGCGAAGAGAGGGATATCCTAAAAAAAGCCTTGGGCATCTTCTCAGTGGCCCGCAAGTAAAATACCAGTTTATGCAAAAGCATGCTGGGGAATTCAGCGTAGAGAGGATGTCCAACGTGTTAGGTGTATCCCGCAGTGGCTATTATCAGTTTATCAAGGCTGAGCCATCCAAGCGCTATTGTGAGGATGAGCGTTTAATATCTGAAATTAAAGAGGTTTATACCATAAGCAACCAAATTTACGGTAGCCCACGTATCCATGCTGAGTTACGAGCTAGAGGTGAGCGCTGTTCACGCAAACGGGTTTGTCGGCTAATGAAAGCAGCCCATATTGCGGCTAAGATGAAAAAACGATTTAAGGTAACCACAATAGTCGATCCAAAGGCCGCAGTGGCGCCTAATTTACTCAAGCAGAAGTTCACAGCCACTCGCCCTGATCAATACTGGGCAGCAGATATTACCTATATTCCGACCCAAGAGGGATGGTTGTATGTTGCTATCGTACTGGACCTGTTCTCTCGTAGTATCGTGGGGATGGATATGCAAGCTCACATGACCACCGAGTTAGTAGCCGCAGCATTACGCCAGGCAATAACACGGAGGAAGCCTGCTGCAGGTCTCATCCACCACTCCGACCGAGGCAGCCAGTATACCAGCAAAGGATTCAAGGCTGTATCGGCGCATCACCAGATAACGCTTAGCATGAGTAGTACGGGCAATTGTTATGACAATGCAGTAGCAGAGAGTTTTTTCCATACCTTAAAAACAGAGCACACCCACTTTGAACGTTTTGAGAGCAGAGAACAAGCCAAATTGAGCATTTTTGAATACGTAGAAGTGTTTTATAACCGACAGAGACGGCACTCAACGCTAGGCTATCTGTCTCCTGTAAATTTTGAAAAAAATTGGTTATCCCAGGTCGCTTAAGGTTTCTCTTCTCTGTGTCTAAAAAAAGGTGGCAAGATCAATCGAGTATACCTTTTGCTACAAAAATAGCACTGGCATTATCAGCAAGACGGTATCTGATAAACACCGAGAACAAGCGTGCTTAGATATGAAATACCCGTCCGCCCCCTTCGGGCAGTTCGACGGTCAGACTTAGCTTACCGCCCATTGCCTCAATATAACGCTTAAGCGTTGCCAGCTTAACGTCATTGCCTCGTTGTTCAATCTGAGCGATGGCCGGCTGACTGATACCCATCGATTCCGCCAGGGATTTTTGCGATAGCTGTAATGCTTCCCGCATCAAATGTAATCCCGTTTCCAGAACCATTTCATCAGCCATTGCTTTGATACGTGCCTGACTTTCTGGCGGATAGGCTGCGATAACATCGCGTAATGTTTTCATTTTTTTCCCTCCATCCCGGATAAATGAGCAGTAAATTCTTCGTCCGCAATGCGGAGCATCGTCTCATAAAATCGCTTGTTATTACTTTTGTAACCAGCACAGAGTACGATAGCCTGTCTTTCATGGTCGAAAGCAAAAAATGCACGTATTGGGCTGCCTGAATACTGTACGCGTAGCTCCTTCATGTTTTTGTGCCTGGAACCTTTCACGGTATCTGCATAGGGACGTGACAGTTTCGGACCATACGTTTCAAGGTTGGTCAGATTTGCCAGTACCTTTTCTTGCATCCCATTTTCCTGTTCGTGTAACCAGGCATAAAATCGTGGGGTTAACACTACGGTCCACAAAATTCAGTCCTCATCAATCATAGCTGATAGCTCCATTATATAAGCTACAGATTATTATTCAAGTTTTTGTTACTTCATAATCTACTCTCACCACTTGGTCATGAATCGCCTCGGGTTTTCCGGAGATTCCCCTGTTTCCCTATGAGAGCATAGAGTGATGGAGACGAAAAAAAGAGCAGCAAAACACTATTCACCTCCTTCCACTACTGAAATTGTGCTTTTCCTTGCGGAGATTCTATGAGATCTAAGAGTACCCTTGGCAAGCTCACCTCTTTATATTTATACTCAAACCTCACAAAACTATTGGGGAGGCGCCGCTCTGTTCAATACCCTATCTCTTAGGCTGCGAACCCTGCCAACACCGCTGGCTAGCCTCGCACTGGGCATTGCGAGTCTGGGCTGGTACCTAGAGAATGCGCTACCCCTGCAGGGTTGGGGGCAGATCACCGGGGCGGTCATCGCGGCCAGCTTGCTGTCAGCGCTGATCGCCAAATTTACACGACATCCCGATAGCCTGCTCCAGGATCTGCAACATCCCGTCGTCGGCAGTATCCTCCCCACCTTTGCCATGGCGACAATGGTGATCTCGAAAACCGTGGGACTTTTTCATCCCGTAGCAGCTCAGATCCTCTGGTTGACTGCAGTGATAAGCCATATCACTGCCTTGATAAGCTTCTGCTATCATCGTGCCCAGGCGTTCTCTATGCACCAGATGGTACCCAGTTGGTTCGTTCCACCTGTTGGGATTGTTGTTGCGGCTCTCACAGTACCTGGAGCACAGTTTATCCCGTTGTCCCTGGTGTTACTGACCTTCGGTATGTTAAGTTGTCTGATTCTGTTACCGCTCATGATCTATCGCTTGCTATTCTTTCATGAAGTGCCTGATAGCGCCAAACCGACTATTGCCATTCTGGCGGCCCCTGCAAGCCTGGTATTGGCAGGCTACCTGAGTGTGGTCTCCGTACCTTCGCTGCTGCTCTGTTCATTGCTATTGGGCATTGCTGTGCTGATGACCGTGGTCACTTACTGCGCATTTTTTCGTCTGTTACAGTTGCCCTTCAGCCCAGCTTATGCTGCCTTTACCTTTCCGATGGCGATTGGCGCCACCGCACTGTACAAGTTATCCGCCCTGCTGAGCCAGTACGAACTCGCTCAGGATTATGCTGACCAAGTGTACTGGATGGCAACTATGGAGATTGTCATTGCTACGCTGATCATCACCTATGTCTCACTGCGCTACCTACACTATTATTGGAGCAGCAGGCCCCACCAGTCAGGCAATCATCAAGGAGTGCCATGACCCCGCTGCACCTTCCCATTGAACACTATCCCCAGCTGTTGGCGGCGAAGCGCCAGCGGTTGCAAACCTTACTGGCTGCTTACCAAGCGCCTCCTGTAGCATGCTTCGCCTCACCGGTCAGTCATTACCGACAGCGGGTTGAGTTTCGCATCTGGCATGAGGGGGCTGATCTCTATCAGGTGATGTTTAATCCGACCAATCGATCCTGGTTTCGGATCGATCACTTTCCAGCGGCCAGCCAACTGATTAACCGTTTGATGCCGGAAATCATGCGTGGCTTACGGATCACCCCAGAGCTGCGCTACAAGCTGTTTCGGATTGATTATCTCTCTAGTTTAAGTGGCGCCGGATTGGTTACGTTACTCTACCATCGCCCCTTAACAGCAAACTGGCGTGAGCTAGCACGACAGCTACGTGATCGGGTGCAGCAAGCGCTGGGGATTACTTTGCAAATAGTGGGTCGTGCTCTAAAGCAGTGTATCAGTGTCGATCACCCCTTTATCGATGAGGTGCTCTCCATCCAGGGGCGGCAGTTCCACTACCGACAAATTGAGGGAACTTTTACCCAACCCAATGCTCAGGTAAACTGCCAGATGTTGAGTTGGGCCTGCGATAGACTGAGGGGCTCTACGGGTGATCTGTTGGAACTCTACTGCGGTAGCGGTAACTTTACCCTGCCGTTAGCCCAGCATTTTCGACAGGTATTAGCCACAGAAGTGGTTAAAGCAGCGGTACAGGCGGCGCAGCACAATCTGACGTTTAATCATATTGAGAATGTGCAGGTTGTACGACTTTCCGCCTCTGAACTCAGGCAGGCGCTCCACAGAGAAAGAACTTTTCGACGCTTAGCAGCGATCACTTTAAGTGATTTTCACTGTCAAACCGTCTTAGTAGATCCACCCCGCTGCGGCTTAGATGCAGCGACCTTGCGCTGGATCCAACACTATGATCAGATTCTTTACTTCTCCTGCAACCCCAAGACCCTGGGGGATAATCTCTCCCGGTTATCTCAAACCCATGCGATTGCCCAGTGTGCCCTGTTTGATCAGTTCCCTTATACGGACCATAGCGAGTGCGGTGTGCTACTACAACGTCGCTAATGGTGCGGTTTTTCACAGGAAAAGTGATCAAACGGCCTTGGAGCGTTTCATCATATCGAAAAAATCTTCATTGGTTTTGGAGCTCGATAACTGCTTAATTAAAAACTCCATGGTCTCTATCTCTCCCATAGAGTGCAAGATTTTACGCAATATCCACATCTTTTGCAGTTCATCTGGGGTGGTCAGGAGCTCTTCACGACGGGTTCCTGAACGATTATAGTCAATGGCGGGGAATACCCGTTTTTCAGCAATTTTTCGTGACAAGTGCAGCTCTAAATTACCAGTTCCTTTAAACTCTTCGTAGATAACCTCATCCATCTTGGAGCCGGTCTCCACCAGGGCGCTAGCAATGATGGTTAAACTCCCCCCCTCTTCGACATTGCGGGCAGCGCCAAAAAAGCGTTTGGGGCGGTGCAGCGCGTTCGCATCAACCCCACCGGTAAGCACCTTGCCGGAGGCAGGCACCACGGTGTTGTAAGCGCGGGCTAAACGGGTCATCGAATCTAAAAGAATCACCACATCTTTTTTATGCTCAACCAAACGCTTGGCCTGTTCGATGACCATTTCTGCCACTTGAATATGCCGGGTTGCCGGCTCATCAAAGGTAGAGGCCACGACCTCCCCTTTGACTAAGCGCTTCATTTCGGTCACCTCTTCAGGGCGCTCATCAATCAATAGCATGATCAATTCACAGTCTGGATGGTTATGCGCGATGCTGAGAGCGATATTCTGCATTAAGATTGTTTTACCCGCTTTCGGCGGTGCAACGATTAAGCCGCGTTGTCCTTTACCAATTGGGGCTGCCAGATCTAACACTCTGGCAGTGATATCTTCTGTCGAGCCATTACCCCGTTCCATACGTAAACGGACGTTAGGGTGCAGGGGGGTTAAATTTTCAAAGAGAATTTTATTACGGACATTTTCTGGCTTATCGTAATTGACTTGGTCAACCTTTAATAAGGCAAAATAGCGTTCGACCTCTTTGGGTGGCCGAATAGTCCCTGAAATCGTATCGCCAGTCCGGAGATTAAAGCGGCGGATCTGACTCGGAGAGACATAGATATCATCAGGCCCAGCCAGGTAGGAGCAGTCGGCTGAGCGTAAAAAGCCAAAACCATCTTGTAAGATTTCTAGAACCCCATCGCCAAAGATGTCTTCACCACTCTTTGCATGCTGCTTCAGGATAGTGAAGATCATATCTTGCTTGCGCGTTCTGGCTAAGTTTTCTAATCCAATAGATTCTGCTAACTTAATCAGTTCAGCAACGGGTTTTGTTTTTAGTTCGGTTAAATTCATACAGTAAGTTCTTAATACTGAATAAAAGAAAAGGGTAATGCTGACAGTTCGCAGCGGATAAATGAGTTACTAGGACAACAGGTCGAGGACGTAAAAATAGAAAAGACTCCGTTAGGAAAACGCCGATAGGTTTATCAGGTTAGTGAGGCACTGTGCTTCTGCTGCAAACTACTCCCACCTCTTATGAGACACTCTGTGAGCCATCTTAAGTGATCACACTCAGCAGTGGACGACTAACCCTTTCTTTCTGATTGAATCAATAGATTGGCTCGCTTCTCAGCATGACAGGGTGTGGACCCTGCACCCCGCTGACAGTCAGCTAGTCGCCAGCCAGCCAGCCTGCTCTTCAGCTGCCAGCAGTAGACCAGAATAACCGGCAAGTCTGATTCAACGACCATCATCACAGTGCTCTGCCCAGTGGCTTTACCCTGGAAATGTCTTATCATGGGTGATCAGAAGAGAGCTTGAAGACGTTGCAAAGGCAGCCCCCAGTCAGCGATCAAAGACCAACGACGGCGGGCAGCCCTGGTTCAAGCCTAAGGGCCCACCTGCTTTTCGGCCAGCATATCACCAGCCCGCTAACCTGTCTAGAAGCAATATTAGACCCCGGTACGCGACCAACAGTATCATGGCTGCTGCTTGGACTGCTACGATTATAGATGTTTTTTTAAAAAATCACCTAGCTCTTTTGTGGATAGTCCGCCCACCTGAGTAGCCACCACGGCTCCCTGTTTGAATAATAGCAGGGTTGGAATGCTGCGGATATGATACTTCGGCGCGGTGACGGGGTTTTCATCAATATTTAATTTTGCCACAATCACGCGACCTTGGTACTCATCAGCTAACGCCTCTAAAATAGGTGACAAAGCTTTACAGGGACCACACCACTCTGCCCAAAAATCGACCAATATGGGTAAGGATTGGTTGTGTAAAACCAGGCTATCAAACGTAGCATCGGTCAGCTGAACTAGATTATCGTTCATATTTTTACTCCAGCAGTTTATAGTTGACGATTCAACAGTGAGGGGATGTTCTCGACGGGCTGCACTATTTGAATTGAGAAACCACCCTAAATCAAGCACAACCGGATGACTTTAGCACCTAGCACATCATGAATAAAACACATTTAACCACTGAAAGATTTACCGACTTCGCGCTACACCCTAGGCTGTTACAGCCTCTTGAGCGCTTAGGTTTTGACTATTGTACGCCAATCCAAGCCTTAGCACTGCCACTGATGGTGTCTGGTCAAGATATTCTGGGGCAAGCGCAAACAGGCACTGGGAAAACCTTAGCTTTTCTATTGGCGACCTTTCATCAGCTGTTGGTCCAGCCTGATCTCCCTGATCGCCAACTGAACCAACCACGGGCGCTGATATTGGCCCCAACACGTGAGCTGGCGGTACAGATCCATAGCAATGCGCAACCCTTTGCTGAGGCGAGCGGTTTACGACTGGGGTTGGCCTATGGGGGTGAAAGCTATGACAAGCAGCTGAAAACGCTCACGGCCGGCGTTGAAATCCTGATTGGTACCCCAGGACGCCTGGTGGACTACTTGAGGCAGCAGGTGATCAACTTTGAACTGCTTCAAGTATTAGTGTTAGATGAAGCTGATCGTTTATGCGATGTGAGTTTTATCAAAGATATTCGTACACTGCTGCGCCGCATGCCAGCAGCGAAGCAGCGGCGGAATTTGCTGTTCTCAGCCACCCTCACGGCCCGGGTGCATGAGTTGGCTTTTGAACAAGCGCACTGCCCGCAGCAGATTATTGTCCTGCCAGAGCAGCACTTAGGGAAAGCTGTACAAGAGGAGCTCTTTTATCCAGCACAAGATGACAAAAGAGCCCTATTACAGACCTTGATTGAAGAGGAGTGGCCCGAACGCTGCATCGTGTTTGCCAACACCAAACAGAGTTGTGAACAGCTGCACCGCTACCTGTTAGCCGATAGGCACCGGGTTGGCCTATTGACCGGTGATGTGCCCCAGGCGAAGCGGTTGAAAATTTTGTCACAATTTACGCAAGGGCAGTTAGATATCTTAGTGGCCACCGACGTGGCGGCGCGTGGACTGCATATTCCAGAAGTCACGCATGTTTTTAACTATGATCTACCCGATGATTATGAGGAGTATGTGCACCGGATTGGCCGAACCGGGCGCATCGGGGCCTCTGGGCAGGCGATTAGCTTTGCTTGTGAGAACTATGCGGTCAACCTACCGGCCATTGAGTCCTTTATCGGCCACTCACTGCCAGTCAGCCAATATGATCCCCAGGCTTTACTCCGTCACCTGCCCGATCCAGCTAAGCCTCACCAACGCCGCCCTCGGCGCCGGGTGAGCCCGCCAGGCAGCGCCGCTCGATAGTGCTGCCGGTGTTGTGGGCTATCAACGGCGGCTGATCAAGAGCGGTGAGTCGTCCACCTGGAACCTAGTGTCTGGAGCCACCGGGGTCTGGCGATCTCCCGCCTCTGTCAGGCGACAGCCTACCACGCTATCCAGCGCAGTGATCACCTGTTCGCTGGTGATCGACTGACAGCTCATCTGGGCGACTAATTGGGCGGTCTGCCTTAACCAGTTTGGCGTCTCTTTTGGCCCCTCTGATACCGGTAGGCTCCTCTCAGGAATGGCCGGCAAGGCAGCCCTGTTTCTACGAAAGCGATGGGGAACCGGCCAGGCGCCAAAGAGAATCGGTTGGTGAACCGGTGCACAGGAGAACCCTACCGAACCGCTAGCAGTGTCCACAACGGGCGGTGGTTCGGCTGCTGAGACTCTCCCGTGGTAAGCTAGCGGGGTGGATCGGTTGGAGCTCGCTATCAGACAGGAGGCCGTTGGGGTACTGGGCCTAGGATAGGCACTACGGTTTGTTGTCCCCGTGGTTGTGCTGACTTCAGTAATCCTGTGGTGTTGCGCAGGAGAGGACGAATTTAAAACCCCGCTGCTATTCAGCACGCTAACTTTCATCGGTTGACCCTCCTCGGCCATCAATGCTGGACTATGATTAGAACCCTGCTGCAGACCAGCACAATACCTGATCACTTGACGCTTGGCCTCATCACTTAAGGAGCCCGGAGCCTCGGCATATTTGTCGAGTACGGCTATCACGGCATTCAATGAGGGCTCTTTAAAAAGGCTCAAATCAATTCCCTGCATAATAGTGCTAGCGATATCGCCGTTGCAAATCGACTCTCCCGTTCGACACCAGCGCTCCTGAACTAATACTTGTGATAACTCAGCAATCCAGTCATAAGGGTTGACGGCCTGCCTGATGGCAGTCGGAGTCCTGAGCCAATGGCTCAAGTGGCTGTAGTGGATCATGAGATCACTCCTCTGAACTGTTTCAAACTACTAACACTAACTACTAGTTCTAATGTTGATGGTTGTCAAAGCGGGCTCACGAATACCCAATGGGCTCAGTTCGGTCAGTATGACAGCCTCTGCTGTAAAATTTTGTAACCTATTTTTAATATTCAGGGGGGAGTAGCCTACTTATCCTGAAAGTCAGAGGCTGGCAGTAGCGCGTGACGGCTTGGGAGGGTGCGGGTGTTTTTAAACCGCCGCAGCTGACAAAGGGGAAGAGCGACAACAACGTATGAAAAAGAGTACCGGAGTCCCTAAAAAAAGCCCAAGGAAGCGGCATAAGAAGAAGCGGTTGAAAAATCGCAAGCGCTCACTACGACAGCGTCTTGCTCGGCTATCGACAACCCAGCAAGCCTTAGCAGCGATCCGGCCGGCGACTTCAGGCCTGCCGGCAGCAGAGTCTGAGCCGGAGAGATCGCTGCCAACGCCAGCACGAGGCAGACCGCTGTGGGAGGTCACGGTCAACAGTGTTGACGCTCCCCAGTTCTTCGGTCTACAGCAGCTACCAAAAATTTCAGATCTAGTCACCATTCGGCTGCCCAGGCCCGCCACGCCACCCACGGTTGACGCGGTCTATCGTCACTCCTGGGCACTCCAGCCAAGCAGCTGGGGGGTGGTGCTGTCGAGGACTAAGCCCTGTGAGCCACCCCCGGAGCTCACAACCAGACCTCTACGACTGCCCCTCGCATTCTTGAGTCCGCCATTAACCATCGTTATGCCTCACTGGCCACCGTCAAAGCCACCACCGGAGCAGCCCCCGGAACAACCGCGGACACAGAACGAGCCGTCGCTCCCAGGCTTACCGCCTTCTGGTCGATCAGTTCGTAAAGTAGGGAGTTTAAAAGAGCTCACGCTAGCGGTTGTAGCCGATAATGCGAGCAGAGAAGAGCAGGCACCTGCTGGTAATAGAGAAAACAGTGTACCTTATGAAGTTGTTTTTATAAGGCATTCAAGAAGAATGAAGCAGTTAAGAAAAACCACTGAACCGTTTAAGAAAAAGTCTTGTTTTGTCAAAAAATTCTATCGACCTGATAAAAATCGATTATCCCGCAAAAGCATTGGCTCTTCGAAAAGAGAGCGCCTTGGTTTATCAGGCAGTCATCAACCTAGACGTCATGCTATGAAAACACCCCTTTTATCACGAGCGGCTGGTAAGGGTTTATTAATCAAGCCTGTTAAATTGTTAGTACCAATTATAAAACAGCACAGCGAACTTTTTACCCCGGTTGCAGCTGCAGAATTGCGGATGAGGCAGCCCTCAAGCTTAAGCTATTCCGCTATTAAAATGCACTTAAAGCCTGAAAAAACAGCTTTTATAACCGATAATGCGACCCGTGAGGAGCAGTTACCGGCTGATGATAGAGAGGACAATGTACATTATACACTTATTGTTAGAGAGCCTTTACCAGTAACCGAGCCGCTCAGAAAATATGCTGCATTATTTAGTGACAAAGCCTATTTTGTCAGAAAAGAGTCTCGAGCTAATAAACTGATTGTTAGAAAACAGGATGAAAAAGCCATTGATGTCAGCCAGCATAGGTTAACAGAGCTCCAATCCTCGAAGAGTTCCGCGGCCGATAGCGAGCAAATGACCCCAGTTTCCCCGGCAGCAGAGCCTATGAGGCAGGACCCAAGCGTAGAGCACTCCCCGGCCGAGCAGCCTTTAAACTTCATCTACCCCGCTGTGATAGCTGATCAACTGATGAATGAGGCACTGATATTTGATCAAGGGGCTGCTAAAGACCATTTTCGGAAGTTCTTTGGACCACGTCAAACTACCTCCGGCTCAGAGTGGGAGTTTTGCGAGGCTGAGAGCCTCTTTATCCGCCTGTCTGAATGCTTGCCTGAACTTAAACAGGCGTGTTTGGAGGAGTTTGGGGCGGTGCCTGGGCAACTTTTTTGTTTAGTCTCTGCTGAAGTAGCTCAATACGTTAAGCTGAGCTTGACCGAGCAAGACTGTGTGATTAGAGATCTTTGGCATGAATTCTCTGAGCATATGGCTGATTTCGATCGGCTGATACATAGCCTGGCAGCTGCTGGCCCCACAGCGTCTGGAGTACTTGAGCCCCCCGCTGGTCCACCCTGTGAGGTGGTGACCACCTCACTGCTGCTGCCTCATCCAGCACGTGATCATTCATTCAACAACGATGGCTGACTGTATTAATGTATTTTATAAATTCTATCCATAAAGCGAGTGTGTCTGGCCAGCAGCAGTCAGTAGCTGATGAACAGTCCCTGAAGTTGTTAAACGAAGAGTATTCAAAGTTATTAGAAGCCGTCCATCACGGGGATAAAAAGGCCGTTGAATCCACGTTAACAAAGTACCCAGCGCTGCTAAACCGGACCGATGCGCAAGGCAATACCCCGCTACACTATGCAGTGGCTCAGCACAATTTAGGATTAATCGAGTTTTTGATCCAACAGGGTGCCGTGGTGACTACCCAAAACCAGCAGGGAGAAACTGCTGGGGATTGGTATAAAGAGTTGCTCGCTGGTATGTGTACCTTGGAAAAACTGTTTGACTCAACAGAGATGCTGCAATTGGTTGAAAAAAATAATGTTCAGGTTATAACAGACTACCTAAAATTAGAAGCCGCACGTAGCCTACGCTTTTCACGAGGGAGCACACTGCTACATTTAGCCGTGGAGTTGCAGAAACCCGCTGTCGTTAAAGTAATCCTGGAAGGGATCACTCCAGAAAAGATTGATCAACTATTGAAGTTAAAAAATAGTCAAGGCGACACGCCATTAGATCTGGCAGAGCAGAAGTTATACCCGTACGTTACCCCGGTAGCTCAGGAAATATTCGCCGTTCTGCAACAACCGCCCACTACGACACCCGGGGAGAGCGTACCAATGAGTCAGCCACTGCCTACAGCGTGGCAATTTCTTATTGATAAAACAACCTTTAACAGCAGAGTTAATAAGCTATCTAAAAAATTAAAAAATCCGATAGTCGTGGCTGATTTTGAACAACTGAATCCCTTGCGGGAGGTTATTTGCCGGCTAGCTTATACAACTTGCTGCCAAGCACTCCCTAGGCTATCAAAACTTGAGAGACAAAACTCCTTAGAAGAGACCTGGCCATACAATTTGTTCGGGTGTTGGGGTGAGAATACTCAACTTGAATTTCAGAAGAAACTGCAGGCTATTGTGGGTTATCTGGCTAACATTATCCAGCAGCAACAAGTCAATCAAGTGATCCATTTCTCAAATGAAATATCATATGACAATGGTTGGCATTTCTATGATAAAAATACAATCTATCTTAATCCAACGGCAAAAAAAAACAATCTGGTTTCTTTAGTAGTAACTTTGATCCATGAAGCTACCCATATGGTTAATCAAAGCTATGATTTTGTCACTATGGCTGATTCTGTAGATAGCAAAGGGTATACCGTTGATCTCAGCCAGGCCTATCAGTTAGCCTCAACAGGAGAATCTGAAGAATTAACGCCAGAACGCGTCAAACTATTTGAGCTACGGCAGCGGCTTCAGGAGGGTGATAGGCCTGGTTGGCGGCAACGGCTGCACCACTGGATGGCGCTGAATAATGCTGATACGCAAACCCTGGCCATTCTGCTGTTGGCCACCCTGCCGGAAAAGTATGCTAAGTTTGACAATAAACAACAAACTTTGTTGATTAAAGAAAAATTCCTCTCAGAAGCGTATTTAAATAAACACCCCACACCGCTGCCCCTAACAGCACCCTCTCCACTGCCCGTGCCGGAGCCACCGGTGACGAATGCTCATCCCTCGTCAGATGACCAGCTAGTGCTGTCGCATACGGCGACAACCACCAGTGGTTCAGTTGGCAAGCTGTTTAAAAGCCTCTTCAAAAAGCAGCCAGAAGAGCAGCAGGTGACTAGCCCCCAATCGCCCAAGCCCAAGCGTGACGCTAGTTATGATAGTCTGAGCACCAACGACAGGACCCCCTCACCGCCGCCCCGTGTTACACAGGCGGTGGCCGCTTATAAGTCATCAGACGACCGGTCAGGGTTCTTGCGCACAGAGACCACTAACCGTTCGATCAAGACAGTTACCAATCCCATCATTCCAAAAGGCAGTAGTGATTGATCGATAGCTGCTTGGGGCGACCACGGTGGCGGTGTGACGGTGGGTGATGATTCCTAAGCTGTCGGTTGGGAGAGTCGATCATCCTCAACCTCTCTATTGATCTTTTATCCAGCAGAAAACCCAAAGCGCGCCCGTAGGTTAGCAATGTGATCTTTTGCTTTATCCATCCGCTCCTCGGGGCTGGCCGGGGTGGCCCGGGCGGGCCAGTGGAGATCACCCGCGGGTAACTCTAAGAGAAAACGGCTAGGGGCTGGAGAGTGTGTTTCACCCTGCCGTCGGCGCGTCTGGCAGTGGCTACAGGTCAATTCACGTTGGGCGCGGGTGATCCCCACATAAGCCAGTCGCCGCTCCTCTTCAATCGTCTCTTGATCAAGACTGTTTTGATGTGGCAGCATCCCCTCCTCCATGCCGACCAGATAGACATAAGGAAACTCTAGCCCTTTGGCAGTGTGCAGCGTCATCAGCTGCACCGCATCACGACCCTCCTCACTCTCCTGGCGATCGAGCTGATCGTGTAGGGTAAAACGACGAATGATCTCCACCACCGACAGCGCCTCTCGACTCTCATCACCCATCAGCAGCGTGGTGATCCAATGAAACAGCTCCTGAATGTTGTTTAAGCGCAGTTGCGCGGTTTGTGGACTGGCCGCACTCTCTCGTAGCCAGCTTGCATAACCGAGCGTCGCTACCAGCTGATTGAGCGTCTCTAGCGGCTGGGTAGCCAACTGCTGCGCCAGCTGACGCATGGTGCGTGTAAAGGTGCGTAGCCGCATCAAGCAGCGCTCCGGCAGCTGCTGCTCCAATCCCAACTCACTACTGGCCCTGAACTGATCTTGCTACCCTTTAACGGACACAACGAAGAGGAACAAAGCGTATAATTTTTTGTTACTTTTTGAGGTGAAGTTATGAATCAAGGGGAATCAAGGAGCTATGATAAGGAATTCAAGCTGAATGCGGTAAAGCTGTATCACAGCACTGGTAAAACGCTCTGTCAATTGAGCGAGGAATTGGGAGTTCCCAAGAGTACATTGGCAGGGTGGGTCCATCAGCATAACAAGGATGGTGCAGAGGCTTTCCCGGGCAAAGGATACCTGAAAGCGTCTGATGCTGAGCTCAGTCAATTGCGGAAAGAATTGGCGATAGCACGCGAAGAGAGGGATATCCTAAAAAAAGCCTTGGGCATCTTCTCAGTGGCCCGCAAGTAAAATACCAGTTTATGCAAAAGCATGCTGGGGAATTCAGCGTAGAGAGGATGTCCAACGTGTTAGGTGTATCCCGCAGTGGCTATTATCAGTTTATCAAGGCTGAGCCATCCAAGCGCTATTGTGAGGATGAGCGTTTAATATCTGAAATTAAAGAGGTTTATACCATAAGCAACCAAATTTACGGTAGCCCACGTATCCATGCTGAGTTACGAGCTAGAGGTGAGCGCTGTTCACGCAAACGGGTTTGTCGGCTAATGAAAGCAGCCCATATTGCGGCTAAGATGAAAAAACGATTTAAGGTAACCACAATAGTCGATCCAAAGGCCGCAGTGGCGCCTAATTTACTCAAGCAGAAGTTCACAGCCACTCGCCCTGATCAATACTGGGCAGCAGATATTACCTATATTCCGACCCAAGAGGGATGGTTGTATGTTGCTATCGTACTGGACCTGTTCTCTCGTAGTATCGTGGGGATGGATATGCAAGCTCACATGACCACCGAGTTAGTAGCCGCAGCATTACGCCAGGCAATAACACGGAGGAAGCCTGCTGCAGGTCTCATCCACCACTCCGACCGAGGCAGCCAGTATACCAGCAAAGGATTCAAGGCTGTATCGGCGCATCACCAGATAACGCTTAGCATGAGTAGTACGGGCAATTGTTATGACAATGCAGTAGCAGAGAGTTTTTTCCATACCTTAAAAACAGAGCACACCCACTTTGAACGTTTTGAGAGCAGAGAACAAGCCAAATTGAGCATTTTTGAATACGTAGAAGTGTTTTATAACCGACAGAGACGGCACTCAACGCTAGGCTATCTGTCTCCTGTAAATTTTGAAAAAAATTGGTTATCCCAGGTCGCTTAAGGTTTCTCTTCTCTGTGTCTAAAAAAAGGTGGCAAGATCAGTGGTGGGGTTAAATCAGATCCAGTTGGGTCAATACTTGCCACCTGGTACGCCGATTGTCAGTGTGCAGGATCTCTCGGCGATGCGCGTGCACTTCACGCTGCCACAAACCGCTATCACTCAGCTCCAAGTCCAGCAGCCCGTGACCCTACGGGTAGACGCGCTCCCCTCGCACACCTTCCAAGGGATGATTACCGCCCTGGAACCGCAGATCACCCCCCTCAGTGGATTGCTACAACTACAGGCGGATATTGCTAATGAAGCGGGTCTCTTGCGCGCTGGGATGCTGTCGCGGATTACGATTCCCACCCCTCAACCCTCCCAAAACCTGGTGTTACCGCAAACCGCCATCACCTTTACGCTCTATGGCGATACCGTCTATGTGCTGACCACCGATGAAGCTGGGGTGCTGCGGGTACGTCAAATCACCCTCAAGCTAGGAGAGCGTCAAGGGGCTATCGTCCAAGTGCTGGAAGGGCTACAGCCTGGTGACGCCGTAGTCACCTCTGGTCAAGTGCGCTTAAGTCATGGCAGTCGTGTCACCGTTGTAGCGCGTGATTCAGCCCCCTCACCCCTCGAATCGTTACCGAAACTCTAATAGGAGCGTGGGCCATGCAGTGGTGTGATCAATTTATCCGCCGTCCGGTTCTGGCCAGTGCCCTCATGCTTTTGCTGGCCCTGTTAGGGTTACAGGCCTTTTATACAATGCCGGTGCGGGAGTATCCACAACTGACGCAGACGTTGATCACGGTCACCACCAGTTACTACGGGGCTAGCGCCGATTTGATCCAAGGCTCGATTACCGCCCCATTAGAACAGGCGATTGCCAACGCCAACAATGTGGACTATATCACCTCGAAAAGCCAACCTGGCATGTCTGTGATCACGGTGCATATGCTGCTCAACAGTAATGCCGATGCCGCACTCGCTGAGGTGTTATCACAGATCAATAGCGTCCGCTCTCAGCTGCCTAAGGCCGCAGAAGATCCCACGCTAGAGCGCTCTAGCAGCGATGCTACTTCGATTCTCTACTTAGGGTTTACTAGTAGTGCCTTGAACTCCAGCCAGATCACCGACTATTTGCAACGGGTCATTCGTCCACAACTGTTAGCAGTGAATGGGATCGCTAAAGTGGGGATTTTTGGCGGACAGCAATATGCCCTGCGGGTGTGGATCGATCCACAAAAACTGGGAGCGTTAGGGGTGACGCTCGATCAGGTGGTTGCGCAACTACAGGCGAATAATTATCAATCGGCCACCGGGCAGTGGATCGGGTACTTTATTCGCTACTATAGTAGCGCCGAAACACAGGTACGCACGCTTGAAGAGCTAAAGGCCCTGGTGATCGCAGCACCACAAGGAGCGCTAGT
This sequence comes from unidentified bacterial endosymbiont, assembly GCF_918320885.1. Classification (NCBI taxonomy): domain Bacteria; species unidentified bacterial endosymbiont. The sequence continues at coordinate 304,698 of NZ_OU907312.1, read as the reverse complement.
GCGCCTGCAAGAGGTGGCAGAAGTGACCTTGGAGCAGAGTCATGATCGCTATCGGGTCTCAGCCAATGGCCAAGAGGCGGTGATTATTGGGCTCGATGGCGAGCCGAATGCCAATCCAATCACCGTTGCACATGAAATTCGGCAGCTGCTGCCCACGTTAGAGCGTACCCTGTTGCCCGCCATCAACATGACCCTGCTCTATGATGCTACCACCGCCATCGATGCTGCCATTGCGCAGGTGATCAAAACCCTACTAGAAGCCTCGGTGATTGTTTTGGTAGTGATCTTGCTATTCTTAGGCCGCTGGCGGGCGGTATTGATCCCGGTCATCACTATTCCACTATCCCTACTGGGGGTGCTACTGCTGATGCAGCTGTGTGGCTTCTCCATTAATTTATTAACCTTGCTGGCCATGGTACTAGCGATCGGCTTGGTGGTTGATGATGCTATTGTGGTCCTAGAGAATATTGAACGGCATATTCAAGCTGGCCAATCCCCGTTTAGAGCCGCGGTGATCGGTACCCGGGAAATTGCGCTGCCGGTGATCACCATGACCGTCACCCTAGCAGCCGTGTATGCCCCTATCGCCTTTATCGGTGGTTTAACAGGTGCTCTATTTCAGGAGTTCGCCTTAACCCTCTCTGGTGCCGTCTTGATCTCCGGGCTAGTGGCACTCACGCTATCACCGATGATGTGTGCTCACTTGCTAACGCTGCACCAACCGACAGTCTTTGAACAGCAGATACAGCAGCTCCTGCAGGGATTAGCTGAGGGTTATGAACGAGCGTTACAAGCGACCCTGGCACACCGTCCCGTGGTGCTCTCTTTTGCACTAGCCATCCTGCTATCGCTACCGCTGTTAGCCCACTTTATTCCACAAGAACTCGCCCCAGCTGAAGATAGAGGCATGGTGATGCTGATAGGGACGGCCCCCGCTACAGCCAATTTAGAGTTTATTCAACAGACCATGCAACAGGTCAATACCATTCTCAAACAACAACCGGAGATTGCCTTTTCACAGCTCTTTTCAGGGATGCCCTCCGCGCATCAAGCGTTTGGCCTTGGTGCCATGACCCCTTGGAGTGAGCGCACCACCTCGCAAAAAGCGCTCATTGCACGGATTACCCCTTTATTGCAGTCGATTCCTGGGATCGCCATCACCGTGTTTCAACGGCCAGAATTACCAGGCAGTTCACTGGGACTGCCGCTACAGTTTGTCATGACGACCGCGCTACCGTTTGAAAATTTGCATCAAGTGGCGCAAGAATTTTTGGCTAAGGTGCAAGAGAACCGCCAATTTGCCTACTCACAGCTGGATCTGCACTATGATGCCGCCACGATAGAGATGAGTATTGATAAAGACAAGGCGGCGGCCTACGGTGTGACGCTGCAAGCGATTGGGCAAACGCTAGCCACCCTCGTGACCGATGGCGCTTTGAACCGGGTGGAGCTGGATGGCCAATCCTATGAAGTAATCGTCCAAGTAGAACGCCAACAGCGCCTAGATCCCAGCGTCCTCCAGCACTACTTTGTACGGGCAGCAGATGGCCGTGCTCTACCGCTGAGCACGCTGATCAGCAGCCGGGTGGTGGGAAAACCACGGGCGCTGTCCCACTTTAACCAATTGAATGCAGCGACCATCAGTGTCGTCTTAGCACCGGGCCTGGCCATGGGTGAGGCGATTGATTGGTTCAAGTCAACCGCCACTCAGCAACTACCTCAAGGGTACCGCTATGATTTTACCGGTGAAGCGCGCCAGTTTATTAGCGAAGGGCAGGTGCTGTACTTAGCTTTTATCATGGCACTACTGGTGATCTATTTGGTCTTAGCGATGCAGTTTGAATCGCTACGGGATCCTCTGGTTATTTTAGTGGCGGTGCCGCTGGCCCTGTCTGGTGCACTGATTGCCATGGCCTGGGGGGCCGCCACCTTGAATATCTACTCACAGATCGGCCTGATCACTTTAGTCGGTCTTATCAGTAAACACGGAATTTTAATGGCTGAAGTGGCCAAAACCGCTCAATTAGAGCAAGGATTAGATCGCCAGTCGGCGGTATTGTTGGCGGCTAAACTGCGGTTACGACCGATCGTCATGACTACGGCTGCGATGGTGGCCGGATCCATTCCGCTACTATTTTCCACCGGTGCCGGTGCCGCCGCACGCTTTAGCATCGGTCTGGTCATGGTGGCCGGCCTGAGCCTAGGAACGCTATTTACGCTGTTTATTCTGCCGGTGATCTATATCCTACTGGCCAGTCAGCATCGACCACTGCCACAGTTTATAGAAGAGTAGGGGCTAATCGGTAGTGGGACAAGAAAACTACCGTCCGTTGCCCACCGTAACGACCGGTAACCGCTCTAACCAGCCTCTGAAAACCTCCCTGTTTTGATGACGCTCCTGACACACTAGTCAATACACCCCGCTGCAAAAAATACCGATCATTGGATTAAAAAAACCTAAAATCTTCTTTTATCTAAGCCACTTTTTCTCTCATCCCCCTGAATAACTCATAGCCTCTTTGGGTGAGATCTCCCTGTTTTTCTACTATATTGTAGGTTTCCAAATAGCTGCTCAATGCTCTTTTTAAGAAATAATGGTTACTCTTTAAATGATCGCCAGTCGATAATTTTACAGCTTGAGAAAAATAAGTAACAATGTTTCCAAGAACATAATTTGCATGATAGATTCCTGCCATTGGCCGCTTATCTTCCCTAAAGGGAGCCGCGTATAAATCTTCTGCTGGATTATTCACTAGCTGATCTTTTGCTTGCTCTAAAAACAGTTCACAGTGTGATGATTCATGAATTAAATCTTCAATATATTGATTGATTGTGCTTTTTTGTGTTTTTGTATTTGGACACAGGATAATACAACCTAACGTTTTGATTGCTGAAGACGATTTTATACTACCTCTATCGGTAAGACCCACTAAGACAATCTGATTTATCAAGGAGATGACGAATTTATAAAAATAATCCGAGAGAGCTTTCATAACTTTTAGAGCTTGACTTATTTTTTTTATTTCCGCCATTTCATCGCCCAGGAATGGACCAAAAGCATAAATACCATCGTCATTGACAGCATTATCAGGCTTATCATAGATAGCTTTTAGTATTTTTCCCGTTTCATTTGATATCGTCAAATCATTCAGTATTAACACTGCCGGTTCTTGACGCTTTATCTGATTACCAGGCTGATCAGAACAGTGCTTCAATGCATTTGTTAAATAATACTTCACCTTTTTTTGGTTTTTTTCTTTTAGGGCATCAACACACAAAAAATAGTTTGCAAAAACTTTCCAGTTAAAATTTATTTTTAATTTTTCTATAAAAGAAACACCCAATGCTTCAGATAGATACCTTAAAGAGTTATAAACCTCTTCTTCAAAAAACAGTTTATTTTTTTCTATAGCATCCATCATAACACGCCCCCTTTTAAAAAAATCAATCTCTTGCTGGTTCCGATCATATCCGAACACTGATTCTGATCTTGCCACCTTTTTTTAGACACAGAGAAGAGAAACCTTAAGCGACCTGGGATAACCAATTTTTTTCAAAATTTACAGGAGACAGATAGCCTAGCGTTGAGTGCCGTCTCTGTCGGTTATAAAACACTTCTACGTATTCAAAAATGCTCAATTTGGCTTGTTCTCTGCTCTCAAAACGTTCAAAGTGGGTGTGCTCTGTTTTTAAGGTATGGAAAAAACTCTCTGCTACTGCATTGTCATAACAATTGCCCGTACTACTCATGCTAAGCGTTATCTGGTGATGCGCCGATACAGCCTTGAATCCTTTGCTGGTATACTGGCTGCCTCGGTCGGAGTGGTGGATGAGACCTGCAGCAGGCTTCCTCCGTGTTATTGCCTGGCGTAATGCTGCGGCTACTAACTCGGTGGTCATGTGAGCTTGCATATCCATCCCCACGATACTACGAGAGAACAGGTCCAGTACGATAGCAACATACAACCATCCCTCTTGGGTCGGAATATAGGTAATATCTGCTGCCCAGTATTGATCAGGGCGAGTGGCTGTGAACTTCTGCTTGAGTAAATTAGGCGCCACTGCGGCCTTTGGATCGACTATTGTGGTTACCTTAAATCGTTTTTTCATCTTAGCCGCAATATGGGCTGCTTTCATTAGCCGACAAACCCGTTTGCGTGAACAGCGCTCACCTCTAGCTCGTAACTCAGCATGGATACGTGGGCTACCGTAAATTTGGTTGCTTATGGTATAAACCTCTTTAATTTCAGATATTAAACGCTCATCCTCACAATAGCGCTTGGATGGCTCAGCCTTGATAAACTGATAATAGCCACTGCGGGATACACCTAACACGTTGGACATCCTCTCTACGCTGAATTCCCCAGCATGCTTTTGCATAAACTGGTATTTTACTTGCGGGCCACTGAGAAGATGCCCAAGGCTTTTTTTAGGATATCCCTCTCTTCGCGTGCTATCGCCAATTCTTTCCGCAATTGACTGAGCTCAGCATCAGACGCTTTCAGGTATCCTTTGCCCGGGAAAGCCTCTGCACCATCCTTGTTATGCTGATGGACCCACCCTGCCAATGTACTCTTGGGAACTCCCAATTCCTCGCTCAATTGACAGAGCGTTTTACCAGTGCTGTGATACAGCTTTACCGCATTCAGCTTGAATTCCTTATCATAGCTCCTTGATTCCCCTTGATTCATAACTTCACCTCAAAAAGTAACAAAAAATTATACGCTTTGTTCCTCTTCGTTGTGTCCGTTAAAGGGTAGCAAGATCAGAATAGGTGTTCGGATACATCGGAATACGCATCTCTCACATCAAAATTATTTGAAAGATTAAAGCTAACTATTTTTTATCGATAAGAACAGCCGCTGTGTACCAATGTCCTTTCTGGGTAAACAACGCAGACAGTGCGATACCATCCATCTTAAGAGCTCCGCTATCTAGGAGCATACTGAAGTATGAATGGCATCGACTGAGGTATACTAACGTTTCAATAGTAAGCTACTATTTTTTAAACTAGACGGGCCGAACAGTGGTGTAGAGTTGTCCTTTCGGGATGAATAATTGAGACAGTTCAATATTGTTCATATTAGTAACTCCTCTGTCTGAGATTATACTGACATGATGCGAGGCATCAACTTCTTTATAACGTAGTATCAACAGTCAATCAATATTTTTTAATCAAGACAAACCGCCTGGATATCGGTGAGCAGTCCCATGCGCTTAACCCGTTTTAGAGATGACAAGGGGCTTGCTGGGAAGCTGCAGAGGCCTTCGTCAAGCCTGAGGGACTAAGACGATCTAGTCATGGTGACCGGCTTGAGCCCAAGCCCGCTATTGACGCTGTTGTTCCTACTGGTCATCGATAGGCTACTGGCCCGTCAGCCTTGACCACGGCCTCCATTGATAGCAGCGTAGTGGCTGCTCGCTCGTCAACACAGGCGTTTAAACGCTGGCTGTGGCATACTACCGCTCACCTCCCAACAAGAACTGGCCAAGAGACTTAGTCATGATTGATCCCCTAAAAGTTGTCTCCCTAGCCCGCCAAGTCCAGAAGGCCATTCCTCAGGGGATGCGTGATCTCGGAGCAGGGATGGATCACAGCATTCGTCAACTGGTACAAGCCCAAATCATCAAGCTCGATCTAGTGGATCGTCAACAATTTGAGCAACAATGCCAATTACTCCAACAGGCGCGTGAACAGTTGGCACAGTTAGAACAGCAGGTAACCCATTTAGAAGCGCAACTGGCTGCACGCTGTCAACAAGGTTAAAGGGCAGTGAAGAAGCGATTACAGGCGATACTGATTGCTCTGGCAGTCGCTACAGCACCGTTTAACTGAGCGTCCAGCACGTTTTTCAGTTTCCAGCAAACCAGGCCGGCTGTCCCTGAAAAAACGAGCGGCCCCTGTTTTTACAACTCATTAATCCTCTTCCAGATTACTAGGGCCTGTTGAGGTTTCGCTATAATTTATTGAAATATAAGAGCAAACTCGTAATATTGTCGTTGTGATACCAACAAAAAAACGAGTTTGCAATGCCCCGCTTAATGCTCAGTGATGAGCAGTGGTCGAAGCTAAAAACGATCATGCTTCAAGAAGGAATTTATGACAAGCTCAATCTTCGATTGGAAGTTGAGGGAATGTTCTATCGAATGCATGTAGGGTGCCCTTGGCGTGACTTGCCGAAGCAATTTGGCAAATCGGCCTCCCTCTACAAAAAATTTAATGACTGGTCGATGACTGGCAAGTGGTTAAGGATTTTTAAAGCAGTAGTCCAAGATCCTGATTTGGAATGGGTATTCATGGATGGAAGCTATGTAAAGGCCCGCCAACATAGTGCAGGGGCTGCTGGTAAGGATTGTGAGGCCATTGGCATCAGCCGGGCAGGCCGTACCAGTAAGATTCACCTGGCAGTAGACAGCTATGGATTACCCATTTCTTTTAAAATTACCGGCGGACAAGTTCACGACTGTTTAGCGGCTCCGAGCTTGATAGAATCCTTTCCACCCCCTGAAGTTCTGACGGCTGATAAAGGTTATGACAGCAAGGCAATACGCCAACAAATCTCTGAGAAAGGCACTGTTCCGAATAGTCCCAGAAAGAAAAACTCAGTGATAGGGAACGCTAGCCTAGATAGGCATCTGTATAAACTCAGACATCTTGTGGAAAATGCCTTCGCCAGGCTAAAGCATTTTCGAGCCATTGCCACCAGGTTTGATAAATTGAAGCGCAATTATCAAAGTATGCTAGCCATGGCTTGTAGTTATCTATGACTGCCCATGTGAAACCTCAACAGGCCCTAATAGGTTGCTTGCTTGCGGCCTCTGGGGCGACTGTAGGTGTAAAGCTATTTTCTCTAAAGCTTTATCGCATAAAGGTTCTCCTGGCCATCTGCTAAAGGCATTGGCTAAATTGGCCAACTGTTGTGCGTTAAAGTCACACGGCGCCTCGCCCAAGGTTTTACCTGTTAGGTATCGAGCAATCCGCTCTACCATGCTTTTGCAGGCGATGGCCTCAGGCTGTTTGCTAAAGGCATTGGCTAAATTGGCCAACTCTTGTGCGTTAAAGTTACACGGCGCCTCGCCCCAGGTTTGACCTGCTAGGTATTGAGCAATCCGCTCTACCATGCTTTTGCAGGCGATGGCCTCAGGCTGTTTGCTAAAGGCATTGGCTAAATTGGCCAACTGTTGTGCGTTAAAGTTACACGGCGCCTCGCCCCAGGTTTGACCTGTTAGGTATCGAGCAATCCGCTCTATCGCGCTTTTACAGTGGCGGTCATCAGGCTGTTTGCTAAAGGCATTGGCTAAATTGGCCAACTCTTGTGCGTTAAAGTTACACGGCGCCTCGCCCCAGGTTTGACCTGTTAGGTATCGAGCAATCCGCTCTATCGCGCTTTTACAGTGGCTGTCATGAGGAAATTTGCTAAAAGCGTTGGCTAAATTGGCAAAATCTTGTGCGTTAAAGTCACACGGCGCCTCGCCCAAGGTTTTACCTGTTAGGTATTGAGAAATCTGCCCTATCGCGTTTTTACAGTGGTTGTCATCAGGCTGTTTGCTAAAAGCGTTGGCTAAATTGGCCAACTTTTGTGCGTTAAAGTTACACGGCGCCTCGCCCAAAGTTTTATCTGTTAGGTATTGAGCAATCCGCGCTATCGCGCTTCTACAGTCTGATCTTGCTACCCTTTAACGGACACAACGAAGAGGAACAAAGCGTATAATTTTTTGTTACTTTTTGAGGTGAAGTTATGAATCAAGGGGAATCAAGGAGCTATGATAAGGAATTCAAGCTGAATGCGGTAAAGCTGTATCACAGCACTGGTAAAACGCTCTGTCAATTGAGCGAGGAATTGGGAGTTCCCAAGAGTACATTGGCAGGGTGGGTCCATCAGCATAACAAGGATGGTGCAGAGGCTTTCCCGGGCAAAGGATACCTGAAAGCGTCTGATGCTGAGCTCAGTCAATTGCGGAAAGAATTGGCGATAGCACGCGAAGAGAGGGATATCCTAAAAAAAGCCTTGGGCATCTTCTCAGTGGCCCGCAAGTAAAATACCAGTTTATGCAAAAGCATGCTGGGGAATTCAGCGTAGAGAGGATGTCCAACGTGTTAGGTGTATCCCGCAGTGGCTATTATCAGTTTATCAAGGCTGAGCCATCCAAGCGCTATTGTGAGGATGAGCGTTTAATATCTGAAATTAAAGAGGTTTATACCATAAGCAACCAAATTTACGGTAGCCCACGTATCCATGCTGAGTTACGAGCTAGAGGTGAGCGCTGTTCACGCAAACGGGTTTGTCGGCTAATGAAAGCAGCCCATATTGCGGCTAAGATGAAAAAACGATTTAAGGTAACCACAATAGTCGATCCAAAGGCCGCAGTGGCGCCTAATTTACTCAAGCAGAAGTTCACAGCCACTCGCCCTGATCAATACTGGGCAGCAGATATTACCTATATTCCGACCCAAGAGGGATGGTTGTATGTTGCTATCGTACTGGACCTGTTCTCTCGTAGTATCGTGGGGATGGATATGCAAGCTCACATGACCACCGAGTTAGTAGCCGCAGCATTACGCCAGGCAATAACACGGAGGAAGCCTGCTGCAGGTCTCATCCACCACTCCGACCGAGGCAGCCAGTATACCAGCAAAGGATTCAAGGCTGTATCGGCGCATCACCAGATAACGCTTAGCATGAGTAGTACGGGCAATTGTTATGACAATGCAGTAGCAGAGAGTTTTTTCCATACCTTAAAAACAGAGCACACCCACTTTGAACGTTTTGAGAGCAGAGAACAAGCCAAATTGAGCATTTTTGAATACGTAGAAGTGTTTTATAACCGACAGAGACGGCACTCAACGCTAGGCTATCTGTCTCCTGTAAATTTTGAAAAAAATTGGTTATCCCAGGTCGCTTAAGGTTTCTCTTCTCTGTGTCTAAAAAAAGGTGGCAAGATCAATACGCTCCTTGCCGCAATAGCGCTGTTCAGCCTGTAAATCAACCCTGATTCGTCGAACACCGTAGGTTTTTCTACTGGCCAGATGTAGCGCCAGAATGCGTTCACCTAAGACTTTATCTTCCTGACCACGCTGGCCAGGTCGGCGATTAAGCCAGGCGTAAAAACCGCGCCGACTGACTGATAATAAAACACATAGCCGTTTAACTGGGTGGAAAGCTTGTTGTTTCAGTATCATAGCGAACCTCTCCTGCTTTCCCTGGAAAAGAGCGCTGCCACTTTTTTTAAAATTAATTTATCTTCTTCTAATTCAATGACCTTCCTCTTTAAACGCCTTATCTCTAGCGCTTGCTCAGAGCATTGTGGCTGGCGAGTAAAGCTTTTATCAGCCTTGGCTGTGTGCCGCCAACCATACAACGTATTGTCACTGATTCCCAACTCGCTAGCCAGTTGGGGAACAGATTTGCCGCTCTCCGCCAGCAATTCCAGAGCCCGTCGTTTAAACTCAGGCGTATACTGCTGTCTTGACATACTAACCTCATTTTCAATCTTACATTTGAAAACAAGGTGTGCACTAATTCAAGGGCAGATCACTCAGGGGGCTGCCATAGGTTTGGTGGCTAGCTGCATGAATAACCACAATCTTAGAGTGCAAGCGTTGATTATCTAGGGCCCGCTGCGAGGGCTTTGCGCTGATAAAACGGTAGTAACCACTACGAGAGACTTCGAAAACCTTGGACATCCTCTCTCTCCACACTAAATTGTTGAGCGTGTGATTGCATGAATTGATATTTCATTTGCGTGCTACAGAAAAGATGCCCAAAGCTTTTTTTAAAATGTCCCTCTCTTCTCGAATGGTCGCTAATTCTTTGCGTAATTGAGCATACTCTGCCTCTGATGGCTTGAGGAAACCCTTACCAGGAAAGGATTCTTGACCACTTTTTTGATGATCATGTACCCAATGCACCAAAGTGCTCATTGGGATCCCTAATTCACTGCTGGTTTGCTTATAGCCTCTGCCACTGGAGTGGTATAACTTAACTGCATTTAGTTTAAATTCTTTGTCGTATGCTCTCAATTGATCTCGACTCATCTAATGACCCCACAAAGTAACAAAGTTATAGTCTTCGTTTCTCTTCGATGTGTCCATCAAATCGGGTCAATATCAAATTCCTTCTTGAAGCATGATCGTTTTTAGCTTCGACCACTGCTCATCACTGAGCATTAAGCGGGGCATTGCAAACTCGTTTTTTTGTTGGTATCACAACGACAATATTACGAGTTTGCTCTTATATTTCAATAAATTATAGCGAAACCTCAACAGGCCCTAGGTTATTTGAGTCGGCCCCTCTTCTTTTTGTTCTGTTTGGCACTGTTGTGCTTGCTTGCATCTTGCCACTCTCCACCACTTTCCCCATTTTCTGTTTCACTTTCTTCTTTTTCGGTGGTTGGTTCTGGTTCTGGTTCTGGTTCTGGTTCTGGTTCTGGTTCTGGTTCTGGTTCTGGTTCTGGTTCTGGTTCTGGTTCTGGTTCTGGTTCTGGTTGTGAAGGGACCGCTATTTTTGCATACCTCAAAGCCATTAACTGTTCACGCCGCACCAACGCCAACCGTTGCCCCTCGGCTGAATGTAGTCTTGTTACCTGGTTTGGATCTACTTGTTGTTCCCAGGGAAGAGAAAAACGGTAACTCAACACCGCACTGATCTGATGTCTAGAGTGGCCGCCGAGACCCGCTTGCCGGTGGTAGGACAAAGTCAAGAGCGGAATTGGCGTGTAATCAATCCCCCAACGCCACTGCTTGGGATTCCGGTAGCGTTGTTGCAGACCACCCAACGCCACTTCATCACCAAAATAGTGAGCATAGCGTATGGAAGCACCCATATGGGGTAGGACGGGGAGATAGCCTCGTAAGCTCACATCATAACCGTTGGCCGGACGCTGCTGATACGCTTTCAAATCACGGGCGGTACGCCAGCCATTGGCTGGGAGATAGCCATTGACCGCTAGCGTTAACGACTGCCACCACGCCTCAGCACCCACCCCTAAACGACGCTGCCGTCGTGTGGTGTCTTGATCATAAAACAGGTTACTCCCCACACCCCAATGGATTTCTGGGAAATAGCGCCATCCCACCCCAAAACTCAATAGGTTGCGCTGCTGCTGACGCTGCCAACCACCTTGTAGGAACAGTAGCTGCTGTTCCTGGCGGGAAAACGGACAAAACCCTTCAATCGATACCTGCTCATTAGCCTCTTCCTGAGGCCCGCCGAAAGCGACATGAACAGAAGGGAGCCCCTTAAGCGTCACTAAGGAGTCACCCCTAGTGGCCAAAGGCTGTGCCGTACCTCCAGCGATCACGACAGTAGCGCTGGTTGCTAAGAAACAAAACAGGGAAGTGTTTAATAAACTATTCATGAGGCAACTGACCCATCTAGAGAATAACTATTATTATTTTTACATATTAATATTTTTTTTAAAACAATTAACAAACAAAAAATTAACATTTTTTTGATTAAATGGCAACATTACCCTATTGATTGGTTCTTGATCGGATACGACCAGAGAGCACTGTTGTGTTACATCACTGACGAACAGCTATCCGGTAGGGTGTGACCGATGACCGAATTTAGCTACCACCCTGAGGCACTTTCCGCTACAGTGTTTTCATTTAGGTGAGAGGATATCGCGATGAAAATTGCCTTGTTGGGGGCTGCGGGTGGCATTGGTCAAGCCTTAGCATTCCTGCTTAAAATGCAACTGCCTGCACACTCGATACTCTCTTTGTATGATGTCTCACCGGTTACCCCAGGCGTAGCGGTCGATCTCCGTCATATTCCAACAGCCGTATCCGTGATTGGCTATAGCGGCCCTGATCCGACTGAGGCTTTACAAGACGCCGATATCGTTCTGGTGGCTGCCGGAGTACCCCGCAAGCCCGGCATGGAGCGCAATGATCTCTTCAAAATCAATGCGATGATCACCCAATCACTGCTACAACAGATCGCACAAACCGCACCACTCGCCTGTATTGGGATCATTACTAATCCACTCAATAGCCTGGTACCACTCGCAGCAGAGGTCCTGAAACAAGCTCAGGTGTATGATTGGCGCAAGCTATTTGGCATCACGACCTTAGATCTCACGCGTGCCACCACCTTCATCGCTGAACTCAAAGGCTGTGATCCCCGCACCATTACGCTCCCGATCATCGGAGGTCACTCGGAGCAGACCATTCTGCCACTGTTCTCCCAACTCCCTCACCTGACCTTCAGTGATTCGGAGATCGCCGCCTTAACGCAGCGGATACAGCAGGCTGGTACTGAAGTTGTGCAGGCTAAAGCAGGCTATGGATCCGCCACCTTGGCAATGGCTTATGCCGGTGCTCAATTTGCGCTAAAGCTCATTCATGCCCTCCAGGGGGAACCCCAGGTTGAGGTGACCGCCTATGTCGACAGCGAAGCCCCTTATAGTCGCTTCTTTTGTCATCCACTGCTGCTTGGCTCTGAAGGCATCGCACAACGACAGCCTATTGGTCCCTTAAGTCCTGATGAACAGCAGGCCCTGGAGCAGCTATTGCCCACGCTCAAAACCGACATCCAGTGGGGGCAATCGTATGGGGTCAACAATGTTGTCGACGTTAAACGCTTTGCCAGCGTTTAACGGGCCCATAGGGATGAAATGACTGTTATATAGTTGGCTTTTTTGCAATCGGTTGCTTAGAGTACACAGGCTATGTTGATGAGAATAACCTCTTCGCTACTAACCTGTCAGGGTTACTGAGGAATGGATTTACAAGCTATATACCACCTGCTGCGAGCCGATTTAGCTGCAGTGGATGCTCTAATACAGGCACAGCTGCACTCTACCGTGCCACTGATCAAACAACTGAGTGATCATATCATCCACAGCGGCGGTAAGCGGTTGCGACCGATGGTCGCCCTATTATCAGCCAGGTCCCTGCAGGGCCCACCGCAGGCCGCCATCACCGTGGCGGTCTGGATTGAATTGATTCATACCGCCACGCTACTCCATGATGATGTCGTCGATGCGTCAGAGAAACGCCGTGGAAAAGCCACTGCACATACCCTATTCGGTAATGCGGCGAGTATCTTGGTAGGCGATTTTATCTATACGCGGGCCTTTCAGCTGATGATGGAGCTACAGTCACTGCCCTTGCTGCAATTAATGGCGAAGACTACTAATAAAATCGCTGAAGGCGAGGTGCTGCAATTAACCCGCTATCACGACGCTGCGATCACCGAAGCAGACTATTGGCAGATCATCGACTATAAAACCGCCTCTCTATTTGCCGCGGCCGCCCAAAGTGGTGCGCTGCTAACCGATACACCGGGAACAGCGCAGCCAACCCTGAAAGCTTACGGCTATCAATTGGGCAGGGCTTTCCAATTAGTGGATGATTGGTTAGACTACCAGGCACAACACCCCACCTTTGGGAAAAATGTTGGGGATGATCTGCAAGAAGGCAAGCTGACCCTGCCACTCTTACATGCACTGCAACAGGCTCCAGCAGCGCAGTCCGCACTAATTCGCCAAGCTATCGAGCAAAAAAACGGCCGTGAGTTTCTCAGCACGGTGTTAGCGGTGATGCAGCACTGCGGATCACTAGATTATGTTCAACAGTGCGCTGAGGCCGCCATAGCCAAGGCCATTGAATCACTCCACGGATTGCCGGTGACCCCTTATCGTCAGGCTTTAGCCAGCCTCGCCTCCTCGGTACTACAACCCTTATATCATGAATAACCCTACAGCCCGCTATCTGCTTCGTGATGCCTTTGAAGTGGTCCCGCCCGACGCTCTCTCGAAAAGGCTGCAGCAAGCAGACAACCCCCGACTGCAGGTTAAGCTGGGGTTCGATCCCACAGCCCCTGATTTACACCTGGGCCATGCTGTTGTCCTGCGCAAGCTCAAAGAATTTCAAGAATATGGTCATAAAATAACCGTTATTGTCGGTGATTTTACAGCGCTGATTGGTGATCCGACGGGGCGGGATCAAACCCGACCACCCCTCTCCAAGGAGGACATTCAAGACAATAGCAGGACCTATCTGGCGCAGCTCGGAAAAATAGTCGACACCGCTCGAATAACGATTCGATACAATTCAGAGTGGCTGCAGGCGATCAATTTCTCCGATATCATTGGCTGATCTTGCCACCTTTTTTTAGACACAGAGAAGAGAAACCTTAAGCGACCTGGGATAACCAATTTTTTTCAAAATTTACAGGAGACAGATAGCCTAGCGTTGAGTGCCGTCTCTGTCGGTTATAAAACACTTCTACGTATTCAAAAATGCTCAATTTGGCTTGTTCTCTGCTCTCAAAACGTTCAAAGTGGGTGTGCTCTGTTTTTAAGGTATGGAAAAAACTCTCTGCTACTGCATTGTCATAACAATTGCCCGTACTACTCATGCTAAGCGTTATCTGGTGATGCGCCGATACAGCCTTGAATCCTTTGCTGGTATACTGGCTGCCTCGGTCGGAGTGGTGGATGAGACCTGCAGCAGGCTTCCTCCGTGTTATTGCCTGGCGTAATGCTGCGGCTACTAACTCGGTGGTCATGTGAGCTTGCATATCCATCCCCACGATACTACGAGAGAACAGGTCCAGTACGATAGCAACATACAACCATCCCTCTTGGGTCGGAATATAGGTAATATCTGCTGCCCAGTATTGATCAGGGCGAGTGGCTGTGAACTTCTGCTTGAGTAAATTAGGCGCCACTGCGGCCTTTGGATCGACTATTGTGGTTACCTTAAATCGTTTTTTCATCTTAGCCGCAATATGGGCTGCTTTCATTAGCCGACAAACCCGTTTGCGTGAACAGCGCTCACCTCTAGCTCGTAACTCAGCATGGATACGTGGGCTACCGTAAATTTGGTTGCTTATGGTATAAACCTCTTTAATTTCAGATATTAAACGCTCATCCTCACAATAGCGCTTGGATGGCTCAGCCTTGATAAACTGATAATAGCCACTGCGGGATACACCTAACACGTTGGACATCCTCTCTACGCTGAATTCCCCAGCATGCTTTTGCATAAACTGGTATTTTACTTGCGGGCCACTGAGAAGATGCCCAAGGCTTTTTTTAGGATATCCCTCTCTTCGCGTGCTATCGCCAATTCTTTCCGCAATTGACTGAGCTCAGCATCAGACGCTTTCAGGTATCCTTTGCCCGGGAAAGCCTCTGCACCATCCTTGTTATGCTGATGGACCCACCCTGCCAATGTACTCTTGGGAACTCCCAATTCCTCGCTCAATTGACAGAGCGTTTTACCAGTGCTGTGATACAGCTTTACCGCATTCAGCTTGAATTCCTTATCATAGCTCCTTGATTCCCCTTGATTCATAACTTCACCTCAAAAAGTAACAAAAAATTATACGCTTTGTTCCTCTTCGTTGTGTCCGTTAAAGGGTAGCAAGATCAGGCATAGCGTCAAAATTTACCGTCTCCAAGATGATGTCTCGCGATGATTTTCGAAACCGAACAGCAGCCGGCAATCCGATTGCACTGCATGAGTTCTTATACCCACTGATGCAAGCCTACGACTCCGTCGCCATTCAAGCCGACATTGAGTTAGGCGGATCTGATCAATTATTTAACTGCATGATGGGCCGTGACTTACAAGAAAAATCGGGGTTGCGACCACAAATCGTGCTGACCATGCCGCTGCTGGTCGGGACCGATGGGGTTCATAAGATGAGTAAATCAAAAGGCAATGCTATCGGTTTAACAGAGCCCCCCGAGGTGATGTATGGTCACTGCCTGTCGATTCCCGATCGCTGTTTGGAATCGTACCTTCGACTCGCGACCTCGTGTGACCATCCAGATGTTCTGCTAGAACAACTGAAGTCAGGGGAGCTACATCCGATGGCGCTCAAAAAAATCATCGCCTTTGATGTGGTCAAAACCTACCATGATGAAGAACAGGCCACCATGGCCGCCGATTATTTTCAGAGAACCGTGCAAGACAAGCAACTATTGGATTCGGACTTCACCCCGATAACCTTTGCTGAGTTAGGGGTCCAGCAGGTGATCAATATTGTCGATCTCCTCCATCGATTAACCCCCTCACAAAGCAAGTCTTCAATACGCAGGTTAATCCAAGGCGGTGGTGTACAGCTAAACAGCACGCGTGTGAGTAGTATTGAAACCTCCCTTGATCCCCAAGCGGCTCCCTGGCGGTTAAGAGTTGGCAAAAAGGCTTCCTTTATCCTCACGGCTTGATCGGCCTGTCAACGGCCACTTTAAATCGCAGGACCCAACAGAAAACGTTCATCGGTGTCAAGAATTGGGATCTCACCTTGTCAAACATCACTACTTTACTTACAATGGGCGGTTTAGTGTGAAGTTGTGTCACATCGGTCAGTGGCGCCCAATATAGGTGGCGCGTGGGGTTTTAGTATGTACGTGGTTTTCCAAAGTGGTGGTAAGCAGCATCGGGTCAGTGAAGGCCAGATTATCCGTGTCGAGAAGCTCGACCAACCCCTGGGTGAATTGATTGAATTTCCTCAAGTGCTTATGGTTGCCCAGGATGAACAGATCACAGTGGGAGCGCCGTTTGTAGCTGGCAGTAAAGTCACCGCTGAGATTGTCGGTCATGGCCGCGGAGACAAAATTAGAATCATCAAATTCCGGCGCCGTAAACACAGCCGCAAACAGCAGGGACACCGCCAATGGTTCACTGCTATTAAAATCTGCAACATTACCTTTTAAATTAAGAGGATAGGAGCACCACTCACATGGCACATAAAAAAGCCGGGGGTTCCACCCGCAATGGACGTGATTCCGAAAGTAAACGCTTAGGGGTCAAACATTTTGGTAGCGAATCGGTAAAGGCTGGCAACATTATTATTAGGCAACGGGGCACCCATTTCCACCCGGGAGTCAATGTTGGCTGCGGTAGAGATCATACCCTGTTTGCCCTAGTCAACGGCACGGTGCAATTTGAAGTCAAAGGCCCGCGGCGCCGCAAATACGTGAGCGTGGTTGCAGCAGCAGCGTCACTCATCTAACGCGCACCACACACGCGTTCTCTTCTTGGTGTCTACACCGGCTCGTCAGCAGGATAGCTGTTCGGGCGGTTTTCTTCTGCGCTTTGTTGCTAGCATCGTCGTTCAGGAACCCGCATGAAATTTGTCGATGAAGTCCTCATTCGCGTTGAAGCCGGTGATGGCGGCGATGGCTGTGTCAGCTTTCGCCGTGAAAAATATATTCCGAAAGGCGGTCCCAATGGGGGGGACGGTGGCGACGGTGGCAACGTCTATATCATCGCTGAGGATAATCTCAATACGCTGTTTGACTACCGGTTTACCCGACTCCATCGGGCGACGCATGGCCAGCCAGGTCGAGGCCAAGAGTGCACGGGCCATCGTGGTCAAGATATTACCTTAAAAGTCCCGGTTGGCACCCGCATCTTTGATCAAGACACTGACGAAATTCTCGGTGATTTAACACATCACCAGCAGCGGATTAAAGTCGCGCAAGGGGGATTCCATGGATTGGGCAATACCCGCTTTAAATCTTCAGTCAATCGAACGCCACGGCAAAAAACCGCTGGCACGTTAGGGGAAAAACGTCATCTTCGACTAGAGCTGCTGTTACTGGCTGATGTCGGTCTGTTAGGGCTGCCGAACGCTGGAAAATCAACGTTTATCCGTAGCGTCTCCGCGGCGACGCCTAAAGTGGCCGACTACCCGTTTACCACGTTAGTCCCCTGCCTTGGGGTGATGAAGCGGCCTGGTCGGCCAGCCCTGGTCATTGCCGATATCCCCGGGTTAATTGCTGGGGCCTCTGCTGGGGCTGGCTTAGGGATTCAGTTTTTGAAGCACCTGGAGCGCTGCCGAATTTTACTGCATCTCATTGATCTGCTGCCTATCGATGGCAGCGACCCACTGGACAATATTCAGATTATCCATCACGAGTTGCAGCAGCATAGCCCAGCGCTGAGCGATAAACCCCGCTGGTTGATCTTTAATAAAGCCGATCTATTGAGCCCAGACGAGGCCCAGGAACGGGCAGTCGCTATTGTGCGGCAGCTCGCGTGGCAAGCGCCCTATTGGGTGATCTCAGCAGCAGCGCATCAGGGCACGGAAACCCTGTGTGATGCCCTACTGGATCAATTGCCACTACTCGAACCAGCGATTGAACACTCGACCCCTCAGGGGGGAGCCGCCGAAGGCGTTGATGAGTGCGAGGCAATCACCACTCCACTGCCTCAAGTCACCTCCGTGATCGCAGAGCCGTGCGCGCTTTCCTTGAACCAGCAGGACTCATCTCCCTCCTGATGGCTTAAAACCGCTCGCAAATCGCTAGGCAGTCAATTGATCGCAAGCCTGCCCAATACGGATACAAGCGCTCTCTAATTCCTCTAGGGAGAGTGCATAAGAGATCCTAAAATACCCTTCGGCACCAAAGGCGCTGCCAGGAACCACCGCGACACGGGCTTGATTGAGTAGGTAGTCTGCAAAAGCGTGATCATCTTGAATGACCTGGCCTGTAGGCGTGCGCCGTCCTAATAGTGACTGACAGCAAATCAACAGATAGAAAGCACCCACGGGGGTGTAACACTCTAAGCCACTGATCGCCTTTAAAATCGATAAAGCACCATCCCGTTTTTTTTGAAAGGTGAGTGCCTGCTCTTGAATAAAACTCTGATCCCCCTGTAACGCCTCAATAGCCGCCATCTGGCTAATCGAACAGGGATTAGAGGTACTCTGCGATTGCACCAAAGTCATGGCTTTGATCAACGGAGCTGGTCCCGCACCATAGCCGATTCGCCAACCAGTCATCGAATAAGCTTTGGAAACCCCATTGACAATCACTATCCGAGGTTTTAAATCTTCAGCGACTTGAGCCAAAGTAAAAAATTGATAGTCGTCAAAGATAATGTGTTCGTAAATATCATCCGACAGAATATGCACCTGCGGGTATTGACGTAGGCACTCTGCCAGCGCCTGCAGCTCTTGTGCAGAGTAGCCAGCACCGGTCGGGTTGTTGGGTGAGTTAAGAATTAACCATTTTGTTTTAGGGGTGATCTGCTGTGCCAAGCGCTCAGGCGTCAGTTTAAAGTGATCACGTCTACTACAAGGCGTCAGCACCGGCACGCCATCAGCCAAGCGGACCATATCTGGATAAGAGACCCAGTACGGGGCGGGGATAATCACCTCATCCCCTGGGTTCAGCGTGGCCATGAAGAGGTTGTAAATCACCTGCTTCGCGCCGCTGCTGACCATCAGTTCCGCTAGGGTATAGTCTAAGTGATTGTCACGTTTGAACTTAGCTTGGATGGCTTGCTTGAGTGCTGGCAAGCCCTCTACAGCCGTATACTTGGTAATTCCCCCTTTGATAGCTTGAATAGCCGCCTGCTTGATGCTCTCTGGGGTATCAAAATCAGGCTCTCCGGCACCCAGTGAAATAAGATCAACCCCCAATTTTTTGAGTTCAGCACTCTTTTTGACAATGGCGAAGGTTGAAGAGGGTTTAATGCATGCTAAACGGTTAGCCACACCTAACATCATAGGATCTCCCTAATAGGTCTAATGACACAGTAATGAACCATCATGAATAAGACTCCTAGGGTAACCAGCGGCCCAGCGCTCAAATCCCCCTTGAATGTTATAAACCGTGCTAAAACCCTGCTGTAACAACCTCATCACGACCCCTTGGCTACTGATCCCATGGTAACACATGACCATGATCGGCGTTGTGAAGGCGAACTGCTGAAGCATAGTCAGCTCATGGTCATAACTCCAATGAATAGCCCTCAGTACATGAGCCCTGGAAAAGTGACTGAGGGCACGACTGTCAAACAGTAACGTGCTGCCCTCCTGCCAACGCTGATAGGCCTGTTCCACAGAGAGGCTGGCTAAGGAGGGAGTATCCTGGATCCCCTGATCGGTCGCTGGTGTCATTAAGTGCGCCCTGAGTGGCCAAAGCCGCCGCTGCCGCGATCGCTTTGCTCAAAGCTGTCTACGAGGGTAAAGGTGGCTTGTACTACCGGCAATAGTACCATTTGTGCAATGCGCTCTCCGGGCACTAGGGTAAAAGCCTGTTGACTACGGTTCCATACCGAAACCATCAGCTCCCCTTGATAATCTGAATCGATTAATCCAATTAAATTCCCTAAGACAATGCCCTGTTGATGCCCCAATCCAGAACGGGGCAAAATAAACGCCGCCAGTTGGGGATCTTTGATATGCACTGCCAGGCCGGTGGGAATTAATTGGGTAGCATTCGGTAGCAGATCCAAGGGCTGATCTAAGCAAGCACGCAGATCTAACCCTGCAGAGCCTATTGTCGCATACGCTGGCAATGGAAAGGTTGTCCCAAGCCGTGGATCTAAAATTTTAAGGTCGATAGTTTGCATGATAGTGTTGCATGATTTCGTCAATGAGCTGGTGTGCTAGCTGGGATTTACTGGTCAGTGGCAGCCGTTTTTCACCTTGAGACCAGTAGAGATGTAACGCGTTGGTCTCGCTGTGGAAGCCTTGATCCACGCGTGAAATATCATTGGCACAGATAAGATCAAGCTGCTTATCTAACAGCTTAGCCCGGGCATAGCGGGCGAGCTGCTCGGTTTCTGCAGCAAAACCAACCGTATAAGGACGCCGCTCTTGGAGTTGCGCCACTTGAGCGACCATATCGGGATTTTTGACCAGTGTTAGGGTCATGATGGGCTCACCTGATTTCAGCTTTTGTGGGGCACAGCTTTTCGGGCGATAATCCGCCACAGCAGCACAAGCGACGAAGAGATCCTGCAGCTGGACCCGCTCCATCACCGCCGCTGACATCTCTAAGGCACTGGTCACGCCCACTCGGTGTACCCCAGGTGGAGTAGCCAACGCCACGGGACCGCTAATCAAAGTCACCGCTGCTCCTCGAGCGGCCGCTGCCTGTGCTACAGCGAAACCCATTTTACCCGAGCTGTGATTACTAATAAACCGCACCGGATCGAGTGCCTCTTGAGTCGGCCCTGCGGTGAGTAACCAGCGCATCCCCTGTAAATCATTGCGTGGCGCCAACAGCTGTTCGATCTCAGCCACTAACCCTGCTGGTTCTAGCAAGCGCCCTAACCCTTGATCACCACAGGCTTGTGAACCCTCCCCAGGCCCCCACAGGGATACCCCCTGCTGGATTAAGGTTTGTAGATTGTGTTGGGTCGCACTCGCTTGATACATCTGTTGATTCATTGCCGGAGCCACCGCGATCGGCGCCGTGGTTGCCAGGCAGAGCGTGGTGAGTAGATCGTCGGCTAGGCCACAGGCCAGTCGCGCTAATACAGCAGCGGTCGCCGGGGCAATCAGCACCAAATCAGCCCATTTAGCCAAAGCGATATGCCCCATGGCCGCTTCGGCGGCCGGATCGAGTAGATCTTGACTGACTGGGTAACCAGACAGGGCTTGTAGGGTTAGGGGGGTGATAAAAGCCGTAGCAGCAGGGGTCATCACAACCCGCACCACCGCACCGCTATCCCGCAGCCGGCGCACCAATTCTGCGGCTTTATAGGCCGCAATACTCCCAGTCACCCCGAGCACAATCTTTTTGC
This sequence comes from unidentified bacterial endosymbiont, assembly GCF_918320885.1. NCBI lineage: Bacteria > unidentified bacterial endosymbiont. The sequence goes on along the minus strand of NZ_OU907312.1, from coordinate 283,190 downwards.
CCGCTAGGTTAGCCATACAAAGCCCCTCATGAGGGTTGACGATCCCCGATCAAATCAGCCGTTTGATACAAAACGGACATCCGCTAAGGCCTTGGAATAAGCGCAGAACAGCGTGGATGATCGGTTTTATGAGGCATTGGTTCCATAAGTCACGGTACTCTAGCGTTAGCAGGGCTATCGAAGCGTATCATCGGGATCGACATGAGAGAGGTACGATGATCATACCACAGATGCCAAAAACCGAAAGACCACGTGAACGCTTACTGCAACAGGGGGCCACGGTCCTCTCAGACGCTGAACTGTTAGCGCTCTTTTTGCGTACTGGTCTGCCTGGAATGAATGCCATTGCCTTAGCACACCAGTTACTCACTGTATTTGATTCTTTGGCCAATTTAGTCAAAACGGACTGCCTGACTTTTTGCCAACAGAAGGGCTTAGGGCCGGCAAAATTTGTCCTTCTCCAAGCGGCCATGGAGATGGCCAAACGCTGCTTAGCCTACCAACTCAAGCAGGAAAGCGTCTTAAACTGCCCTGAGACCACGCGACACTATTTGCAGAACCTCTTTTATCACACTCAACGCGAGCTATTTTTGGTGCTATTTTTAGACAACCAACACCGGGTGCTGCGCAGTGAAACCCTGTTCGCTGGCACCTTTAACCGCGCCGCCATCCATCCACGCGAGGTGGTTAAAGCGGCGTTAACCTACAATGCCGCTGCCCTTATCTTGGCACATAACCACCCCTCCGGCGTCGCGGAACCCAGCGTGGCTGATCACCATATCACCCGGTTAATTGTACAGGCGTGCGACTTAATCGAGGTCACCGTACTGGACCATTTCATCGTGGGCCACGGCACCATACTCTCCTTTGCCGAACAGGGCTGGATTTAAAGTTATCTCTTGATGATGAGCTACTCTGGAAGCTGGGGATAAGCGGCTTCAACCGCTGATAGTTCCTGAGTAGTCGTCGGAAAACTCCATGGATGACTGACGACAGATTTCAGCAGCACAGTATTACACTCTTTCTCTTCATCACTCAAGCAGCTCATGTAAAATGCTAACAGAGCCCAGTCGTCATCATGGATAGCGTATTGATAAATCATTCTGGATTAATGACTATTCGTCAAACTCGGAAGAGTCTGGTTAACAGGCAAGGGAGCATTTGGCTGGACAAGATGGTGACCAGCAGTCCAGTTAGAAAAATTTTTATTGATAAAACTTTCACTGCCGGCTAACCACTGAATTAAATTGTCCGATTGATTCATCAACTGTCTACCCTTCGTTAAGGTTTCCGCTAATTCATGATCAATAGGCGGTAATAATAGGGTATTCACTAAGTTTTTTAACCGTTTTAAGCCATTCCGTAAACTGCTAGTTTGATTGACTGATGCAGTCGCAGGGGGTTCTGCCGAAATAGTCCCTACTGTAGCAGCAGTCGTTAATTCATCGCTGTGTGCGTCATCGGCAAGCCCTGTACGAACCCGAGTCACTGCCTGGGTGGTAGTGGTCTTCATCTGATTCAAATCAACGAATCCCTGAATACCGTTGACCCTCCCTTGACTACTCTGCTGCCAAATCATCCAATCGCTCCAACCCACCGGTAGTCTTGGTTGTGCTGCTGTAGTCCAATGCGCAACCCACAGTGGTTGCTGAGACAGTCGATGACCAACGTCCTGCACATGGCTATCCCACCAAGCGGGTGAGGTATAGAGGATCACCTTCTCTTGAATAATGGGTGCGGTGAGATTACTGATTATCCATAGCAGGTAATCTGCAACTTCAGCGGGAGTGAGCTTATCCTGTTTCGCGACACTGATTTCAAATAGATCATCGGCATGATTGAAACTGACCTGTTTGAGCTGAGTCACGATATTATTCGCTTGATCGCTGGGCAGTGAGGTGCCTCTAAAGTAGTGGTATGCCCCGGTGATCAGTACCCCCTGACGTTTCATGGCTTGCCAATAAGATTGAAATTTAGGATCTTGCCAAGTGGCGCCTTCCGTTGCTTTGGCAATCACAAACTTGACGGGGCTGCCACTCATTACAGTAGGCCAATCAATAGCTTTCTGCCAGTGTGAAATATCGATACCGCTTAAAATATTATTTTCTTTGTTAATGTCCATCATAGTCACCCTGCTTGATAGTAGTCTTATGAGATCAGCTATTGCTGTTCTTCATTAGCAGGTACCCTAGGGTTACCCGTTGATCATCGTCAAGGTTTTTTACCCACTGCCCAGGTTGGAATCAGCGTTCGACCCTAACCATCTTGCCGCAGGGCGCAGGCCGATCAGAGCGCCTAGGGATGAGTCCCTCACTGTTTGGTGAATAGGGATGACTTCTGCACCGTCAGTGGTTACAATGCGGGCCAGCACTCCAGAAGCCGGGCCGGGATGGCGGAATTGGTAGACGCAGCGGACTCAAAATCCGCCGGTGGCAACACCGTGAGGGTTCGAGTCCCTCCCCCGGCACCAACAAAAATAAGCCTCTCTGCCTTGAGAGCGCCCTCGGCCTGTTGATAATCACCTGAAATTCACCCTGTTCGCTCTTATGGTTGCTGACTGATTCAATCAGATACCCCCTCAGCCTCATAGAGTTTCACTCAATGCAACGCTATCGGTTTGTACGCTGCTTTCAACCACAGGCAGGGATTAAAACAGTTACCAATAAAAAACCAAATGGCTATCCCATGATCATTATTTAAATCATTGACCTAAAAATAAATAATAATAGTTCATGATTTAAAATTCATTACACAACTGACCCATTCAATAGCCCAGATTAAATACAGATTGGTAGGTAAAATTACCGGTTGCTCCTGATAGAGTGGCGCAGTATACTCCAGGATAGATGTATGCTCGGCTTCTCACAGTCTGTAGAGAGGCAGAGAAAATGACAGGCAGTTATCTCGATAAAATTTACCCTTCAAAACCAGGCACTCTCTAGCTAAATTCAGTAAAACTACTCAGGATGCTTTGATTAATCTGGATGCTACGATAAATTCCTATGAACGATTTAAGATCATCACTATGGAGAATACTATCATGCCCTTATTTCATTGCGGAAAAAACAGTAGCGTCCGTGAAAATGTTGTTAACTCACAAGCAGAAATTAATAAAAATAAAAATTTACAGAACAATCAAACCACTACAACTTTAAGGGGTGATCTTGGGGTTAATACACCACCCTCGCGCACTATTCAACAGACTAAAGAACCTCTGCAGAGCGAGCAATATTTATCCAGTAAACTGCATCTTAATGCTCAGCAATATGCCCTACTGCATTATTCTGGCCTAGCAAAAGATAATGCTATTGACCTATTGCGTAGATTTTCTTTTAGGGAGCAACAAAATCCTGAAAAACTTAAAAACTTTGATGCCAGGCTGGAAGAGTCTGCAGCTGTTGAAAAAAATTTATTAATCAATTTTTACAGAAATCAGCTTCAACTGATACTACCCTACCTTTACTTTCAGAAGCTCATAAAATTATAGAAACTACAAGAGTTTTGTTCAATGATCCACAACGGATTAAAAAACTAGTCTATCAACCAGACGCTAGATACTTTTTTCATCAAAAAAATTTCGACTGCATCAGAGTAGCTGATTTTAACCACCATTGTCAAAAAATAGCGTCTGGGACTATAGACACTGATCCAAAATTATTTTTAACTAACCTAGCGTGTGATTATGTAGTCAGCGATATTGTCAGAGGTCAATTGCCTGAAGTAAAACACAAACTAGAAGTAGTTAAAAATAAAGGTAATTTAGATAAAGAATTTATAGAATTGATTGATAACGTTATTCATCATGTGGACGTTTCATTGTATAACATGGATAATAAAAAACGTAAAGTTATTTTAGAAGCGATTGCCCCGATTGCCCAGGAAGCACGCCCTATTAATCAGCTAGATGCCGCTTTTCTTGTTTTTAAAACCAATCCCAAAATAGAAAAAAAATCAGATGATGAAATAGTGAATATATTAAAAGCGCTCAAGGCTATCCCCTTAGTGTTAGCCTGACAATCTATGACCTGAGGAGGTCATAGAGAGCTTGAAATGACTGGGCAGTTATTAGTAGCATCTTAGCATTGCTAGAATGCAAGGAGAGCTATGATGTTAAACACCACGATACCGGACGCCGGTGGGGCGACTGCTCCCGGGATTAGGAGTAGCCCCATCGGACAGAGCCCGCCAAGCAACTCGATACCTTGGCATGGTGACCGTACGATAGCTTATCTTCAGGACTCCACCCTCTTAAGTGAGATTAGTCAGCTCCTACTGATCTTGCTACCCTTTAACGGACACAACGAAGAGGAACAAAGCGTATAATTTTTTGTTACTTTTTGAGGTGAAGTTATGAATCAAGGGGAATCAAGGAGCTATGATAAGGAATTCAAGCTGAATGCGGTAAAGCTGTATCACAGCACTGGTAAAACGCTCTGTCAATTGAGCGAGGAATTGGGAGTTCCCAAGAGTACATTGGCAGGGTGGGTCCATCAGCATAACAAGGATGGTGCAGAGGCTTTCCCGGGCAAAGGATACCTGAAAGCGTCTGATGCTGAGCTCAGTCAATTGCGGAAAGAATTGGCGATAGCACGCGAAGAGAGGGATATCCTAAAAAAAGCCTTGGGCATCTTCTCAGTGGCCCGCAAGTAAAATACCAGTTTATGCAAAAGCATGCTGGGGAATTCAGCGTAGAGAGGATGTCCAACGTGTTAGGTGTATCCCGCAGTGGCTATTATCAGTTTATCAAGGCTGAGCCATCCAAGCGCTATTGTGAGGATGAGCGTTTAATATCTGAAATTAAAGAGGTTTATACCATAAGCAACCAAATTTACGGTAGCCCACGTATCCATGCTGAGTTACGAGCTAGAGGTGAGCGCTGTTCACGCAAACGGGTTTGTCGGCTAATGAAAGCAGCCCATATTGCGGCTAAGATGAAAAAACGATTTAAGGTAACCACAATAGTCGATCCAAAGGCCGCAGTGGCGCCTAATTTACTCAAGCAGAAGTTCACAGCCACTCGCCCTGATCAATACTGGGCAGCAGATATTACCTATATTCCGACCCAAGAGGGATGGTTGTATGTTGCTATCGTACTGGACCTGTTCTCTCGTAGTATCGTGGGGATGGATATGCAAGCTCACATGACCACCGAGTTAGTAGCCGCAGCATTACGCCAGGCAATAACACGGAGGAAGCCTGCTGCAGGTCTCATCCACCACTCCGACCGAGGCAGCCAGTATACCAGCAAAGGATTCAAGGCTGTATCGGCGCATCACCAGATAACGCTTAGCATGAGTAGTACGGGCAATTGTTATGACAATGCAGTAGCAGAGAGTTTTTTCCATACCTTAAAAACAGAGCACACCCACTTTGAACGTTTTGAGAGCAGAGAACAAGCCAAATTGAGCATTTTTGAATACGTAGAAGTGTTTTATAACCGACAGAGACGGCACTCAACGCTAGGCTATCTGTCTCCTGTAAATTTTGAAAAAAATTGGTTATCCCAGGTCGCTTAAGGTTTCTCTTCTCTGTGTCTAAAAAAAGGTGGCAAGATCACAGTTAGCCGCGATGGCCTGTAGAAAAAAGAAGCAGCCCTCATAACGGTCACGTGAAGTCTGACCTTCTATAGTCTCTCTTCTTACGAACCACCCTGGGTATCCTGGTAGCCACTATCCAATAAAGCGCATGGAGAGATCGAGCGCATGGATATGTTTGGTGAGCGCGCCAACCGAGATAAAATCCACCCCACACACAGCGTAGTCCCGGATCGTCTCTAAGGTGAGGTTGCCGGAGACTTCAAGGAGTGCGCGTCCTGCCGTGAGCTGTACCGCCTCCCGCACCCAGGGTAGTGGGAAGTTATCGAGCATAATCCCGGGGGCTTGAGCGGCTAACGCTTGCTGAAGCTCCTCTAGTGTTTCTACCTCTACTTCGAGGAAAGCCGTTGCATCGATCTGCCGTGCCTGCTGGAGCGCCTGGGCAATTGAGCCAGCAGCCATAATATGGTTCTCTTTGATCAGAAAAGCATCGGCTAACCCTAAACGGTGGTTATTACCACCACCACACAGTACCGCATATTTCAGGGCACTCCGCCACCCCGGTACTGTTTTTCGGGTATCTAATAAGCGGGTAGGGGTCCCTGCGAGTTGGGCCACGTAGCGCTGTACTTGTGTGGCGACGCCACAGAGGGTTTGCAGAAAATTGAGCGCGGTTCGTTCAGCAGTGAGCAGGCTGCGGGCGCTGCCCTTGAGGTAACAGAGGGATTGCTCGGCGACTAACGGCTCGCCCTCTGCAACCTGCCACTCCAGCGTGACTTGGGGATCTAATTCAGTGAATAGCGTCTCGACCCAAGCCCGCCCACAAAAAACTCCAGCCTCACGGGTTTTAATCAGTGCAGTGGCCGATTGTGTCGCTGGGATCAACTGTGCGGTGAGATCAGCCGCTGCCTCGAGGCTACCCCCTAAATCTTCACGTAAGGCTAAGCGTACCAGCACCCCTTGATCGTGTTGCAGCTGTTGTTGCAGTCGCGTACGCCGAGCTCGGGTTAGTTCGCTGATCGTTGACATGCGGTAGGGCTCTTGGTAAGAGATTCAGATCAGTCGATAGCGTAACACACTTTTTTATCCGATGGAGGGGCGATGCCCACCCGAACAGCCCAGGATTGGCCACTGCCTGCTGTTATCCGCAGGCATAAACCATTAGAATGTCCAATACCCTTTTAGTCACTGCTCAGTAGGAGACCGCATGACCGATCGACAGCCAGCACGCTCCACTCCCCTACTGCCGCAATGCGACTGGTTTACCCACTCCTTGGCTGTGTTGCCAGCATCCGTGGCCGGCTGGCTACACGATATGCGTTCGACCACCGCTAAATTTAAACAACGGAGCCGTTGTCTGCAGATTGAATGCTGTTTTGAAGGGAGGGTGGCCAGCCGCGACTTAGGTGCTGAGGCTTTGGTGCTGCCACGGTCGGTTGATGTAGTCTGGCTACGTGAAGTCTTGATGATTGCTGATGGGATGCCTTGGCTCTACGGCCGCACGCTCATCCCGCAACCCCTGCTGGAGCACGCGGAATTAGGATTGACGACCTTGGGAACCACCCCATTAGGGGAGCGACTATTTAACCTACCGGTGCCACCACAACGATCGGACATTGAGGTGGCAGTCGTTACACCGCCGCTGGTACTAGTGACTAGAGTGGCCGCTCCCCCCAGGCAACCCTGGTGGGCCAGGCGTTCACGCTTAATGCTGCCACAAGGCTCACTGTTCGTCACCGATCTGTTCTTGCCAGCCTGCCCGATCTATCAAGAAACCCATGAGTAATCCACCACCTTCGAAGACCGATTTTGGTTTTCAAACGGTCTCCCCTGAGGAAAAAACCGCCCGGGTGGCACAGATTTTTAGTGCCGTGGCTAACCGATACGATGTGATGAATGATCTGATGTCATTGGGACTACACCGTCGTTGGAAGCGCTTTGCAGTCGACTGTAGCGGCCTCAGTGTCGGGCAGCGGGTGCTGGATTTGGCCGGGGGTACCGGTGATTTGGCCTTGCAGTTAGCCCCCCTGGTGGGAGCGACAGGCCAGGTTATTTTAGCGGATATCAATTTAATGATGCTCAAAGTTGGGCGTGACAAGCTGCGCGACCGGGGGATTCTGGGGAATGTTCATTACGTGCAAGCGGATGCTGAAGCCTTACCCTTTCCCGATCGCTATTTTGATTGTGTGACTATCGCCTTTGGCCTACGCAATGTCACCAATAAAACACAAGCTTTGTCGGCCATGTGGCGGGTGCTCAAACCAGGAGGACGGCTACTGGTATTAGAGTTTTCCAAGCCGATCTACCCTTGGCTGCAGTGCGTTTATGATCGCTACTCTTTTGCGCTGCTACCGTGCTTAGGGCAGTGGGTCGCTAATAACCGCGAAGGATACCGCTATTTGGTCGAGTCGATCCGCCGGCACCCCGATCAACACCAGCTCACCCTGCTGTTACAACAGGCGGGATTTGAACAGATCAGCCACCATAATTTAACGGGCGGCATTGTGGCACTACATCGTGGCTATCGAGTTTAAGGAGCGCGGATCACCGTGAGTGCTTCATTAGTCGCCGCGGCAGTAGGGAAACTCCTTAATATTCTCTTATCAAACAATATTGATACCAGATCACAGCTCAGCCGTTTAGCTGGCATCAGGGTGCAATGCAAGCTATCCGAGCTGGCTACCCCCCTAACGCTACAGATCCAAGAGCAAGCCTTCGTTGTGGTGGCTAACGGTGATCACCCTTTCGATTGTCGGATCACTGCCCGCTTATCGGCGCTACTCAAACTGCGTGATCCCAATCAACTGATTCCGTTAATCCGTGCTGGTCAACTGGATATTGAAGGCGACTTAATACTGTTACAACGCTTAGTCAGTTGGTTCACGCTGATCGACTGGGATCTAGAAGAGCAGTTGTCGCGTTCGGTGGGTGATGTCGTGGCTCATGCCGTGGTGCGACGCATTCGGCGCACACAGCGATTAGTACAACAGCAGGCTCAGCAGCGGCGAGACTGGTTACGTGAACTGCTCGTTGAAGTGTGGCGCTTGCTGCCTAGTCGTGCAGAGGCGGTCCCTTTTTTCCAGGCGATCGCCCAGTTACAAGCAGAGACCCAGCGACTAGCCAACCGGTTACAGGCTTTACCCCTACCTCCAGTCACTGCCTTAATCTGTACCGCTCATGAGACTGAGTGATCTTCGGCGTCTCTACCAGATTGCGCGCCTGTTAATACGCTACGAACTGGTGACGTTGATCCCGTTGTACACCCTCAAGCTGCCACTTTACTTGGCCGGTCGGCTGTTCTGGTTCCGCGATCGCGCTTATCGACATCACCCCCTAGGTGTGCGCTTACGTTTAGCGCTGCAGGAACTCGGTCCTATTTGGATTAAGTTGGGTCAGATGCTCTCGACACGCCGTGATCTGTTGCCGGTTGCGGTCGCTGATCAATTAGCACTGCTGCAAGATCAAGTCCCCCCCTTTGATGCGACCATCGCGCAGGCAACGATTGAACAGCTGCTGGGAGGACCATTAACGCAGTGGTTTGATCACTTTGATGAGCAGCCGCTCGCTTGCGCTTCTGTGGCGCAAGTCCATACTGCGTATTTAAAAGTCCCTGGACGTGCAGTGGTTTTAAAGGTGATTAGACCGGGGGTGCGGGCGCTGTTACTAGCGGATATTCGGCTGCTGTATGGGTTAGCACGCTTCATTCAGTGCTGGTGGCCGGACGGTCAGCGTCTACGACCGCTGGAGGTGGTCCAGGAGTATGAAAAAACGTTGTTGGATGAGCTGAATTTGCTACGGGAAGCGGCGAATGCTATCCAATTACGCCGCAATTTTACCAATAGCCCTCTGCTCTATATACCAGAAGTCTTTGTGGATTACTGCCGAGAGGGGCTATTGGTGATGGAACGTATTCACGGCATTCCCATCTCGGATATTCCCAAGCTGCAAGCCCAAGGTATCGATCTGCAGCGGCTAGCAGAGCGGGGGGTAGAGATCTTCTTCACCCAAGTCTTCCGTGACAGCCTGTTTCATGCTGATATGCATCCCGGTAATATTTTTGTCAGCTATGAGCACCCGCATGATCCCCAGTATATTGGGGTAGATTATGGCATTGTGGGCTCTCTCAGCCGCCAAGATCAACACTACCTGGCCAGCAACTTTCTAGCCTTTTTTAATCGAGATTACCGTCAAGTCGCTACGTTGCATGTTACCGCTGGCTGGGTCCCTCGTGAAACCAATATCGAAGCCTTTGAAGCGGCTATCCGAACGATTTGCGAACCGATTTTTCAAAAACCACTGGGGGAGATCTCTTTTGGTCAGGTGTTACTGTCACTGTTTAGCACCGCACAACGATTTAATATGCCGATCCAACCTCAGCTGCTACTGCTGCAGAAGACGCTGCTCTATGTCGAGGGACTAGGCCGACAACTCTATCCTCAGCTGGATCTCTGGACCACAGCAAAACCCTTTTTAGAGTCCTGGATGCGTGATCAGATGGGTTGGTCTGCCTGCTGGCGTCGCCTCAAGGAGAAAGCACCGCTCTGGTTAGATCAGCTACCACAGCTGCCTGGACTGCTGCATGAGACCCTACAGCAACAGCAGTGCCTACAGCGTCAACTCCTACAGCAATCAGCGGCCGCTCAGCACCGACAGCGTGATAGGGTGGCACGCTACTGGTCTCAACTGGGAACGACCCTGCTGCTCTGTGCCGCGCTGCTGCTGGCGGCTCAGATCGCTTATTGGGTCTACCCAGCGATTATTGGAGTAGCCGCTTGGCTGATCAGTGGGTTCATGCTTCATGTATTGACTAGGGGAGTGTAATCCTCTAAATCAAAGGGAGGTGTATCCCCTGTTTTCAACAGTAACCTTTGAAAGGAATCACTATCCTCAAGCTCGCTGGAGATTAAATAGATGTTAATAAAAAATATCACTATGGTTTATCAAAACACACTAAAAACCCTGCAGCGCTTTCCTTTGCCAACCATTTTTAGTCTCTTAATCTGTTACTTTTGTTTGTATTGTTTCGATAGCAGCCGTTTTTGGTTACCACACAGCGTGATACAGAATTTTGGTAAATATTGTCATATTCTATTATTTGGTTTTTTGTTTTTTATTGTTTTAAAACTGTTTATGGAATATCGCAAAGAATCGTTAAACAGTGTCTATTTTTTGGGAACTACTTTGTTCTCTACGATAGCGTGGTACCTCTATACACGTCCTACGTCAATTGAACTAATTTGTACCTCAGGATTTTTAGTAACAGGGCTTTTTTTTAGCCTAGTAGCAACCCCCTGTTTTTATAAACCCAGCTTTAGCTTACAAAGCTGGAACTTTATTTATAAGCTCTGCTCACATCTCTGCTTTTCGATATTGAGCTCCAGCGTTTTATACCTGTGTCTGTTCTTTATACTGAAAAGCATTGAACAGCTTTTTGACTTTGTTTTTTATGACAATCTGTTCGTAGATATTCGTTGTATTACTTTTACAACTATTTTTCATATTGTATTTATGTCAGGTATTCCAAAAAAAATCGATAACCTAGATCATTGCGAGTTAAAATACATTAACACTATTTTAAATTACCTCATAGCACCAATGTTATTGATTTACACAGTAATCATATGGGTTTATCTGTTAAAAGCCACTTTCACTTATAATCTTCTAAAAAATCGTATTATTTTGTTAACCTCTATATTTGGTTGTCTAGGCATTATCACCTACTTGTTGAGTTATCCTATACACCATCATCAAAGTATAATTGGTGCATTTGGAAGGCATTTTTTTAAGTTGTTACCTCTCCACCTGTTGGCATTTTCTGTGGCACTGGGGACTCGTATTTATCGCTATGGCATCACAGAACCCCGTTATTTTTGTCTCTTACTTTTGATTTGGTTAATATTTTCAACAGGCGTTTCACTTTTAAGAAAAGCTGATGAAGTTCCTAAATACGTATTGTTAAGCCTGCCCATTTTATTGTTCACAGCCTCTTTGGGTCCTTGGAGGGCTGTTAATATTTCGACCGCTAGCCAACATCATCGACTGGCCATAATTTTAGAGAAAAATCAGATATTGATAGCGGGAAAATTACAGAAACCCCAACAGCAGTTGACACTGACAGATTACCGAAATATCAGTTCGATAATCACTTATCTCGTGAATAGAGAAAAAATAGATTGTCTCCAACCCTGGCTTACCCCCGATCAAATTGCTCAGATCAAACAAAAAGCAAGAAGATCCCGAGAAAAAATGATAATGCAAGCCATCGGAGTAGAGATCCCTGTTGACCCTAAGCGGGCAGAAGGCTAGTTCATGCCGCTGCTGTTGTTTGCTAGAGACCCTGGATACAACTAATACTGCTTATTTTGATACGAACTATTCCTGTCATGATCAGTACCATTCATGACAGATAGGGATAGATCGGTGTAGTGATCTAAAGCATCAGGTTCTGAAATGAGTGAGAAAGGCGAAAGTAGATAGCAAGAAGCCACTGAGGTCAAAGAAAAAAATGGTCGGTGAGGAGGGATTCGAACCTCCGACCCTCTGGTCCCAAACCAGATGCGCTACCAAGCTGCGCTACTCACCGAGTGTAAATTGTGGTGCGAAGAGAGGGACTCGAACCCTCACATCCTAGAGGACACTAACACCTGAAGCTAGCGCGTCTACCAATTCCGCCACCTTCGCACAAACTGATAGGGGCTATCAGTCAAAACATGGGGTGGCTAATGGGACTCGAACCCACGACAACCGGAATCACAATCCGGGGCTCTACCAACTGAGCTATAGCCACCATAAACAGTTATCAACGTTGGTGCGCCCGACAGGATTCGAACCTGTGACCTCTGCCTCCGGAGGGCAGCGCTCTATCCAGCTGAGCTACGGGCGCACAGATGCTACTCTCGTCGTTAGGCGACAATACAGTTGCCTAGCGAGGTGTTGCAAGATACCTGGAAAGTCTGAAAAAATCAAATGGCCTACGTCTATTTTCAAACTAAATCTTTCAGCCGAATCCTCCGAGCATAGTAAGCCCCAACCGATAAACAGAGAATAAAGTAGATCGAGTGGGTAGCCAAATGGGCTTGCAACGCCCCTAGTACACCCTGAGTAGGAACGAATTGATGAGAAAAAATGAGAGTCAGGAGAAAGAGGATCAGTTCTGAGAGGAGGTAGAAAGGCAACAATGCTTTACTTAAAATAAAACTCCTAAAGACCGCTGAACCAATCCTGAAGACATCCGCACTGAGCTGCCAGATACAGAGATCACGCAAAGCGCCGAATTCGGGGGAGAATTGCTGTCGAATTAACCCATCCCGTAGCACCCACAGGAGTAAACCGCTCCCTACCGCTATCGGCAGAATAAAGCGTAATGTCCGGACAATGGTCCGCACAATCGCTGGCTTGTGCTGTGTATACGACAGAAGAGGCAGCAGGTAGACGGATAAGAAAGTGGTGACTATTTGAACATAATTTTCTGAAAATTTATGCATGGCCTCCCAGAGGCCTACTTCTACCCAGCCGTCATAATTGGTTAGAAGGTCCCTGACCATACAAAAACTCTTCCAGCCTAGGAGCGTGCTGGTAAAGGTCATGACGCTAAATCTAAGCAAAGATCTGGCTAATGGCGGGTTCCAGGTTGGTTTGAGCCACTGTATCGGGAGGCGGATACGTCGGTAAAAAATAATACTCGTGGGGATGAGTGACCAGGCAGGCATGAGGGCTAAGCCCAATTGAGCCCCTCGATAACCAAAATGCTGGATAGCTAACCAGAAAGCGATGAGGCCTAGTAGGTATCCTCCCATGGCTGATAACGAACTACCGGTGGCATCACCTGCCCCTTTTAGCATGGCAGGCAGCAGATTAGCTCCAGCAATAGCAAATTGGATAATGGCAATGCTTTTGATCAGCCAGAGATACTCTCCTGGAGCACCTAACCAGTGGCTGACGCGTCGTGTCGCTATTAGCAATACCAACGCCACCACCGTGGAAACACTCAGAATCATAGCGGATGCTGTGCCTAATAGTGATTGTAGCCGTTGTGGATCATCACGAAATTCTGCAACATACTTATTGATGCCGTTAAAGATTGCCAACCCCGAGAGCAGATCGAGTGCCCACGATAGGAACATAATATTACTGACACGCCCAAGCCCTTCAGGTCCTAATTGAACGGCTAATAGTTTGAGAACCACAACCCCTTGGCCAAATTTGACTGCCGTAGAGAGAGCACTCCAACCTAATATTTTGATTAATGACTGGTTAGGAGAGGAAGAGGAAGAGGGAGAGGGAGAAAGTGAAGAAAAAGAGGTCATTATTGTATAAAACACCTATAATCTCGATTCTACTGTTGTCATCAACATAACGGCAGACCACGCAAACCAGCGGCTTCTATTGTAGCATTAAAGATTGTTAAAAATTCTCAAAAGTTTCATAGCGGGCTGATGGGCAAGCTATTGGTTAGATGACTATCTTTGAGAGGATTCAATGGCTAAACATCACACTGAAAAAACTTCCTGGCTGGGGTTGTTGCTGCTAGTGGCTACGAGCCTGCTCTTCTGGCATATAGCACCCCCTCAAGGCTTGAGTCTCCCCGCATGGCACTCGGCCATTATTTTCATGGCGACTATCGTTGCCATTGTGCTAAAGGTGTTACCTTTAGGGGCGATTGGCTTTATTGGCATTACGATATTTGCCCTCACCAATGCCGCAGGCGGTGCGTCGTCAACGGCAGCAGTGGAAACTGCATTGGGTGAGTTTAAAAGCCCGCTGTTATGGCTAGTAGTCGTTGCCTTTTTGATTGCCCGAGGTTTTATTAAGACCGGATTAGGACGACGAATTGCCCTGCTGTTAGTCAGTCTGTTTGGGAAACGCACTTTGGGTCTAGCCTATAGTCTAGCAGCCACTGATTTCATTTTAGCGCCCGCTATGCCTAGTAATGTGGCTCGCTGCGGTGGGGTGATTTATCCTATTGCGTCGGCTTTAGCACGCAACTTTGACTCTAATCCAGAAGATGCTTCTCGTAACAAAATAGGAACATTTTTAATTCTTTGTGTGAGTAATGTGAATGACATTACCTCTACTTTGTTTATGACAGCTTATGCCGGTAATTTAATTGCGGTGAAATTGGCTGGTGATGCTGGGGTCGATCTGAGTTGGGGTAAGTGGGTGGTAGCAGCCAGTGTGCCCTGTCTGATCTGCCTCTTGCTGATCCCCTTGGTGGTATATTGGCTGACCAATCCTGAGATCAAGCAGACCCCTAACGCGCCAGCTCTGGCACGAGCTGAACTGCAGCAAATGGGCTCCATCAGACGTGGTGAAGGGTTGATGTTAGGCACCTTTGTTGTGTTATTAGGGTTGTGGATTTTTGGCGGCCGCCTAGGGATTGATGCCACGCAAACCGCTTGTATTGGTCTCTCCATGCTTCTACTCAGTGGGGTACTCACCTGGGAGGAGGTGAAGAGTGAAAAAGGGGCTTGGGACACCTTAATCTGGTTTTCGGCACTATTAATGATGGCCAATATGATCAAGACACTAGGGTTTACGACCTGGCTAGGTCATCACATTGGTAGCACGATTGGAAGCTGGATGGTTGGCGTGCACTGGCTCTGGGTGCTATTGGTCCTGAACACCGCTTATTTTTATATCCATTACTTTTTTGCCAGCGGCAATGCGCAGATCGCAGCACTCTACTCCGTCTTTTTGATGATGGGTGTTCAGTTAGGCATCCCGGCGCTACCGGCCGCTTTAATGCTCGCTTTTTCCAGCGGATTGTTCTGTTCTATCACGCAATATGCCAGCGCTAGAGGGCCGATCTTGTTTGGTTCAGGCTTTGTTCCAACCGGGATCTGGTGGCGTGTTGGATTTATTGTGAGTGTGATCCATCAAGTTATCTTCATGACCATCGGCTTATTATGGTGGAAATTTCTCGGTTACTATTAATCTAGCGTCATAGATAACCCACATCGACCTAGCTGCTAGATTAGGTCGATGTGTTCTGGTCCAGAACAAGACCGCGGCGGCGGTTATGCAGTCAATTTGTATCCTATAATCGGAACCTGCAAATTAGACCAGAACAGTGATTGGCCCCTGTTGGGCGCTACCACTACTACCCCCTCTAATGTCCTGTCGCGCTTTGAGAGCGATTAGGCACTGCTTCACATTCATTCGACTATTATGCCTACCAGGCGTGTGCTATGAAGCTTATTCAGGTTTTTTTCTGAATAGGCAGCTGTGCATTGAGAACCTATCGTAGGATCCTACCGTTGATAATTTCAGTCAATAAAATAATGGCCGCTAGTCTAGGGTAAAAGATTCAACATGCTTAATGCACTGTGGGCTACCCAGCAATCTATTCCAAAATCTGTTACAGAAGGTATCTTTTTTGAGGAATCCAGAACGGTTGTTCAGTAACCACTTCTTAAGGCAACGTAGTACTGCTTTTTAAAAAATTCTGTGGGGGAGGTGTCAATAATGACTACGATGATGATTCAACCTTGGTACACTGCCGTGATCACCAGCCATATCTTACTCCTATTATGGTTATTAGATGAGTGATGCTGTCAAAGACGTTTTAAAAAATTCGTGAAAAGTCCTATCATTATGAGGCATGCATGGCTTGGATCCAGTTAAAATTAGGCGTGACCGCAGGCCAAGCGGCGGCGGCAGGTGAAGCCTGTTTAGCGCAGGGGGCGGCGGCCGTTACCTGGCAGGACGCTCAAGATACCCCAGTGTTTGAACCACTCCCGGGGGAGACCCGTTTATGGGGACACACTGAGCTGGTAGCCCTCTATCCTGAAGGGAGCGACTTGACCGTGGTGGTTGCTGCCCTAGAAGCCGCCCTAGCTCCAGGGCAACGACTCCATCCGCTGGTGGAGCGTGTAGACGATAGAGCCTGGGAGCGAGAAGCCTTAGCCCATTGGACTCCACAGCGATTCGGAGAACGGTTATGGATCTCTCCCAGTTGGCAGACCGTAGCCGATCCGGCGGCCATCACGGTACTGCTCGATCCAGGGCTTGCTTTTGGCACTGGCAGTCACCCGACTACTGCGCTCTGTTTGACGTGGTTGGCCACACACCCACTCAAAGGCAAACGGGTGGTGGACTTTGGTTGTGGCTCCGGGATTTTAGCCATTGCTGCACTGAAGTTAGGCGCCCTCAGTGCACTCGGGATCGACCAGGAGCCACAAGCACTGCAAGCGAGTCGCGATAATGCCCAACGCAACGGGGTAGCCGATCGCTTGCTGCTGCTGACTGCAGAGGTGCCACCGGCGGAGTTCTCAGCTGATGTGGTGCTAGCCAATATTTTGGCCGAGCCCCTCAAACAGCTGGCTCCGCAGATCGCTGGCCTGGTGCGGCCCGGAGGCCATTTGGTACTCTCAGGCATTCTCATCGATCAAGTCGAAGCGGTGCTGGCTGCCTATACACCCTACCACTTTACCTTCGATCCTATCCAACAGCGGGAGGAGTGGTGCTGTCTGAGCGCCGTGTCTCTGATGTGATCAGGGCCGTTTAATACAGTCCACGAGGGCTTATTCTCTGAAAAATAAGGCGTATTGGTGGTTGTTCTGTTGACCATCACTAAAAATTTTTTGATATAATCAACTCGTATGGGGTGAACTTACCATGAAAAAACCCTTAAAACAGCAGAAAAAATATTTTATTTAAATTCAACACGAATGGGGAAAAAATTGGTAGTGGAGTGTATTCCAATCCTCAAATGAGTCTGAAGGGTGTTAGTGTCAGCTGGCCTGCCTTTGCTCATGGATTTGTTTAAATAATGTTCTTTTAGCCTGCTGAAGTTGCTGAGAAGCCTGCCTATCATTGATACTCATCGCTAACTTATCCAGAGCCGCTAAAGAAACGCCTGGTTTGAGATAGTTTACCGCATTCGACAGTGATTTAAATTTGTCATATGGCGTCATCATAGAGTCGTCAGGGTACTGTTTACGCTCTTTACCCTTGCTGGGAAGAAGCAAGGTCTCTGGTAGTTACTGTCAGGCATTAGATAACGACTGATCTTGCTACCCTTTAACGGACACAACGAAGAGGAACAAAGCGTATAATTTTTTGTTACTTTTTGAGGTGAAGTTATGAATCAAGGGGAATCAAGGAGCTATGATAAGGAATTCAAGCTGAATGCGGTAAAGCTGTATCACAGCACTGGTAAAACGCTCTGTCAATTGAGCGAGGAATTGGGAGTTCCCAAGAGTACATTGGCAGGGTGGGTCCATCAGCATAACAAGGATGGTGCAGAGGCTTTCCCGGGCAAAGGATACCTGAAAGCGTCTGATGCTGAGCTCAGTCAATTGCGGAAAGAATTGGCGATAGCACGTGAAGAGAGGGATATCCTAAAAAAAGCCTTGGGCATCTTCTCAGTGGCCCGCAAGTAAAATACCAGTTTATGCAAAAGCATGCTGGGGAATTCAGCGTAGAGAGGATGTCCAACGTGTTAGGTGTATCCCGCAGTGGCTATTATCAGTTTATCAAGGCTGAGCCATCCAAGCGCTATTGTGAGGATGAGCGTTTAATATCTGAAATTAAAGAGGTTTATACCATAAGCAACCAAATTTACGGTAGCCCACGTATCCATGCTGAGTTACGAGCTAGAGGTGAGCGCTGTTCACGCAAACGGGTTTGTCGGCTAATGAAAGCAGCCCATATTGCGGCTAAGATGAAAAAACGATTTAAGGTAACCACAATAGTCGATCCAAAGGCCGCAGTGGCGCCTAATTTACTCAAGCAGAAGTTCACAGCCACTCGCCCTGATCAATACTGGGCAGCAGATATTACCTATATTCCGACCCAAGAGGGATGGTTGTATGTTGCTATCGTACTGGACCTGTTCTCTCGTAGTATCGTGGGGATGGATATGCAAGCTCACATGACCACCGAGTTAGTAGCCGCAGCATTACGCCAGGCAATAACACGGAGGAAGCCTGCTGCAGGTCTCATCCACCACTCCGACCGAGGCAGCCAGTATACCAGCAAAGGATTCAAGGCTGTATCGGCGCATCACCAGATAACGCTTAGCATGAGTAGTACGGGCAATTGTTATGACAATGCAGTAGCAGAGAGTTTTTTCCATACCTTAAAAACAGAGCACACCCACTTTGAACGTTTTGAGAGCAGAGAACAAGCCAAATTGAGCATTTTTGAATACGTAGAAGTGTTTTATAACCGACAGAGACGGCACTCAACGCTAGGCTATCTGTCTCCTGTAAATTTTGAAAAAAATTGGTTATCCCAGGTCGCTTAAGGTTTCTCTTCTCTGTGTCTAAAAAAAGGTGGCAAGATCAGACGATGGCAACGGTTGAGTGCGGACGCAAAATGTTTGGGGATAGGGTGAGCCCAGAACCTGACGAACAGAGGTAAGCGATCACCATCCCCTTACTGCGCTTGTTGAGGCTACTGTAAGCGAATTTAGACAACCTCTTACTGATAGTTTGATCAACGGCCCTCTTAGCTTCATCGATACAGAAAATGACTGGCTGAGTGCCTGCCAGAAAGCTGGATAGTGGTTGAATGGTACTGAGTTCATTAACGTTCATGATGGTTTTCAGCTCTCCATCATGAGCAAAAATTAGCTTTTTGCCACTTTTTGGGTCATTTCAGGTTAGAAACAACCCCTCCTTCAGACTCATTGCATGTTGGATAAGACTGGAAAACACCTAATAGATTTTCCATTGGCCACGGAGTTTTTGCAGCAATAAAAACAAACCCGGCCATAAGAGCCCACTAATCAAAACACTCCAAAACAGCTGTGACGAAAAAAGCGCCTGTGACAGCAGGCGCTCTATACAAAAAATGAGTCCATGCGTTGCTAAGATCAAGGGTATGATCAGCACTGTTTGTTGACTGAGCGTCAGGTTACGGAGTAAGGCTGTGTTGCTGGCTACACTATAGGCGAGCAGCGAAAGCGCTAAGGCCCGCACACCCAGTAGGCTGCCTAATTCGAGATCCCAGATCAATCCGATATAGAAACTTGTGCCAATATTGACACACTCTGGCCTGCTCAAGACCCAATAGATTAATAGCATCGGTAGCCATGAAGCCGGAACTTTGTCAAAAGGTTTGGGGCAGGCAATCACCTGTAATATCAGCACAAGGATAAAAGATATCCAGAGGATTAGGGGGTCCCGCAGACCTGAAGGGGTATTCATCCCTTAACCTGATCGCTCTGCAGATTCAGGCCACAGCAGCAATACGGAATGGAGCTGTTCTAGGGCTGCGGCCGTTCTGGTTTTGACCAGAATCTGCGCCCGTTGTTGATCGATAGTTACTGTGCTGATCTCTGCCACCGGGTAGCCCTCTGGAAAACGGCCATCTAATCCGGACGTCACCAACTGATCACCCGGTTGGATATCGGTAGACAATGGCAGCAGAGCCAGCTGTAGACTTGAGAGTTCGCCACTCCCTTGGGCTATTGTAAGATGACCAGTCCGCGCTATACGGACCGGGATAGCATGCGTCATATCACTGATCAACAATACACGGCTGCTGCCACGATTCACCACGACGACTTGGCCCACGACCCCTTTGTCATTAATCACCGGTTGTCCCTTATAAACGCCCTGTAGCGATCCCTTATCCAGGAGTATTTGATGGCTGTTGGGATTAAACTCGGCGGCCAGCAAACGGGCTATCATCTTGCGTTGTGGTTGCCGTACCGGTGTGTCTAGCAGTTTTCGTAAACGACTATTCTCTTGCTGCAGCTGCTCCAGAAACAACAGATCGCTCTGTTGAAGCAGTAATACCTGCCGCAATGCCTGGTTGTCTGACTGCAGTTGGCTATGCGTCATAAAATAGGCTGAGCAGTCGGCGACTAGCCGCCAGGGGCTATTGGCTACGTAGTACAGCGGCGTGAGAACCGTATCTAAATAACGGCGTATGTCGGCAAATGGTGCCCACCGACTGTCTATGAGCATGAAAGCGCTGGCAGCAATGAGGGCACCCAACAGGCGTACTTCTAAGGAAGAGCGTTTGTTAAATAGCGGTTTCATAACCTCGTGGCTGTTCAGTATCGGCGTTAAGCTGGTGTCCGATCAGGTCGTCTACTCATCACTAAAGAGATGACTCCCATACAGATCGATCATATCCAGTGCTTTCCCACCACCACGGGCTACACAAGTCAGTGGATCCTCCGCGATAAACACAGGAATACCGGTCTCTTCCCGCAATAAACAATCTAAATGATGCAACAGAGCGCCACCACCGGTCAGTACCATCCCTCGCTCAGAGATATCCGAGGCCAATTCGGGAGGACACTGCTCTAAAGCGGTCATGACTGCGCTGACAATACCCGCTAACGGCTCCTGCAGCGCTTCCAGAATTTCATTCGAGTTCAGAGTGAAGCCTCGAGGGACCCCTTCAGCCAGATTGCGCCCCCGCACCTCAATTTCCCGAACAGTATCGCCCGGATAGGCCGAACCGATGCCATGTTTGATACGTTCCGCAGTGGCCTCACCAATCAACGATCCATAATTACGGCGCACATAATTGATAATGGACTCATCAAACCGATCGCCACCAATACGGACTGAGGAGGAGTAGACCACCCCGTTGAGCGAGATGACCGCAACCTCGGTAGTCCCGCCACCGATATCGACCACCATAGAGCCTAGGGCTTCAGAAACCGGCAGATTAGCCCCAATAGCAGCGGCCATCGGCTCCTCAATCAGGAATACTTCACGAGCGCCAGCACCCTGGGCTGACTCGCGGATAGCACGACGCTCCACTTGGGTGGCACCGACGGGAACACAGATCAGCACGCGAGGACTGGGACGGATAAAACTATTGCTGTGGACCTGCTTAATAAAATATTGCAACATCTTTTCAGTGATAAAAAAGTCAGCAATCACGCCATCTTTCATGGGGCGAATCGCAGCAATATTACCAGGTGTGCGTCCTAACATCTGTTTGGCTTCATGACCCACAGCTGCAATACTTTTGTGAGAGCCGGCAGGATCTTGCCGAATCGCCACCACTGAGGGCTCATTGAGGACAATTCCTTGACCTTTCACATAAATCAAGGTATTGGCAGTGCCTAAGTCGATAGACAAGTCACTAGAAAATAGACCACGAATTTTTCTAAACATAATAAATGAATTACCCTACTACGCCGCATAATAAAGAGCAGAATGCCTTTCAATGACCAAGCTTACTCAGCCATCGCCAGTGCACGAATTGATTTCCATAAACCCGACACCTGCTGAGGGAGCTGATGTCCTTAACACGCTTATTCATGAGTTTGTTGATTGTCATCACCTGACTGAATGCACAGTGACCAACCTTGCCAGAATTTTTAGTGGCTTAAAAGAATAGCCAACCGATGAAAATCCCATTATAGTGCGCTATTTTGTTTTCGTCTGATTTAATTTTTTTCAGAGGCGATCGACCCATGGCACGTGTCTGGCGTATGTTACTGTTGAATGGTCCCAATCTCAATTTACTGGGTTGGCGCGATCCGGCTCAGTATGGTACTGTTAGCCTGTCAGAGCTTGTGGCACTACTTCAGCAACAAGCCAATGAATTAGGGGTCGCCCTGCAGCATCAGCAATTTAACGCAGAGCATCTGCTGGTAGAGGCCGTGCAACAGGCGCGAGATCAGGTTGATTTTTTATTGTTGAATGCCGCAGCCTTTACCCACAGTAGCATTGCCCTGCGAGATGCGCTTGAGGCAGTTCAAGTGCCTTTTATTGAAATCCACCTCTCTAATATTTATGCTCGAGAACCGTTTCGTCACCTTTCGTATCTCTCTGATCTGGCGGTTGGAACCATTAGCGGTTTAGGCGCTGACGGCTATCAGTGTGCTTTGCAGGCAGCCTGGCGCTACTTGCAACGTCACTCCTCATAATAAAGGGTACCACTCTTGATGGATATTGAAAAAATTAAGCAGTTGGTTGAACTAGTCAAGCAAACAGGCATTGATGAGTTGGAGATCAGTGAGGGGAAAGAGTCGGTTCGCATCCGCTCCACCCCGCTGCTGCAACCATCTGCCATCACGGCAGTCACCCCCTCGCTAGCCCCCTTTCCACGACCCATCGACGTGCCGACAGTCACCACACCGTCTGGCCCCTGTGGTCATCAGGTTCGCTCACCGATGGTCGGCCTGTTTTATCGCCGCCCGAGCCCGGGAGAAAAACCTTTTGTAGCAGTGGGGCAAACGGTTAAAGTGGGTGATGCTTTGTGCATTGTCGAAGCGATGAAAATGATGAATAAAATTGAGGCGGACCACGCGGGAGTCATCACGGCCATTTTCATTGAAGATGGCCAACCGATAGAGTTTGATGAACCCCTGATGGTGATTGAGCCTCTAGAGGGACCATAAGGCATGCTAGAAAAAGTGCTGATTGCGAACCGTGGTGAAATCGCACTGCGGATCTTGCGGGCCTGTAAGGAGTTGGGGATCAAAACCGTGGCGGCCTATTCGACAGCCGATCGCGACTTAAAGCATGTTTTGTTGGCGGATGAGGCGGTCTGTATTGGTCCTGCAGCAGCGACCAAAAGTTATCTCAATGCTCCGGCTATTATCGCTGCCGCCGAAATCACCGGTGCCAACGCCATCCATCCTGGCTATGGCTTCTTATCAGAGAACGCTAACTTCGCCGAGCAAGTCGAGCGTTCTGGTTTTATTTTTATTGGACCCAGACCTGAGACTATCCGTTTAATGGGGGACAAAGTATCGGCTATCCAGACGATGAAACAAGCTGGCATGCCGTGTGTCCCAGGATCGGAAGGCGCGCTGAGTGATGATCCGCTGGCTAATAGTGCCATGGCCAAAGCCATTGGTTATCCGGTCTTGATTAAAGCTGCCGGCGGTGGCGGTGGCCGGGGTATGCGGGTGGTCCATGATGCGCGTGAGTTACTACCAGCCATTGCTACGACGCGTGCTGAAGCGAGCAGCGCCTTTGGCAACAGCAGCGTCTACCTAGAGAAGTATTTAGCCACCCCACGCCATGTTGAAATCCAAGTATTGGCCGATGGCCAGGGACAAGCGCTCTACCTGGCCGAGCGCGACTGCTCCATGCAGCGGCGCCATCAAAAGGTGATTGAAGAGGCACCCGCCCCTGGGATAAGCCAAGTACTGCGTCAAGAGATTGGTGAGCGCTGTATACAAGCTTGTCTGGATATCGGTTATCGCGGTGCCGGAACCTTTGAGTTTTTATATGACCAAGGCTGTTTTTATTTTATTGAGATGAACACCCGTATCCAAGTAGAACATCCAGTCACCGAAATGATCACAGGGATAGATTTGGTCAAAGAGCAGCTACAGATCGCCGCAGGATTGCCCCTAACCCTACAACAGCCACAGGTTCGGCTGCAAGGACATGCCTTAGAGTGTCGTATTAATGCTGAGCATCCGCAGAGTTTCTTACCTTCGCCCGGCAAAATCACGCGCTTTCACGCGCCTGGCGGGCTCGGCGTGCGCTGGGACTCCCATCTCTATGCCGGTTACAGTGTGCCAGCACATTATGATTCCCTGATTGGCAAATTGATCACCCATGGGGCCACCCGAGAGATAGCCATCGCCCGCATGCGCAATGCCCTATCAGAGCTGATTATTGAAGGGATCCAGAGCAATATCCCCCTACACCAGGCCATTCTGGGTGATCCACAATTTCAACAAGGGGGCACCGATATTCATTATCTGGAGAGCCAACTGGGTCGTTACTACTAGGCAAAACGGTGTTCAGTTTAACTGGGTGAAACGGTGAATATCCCGATCAGTTGGCAGGGAGAAAGCCGGTTCCACCACGAAGTTCTGCAACTGGAATAGTCATGATGGATACACGATTTGTTCAAGCGCACCGAGAGGCCCGCTGGGCATTTGGTTTGGCAGTCGCCTATTTACTAGCCTGGGTGGCTGCCTTCTGCTGTGCTGGGCATGAGTTAGGCAGTACCGGTCTGCCGGTGTGGTTTGAGTGGATTGGCCTACGACTGCCACTGCTGTTTATGGGGCTCTGTGCGATCATGGTTCGTTATTGTTTTCAAAACCTGCCCCTAGAGCCCTGAACTCAGTGCATCATTCTGGGCTGTTGACGGCGTTCGTTGTCTACTTAGTACTACTTTTTCTGATCGCTGCTTATGCCGCGCGGATCCAACCCGCACAATCTCTACAAGCCTACTATCTGGGTAATCGTGGTTTGGGGGGTTGTTTATTGGCCATGACTTTGACCACCAGCTACATCAGTGCCAGCTCGTTTATAGGTGGCCCGGGGGCCGCCTATCACTATGGTCTAGGCTGGGTGGCCGTCGCCATGATTCAGTTGCCAGTCGTCTGGTTTACCTTGGGGGTTTTGGGCAAAAAATTTGCCATCCTGGCACGACGGTATCAAGCCATCACTCTGAATGATCTACTCTATGCGCGCTATCAGAGCGGGCTACTCGTCTGCTTATCGAGCATCAGTTTATTAATCGCTTTCTTTGCCACGATGACCGTCCAATTTATCGGAGCGGCACGCTTACTCCAGACCGTACTGGGGCTCCCCTATGGGCACAGTCTGCTTATTTTTGGAGCCACCATTAGCCTATACACCCTGATAGGGGGATTTCGGGCAATGGTCCTGACTGATCTACTGCAAGGGTTCATCATGCTAGTGGGCAGTGGACTATTATTACAGGGCGTCATCACTGCGGGGGGTGGATTGGCCCACACGATACACACTTTGCAACAGATCGATCCACAGTTGATCACCCCCGGTGGTGCCCAAGCGGTTTTGACCGCACCGCTACTCTGCTCATTCTGGATCGTAGTCTGTTTTGGCACACTGGGGCTGCCGCACACAGCGACCAGTTGTATGGCTTATAAAAATAGTCGTGCGATGCATCAGGCGATGGTGATAGGAACCCTCGTGCTCGGGATCGTGATGTTGGCCATGCACCTGAGTGGCACTTTGGGACGGGCACTGTTTCCAGATTTATTGGTGCCCGATCAGATTATTCCGACTTTGATGATGAGTGTACTCTCACCGATCGCTGCGGGAATTTTTTTGGCAGCACCGTTGTCTGCCATCATGTCAACGGTAGATGCCCAGCTGCTGCAGTGCTCTGCTACGGTGATCAATGATCTCTATCTACGCTATGATCCCCAGGCTAGGGAGCAGCCGCAGCGACTGGCTCGTTACTCCCGGGCGGTGATCCTGCTGTTAAGTCTGCTGCTGTTATTAGCGGCTTGGCATCCCCCCCAGTTATTAATCTGGCTCAACTTATTCGCCTTTGGCGGATTACAGGTGGTGTTTCTATGGCCACTGGTATTAGGGTTATATTGGCCCGCTGCCAACGCCACCGGTGCGTTAAGTTCCTTTCTGGCAGGCGTAGGCAGCTATCTTTGCTTCAGTGCGCTCTCCTTAAAGCTGTGGGGTTTTCAGCCTATCGTGCCGGCCCTGCTTATCAGCCTAGGCGCTTTTTATGGGGGTAATCGCTGGGGAATCTATCAAGCAAGGAGGGATCTCATCATCAGTCCAAGGTGAGTTTTGGGTAAGCGCTCCCCTGAGTGGCTGTACCGCAAATCACTTCCGCCTTCCTCGCCCGTTATCTTATAGGCCACCCGGTGATGACAGTAGGCAGCCCTCTAGAGGGTGCTGGAAATCAGAGGCTAACAGCAAGGGCAGATCACAAACCCTCCACTTGGCTTGATGCATAAATTAATGTAAAACAGCACTAATATTGATGAGGAAATTCCCCTATGAGAACCACGGTCACTATTGACAATGCCCTCTACGAAAAAGCCTTGGAAGTGGCCGATCCCAATATGGGCAAGGCAGATCTTTTTCGACAGGCGATCAAGACCTTCATGCGCGTACAAGCAGCCAAGCGCCTGGCGGCGCTAGGTGGCACAAGGTCCGAGATTCAGGATGTCCCGCGTCGCCGGGAGGACCCCGTCTCGCAGTGAGGGTGCTCTTCGACACCTCAGTGTGGATAGACCACTGCCGAAACGGCAATGCAGCATTAGTTGACCTCATCAGCCTAGATCTCGCACTCATTCACCCAATGGTCATAGCCGAAATTGCCTGTGGAACGCCCCCATCGCCACGTGCTCAGACGCTGAACAACCTTGGTCTTCTACAGCCCTGCAACCCGGCAAGCTTATGTGCAGTAACGGCGTTCATTGAGCGCGAAAGGCTTTATGGTATTGGGTGTGGGTTGGTGGACATCGCCTGACTGGCCTCTACACTCATTACACCAGGCGCTGAGCTATGGACGCTTGATAAGCGCCTGGCTGACTTAGCTAGGCGCTTCGGCGTAGCTTACCAGCCAATACTGCATTAAGGGCAGCCGTGCTACCGATTACTCCAGGCAAGCTATCCCCCCCATATAGGGACGCAAAGCTCCTGGAATAGTGATACGGCCATCCGCTTGTTGGCCATTTTCCAGCAGTGCCACCAAGGTTCGACCAATGGGTAAACCAGAGCCATTTAACGTATGCAGTAAGCGCGGTTTTTGATCGGGCTGGATGCGATAGCGGGCCTGCAAGCGGCGCGCCTGGAAATCCCCCGCATTGGAGCAGGAGGAGATTTCACGGTAACCGTTTTGCGCCGGTAGCCACACCTCTATATCGTAAGTCTTGCAAGCGGCAAAGCTCAGATCCCCCGTACACAATAACATCACGCGATAGGGCAGCTCTAGCCGCTGTAAAACCCGCTCAGCATCGGCTGTTAGCGCTTCTAAAGCCTGCATCGACCGCTCGGGTTCAACGATCTGCACCAGCTCTACTTTATCAAATTGGTGTTGGCGAATGAGGCCACGGGTGTCACGGCCATAGGCCCCAGCCTCTGAACGAAAACAGGGGGTATGGGCCACCATTTTCAGGGGCAGCTGGTCGACTGGGACAATGGTGTCTCGAACTAAATTGGTGAGCGGCACCTCAGCGGTAGGAATCAACGCATAACGGCTTTTTTCCTGATCCAAGGTGGTGACATGAAATAAATCCTCAGAAAATTTAGGCAACTGACCTGTTCCGTAAAGCGCCTCATGCTTGACCAGATAGGGGACATAAACCTCTTGGTAGCCGTGTTCAGTGGTTTGCAGATCCAGCATAAACTGTGCCAAAGCACGGTGTAGACGTGCCAGCTGCCCCTTCAATACCATAAAGCGCGAACCGCTTAACTGACTGGCAGCGGCTAAATCGAGGCCACCCAACAGCTCTCCCAAACTGACATGGTCACGCACGGCAAAGGGATAGTGTTGCGGTGTACCCCACTGGCGCACCAGTTGATTCTGTTGCTCATCGCTCCCAGAGGGAACGGCTGGATCCGGTAGATTAGGCAATGAGTCATAGAGGGTTTGTAGCTGTGACTGCACCTGTTGTAGCTCAACCGTGGTGCTCTCTAAGCAGTGACTGAGCTCAGTTAACTGCTGCATCAGCGCTTGTTGGGTAGTCTCACCTCGCCGTTTTGCCTCCCCAACGGCTTTAGCGCCAGCATTACGCTCAGCTTGTAGCTGCTCCTGCTGGCTTTGTAATCTCTTACGTTGATCTTCTAACTGCTGATAGTGTGCAGTATCGAGCAGATAACCACGGCGCGACAGTTGGTCGGCCACCTGGAGTAACTGTTTTCGCAATAAGTTTGGATCGAGCATGGCGTATCGCTCTTAGGCTAAAGGTGCTCAGCAGCTGATTATGCCACGCAACTGGAAGCATTCACAGACTCCCCTCCCTAACAAACTGCATCAGCGTGGTGTGAATCCTGGCAGTGGGTACCTGCTTCAGAGAAGCAACTGCAGCTGATTCAGGGTGAGGGTGAGGGCTAGATCAAGTCTCAAACACTGTCCATACGGCCTAATAGCGAGTGTAGCCGCGTTTGCCAACTCTGTTGCTGCTCTTTGAGTTGTTGATTTTCATCAATAACTGCTTGGTATTGGTCCGTGGCTGCTTGGGTGCTTTGTTGCAAATCCCGGTTTTTTCCCTTTAACTCATCAATCTCCATTTGCAATAAGGCAATTGTATCAATGGCTTGCTGTACTTTAACTTCTAATTGCTCAAAAACTTCAAAAGACATGGATTCCTCTCTATAACAGCTGACAAAAGCTTAGTCATGCGACAGCAACCGATTGTACTCTGATTGGCTGTTTTACACCGTCTGTTTTTTAAGTTCATAGACCGCGGTGCTTTTGCAGCCAATCTTACTCTGATATTTCAGCCTGTTTGGCACGCTGAATCATCGGCTCAATCGTCGATCCTTGCACTAAGATAGAAAACAGCACTACAGCATAACACATTACCAACAACAAATCCCGGACATCCAGTTGCGAACAGGGCTCATAAGCGACACCCACGGGGATAGAGAGCGCCATGGCCAATGCCAAGCCGCCGCGCAGCCCCCCCCAAGTGAGGATCTGCAGCGTATAGGGATTATAGTGACGAAAACGACGAAAACAGGCGAAAGGCAGTGCTACACTCAAGTAGCGAGCGACTAAACAGATGGGGATGGCACTGATCATCAACAGAACAGAGCGATGGGTAATCTCAATCAATAATAACGTTAAGCCGATGAGCAGGAACAGTAGCGCATTCAAAAATTGATCGATGAGCTCCCAAAAATGGTCGAGGTACAGTGTACTTTGCTTAGAAAAGCCGCTTTGCCGTGTCCAATTGCCAACCATAATCCCCGCCACCACCATGGCTAAGGCCCCTGAAATATTGAGCCTATTCGCCAGGGAAAAAGCTGCTGTAGGGATTAATAGTGTTAACAATAGTTCCAAACTGCCATCATCCGTCGCACTGATCAATAAATGAGCGATGATTCCAATGAACAGCCCATAGGCCATGCCCCCCAGGGCCTCTTGTAAAAACAGCTTAAAGACTGAGATCAGAGAGGCCTCTTGATGACCAAAGGCGACCGCAAACAGGGTAATGAAAATGACTAAGCCTACCCCATCATTGAACAGCGACTCTCCTTCAACCTGAATCGCCATGCGTGGTGGCGCGCGCATAGATTTGATAATCGCTAATACGGCAATGGGATCAGTCGGAGAAATGAGTGCGCCAAATAATAGGCAGTAGATCAAAGCGAGATTGAGATGAAATAGTGGTGCAACCCTATAAATTCCGTAGCCAATCAATAGGGTGGAGAGCAGGGTGGAGAGCAGCGCTAAGATGGCCACTTCCCACTTTTGATCCCGTAAAGCGGGTAATTTAATCCCCAAAGCCCCCGCAAATAACAGGAAGCCTAAGACGCCCTGGAGTAAAAATTCTTGAAAATTGATCTGTTCCACCAGATTGCGGGCCAGCGGTTCAATCTGTAGCCACCCTAACCCCCCAGCCGTCAGCAGTACCAAAGAGGCTACTAGTGCACCTGCCGTGATGGCAATGGTGTTTTGCACCTTATGGATAAATTGGTTGAGAAAGGC
Organism: unidentified bacterial endosymbiont; assembly: GCF_918320885.1. Lineage (NCBI taxonomy): Bacteria > unidentified bacterial endosymbiont. Next base: position 253,317 of record NZ_OU907312.1, on the reverse strand, counting down.
GATACCCACCGCCAATGCTGCCAAAAAGCAAAGATTGTAATAGATATTCATGAGGGGACCTCAGTGGCCTTTAACGGTATTCTACGGTTTTTGAAAAAGCGATCCAGTGGGCACAGGCGCCAGGGACGCTCGGGTGATTCAACAACGCTGGGTAGGCTACTATATTCTGTGAGCAGTAAATAGCGTCTGTGTCTCAAAAATGGTCACCAGTTGGTGAACTATTCGGCACAGAAATCGCTAGAGCACCACTGAGCTATTAGCTCCTGTGCACTAGCGTCTCCACCATCCAGGAAATAGGATAGGTAGGATAATCCTGCTGGTTGATGACTGTTGAGAAGATTAAGGTTAAGAGAAGTCCAATTGGGGTAACTTGTCGCCCTGCGCTTTAAGCCAAGCCTCTATCTTACGCTTCGTCGGTAAAGCGAGATCTGGCTCTCTAACCAACAACATCAAAGAGGTGATAGCGTGGTACTCCCCTTGCTCAGCAGACTTTAAAAACCAGTGTGCCGCCTTAGAAAAATCTTGCTGGAGATCATCACCATTCACATAAACAATGCCGAGTTCTAATTGAGCGATTTGATCCCCATGATCCGCTTTCTGCTGTAAGCACTTCAGTTTCTCAAGGTCCTCTAGGGAAGCTTTTTTAGGTATGGGGGCAGCTCGGGGAGTAGTCGACTGAACGGGTTTATTTTCCGCAGAGAATAGGGGCGAGCTGAGCACTGTCAGCATGCAAATCAGTAGCGCCCAAATCCTTTTTTTATACTTTAGCATGTGTGCTCTCCTTTATTTCCTAAACGATCGCCATCCCAGTGGGATGAGTGCTTAATTGCCCCATCAGCCTATACTTTTTTAATGAACTTGAAAAGAGCCAGGTACACGCTTGGCTGATGAGCAACCACCCCCACGATGAGGGGTTTAGGTTTCCTTCTCAGGCGCTCTGCTTTATGATGGCCGCCTTCGTTGGGCTCTCACGTGAGGAGTGTCGATGCTCTCCCTATTTGCACGTACCGCTACTGGGCTAGAAGAGCTACTAAAGCAGGAGCTACAATCCCTGGGTGCTGCCGCGTGTCAAATTGTTCCCGGTGGGGTACTCTTTCAAGGTGAATTAGATCTGCTCTACCGTAGCGTGCTGTGGAGCCGGATCGCCTCTCGTATTCTGCTTAAACTGACCAGCTGCTCGGTGCGTGAGGAGTGCCAGCTCTATCAAGGCGCACTTGCGGTGGATTGGCCATCGCTATGGAGCGCGGAGGCGACCTTTGCGGTCCGTTTTATCGGCACCTCTCCGATCATCCGCCATAGCCACTATGGGGCCTTGCGGATCAAAGATGCCATTGTTGATCGTTTCCAGCAACAGGCTCTGCCACGTCCTAGGGTGGCTAAACAGGATCCAGATCTGCTGATTGAGGGCTATCTGCAGCGTGATCAGCTGATTTTATCCCTCGATCTCAGCGGCCATTCACTGCACCAACGCGGCTATCGCCAGGCGGCGGGAGCGGCACCACTGAAAGAGCATTTAGCGGCAGCCCTGGTGCGGCGATCAGGATGGCAACCGGGTGAACCCTTGATCGATCCGCTGTGTGGCGCCGGTACGCTGTTGATTGAAGCGGCTTTGCTAGCGGCCGATATTGCTCCCGGACTGCAACGGCAGCAGTGGGGTTTTAACGCCTGGTCGCAGCATCAACCAGCACACTGGCAGCGATTACAGCAGCAAGCGCAACAGCGCGCCGCAGCCGGTGTAAAAGGCTACCAGGGTCTCCTGATAGGGTACGATCAAGCGCCAGCGGTGCTGCAGCAAGCGCGACTGAATGCACAACACGCTGGGGTCGCCTCCTTGATCACCTTTGGGGTAGCGGATGTCTGCCAGTTAATCAATCCTTGTCCACAGGCCGGCAGTGGCGTGCTATTGACCAATCCACCGTATGGAGAGCGGCTGAGTTGCCCGCCTGCCCTATTGGCGCTCTACACTAACTTGTCACAGAATCTAAAGCGGCAATTTGCCGGTTGGCGCTTATCACTGTTGGGTCAACACCCGGATCTATTTCATGCCCTGCAACTGCGGGCTGAGCGACAATTTAAGATGAATAATGGGCCGTTAGCCTGTGTACAAAAAAATTATCGACTGGCCGCTCAACCGAATGAGACCAGGCGATTGGCGACTGATTTCGCCAATCGTTTAGCTAAAAAACAGCGGCAATTAGAGCGTTGGGCCAAACTGGAAGGGGTGAACAGTTACCGCCTGTATGATGCTGATCTGCCTGATTATAATGTCGCTATCGATCGCTATGCCGATTACTTGGTGATCCAAGAGTATCAACCCTCCCAACCCATTGAGGAAAAAAAACGCCAAGGTCGCCTAGCTCAGGTTTTGCAGGAGACCTGCCGTATCACGCAGCTCCCAGAAGAGCAGCTGATTGTCAAAGTACGGCAGCGGCAACGGGGCCATACCCAATATCAAAAGCTCGCGCAACAGGGAGAGTGGCTAGCGGTAGTGGAGTATGGAGCAACCCTCTGGGTTAATTTGACGGACTATGTCGACACCGGGTTATTTCTTGATCACCGCCGTACGCGCCGTTTAGTGGGCCAATTAGCGAGCGGCCAAGATTTTCTGAATCTGTTTTGCTATACCGCCAGTGCAACTGTGCAAGCGGGACGTGCTGGCGCCCGCTCAACGACCTCAGTCGATCTCTCGAACACTTATCTCAACTGGGCCGCTCGTAATCTACAGAGCAGTGATCTCCTCGGATCACAACACCGCTTGATCCAAGCTGATTGCCTCACGTGGCTAGCGGTTTGCGAGCAGCAGTTCGATCTCATTTTAGTCGATCCTCCAACCTTCTCTCGCTCTAAACGGATGGAACAGACCTTTGATGTCCAGCGGGATCAGCTCAAGCTGTTCACCGAACTGCGTCGGCTACTGCGTCCGCAAGGTTTGGTGCTATTTTCGAACAGTCGGCAGGGTTTTCGATTGGACAGTGCAGGGTTACGAGCGCTGCAATTAGTAGCAGAAGAGATCACCGAGAAGACCCGTTCTCCTGACTTTAACCGTGCACGCTCAAGCCACCGTTGCTGGAGTATCCGCCATCAACTCCTAGCGGATTCCTAGCCAAGCCGTGTAAGACAAAGATTACCAAAACCATTTCACTTTTTTGACCTACTGTTATAATGGCTGACACTGTTGGCCTTTTATCGAACGGTGTCAGTGAATCAATCAGCCACGCTCTAGTGTGGTCTAGATTTAGTTTGACAAAGTGATACTGTTTTTTGTTGCAACGCCACGGTAAGCGTCCTAGAATACGCAGCGCTTAGGCCGGCTTAGCTCAATTGGTAGAGCAACTGACTTGTAATCAGTAGGCCGTGGGTTCGACTCCTGCTGCCGGCACCAAAAAATCTGGAGGGGTTCCCGAGCGGTCAAAGGGAGCAGACTGTAAATCTGCCGGCTTAGCCTTCGAAGGTTCGAATCCTTCTCCCTCCACCAGTTTGCTCCCATGCGAGCAGTAGTTCCCGGATAGCGGGCATGGTATAAAGGCTATTACCTCAGCCTTCCAAGCTGATGATGCGGGTTCGATTCCCGCTGCCCGCTCCAAGTATAAGCTGATATGGCTCAGTTGGTAGAGCACACCCTTGGTAAGGGTGAGGTCGGCAGTTCGAGTCTGCCTATCAGCACCATAAAAAACGCGCACGAAGCGTGATCAGCGACTGTCCTGTTTTGTTGAGAAAGTCGGTGTGTTAGCGCTCCGTTGTGGTTAACCCTATTATCATTGATTGTCTCTAGAGGGACTAACGATGTCTAAAGAGAAGTTTACACGGAGCAAGCCACACATTAACGTGGGCACCATCGGCCATGTGGACCATGGAAAAACCACATTGACGGCGGCGATTACGTCAGTATTGGCGAAGCATTACGGTGGGCAGGCGCGGGCCTTTGACCAAATCGATAACGCGCCGGAAGAGAAGGCGCGCGGCATCACCATCAACACCTCTCACGTCGAGTATGACACGCAGAACCGCCACTACGCGCACGTCGACTGCCCCGGCCACGCCGACTACGTCAAGAACATGATCACCGGTGCTGCCCAGATGGACGGCGCGATCTTGGTAGTTGCTGCGACTGATGGCCCGATGCCGCAAACTCGTGAGCACATCCTATTAGCGCGTCAGGTGGGTGTCCCTTACATTACCGTCTTCCTGAACAAGTGCGACATGGTGGATGACGAAGAGCTGCTGGAGTTGGTGGAACTAGAGATCCGCGAACTGCTCACACAATATGATTTCCCCGGGGATGATACCCCAGTGATTCGCGGTTCAGCGCTGAAAGCGCTGGAAGGGGATCCCGAGTGGGAGAAGAAAATTGTTGAGTTAGCGGAGATCTTAGACAGCTATATTCCAGAGCCTAAGCGGGCGATTGATAAGCCCTTTTTATTGCCGATTGAAGATGTCTTCTCAATCTCTGGCCGTGGAACCGTGGTGACTGGCCGGGTTGAGCAAGGGATTGTCAAGGTGGGTGATGAAGTGGAGATCGTCGGAATCCGTGACACCACCAAGACGGTGGTGACTGGTGTTGAGATGTTCCGCAAGCTTTTAGATGAGGGGCGTGCGGGTGAAAACGTCGGCGTGCTGCTGCGGGGTACTAAGCGAGATGACATTGAGCGCGGTCAGGTTTTAGCCAAGCCTAAGAGCATCACCCCCCACACCAAGTTTGTCGCGGAAGTGTATGTATTGACGAAAGAAGAGGGCGGCCGCCATACCCCGTTTTTGAAGGGGTATCGTCCGCAGTTCTACTTCCGTACGACTGACGTGACGGGCATCGTTGAGCTGCCGGCTGAGGTGGAGATGGTGATGCCAGGAGACAAGTTGCAACTGACCGTCACCTTAATTGCTCCTATCGCCATGACAGAAGGGTTGAACTTCGCTATTCGTGAAGGGGGCCATACCGTCGGCGCCGGGATAGTCTCTAAAATCATTGAGTGATGCTCCAATAAATCACAAAAAGCACCGGGGGGTTAGCTAACCCCCGGTGCTTTTTTCCTATCTACTCGCTTAGTTCCACCATCAACCTCCCTCTGCTGGCCGAATGGGTATGCTGCCTGTTAGGGTGGCCGGTTTGGTGTACTCTTTAAGCAATCCCTCGGCTTCCAGTCGATCAACGCTAGCACTCATCGCTTGTGCTATTAGGGTTGGATTGCCCTGCAACTGCTGCTTTATCTCCGCTACATCGAGATAACCACCCTGCAGTGTACGAAGTAATCCTTTCCCATAGGGAACGCTCTGCGGCACTTGGTTTCTAGAGAATAGACTCTGCAGGTGGCTAGCGAGTATGGAGAATTGTGCTAGTGCAGTATCAGATTTATAGGCATCAGTGCCTGCCTTTATCCCCCGCGTCAGCAGCTGCTCTAAAGTACGTAGCGGCTCTTCGCTATTAATAGACTCGGCAATCTCGGGAACCTGTTCTCGCAGAAACGTGTTTCCAACATCCGTTGCAGAATAAAATATTCGGATAAACTCGTCAGCCAGCTGTTGCCGTTTATCAATGGGCAACGCCAAAAAGCAGTTTTGCAAAGTGACGTAACGCTCTAATACTTGTTGATAGAGAGTGGCCATCTGCCTGACACGTCCAAATACATAGCATCCCTGCTCATCAAAAGCAGCGGTATGGCTCTTGGGTGGTTTGGGGACCGCTAGGAAGTTTGATGGCTGTTGCTGTTCATAGTCCGCTACATGCCGATAGAGTTCCGCTCTATCAGCAATGAGTAGCACCTGGTCCCCATCAAAGTCCCCGTAGAGCTTGCGCTGTTCATCAATAGGGAGCGCTACCACGCTGCCGGGGGCATAGGTGTTGATGGCAATCAGGATACCGGGCGCTTGTAGGTGAGTAATCTCTGTCACTCGCTGTTTTTCTTTGCGCCAGCTGCTATGACTCTTGACATCGGCAGCCGAGAGCAGTACCTCACTTCGGCAACCCTCTGGCCAATACTCATCCGGTATCACGATCAGCAACCCTTTAGCAAACCATAGCGGGGGCGCCGTCTCAGCAGTATCGGGGGTAGCTTCTAAACCAACAAAACTATATTGAATCACCACCGCTTCTTGAGCTAAAAAGTCAGCCGTCTTATCGGCCACTACCCGCTCCGCGGCAATCGGCCGTAGATTGGCTTGTTCATAAGGAGCACGACCGATCAGTATCCCGGGGCTCACTCTGTCTGCACCTATCCAATGCACCTTGTTATCAGCAGCAGGCAGCGCCCGTAGCATCTGACCGCTGATGTTGCCAGAGGTAAGATATCGGAAACAGTGGTTGCAATCCCCGGCTAGCGGCGGTTCTTTCAAGTGCCCGATTATCTCCTGCAACAGACTCAAGTCTCCTGGTTTGTAGTGCTGCAAGGCTTGGGCTGGGAGGTAGCTCTGCTTATTCTGAGTTTTTTCCACGTTAGTCACGACCGTCATTCTCTGTGCTAAGCTGGCTTTAATAAAACCACAACCATCTTGCAAACGCAGCTGCAGCTCCCCTTTAAGCACCAAGGCATGGGGTATCCTGTCACTATCTGGGAAAATGGTTATCGGAAACAGCCCCTCTAGCACCGCCGTATTCGGTTCAATACCTTCAGGCGGCGCTGCCAGCAGTGCCCGTTGAAAATAGAAAAAGCTCTCTTTATAGGGAAATAGCTGTTTTAGCAGCTGTGCTAAATCACTCTCTTGTTGCGTTTCAGAGAGTGGCACTGCCAGCAGGGTGCCATATGTCGCGACACTCGGAGACGGCGGCACATTAGCATCGCTTGAGCGCTGCTCGACCTTCGGCCGTTTGCACTTCATGCGATTGCCGCCAAATAAGTCTAAACGGTAAGCGTTTCCCTGATGGTAAAATAGCTTACTGAGTAGGTAGTGGCTCATGTAGCCGGGCAGTGTCACCTCCAGTAGCTGTGGGGAGAGCTCTTGACCGAATAGACGCCCTAACACACAGTAGCTGACTGTTCTCTGATTCTCTTCTGCGATAGGTTGGCCGCGGAAGTCCGTCTGGATGAGGGTTAAAGTGCCAATACCGGGCTCAGTAGGTGCTGCAGGTGGCTGGGTAAATGCTTTGAAACGCTCTAGCCAGGGGAAGTGCCAGCAAGGGTTGCTACTGCGCTTCGTGGTGAGATGTTGTGTGATAAATTGGTCTAGGGTGTTTTCTGGCTCAATCTCAGCCGCCTCGGCCTCCAATTGAGCAATCAACTGCCAGGTATAGGGAGAGAGCTCTATTATGTTAGTGTTATTCGCCTCCAACAGCTTTTTTAGCCAATTCTGTAACTGCGTACTATCGATAGGACAGTCGGCAGCGTCCCTGGTTGTTTCGGGTGCAGAGAGTACTGCATGGTAGCCCTTCAGGAGTTGATAGAGGGTTAAAGCAGCACAGCGTGTTTGATGGGGCGCCGTTGGGGTGGTAGCGGAGGCACTCTGTTGTTGCAGATAGGGATCAGCCTTGCTCTGCACGGCTGACCATACGTTAGCCATGAGCTGTAGGGCGCTCTGTTGATGAGAGATCTGTGGTTGTGACGGCTTAACTAACAGTGGCCATAACCCGATGGCCAGATTACCTAGGGTCTCTAAAGCAATATTTTCTGAGAGGTCCCTCTGTTGTGATAGCTCAGAGGCGCTCTTCAATAACAGCGTGATCAATTTAAGGGGAAGTTTTTTGAAACGGGTAAAAACTTTAATCAACTGAGTAATGCCTAATAGGTTGCTTGCTTGCGGCCTCTGGAACGACTGTAGGTGTAAAATTATTTTCTCTAAAGCTTTATCGAATAAAGGTTCTCCTAGCCATTTGCTAAAGGCATTGGCTAAATTGGCCAACCCTTGTTCGTTAAAGTCACACGGCGCCTCGCCCCAGGTTTGACCGGTTATGAATTCAGCAATCCGCTCTATCGCGCTTTTACAGTGGCGGTCATCAGGCTGTTTGCTAAAGGCATTGGCTAAATTGGCCAACTGTTGTTCGTTAAAGTCACACGGCGCCTCGCCCCAGGTTTGACCTGTTAGGTATCGAGCAATCTGCTCTACCATGCTTTTGCAGGCGATGGCCTCCGGCCATTTGCTAAAGGCATTGGCTAAATTGGCCAACTGTTGTGCGTTAAAGTTACACGGCGCCTCGCCCCAGGTCTGACCTGTTAGGTATCGAGCAATCTGCTCTACCATGCTTTTGCAGGCGATGGCCTCCGGCCATTTGCTAAAGGCATTGGCTAAATTGGCCAACTGTTGTGCGTTAAAGTTACACGGCGCCGCGCCCCAGGTTTGACCTGTTAGGTATCGAGCAATCCGCTCTATCGCGCTCTTACAGTGGCTGTCATCAGGCTGTTTGCTAAAGGCATTGGCTAAACTGGCCAACTGTTGTGCGTTAAAGTTACACGGCGCCTCGACCAAAGTTTTATCTGTTAGGTATTGAGCAATCTGCGCTATCGTTCTTTTACAGTCGCTGTCATCAGGCCATTTGCTAAAGGCATTGGCTAAATTGGCCAACTGTTGTGCGTTAAAGTCACACGGCGCCGTGCCCCAGGTTTGACCTGTTATGAATTCAGCAATCCGCTCTATCGCGCTTTTACAGTGGCTGTCATCAGGCTGTTTGCTAAAGGCATTGGCTAAATTGGCCAACTCTTGTGCGTTAAAGTTACACGGCGCCGTGCCCCAGGTTTGACCTGTTATGAATTCAGCAATCCGCTCTATCGCGCTTTTACAGTGGCTGTCATCAGGCTGTTTGCTAAAGGCATTGGCTAAATTGGCCAACTGTTGTGCGTTAAAAGAACACGGCGCCTCGCCCCAGGTTTGACCTGTTAGGTATCGAGCAATCCGCTCTATCGCGCTTTTACAGTCTCTGTCATCAGGCTGTTTGCTAAAGGCATTGGCTAAATTGGCCAACTCTTGTGCGTTAAAGTTACACGGCGCCTCGCCCGAAGTTTTATCTGTTAGGTATTGAGCAATCCGCTCTATCGCGCTTTTACAGTGGCGGTCATCAGGCTGTTTACTAAAGGCATTGGCTAAATTGGCCAACTCTTGTGCGTTAAAGTTACACGGCGCCTCGCCCAAAGTTTTATCTGTTAGGTATTGAGCAATCTGCTCTATCATGCTGTTGCAGGCGATGGCCTCCGGCCATTTGCTAAAGGCATTGGCTAAATTGGCCAACCCCTGTTCGTTAAAGTTACACGGCGCCGCGCCCCAGGTTTGACCTGTTAGGTATTGAGCAATCTGCTCTATCACGCTTTTACAGTGGCTGTCATCAGGCTGTTTGCTAAAGGCATTGGCTAAATTGGCCAACTGTTGTGCGTTAAAGTTACACGGCGCCTCGCCCAAGGTTTTACCTGTTATGAATTCAGCAATCTGCTCTATCGCGCTTTTACAGTGGCTGTTATCAGGCTGTTTGCTAAAGGCATTGGCTAAATTAGCCAACTGTTGTGCGTTAAAGTTACACGGCGCCTCGCCCCAGGTTTGACCTGTTAGGTATTGAGCAATCTGCTCTACCATGCTGTTGCAGGCGATGGTCTCCGGCTGTTTGCTAAAGGCATTGGCTAAATTGGCCAACCCTTGTGCGTTAAAGTCACGCCGCGCCTTGCCCCAGGTTTTACCTGTTAGGTATTGAGCAATCTGCTCTACCATGCTTTTACAGAGGGTGTCATCAGGCCATTTACTAAAGGCATTGGCTAAATTGGCCAACCCTTGTTCGTTAAAGTCACACGGCGCCTCGCCCCAGGTTTGACCGGTTATGAATTCAGCAATCCGCTCTATCGCGCTTTTACAGTGGCGGTCATCAGGCTGTTTGCTAAAGGCATTGGCTAAATTGGCCAACTGTTGTTCGTTAAAGTCACACGGCGCCTCGCCCCAGGTTTGACCTGTTAGGTATTGAGCAATCTGCTCTACCATGCTTTTACAGAGGCTGTCATCAGGCTGTTTACTAAAGGCATTGGCTAAATTGGCCAACTGTTGTGCGTTAAAGTCACACGGCGCCGCGCCCAAGGTTTTACCTGTTATGAATTCAGCAATCCGCTCTATCGCGCTTTTACAGTCTCTGTCATGAGGAAATTTGCTAAAAGCGTTGGCTAAATTGGCAAAATCTTGTGCGTTAAAGTTACACGGCGCCTTGCCCAAGGTTTGACCTGTTATGAATTCAGCAATCCGCTCTATCGCGCTTTTACAGTCTCTGTCATGAGGAAATTTGCTAAAAGCGTTGGCTAATAACGCTATATCCTTGGGTTTATGCTGTTGCTTAGCAATATCCAGTGCTTGGATATACTTAGCAGCTCCCTGAAAAAATTTAAAGTCCTCTTTTTTTCCTTGGTTATTCTTAATCAGTTTTGATAAACGATTACATCGGTGTGCCAATTTAGCGAGAGAAACATTCTGATACGCTACGAATGGTACCCTATTGCTTGAACGCCCTTCACTCCTTCCAAAATCTGTGGCCGTTTTATAGTGCTGAGAATATTGGGAAAAGCTGTTACCGCCCCTGTTAGAGACATGAATAGCAGCGCCAGGATGGTTAGGTTCCCCTGGTCTTTCAGTGCGGTAACTCCCATAGCTAATCTGCTCCCCTCGGTAGGTTTCCGAATCTCTGTGCCCCCTAGCATTACGTTCAAAGTCTGCTGAAGAGGTTTGATAGGGCTGCTCAGTTTGTGAAACACCCTCTCTATTACTGCGTGGCCGACCAGGGGATGACAATGACTGACCATATTGTACAGGCGTTACACCTTTCTGCTGACGATGCGGTTTTTCATTATTTTCCATGACTAAATGCTCTGAATTGACTAGAGGCTACTAACATCACTATATAATAGACTAATTATAATATAAAAATATTAAAATAGCGGGTGCTATTGCAACTGGTCTGTCCCGGAAAAAGTTCGCGCCGAATTTACAGTGTAAAATATCTTCTCTGAAGATTATAAAATGATTTTATAGCGTCAAATATTACATTAGATGCCCGCTATTCTGTCATTAATTTCATGGTATAAGTATATTCCAATCCTTAAATGAGTCTGAAAGGTGTTAGTTGCTGGTTCCGATCATATCCGAACACTGATTCCGATTTGATTCGAACTGATCTTGCCACCTTTTTTTAGACACAGAGAAGAGAAACCTTAAGCGACCTGGGATAACCAATTTTTTTCAAAATTTACAGGAGACAGATAGCCTAGCGTTGAGTGCCGTCTCTGTCGGTTATAAAACACTTCTACGTATTCAAAAATGCTCAATTTGGCTTGTTCTCTGCTCTCAAAACGTTCAAAGTGGGTGTGCTCTGTTTTTAAGGTATGGAAAAAACTCTCTGCTACTGCATTGTCATAACAATTGCCCGTACTACTCATGCTAAGCGTTATCTGGTGATGCGCCGATACAGCCTTGAATCCTTTGCTGGTATACTGGCTGCCTCGGTCGGAGTGGTGGATGAGACCTGCAGCAGGCTTCCTCCGTGTTATTGCCTGGCGTAATGCTGCGGCTACTAACTCGGTGGTCATGTGAGCTTGCATATCCATCCCCACGATACTACGAGAGAACAGGTCCAGTACGATAGCAACATACAACCATCCCTCTTGGGTCGGAATATAGGTAATATCTGCTGCCCAGTATTGATCAGGGCGAGTGGCTGTGAACTTCTGCTTGAGTAAATTAGGCGCCACTGCGGCCTTTGGATCGACTATTGTGGTTACCTTAAATCGTTTTTTCATCTTAGCCGCAATATGGGCTGCTTTCATTAGCCGACAAACCCGTTTGCGTGAACAGCGCTCACCTCTAGCTCGTAACTCAGCATGGATACGTGGGCTACCGTAAATTTGGTTGCTTATGGTATAAACCTCTTTAATTTCAGATATTAAACGCTCATCCTCACAATAGCGCTTGGATGGCTCAGCCTTGATAAACTGATAATAGCCACTGCGGGATACACCTAACACGTTGGACATCCTCTCTACGCTGAATTCCCCAGCATGCTTTTGCATAAACTGGTATTTTACTTGCGGGCCACTGAGAAGATGCCCAAGGCTTTTTTTAGGATATCCCTCTCTTCGCGTGCTATCGCCAATTCTTTCCGCAATTGACTGAGCTCAGCATCAGACGCTTTCAGGTATCCTTTGCCCGGGAAAGCCTCTGCACCATCCTTGTTATGCTGATGGACCCACCCTGCCAATGTACTCTTGGGAACTCCCAATTCCTCGCTCAATTGACAGAGCGTTTTACCAGTGCTGTGATACAGCTTTACCGCATTCAGCTTGAATTCCTTATCATAGCTCCTTGATTCCCCTTGATTCATAACTTCACCTCAAAAAGTAACAAAAAATTATACGCTTTGTTCCTCTTCGTTGTGTCCGTTAAAGGGTAGCAAGATCACCTGGTGCGCTGGATGATGCGCAAGTACAAAACCCTTGCCCGTCATAAAACGCGGGCGAGTCATGCCCTTGGGCGGCTTGCGCGTCGATTCCAGAGTGCCTTCGTGCATTGGGAAATGGGATGTCTTCCAGCGGTTGGATGATGGGAGCCGGATGAGTCGAGAGGCTCACGTCCGTTTCTGCGAGGGTCTGGGGGTGCAACTCCCCCGGTCTACTCGACACTACGTTGCGACCCAGGAGGGTTGGTTATATGTTGCAGTCATCTTAGACCTATATTCTCGGTACATTGTTGGACTAGCAATGTAAGCTCATATGACGGCTTCTCTAGTTATAGCCGCTCTACAACAGGCAGTAACACACAGAAAACCCTCGGGGAGCCTGATTCATCATTCCGATCAGGGTAGCCGAACAATAGGGTATTTTACTGAGCATGAGTGGGATTGGAAATTGTTATGATAATGCAGCCGCTGAGAGCTTTTTCCATACCCTAAAGACCGAGCATGTCTACTTTGAGTCCTATGAGACCCAGGAACAGGCTAAACAGAGTATTTTTGAGTACATCATGGTGTTTTATAACCGTAAAAGGCGGCATTCAACACTCAACTACGTTTCACCAGTAGAGTTTGAAAATAGCAGACAACAGCAACTAGCGGGTTTCTCTTCTTAGTGTCCGTTAAAACGGGGCAAGATCAATGGAATCTTCGCCGCACTTAATGCTTAAGGTCCAGTATATGAATACGATCAAAAACCGGACATTTTAGGAGATTGTTGACAATTGATAAATTATTGTTAACTTTTACTTTAAAAAAGTATTATTATTATGTGATAATTCTGGATGTTTTTTTCGAGGAGCGAGTCCCTGATATTATGAATACCCTATTAAAAACTTCTTTATTGTGTTACCTAGCCGTTGGCACCAATGTCGTGGTCGCCAGGGCTCTAGAACAGCCCTTAGCCATGGCCGGTGAGTCTTCAGCGACTCTTCAGACCCTTCCTGCTGTTGATGTAATCCTCGGTAGGCAGGAGGACGCTGCTCAAAAATTTTCAACCATTGAAGGATTATGGCCTTTTTTCTACGAGGAGCAACAGCTGCTGTTTCTGCAAGGCGGGTGGCATCGCCAGCAACAGCGAAACCTACTGAGTCTTGGTTTAGGATGGCGTTATTTCCCCAAAGTCCATTGGGGATTAGGGTTTAACCTATTCTATGATCAAGAGACCAAAAGACAGCAACGTCGTTTAGGATTGGGGGGTGAGGCGTGGTGGCAGTCATTGACGCTTGCCGTCAATGGCTATCTCCCAGTCAATGGCTGGAAGAGCGCTCATGAGTTGACAGGATATCGACAGCGGACGGCCAGCGGTTATGATGCGACTTTGAGAGGCTATCTACCGGCTTTGCCGCATCTGGGTGTTTCCCTACGCACGGTTCGCTATTGGGGTGATGAAGTCGCTTTAGACAGCGAGCAACAACGCCATCGAAATCCTCAGCAGTGGGGCTGGGGGGTGAGTTACACGCCCGTTCCGCTCCTGACTTTGGCTTATCAAAGGCAGGCCGGGTGTGGCAACGCTAAACATCAGATCAGTGCCGTGCTAAGTTATCGTTTTTCTCTCCCCCTATCCCAACAGTTAGATCCACAGCAGGTCTTCGTACTGCATTCAGCAGAGGGCCAGCGGCTGGCTCGGGTGCAGCGTGAGCGAATGATAGTTGTAAAATATGCAAAAATAGCCGATCCAGCAGAAGAAGCATTAAAAGAAGCAGAAGCATTAGAAGCAGCAGCTGTAAGAAAATTAAAGGAAGCAGAAGCAGAAGTTGCAAGAGCAAGAAATGCAGTAGCAGTAGCTAAAAAAGAAGAAGAAGAAGCAGTAAAAACATTAACAGAACGAGTAAGAAAAGCATTAACAGAAGCAGAAATAAAAGCATTAACAGAAGCAGAAAGAAAAACAAGAGAAGCAGCAGAAAAAGACTTAGGACAAGCAGAAGCAGCAAGAGATGCAGCAAGAGCAGTAGTAGAACAAGCAGTAAATGCAGTGAAAAAATTAGAACAGTTGAGAAAGAGGTAAAAAAATCTCAACAAAAGTGGAGTGATAGGGATAGGTGCTGTAGCTTCTATGTATTACTTACGATTTAACCTGAGATTAGCAGTTGAAAAGAGCAGCGTTACCGGTTTTGATAGCAGGTTTCGAGCCTTCTATTAAAACAAGAGGTAACGCTCATACTTCATGGTAACAAACCTACTATCAAACACGCAGTGGTATCCTTATCAATAATAGGTCTACTTTAGGCTTAGGCAAAAAACTCGCTTATACTGGAGGCTGTGTTGCACGTATTGTTTGAATCCAGCCATGCCGACCTCGCTACTAATTAATGTTCTGCCCACTGCGATCCGCATCGCCTACTGTCAAGGTAGACGCGTGCTGGAGTTTCTGATGGTTCGGCCAGAGCAGCCGAGTCTGGTTGGGGCCATTTATCGCGGGCGGGTTTGTCGGCTATTGCCAGCGCTACAGGCGGCCTTTGTCGATATTGGTACCGTTCCACCCGCTTTTTTGCCGGTTAGCCAGATTCGGGATACCCCCCCCTTACAGCGCTCTCAGCAAGCGGTTTCCCTCATTCCACCCATCCATCGATCCCTTTATGAGGGCCAATCATTGAGGGTCCAAGTGATCCAGGATCCCTTTGGAACAAAAGGTCCTCAGCTGACCACGCGGATCACACTATCTGGTCGCTACCTGGTGCTATTACCTCAGCAGAGCGCTATCCAAATCTCACGCCGCATTACCAGTGTGGCGGAGCGTGAACGGCTGATCACGGTGGTTATGAACCATTCCAAGAAAGCCCTGGGGTGGATGATCCGCACGGCCGCCACTGGCATTGATGCTGCCACCATCGCCCATGAAATCACGCTGCTGCAACAGCAGTGGCAGCGCGTGTTACAGGCTGATCAGCCAGCCCAAGGGATCAAGAAGCTTTATGAGGAGCCCTCTTGGATACCGCGCATCCTACACGACTACGGCAGCGCTGAGCTGACACAGATCGTGGTCGATTGTCAAAGCACTGCCGAGCAGTTCAGGGCGTTTAGTCGACAGTGGATGCCTGAGATCTGCCCTAAAATTGAATGCTATCCCGGTGCTAAACCGCTGTTTCAGCACTGGGGGATTGAGTCGGTGATCCAGGAAGCGTTAGGACGCTCGGTGGCACTGCCTAGTGGCGGCTATCTGCTGATAGAACAGACCAGTGCCTTGACGACCATCGATGTGAATAGCGGCAGCTTTGTAGCGGCAAGCGATCCAGCCAGGCTAGCGCTGCAGACCAATCTGGAGGCCGCCCAAGCGATTGCTCAGCAACTCCGCTTGCGGGATCTCGGGGGGATCATTGTGGTCGATTTTATCAATATGCTGCAAGCCCCCCATCGGCAACAGGTTTTAGCCGCACTACGGCAGCTGTTAAGCGGTGATCGGGCTCAAACGACCCTAGGGGAGTTCTCACCGTTAGGGTTAGTGGAGATGACGCGTCAGCGTCGCCGTGATCACCTCGCTGGGGATCGGTGTCAGATCTGTCCCAGCTGCCAGGGACGTGGGATCCTCTCAGGATAGACCCTTGGCTACCATCTGAACCCATTTAGCGTTATGATGATCTGCAGGGGATCTTTCTGACTAGACTGCCGTGCAGTCACCCCATTCCATTATCCGCAACCCCCTACCATAGGTCGACTATCATGAGTGTAACCGCTGTCAGTGAACAGCTTCTGATCCCTTACGGATTAAATCAACAACAGCTGTTTACTGGGTTAACCCTGTTAGCAGAGCGGAACATTGATTATGCCGATCTCTACTGCCAAGCCACTTGGCATGAACAGTGGATCCTGGAAGAACGCATTATCAAGCGGGCGACCTATCATATCGATCAAGGCATTGGGGTACGGGCAGTCTCTGGTGAAACCACCGGCTTTGCTTACGCCGATCAGCTCAGTGTCTCCACACTACAGCAGAGTGTCCAGACAGCACGCTGTATTGCCCGCGAAGCGGGCCAAAGCGCCATAAGCGCTCTGGTGACTCGGCAGCCTCAAGCCTGGTATCCCGCGGTGAATCCGTTACAAACGCTGCGTCGTGAAGAAAAAATTGACTTACTGCATCGGGTTGACCGGGCGGCCCGGGCAGCTGATCCACGCGTTTGTCAAGTGACCGTTACCCTCGATGGCCTCTATGAGTTGGTCCTCGTGGCGGCTACTGATGGCACGTGGGCTGCTGATAGGCGTCCCCTTGTTCGCCTCTCGATTACTTTGTTGGTAGAGCAGCAGGGTTGCCGTGAACACGGCAGTGCCGGAGGCGGAGCGCGGTGTGGCTATGACTACTTTTTACAACCGATGCAGGGGATCAGTCGTGCCGAAAGTTATGCTCAAGAGGCAGTTCGCCAAGCCCTGGTTAATCTACAGGCGATCCCGGCTCCTGCCGGGACATTGCCCGTGGTGCTTGGCCCAGGTTGGCCCGGCGTACTGCTGCATGAAGCGGTGGGTCATGGGTTGGAGGGGGATTTCAACCGTAAAGGCTCTTCGGTATTTGCCGGTCGCCTAGGCGAACTGGTCGCGTCGCCGTTATGCACCGTGATTGATGATGGCACCCTGCCAGAACGTCGGGGCTCATTAACCATTGATGATGAAGGCACACCGAGTTCTCACAATGTGCTCATTGAAAATGGCATCCTCAAGGGCTACTTGCAGGATAAACTCAATGCCCGACTCATGGGAGTGCTTGCTACTGGTAACGGTCGTCGTGAATCCTATGCCCATCTGCCGATGCCACGTATGACCAATACCTATTTACAACCTGGTCAGCAGAGTCCACAAGCGATCATTGAAAGTGTCGATTATGGCCTCTATGCGCCCCACTTTTCGGGTGGACAGGTCGATATTACCTCAGGCAATTTTGTCTTCAGCACGGCGGAGGCTTATCTGATTGAACGGGGACGCGTTACCAAACCGGTTAAAGGTGCGACGTTGATAGGATCTGGCATAGACACTATGCAGAAGATCTCGATGGTGGGGAGTGATTTAGCGCTCGATCCAGGCGTTGGGATCTGTGGTAAAGCTGGCCAAATGGTCCCGGTTGGGGTTGGGCAACCAACCTTAAAAATAGAGGCGATGACGGTGGGTGGGGTTGCCTAGCGTGCTTGCAACGCTAAGTAGAGCTAATCCAGCTGATCTAAAATCTCCTGTGGCAGCGCTTGATCGGGTTCTTTCGCTTGCTCACCCCGCTCCTCTTGAATCGCGAAGTCATTCGATTGAAAGTAGGCCTCACGAACGGTGAGGTAGCTGTCTGAGGAGTGCTGCAGTATTGATTCTCGTGACAGCAGCTGAGCACGCCTTTCAATGCCTTCTAATAACTCCTTGCCAACCCGTCCCCATAAGGTCAGGGTGGTGAGTGGGAAATAGCAGATCTGCTCTATCATTCGACCGGTTAGCTGTCGTGGCGTTGTCGGTCCATAGGCTGGTAGTACCAAGAAAGGCCCATGGCCAAGCTGGTAGTAACCAAGTACATGACCTAATGGGTAATGGGGGTGTTTTGGCAGGCCACTGTAGCTAGCGATATCAATCAGGCCCCCGAGCCCGACAAGGGTATTGATCGCAAAGCGGGCTACAGGTCTTAATGACTTAGTGAATTGGGCCTGCAGTAAATAATTCATCGCGCTGGGCAGTTCATCTAAATTACCGAGCGCATTGTCAATCCCCTGTCGTAGCCGGTATGGCAGGCAGTGATGCCAGACGACCGCCAGGGGTCGGAGTAGTAGGGGATCTAGGAGATGGTAGTTCCATCGCCACATCAGCCGATTGAGGGGTTCCAGGGGATCCGAGCGATGAACGTCAGCAGGGTGCACTGATTCGTGAGGCGTCGTCGTTTTTGAAGGGATGACGAGGGGACGACTCGCACAGCTGGCCATCACTATCGGAGCGATCAAGATCAGCACCCGTGAATAGCACTTTAGCTGGCTTAGTGGAGCCACTCTGTGTAGGGGGTGGTCGTCGCGATGCGGCTCATCCTGATAGGAACCCAGCCCTAGCTTTGGTAAAAAAACCACGGAGGTAGGGTAATCATTGATGGAGGCCGATAGCATACAATCAGCGAGATCCCAAAAAAGTTAATCGATTAATAACCATAGCATACGCTAAACCCCTGAGGGATATTTTTTGAGCAGTAGCGCAGTCGATTCTAGCACCCTGATGATGCATGAACAATATAACTTTAAAGTGTTATTTTATAAGATCTTAGTCATGAGGGTGCTCGTTCTGCTTGGATGGGCGTGCGGAGGATTGTAGGCTTTAGCCTAGAACCTTCCTTGAGCAGTAGAGGCCTACTGATGGAGAGTTTATTTGCTTATGGTGTTTAGTCTCGTTATCTGACAAAATGGTCCGTTTAGAAAGTAAACTCTGGCAACATGATGAAATGCGCTAGTGTACTGTCGAGAAGGAGTTAGTATGCCGGTGATTACGCTCGCCGACGGTAGTCAGCGTCACTATCCTCATCCCGTTTCTCCTGTAGCAGTGGCCGAAACTATCAGCCCCCGTTTAGCCAAACAGTGTCTGGCAGGCTTGGTGAATGGTCAAAGGGTAGATGCCGGCGATCTGATCGAGCAGGATGCCACCCTGATGATTATTACGCCCCTGATGCCGGAGGGCCTGGAGATTATTCGTCACTCTTGTGCCCATCTGCTGGGGCATGCAATCAAGCAGCTCTGGCCAGAGACACGGATGGCCATTGGACCTGTGATCAAGGATGGATTTTATTACGATGTTGATCTGGAGACGCCGCTGGATGAGCAGGCGTTGGCACAGCTTGAGATCCGTATGCTGCAACTGGCGCAAACGAACTATCCGGTCATTAAAGAGCGAGTCAGTTGGCAGGCAGCCCGGGATCGCTTTGTGCAGCGTGAAGAGCCTTATAAAATCACTATTTTAGAGGACAATATTCGCCAAACCGATCGGCCAGCACTCTATCATCATCAAGAGTACGTGGATATGTGTCGCGGA
Source organism: unidentified bacterial endosymbiont (assembly GCF_918320885.1). NCBI lineage: Bacteria > unidentified bacterial endosymbiont. Next base: position 233,966 of record NZ_OU907312.1, on the reverse strand, counting down.
CCCCATGTCCCTAACATGCGCTTCTGCCGCCATTTTAAATTACTCAAAGTGTCAGGCGCTTATTGGCGTGGCGACAGTCACAACAAGATGCTGCAGCGGATTTATGGGACAGCCTGGGCGGATCAAGCGGGTCTTGAACACTATCTGCAGCGTTTGGCAGAGGCAGCCAAACGGGATCACCGTAAAATTGGCCAGCAGCTCAATCTTTACCATATGCAGGAAGCAGCCCCGGGGATGGTGTTTTGGCACCCCGATGGCTGGACCCTATTTCGCCAATTGGAAACCTTTATCCGTACGCAACTAGCAGCGCATCACTATCAGGAGGTTAAAGGCCCCCTGATGCTGGATCGCCAGTTGTGGCAACAATCTGGCCACTGGGAAAAGTTTGCCGAGCACATGTTTACGACAGCATCGGAAAATCGTGAGTATGCTATTAAGCCGATGAACTGTCCTGGACATGTACAGATTTTTAATCAAGGGTTGAAATCCTATCGAGATCTACCGCTGCGCTTGGCGGAGTTTGGCTGCTGCCATCGCAATGAACCTTCTGGCGCACTACATGGCTTAATGCGGGTGCGAGCCTTTACTCAAGATGATGCACATATCTTCTGTACCGAAGCCCAAATTCAAGCAGAGGTGAGCGGCTGTATTAAAATGGTGTATGATACCTACGCGACGTTTGGTTTCAAGCGTGTAGAGGTCCGGCTATCGACCCGACCCTCCGAGCGAATTGGTTCTGACGTCGTCTGGGATCGTGCTGAACAGGCCTTAGTTCAGGCGCTGCGTAGCCACAGCCTCACTTTTCAGTTACAACCGGGTGAAGGCGCCTTTTATGGTCCGAAAATCGAATTTACCCTTTATGATTCGCTCGATCGGGGTTGGCAATGCGGGACGATCCAACTCGATTTTTCGCTGCCAGAGCGTTTAGGAGCGACCTACGTCGGTGAAGACAATGAACGGCATGTGCCGGTCATGATCCATCGGGCCATTTTAGGATCCCTCGAGCGTTTTATCGGCATTCTAATCGAGGAGTATGCTGGCCATTTTCCAACTTGGTTAGCGCCGGTCCAAGTGGTCGTGATGAACATCACCGATAAACAGGCTGATTATGTTCGACAAGTTCAGCAACAGTTACAAAATGCTGCGATTCGTGTTATATCGGACTTGAGAAACCAAAAAATTGGCTTTAAAATCCGCGAGCATACCTTACGTCGAATTCCCTATCTGTTGATCTGCGGAGAGCAGGAGATGCACCAGCAGCGTGTTGCGGTGCGAACGCGCTGTGGACAGGATTTAGGGCCGTTTGAGGTCGAGCGCTTTATAGGGCTGCTACAGCAAGAGATTAGCAGCTATCGTTTGCAATTATTGGAGGAATAGAGCATTAAAGGCGGAAAACGAATCCCGGCAACGCGTCCTAATCGCATTAATGAAGAGATCCGCGTGAGCCATGTTCGCCTAATCGATTTAGAGGGTGAACAGGTTGGCGTAGTTAGTATCAACGAAGCGTTAATCAAGGCCGCAGAAGCGGGTGTCGATCTCGTTGAAATCAGTCCAAACGCTGAGCCACCCGTTTGCCGTATTATGGATTACGGTAAATTCCTTTATGAAAAGAGTAAGTCTGCAAAGGAACAAAAGAAGAAGCAAAAAATTATCCAGGTCAAAGAGATTAAGTTTCGACCGGGTACTGACGAAGGTGATTATCAGGTCAAACTACGCAACCTGATACGCTTTCTAGAAGAGGGCGATAAAACGAAAATCACGCTGCGATTTCGTGGTCGTGAGATGGCGCATCAGCAGATCGGTCTTGATATGCTGAATCGCCTCAAAGAAGATCTCGCTCCATTGGCCGTCGTTGAATCGTTTCCGTCCCGGATTGAGGGTCGGCAAATGATCATGGTACTGGCCCCTAAGAAAAAATAGCCAACAGAGCATGAGCGCTAGGGGAAATCGGTTTCACCCATCCCTCTAGAACAGAGTTGTTGTCCTGTTGTCACTGACAATGCGGAGTTTTATTGATATGGCTAAACAAAAAACCTTAAAGAGTGCTGCCAAGCGTTTTAAAAAAACGGCTTCAGGGGGCTTCAAGCACAAACAGTCTCATGTGCGTCACATTTTGACCAAAAAATCGTCAAAGCGTAAACGCCACTTGCGTGCAAAATCCATGGTGGCTCCCGCCGATCGTGCTCAGATCGTGGCGTGTTTACCTTATGTATAATCACGCTGCCGATAATTTGAGAAGGAGAGCACGATGGCTCGTGTAAAACGGGGTGTGGTGGCCCGCGCCCGCCACAAAAAAGTACTGAAACAAGCGAAGGGCTATTATGGGGCCCGCTCGCGGGTTTACCGGGTTGCTGTGCAGGCGGTGACTAAAGCCGCCCAGTATGCTTACCGCGATCGCCGGCAGCGTAAACGCCAATTTCGCCAATTGTGGATCACCCGAATCAATGCGGCGGCGCAGCAGAATGGTTTATCCTATAGCCGTTTGATGAATGGTCTTAAGCGTGCTGCTGTCGACATTGATCGAAAGATTTTAGCGGATCTGGCAGTTTTCGATAAAGCAGCGTTTTCAGGCTTGGTTGAACAAGCTAAATTAGCGTTAGCTTAACTGAATAAAGCGTTTGACCCGCTTCCGTGCTGTGGGAGGCGTGAGCGATTGTGGCCACTCAAGGGGTTTCGCTATAGCCTCTGTTGGCTTCAGTCGCGTGGTTAAATCGCTGGGATCGGGATAGCTTTGATGCCACCTAAAAACCTCTCACTTTGAGAGGTTTTTTACTGATCGGGGGAAGCATGCAACATCTCACACACTGGGTCACTCAAGCGCAAATAGCGATTGATGCAGCAAAAGATATTGCCGCACTTGAACAGATCAGGGTGCACTTTTTAGGCAAGAAAGGGCTGATCACGCAGCAACTGGCCACGCTAGGGGGGCTAGCGCCTGAGGTGCGTCCAGGGGCTGGCCAGCAGATTAATCAAGCAAAACAAGTGATTCAAAGTGCGCTTGCGCAGAGAAAGCGTTTACTGACTGCCGCAGCGGATCAAGCGAAAATCGCTACGGAAACGCTGGATATCACGCTGCCAGGACGACGACTCGATCAGGGAGGCCTACACCCGATAACCCGCACGATTGAGCGGATTGAACGCTTTTTTAATGATCTGGGATTTACCTCAGTCTCTGGCCCAGAAATAGAGGATGCGGAACATAATTTTGATGCCTTAAATATCCCAGAACACCATCCTACCCGTGCCGATCATGACACCTTTTGGTTCGATGCTCAGCGGCTGCTGCGCACCCAAACCTCCAATGTTCAGATCCGTACTATGAAACAGCAGGCACCACCGCTGCGTATCATTGCCCCGGGACGGGTCTATCGTAATGACTATGATCAAACCCACACCCCAATGTTTCATCAAGTGGAGGTGTTGATGGTGGATACCCAGGTGACTTTTGCCGCTCTCAAAGGGATCTTACACGACTTTCTCGTCCATTTTTTTGAAGAGCCCCTATCCGTGCGGTTTCGTCCCTCCTATTTTCCCTTTACCGAGCCCTCAGTGGAGATCGATATTAGGCGCTCGGATCAGCGATGGCTGGAGGTGCTGGGTGCTGGCATGGTGCACCCTAAGGTTCTAAGCGGTGTCGGTATCGATCCGGAGATCTATTCTGGATTTGCTTTTGGTATGGGGGTGGAACGGTTAGCGATGTTGCGCTACCGGGTGCCCGATGTTCGCTCTTTTTTTGAGAACGATGTTCGCTTCCTACAACAGTTCAAATGAGTGAGGCCGCTTGAGTATGAAATTGAGTGAAGCGTGGCTACGCGAATGGGTTGATCCACCGATCAGCTCAGAACAGCTGGCTGAACAGCTGACCTTGGCAGGCTTGGAAGTGGAGCAGCTCACCTTGGTGGCTGGGGACTGCCTGTTTGAGATCAGCTTAACCCCGAATCGGGCCGACTGCTTAAGCATTGCTGGCATGGCACGTGAAGTAGCGCTATTCAACCAACTGCCGTTGAAGGCACCGACAATCACCCCTGCAACAGTGACTATTGAAGATACGGTATCCGTTGGGGTTGAGAGCCCAGCTGCTTGTCCGCGTTATTGCAGTCGGGTCTTGAAAAATCTTGATGCCCGGGTTGAAACGCCTAGGTGGATGCAGCAAAAGTTGCAGCATTGTGGCATTCGCCCGACCCACTCCATTGTGGTCGATATCACCAACTATGTGCAGATCGAGCTAGGTCAGCCCCTGCATGCGTTTGATTTGGCAGTGATTGAAGGTGCGGTGACCGTTCGTTTCGCCCGTGCTGGCGAAACATTAACCGTCCTTGATGAACGTCAGGTGACGCTGGAGTGTGACACCTTGGTGGTGGCTGATCAACGTCAGCTACTGGCCATGGCCGGAATGATGGGTGGGCAGTCGTCCGCGGTTCAACCATCGACTCAACAGCTGCTGTTAGAGAGTGCTCACTTTGATCCTCGAGTCGTTAGCGGCCGAGCACGACGCTATGGGATCACTAGCGAGGCCGCCTACCGTTTTGAGCGTGGTGTTGATCCGCTGCTCCCTGAACGGGCTTTAGAGCGGGCTACGGCCTTGTTATTAGCACACTGTGGCGGTGAGGTTGGTCCGCTGATGGAGGTTACTACCCCGGCGGCATTGCCTCAACCGCCCACCATTCATCTGCAGCACCACGCCCTGGAGCGGCTTATTGGGCATCACTTTGACGCTGCTTGGGTCGCCGCTCAACTGACAGCGCTGGGCTGTCAAGTTCAGAGCATTGCGGAGGGTTGGCAGGTGGTTCCACCCAGTTGGCGGGTCGATCTAGCCTTAGCCGTGGATTTGATTGAAGAGATCGCTCGGGTGTATGGCTACCATCGGATCCCAGCCTGTGCGCCTCAGGCCCCATTGCTGTTTCAATCCCATTCTGAGGAGCAGTTACCACTCAACCGCCTGCGGACACGATTGGTTGACCGAGGTTACCAAGAAGCGATCACCTACAGTTTTGTCGATCCAGAGCAGCAACAACGGCTACATCCGCAGCAGCCTGCTTTAGTTTTGCCGCATCCTATTTCTGTAAAACTCTCCGCCATGCGGCTATCGCTATGGAGTGGTTTATTAGGGGCACTCCTCTATAACCAGCATCGTCAGCAACAGCGGATACGGCTATTCGAAATGGGTCTACGGTTTATTCCCAACGACCAGGCGGAACAGGGGGTTTTACAGGAGCGTGTTATTGCCGGCGTGATCAGTGGTGATCGTGATGAAGCACATTGGGACTTACCGCGCCATAGTATCGATTTTTTCGATATGAAAGGGGATGTAGAAGCTCTGGTCGCACTCACAGATCACCCGGACAGTCTACGATTTAAACAGCACGCTCACCCGGCATTACATCCGGGGAAAAGTGCTGCTATCTATCTACGGGATGGGTTGATAGGGTACCTGGGTGCATTACATCCTACGGTTGAGCAGCAGCTGGAGCTTAATGGCAGCACGTTAGTATTTGAGCTGTTAGTCGACCCATTACTACAGTGCACGGTGCCACGTGCTCGGGAACTCTCTCGTTTTCCGGTTAACCGTCGGGATCTTGCTGTAGTGGTTTCTGAAACGGTGACTGCTGAATCAGTGATGGAATTGTGCAAGGAAGTTGCTAAAGATGAGCTAATGCGAATAAACTTATTCGATATTTATCGCGGTGGAGCGGTTCCTAGGGGGTGTAAAAGTTTGGCAATGAGTTTATGGCTACAGAGTAGCCACCATACCCTGGAGGAAGGCGAAATGGCAGCGATAGTATCGCGGGTAGTGACGGCATTACAACAACGATTCCAAGCATCCTTGAGGCATTGAACGATGGCGCTAACCAAAGCCGATATGGCTGAAAATTTGTTTGCGAAATTAGGGCTCAGCAAACGGGATACCAAACAGCTTATCGAAACCTTTTTTGAAGAGATCCGGACTACTTTACAGAGCGGTGAACAGGTGAAATTGTCTGGCTTTGGTAACTTCGACTTACGAGACAAGAGCCCACGTCCTGGACGCAACCCAAAAACCGGAGAGAACATTCCGATTACGGCGCGGCGTGTGGTTACTTTTCATCCAGGTCAGAAGCTAAAAAACAGAATCGTCTGGCAACAAGCGCCCTAGAAGTACAGCATCTAAGCACTGCTCGGGGCATGAAGCTTTAAGCAGAGATCAGGGCCGCTGATTGCATGCCCCACAGGCGGTAGGCGATCAGCTTGAGCTTACCGCCTTAGCAGGCGCATCCGAGTCTGGTTGGATATGGATTGCATGCTGGCCCTTAGCGCCCTTCTGGAGGGTAAATCGCACCTGCTGACCTGCTTTGAGGGTACGGTAGCCCTCCATTTGAATCATAGAGTAGTGAGCAAAGACATCTTCGCCACTCTCAGGGTGGCAGATAAATCCAAAACCTTTGCCATTATTAAACCACTTGACGATACCTGTCTCCATATCATTACAATCCTTTATTAATCCATTAACTGATGACCAATAGTCTAACTATTTGTTTTTTAAAAAACAAAAATAGCCTACGGGTACTTTAATAGAATTTAGCGCCACGTCAAGTAGTTACTTCTGCTACTTTGCAATGGATTGAGTAGAATAGCGGCTAAAGGTATCTTTCAGCTAAGCGAGATCGCCAGGTAGCCTGAAGCCGTCCCGCTTGTGTATCCTAGAACCAGCTACTGAATAGGATGTCGATCGGGGAGAGTCCGATGGCGAAAAAGAGCCATTTATCCGGGTATTCAAGAGAAGGATACAGCAAGATACAAAAGCCGTTACAACATCGAGTATTTCTTTAAGAACATTAAAGAAAATAAAAGGCTCGCTTTGCGGTTTGATAAACTGGATATAATGTTCTTCGCTTTTTTTACCTTAGCTTGCTTGAAAGTCCTGAAATTATTTTGTTAACAGTGCCATGCAAGGGGTGGTGGCGCAATAAAAAGCGCTGACTAGTTCAATAGCCACTCAGGTCGCTGCGGCAAGCGTGCCTTAGCGACAGCGGAAAATGATACGCCCCTTAGAGAGATCGTAGGGGGTTAACTCCACGGTGACTTTATCGCCGGTTAAAATGCGGATATAGTTTTTACGCATCTTGCCGGAGATGTGGGCTACGACGACATGCCCGTTCTCCAGTTCGACGCGAAACATGGTATTTGGCAGGGTCTCTAAAATAGTCCCCTGCATTTCAATACACTCTTCTTTAGCCATTGCTGCTCCGTAATTTCATGCTCTGCATTGAGTCAGCGCAGATGATGCCGAAAAACCTGGGTAGTGTAAAGGATTACAGAAATGAAAGGGGGCACGTCACCGCAGTGTTGTCTAGAAAGCAGGCAAGGTAGAAAGCAGTTTTTCTACGATCTGAGTTATGTAATATATTGAAATAGTTTGATTACCTTGTTAACGCCTTGAGTCTGTCTAGCAATCTCAACCGCTGTTTCAGCTTCTACGTGGGTGACTGAACCGTATAAAAACACCTCCCTATTTTCCACCGCCAATTTCACATGGTTGAATTTTATCTTTTTGTTTGCTAGCAGTTGCGAGCGGATTTTGGTCGTGAGCCAGACATCATGAGCAGCAACCTGTGCAGTGATGACCGGGAGAGGTCGGATTTCATTGTGGATCGCTAAGATCCCAGGGACCGAAGCGACGATCTGCTCGATTTGTTGTTGCAGTGAAGGCGTAGGCGCTTGCCCAGTGAGTAGCACCACGCCGGTATGGAGGTGAAGCTGATACCGAGTATTTTTCTGCACCACTTGATCTTGCCGTAAGGCAGTCAGGATGCGTACTTTCAACGTATGGTCATCCAGCTGATGACCCACAGTTCGTGGATCAGTGGTTGCTTGAGTGGCTATGACGGCCGCAGCGCCGATTACCCCGGCACCGATACAGCCTGACACTGACAATACTATCCCAAAAAACAGACTATAAGCGATTAGCAAGCGATGCATCTGTCACCCCTATTCATGATCTTGCGACTTAAATAATCTATGATCCACGAGATCACACAAACAGTTGAGGGCGACGGTGTGGACCTCTTGAATTCGAGCGCTACTTTGGGAAGGTACCCGAATTTCAACATCTTGTGGGCCAAGTAAACCCGCTAACACGCCATCGTCATCACCCGTTAAGGCGATAATGGTAATGTCACGCGTTACAGCCGCTTCCACTGCCTTAATGAGCGCTGGATTGGTATTGCGTTCAGATATCACCAGCAAGATATCACCAGCATGACCAAAAGCGCGCACCTGTTTAGCATAAATCTCATCCTGTAAATTATCATTAATAATAGCCGTCAAAGTAACGGCATCAGCGGTTAGCGACAGTGCGGGTAAACTGGGGCGCTCGGTTTCACAATGGTGGATAAGCATGGCGCTAAAACGTTGGGCGCTGGCGGCTGAGACCCCATTCCCACAACAGAGTATTTTATTGCCATTTAATAGGCTTTGGACAATGGCTACTGCAGCCAGGGCAATGCTTTCTGGCAGAATTTCCGCAGCGGCAATTTGCGTTTGAATGCTTTCGGTGAGGCAGGTTTTTATTTGATCTAACATAGGCTACCTGTTAGCGTTAAAAGCATTGGGGATCCATTCGACCGTTGCGGGGTCGCCGTTGAAGGCCAGTAGATCAAAACGACAAGGGGTTGTGTTTAGACAGAGGCCTTGTCTAAATAACCATACACGCGCGGCCTGGTATAAACAGCGCTGTTTGCACCGCGTAAAACTGGCTATTGCGCCGCCACAGTAGTTTGAGGCACGGTAACGAACTTCAACAAATATCCAAATCTGTTGCTCCTGCATGATCAGATCAATTTCGCCGCCCCGGAGTATTACATTAGCCGCAATGAAGCGCAACCCAGCGCGCTCTAAGTAGAGTCGTGCCAGGCGTTCGTAATAGAACCCCTGTTGACGCCGGGTTAGGGTACCAAAAGCTTTTGGCCTTGATAGTAACGTGCCCATGTTAACTGCCGATGAATAATACCATGAGAATCCGCCTTCAGAATACCTGTGGTGCCTGATAATCGAAAATAGGGTAGCCTTAAGAGCTCTTCGAAGTGGTTGGCTAGCAGCCAGGCATCATGTCCCATGGCGTAGAGGCGGATCAGCGAAAAATCCTTATTAAACCGTTTAGCTGCCTGCTGGCTAATAGACAGGGGCTGTTGGGTGATCAGCAGAGGAATATCACCGAATTGTAGCCCTTCCATCTCTAAACGTAGATCGGGGCCAATGGTGGAGCGAAAACTGCGTGAGCTGGCATAGAGTGCAGGTCTTTTATCTGCCGCGGGGATGGTCGTATCCAGCAGGGACTTAAGAAGAGTGAACTCTTCAGGCGTAGCGACCATGTAGACGGCATCAATGGTTGGAAGATCCCACACCACTGAGCCCTCTTCGAAGCGGTTGTCTTGGTTAGGAAATAGTGTTAGCAAAGAGAGCTCTTCAACAGGTTCTTCCGGTCTATCAGGCAGTGTGGCAGTCGCTGCTGGCTGGGAGCGGCTTGATAAGTGATTGATAGTCTGTTTTAACTCCGTGACAGGCGAAAAATAGTGAACCACCGGTTTATAGCCAGAGAGCTGCTGCCACGTGTGCTGAAAAGCCCGAGCTGCTTGCTCCCCCAAAGGGCTTTGAGGCACTAACACTAAAGGCTGTTGTTTTTTTTGGTGCCATAAGTGGCGGGCAGCATCTTGAGCTTCATCGCTTGGAGTGAGCCCGTAGTAACAGATGGAGCGCTGCATCGTTGGCGGCTGCCAGGGAACGTTCAGTGCTAAGAGGGGCAGGGGTACTTTCAGCTGACTGAGCTGTTCAACCTCCTGCTTGAGCAAAGGACCGACGAGTAGTGAAACCTGATCACGTTGCGCCTGGGCCAACAATGCTTGGATAGGCTGGGTCGTGGTATCATAGGTGACGATGTCTGGCAGAGTACTGGCAGGGGTTTCCTCGGTGAGGAGCGATTCAGCTTGCTCTGGCAGCGATGGGGGACTAGTCGCTGGTCGCGCGGCATCCATAAAGCCTTGGTAGATACTGTGTCCGAAGGGGCCCGCAGGACCACTCATGGGCAATAGCAGGCCGATTTTATGCAACTTCAGCGGTTGTAGTTGCAGCTGTTGGATCATCAGTGCTGGTAACTGCTGAGCTGCTGGATGAGTAGGATACTGTTGACGCCATCCCGCGATAGCCTCTTTCAGCTGTTGGAGGCTGGGGGGCGTGGCTTGATAGAGCGCTAGTAGTGCTAACCACCCTTTCAAGGGTGTGGAGGGCTCCACCGCCGCTAGCGACTGCAGATCGGTTGTCGATAAGGCTACAAGCCTTTGCCAGATCTGCTCACAATGAACCGCTTGGGCCGGTTTTGGGAGCAGCGGTTGCCAGGCAATGAGGGCGACTATCTCCGCTGGTGGGTCCTGCTGTAATTTGGCTAGGGTATAGCGTAGTTGATAGTAACGGCATTGCTGATGAGTCGGGAGTGCGCCAGGTGCCAATGCGTTTAAGGGTTTGGAGGCACTGATTGGATCGCGATGCTCTAGGGCGATGGCGGCTGTCAGGAGTTGTTGTTCCTGATATTGTTCAGGCGTGAGTGACGGCGGTAACGCTTGGAGGTGCTGTAGCGCTTGTGCCAGCTGCCCCTCTTGTAAGAGGGCGCGTATGGCCAATAGTCGCCAGGTGTTAGCAACAGGACCCTGGCTTTGCTGCAGACGCGAGAGATAATAAGCAGCACGCGCCGCGGGATCATAGAGATCATCCGGCTGTAATAAGGTGGGAGCCTGTTGACAGCCGCTCACTAGGGTCACCATTAAAAGAACCAGCTGTAAGGCACGACGCGGTAGAGGAACGATTAATCGGATCAGCAACATAAGCCGTTCACAGGCTCCTGCTAGAGTTAAGATAGTTCATCTTAGTGGGGGGCGCCGTAGGACACAACCCAGATCACTCAGATTAAGGCACAATTTACGATGCAACTCCCAACCCTCTACATTGTTCCTACGCCGATTGGTCATTTAGAGGATATCACCCAGCGTGCGCTGACGGTATTACGCACAGTCAACCTCATCGTGGCAGAAGATACCCGGTATAGTGGGCGCTTGTTGAAGCATTTTGGGATCCAAAACCGGTTTTTTGCCCTGCATGACCATAATGAAGCGCGGTGTGTGCCGATCTTAATCAAGCGACTGCAATCAGGGAGCACCCTAGCGTTGGTTTCAAACGCCGGGACTCCGTTGATGAGTGATCCAGGATTTCAATTGGTCTGTGCTTGCCGGGCAGCGGGAATTCCGGTGGTACCACTCCCTGGCCCCTGTGCCGCGATTACAGCACTATCAGCCGCGGGGGTTCCTACGGATCGCTTTTGTTTTGAAGGGTTTTTACCGGCTAAGCGAGCCGAGCGCTGCCATGCCTTACAAGCGTTAGTGGCCGAGCCACGTACGCTGATCTTTTACGAATCCTGTCATCGCCTGGTGGAGTGCTTGCAGGATATCATCACGGTGTTCGGTGTTGAACGCCCTGTGGTACTGGCCCGAGAGTTAACCAAGTTGTGGGAGCAAATTTATGGCGCCCCAGCAGGTCAGCTGCTGGAGTGGGTGCAACAAGATCCCTGGCGCCAGCGGGGCGAGATAGTGTTAGTGGTTTCAGGTTACCCAGGGGATGATCAGGGGTTGTCACCCGCTGTGCAACGGACCCTAGCACTATCACTGCAACAGCTGCCTTTGAAACAGGCCGCAGCCCTGACGGCAGCTATCCATGCTGTTAAAAAGAACGCAGTGTACCGCTATGGATTGACCTTAAAACAGAGGCTGCCAGCTGAGGAGGCATCAGCGTTGTCGTAAACCTTATCGAGCCAGAGATTTCTGGTGGTCATGGGAGGATCTATTGGTTTCAGTTGACCACCTAATCCATCGGTAGTTATCCTAACCATGACTACTACGGAGATTGCAATAGAACCTGGGTCTTTCTCCACCGTGCTGGTACAATAGCGAAACTTTTTTGCTTTGCGACTGATCGCTTATTCCACCAAATTGTCTACTGATTGCTCTCCAGTACAAGAGGTTACTATGGCTGTTTCCACCTTTTTTATGCCGGCTGTTAACATGATAGGTCGTGGTGCACTATCGGATGCGGTTGATGCTGTACAGGCCTATGGGCTGCACAGAGCACTGATCGTCACTGATCAGGGACTGCTGCAGTGTGGAATGGCTACTCGAATACAGCAGTTACTGAATCAACAAGGCATTGAGAGTGTCGTGTATAGCGACACCCGACCTAACCCAACAACGGATAATGTGCAACAGGGCTTGGCACTGTTACAGCAACAGCAGTGTGATTGTGTGATCTCATTAGGCGGAGGGTCTCCCCATGACTGTGCGAAAGGCATCGCCTTAGTCGCGAGCAACGGGGGCTCGATAGAAGATTATGAAGGGGTTGATCGCTCAAGCCGACCACAGCTCCCGATGATTGCTATCAATACAACCGCTGGAACGGCTTCAGAGATCACACGATTTTGTATCATCACTGATCCAATACGCCATATCAAAATGGCGATTGTTGACAAGCACGTGACCCCCTTACTGTCGGTCAATGATCCAGAGTTGATGGCGGGTATGCCCTCTTCGCTGACTGCAGCCACCGGGATGGATGCATTAACCCATGCCGTAGAAGCTTATGTATCGACTGCTGCCAATCCGATTACAGATGCTTGTGCGTTAAAAGCCATCACGATGATTGTTCACGCTTTACCACAGGTGGTCCAGAGAGGGGATGATCAGCCAGCCCGTGAAAGTATGGCCTACGCTCAATTTTTGGCGGGAATGGCCTTTAATAACGCCTCGTTGGGTTATGTTCATGCGATGGCTCACCAGCTTGGCGGTTTTTATGACTTACCACACGGGATCTGCAATGCGATATTGTTACCCCATGTACAAGCTTTCAACGCGCCAGCCTGTGCCAAGCGCTTAGGGGATATTGCAGCCGCCATGGGGATAGATATCCACGGCTTGAATGAACAGCAGCAGACAGAAGCTTGTATCGGTGCTATCAAGGCATTAGCAAAAACTGTGAATATTCCTGCTGGATTGGCGATGTTGCAGGTCAAAGAGTCCGATTTCGCACTGCTCGCCACTAATGCCTTGCAGGATGCCTGTGGAGTGACCAACCCACGTCAGGCAAGCCAGGCAGAAATTATTGCTATTTTTAAAGCCGCGCTGTAATCATTTTGTGACGGCTCACTGAGCCGTCAGGTCGACAGAGCAGAGCAGGCTGTCTGGTTGGTGACGAACCCTTAAGCTGCTGGTGGGCTCCAGTGGTGAAGGGAGTACTGCTTGTACCCACAGCGTGCCATCCGCTAAGCGAACCCTAGCTAACACCCGCCCACTGGTTCGCCACTGCGCACCGAACTGAACTTCTAAAGAGTCCCCCACTTCGGGTAGTTCGGGGCTGTGCCCAGTGAGCCAGTAGCGTGCTCGTCTCTGTGTGCCACGGTGCTGGGCTCGTGCTACGCCCTCTTGCCCCATATAACAGCCCTTAGTAAAGCAAATTCCGTTCAGTTGGTCTAACTGTACGGCTTGAGGCAGTAGCTGGCCGCTGTTAGGGGCATCGATAATCGGTAGACCACTCGCAATATCCAAGGCTAACCACTGCTCAGAGGGCCCAAAGCGGGCACCTTGCCGTAGTAAAGCGCTGGTTATTTCATGGGCTGGTTGCGGTACAACCAGCAAATAACGTTCAGCAGGATCAGGATAATAAAGCAGTACTTGATTCTCAATGACCAAACAGGGCGCTTCAGCACTGGGTAGTTGGGAAAATAGTGTTTGTAGCGCTTGTCTGGCACCAGCACCAGCAATGCCTAGCAGCGAAAACGACTCCTCTTGTTTTATCGTGACTTGAGAAAAGAGGGCATACTGCCGCAGAGCGTTCAGTTGTGCCTCACAAACGCTACGGCGTTGTAGGAGCGCTAGCTGCTCAACCAGCGAAAAAAGTTGGAAACAGCTCCACATTTTACCCTGAACATCGCAATGAGCACCGAGCAAATAGTTATTATCTTGTAAGGTAGTGACGTCGCAGGTTACCTGACCTTGCAGATAGCGTTGTCGATCGGGTCCGCTCAGCGTGACCAGAGCCCACGCTGTTAGCGGGAGAATAGTGAGCGGGAGCTGTTCTGTTGAGAACAGTGCTGTCGGCTCATAAGGGCTGTCAAAGGGCATCATTGGTACATTCATTCATTGAGTGATTGCACAGTATCCTACTATGATCCTATCCTCGAGATCACGTGTCTAGTTTAATGATTCGTGCTGTGGGCCCGATTAGGGTGTTATGGCAAGCCGCTTTACAGCGCTCCCGGTGGACGCAGTGTGGCGTACTGCTACTACAGGGAAGCGTCTCCTGGGCGGTGATGGTCACGCAGTGGCCTATTAGCCGGTGGATGGTGATCCCCCCGTTGTTAGGGGCGATATTGTGGGATGGCCTGAAGGCCCAACGGCGTATTGTAGCCTGCCAGGGAGCTATCGCATTACGCAGTGATGATTGCCTGCTTTGGCAAGATCGGGTGTGGCCGATCACGACTACCCTAGCCACTCCCTGGGGCGTCTGGTTACTGTTGCCGGCGGCTCCCTGGCGGCGTCTATGGCTAGCGAGAGACAGCATGACCCTGGCTGAATGGCGGGCGCTCTGCCGGATACTCCAGCACCGAGAGCGGATGTTAGAACACTAGGAAAAGCCGGTAGTGGGTCATAATGGTTCATCCATCTCGCAAATCAAAGCCACGTCACCGATAGCTTGTGGTTGACTACTGGAGCAGGCAGGGTCTAATTTTTTTTAAACACCGTGATACGGTGTTTTTGCTACTCCCCAAGATACGACTGGTGTCTCTAACACCGGAGCCATTGAAGGCCATAACCACGATGCATCCCTGGATACCCGGCTGATGACCATTTTTGACTACGCTCTCTTGGCGACAATAACGACACTGAACCTGGATAACTGTCCTCTAAACTTTCTTTTTTTGATGACAGTCATCATACATCAGTCTCTATGACCCACTACCCAAACTTCAGTAGCGGCAAGATTTTATTCAGCTTATCAAAGGTCTCTTGGTATTCAGCCTCCATCTCGCTATCAGCGATAATGGCGCCACCAGCCCAGCAGTACAGCCGGTTTTTTTCTGCGAGCAGCGTTCGGATAGCGATATTCGTATCCAGCGTTCCGCAACAACTGACATAACCGATGCTGCCACAGTAGGCGCTACGTCGTTGTGGTTCTAGCGCTTCAATGAGGGTCATGGCGGCTATTTTGGGGGCGCCCGTCACGGAGCCCCCAGGGAAAGTAGCGCGTAGTAGATCGAAAAGCGTATAACGGGGATCGAGGGTCGCTGTAATTGTACTGACCAAATGGTGTACCGCAGGAAAACTTTCGATAACAAATAACTCAGGGACTTGTACACTACCAGGCAGTGCCACACGGCCAATATCATTGCGTAATAGATCAACAATCATCAGATTTTCAGCCCGATCTTTACTGGAAGCGGCCAAGGCAAGGGCTGCTTGGTGATCCTCCTCGGGGTTAGCGTGGCGCCGACAGGTTCCTTTAATGGGTCGTGTATTGATCGCCCCTTGAGTTACTTGTAAGAAGCGCTCTGGAGAGAAGCTTAACAGAGTCGCTTCAGGGAAACGTAAAAAGGCTGAAAAGGGGGCACGATTGGAGGCCTGTAACCGTTGGAAAGCCTGCCATTCATCGCCTTGGTAGGGGGCACAAAAGCGCTGGGCCAAGTTGACTTGATAACAATCGCCACGCTGTAGATGGGCTTGGATCTTAAAAAACTTCTCAGCATAGGCGCTACGACTCATATTGGCTACCCAAGGTCCAGTCAGCTGAAAGGGTTGGATCTGAGTAGCGTGGCGTTGCTGTTGTAACCAGTGAAGTCGTTTTGAGCAGTCGCCTTGGCAGATCAGCAGGCACTGCTGCTGCTGGTGATCAGCTATTAACGCCCAATCATACAGACCGACCGCCATGTCTGGGAGTTGAGTATCGACAGCAGCTATCGTCGGGAAGCTCTCAAAACGCCTGCCCAAATCATAACTAAATAGGCCCACTGCCCCGCCCTGGAAGGGATAAACTGCGTGTGGGCTGACTACCGGAAGGAGTTGTTGCTGCAGTTGTTGGAGCAATAGGAGTGGATCGTCAAAGGCAACCTGTTTCCCATACTGTTTGCTGGTCATGGTGGTGCTTGCACCGTGAGTGACTAAGGTTGCCTGTGGATCAGCCACTAAAATATCAAATCGACTATGGGCATGTTCAGCGCTGCCGGAGTGTAATAACAGCGTCCAGGGTTGGCTCATGAGCGGCGCAAACTCGGTAGTCAAGTACTGTGGGGTATAGGGTAATGCGTAAAAAGTCGGGGTACACGAAGTAGTCATTCATCAATCCGCTAGAAATCAGTGAAGTCTATCCTTCAGGAGTAGATCGGCCACCGGCAGAGCGATCTCACGGGAGTGTCTCCTACCGGATACAGCAAGATCACCACCTATCTAACTTGAGCGAACTCATCAAAAGAGCAATCAGGATAATATTTCTCCATCAAAGCAAATAAAATAGCCGCGGTTTTGATGTCGATCAAGCCGGTGACATTATCTTGGACAAAGTGGCGTTGAAAAGCAGAGACCACTTGGTTGGTTTGTTCATCCAGCTCACCAGAGGCCTCTAGATCGTAGCCATATTTTTTTAAGGCCTGCTGAATGGTCAGGAGTGAGGGCATACTGAGTGTAAATTTTTCAGCGTATTGAATCATGGTCTGATAGTCAAACCAAGCACCGTGGCCATGGCGATACAGCAGCTCCCAGGGGAATCTTGGACCTGGATCTAATTTTCTACTGGGTGCGATATCACTATGGGCAATGATATTCGTTGCTGGGATCTG
Organism: unidentified bacterial endosymbiont; assembly: GCF_918320885.1. Lineage (NCBI taxonomy): Bacteria > unidentified bacterial endosymbiont. The sequence continues at coordinate 217,069 of NZ_OU907312.1, read as the reverse complement.
GGGATATTGTCTCATCAAATAATCGAGGGTTTTGAGGAGTAATTGGATCTGTTGTGGGTCAAAATCTGAAAAGCTGCAGTACGCTCTCTCGTCTATAGACTGGCAACTCACCTGGTTCACCAACTCGATGCCAATAGATTGATCGTTCAAACCGGCGACGCCTTTCCAGGAGCTGACGCCAGCATGCCAAGCACGTTCAGCGTTTTTAACCAATCTAAAGACTTTTAAGTTTTTATAATGATAGCTGCTATCTAGATTTTCCGGGATCACATAATGCGCACTCACCGCTCTGGGTGGCTTGGTATTATTGGTAAATATATCGACAGTGTTTTTAAAGTTTGTTGCGGTATAGTGCAACACGATATACTTGATACGGGCGTTACGGTTAGGTGATTGTATCGACTCATCAATATTGATAGAGGAGTTACCGGAGGAGCAACCAGTGATCACTAGAAAGAGTACGGGGGCAAGGACCTGCCAGATCTTCATCAAAGGATTCCCATTGAATCACTATCATTGAGTATTGATGATACACATCTCAGCAGGATGCTTCAAAGACTATTGATTACTCCTGCTGTAAAACCCTCTCCTTCAGCGGAAGCGATCCCCATGGAGTGATTAGTCTTACTGAGTACGACCCCCAATGGAAGGAGCGTTTTCTGGTTGAAAAACAGTGCCTAAAAAATGCTTTTAAGGGATCTAAGACGCTAGACAATTTGGTTGATAGTCTACCTATTGAGTCAACCTCAGTCACAGGCGTAGTGGCTACACAATACTAGATATCACTATTATTGCCAAACACTCTGACGCCATGGAACCTATACTTTATCGGGCTGGTTACCGGTATAAGGGCGCGTATAACCTACCGATGAGAAAACTATATGGCAAGGAGCAAGCGTATGAAGTTTATTGGCATGCCTATGAAGCGGGCAATAATGAGATCAGTTTAAAGGTTATTTTTAGAGATTATTTAAATAGTCCTAGTGAGGCTAGAGAAGCCTACTTTACTCTAAAGAAAGCAATTTGCCCGCGCCGAACCGCTTCAGCCCAGTAGCATCAATCACCAGAGGAGTCACGGCTCTCTTGCTTGTGGGACGATACTGTATCTCTACACACTGGGCCCGCCTACTGAGGTTAGACTTCATGGCTTCGAGGTCTCGTCAAACCAGAACTGATTTGCTCAACAACGCCCCCCTCAGGTCCTCACGACACTTTTAGGAGAGTTGACTAAAATGAGCACTGCAGTGATTGGTCCTTCGTGAGGATATCCCGGTAGAACCTGTAGACCTTTTGCTAGATAATGGGGCCTTGGGCCTGGAGCAAGGCGCACAGTAGTGGTTGCTAGGGTTTAATCCCAGTTGAGCAAGATCATCCTGCTCAGCAACACTCAATCTAACGTCACATTGAATAGGATCGAGGGTTTAGGCCCAACCGAACTCAAGGTGACAACACCGTGCAATGGGAGAGAGACGCACTACCATGAACAAGCTGGTAAAATGGGTCCTAATGGTGGGAGGGCTGCTAGCCAGTTGGTCTTATGCTGCCGTTGCTGAGGCTCCCCAGCGTTGTGAGCTGCCGCTGTTGCAGGCACAGCCGCAACACCTGGTCGCCAGTCGACAGATGACCCATTACTTGACCCATCATCATTATCGCCACTTTACTTTGGATGATCAGTGCTCTAGTCAAATTTTTGATCGCTATATTAGCCTGTTAGATCCACAGCGCCACCTGCTGTTGCTGTCTGATATCCAGCAATGGACGGCGGCTCGTCGTCAATTCGCCCGGGATCTGAGGAGCGGAAAACTCCAGAGTGCCTACCAGATCTACGCTAGAGTACAACAGCGTCGTTTGGAGCGTTACCGCTATGCCTTAACGGTAGCCAAAAAACCACTCAATTTTGATACGGATGAACAGTTTGAAAGTGACCGTAGCAGCTCACCTTGGCCTACCACAGTAGAACATCTTGACCAGCTGTGGTCCCGTCGAGTGAAATTTGATGCGCTCAATTGCTATCTAGCCAATCAGCGTGAACCCCACATCAGTGAGTTGTTAACGAAGCGTTATCAATCGGCGATCAAGCGTTTAAGCCAAACAAATCATGAAGATGTTTTTTTCCTCTTGATGAACGCCTTTGCTAGTGAAGTTGATCCCCACACCCGCTACTTATCTCCCCGTCTAGCAGCCCAATTTAAAGTTGAAATGAGTTTGTCAATGGAGGGCATTGGCGCCGGGCTACAGCTCATCGATGATTATGTGGTCGTGCGCTCTTTGGTCACGGGTGGCCCTGCAGCTAAGAGTAAAGCAATCATGATTGATGATCGAATTATTGGGGTCGCACCGCCCGGTAAACCGATGGTGGATATTGTCGGTTGGCGTTTAGATGATGTGGTAGAGCTCATCCGCGGCCCTAAAGGGACCCCAATTTGTTTAGAAATTTTACCGCCAGGGGGAACTGGTAAGCCTCGTCAGGTGATTGTAACGCGTGAGCGTATTCGATTGGAAGATCAAGCAGTTAAAGCGACCACTCGCTCGTTTGGAACGCATAAACTAGGGATCTTAACGCTGCCCAGTTTTTATATCGGGTTGGCTGAAGAGGTCAAAAACCAGCTATTAGCCTTTGAGCAGCAGGAGGTTGCTGCAGTACTGATTGATTTGCGGGGTAATGGCGGGGGATCCTTAGAGGAGGTGATCTCACTCACCGGTCTGTTTATTCCCCCAGGACCGGTGGTCCAGGTACGGGATCGTCAGGGGAAGATCACGGTGTACCATAGCCGCTGTCAGACTCAGCACTATGTTAAGCCAGTGCTGCTATTGGTTGACTGTTTTAGCGCTTCCGCCTCCGAGATTTTTGCAGCCGCCCTACAGGACTATGGTAGAGCCCTGGTGGTTGGCGAACAGACGTTTGGGAAAGGCACGGTTCAACAACACCAAGCCTTGGTTCATAAATTTATCCCCTATGCGCCACCTTTGGGTCATATTCAATATACCATTCAAAAATTTTACCGGATTAACGGTGGCAGTACCCAACTGCAGGGGGTACTCCCGGATGTGTGGATGCTGCCGGGGAGCAAACCCCTAGAGATTGGCGAGAGTTTTGCCGATAATGCGCTGGCTTGGGATAGCATTCCGGCGAGCAGTTATCAGCCAGTGTGTGATCTGGCCCCCTATTTAGCAACACTACATGCACAGCATCAGCAACGGATATCGGCTAATGAGGCGTTTACTTTCTTGCGACAGAACCTGGAGCATTACCAGATCTTGAAACAGCAAAAAGGGAGGATCTCTCTCAATTTAAAACAGCGTCAACAGGAGCTCCAGCAGCAAGAGGCGCGTCTATTAGCGCAGGCCAACTGGCGGCGTCACCAGCAAGGGCAACCGCCGGTCAAATCGCTGCAAGATCTGCCAAAAGATGAAAAAATGGCTGATCCCTATTTGGAAGAGGGGCTGGCCATAACGCTAGATTGGCTGCGCTTACGGATAGGTTTAGAGGGTGGTCCATGATGATTGGTAGTGAAATTTATTGAGATCAGCACTACCGCTTTATCCAGCCATTTCATCAACTTAGCCATTACGCACCCCTTACCGTAATAGTACAGTTCAGCTGGTCAATCCACTCTAATCTGTCGAACACCATAAAGCGTACCACTGGCCAGCTATGGGTTCCAGGATGTGTGGACCTAAGACTTTATCTCTCTACTCGCGCTGGCTAGGTGGACGACTAAGCCAGGCGGGGTCATGCTAGAAACAACCCCTCCTGCAGACTCATTTCATATTGGATAAGACGCTACAAGGTGATAGCGACTCCTGTCTTTAAGATAGCGCAGCTCTTTAGGGATTCCCCCATGGCAAAACCCGCTGTTTTGTAGCCAAACGAAGCGTATAGTTTCAGGGTTTTATTAACAGGAAATTGTGTGTTTACCATTAGCATCCCCCCTGTTTTCATGGGGGCTTGGGTAAAATTACCTGCTGTGAGTAGCTGAGGTTGAGACCATAGACGAACCTCTCCACCCAGAGTGAGTTTCTGATAATTCAAACAGTGGTCACTACTGAGCGAAATACCATAAGTGTTGAATGGCTGGTTTTTGCCGTGTAGTAGCGTGAGTTGGTAGTAGCGATCACTTATTTTGATAATATTTCGGATACCGAGTTCTGGTCCGTAGGGCGTTAGCAGTAATTGTGCTGAAGGTAAAAATTCCACAGGCGCAGATACTCCGGGAATTTTAAGAGGGATCAGCGGTAAGGCTACCTGTTTGTTCGTCACTGTGGAATAGATAGAGTAGGCTAAAAGAGGATCGAGTAAACCCCAGTAGTTATATTTTTTAAGCTTCGATCTGTTTAGAGAGTTTGTCTGATAAAGGCTGTTGATTCCTTGTATATAATTGGCCATGTCATGGCCCTTCAAGTTTTCTGAGTGATTATTCTTATAGGAAAAAATATAGTAAATTTGATCAAACTTGCTAGCAAAGTAAAGATGACCTAGGTTGGGGCTGATTGTACTATCCTCTACAAAACGTTGTTGAGTGACTTCTGAAAGCAGGTTACTAGCATGCACCCCCCCCAGATTGATCATGAGCCTGTCCTGGGGATGTGTTTGAGGTGGTAGTTTAAAAGCAGTGTACCCCCCGTTCAGGCCAACAGAGTATCTAATATTTTTTATACCGAGCGCTCGAAGTTGTGCCCCGTGACCTCCTATCTCGTGGTTAGCTGTCGTGATAAAAGTAGCGGCTACTTCACGAGTGCAGTAGAGGAAGAGACGCTCGACTACTCCTGTAGGCTCAGGAAGAAGCCATTCTTCTAGTTGGCGGTAGCCCTCAAAGACGGATGAGGAGAGTTCACTGCTGCTTTTAGATGAGAAGTGGCGATCAATGCTCAATAGGTAGTGGTATGGCTTAGGGCATTCCTGTTTGGCGGTGTGCTCAGCGTAACTCAGCAGTGTGAATAACAAGCAATATAGTGTAGTGCCTATTTTGATAAAATTCATTGAATGTACCACCACAGTTTGGATAGTTGTAGTCCTATGCTCACCGCTGCTGGATTAACAGAGTCAGTGTAACGGGTCATTGATTGAAGGTTGAGTTACCTGTCAGACTGTTTTGCAGTTATCACGCTATGACATGGGTGCCTGTAACGAAGTCTAAACAAAAAAATACCGACAGTTCACTTAGGGGCAAGGATACCAATACAAGCTCTACACCACAAAGGGTTTTATCAACGGAGCATTGCGGAAGCTATCGGGGTACATCATAGTTCAATCTCCCGTGAACTGAAGCGTGACTGGCCTAAAAAAATGCGAATGGGCTCACGGGATAAACAGGCCGTTAGAGGTATGGAATTGGGGCTTAAGAGGACTCCAAGAAAAATCCTTAAGGGCTTAACACCAATAGAAGTTTATACCGGACGCTGTGTTGCGCTTATTGCGTGAATCCAGCCTAACTGATCAAGAGCCGCTAAAGAAACCCCTGGAAAATCCGTACTATCCCTGGGATCTAACTGGTGAAAATAGTACCTAGGATAGTCAGTAATGCTTCGCCATAAGCCACGTTAGGAGTCATGATGCAAAATTCAGCAGTGTTTGCACCCTATCACTTCACCACTCCAATGCAGGGGACCCTAAACGAATCTCACCAGGGCAGGTTTCCCCTCAGGGTACAGTTAACGCCAAGCAACCTTCCTCGAATCCATAATGTTGTCGAATCTGTCAATAGAGAGGCGCCATTAAGCCTACAGTCCAGAGTCATTAAAAGGCTAGACCATCTGGCAGATCACCCCGGTGAAGTACTGTACCAATGGCTTCCTACCATCGCTAAATGCTCCTTAGGATTGGTGCTCCTAGGGGCTACAGTAGGCGCCGCCACCGGCGTTTGTTGTGGGATCCTGGCTTGGAAGTCTGCATTTGCCTTAGCTCATCCTTGGATAGCAGGGGCTTTGGGGATGTCATCATAGCCAGTAGCCTAAAAGAGGCCTTCTCGCCTTGTAGCGAGCAGCCAAAAAATAGCCGATCTCATCAGCTGCCTACCCCTGTAAGATAAACTAGGAGCTATTATGTCACCTCTAAACTCAGTGCATTATCATCATTGCACCATTATCCAGTATAGTTCCCCTGAATATCTGCCTAGGGGTAGTCAACGCCGGTGGCGACCAGGCGTGATCTCGTTGCTCAAAAGGGCTTGGAATACTGTACCCTCCCAACATCGCTTACCACAGTGTAAAAATCGAGCCTATAAAGCCTTGAAAAAATCTTATCAGTGGCTGTTTCGACCAAGTTACTCCACAGGAAAGCGGGTTTCTCCAGCGCTGACTGCCGCCAAATCTTTCACGACTAAGACTATGCCGATGGCCAATCGTCAGCCTCACCAGGCAAACTTTGGATCGCCATCTGTGGTTTCGAAACAACCGGCCATCGGCTTTCTGAGTACTGATAAAGTGATCAATCAGCCGCCGGCGGGAGCGCTACTCAACGCTGAACCCTCGGAGATCCCGATGATGCAAGGTGTCACAGTAAAAACCCCCGCCGTTACCTGCGGACAGGTCACTCAGCATCATGATGAGCTACCATCCAGTCTCTGCCCTAGTCTGTATGAGGAGACACCCTGTGCTCATTCGTCATCCTCCTTGGGCACCGAGGCTAGCAGTACTGTTGCCGAACACTTTGACACCCAGCTGTCGCCAGAGATCATGGTAAAACAGTTATCTGTTGCCCATGCGCCTATTGCACGGAATGATGAACTGCCTGCAAGCCACTCCTCTTATCTGGATGCGAGGACCAGCCATGAGCACCCGGAACACGCCTTAGGGACGGAGGCTAGTACTGTTGCTGAACACTCTAACACCCAGAGGATGCCAGGTATCACAGTAAAACCGTCCCTGAATGCTTCGGCAATCGCTTCGTTGGAAGATGAGTCCTGCTTGAGTGGTGATTCTATCAACCAGAGCACACAGACAACGGTTGCCGTGCTTGACGATCTCACAGAGCCCACAATCGACGATAGTTCAACAACATTTTCCAAGAAAACTGCTAAAGGGCTCGGGATAGCAGCTGCTGCTATAGGGCTCCCTATAGCGATTTCCTGCGCTGCAGGTTATGGAATGTACTTGCTAGCTTTCGCTCACCCAGTAATACTGATAGCACTCGGCTGTTTCGCCGTAGGAGCAGTAGCTTATAAAGCCTACCACTGGGTGACCAGACCGGAAGCGCTTAGCCAACGTTCGATACATGAATAGGATTAAAAGCACCGCAAAAATTTTGTGGCGTAACTTGCAGCGATTGGGCCATAAAACCTTATCAGTTTTCAAAGGCTCTCAGCGTATGAGGATAGCCCCTTAAAAACAGTTTAAGGATTAAGGCGACTTTAGGGGGCCACGTTGCCGATATAGTAAGAGTAAAAACCGGTGATGTTGTCGCTGAACATCTGCTGCTGGAAAGTGATGGCTCATTGAACAATCCGCCTCGACGCGCAACAGCAGGGCAATATCACCTCTCGTTCTGGCCGCACTCAACCAGTCGGGAAATTGTGTGGTGGTGAGGTGGCGCGATCTGCTCTCCTCATAGCCCAACCCATAAGCCAGTTCACCCTGTTCATTGAGTAGGACTAGATCACTGCGCTTCAATTGCCAAGCGGCACTGACGGCGAGTGCCACATCATTACTGAGAATCTTATCACTGTGGCTTAATAAGGATTGATAGCGCTGTAGAAAAGCCTCCGGCAGCTTAGCATCGACAATCGATTGTGGAATAGCTTTAGCGATCAGCAGCCCTAACAGGAGTGGGCACCCTGCGGCACTCCACCAGCGCTGGGTCGGCTTGAACCAGGAGAACACGCCAACCAGCAGCCAGCCACTACAGCAGGCGAGCGCAATCAACCAAGTCAACCGCTCTGCCGGGGTATACAGCAGCTCGTGCGGGATGATCACGTGATGAAAGCCTAGTATAATCAGGCAGAGTAGGCCAAATAATAGGTTGAGGAGGGCATTAGCGCGTAATAAACCCCTGTAGCCCCTCTGAATAGTCTCCATCATCACCCCACTCATCAAGAGCGCCAGCGGTGCAAAGCAGGGCAGGATATAGGTGAGTAGCTTCCCTTTAGCGAGGCTAAATAGCAGGAGTGGTAGGATCAGCCAGCTCAATAAATAGCCCTGACTAGGATCGAGGTGCCGCTGCCGCCAGCCCCGCAGTAGCGCCGCTGGTAGCAGCCCTAACCAGGGCAGTGATCCAAGCAATAATAACGGTAGATAGAACCAACCAGGCGCCCGATGTTGCGCCTGCTCACTGGCAAACCGTTGAATATGCTCTATCCAAAAAAAGTAGTGCCAATAATCGGGTTCTCGCTGGGCAATGGCTATCACCCAAGGGGTACTCACCAGCAACAGTGACAGTACGATCCAGGGGAGCTGCTTGAACAGCACCCCCCAACGCCTTTGCCAATGCAGATAAGGCAGCAGTGTCACCGCCACTACGGCCCAAGCGATAAACCCTTTGGTTAAAAAAGCCATCCCGCTCGCCAGACCTAGCCCAATAGCAGCTAGGATCTGCTCACGGTGGATCGGGGTCGTTAATAGCACATAGGCACTACACAAGGCCAGCGTGATCCAGCAGGTTAACAGGGCATCCAAGGTGGCGTAGGTACCAATGCCATAGACCAGCAACGACGAGAGGTAGATCAGGCTAGCGGCTAAGGCCCGCCGCTGACAGCGCCAGCAGTACCAGGCCAAACCGTAAATCAGCAGCGCGCTCAGGCCGGTGGCTAGGGCAGAGGCACAGCGTACAGCAAAGCGGTTTTCCCCTAACAGCCATTGACTGAGTGTATTCCACCAATAGCCAGCGACCGGTTTTTCAAAGTAGCGCAGCCCCAACAATTTAGGGACTACCCACTCCCGCTCCTGTAGCATTTCACGACTAATTTCTGCATACCGCGTTTCATCCGGCATCCACAATAACCGGCCATTGAGCGGTAGTAGATAGAAAACACCAAAAAACAGCAGCAGTAGCCAGCGGCTTTTTTTCCCCATGCTGTCAACTACTCCTCAAGGTGCTGGCAGCCGACCCAGCCCTCACGCCCTGGACAAGGGCCCTTCACTACAGAGCCCATAGGCACGTTCGACCCAGCCATGGGTATTATCCCTCCCAAGGGACAAAAGTGTACCCCGCGCGCTTTGGCTGTCGCCAACAAGCGATCAAATAGCGGCGCCATCGTCATCCCTTCGACCTCTGCATGCAGGGTATAGACCGCATACTCAGGCTGGCATTGCATCGCCTGCAGCATCAATTCGTTATAGTGGTCCAAGGTCACGGTACGACCGATGACTTCATCAAAGGTGGGCAGGGAGACCGGTAGCTGCAGCGTTCCAACACGGCCATCGGTTAAGCGCGGCCGAAACGGGCGATCACCTCGGCAATCACTACTATAGGTAAACTGAAAGGGCTGTTTGGCTTCAATGACCCGTTGATCGGCACGCCACCCCGGTACAGCGGAACAGGTCACAGCCCGTCCGAGGATCTGGCTCAGCGTCTCTACGCCCTGTTGTAACTGCGTCGTTAAGGTGCTGAGCGGCCAACCGTCGATTTTCGCTTGCCAGCTATAGTGATCCCAAGCATGCAATCCCACCTCATGGCCCTCGGTATCCGTCTCGCGCATCAGGGCTCCCAACTGCTGTCCAATCAGTCGGCCCGGCCAGGCAGTCCCTGCGAATACAATATCCCAACCATACAAAGAGAGGGCCCGTGAACGCAGCATTTTCCATAAAAAAGCGGGTCTCATCAGGCGCCATAAATGCCGGCCCATGTTATCTGGCCCCACACTAAAAAAGAAAGTGGCCTGTATCCCATGCTTAGCCAAGAGATCTAATAGGCGTGGCACCCCTTCACGGGTGCCACGCCAGGTGTCTACATCAATACGCAAGCCAACTTTCATGCACAATCAGGCGCTACCAGCGACCGCAGAAAATAATCTAAGGTTTTAGTCACCGTCTCTTTCAAGGGGATGCTAGGTTGCCACTGGAGATAACGCCGCGCGTTGTGAATGCTGGGTCGGCGGTAGGCGACATCTTGATAACCCCGCCCATAATAGGCACGGCTCTCTATCGCCTTAAAGCCGGCAAAAGGGGGAAAGTGATGCCGTAAAGGATGGGCTTCAAAAACCTGCACGAGCAACTGAGCTAACGCTTCAATGGTGGCTTCGTTATCGGGATTGCCAATATTGATAATTTTGGCATCACAGGCTCCTTTCAGATTTTCAATAATCCGAAACAGTGCCTCAATGCCCTCTTCAATATCGGTGAAACAGCGCTTTTGGGCGCCGCCATCGACCAATTTAATCGCTGTTCCCTCTACCAAATTCAGAATCAATTGGGTAATCGCCCGCGAGCTGCCAATGCGCGCGGCCTGCAGCGAGTCTAATCGAGGCCCTATCCAGTTAAAGGGGCGAAACAGGGTAAATTGCAGCCCCTGATCACGTCCATAGGCCCAAATAATACGATCTAACAGCTGCTTAGAGACGGAGTAGATCCAACGTGGCTTACAGATGGGTCCGACAATCAGCCGGGAGCGATCTTCGTCGAACTGCTCATCATCGCACATCCCGTAGACTTCTGAGGTGGAGGGGAAAATGATGCGTTTCTGATACTTCACACAGTAACGGACGATCTTAAGATTTTCCTCGAAATCAAGCTCAAAAACTCGTAAAGGATTACGGACATACTCTATCGGCGTTGCAATGGCCACCAAGGGCAAAACCACATCACATTTTTTAATATGGTACTCAATCCACTCGGAATGAATACTGATATCCCCCTCGACGAAGTGAAAACGGGGATGATCGATAAAGCGTTGTATGGCATCACTGCCGATATCTAACCCATACACTTCATAATAACCCTTCTGCAGTAAGCGTTCTGTCAGATGGTTACCAATAAACCCATTCACCCCGAGAATTAGTACCCGTACCCGCCTTGGGGTGGCTTCATCCGCACCCGGTGCCATTCGACACCGTTGGCCGACGACCAGTCCTGCTTCGGTGACCAATTGATGGGCATGCAGATAGAGCCCTTGCGCGAGGGCGCCTGCTTGAATGGTTAACCGCCCTTGACCACAGGCAATCTGTAGCGGTGAAGTCGCGAGAATAGTCCCCGGTGGTTGATCACTCGGCTGCCGATCGGCTGTGGCCTGCCATATCGTTAACGGTTGCTCACCGATAAAGGTAAACGCTCCGGGGTAGGGTTGGGTCACGGCACGCACCAGATTAAACAAGCTCTCCGCAGGCTGCGACCAATCCAGTGCGCCATCAGCGGGTGTCCGCGCACCATAGTAACTAGCTTGCCGCTCATCTTGAGGCTGGTGCTGGAGGGTTCCGTTCTTCAGTTTGGGTAGGGACTCAGCTAATAACACCTGAGCGGCTTGGTTGAGTTTGTGATGTAAGGTCAACGCCGTATCTTGCCGCTCAATAGCCACCGCCCGTTGTGCTACTATTGCCCCCGCATCGGGCTGTTCAGTCATCTGATGGAGGGTGATTCCGGTCTCAGTCTCTCCCTTCACTAACACCCAATTGACCGGGGCACGGCCACGATAGCGCGGCAACAACGACCCATGTAAATTGTAAGCCCCCTGTGGTGCACACTGCAGGATCTCTGGACCCAAGAGCTGGCGATAGTAAAAAGAGAAGAGCATGGCGGGCTCTAAGGCGCGAATGCGGTCAATCCATAAGGGGTGATTGACATCAGTTGGCGCATACACCGGTAATTGGTGGGCCGCACAGCGCTGCGCTACCGAACCAAAAAAGCAGTGCTCTTGAGGATTATCCTGATGGGTAAAAACTGCTTGAATAGTAAACCCGGCCGCTAATAGGGCCTCTAGGCCACTGCAGCCGATATCGTGATAAGCGAATACCACTACTTTCATGGTTCACCCGCTTCGCTGTCCTGTTGACGAATGACCTGTTGGATAAAATAGCGGGGGCGCCCGCGCACCTCGTTATAAATACGGCCAATATACTCACCCAACAGACCCAATCCCATCAGTTGTACGCCCATAAAGCTAAATAGGACCGCAAACAGGGTAAACACGCCATTGGCGGCCCATATGGGCCCGCAGATCACTCGCAAAATCACCAGTAGCAGGGATAGTAGAAAACCGCTGAGGGCAATTACACTGCCTAATATACTCAGACAGCGTAGGGGTAACGTGGTCATACAGGTGACTAAATCAAATGATAAGTTGACCAGTTGCCAAAAATTATATTTGGACTCCCCATGCTGCCGCTCACGATGCTCTACCGGCAGTTCAGTGGTGTGGCGCGCGAAACTGTTGGCCAAGATGGGAATAAAGGTACTCCGCTCTGGGCAGTTGAGCATCGCCTCCACAATGGGGCGCCGATAGGCGCGTAGCATACACCCATAATCACTCATCACCTGGCCAGTTACTTTTTGTGTCATCCAGTTAACCAGTTTTGAAAAAAATTTGCGAACCCCCGGATCTTGACGCCCGATCCGAAGGGTACCGACCACCTCATAACCTTGTTGAGCCGCTTGTACTAACTGGGGAATCGCCTCTGGGGGATTTTGTAGATCGGCATCCAGGGTGATCACGATCTCCCCGCGGCTCTGCTCAAAACCTGCCATAATCGCGGCATGCTGTCCGTAGTTGCGATTCAGCAACACCGCCACTATTGTTCCAGCAGCCTCTCTAGCTGCCGTACTGATCAGCTCTGGGGAGGCATCTCGGCTGCCATCATCTACCAAAATAATCTCGTAGGGCAGCTGCAGTGACTCACAAGCACGCTGTGTGCGATCTAAGAGCTCAGGTAGGCTCTGAGACTCATTGTATAGTGGGATGACCACCGAAATATGCTGAATTATTGTGTTGTCAACCATGGAATTAAAATAGCTAAAAAGAGGCAGACTACAGCGTTAGCTCAGTTGTTGCAAGGCTTGTAAGCGCCGCTGCCAGACTATTTTTTGGCGAGTGGGTCCTGAGTGCTCCCCCGGTTGGAGATCGTGGAAGTGAAGGGCTGAGAGCGCCTCGAAGCAGCGCACCAGGTAATCCGCTGGTGGGAAAGTGGTTGTGGTGTCCAGGATCCCCGACCGACAAGCTAACAGCACCTGCGTTAACCGTTGGGGGCGGCGCCAGACATCCAGAGTATACATTAATTTCAGCAGGCATTCTGGGCTTAACTGGGGGCTCTGATGAATCAACGGCTGTACCCTAGCGACGAGGAGTGCCAGTTCCCGTAGATGATTAGGCACTCTGAGGCGCGTACAAAATGCCTGGATAAGTGGTAATGCCGCTACCTCATGATCAGGATGGGCTGGCCAGGAGGCTTTAGGCGTGCGAGCTTTGCCAAACGCCCGGCAGAGCACCGCACAACGCACCGCCAGATCGTCACTGAGTCGCGCACTCTGTTCGAGTGCTTGCAGAGTCTCCAGACCGCTGTCGATTACCGATGGTCCCGTAGAGTGTGTCGGTATCCCAAAGAGGTTGGCTAACTCAGGGAATAATCCCTGCAAAGCCTGGCACTCCTGTAACACTGCAAAGTAGCGTTGGGGTGCCGCACTGCACAAGGCGGTTGCCGTCTCTTTCCAGACTCGTTCTGGTGTCAGCTGCTGTAGTTCACCACTGGTTACCATCGCTTGCATGAGCGCCATCGTCTCTGGCGCAATACGAAAATCAAAAGCCGCATAACAGGCCGCAAAACGCGCCACCCGCAAGACCCGCAGGGGATCTTCGGTAAAAGCCGGTGAGACATGCCGCAACCAACGCTGCTGTAGATCGGCTTGACCACCAGCAGGATCGATCAACGTGCCATCAGCTGCTTGCGCTATGGCATTGAGGGTGAGATCTCGCCGCTGTAGATCTTCCACCAAGGTGATCTGCTGGGTCGCTTGACAGATAAACCCCCGATGGCCTTGAGCCGCTTTACGCTCAGTACGGGCTAACGCATACTCTTCATGGGTGGTTGGATGCAGGAACACCGGAAAATCCCGACCAACCTGCGTATACCCTTGAGCCAACAGGGTTTCAGCGGAGGCACCGACCACCACCCAATCGCGCTCCCGTACGGGCAACCCCAACAACTGATCCCGTACGGCGCCGCCCACTAAATAGCACTGCATCGCTATCATCCCTACTATTCATGGAGGCTGCTGTCTGCACCTTGATCGTAGCCATCACTAGGAGAACAAGACCACTCCCCGGAGTCGTCATCAATCCAGACAGTATCATTGTGCAGGCTTTATCAAGCTAACCCCAATACCCTGCCTGGCAAGAGATCTTAGTTCATCCAGCGCTCACGCCGTCGCCGCCGGCTGGCCAGTACTGGGAGAAAAAATCCCAAGAGTATCCCACCACCGGCCACCGCGCCACCATAACTAAACCACTGCAGTAATTCCTGACGCTGCTGGTGATTTAACCGCTGTTGTAATGCTTGCAGTTGTTGTTGCAATTCGGCAATCTGCCGGGTTAATGCACTGTTCTCTTGCTGTAATGCCTGGATCTGTTGATCCCCAGCCACGGCTTTTTGCTGCAAAGCGGCGGTCCGCTGCTGCCAATCGGCATTAATCGTGTGCAGCTGGCTGTTCATCTGCGTTATCTGCTGCTCTAGTAGCGGCAGACGAGCCTTTAAGCTTGGCTGCTGCGTAAGATGCTGCAAAGGCACCCAGGCACTGCGGCCCTTTTTATCTTGAATGTTAGCAAATTGCTTCTGTTGGTTAATGTCTAACACCGTCACCTGGTCGCCCGTTTTTAAGGAACCAACGATGCGGTACTCCTCACCGGGGCCACCATGCAGATAAACGCTTAACGTGTCCGTAATGTAGTGTGTCTCCGTCGCGTGTAATGCTTTGAGATGAACCCCCATCAATAGCATTAACCCTAATACATACCGTTTTTGCATAAGCTCCTATCAGCTACTGTGATTGATTGTCCTGCATGGATAAAAGCACAGATACCGTGCTCTGTACAGGGCTGATCAGCTGGTCACTCAACGAAATATCCAGCACAAGAGCTGGAAAAAAGTCATGGAGAGCACGGCCGCAATGGGCAATGTGACCACCCAAGAGACTATAATGCTCCTGACGACGCCTAAATTTAAGGCTGCAATGCCTCGGGCAAAGCCCACCCCTAAAACAGCACCGACTAAAGTTTGTGTGGTGGATATTGGCAGACCAATTCCTGAAGCGATCACCACCGTCGCCGCCGCCGAAAACTCCGCAGCAAATCCTCTGCTCGGCGTTAAATCGGTGATTTCAACGCCCACTGTGGCCATCACCTTATGGCCTAGTAAGGCTAACCCCAAAACGATACCCACCCCACCTAACGGTAGTGCCCACCACACCATATGGACCATGGATTCCAGGGAGTCACCCTGTTGTAGTACAGCCGTAATGGCGGACAGTGGGCCAATCGCATTGGCAACATCATTAGAGCCATGTGCAAAAGCCATGGCACAAGCGGTGATTAACATCAAACGACTAAAGACCCGTTCGACATTGGTAAAGTGTTTAGTGCCCTGTTTAATTGAAAGTTTCGCCTGTGCAATGTACCAATAACCCACCAGGGTCAATAACAACGCAATGGCTACGGCCACCAGGGTTGATTCTCCGAAATTCCACTGCAGGCCGATATGCCGCAGACCCTTATGGATCGTCACCAAGGAGATCACCAGCACCGTTAAAAAAATATAGAAGGGTCCATAACGTTTGGCATTGGCAAAGGGCTGCTCGGTATCAAAGATGTAACGCTGAACACTGCTAAAGATAATATAGGCGATAATGCCGGCGACCAGCGGAGTGACTAGCCAGCCGACGACCATCCATTGTACCTGCTCCCATTGAATCGCCTGCAGTCCTACCGTGACCGTTGCAAAGCCGATGATACCGCCAATAATGGAGTGGGTGGTTGAAACCGGCCAACCAGCCCAAGAAGCGATGATCAACCAGGTGGCAGCAGCCAACAACGCTGACATCATCCCAAAAATCAGCACTAACTGATCGCCATCAAATAGGGACAAATCGATAATATCACCCCGGATGGTTTGTGCCACTTCGCCACCCGCTAAGAAAGCCCCGGCGAACTCAAAGATCATGGCGATAATAATCGCCTGTTTAATCGTAATAGCCCGGGAACCTACTGAAGTTCCCATGGCATTGGCTACATCATTTGCGCCGATCCCTATGGCCATCAGTAGGCCAAACAGAGCTGCCACCGACAGCAATAAGGTGCTCTGTTCCATTAAAATTGCCATGTAGTGACCCTTTAACTAGTTAACTAAACATTTAGGAGCGCGCCAACATCATTTCCAAACGAACACCTACACTGAGTGCTTGATCGGCCAAACCACCGACCCATTCTAAGATCTGATAAAGAAACAGGACATCAACCGGATTATACTGCGCTTCCAGCTGCATGAGTGAACGCCGCAAAGCGATCTGCAGCTGATCGGTGTCATCTTCAATTTTATCCAGTTTCATCACCATACTCTCTACTAAGGTGACCTCACGGCCCCGAAAGCCATTTTCTAACAACTCATCAAACTCATTAATCACCAGATTAGCTTGTCGTGCAGCGTCGAGACAGCGTTGCACATACTCCATAAAGGCAGCTTGCATGGCTTGTGGGATCTGCAAATGGCGACCGATCACTCGGCCAGAGATATCTTTGGCCTGGTTGGCTAGCTGATCTTGGTGTCGGAGTAAATCCAACATATCGCTGCGATCAACCGGCAAAAACAGTCCTCGAGGCAGCTTCAAGCGGATTTCTCGTTTGAGTGCATCGGCCTGTTTTTCTTTCAAGGCAAGCTTAGCTTGTATTTGCTCCGCTGCCGGCCACTCTCCCTGAAAAGTCTCTTCAAAAAAAGGGATTAATAGCGCACAGCAGTCATAGACTTTGTTGCTATGTTCTTGCAGCGGCTTGAGAGGAGATTTAGCAAATAATCCCAATATAGTACTTACTGACATGGAAACCCGCCTCCGTTTACCGTTCATTCTCTACTGAGAAGACGTTACACCATCCCTGTTGTCGGCGCAACCGATCCAGATCACGCTAGTAGCGCTATTATTGGTATACTATTAACTACTGGATACCTCAAGGGTACACTCACACTATGCCAATGACTTTACCTCCGTTTCAACAAGCGCGCGTGCTGGTGGTGGGTGATATTGTTCTAGACCGCTATTGGTCCGGAGCCAGTGACCGCATCTCACCCGAAGCCCCGGTGCCCGTTGTCAACGTCCAACAGCGCGAAGATCGTCCTGGCGGGGCCGCCAATGTGGCGATGAATGTCGCTTCGTTGGGTGCTAACACCTGCTTGGTCGGTCTGACCGGGGTTGATGAAGCCGCAGAGGCGTTGAACCGGGCACTCCGCGCAGCCAATATTACCAGCCAAAT
The DNA here is from genome assembly GCF_918320885.1 of unidentified bacterial endosymbiont. NCBI lineage: Bacteria > unidentified bacterial endosymbiont. The sequence continues at coordinate 199,698 of NZ_OU907312.1, read as the reverse complement.
CATCACGGATCCCGCTTACCAGACCCTAGTGAAGCTCCGCGTGCTCTCGCAGCACCAACAGCTGTTACGCCTAGATTTTGAAACCCGCTTTCAACCGAGCGATGCCGAAATACTGTTGGCGCACATTCAACAACAGGCCTTGGTAGACTCGGCAGAGGTGATGGTCCTGTCAGATTATGCTAAAGGGGCTTTGTCCACGATTCCCGCCTTGATTCAGTTAGGGCGGGCGGCCGGCATCCCGGTATTGATCGATCCCAAAGGGAGCGATTTTTCGCGCTATCGGGGTGCCTCGCTATTGACGCCGAACCTGGCTGAATTTCAGGCGGTGGTGGGCCACTGCCCCGATGAGTCGACCCTGGTTGCTCGAGGGATGCAGCTGCTGACGGACTATGATATTGCAGCCCTGCTGATCACCCGCTCCGAGCAGGGGATGACCCTGCTGCGTCGACAGCAGCCGCCGCTACACCTATCCACTCAAGCCCAAACGGTCTTTGATGTGACTGGTGCCGGAGATACCGTCGTCGCGGTGGTCGCCGCCGCGCTGGCGGCTGGAGCCTCACTGGAGCGTGCCTGTGAGCTGGCTAATGTTGCGGCCGGGTTAGTGGTCAAAAAACTCGGCACCGCTTCGGTTACTTACCAGGAGCTGGAACAAGCACTGCTAAGCCGCGGTACCTTAGGTTATGGGATCCTCAGTGAGCAGCAGCTGAAACAGGCGGTGGCTATCGCGCGCCGCCGTGGGGAACGGATCGTCATGACCCATGGCTGCTTTGATATTTTACATGCTGGACATGTCAATTATTTATCGCAGGCCCGCCAGCTGGGTGATCGGTTGATTGTAGCTATCAATAGTGACGTCTCTATCCGCCGCTTCAAGGGAGCCCAGAGCCCCATCTACCCGCTGGCCCAACGACTGCAGGTGGTGGCGGCCCTCAGTGCCGTCGATTGGGTGGTGCTCTTTGATGATGAGAGCCCAGAGCGCTTGATTACCACTATTTTGCCCGATGTGCTGGTGAACGGGGGTGACGCCCAACCAGAAGCCATTGCCGGTGCCCAAGCGGTCCAACAAGCGGGGGGCACGGTCCAGATCCTCGATTTTATCGCCGACTGTGCTATTACGGCGACTATTCACCAGCTCCATCAAAAGAGAGCTGGGATCGGTGTATTGGGATAATCCCGCTTAGGCAGCTTCCCGCTACCGTCAGCGACCGATCGTGCCATCACGGTTTTAAAGGTAGTGCCTTATAATGATTGGTAGTGAAATTTGTCGATATAAGCACCGATAACTTTTTCATGAAGTTCTAGAGATTTAGAGAAGCAAATGGTTCGTCTCGCCGAGCGTTTGATGTGTATCCGCAGTGTTAAGTTATAGCGTTCGATCCGTTGAGTGAAAATTTTGCCCCATCAGTCATTTGAACCCTCTACCAAAAAATGATAGGAGCTTAAATCTTTTTAAGAATTTCTTTCCAAGACTGTTTACTTTCCCAGTAACTTGTTTGATTTCTTCCAGGAGACATTTCTGATTTATCATCTATGCTGACTAATGACTGACTTATGCTCGCTTTTGCTTTATCTGGTAAAGAATCTGGATTATTATCACCGCACATTTTGTTCCAAAAAACCTCGCTCGAAGGATCATCGCATGGTTTTCTATTATCCTGTACGTGATTTTCTGCTACAGGTGCATGGATATGAATATGTATAGATAATTTTATTTTTTTTGTAGTATCATTTTTAGCATGATGCTCTTTCTGCTTTCTTTTAAAAAACATATAACACATCCTAATTCTTATATCATTTTATGAAAAAAGTAATTATAATTCTTATTTAAATTTTTCAAAGTAATATTTAAAATAAAAAAATAAAAAAAGATATTATTTTTTCTACTCATAAAAATTAGTGGAGGATCGCCTGAATATAGTAAATATAAGAATAAAACACTTAGTTAACCTCAGCTCGTGAATCGCCCCGAGAATCTCGGAGACTCCACTTTTTCCTTATGAGAGAATGGAGTTTATGGAAACTAAAAAAAAACCGGCAAAAAACTATATCACCCGAAGTCCATGGGCGAGCCATCAAGATGGTATTGGAGCATGAGACTAACTATGAGAACCGCTGGGCAGCAATCCACTATATTGCAGTGAAAATAGGCTGCCACCCCAAAACCCTGAGACTGTGGGTGGTGTCCTCTATTGACTGATATGTTATGATTGCCATCAAAACAAGGAATTGTTCGGATGGCGGTTATGGAGGTAAAATGTCGTTACTGTGGGCAAGAGACGGTGGTCAAAAATGGAAAAGCACCAAACGGATTACAACGCTTTCACTGTCAGGCTTGTCGGCGGTACTTCCAGGTAGAATACCGCTACAACGGCCACAAGCCAGGAACTGCTCAACGCATTGTAGATATGGCTTTCAATGGTTCTGGTGTCAGAGATACCAGTCGTGTCCTTGGAATCAGTAAAGATACCGTCATACGGCGCTTAAAAAAAATTAGCCCCCGCCCAGGTGAGCAGTCAACAGCGAGCTATCGCTGATGTGGCACTGATTTGTGGTAGTGGGTCCAACTGACTGATAGCAGGAATTATCAACTCAATTCTCATCAATTTTATCTAAGATGTATGCTTGGTTTCGGAAGTCTACATGAGCCCGGCATTTTGCCTCATCAGTCAGTTGGACCCAGCACCGAATATTCCACCCGCTGAAGCAGAAATGAATTATTATCAACAACACATCGAGCATGCCAAAGTGGCGTGATTCTAAATAAAACGTCTCCGAGAAACCCGGGGCGATTCAGTTTGTCTATGCGGCTTTCATCATTGATGTATTTTCCCGCTACATTCCCTATAGGCATCATAGTAGAGAGCCACTTCAACACTCAGTGATAATAGCAATGCCAAAAAACAGCATAGAGTATGGGAGAAAAAGTCATGTCTCACTTAACAAACTTTAAGGCAGAGGAGCAGGTAATTCCATCGGGAACTGCAGAAAACAGGCCAGTTCAGAGCGCTCCCTGGGGTATTCTGACCGAAACCCAGCTGAAACAAGCGGTGGCCCAAGCCAGACGCCATGGCCAGCGTATTGTCATGACCAATGGTTGCTTTGATATTTTACATGCTGGGCACGTGCACTATTTAGCCCAAGCGCGCCAACTGGGCGATAGATTGATTGTTGCCATCAATAGTGATGCTTCCATTCAACAGCTGAAAGGAGAGAGCCGTCCTATCAACCCGCTAGCGCAGCGGTTGCAGGTGTTAGCAGCACTCAGAGTGGTCGATTGGGTGGTCTCCTTCACTGAAGAGACCCCAGAACGTCTGATCACTGCACTATTGCCCGACGTACTGGTCAAGGGAGGCGACTACCAACCTGACGCTGTCGCCGGGGCGGCAGCCGTTAAAAAAGCAGGCGGAACGGTGCAGATCCTCGACTTTATACCTGGCTGCTCGACGAGCGCTATCATCCGCAATATACGTCATGGCAACGACTAACCCTGGTGTGCATCTCACAAAAAATGGTCCGCAAGATAAATTCGATCCAAAGCGTTCATCATCGGTAGTCAGTGGGTTAGCCTCTTTGAGTTACAGAAAGTTCTATCCAGTCGCTCTCTATTTAGTCGTGGGATTACCGGGGCTCGTGCCACTGGCCTTACTACCTTGTCAGGCCGCTGTAGTCCCGCTAGGGGGTCAAATTAGCGACCTCTCAGCAGTTGTTGATGAATAATGGGGCTGAAGTAGCGACGCTGGATCCCCATCAGCAGATTGGCGTAGCTGAGGAGAGTGTCCTGCATGATCTTCTCGAAGGGTTGGTCAGCTTCGATGACCAAGGCCAGATGTGCCCAGCAGTGGCAACCCATCGGACAGTTAGCCCAGATCAACAGTGCTGGACCTTCTATCTGCGTCCCTCTGCTCGGTGGTCGACGGGTGAGCCGGTGACTGCTCTACAACATGGCTCCCTTACATGAACAGTGGGCTATTGCGGTGAGAGCACAATGGAAAAAATGTTTTGGATCGATGATTGACATTACCTTGGAAAGCGAAGAGTGGCGAGTCTTTCTGAAGAGTTCTCACTCTGGGGGCTATCAAGCGGCGCGGTTTTTCTGGACTTCAGCGTATAATCATCCCAGTGCCCTGTTAAATTTATTCTATGCACCAAACAATCGCAGCGGCACCTTCTGGCATAGCCCGGCCTTTGATCACCTAATGGAGCAAGCCTTACACAGTAGTGATGAAGCAGAGCGTGGTCGCTGCTATCAGCAGGCAGAGTTGATTTTGGCTGAAGAGGCCCCGGTCATTCCCCTCTACCACAGTGATCGGGTGCGTTTAGTCAAACCCTACGTCGGTGGCTTAAGCAAACACAACCCGATGAGTGCGATCTACACTAAAAATCTCTATCTGATCGAACACCCACAAAGCCCCTCACGTTACCGTCAGTAGCCAGTAGCCAGTAGCCAAAGGCTGCCAGCCGCTTTAGCGGGCCCGGCTAGCAGCCCACTGGTTAAGCACAGACCGGGGTGCTCATCACTCGAGGATTGGCCGCTACACTACCCCCCTCCGGCGTAATCACCCTCGGTGAGGGCGTGGTGGGGGTAGCGACGTTGAAGAGTTGATCAATCGCCTGCAGGTCCTGCTCGCTCAGCTGCCCGGCCGCCGCTTTCAAGCCTAACAGGTGTTTAAAATAGTCATACCGTGCCCCAGAGAAGCGCTGCTTGGCCTCGAATAATTTGGCACGAGCCTCCATCACCTCAATAAAGGTCACCATGCCCACTTTAAAGCTGGCGTCCATGGCATCCAGCTCACGCTGAGCCGAAGTGATCGCTTGTTGGTAAGCGCGGCTGGTACGCAGGGCTGAATGGATCCCATTGTACGCTTCATGGGTCATTCTAATCACCTCACGTTGACGCCGCTCCAACGCTTCGCTGGCCTGTACCATCGTAGATTGCTCTGCTTTGATCTTCGCCACAGTCTGTCCCCCTGAAAATAGGGGTAATGAGAGGGAAACCCCGCCAGAAACTTGACGCGTTTTGTCAAGGTTCTCTCCAGAGTTCCGACCGTGTGTCGCTTTCGCTTGTAATTGGAGGGTGGGGAGATGCCCCGCCTGTGCGCTCCGAACCTGTTGCAGCGCGATACGCTGTTCCAAACGGGCTGCTAGCAACCCCCAATTGCGCTGCTCACTCTGTTTTAGCCAATTCTCGATAGCCCCGCTGGGTAGTGAGGGATTAAAATCCCTGCTCTCCAAGCCATTCAGCTGCTTGTGATAATAACCACTCAGTTCTCGCAACTTTTCTAAGGCATTCTCTACTTGATGTTGCTGCATGAGTTCAGCGGCGACGCCGAGATCATACTCCGACTTCGCTTTGTAGAGCTCCTTGATAGGCAGGACACCAACATTGCTCTGCTGTTGTATCTCATGTAGCTTGCGCGCTTTCGCTGTTTTTTCCGCAGTCAGGCGTTTGAGCGTATCAATGGCCAATAGCGTATCGAAGTAGCCAGTAGCGGTGTCCAACATCAGTTTTTGCTGGGCTGCCTGATAGTGGATGTTCTGCAGTTGCACCCGCTGTTGTGCCGCGCTTAATTGGTACCACTTGTTTACTTCAAACAGGGATTGGGTCAGCGTGAAATCGATACTGCTTTGATTGCCGTAGTTTTTACTATAGCCCCCGACGGTCTTTGGTGACGCTCCTGGCAATCCCTGCAATTCGAAGTATTGATGATACGGATCGGGTACAGTCTGCTCTGGGGTTCGGTGCTCTTGCCGAAATTTCAGGTAATTGGCATTGAACCCTAATTGCGGCAATAGGGCCCCACGTGCTTGGCTAACCCCAGCAGCCGCTTCAACCTGCTTAGCCTCGGCACTGCGCAGTTCAGGATTATTCTGTTGTGCCAGCCGATAGACCTGTAGCAAACTCTCTGCATAGCTAGGTAACCCGACACTACTGAGCAACAGACTGAGTACAATCAGAGGAACTCTTTTCATTATCGCCTCGGAAAAATAAAATCTTAATCAGTATCGCGTGGTTAAAGGAGTATCATTGATGCTATCGCTTCAGTGTCACTATTATCCACGATGAACCATTAACAAGTCGTCAAGATTAACACAGGGCAGGGCCTCTAGCCATCCTGCCGCTGCTTTTTAGGTGATGACGAGGAGAGCGCTTGACAAATTACACGACACACTGGATGATGAAAAATTTAGCCTTGGGTAGCCCTTGAACGCATGAGATCGGATTATACTGCTCAGGCGATTGAAGTACTACACGGTTTAGAGCCGGTAAGACGCCGTCCTGGGATGTACACGGACACTGCGCGCCCTAACCATTTAGCGCGTGAAGTGATCGATAATAGCATTGATGAAGCGCTCGGCGGCCATGCCCGGCATATTGGGGTCACCCTCTATCAGGATCACTCTTTGGCCGTAGTCGATGATGGCCGGGGCATTCCAGTCGATCATCACCCGGAAGCCGCTATGTCAGCCCTGGAGTTGATTCTATGTCAGCTGCACGCTGGCGGCAAATTTTCGAATCAACACTATCGCTTCTCTGGAGGGCTCCATGGCGTCGGCATTTCAGTCGTCAATGCTCTCAGTAGCCAGCTACAGGTGACGGTGAAGCGCCAGGCTAAAGTCTATACTATGGCCTTTGAAAATGGTGAAAAAACCTCAGAGCTCACGGTAGTCGGTCGTTGTAAAGCCACAGAGCAAGGCACGCAGATCCGCTTTTGGCCCGATCCGCAATTTTTTGATAATCCAACCTTTTCTGCGAGCCGCCTCAAGCAGCTCTTAAGGGCGAAAGCGGTGCTTTGCCCTGGACTGCAGATCACTTTCAACAACGAGTTCACGGATGAGCAGTCGCAGTGGTGTTATCAGCAAGGGCTCCCCGATTACCTATCAGCCGGTTTAAATGGACAAATCACCCTGCCGGCAGCGCCCATTGTTGGCCGAGTGATCCAGGAGCAGGCCACCGTCGAATGGGCCCTGCTCTGGTTAGCACAGCCGGGTGAGCTGCTCACCGAGAGTTACGTGAATCTTATTCCAACGCCGCAAGGCGGCACGCATGTGAATGGGTTGCGCCAAGGCTTATTAGAGGCGCTGCGTGAATTTTGCCAATGGCGCAACCTACTGCCCCGGGGTCTTACCCTCACTGCTGAAGATATTTGGGCACACTGCAGCTATGTGTTATCGGTCAAGATCACTGAACCACAGTTTTCTGGTCAAACTAAAGAGCGTCTCTCTTCGCGCCACTGTACCGCGCTGGTAGCGACTGCCGTCAAGGAGGCCTTTAGCCACTGGCTGCAACACCATCTGGCGGAAGCCCAACTGCTGGCTGAGCTGCTGCTAGCGACTGCCCAAGCCCGCCTGCAGGCTAGCCGCAAGGTGGTGCGAAAAAAAGTGCTCCAGGGCCCGGCACTGCCCGGAAAGTTGGCAGACTGCACGCTACAAGATCTCCAGCAGACGGAGCTGTTTTTAGTGGAGGGAGACTCGGCGGGGGGCTCTGCCAAGCAGGCACGCCAGCGGGAGTTCCAAGCCGTGATGCCGCTGCGCGGTAAAATTCTCAACACCTGGGAGCTCCCCTCGGGAGAGATCTTGGCCTCCCAAGCTATCCATGATATCTCAACCGCCATCGGTGTCGATCCAGATAGTCCAGATCTCAGCCAGCTGCGGTATGGAAAAATTTGCATTTTGGCAGATGCGGACTCCGATGGCTTACATATTGCCACACTGCTGTGCGCGCTGTTTATGCGGCATTTCCGTCCATTGATTCAAGCTGGACATCTTTACGTGGCGCTGCCGCCACTCTACCGAATTGAACTCGGCGACAGCATTCACTATGCGGCTGATGAAGCAGAAAAAACGCAACTGTTGGCCAGCTTTAAAGCTAAAAAGGGACGCCTGACGGTACAGCGCTTCAAGGGATTAGGGGAGATGAACCCCCTCCAGTTACGAGAGACCACCCTCAACCCTAGCAGCCGCCGCTTAGTGCAGCTCAGGGTCGATGATCTCGCTCAAACCCTGGAGATGATGGATCGGCTGCTCTCCAAAAAACGGGCTGAAGATCGACGGCAGTGGCTGCAAAATAACGACAATCCTCTTGAAAACGCGCTGAGTAGCGCTCCCCTGGCGTCATGAGCCCCTCAATGAGTCACCAATCCCTGATTGAGTCCCTACCGTTACAGCAATTTACTGAAAAAGCTTACCTCAATTATGCCCACTATGTGATCATGGATCGGGCGCTGCCGTTTATCGGCGATGGGTTAAAACCGGTACAACGCCGGATCATTTATGCGATGTCTGAATTAGGGCTGCAGGGCGGGGCTAAATTCAAGAAATCAGCCCGCACGATAGGCGATGTCCTAGGCAAATACCACCCGCATGGAGACACCGCCTGTTATGAAGCGATGGTGTTGATGGCGCAGCCCTTCTCCTATCGCTATCCCTTGATCGAAGGGCAAGGCAACTGGGGCTCGCAGGATGATGCGAAATCCTTTGCCGCCATGCGCTATACCGAAGCGCGTCTGTCGCACATCGCTAATGCTCTTCTGAGCGAATTGGCGTTTGACACCGTCGATCAACAGCCCAATTTTGACGGCACCCTGCAGGAGCCGAAATGGTTACCCGCCCGCCTACCGAACCTGCTGCTGAATGGTGCCAGTGGGATTGCTGTCGGCATGGCGACCGATATTCCACCGCATAATATCGGCGAAGTTATCGCGGCTGTGGTCTTGCTGATCGATCAGCCAGAGGCTGACTTAACGGCCATTCTGACCCAGATCCGCGGTCCGGATTACCCGACGGCAGCCGAAATCATCACCGATCCCGCCGATCTGCACACCCTCTACCAAACAGGCCGGGGCTCTCTCAAACTGCGCGCCGTCTGGCAACAACAGGGTGAGACGTTGGTCATTACCGCCTTGCCTTACCAAGTCTCTGGCGCCAAGGTGCTCGAGCAGATCGCCGCCCAGATGCAGGCTAAGCAGCTGCCCTGGCTGGTCGATCTGCGTGATGAATCGAACCATGAGACGCCAGTACGTCTGGTGCTGGTACTCCGCTCTGCTACAGAGCAGACTGAACCGCTGATGCACCATCTATTGGCGACGACTGATCTTGAAAAGAGCTATCGGGTCAACTTAAATATGATTGGCCTGGATGGCCGCCCAGCCGTGAAAAATTTGCGGACGCTGTTGCAAGAGTGGTTAACGTTTCGTCGCATCACAGTACGCCGGCGCCTCGACTATCAATTAGAGAAGGCCCGTCAACGCTTGCACCTGTTAGCGGGTCTCTGGATTGCCTATCTGAATCTGGAAGCGATCATTGCCGTGATCCGCAATGAGGAGGTGCCGGCGACCGCGCTCATGCAGCAATTTCAGCTCAGTGAGCGCCAAGCAGAGGCGATCTTAGAGCTTAAGCTGCGCCAGCTGGCCAAATTGGAAGCGGATAAGATTCAAGCTGAGCAGACCACCCTACAGCATTTAGAGCAACAGCTGGCAGGACCACTGGGGTGTGCTGAACAACTCGATCAGCTGATTAAGCAGGAGCTGCTGACAGATGCCCAAGGTTATGGCAGCGCTCGCTGCTCGCCCTTAGTCTCTAAAGCGCTCCTTCCCACCGAGGCTACTCTGCTGAGGTTACCCGCGGAGCCCTTAACGATCGTGCTCTCGGAACAGGGCTGGATCCGTTGTGTGAAAGGGCATGATCTAGATCCAATGACCCTGCGCTACAAAACGGGTGATGGCTACCGAACACATCTCCAAACGACCAGTCAACAACCGGTGGTGATCTTGGACAGTAGCGGCCGCAGTTATACCCTCGATCGGCTTACCCTCATCGCCGCTCCTGGGCAGGAGGTGTCGCTGCGCAGCCACTGGCGACTCCCCCCACAAGCATCCCTACAGCATTTGTTGGCAGCTGATCCACAACAACCCCTGCTGTTAGCCTCTGATAAGGGTTATGGGTTTACCTGCCGTTTTGCTGATCTGCTGTCGCGCGCTCACAGTGGAAAACAGATGGTCACACTGCCTAAAGAGAGCCACCTGTTGCCGCCGCTCTACTTTAAAACGCCTCAGGATCGCCTACTGGTAATCACCACGGCTGGCTATCTATTGCTGTTCCCCATGGAGCAATTACCGCAACAATCCAAAGGCAGAGGAGAAAAAATAGTCGCTATGCCAGCTCTCCGCCGTCACCCGGGCGACACGCGTATCGCCCACTTAGCCATCGTGGATCCCAGCATACAGGCTATTCATCTACAGATCGGCCAACGGAAGCTGATACTAAAAGCGGCTGATCTCGCCCGTTTTACAGCCAATCGGGCTGATAAAGGTACCCTACTGCCCCGCGGTAGGCAGCGTATCGACCAGGTACAGTTATGCTGTTGATCTTCCGCTTTCTAAGTTTCCTCTTGCTAGGCACGCTGATCTGCCTGGTGGGTTCGCTATGTTGTTTGGTGCGTCCCCGGGATCCGCAGCATGTTGCCAGATTTGGTCACCTCTTAGGTCGCCTAGCCCCCTTACTGGGCTTACGGGTGATCTGCCGTTTTCCTAGTCATGTGGAGCGTTTTGGTCAAGCAGTCTATATTGGCAACCATCAGAACAATTACGATATGTTTACCATCTCCTGCATGGTGCCCCCCCACACGGTGACTATCGGCAAACAGAGCCTGATTTGGATCCCGATCTTTGGGCCATTGTATTGGCTGAGTGGCAATATTTTACTGAATCGGCGTAAGCAATCCCAAGCGTATAGCACCATCACCGAGGTTGTCAGGCAGTTACAAACGAGTCGGCGATCGGTGTGGATGTTCCCTGAAGGGACCCGCACGCGTGGCCGGGGCTTAATGCCTTTCAAAAAAGGCGCTTTTCACACTGCGATTGCTGCGGGTGTACCGATTATTCCAATTTGTGCCTCGAACTTGCATCGTAAAGTGCACTGGAACCGCTGGCATAATGGCTCGGTGATTATCGAGATGCTGGCGCCCATTGCTACCGAAGGGTATGGCAAGCATCAAGCCCGAGAGCTGGCTGACTACTGCTATCAACTGATGCAGGCTAAAATTACCCAATTAGAGGCTGAGGTTGCCCAGCGTGACAGCGCAGTGTTGCTAAAATCCACCTCAAGAGAAAATGTTTGATGGATAAAACCCCGATCAAGCCGCAAATTTTATCAGTTTCTCCGATAGCCCAATCGCAGCTGTTTACCATTGAGGCGGTGGATTTGCGCTTTAGCAACGGTCAACAGCGGCAGTTTGAGCGCCTGCGCCCCTCTGGAGCCCGTGCCGTGATGGTGGTGGCGATTCACGAGGGTGAACTGCTGTTAATTCGGGAATTTGCCGTGGGGATTGAGGCCTATGAGCTCAGTTTTCCAAAAGGGGCAGTGGATCCTGGTGAGGCGTTATTAGAGGCCGCCAATCGGGAGTTAATGGAAGAGGTGGGATTTGCGGCCCGACAATTAACCCTCCTGCGCACCTTAACGATGGCACCCGGCTACCTCACCAGTGAAATGAGCATTGTACTGGCACAAGATCTCTACCCACAATGGCGCCCTGGGGATGAGCCAGAGCCGCTACAACTCCAGCGCTGGCCTCTGGAGGGCATGCTACAGCTGCTGGAGGATCCCAATTTTAACGAAGCCCGCTGCATCAGTGCGCTCTTCCTTGCCCATCAGTTTTTACACCGTTAGGCTCCCGAGCGAGGGGCTCTAGAAAGCACACGATTACCCATCAGATCGCCCCGCTGTAAAATGCCTATCAGCGAATGATGATGGCCGGCGCTATCGCGTGGCGAATAGCGTCTTCCCCCTGCTTATTCAACGCTCTGAATAGCGTTCTGAATTAGGCCGTTCTACCAGTCTTGCGCAAGGGTCCGGTAGTCACGGTAGCCCGAGCAGCGCCCCACCAAAATAGGCCACTCACCAGCAGATTTAGTCCCGTTAACCCCAGTAACCAGAGCCTATAACTCGCTTGTTGACGACCACACACCTAGAGCAACAGCAGCAATACCATCCATAGCGCTTGTGGTCGCCAGGTATCGCCACGGGCGCAGCAGAAGCCTACTAGGCAGCTCATGAGCAGTTCACTGAGCATCAAGAGGATCAGCAGGGATAGATGGCTGGTGATGGCGACCGTTACTTGAGGATCTACTATCATCCAATGAATCACTTGGCAACCCGCCAGCTTGATGAGGGGTACCGTGAACAATGCAATCGCTAGCAGGCTCAGCAGCAAGAAATGGATCAGTCGTTGCTGATAATGCGGATCCTTCTCGCCGACATAACGCACCAGGAGTGCTGAGGCTACTGCACTGCCCAATAGACTCCAGTACAGTGACAACTGCCGGGTGAGCTGCCAGGCCGCTACCATGGTTGGCAGCGGTTTCAGGGAGATCAACAGCAACAATCTAACAAAATTTTTTGCTGAAAATAGGAGTCCCCCACAGCTGCGTCTTGAGAGTTCTCCAGTGGTGAGGGGAGCTCCCACTTTTTGACACCTCATTATCCATCACTTTGGCGTGAATGAAAGCACTGAACTACTCTGGGAAGGGAGTTTGGGCTTAATAGGCCTCCAAGAAAGGTGCTTAAAGGCTTAAGCCCAATAGAAGTTTATACATGGACGCACATGTTATGTTGATTGCATGAATCCAGCCTGAAAAATCAGGGTGATTAGTGCAGACAAGAGAGCTCTTCATCTGAAAGCCCGGTGCTCTGTTTGATCACCTTAACATCGACACCAGCGGAAAATAAATTTTTAGCAACTTCCAAGTTTCTCTGCTGCATACCCTGCTGTATACCCTGTTGTATGCCACGCTGTTCTAGCTGTTGTGCAAAGGTCATAACCGCTTCCCTCTTCGAAGGTATGGCGTCGGCCAGTAGGGCGATCGCCTGTTCTAACTCCTCTGGCTGCTGCTTGCTGCCGCAGGCATAAAGGATATAGGTTCCAATGTCATAAAGATAATTAGCCCCAACCTCGGAGCAAATTATAGCTAATTTCTCATCCGCAAGCATCCGTTTTAACCAAGCTATCACTCGCTTCTCTCGACTATGCTTGAGTACCATCTCCATGGCAAATACCAAGCCATGTTGGGCAATCTCTTCATCAGTGAGGGTGGTCAAGTCAATCAGGTGAAACGGGGTCATCCCCCACTGTTTGGCGAGCGCAGGCTCTGCGAAACAGTCCCACAGTTTAACACTGTGGGGATAAGGTGACTGCTTGCCGTGGTACAACACTAGGGACACTACAATGGGCAATTTATCGTGTCCTTGGCTCAGATGGCCCCTCATGATAGCTACGCGATATTCCAAGAGGCGAAATGCCATCAGTTTTTCGTCGCGACTCTGATGTTCAGCAGCCAGTACGACATAACCATCACTATTATGGATTTTGCACTGGTAGAGGCAATCGTTCTGGAAGCGCTTGAGCTTCTTGGTCACAAAATCGCCATTGGCCAGTATCAGCGTCGACAAGTCCATCTGTGCTAGTAGCTCCGCTGGTAGTTTGGAGCGCAGTAGGTCAATAGCAATGGCCTTCTCTTGCATCGATCGGCGGAATAGACGGTCGTGTGGGTGCGCTAACTCAGACATTAAGGGTATTCCCCACGCTATTTCTCACCTGGGCTGGTTCTTCGAGGGCTAGAGGGCGATAGACTAACGCAGTTTTCACTCACAGGGTAGTTTTTGTCGTATAGCCTGGCGACCCAGGTGATGAGGCAATCGCTGCGGCCTAGCTATAGGAAAAGTACCGTGTCGTTGTATAATGCCCACTGAACTCTTTTTTATCAGCAGAACACACAGTAATGGCCATTGAACAGACTTTATCGATTATCAAACCAGATGCAGTACGTCGCTCCTTGATCGGCCCGATTTATAGCCGTTTTACCGCCGCCGGCTTGCAAATAGTGGCCGCTCGATTGATGCAACTGGATCGCCTGCAGGCAGCAGGTTTTTATGCGGAGCATCAAGACAGAGCTTTTTTTAATGAATTAGTCGACTTTATGATCTCTGGACCTATCATGGTCCAGGTATTAGCCGGGGAGTCCGCTATACGGCGTTACCGTGAATTGATGGGGGCCACCAATCCGGCGCAAGCACTGGCCGGATCTCTGCGAGCAGACTATAGCCTGAGTATTCAGGAAAACACGGTGCATGGCTCGGATGCCCCGGCAAGCGCCGCGCGGGAGATAGCCTATTTCTTTACCGTGCGGGACGATGGTCATTACGACGCTATCCTGTGATGCACGAAAAGATTAATTTATTCGATCTGGACCGCTCAGCGCTGCGTCACTTTTTTACCCAACGGGGTGAAAAGGCGTTTCGGGCTGAGCAGATTATGCAGTGGATTTATCAGCGCGGCTGTACCGATTTCAGTGTCATGAGCGATCTCAACCAAGCATTGCGCCATCAACTGAGTCGCTGGGCCGTTATCGAAGCACCAAAAATTGCCAGCGAGCAGCGAGCCACTGATGGCACTATCAAATGGTCTATTGCCGTGGGGGATCAGTTGGTGGAGACCGTCTATATTCCAGAGCGGCGTCGTGGCACCCTGTGTATCTCTTCACAAGTGGGATGTGCTTTGGCGTGTCGTTTTTGCTCAACCGCCCAGCAAGGTTTTAACCGCAATTTGCGGATCTCAGAGATCATCGGCCAGGTGTGGCGGGCTAATGAACGGTTGACGGGCTTTTCAGCGGCTGGTCGCTCTCCGATCACCAATGTCGTGCTGATGGGTATGGGGGAGCCGCTGCTCAACCTAGCGAATGTCGTCCCCGCGCTGCAGATCCTGTTGGATGACTACGCTTTTGGCCTCTCTAAACGGCGAGTGACCCTATCGACCTCTGGGGTGGTCCCGGGACTGGATCAACTCGGCCAACTGATTGATGTCGCTTTGGCGGTGTCATTGCATGCGCCGGAAGACAGTTTGCGTGATCAATTAGTCCCGATTAACCGAAAATATAACATTGAAAGCCTGTTAGCGGCAGTACGCCGTTATTTACAGGGTTCCAAGGCTAACCATGGTCGGGTGACCATTGAATATGTCTTGTTAGATCAGATCAATGATAGCGATCAGCAGGCACACCAATTAGCCCGCTGCTTAAAGGGGACCCCCAGTAAAATTAACTTGATTCCATGGAATCCGTTTCCTGGGGCACCCTACCGCTGTAGCTCCCCGCAGCGGATTGCCCGCTTCTCTGAGCTATTAATGACTTATGGGTTGACCGTGACGGTGCGTAAAACCCGCGGGGAGGATATCGATGCGGCTTGTGGTCAACTGGTGGGTAGTGTGTTCGATCGTACCCAGCGTCGGACCCGTGCGCTGCAAACTGGAATAGCGATCCCAATCGTTAACCGTAGCCCAGCACTGTAAAGCCTAGCGTGCTAAGCTAGCGTCAGCTCATCGGCAAAGGGCACCGTACGATGATGAAGGATCTATCGGCTCGCTTGAAAGCCGGCGGTGGGTGTCGCAACTATTTCTATGGGATCCTACTCCTGCTGAGCGGTACTCTCAGTAGCAGCTGTAGTGCTCCGGCAGCGCCTATGGCCGTTATTGATAAGCCAGCGGCGGCGCAAGCCCGCGTTCGTTTAGGGTTGGCCTATCTGGCACGGGGAGAGCTGTTGCTGGCACGTCAGAATCTTGAGCAGGCTTTAAGTTATCAGCCACAGAGTGCCCAGGTGCAAGGGGCCATGGCGTTATATCAGCAACAGGCCGGTGAATCGGGCGCCGCGCAACGCCATTATCAGCGGGCACTGCAGTTGGCCCCGCGCAGCGGGGAGCTGTTACAGCATTATGCCACTTTTTTGTGTGGGCAACGGCGCTATCGTGAGGCACAGCACCACTTTCAGGCAGCGCTGCAGGCGCCAGGGAGTGCTCATTGGATGGATACGCTCCATCAAGCGGGCTGGTGCTATTTACAAGCGGGAGAGCCAGCGGCGGCCCGATCCCTGCTGCAGCGTGCCTTAAAGCATCAACCGGGGCAGGGCGGCCACTGGATTGGGCTGGCGAGCCGGGCCTTGAATGAGGGGAGAGGCCAGGAGGCAACGCAGGGGTTAGCGATTTATGATGCGCTACAACCGGCGAGTGCCGAGAGTCTATGGTTACATCTCCGGCTAGCTGCCTGCGCAGGCGCGACAGGGGTAGTCAATCACTATGGATCGCGACTGCTCCGGGAGTTTCCTGGCACTCAGCAGTGCCAACACTTTTTGAACCATCGCTATGAACGAACCGGTGAGTGATCCGGAGATCACGAGAGAGGACAATAGCATGTCGCTAGCAAAAAAATCGCCGATACAACGGCGTTGCTCGACAGGCCTGATGGTCGGCTCGGTGCCGATCGGCGCGGGTGCTCCGATTAGCGTGCAGTCGATGACCAACACCGTGACCACCGAGGTGGCCAAAACGGTTACCCAGATCCAGGCGTTGCAGCAGGCAGGGGCTGATATTGTGCGGGTTTCAGTCCCGACGATGGAGGCGGCGGAAGCCTTCAAGCAGATCAAGTCTCAGGTGAGTATTCCGTTGGTGGCCGATATTCACTTTGATTATCGCATTGCCTTGAAAGTGGCGGAGTATGGTGCTGACTGCTTGCGAATCAACCCCGGCAATATTGGCCAGGCGGATCGTGTACAGGCGGTGGTGGCTGCGGCTCGCCATCACCAGATCCCGATACGGATTGGGGTCAATGCGGGATCTTTAGAGCGGGATTTACAAGAGAAGTATGGCGAACCGACGCCGGAAGCGTTGGTGGAGTCTGCGCTACGCCATATTGATCACCTAGATCGGCTTGACTTTCAAGCTTTTAAGGTCAGTGTGAAGGCTTCGGATGTCTTTTTGGCCGTGCACGCTTATCGACTGCTGGCACAGCGGATCCCACAACCATTACATTTAGGCATTACTGAAGCGGGGGGGTTGCGGAGTGGTGCGGTCAAATCAGCGGTGGGTTTAGGGCTGTTATTGGCTGAAGGCATTGGGGATACCGTGCGTATCTCCCTAGCAGCTGATCCCGTACAAGAGATCAAAGTGGCTTTTGATTTATTAAAAGCACTGCGTTTGCGCAGCCGCGGTATCAATTTTATTGCCTGCCCCACCTGTTCGCGTCAAGAATTTGATGTGATTAATACGGTGAACACTTTGGAGCAGCGATTAGAAGATATCACTACCCCGCTGGATGTTTCGATTATTGGCTGTGTTGTGAATGGGCCTGGCGAAGCCCAGCAAGCGGATGTAGGCGTGACCGGTGGTCATAAGAGAAGTGGGTTTTATATCAATGGGGTCCGGCAAAAGCTGCGCTTAGACAACCATGCTATGATTGATGAGCTAGAGCAGCAGATTCGGGCGCAGGTTGCCCGCCTGATCAGCAGCGACCGTATCGCCATTCAGCAACTAGAGAGCGAATAAACAGGAGTTGATAATGGCCAAACGGTTGCAAGCAGTCCGTGGGATGAATGATGGTTTACCGGAGACGACGGCGGTGTGGCAGCATGTGGAAGCAGTGCTGCGACGGCTAGTGAGTGCTTATGGTTATGGTGAGATCCGCACCCCCGTGGTTGAAGATGCCACGCTATTTATCCGCTCTATTGGTGAAGTGACGGATATTGTAGAAAAAGAGATCTACCTTTTTAACGACCGTCATGGGGAGGCGTTAGCCTTGCGACCAGAAGGTACCGCAGGGTGTGTTCGTGCCGGGATTGAGCATGGCTTACTCTATCACCAAGAGCAGCGCTTATGGCATCTTGGCCCGATGTTTCGTTATGAACGGCCACAAAAAGGGCGTTACCGGCAGTTTCATCAATTTAGTGTTGAAGTCTTTGGCCTGACAGGCCCGGATATTGATGCGGAACTGATGGTCATGACAGCGCGTCTATGGCGGGAATTGGGGATTGACCAGCAGGTGCGGCTACAATTGAACTCTATCGGCTCCAGCGCTGCCAGAATGGCTTATCGGCAAGCGCTGGTGGCGTACTTGCTACCGCACCAACAGCAGCTCGATGCGGACAGTCAACGGCGGCTGCAGAGCAATCCACTGCGCATTTTAGACAGCAAAGATCAGCAAGTCCAAGCCCTGTTGGCAGGGGCTCCCCGTTTTTCTGACTATTTAGATGCAGCGTCCCAGCAACACCTTGCAGCGCTCTGTCATCTGTTAACAGAGCTGCAGATCCCCTATCAACTCAATGAACGGTTGGTTCGTGGCTTAGACTATTATAATCAAACCGTATTTGAATGGGTCACAGACCGGTTGGGTGCCCAAAGTGCCTTATGTGCTGGGGGGCGCTATGATGGGCTGGTAGAACAGCTTGGTGGGACATCAACGCCAGCCATTGGCTTTTCGATTGGTTTAGAGCGCCTGGTGTTGTTGCTGCAGCAGCAACCGACCCTACTGCCACAGCCTGCTCCCATAGATTGCTATCTGATAGCCGCAGGCCAGGGGAGTGCCAGCGCTGCTTTACAACTGTCAGAGCGGATCCGCACCGCCCTTCCAACCTTGCGGATCATGACCGATTGTGGTGGTCGTGATTTTAAAAAGCAGTTTAAACAGGCAGACAAAGTAGGCGCCCGGGTCGCTCTGGTGCTGGGTGAGCGAGAGATCGCCCAGCAGCAAGTGATCATGAAGCCCTTGCGGGAGCAGTGTGGAGCGTCAAAGAACGATCAGCAGGTGGTGGCACAAGATCAGCTCATCGGGCATTTACAGTGCTGGTTCAAAATCAATACACTCAATCAGGAAACGATCAGTGAATAGTCAAGGTATTCAACTACCCATCAGCGAGCAGGGCTTCTATTTTGTAAAGCGTTATGCCAAAACCATTGGTGTCATCCTGATGATTGTCGCCGGTTTTGTTTATGCGGGCTATCGCCGGCACCTTCAGCAACAAGCGCGGCAAGCCCAAGTAGCGGCAGCTTATGCTGAAATAGTGCCGCTGCTAACAGCTGAGAAAGCGCAGGCGGAACAAGCTGAGAAAACGATAGAGCAATTTATTGACCAGCATCAGGAGAGCGTTTATGGGACGCTGCTAGCGTTACAATGGGCGAAACATTGGGTTGATCAGCAAGCGTATGATCGAGCAGCAGCACAACTGACCGCCGCGCTACAGCGGACACAGGATAGTGATTTACAAGCGGTGATTCGGTTACGTTTGGCAAGGCTACAGGACCAATTAAACCAGCACACAGAGGCTTTGAAAACGGTAGCGGGCCTTCAGAAATCTCAGGCCTGGGGGCTAACCGCACAAGCGTTGCGGGGAGATATTTTACGTCACCAGCAAGATTTTGCGGGTGCCCGAGCTGCTTATCAACAGGTCCTGAATAGTGGAGCATCACCTTTACAGCCTTTAGTGAAGTTATGGCTGAACGAACTCGGCGATAATCAGGAGAAACCATAATGCAGTGCAGGCGATTAATAGGGCTTAACACCCTCCTATTGATGGGGTTATTGAGTGGCTGTTCACTGTTTAATCGAGAACAGGATGTGGTGAAAGTGTCGCCACTCCCCATCGTGGTGAATCAATTTAAGTTAAACCAGGTGTGGAAGCAGACTGTGGGACAGGGAGTTGGGTCTTTTTACTCCCGGTTACAGCCTGCTTATCAAGCTGGCAGGGTCTATGTCGCTGATCGCCAAGGTCGTGTGGCGGCGCTCAGTGCGGCTAAGGGTGAAGTGATTTGGCAAGTCAAGCTTTCTGCCCCCTTAAATAAGCGGAGTGCCTTGTTGTCTGGGGGTATCACCCTGGCCGGAGAGCAATTGCTGCTCAGCAGTGAAAATGCTGAAGTCCTAGCTTTACAGGTCGCGGATGGCACTCTGTTATGGCGCCAGACGGTGGGTGGGGAGGTGATTTCACGACCCCTAGTTGATCAAGGGCTAGTGTTAGTGCATACCAACAATGGCCTGTTAGAAGCACTGGATCAGCAGAGTGGCCAACCACGCTGGCAGCAGAGTCTAGATATTCCGGTACTATCGTTACGGGGTTCCTCTAATCCAGTGGCATCGTCGGAAGGGATTATGGTGGTCGGCGGCAAAAATGGCCGGGTGAATGCGCTCTCTTTAGAGCAGGGTGAGCTCCTCTGGCAACAGCAAATTGCTCAGCCTACCGGGACTACGGAGATTGATCGGCTTAACGATGTTGCGGCAACGCCGGTGATTATCGACAATCGGGTCTTGGCTCTCAGTTATCATGGCACCCTCAGCGCTCTAGCGTTGCATAGTGGTCAAGTGATGTGGCAGCGTCCTATCAGCTCTGCCAGTGATTTTATCGTGGTTGGCCAGCAACTGTACCTGGTTGATCAGGCCGATAATGTGATTGCTGTAGACAGTCGTAGCGGCGTAGAGTTGTGGCGCCAGAGTGCCCTGCGTCATCGACAGTTAACCTCACCGACCCTCTATCAAGGCGCGCTGGTGGTCGGCGACGCCCAGGGTTATCTTCACGGGATATCGTTAGAAGAGGGTCAGTTGGTAGCGCAACAGAAACTGGATAGCAGTGGCTTTTACAGTGCCGCGATAGTCGCTGGTGATCGCTTGGTGGTGCAGGCGCGCAAGGGAGCACTCTACCTGCTGAGTCGTCAGGTTGTGGAATAAAAGTGATTAAACAATTCATCTAGAGGAGAAAAATCATGTCTGATCCACACAATAATCAAGATAAACCAGCTGCTGAAAACAGCGCTCAATGCTCTTCTTTTGTTGACAAAATGAGCGCCTTTATCAGTGATCCGAAGCCCTCCGGAAGTACGCCTTCCACTTGGGTCCCGGTTCGTGAACAGGCGAAGCAGGAAGTTTCCAACGTACTTGCTCAAGTTAAAGGATTATTTATAAAAAAATGAGCGTTAGTAAGATGCTCAATCGGCTGCCTGAGGATAGGGTGGCCGATTTTGCCTGCACTGTCGGTTAACGCTCAGTTGATCTTGATCCCTTAGGGGCTGTTGACAATTCACATAGGTAGGCATAAAAATCCGCAAGCCATAGCGACCGTACTCTCGTAATTGCGCTTCAATTTGTCATATCTAGTTGCTACTGCTCTAAAATGTTTGAGTCTAGCAAAAATATTTTCCACAAGGTGCCTGAGCCCGTAAAGGTACCAATCCATAGAGTCGTTACCAATCAGCGAGTTTTTCTTGCGGGGGATCACTGCCTTAGCCCCTTTTTTTTCTATTTGTTGTCGCACTTGCTGGCTATCATACCCCCTATCAGCAACAATAACCTCTGCTGGCGGAAGAGCCTCCAGAAATTCGGGGGCTACGGTGCAGTCACTGACTTCTCCGCCAGTAACCTTAAAAGCAATGGGTAAACCATAACTGTCGACTGCCATGTGGATTTTACTGGTGTTACCCCCGCAGCTCTTGCCTATCCCTTCATCCCTTTGTCCGGAAGCCCCGGCGCTATGTTGATGAGCTCTTACGTAGGTTCCATCAATAAACTCCCATTCGGTATCTGATTTTTGGCTTAGCGCTGCAAAAATTCTCAACCATTTTCCTGATTTAGACCAGTATTTGAACCTCCTGAAGAGAGAGTTCCAGTGGCCAAATTGCTTTGGCAAGTCACGCCAGGGGCATCCTGAACGCATTCTTTAGAGCATTCCTTCAACACTACGCCGAAGATTTCGGTTGTCATAAATTCCCTCTTGAAGCAAGATTAACCGTAGCTTCGGCCAAAGCTCATCACTGAGCATAAGTCTGAGTGTTGCAAACTTGTTTTTTTTGTTGTTCTTAGAAAAACACAACTTTACAAGTTTGCTCTTATTTTTCAATGCGTTAGTACGAATTGTCAACAGACCCTATCCGATCTCAAAAATTAACAAAGTTGATACTCTTTATGTCTCTTCAATGTGTCTGTCAAATCGGGTGAGGATCAGAAAGCCATATCCACAATGTGTTGAGCAGTTCCTGGCTCATGGCCGTTGTAGCGGTATTCTACCTGTAAGTACCGCCGACAAGCCTGACAGTGAAAGCGTTGTAATCCGTTTGGTGCTTTTCCATTTTTGACCACCGTCTCTTGCCCACAGTAACGACATTGACCCTCTATAAACGCCATCTGAAAACCTCCCTCTTTTGATGGCTATCAAAACATAGCAGTCAATAGAGGACATCACCAACTTAATTTGACAAAAACCATCCTGGCAACTA
Source organism: unidentified bacterial endosymbiont (assembly GCF_918320885.1). Lineage (NCBI taxonomy): Bacteria > unidentified bacterial endosymbiont. The sequence continues at coordinate 177,629 of NZ_OU907312.1, read as the reverse complement.
TCCTGGCAAAAAATAGTATCCGGATAGTGCTGGGGGTTTTTTTTTTGTATGAACGCTTAGCCGTTATAAAACATGACATTGAGGACAATATTATGAAGCTACGCGATTTGCTTAGAGAAGAAGGGCCAGGTATTGAATTTTTTGAGAAAATAAAAGATTTTCTGGGAGACGTAGACAGTAGTTTTTCTCGTGAAATTGATGATATGGTATTAACCAAATTTTATAATGCCGAAAAATTACTGGTATTAGCAGAAAAAAATCCTTCTTTAATCCCAGAACTAGAAAATTTGATGCAATCCAATGTACCCGAGGAACTTTTATTCAATAAAATAGCAGAAGTAGTAGCGGCAAACTCGGAAGATGGATTGGCAGGCGGATCAGCGCTGTCAGACGGTGGCCCCCTTGACAAAGGTAAAAAGACCCTGCTAATCATATCCAATAGGGAAACGAACCCGATAGAAGATTTGATGGCATCAGATATAGGCAGGAAACTTTTATTCAATAAAATAGCAGAAGTAGTAGCGGCAAACTCGGAAGATGGATTGGCAGGCGGATCAGCGCTGTCAGATGGTGGCCCCCTTGACAAAGGTAAAATGGACCCGCTAATCGTATCCAATGTTGAAATGAGCCCAAAAGTGGCAAAAAGCTAATTTTTTCTCATGAGTGCGCCGTGCAAAGGCATGGTCTTTCAGCAGGTGCAAATCCCGCTCGGCAACTTTCGCTCCAGCCGGTCGCAATCTAAGCAGCTGTTGAAGTAACGAAACGGCTGAAGCCTCCCGGTGTAGAGAGGTCCATACTAGTGACTTGGTGATGATGCAGGCGGTAACGCGAGTGGACGCTGAGCAGGTCTCGACAATGATGATGCGGAAGCCGACCAGCCTCGAGCGGGATGTGGAAACGGAATCAGGGTTAGGACAGTAAGGCAGGCCAATCGAAATAGGCGGTCAACAGATATGCAGGATCTACAATCACCGCGCTACATCTCGACGCTACCTGCTTACTGTTTGGTCACTTGATAGAGCTTAAAACGCGGTTGATGAGCCAGGAGTTGGTGGCTGCCAAAAGTCTGATCGAGCAGTGTGGCATAGGGCAAAAAAGCATTGGCCACGAGGAGCAACCGGCCCGCTGGCGCTAAGTAGTCCCGGGCGTTGCGGATCCAAGCCGCGGTCGCTTGGGTGCTCAGTTGGCGCCCCTCATGAAAGGGGGATTGGTGATGATCACATCAAAGAGACCCTGAAGATCGGAGAACACCTCACTGGCCACCACGCTACCGCTGAGCTGGTTCTCTGCCAGGGTCGCTTGTGTGGCAGCCAACGCTGGGGCCTGAACATCACTCAAGGTTAACTGGATGGTGGGATAACGTTGCTTGGCCACCACCCCTAAGACGCCAGCACCACAACCTAGATCTAACCCCCGGCCCTGCAGCGCTGGTAGCTGTTATAGCAGTAGCTGGCTACCAGCATCGAGTCCGTCGCGACTAAAGATCCCCGGCAGGGTTTTAATCGTTAACCCCTGATAGTTATAACGATCCCAGTAATTGAGCAGATCAAAGGGGAGCGGCAAGATACAGCGGAAGTGATATAACCGACAACGACGGGCAGTGTCTACTAGAGTGACGATCCCAAAAGGAGAGAGTAATGGCTCGACATGGCGGATACCACTGCGCTGCTCACCCACCAGCCACCAGTCGGTTGTTACGGGTAATATCGCTAGTAAGCTGAAAATGTGCAGTTGTGCTTCGCCCTTGTTTTTCGGCTTTTTATGTAAACCTAGCCTCACTAATTGTAGGTAGTTCGGTAGAGATGGGCCGCTGAAAATCACGGTCAATAGTGGTCTGTGCCGATAAGTTATCCAGACACTCCCCAGTACTGGATATTACCTGTGTTAACCGAGCATATAAATTTGGCATATAGCCTTGTAGAAGACTCAGTGCTGCAGGATCTATTTTTTTATTCCTCATTAGTATTGGAAAAATGTCGAACTCTTTGAAATGCTCATTGCCATATTTTAGCAGCAACTGTAGCTCATCCAATTTATTTTTTTCTATAGCCGTCACTAGGTTACTATCAGTGATAGCATTAGGATTTTTATTTAATAGGAGGTCGAGTGCATCATAATTTTTCTCGATCGCTTTATTGATATCGTATTCGGTCACTTGGTTTGGGTTAAACTCTTTAGAGTCTAGGAGAAGCTCTAGTACCTGCACATTTTCTTCTATAGCGATACTAACCGCCATAGTAGGTACAATTTTTACTTTATTTAATAAATTTTTGATCTTATCTAAATCACTATTAGCGACTGCGATTACTAATGCGATGTTATTGGTTACAGATGTTTTTTCCTGTTTGAAGTTTGCAGGAGATAAAGGGATCACTTTATTCTGATTTTCCAGAGGATTTTTTTCATAAAATATGGAATGAGAAAAATATTTAAATTTTTCCTTCTCTTTTTTCAGGCAATCATTCATTTCCTGTAAATCTTGAGCATCTGTAACTATATTAGAATCTATTTTATAAGTAGATATTTTATTGCCAATCTTAACACTGAGAGAGAAGCCAACTGCAGCACATAAGCTTATGTTATCCAGGATATAATCTGTTAAACTAGCAGTTCCTGTTCTTAGTTTGGTAAAATTCTCAGCAAATCCAACGATGTTGGTACTATTGGGTTCTGAATAAGTGCATAGGATAACATCGCCAGATACCCTTTTAAGTTGAGAGTGTGCGGCTCCCGAAAAACAGGATAGTAAATGAACCACCGGAACGGTGTCTGTTGAGCTGTTTTTTATAACTTTCGAAATGATTTCATCTGACAAAATATGTTTATCATTGTATGATAACAGTAGTCTAGGTGATTTATTTAATAGACCTAATAGAAAATTTTGTGGTGATGGTCGAACACCGTGAATATTTAAAAAATATTCACTAAAACAGTTGCTGGGAAACCCTTCCTCAAGAAATTTTTTAGCGCTTTCTTGGTCCAGACACGTTAGGTTTTGGTTAGGATTTCCTGTTATTTGTGTCTCTTGTAAGTTAAGAATTATAAATTCACTTGTTATCATAATATTATATTGACCTACTATTGCAAAAAGTTATGAATCTTATTTTTATTTTAAACAATAGTCAACAAAATTATTTTGAAATCTTTGAAAAGATCTGGAATGGCATGAATGTTGTTGAATATTGAAAACAACAGTCGACAATTTACTGTTTTGTGACTTGATAGAGCTTAAAGCGTGACTGATTCGCCAGGAGTTGGTGGCTGCCAAAAGTCTGATCGAGCAGTGTGGCATAGGGCAAAAAAGCATTGGCCACGAGGAGCAACCGGCCCGCTGGCGCTAAGTAGTCCCGGGCGTTGCGGATCCAAGCCGCGGTCGCTTGGGTGCTCAGTTGGCGCCCCTCATGGAAGGGGGGATTGGTGATGATCACATCAAAGAGACCCTGAAGATCGGAGAACCCCTCACTGGCCACCACACTACCGCTGAGCTGGTTCTCTGCCAGGGTCGCTTGTGTGGCAGCCAACGCTGGGGCCTGAACATCACTCAAGGTTAACTGGATGGCGGGATAACGTTGCTTGGCCACCACCCCTAAGACGCCAGCACCACAACCTAGATCTAACACCCGGCCCTGCAGCGCTGGTAGCTGTTCTAGTAGTAGCTGGCTACCAGCATCGAGTCCGTCGCGACTAAAGATCCCCGGCAGGGTTTTAATCGTTAACCCCTGATAGCCATAACGATCCCAGTAATTGAGCAGATCAAAGGGGGGCGGCAGGGTACAGCGGAAACGGTATAACCGACAACGACGGGCAGTGTCTACTAGAGTGACTATCCCAAAAGGAGAGAGTAATGGCTCGACATGGCGGATGCCGCTGCGCTGCTCTCCCACCAACCACCAGTCGGTTGTTACGGGTAATATCGCTAGTAAGCTGAAAATGTGCAGTTGTGCTTCGCCCTTGTTTTTCGGCCAGTAGTACAGCACCGTGTCGCAAACAGCGGTTAGGGAGCGCTCAGGCAGGAGAGTACAGTGTACCCGAGCGCTCCCCAGCCAGGGAAGCAGACGCCTGGCATGATGGTAGTAGTGGGTATAGACGCTGGTATGGTGCGGGCTAAACTGGCGACAGTAGTCATCCTGCAGATCACCAGCAAACAGCAGGTGACGTGTTGACAGGGTTACTTGGTGCCGCTCGAGCAGTTGACTCGGCGCAGTTAAGGGTGTGCAACGGCCACTGCTCTGCTGATGAGTCGGCCGGATCATGAATAGGGTGCTGCTACTGTCAGTGAAAATGGGCCTGACGGCCCGGCCACGGCTTGCAAAGTAGCCAGGGTGTTTAACGGCAACGGGGTTTTACGATAACCATGGCCAATCCCCTGTAGACTAAAGACCGGGAAAGCCACGCTCTGGGCAAAACGCTGTTGAACGATCGCTGTGAGCGGTTGATTGCCTGATTGGGTCAAGTCACCAAAAATCACCGCCTTGACCCCGTCGAAAATGCCCGCCTGCCGTAGATGATCTAAACGGCACTCTAGGGCAGCCGGCGGTAGCGCAACGTCTTCTAAAAATAGGAACTGATTAGCTGCTGCTAGTTGCCAGCAGGTGCCTAGACTGGTTTCAACCAGGGTTAAGTTCCCACCCACGACTCTAGCCTCTAACTTAAAGTCATTGGGTAATGCTTTTTGAGACAGTAGCGTTAACTGGGGAATGACAATACTTTTTGGAGGGGCCGTGATAAACGCTAACAGTTGATCCACCGACTGTGGTGCAACTTTATGATTGATAATTTCGGATAACATGGTTGCGTGGAGCGCCGGCCACTGGTATTTTTTTTGTAAATAGAGCTGCAGTGCGGTGATGTCACTATAACCAATCACTATTTTTTGAGTGCGGTTATCTCTAATTTTTGCTTTAACCTCAGGGGGAAGTCTTTCTAAGTAAGGGATCAACCGGGCACTCCCATAACCGCCGCGCAGACACCAAATGAAGCGACTATCATCGGTGAGTGCAGTGATTAAATGGCCTGCTCGAGCGTCATCGCTATTGGCATAGAGCGGATCCTCACCATAAAGGTTTGTCGGCAGATAAAACGGTAATCCTACAGTGGTGAGATAATCTGTTATCGCTGTGAGTTCGGAGGATACAGTTTTAGAAGCGGGTGCAATCACATGAACAATAGCATGCTTTTGTTGGGGGGCTGCCAGGATCTGGCAGGTCATCTGCCAGTGGAGCAACGGGGTTAGAGCCATGGCTAGTATCCTGAATCTTTGAAGCCCATAGCAGAGGAGTCTACACATGGTTAAGAGAGACTCTCATCAGCTTTTAACTAGGTTCTTCTGGAAGACAGGTTTGAAACGAACCTCTTGCTCATCAGAAGAGAGTGACTCTACGCGGATTTGGGTTGGTGGATAGGGTAATGTAATATGATATTTTCGATAGAGAAATAGAATCCGTTCATGGAATTCATGGCGTAACGGCATTCGATGCGAGGGCTCCGCAGCGTATAATCTTATCTCAAAAGTTTGTAATCCCTGTTGCAGATCATTCAAATAGATCTCAGGGGGTGGTATATCCAGCAACAGAGTGCATTTCTTAGTGGCTTGTTTGATGATTTTTTTGATAAATTTCGGATCGACATGAGCCGGTGCTGCGATCTGTAATACCAAACGGATAATGGTGTCGGAGAGTGTCCAATTGATAAATTGCTCCACCATAAAACTATGGTTAGGCACAATAATCTCTTTGCGATCCCAATCGGTAATGATGGTCGCCCGGGTATTAATACGGGTGACCGTCCCGTTAAAATCACGAATAGTGACGGTATCGCCAATCCGAATCGGTTTTTCAAATAGCAAAATCAACCCAGAAATAACATTAGCAAACATATCCTTTAAACCAAACCCGAGTCCAAACCCCAATGCGGTCACCACCCACTGTATTTTTGACCAGTCAATGCCTAGCAAATAAATAACCAGTGAGCCTCCAGCTAGGGTTAATAGATATTTGGTGAGGGTGGTAATCGCATAACTAGTCCCATGACTCAGATCTAAGTGCTGTAGCAGCGCTAGCTCTAACAGTGCCGGTAAATTACGGACGAGTTGCATGGTAATCACCATATAGATGATGGCTTCAAGTACCTTCCCCAAGGTGATGGATTGAACACCCTGTAAGGAATTTTCAACCTGCCCTAGCGCTACATTTTCTAGAAAACCAAAAGCGGGATGCGCCTTAGACCACCAAGCAATTAATAACAAAAATGTCGCCATAGCGATTATGGAACGCAATAATTGAAGCGAACGGCTGCTGATAGTATCCAGATCGAGCAATTGCATCTCTAAGTTATGGTCAATTCTGGTTAATTCTTCTTCAATTCGTGCCCGCTGTGCTAACTTGCTCGCGCGACGCTGTTTGGCTCGTTCAAAGGCGATACGACGTCGTTGAATCAGCATCCAACGCCACACCAGGTGATAAATAATTAACAAGGTAAACCAGATGCCCACAGAGCCTGCTAACCGGAATAGCAGCTGTTGTGAAGCAGTCACATAGCCAAAGGTTGAAAAAAGGCTGGCTAGCAGCGGCGTACTGATTAATAAGTTCCAGAGCAGGCGATTAATAAAATTTCGAGCGGAAGCTTTACGACTAAGATAGAAGGTCACGCCAGTTTTTTTAATGCCCACGATGAGCATCAATAAAATAATACAGAGTACTGTAAAAACAGTTCGCCCTAACGTCTCAGCAAATTGGCGATCTTCTAATTGATTAAAGGTCATGATCATGATGATTAAAGGCACCACAACCCAAGCCACTAGAAGATAACCGTGGGCAATCTTGGAGACCCGGCGTTGATCCCAAACAAAATGCTTAATGAACAGTCCTTGAGGATGAGCGAAGTTCATGCAGATCCGGAGTCCCCATACGAGTGGCACGATGGCCAGTATGGCACTCCCTAGGACCTCCATCGACTCCTTTAGGCTATAACCAATAGCAGCAATGAGTAGGGGGAATGGCAGAGCAATACACACCGCCCAAGCGACCGAGGAGGCTGTTAAACTAAAACTATCCTGGGTGACATTGCCAACGCGCAGCGCCGCCTGTTGTAAGAAAGCATGGTGTTTATGACGTGAACTATGCCCTAACAGGACTCCCAAAAGAGCAAACGCTAGTAATCCGATATGATTGCCAGTCAAGGCAGTAAAGCGCCAGTTTGTAATGCATGGCAGCCCTGCTTTGAACAACTGTTGAATATTTTTAGCCACAGTGACTGGGAAGTTTAAATCTACTGGATTAGCATCAGTAGCCCAAAACAGATGCCGAACAATGGTAGCTTGTAGTTTTTTCTGCTCTTGTACCATTTCCAGTTTGGTTTTTTTTAATTCCTTCAACTGTGAAATAACATCCTGACTGCTCGTGATTAAAGTTTCAAGACGCTCATGCTTTTTAGTAGACTCCTTCTGTAATGCTTGAAGTGAAAGGTTGAATAGAGCAGGCTCCTGTTTCTCTCTAAAGAATTCCGTACTCTTCCGCAACTCATTTTCACATTCCATTTGCTGAACATAGGATTGCTCTATTTCGCGACGTACCTTTCGTAGATCAGGAGGCATGACTAGCTTTAAAAACCGTGAACGTAATAGTTTGCTTAATTGCGGATTATTGACCGGTTCTTGCAGCAGCTGATCAATTTCTATGATCTGTTGCCGGACTCGATAAGCCTGGCGGTTTACTGCCAGCTGATCGACCATAATTTTTTGAAGAGATTGTTGTTGTTGGTCAATCTGCCCTGAAAGTTCTCGATTACGCTGCAAGCACTGTTTTAGTTCAGGCTGTGGCACTGCTAAATCAGCCGATGCAATCAATGCTTGCTGATCCCATTCCTGCTGCTGATCCAATAGTAGGTACTGCTGACGGAGGTAGTCCACTTCAAGCTGTGTGACCGCTAACTTTTTTTGGTAATACTGTTCCTGCTCCTGGATATTTTTTTGCTGCGCCTTATAACAATTAACTTTTGCTCGCAGCATTTCAGTTTCTAACTTGGGATTATTAGAGGAGATGACCTCTATTTTTTGCAGCGCTTGAATGGTCTCTGCCAGCACTTTTTGGATTTCAGTCGACTTTTCCGGAATATCGCTTAAACGTTTAGTGGTTTTTCTTACTTTATTGGTAAATTTTTGCAACTGTTTGTTGTAATCCAGCAAAGTATCACTAGCTTGTAACATCTGTCGTTGCCGTTGTACGCTGTTCAAAGCTAGCTGGCTGTGGCTTGGTAGGGTTTGCTGCAGTGACGCCAGTTTACCTTGGAGTTCTGACGAGCGCTGAGGGAATTTATCAAGTTTCCGCTGGTAATCTGCGCGCTCTTTTTCTGCTGCCCGCTGCTGCTCGCGATAATCTTTGATAGCCCTTTGTAGATCAGCGGTATCCAGGGGGCAGCATTTCGTTTTTTGTTCCGCGGGTTGTTCTAGGCTGCCGGCGTTAGAAACCGGTGCTGCCCTGGCAGGCGTTAGTAATAATCCGCAGGACACCCATAACGCTAAAACAAAGAGCGTCACCAGCCTCCAGTGAAAGTTTGGATAGTGCAAAAACCGTGCACAGTTCATCTCATACTCGCTGTGCATAGGATTCACCGAGCTTGATAGTTTGACCACACACCAAATGGCTAGCCAAGGAGAGACGATTAGGGGCAAATAAATTAATGACCGTCGATCCCAGTTTAAAATAGCCCATCTCGCTACCACGTTTTAAAAGAAGAGGTTCTTCCGGTGAATAGACCCACTGGGTTATCGTTCCAGCCCACGAGATCACTTTGCCGGCCCAGATCACGTGAATACTCCCCACGATAGCGGCACCCACTAAAATTTGCGCTACCGGTCCAAAAGCGGTCTCAAAAATAATAATCACCCGTTCATTACGAGCAAATAGATTGGGAACTTGTTGCGTGGTTAATGGACTGACGGAAAAGCGTGCTCCTGGCACATAAATCATCTGCTGCAATACGCCATCACAGGGCATATGAACCCGGTGATAATCACGCGGTGATAGGTAGAGTGTGGCAAATTGACCTCCCTGAAAGGTCTTGACTAATTGGGTATCCCCCGCCAGCAGTTGATCCAGTTGATAATCGTGCCCCTTCGCTTGGACTAAACGACCCTCATCAATGCACCCGAGTTGACTAATCGTGCCATCAACAGGTACCACCAACCCAGCGTCATCACCACTCATCGGCCTAACCTCTGGCCGCAGATGACGGGTAAAAAATTCATTAAAGGTCTTATAACTGCTAGGCTGAGGTAACAGCGCTTCCTGCATATCAACCCGGTAATAGCGAATAAAAGCTCGGATAAGCCATTGCGTGAATAACCCAGCCCGGCACTCGGCCAGCCAGCCAGCCAGTCGACTGAGGGCATATTTAGGCAATAGGTACTGTAAAGCAAGTTTAAGACCATTGAACACGGGTGATCTCTATATTGGCAGATGGATTTTCGGTGTGTTAGCACCTCTTTGGGTGGTCAACCACCTGAGTTTCAACAACCTGGCCACCCTCACAAGGGCTCTCTTTCATCGCAACGGATGATGATCTAGAGAGAACCCAGGGGTTCGGTTTTCCGAGGCATGATGGCTAGCAACCCTAGCACTACCCTCAGTAGTGCTAGGGTTGCTAGCGGTGCGTAACACCCTCAGTGGTTGTCCTGCTAGAAAGGGATAGTGTCATCAAAATCAATAAAAGGGTCGCTTTCCGGCGGCGCTTCCGCGTTAGAGGATTGTGGCGAAGGTTTTTTTGAGTAGCCACTGGAGGGCTCCTGTGGCGCCTTATCCAGGTTGCTGCTCCCCGCTGCAGCGGGGCTCATAGCGCCACTGCGGCCATCTAACATTTGTAACACGTCCCCTTGGATCTCTGTGGTATAACGCTCCTGCCCCGCTTGATCTTGCCATTTACGCGTTCGTAAGCGACCTTCAAGGTAAACCTTGGCACCCTTACGCAGGTACTCTCCGGCAATTTCTGCTAAACGTCGGTAGAGCACGACACGATGCCACTCCGTCAACTCCTTCTGTTCGCCAGAGGCTTTATCACGCCAACTTTCTGAGGTGGCGAGCCGAAGATTGGCCACCGCCGTTCCATTGGGCATATAGCGTATCTCTGGATCAGATCCCAGGTTGCCAATGAGGATTACTTTATTAACACCACCTCGGGCCACAAAATTCTCCTTGATTGCTTGGTTAGTCACGCTGCTTCTCCACCTATTATAACACAGCTTGCTGATTGCACTCTAGGCTGGCCAAGTCGATCCAGCCGTTACAGCGGCTATGGGCCAATTTTGGTTTAAGGGCCTGGTTAACCCGTGGAATTTTGTATAATACGCGTGGACCCTTATTCAGGTTAAAAGCCCTATCGTATGGACACTATTAAAGTACAAGGCGCACGGACACACAATCTAAAAAATATTGACGTGTCGATCCCGCGCGACAAATTGATCGTTATCACCGGGCTCTCCGGCTCGGGGAAGTCCTCGCTCGCCTTTGATACTCTCTATGCGGAAGGGCAGCGCCGCTATGTAGAGTCGCTCTCGGCCTATGCACGACAGTTCTTATCACGGCTGGAAAAGCCAGAGGTTGACGCTATTGAGGGGTTATCACCGGCGATTGCTATTGAACAAAAAACGCGTTCACACAACCCTCGATCCACAGTGGGAACGATGACGGAGATTTACGACTACTTGCGACTGCTCTTTGCTCGAGTGGGCGAGCCCCGTTGTCCACAGCATGGGACCCCTTTAGCTGCACAAACGGTCAGTCAGATGGTGGATCAGGTGCTGATCCTGCCGCCCCAGCAGCGGCTACTACTGCTGGCACCTATCGTGCAGCAGCGAAAGGGCGATCAGAGCAAAGTGTTAGCTGATTTGACTCGTCAGGGCTATACCCGAGTTCGAATCGATGGAACGCTCTATGAGCTCTCTGATCTCCCGCCACTGTTGCCGACACAAAAACATACGCTTGAGGTGGTGGTCGATCGGTTTAAAGTCCACCCTGATCTGGCGCCTCGATTAGCAGAGTCCTTTGAAATGGCGCTGGGGTTGTCCGGCGGCACGGCTCTGATTGTGGATATGGATAATCAACAAGCACCTTCCTTGCTATTTTCGGCACAGTTTAGCTGTCCATCCTGCGGGTATAACGTCAGTAAAATGGAGCCGCGGCTATTTTCATTTAATAATCCAGCGGGGGCTTGTTCACAGTGTGATGGACTGGGCGTTCAGCAATTTTTTGATCCCGATCAAGTGGTCAAAAACCCCGAGTTATCCCTAGCTGGAGGGGCCATTCGGGGGTGGGATCGACGTAATTACTTCTATTTTCAACTGTTGACCCGGTTGGCGGAGCACTATCAGTTTGATATGACCGCACCCTTTAATAGCCTGCCTCCGGCTATCGTACAGCTGATACTCTACGGATCTAAGGCTGTTGGGGGGAACCAGATAGTCCCCAAACCGTCGACCGGGAAAACGGCGAAACCGCTCTCTTTCGAGGGGGTATTACCGACCATGGAGCGTCGCTATCAAGAGACCGAGTCGCTGGCGGTCCGTGAAAACTTGGTGCAGTACCTTAGCCAGCGATCCTGCCCAGCGTGTCAAGGGACCCGGTTGCGTGAAGCCGCCCGTCACGTCTATCTAGGTGAAATGACCTTGCCGCAGATGGTGCAGATGAGTATTGGCGAGACTTTACACTGCTTCGAACACCTCTCTTTATCGGGACAACGGGCTGAGATTGCGAGCAAAATCTTGAAGACTGTGTGTGATCGACTGCATTTTCTAGTGCAGGTTGGCCTGGACTATTTAACGCTGGCTCGGGCGGCGGATACGCTCTCTGGCGGCGAAACGCAGCGTATTCGGCTGGCTAGCCAAATCGGTGCTGGTCTGGTGGGCGTCATGTACGTGCTGGATGAGCCCTCCATTGGGCTTCATCAGCGGGATAACGCGCGTTTACTGGAAGCGCTGTTCCATCTGCGGGATTTGGGCAATACGGTGATTGTGGTGGAGCATGATGAAGAGGCTATCCGAGCAGCCGATCATATTATTGATATGGGTCCAGGCGCTGGTCTATACGGGGGAGAGCTGGTGGCACAAGGGAGCCTTAGTGAGATCCTGGCAGCCCCACACTCCTTGACCGGGCAGTTCCTCTCGGGCCAGCGGACTATCTCGATTCCACAGCAGCGGCGGGTTGCCGATCCCCAGAAAGTGATTACCTTATCCGGGGCCAGCGGCCATAACCTACAAACGGTGACCTTGATCCTGCCGATTGGGCTCTTCACCTGTATTACTGGGGTCTCTGGCTCTGGAAAATCGACGTTAATTAACCAGACGCTGCTCCGCTTAGTGCAGCAGCAGCTGAATCAAACGGGTGGTGGTGGAGAACCACCCGCACCTTATCAGTCGATTGAGGGGCTACAGCACCTTGATAAAGTGATTGCGATTGATCAAAGTCCGATTGGCCGTACTCCGCGCTCCAACCCGGCAACCTACACCGGTTTATTAACACCTATTCGTGAGCTGTTTGCTGGGGTGCCAGAAGCGCGGGTCCGTGGCTATCTGCCGGCGCGCTTTAGCTTCAATCTACGAGGGGGTCGTTGTGAAGCCTGTCAAGGGGAGGGGGAGATCAAAGTCGCGATGCACTTTCTACCCGATATCTATGTGACTTGCGATCACTGTCAAGGAACCCGCTATAATCGTGAGACCCTAGAGATCAAATATAAAAACCAGACGATTCATCAGGTGCTGCAGATGAGTGTCTCCCAGGCCTACGACTTTTTTGACGCGGTCCCGGTATTGGCGCGTAAATTACAGACCCTCATCGAGGTGGGGCTCTCCTATGTGCAGTTAGGACAAGCAGCGACGACGCTGTCAGGCGGTGAAGCGCAGCGCATCAAGTTATCCCGTGAGCTGTCGAAACGGGCCACGGGCCAAACGCTCTACATTCTGGACGAGCCGACTACTGGTCTACATTTTGCCGATATTCAGCAGTTATTAGCAGTCCTGCACCAGTTGCGAGATCAAGGCAACACCGTGGTGGTGATTGAGCATAACCTGGATGTGATTAAGACGGCCGATTGGATTGTTGATTTAGGTCCAGAGGGTGGCAGCGGTGGTGGGCGGATCTTGGTGGCGGGCACCCCAGAACAGGTGGCTCAGGATCCCCACTCGCACACTGCCCGCTTTTTAAAGCCCCTGTTAACCGGGTAGTGGGTCATATGACTGATAGTGAAAGTTATCGGTAGAAGCACCGATAACTTTTTCATGAAGTTCTACAGATTTATAGAAACCATAACACATCAGTCAATAGGAGACATCACCCTCAAAAAATGGGCCTATGACCATCAGAATAGTTGGCTTACCCTCAAAGGTGTGCTGATCCTAGGGGGTATTGATTTCTGGCCATGCTATTGGCCGGTGAAACAGTCTATAATGGCTGCACTGAGTCTACCAGGCTAATGACCGATGGGTTCACGAAATGAAGGATACAGGATGGGTGTGCTCCCTCACGATGCACTGACTATTCAAGGGGTATTGGCGGGTGCACACTGGGAAGTGCCGTTAACGATCAGCCATTTACCCACTCGTGTGCAATTAGCCGAAACTTGGCATTACTGTCAGCAGGCTAAAATCGCCCAAAAAGCAGGGGCTACCGCCCTGTTGGTGCGTGGGGTAGCGATGGTGGAACGCTTAACCAGCCTCCTCACAGACAGCGATAGCTTGCACGCCGCTCTCTTGTTCCCCTTGGTGGAGGCTGGAGTCATCAGCCAACCGGCGTTATCCGCCGACTTCTCCCCAGCGATCACCGCATTAATCCAAGGTGTTGCACAGCTGGCGGTGATCGAACCCCTGAATCTCTCGCAGCACCCCCTCACCGCTGTGCAGTGGAGTAAGCGGCGACGCCTGTTACTGGCCACGATCCGTGATGTTCGCTGTGTGATGATTAAACTAGTAGAGCGTATTGTTTATTTGGGAGCGATCAAAGCGCACGATCTCGCGTTGCAACAGTCTGTTGCTAGCGTGTGTCAACAGCTGTATGTGCCCTTGGCCAATTATCTGGGGATTGGCCAGTTAAAGTGGGAATTAGAAGATTGCTCATTGCGCGCTTTGTCGCCGCAGGCTTATCGGTTGCTGGCGTTTCAGTTACAGGCGCGGCGCCACGATCGTGAACAGGAGATCGCCGCCCGCGTCCGTGAACTGCGGGCCTTATTGGAGCACTCAGGGTTCACGGCGCAAATCTCTGGTCGCCCCAAGCATCTTTTCAGTATTTGGCAGAAGTTGCAGAACAAGTCGAAGTCATTTGAACAGCTGTTTGATGTCCGTGCGCTGCGCATCATTGTTGAGGGGGTGTCAGCTTGCTATACGGTCTTAAGCCTGTTGCATGCCCGGTATCGCTCGCTGCCGGAGGAATTTGTTGATTATATCGCGCATCCCAAGCCCAATGGCTACCAATCTATCCATACGGTGCTGCTGGACACACAGGGTGAGCCCATGGAGATCCAAATCCGCACCACCCTGATGCATCAGGCAGCCGAGCTCGGCATGGCAGCGCATTGGCAGTATAAAGCGGGGGCGTTGGCGGCAGGGGAGATAAACGCTCAACAACGTATCCTCTGGTTGCGACGACTGTTAGCATGGGACACTGCCCTGGAAACAGCTAGTCTGCCCCAACCACTGCTAGCCGATCGTTGGATCTATCTATTAACACCGCGGGGTGAGGTGGTAGAGCTGCCGGCGGGTGCCACCCCCTTAGATTTCGCCTATGCTATTCATACCGAAATTGGCCATCGCTGTATTGGCGCTAAAGTGGATGGTCGGATTGTTCCATTGACTTACCGGCTGCAGCTGGGCGAACAGATCACTATCCTCACTCAAAAAGTAGCCCAGGCACGCCGTGATTGGTTAAATCCTCACTATGGTTTTATTACAACTCGCCGGGCTCGTGTTAAGATCCGCGCCTGGTTGGATCAGCAGGATCGCTTGCAGGGCCTTCACGATAACCGAGATCCCCTTAAAAACAGAGCACTACTACGGCCCGCTAACGCAGAGAGGGTTGGATTAAAGGCAGCGGGATCCCTCGTACCGCCAAGGCAGCACAGCGGGTCGGCAGCGCTGTCTACAGCGGCTCAGAGTGGGAAGATCATCAGGGTAGCGGGTGTTGACAATCTTTTGGTGATTTTTGCCCGTTGCTGCCAGCCGACACCTGGTCAGCGGATCAGTGGTTTTATTACGCGGGGTCGGGGGATCTCGATTCACCGAGTAGACTGTCATCGGCTCAGTGACTTGCAGGGCCGCATGCCGGCACGTTTGATCAGCGTGCAGTGGTGCAACGGTATGCTTCATTCAAACACGACTTAGGCGTAGCATGAGAACAAACTATATTTTTGTCACCGGCGGGGTTGTCTCCTCCTTGGGGAAAGGCATTGTCGCTGCTTCTTTGGGATCGATCCTCGAAGCCCGCGGCCTCACAGTGACAATCATCAAAATGGATCCCTATATGAATGTGGATCCAGGGACCATGAGCCCCTCACAACACGGTGAGGTGTTTGTCACGGAAGATGGTGCCGAGACTGATTTGGATTTAGGGCATTATGAGCGCTTTATTCATACCAAAATGAGCCGCCGTAATAATTTTACGGCGGGTCGAATCTATGAGGACGTCCTGCGTGCCGAGCGGCGGGGTGATTATCTGGGGGCCACCATCCAGATCATTCCGCACATTACCAATGCGATTAAACAACGGATCACCGAAGGGTTTGAGGCCTATGATGTGGTCTTAGTGGAAGTGGGCGGCACTGTAGGGGATATTGAATCTCGACCTTTTTTGGAAGCGATTCGTCAACTGGCAGCTGAGATAGGGCGTGAACGGGCGCTGTTTATGCACGTCACGCTGCTTCCCTATTTGGCCACTTCTAGAGAAGTAAAAACCAAACCGACCCAACACTCCGTGAAAGAGCTGTTGTCATTGGGGATCCAACCCGATCTACTGGTTTGCCGCTCGGATCATGCGATTCCCAGTAGTGCACGGGCTAAGATTGCGCTGTTTTGTAATGTGTTACCCAGTGCAGTAGTGGCTTTACCCGATTTGGATTCTATTTATAAAGTACCGATGCTACTACAAGACCAAGGGGTCGATAGCGTGGTCTGTGCACATTTTAACTTAACCTGCCCGGAGGCCAACCTCGAGGATTGGCAACAGGTCGTGGCACAGGAGGTCAATCCTTTAGGGGAAGTCACGGTGGGGATCATCGGTAAATATGTGGAGTTACCAGATGCTTATAAATCGCTGAATGAGGCCTTGAGGCATGGTGGGCTACAACAGCACCGGCGGGTTAACATTCACTATATTAATGCCGAAACGATTGAGCAGCAAGGAGATCACTTATTAACTGCGTTGGATGCTATTTTAGTACCAGGCGGGTTTGGTCCTCGGGGGATGGCTGGTAAAATAATGGCCATCCGTTATGCGCGAGAACAGAGCATTCCTTTTTTGGGGATCTGCTTAGGGCTGCAAGCAGCGGTGATTGAGTACGCGCGCCATGTGGCCGGGCTATCCGGGGCTAACTCTTCTGAATTTGTGGTAGAGGGTCCCTATCCTGTGGTGGCTTTAGCCACCGAATGGCGTGATCCACAGGGTAAATTGGAAGTGCGCGAAGCGACGGCTGATCTGGGTGGAACAATGCGTTTGGGGGCGCAACAGTGTCATCTGCAAGCGGGTAGTTTAGTGCATCGATTGTATGGTCAACAGACTATTTGTGAACGCCATCGGCATCGCTATGAGGTGAACCCTCAGCTATTGCCACGCATTGAAGCAGCTGGTTTACGGGTCACCGGTTGGTCGGTCGATCAAAAATTAGTTGAGATCATTGAGATCCCCACCCACCCGTGGTTTATCGCCTGTCAATTCCATCCAGAATTCACCTCCACCCCCCGGGGTGGACATCCGCTCTTCAGCGGTTTTATTCAAGCAGCGGTGGCTCGGCAACAGCGTCAGCAGGCTTCCAAGCCGTTGCCCTAACTGCTGGGAGCCCCTGGGTGAGCCATCGAGAGGTCGCCAAGGCGGCTGGCTATCGAGTTCATTAGGGTGTTCAACAGAGGAGAGATCATGTCGACCATCGTGAAAGTAATCGGCCGGGAGATTATTGACTCGCGCGGCTATCCGACCGTTGAAGCGGAGATCCACTTAGCAGACGGCTCTATCGGCTTAGCCTCTGTGCCCTCGGGCGCTTCGACTGGATCACGCGAAGCCTTAGAGCTACGTGATGGTGATAATACCCGTTATGGAGGCAAAGGGGTGTTAAAAGCAGTCGCGCATATCAATGGGATCATCGCCAGCGCGCTGCAGGCAAAAGCGGCGAGTGATCAAAGCGGTCTGGATCAAACGCTATTGGCGCTGGATGGCACCGAGAATAAGGCCCACTTAGGGGCTAATGCCGTTTTAGCCGTCTCACTGGCGGCCGCTAAAGCGGCCGCCGCAGCTAAGCGCTGCGCCTTGTACGCCCATATTGCTGATTTGAATGGGACCCCTGGCCACTACTCTATGCCTTTGCCGATGATGAATATCATTAATGGTGGCCAGCATGCGGATAACACAGTGGACATTCAAGAGTTCATGATCCAACCGGTCGGGGCCACCAGCTTTAAAGAGGCGGTACGCATCGGGGCGGAAATTTTTCATCAGTTGGCTCAGGTATTAAAATCCCAAGGTTTGAGCACTACAGTGGGAGACGAAGGGGGCTATGCCCCGAATTTGGCCTCCAATGCGGCAGCATTAGACTGTATTCAGCAAGCAGTTGAACAGGCGGGTTATCAATTAGGGCGCGAGGTGACGTTAGCCTTAGATTGTGCTGCTTCGGAGCTCTATCACCGCGATAGCCACTGCTATGAGTTAGCTGGTGAAGGAAAGCGCTTGAGTGCCGAGGAATTTACCCACTATTTGCAGGCATTAACCCAGCGTTATCCGATCACCTCGATTGAAGATGGGCTGGATGAGTCCGATTGGGAAGGTTTTGCTTACCAGACGAAACGCTTAGGGGGGAGTCACCAGCTGGTCGGCGATGATCTGTTTGTGACCAATACCGCCTTGCTGCAGCAGGGCATTACTCAAGGGGTGGCCAATGCCATTCTCATCAAATTGAATCAAATCGGCACCCTGACAGAGACCTTAGCGGCGATAAAAATGGCTAAAGCTGCGGGGTATGCTACGATCATTTCGCATCGTTCAGGGGAGACTGAAGAGACTTTCATTGCTGACTTAGCGGTAGGCACGGCTGCTGGCCAGATCAAAACCGGCTCCTTGAGTCGTACCGATCGACTGGCCAAATATAACCAGTTACTGCGGATTGAAGAGGCTCTAGGCCCCCGGGCCCGCTTTCGGGGGTTGCAGGAGCTCAGGGGATACCGTGCTTAGGTGAGATAACCGCTCGCTTGGCACCGTGTAGGTCTCAGCACCAGTGCTCACGCTAATTTTGGATGTCCAATAGTCCCTACCCTCCTCGATGGCGATGGAGTGGTGGGAGTCAATCACACTTGACTGGGTAAGTTTTGGAATGGTGGCTAAGGGAGTTCATAAACCAGCACAGTTGGCGGCGATCAAGTTACCGCCACAATCTTTGGAAGCGGAGCAATCCCTGTTAGGGGGATTAATGCTCGATAGTCACTGTTGGGACAGCGTCACTGAACAGGTGTCAGCGACCGATTTTTACAGCCAACCGCATCGACTGATTTTTACCGCCATCGAGAGCTTATTAATGCAATCAAAGCCGGTGGATGTGATTATCCTAGCCGAAGCACTCGAACAGCACCATCAGTTAGAGCGCGTCGGAGGCTTTGCCTATTTAGCGGAGCTCTCTAAAAACACCCCGAGTGTGGCCAATATCCAGGCTTATGCCAGTATTGTGCGCGAGCGCGCGATACTGCGTGAGTTGATCAGCGTTGCCCATGAGATTGCCGATGCCGGCTATGAGCCGCAAGGCCGCCACAGTGGCGAGCTGCTGGATTTTGCCGAGTCCCGAGTGTTTCAGATCGCAGAAACGCGGAGCGGCAAAGAGCAGGGACCGCAAACTATCAATAAAATTCTTGAAGAGACGCTAACACGCATCGAAAAGCTCTATCACAATCCCCAGAATGGGCTGATAGGCCTCTCCACGGGTTTTACTGATTTAGATAAAAAAACCGCAGGATTACAGAACTCTGATCTCATCATTGTCGCTGCCAGGCCCTCCATGGGGAAAACCACCTTTGCTCTCAACATGTGCCAGCAGGTGGCCATGTCGCAATCCAAACCGGTCCTGATTTTTAGCTTAGAGATGCCCGCTGATCAATTGATGATGCGGATGCTCTCTACCCTCTCCAGTATTGATCAAACACGCATTCGGACGGGTCAACTGGATGATGAAGATTGGGCGCGAATCACCAGTAGCATGGGTTTATTGATGGAGAAATGTAACCTCTATATTGATGATTCAGCCAGTTTAACCCCCACTGATCTCCGTGCTCGAGCGCGGCGACTGTTTCGAGAGCAGGGGGGATTAAGTCTGATCATGGTTGACTATTTACAGTTGATGCGTGCGCCAGGGCAGTCTGAAAATCGTACCCAAGAGATTGCTGAAATTTCACGATCCCTGAAAGCCTTAGCTAAGGAGTTACAGGTCCCGGTGATCGCTTTATCCCAGTTAAACCGGAGTCTAGAGCAGCGATCAGAAAAGCGGCCGCTGAACTCGGATTTGCGGGAGTCTGGCTCGATTGAACAGGATGCCGACTTGATCCTATTTATCTACCGGGATGAGGTCTATCATGAGAACAGTCAGCTGAAGGGAATTGCAGAAATCATCATTGGCAAACAGCGTAACGGCCCAATTGGCACCGTACGCCTCACCTTTCAGGGCCACTACTCGCGGTTTGACAACTATGCGGGTGCGCCATTCGAAGCCGATGATTAAGCCTGTTAGTCTTATCCAATATGAAATGAGTCTGAAGGAAGGGTTGCCCATCAACAACTAGGTAATAGGGTCTATCAAGGAGGAGGTCAACCCATGTTGAAACACCATCTTCATGTCGGAGGCCTACTTGCGCTAGGTTCTGAGGGTAGTCGCTGACTATCCGATTAATCGGATAAAAAAGCTACTGCCCTGAAATATGGAAATTTTCTCTTGATCATTGTTTAAACGCGCCTGTCATGACGTTTACTCCAGATCTATATCAAATTATTTATATAAGGAGTGGTTTGTGTTTTGGTTAAATCCATTATATCCAATACCATTTGAAATGGGACGTTACAGCTCCTGTCACGTCAATAAACACTCTGGTGATGGTGATTTTTCTAGTCCTATGGCTGTGCTACGTACTTTCAACTCCGATGCACTCTCTACAGAGTACTCAGAGGAGCAGATTAAAAGTGATGAGAACAATGAACAGCATATTAAATGTTGTCTAGGTGGCTTGAACTGTGGAAGAAATAAAGAATATACAAGATCCGAAGCAATAAAAGAAGTAATGGTAAGCTTAAACTTATCAAGAGAAGCAGCTGATGTATATGTTTTTTCTATAGATAATCCCCCTAGCCCTGCTTTAACTACAGACGAATTTATAGCACTAGAAGCGTATCTGCATGATCATAATGGCCTATTAAACTCTTTTTTAATAGCGGGTGAACACATTCCATTTATAACAGATTGGATAGATAAGAAGCTAATTAAGCAAGTCGTCGATTTAAACAGCGCGATAAAAAAATCCCACCTTCAGGGGATCTCACCTTAAAAGAAGTTAAAAAAAGTAATACATTTAAACATAATAATGCTATAACTATATAAGGTGAATGAGTTGCGATTTTATCTGATAGTAAGATTAGGAAATGGATATGATCTCAAAAATCATTTATGCCAGTGATTCCCACGGGATAGATCTCAAGGATAGCCTGGTAAGAAAAGGGTATGAAGCCAGGTTAGCGATTCAAGATATCGGAATTTTCAAGGGTTCTCCAGTTGATTATATCGATATTTCAAAGCAACTGGCAGAAGCGTTACGTCATCAACCCGATGCCAGGGGGGTCATCATCGGCGGGAGTGGCCAAGGGGTTGCCATTGTACTGAATCGGTTCACACCTATTCGCGCCTGTCACTGTCGCACAGTGGCTGATGCTGTCGAGGTGAGGGGAAAACTCAATGCCAATGTTCTCTGTTTAGGCAGTCAACAAAACTCCTTTGAAGAGTCCTCAGCCATAGTAGAGGCCTTCATCAGCACGCCGTTTACCGGTGGAAAGCATACGATCGGTGTGCAGAAGCTTTCAGCCAGCCCCTCTCATCATGCCAGTCAGGGGGTTAACCTGATCGTACGTGCCATGATTATCCACGACGATCATATTTTGCTGACCACCGCCACGGCGAGTAATCGTGATTTCGCCCCAAACCTCTACTTCCTGCCCGGCGGCCATGTCGATTACAACGAACCTTGCCTAGAGGCGCTTAAACGCGAATTGCTTGAGGAGATGGCTGTCACGATTGAACAGGCAGAATTGAAAGGAGTGCTCGAATGCAGTTGGCATCGCTGTGGTCAGATTTATCACGAACTTAATGCCGTTTATCTTGCTCACCTGAGCGGACTTGATCTTAAGAAACCACCGCCATCCATTGAGTGCTGTCAGACATTCGTTTGGGTTCCTGTCGCCAACCTGCCACAGATCACCCTGCTGCCAGAGACCCTCAAACCACTCATCCGGGATGTGCTCAACGACAGTCAAAACCTAACACTCTATAGCGAAATGAAGAAGCACCCTGCGGATTGACAGCGGCAGATTGTAAACGCGCAACAGGGCCATAGTTGGGCTTTACCTAGGCACTGGTGCTGTTTATCAGCTAGCCAATGGGAGTTTATCTCTGGGTTAGATTGCTTATAAAAAGCATCGCTTTTATAACAATAGCCTGCTCAATTTATTATGCCAATCCAGCCTGTTTGCGGTGGTGACGTAGCCTATCAGATAACATTAACTGATGGATAAGGTGAGAAATGTCGACAGCCAATAAGCATCCATTTTTAGAAATTAAAAGGTATCAGTACTGGACAGTTTTTCTCCATGAGTCTCAATGTTATATCGGACGGGTTTATCTTCTGGCACATGAGAAACCTGATCGTGATTTTTTAGGCATTGAAGGTGAGGAACGGGAGGAGTTCTTCCAGATCGGCCGCTCTATTAAACAGGCGCTTTCCGCATTATTTCGACCCGATCGAATTAATTACGCTATGCTCAGCAATACATTTGAAAAATTGCATGTGCACCTCATTCCAAGATATCAAACCCCACGTTTTTTTCATGGAATAGAGTTTGTGGATGCACGTTGGGGGCAAAACTATGCCCCCTATGACAAGTCGTTTATAATCCCCCAGGCGTTATGCTACGCCATTAGAGATGCACTTTGTGAGGCGCTCTCTGTCGTTAACTGAGTCACATGAGTCACTAGGAGATCATAGGCAGTGGAGAGCGTATTCAATAGGACCTCATAGGCTGCTAGCAAGCTGTCTACTTTTTCCTCCTGTTCTAGAAAAATTTTCTTGAATGTCAGTAGCTTTATTGGAAAATCCCCATCGATTGAGGGGAAATTCTCCCTAAAGGCAGAGATAGGAATCTCCTCGCCCACATATCCAGACATCAGGAACAGTGCATCCCGGAAAAAATGTTTTGTGCGTTTTAACAAATGTGGGAAAAAAACCTTCATCTCACCCGGTGATGATAGGTTTAATTGCAAACCACGGTTGCGTAGCTCATGAATTAGGTAGGCACAGTGCGAGAAGCTATCGACCTGCAGTGGAGCAATCAATGCAGGAGGGTCCCATTGGAAATGGCGCCCGAAGATAGAACTGGCTTTTTCAAGGAGAAAATTATAAGCAAGCGGTTTTATTCCATGGTGGTGGTATGGGTGGTAGTAATCTATCCTACTCACCGTAGTGATGGATAACTTGTAGGGGAACTCCCCTTTCATCTCCTGGTACAAGGCACGAACTTTGATCTTGCCACCTTTTTTTAGACACAGAGAAGAGAAACCTTAAGCGACCTGGGATAACCAATTTTTTTCAAAATTTACAGGAGACAGATAGCCTAGCGTTGAGTGCCGTCTCTGTCGGTTATAAAACACTTCTACGTATTCAAAAATGCTCAATTTGGCTTGTTCTCTGCTCTCAAAACGTTCAAAGTGGGTGTGCTCTGTTTTTAAGGTATGGAAAAAACTCTCTGCTACTGCATTGTCATAACAATTGCCCGTACTACTCATGCTAAGCGTTATCTGGTGATGCGCCGATACAGCCTTGAATCCTTTGCTGGTATACTGGCTGCCTCGGTCGGAGTGGTGGATGAGACCTGCAGCAGGCTTCCTCCGTGTTATTGCCTGGCGTAATGCTGCGGCTACTAACTCGGTGGTCATGTGAGCTTGCATATCCATCCCCACGATACTACGAGAGAACAGGTCCAGTACGATAGCAACATACAACCATCCCTCTTGGGTCGGAATATAGGTAATATCTGCTGCCCAGTATTGATCAGGGCGAGTGGCTGTGAACTTCTGCTTGAGTAAATTAGGCGCCACTGCGGCCTTTGGATCGACTATTGTGGTTACCTTAAATCGTTTTTTCATCTTAGCCGCAATATGGGCTGCTTTCATTAGCCGACAAACCCGTTTGCGTGAACAGCGCTCACCTCTAGCTCGTAACTCAGCATGGATACGTGGGCTACCGTAAATTTGGTTGCTTATGGTATAAACCTCTTTAATTTCAGATATTAAACGCTCATCCTCACAATAGCGCTTGGATGGCTCAGCCTTGATAAACTGATAATAGCCACTGCGGGATACACCTAACACGTTGGACATCCTCTCTACGCTGAATTCCCCAGCATGCTTTTGCATAAACTGGTATTTTACTTGCGGGCCACTGAGAAGATGCCCAAGGCTTTTTTTAGGATATCCCTCTCTTCGCGTGCTATCGCCAATTCTTTCCGCAATTGACTGAGCTCAGCATCAGACGCTTTCAGGTATCCTTTGCCCGGGAAAGCCTCTGCACCATCCTTGTTATGCTGATGGACCCACCCTGCCAATGTACTCTTGGGAACTCCCAATTCCTCGCTCAATTGACAGAGCGTTTTACCAGTGCTGTGATACAGCTTTACCGCATTCAGCTTGAATTCCTTATCATAGCTCCTTGATTCCCCTTGATTCATAACTTCACCTCAAAAAGTAACAAAAAATTATACGCTTTGTTCCTCTTCGTTGTGTCCGTTAAAGGGTAGCAAGATCACTTGGTTAAAGGCTGTGACGTCAACCCTATCCAGGATGACGCTTAGGTCAAAATCGGACCAGTTCTTTGTCAGGATAGCTTCACTGTTTGCGCCCGTCCCGCGCACGAGCAGATCATGAACCCCTTTGATACGCTTCCCTTGCTGAATAAATGTACTGAGTGCTTTATCAAAACAGTTCGTTAGCGCTGCCTCTGTAGTCTTTATCGCCATGACTAAACCTCTAGAGCCTGAGCCAGTAGGGGTGAGATTTTAATTTTATGTTGAGCGCTATCTCTCTGGTGTCGAGCCCCTGGGATCCTAAATTCAACATTTTGTTGGGTTATAAAGGAGCTCAACTGACCCATCTCTTGGATAAAAAGTGATGGGCAGGTGAATGTTTCAACATGGAATGCGAAGAAAAGATCCCCTTTATTGGGGGAGGAGTCCATGTAGCGCGTACCTTTAACTGCTGGGTTGATGACCCCCCCGATTAAAGGTCCTGCCAGAACACTCACTAGCAGTGAGATGAGACTTCCCTTGATATCACCATCCAGGGTTTGTAGCCCCCCGGCAAGCGCCTCACTGGGATCGTTGGTTCCAACGCCCTGCCGATCAACAGCCCATCCTGAGGGGAGAGAGAGCCCTTTTTGCTGGTAGTCGCAAATTTTGCCTCTTGAGACCTTTGAAGTCGCAAAATCCGCTGTGATAGGGAAAGGAGTCTGTGGGATGGAGTAGGAGATTGGATTGGTTCCGAATGTCTTTCTCTGGCCACCCTTGACCACGACCGCAGGGGAAGAGGTCGACAGCGTAAGCCCGACACAGCCCTGGGAACTGGCGATCTCACTATAGTAGGCTAGGGCACCGAGATGGGAGCCATTGATGACGCCGACGACACCGATTCCTCCATGGATAGCTTTCTGTACCGCGAGCTCCATGGCTCTTTTGCCTTGAGGTGGCCCTAGACCGCAACGGGCGTCGATAATCGCGACAGCGGAAGTCTCTCGCACAACAGTGGCTTCGGCAGCTGGGGAGATGGTTCCACGCTGGAGTCCTTCCAAGATGTGAAGCAGCCGCTCAACGCCATGAAGAGCGTATCCCCTTGCACTGCCTTCTATGAGGATCTCTGCGGTAGCCTCCGCTGCTTGCGCTTTGACCCCTGCACGAATTAATGTTGCAGAGATCCGCTGGGTTAGAAGATCCCGAGGGATCTCTAAGTCCTGCTGGGGATAACTGGTGTCCATCTCAATAGGTCTCCCTCTGTTATACCTAACTCTTGAGCAGAATTTTGTGAACGTACTTTCCCTAACTCTGGCAGTCCATCCAGTGAACTGCCTGGGAACAGCACCCACTCGCCATCCTTTTGACGCTTCATTTTTTCTGAATAGATGGCGACAAGATCCTGGCTGCTATTGACCGAGAGATGTAACCGCTGACCCTCTTGAAAATTAAGGGGTGGAGCCTTAATTTTCATAAGACCAAAATTATCCACATGGACCACAGTTCCATCGGCAATGGGCAGAGATTCCATAAAATCTGGAGACATTCTTTGACCCAATTCATCCATCGGTGTCCCCTCAATGAGTTTGACTGCCGTGGGAATTTGCACATATTTTCCACCAAAAGATTTGCCATTAACTCTGCGGCAAGTATTATTTTTATAGATAGCCTGTAATCCAAAATCCTGGATTAGCCAATGGAAATATCCTGAATTATTGCCAACAAACCTAAGGCCCTGTTTGGTGCATCCAAAAATACGTGACGGATTAGTACCCAGCCCGCTAACCACGACGACAAAAAGAGTCTCTTTAGCTGGATAACTATCTGCGAGGAGGCGAATGACAAATGAGGAATTGGTGACGGAAAAATTTTTAACCTTAGCCATAGGCGCTATCTGTAGAGAGCGCATCCTCTTTTCAGAAATCAAATTTTTTAATTCCTGATGCATCTCGTTAAATGCAATATCGATGCAGTCAGTGATAATGACAACCTGTCGTATAGGCTGGTTCTGATCTCCCATAATCGTTCCTTTGCAAAAAATATAAATTGTATTAAAATTAATCGTATAATTTTAATACTTAAATTGATGATAGTAAGTTTAGCTTATTTCCATCAAGATAGTCGTGTTCTGCAGTATACTTTTGGAGGCTATCACCGCCATCTTCTGATGGAAAAGAGAGCATAGCTGAGGCCACTGGTGGTGTATCAACGCTATCTTGAGATAAATCTTGAAAGGAGTATTCCTCAGATATTTTTTCTAATGTGGTATTAATTTTACTAAGATATGGCGCAATTTCATATTGAGTAATGGGTTTTTCAGCTGATCTAAAAAAAACAGAAACAACAACGTTTTTCATTCCATGAAAAATCTGGCGCTGCTGTAATAATTCTAAAATTTCACTTTCTTTCATTCCCTTATCGTGTAGCTGATCCTTAATAGTATTATAGGGGATGTTATGAATAATGATTTCTATATCTAATTCATTATTTATAATCTCTTTAATTTCTTGAACAATGAGTGTATCTATGACTCGTCCTTCTGGAATGAGAATTGATAAATCTCTTTTTTTCGAAGGGAAAATTTTCTTTTGTCTCCGATTAATAAAAGCAGTAATTCTTCCACTCAGGTTCGCTGGAATTCCATTACCTTTCAGGTTAACTTGCATCAATGACTGGGGCAAAACAGGATGTAAGTTCTCCTTCAACTCAAGAGAGACAATCCGATTTAGTCTAAGGTCTAGAACCTCAAGATTCGTCGAGGCTAGCGTATCCCAAAGTAGTTGCCCTCCTTCAGGACCAATCCCATTTTTTTTCAAATCAAGTAGACGAAGGTTCGGTTTTTGGGGGAGAATTTTAGCTATACCAATTGCTCCAGAATTCTGCAGATCATTCTCACTTAAATCTAAAATTTGCATCGTAGGCGGTGCACCTTGAAAAATAGCCACTGCCCCATCAGATCCCAATTTATTATAACCTATGTCTAGTAACCGAATGGTTGATTTCTCTAGCCCAATTGAAAATAGAGTAGCATCTGTCCCACCTATGATATTTCTTCCTAAATAAAGCACTCTTAGACAGAGACAATTTGGCAAAACTTTCGCCAATGCTTTAAGGTGGGTTAGTTTATTTTCTGCTAAATCCAAAACCTGAATTTTTGTCTTGGGAAGAATAAGAGATAGAATTTCTAATCCCTGATCTGAAACTTCATTGTGCCATAAATCAAGAATTTGAACTCCACTTTTAAAAATCGTCTTAGCGAGTTCACTGACTCCTCGATCAGTAATTTTATTTCCCTTAAGATATAGGCTATGAATTCTACTTTTAGGTAAAATAGAAGCGATCATGGAGATTCCAGCATCGCCGATTTCACGATGAGCTAAGTCAAGAATTTGGACAGTCCCGATAAATGAGTTCAGCTTAATTTTTAAGCTAGGTAGCAAAGGCTCTGTGTGCCATAGGGTATTTAGACACACACCATTGTGATCTTGCAATGTGGCTGCCTTAGAGAGCCAATAGGCAGCTTGCGTCTGATCTCTTTTATAGATGCCGCGAGCATTATTATAAAGAATGGCCAGACGTACCATAGCCTGAGTACACCCGCCATGTGATGCTTTTACAAAGTAGCTCATAGCCTCTTTGTCTGAGGTGCACAAAAACTGTGACATGTGGAAAATTCCCAGCTTTGTTTGGGCGTCGATCACCCCATTCTCGGCCGCCTTATAAGTATCAGCCAATTGTTCTCTCACCTCATCAGCCACTTGAAAATCACCACTAAGATTGCTCGATATATCTTCTGAAAAGTACCCTATAACACGTTGGATTGCTAAAAAAGGAAGGGAGATCCCATTATCTAAGCTATTCACTGTCCTCTCCATAGTTCCTCTGCCAAGTTCGATAGATAGCGTATTCCTTCATTCATCTCTCCCAAACTAATTTTTTTTACTGGTGAATGCCACTCCATATTGAGTCTTAAAGCCTCATTATCTTGAAATGAATTTATCTTAGCAATAAGATCAAATAGGGATGGCCTCTCCCATCGAAACTGTTCGAAAAGTTCAACCAGGAGTGAGCTAGAAATAGGTGGAATGGTTTGCTCGGTCGAAAAGGACGGATATCGGACCTGCTCGTGATAGATAGTGAGATCTAACATCTGTTCCTGAATCCATGGGGTGATCTTGCTACCCTTTAACGGACACAACGAAGAGGAACAAAGCGTATAATTTTTTGTTACTTTTTGAGGTGAAGTTATGAATCAAGGGGAATCAAGGAGCTATGATAAGGAATTCAAGCTGAATGCGGTAAAGCTGTATCACAGCACTGGTAAAACGCTCTGTCAATTGAGCGAGGAATTGGGAGTTCCCAAGAGTACATTGGCAGGGTGGGTCCATCAGCATAACAAGGATGGTGCAGAGGCTTTCCCGGGCAAAGGATACCTGAAAGCGTCTGATGCTGAGCTCAGTCAATTGCGGAAAGAATTGGCGATAGCACGCGAAGAGAGGGATATCCTAAAAAAAGCCTTGGGCATCTTCTCAGTGGCCCGCAAGTAAAATACCAGTTTATGCAAAAGCATGCTGGGGAATTCAGCGTAGAGAGGATGTCCAACGTGTTAGGTGTATCCCGCAGTGGCTATTATCAGTTTATCAAGGCTGAGCCATCCAAGCGCTATTGTGAGGATGAGCGTTTAATATCTGAAATTAAAGAGGTTTATACCATAAGCAACCAAATTTACGGTAGCCCACGTATCCATGCTGAGTTACGAGCTAGAGGTGAGCGCTGTTCACGCAAACGGGTTTGTCGGCTAATGAAAGCAGCCCATATTGCGGCTAAGATGAAAAAACGATTTAAGGTAACCACAATAGTCGATCCAAAGGCCGCAGTGGCGCCTAATTTACTCAAGCAGAAGTTCACAGCCACTCGCCCTGATCAATACTGGGCAGCAGATATTACCTATATTCCGACCCAAGAGGGATGGTTGTATGTTGCTATCGTACTGGACCTGTTCTCTCGTAGTATCGTGGGGATGGATATGCAAGCTCACATGACCACCGAGTTAGTAGCCGCAGCATTACGCCAGGCAATAACACGGAGGAAGCCTGCTGCAGGTCTCATCCACCACTCCGACCGAGGCAGCCAGTATACCAGCAAAGGATTCAAGGCTGTATCGGCGCATCACCAGATAACGCTTAGCATGAGTAGTACGGGCAATTGTTATGACAATGCAGTAGCAGAGAGTTTTTTCCATACCTTAAAAACAGAGCACACCCACTTTGAACGTTTTGAGAGCAGAGAACAAGCCAAATTGAGCATTTTTGAATACGTAGAAGTGTTTTATAACCGACAGAGACGGCACTCAACGCTAGGCTATCTGTCTCCTGTAAATTTTGAAAAAAATTGGTTATCCCAGGTCGCTTAAGGTTTCTCTTCTCTGTGTCTAAAAAAAGGTGGCAAGATCAGGGAGGGGTGACGTAGCAGACGTATATCATTCAACTCTTTTACCGCCATCACACATCTTTCAAGCCCTAATCCAAAGGCAGAGACTCTGAATTGCCGTGGATCTATCCCCTGTTTCTGTAGCAGCGCTGCGGAAGCTTGACCACACTCTAGCATTTTGATCCAAAGCCCCGGCTGTAGGCTAACTTCTATGGAAAAACCTGGAGCAGTGTAGGGATGTACTTTTGGATGAGCACGAGACCGCCAGTGTTTCTCTTGAAATATGCCTTGCAAAATGACCTCTACCTCTTCTAAGAGCGTAGATTCACTCTGTTGGGAGATCGGAGGCGATTGGAAAAGCCATATATCCAGTTTATGAGGCTCTGAAATGCGCTCTGGAGCGGGTAGTGTTCGCAAATAACAGATACCTGGCATTAAAAAGGTCGCCTGCTCTAGGCCCTGGTCGTGGATGATATTAACGGCTCTCCCAAGTAAGGGGGTCATGTGGCTACGCAAAAGCCGGTTGTCTGAGAGGTAGCGAATTTTACGTGATGCCCTTTGCGGATGATTGGCGGGAATGAGGAGGTTATCAAACTCTTCCTGAGTCCTCATAATCCGTGGGCCTCGTATATCATACAGAGGAATCTTTGGCCATCTCTCCTGAATGGCTCGAGATATGCGCTGCACCATCAGCGCGATAGCATGCAATGGAGGGGAGGCTACCTCTGAAAGATCCCTAAGCTGAATAAGATGCTGTAGGACATTCGGTTGTATCACTATGCTATCACCCTATTGTTCATTCACTCCGCAAGTCGCTTGATGACATTTGAACCTTTATCTAACTGCAGCTTCACCTGACGGTCAAGGTGAGGGGTCAAATATTTTTTTTCGGCACTGCTCAACTCTTCCGCATCCTGGAGACGAAAAATTTCCTCAATAGAGGCGATCTGCATCGTCACATCCTTGACATTTTTTCTCTCAAATATCAGGGAAGCGATCTTTTGCATATGCCAAATACTCGCCCTGACCATGTGATTGGCCCATAAAACAAGCGTTATCTCTAATTCATTTAAGAGCTGGTGAGAAAGCGCATTGGCATAGGTAGTGGGTACGATGATGACCGGAACCGATCTATCCCAGGAGCTCATAAAAAGCTCAATATCTTCTGTAGTTGCTTTTTTGGAATGGATGAGCAGCGCGTCGGCTCCAGCCTGCGCATACGCATCACATCGCTCGAGAGTCTCAGTTAAAGTTGCCCCTATAACAAACGCTTCTGTGCGGGCAACAACGCTAAAGGATGGATCTTGTTGCGTATCCTTCGCTGCCCGTATTTTGCCACAGAACTCCTTAATAGGAGCCAATACTTGGCTGGCACTCAGACGGAAAGAGTTACACTTGGGGAAAATCTTATCCTCAAGACAGATGCCTGCTATATCCCTCTGCTCACACTTAGTAACGAGGCGGCGCACATTATTAAAATTACCATATCCTGTGTCAGCATCCATAAGAATAGGAATGGTTGTGCAATCACTCATAAACTCAAGGAGTCCTAGCACCTGAGTCCAGCTGATCTCGTTATTATCGCGCACCATTAATGAGGCAGCAATGGAGAGGCCACTCGCCCATATCCCCTCAAAGCCTGCCTCCTCAACAATACGGGCACTCAGCGCATTATGTGCTTCCAAAAAAAATGATTGATTCTTAGAGCGTAAAATAGCGCTTAGTTTTTCCGTTTTTTTCATAATACAGCACCGTGTCACGCAGTTATCTAGAGAAAATTCCCAATCCCGTCACCACCCAAAAGCCCTGGCCTTCTCGCCCAACATTAAGGAGACCTGATCTTCTGGCGGGCGGTAAACTAGATCGCCACGTGTTTCACCATTAAAATCTCCCAAGAGGCGTCGCTGCCTGGGGGTCATACGGGCCATGATATGCGGTGCTGCGGCAAAATAATAATCCCTGAACCACATCTGTCCATATCTAATAGAGATGCTGAGGCGGCTCTGGTTGGAGTGGTTCGGAGCAACGGCATGCCATAGCGTTAAGGCGTGTATCAAAACATCCCCGGCCTTCAGTTTCAGCTGCACTGCTCCAGGAGGTAACTGTCCTTTTTCCAGATATTGATTTGCCTCCGAGATCAAACAGTAGGGGTTATGCTCTTCGACTCTCCTGAGATGGCTACCCGGTATAGCAATAAAATTGCTAGCATTGTCTTCTTTGACGTTGGTTAAAAAGAATTGAAACTTGAGCTGTAAAGGCAAATTCTCCCGAGTGGGGAGAATACGCTGCAGTGCAGGACCGGAGTCTGTGTGGAATTTTTGCAGATTTGTAGAGCCATCCCTACAGGGGTGCCGTACAAATAGGTGACAACTCATGGCCCTAATGTAGGGACCCATCAAATAGGTGACTACATTGAACGTCTTTGGATGGTCCAGTAGGTAGTCTAAGCCCTCTGTGTAGTCAAACGGATTGTGTATGTTGTAGTACTTCTTCCCGTGAAACTGACTGGTATTGTGACTACTGACGTTGTTATGCTGAGAGATGACTGTACCAACCTCCCCCAGAAGATCAACAATCTCCTGGGGTGAGAGAACATTTTCTAGTATCAAAAAACCGTCACGATGCCAACGTTCAAGTTGCTGGCTCCCTAGGGGCAATCCAACCCTATTTTCGTCCATAAAAATACCCCTTCGGTCATAAAAGTCTCAGTCTTAAGTGCTCTATAAAAATGAAATGCAATGAGTTATGCTAAAGATATGAATTTTCACTCTGCATGCTGTTGCCCAATGAAATTGTCCATAAAATTGACAGAAACTGAGCGCTTTACATTACAACAACTATCTTTAAACCATCATTATAGAGAGACCAGGATGCGAGGAGCTGGACTGTTACTACTAGCCAAGGGACTCAAACCGGTTGAAGTTTCCAAGGAGCTTTTGGTTAGTTTTCGAGCGGTGTATAACTGGATCCATAGGTGGCGCCGAGCAGGTATTTGTGGCCTGCTTTGTCAATATAACGGCGGCCGACCACGAGCGCTGTCGCCAGAAATGGTTGCCAGTGCTGTCGACGCTGCATGCTCGGAATCATTGAGTTTAGCAGGCATAGCCAAACGAGTGGAAGCTGAACATGGTGCCTTACCTTGCACGCTAGAAACACTCGCTTCGGCGCTTAAAGAGCAAGGGCTCTCCTATAAAAGATCACGTTATTCACTTAAAAAAAACGTGATGAAGCCTGTTACATTGCAAAATCAGCTGTACTCTCAAGGCTCAAATTGCTCTCCCGTGAAGACAACAAATATCGTTTGATCTATTTTGATGAAAGTGGTTTTTCCTCTACCCCTCCTGTTCAGAATGGTTGGGGACCTAGAGGGCAGCCGCATCGGGTAGAACCAAAACCACACTGCAGACGTTCGGTACTGGGGGCTTTAGATTTTTCAGCTAACACCTTGTCCCATAAGATTATTGAGCAAAATGTGACAAGAAAAGAGGTCGTTGACTTTTTAGAGGATATTGCCCAGAAGGGTGAGCAACGCTATACCTTTGTGGTATTAGATAATGCCAGTATTCATCATGGCATTGAGCAAGAGACATTGAAACGGTGGTTCGTGGAGAACAATATGGTACTTCTTTATCTTCCCGCTTATAGTCCAGAGCTTAATTTGATTGAGATAGTTTGGAAACAAGCTAAGTATCATTGGCGCCGCTTGGTAACCTGGAGTAAACAAACTATCAATACAGAAATTAACCGCTTGTTGAGCTCTTATGGCAATATTTTTGCAGTTAATTTTTCGCGATAACTTAACTGGTTCGTCCTAACCAATTGAATTACAAAAAAAATCGTTATCCCCTGGGATAATAGGGGTGTTATCCCTGTGATGCAGGTACCCCATCCTAGTGGCTTAGTTTTAAAAAATTTGAGCCAGAGATGTACTCACGATTGCTCGCTGACAAACAACGCTTTCGACGACGCAAAACTCAGCTATCTCTATCAGAAATGATGACTCTGTTGGTGCTTTTTCATCAGTTACGCCATCGGCAATTCAAGAGATTCTATTTGAATTATGTCTCCCAATATTTGCGTGCAGAGTTCCCAAAACTGCCCTCTTATTCGCGTTGTATTGAGCTCATGCCCCGCTGTGCCTTAGCTTTCGCTGCCTTTTTCCAATCGCTAAAAGGTAAGCCAACAGGTATCAGTATTGTCGATTCTACGCCACTAGCGGTTTGTGATAACTTGCGTATTAAGAGACATCGAGTTTTCCACGGTCTGGCCGAACGGGGTAAATCTTCGACAGGGTGGTTTTTTGGTTTCAAGTTACACATCGTTATCAATCACCTGGGAGAGATCCTTAACTGTCGTCTCACTCCAGGCAATGTGAATGATCGTAAACCATTACCCAGGTTGCTTCAGGGCATCGTAGGCAAGCTTTATGCTGACAAAGGCTATCTCTCCAAATCTTTAACAGAAACATTAAAAGTGCTAGGCGTAGATTTAGTGACTAAAGTCAGAAAAAACATGGCACCAATTACTCATTCAGCTTTTGATAAAGCCTTACTGAGTAAGCGTTCATTGGTTGAAACAGTGTTCGATCAACTAAAAAATCTGTGCCAAATAGAACATACTCGACATCGCTCTCCAGCCAATTTTATCGTTAATCTCATTAGCGGAATTGTTGCCTATCGCCTTATGCCTAAAAAACCCTCAATCTCCCTTCAATCCTCTGATTTACTGACCGTTATATGAGCCCTTATCCCGAACTGAGGTTATCTTTAATGAAAAAATTGTGCACCGAGTTTACGCTGCGGCTTCTTAAGTGTTTGCTGATAGAGGACACTGGCATACTGGCTGACCTCGGTCAGAGTGAGCGGAAACTACTACCGGAGATAAAAATCCCCTGTGTACGAAGTTCATTACTAGCCCGATGTTGCCCATGAGCAGGAAATTCAATAGCATAATCAATAACAGCTATTTTAGTGGTGTATTTTTATCTCCACGACCTTTGCAATGAGAGTCACTGGACTCCTTGATAACACTGCATTGGTGTGTGCAGCATGGCTGCTTATCCCGGACAGAGGTTCATCCGCATCAATGACTATCGAGTTATCAGTCGCTACGGCGCTCATCGATCACCAGGCTTTGCAGCACAATGCGTTGCAAATAAGACAGCTAACCTCTCATAGCCAGATAATGGCGATGATTAAAGCCGATGGCTATGGTCATGGCCTACTGCAGGTTGCTCAGGCTTTATCCTCAGTGGACAGCTTTGGGGTGGCACGGTTGGAGGAGGCCCTGCAGCTGCGGGAAGTCGGAATCATCAAACCAATTGTCGTCTTCAATAGCGTGCCTTCAATGCAGGCAATCACGCTGAGCTGCCAGTATCAGCTGACCTTGGTACTGCATAGTCTAGAGCAACTAGCATACTTAGAACAAGCCATCGTCAACAAACCGATTCGGGTTTGGCTAAAAATCGATACCGGATTACATCGACTGGGGATCACAGCGCAGCAGGCTGCTGCAGTCTATCAGCGGTTATCCCATTGCCGGAATGTTCAGCAACCGATTGGTTTACTGAGCCATTTTAGTCGCTCAGATGAACTGACGGCAGAGCCTACCCAGCGGCAGATCACCCAGTTTGATGATTTTGCGCGGGGTAAGCCTGGACTGCAATCGTTAGCCAGCTCTTGTGCCATCCTACAATGGCCACAGTCACACCGTGACTGTGTGCGCCCCGGCCTGCTGCTGTATGGGATCTCTCCGTTATCGGGTGTCCTCGCCAGCGAGTTGGGATTACGACCGGTGATGACCCTTCAAAGCCAGTTGTTGGCTGTGAGAGAGCATCCAGCGGGTGCTCCGGTGGGGTATGGTGCCGACTGGCATAGTCAGCAGGCCACTCGACTGGGCGTTGTCGCACTGGGGTATGGCGATGGCTACCCACGGGATGCCCCCTCAGGGACACCACTATTAGTGAATGGCCGTCGCGTGCCGCTAGTCGGTCGAGTCTCCATGGATCTGCTCACCGTGGATCTAGGCCCTGACGCTACCGAACGGAGTGGCGCAGCGGTGACAGCTTGGGGTGCTGCGTTACCTGTTGAAACCGTTGCACAACACTTGGGAGTCAGTGCCTATGAATTGGTCACTCGACTGACAAACCGTGTTATCAAGCAAATCGTTATTAAGTAATCATTCTCCGTCAACCACTGAGCGGTGATGGCAAATTATCCTAGCAGCTGGAGCCAGGCGCAGCTGCGCTGGAATATCCCTATTATCTCTAAAGAGTCGAGAGGATCATCGCTGGTCGCTTGCTCTCAAGAGATTTTACGCCTGCCAAGTAGATTATCTATCATTTTAGCCCCCCCCCATTTCCTAAAACATTGGCAGCAGTTATCACCGGGTCAAACAAAATATAGAGTGCTGTTATCAGTGACATCATTTCTGTGTTAAATCCTAGATACTTTTCAAGAATAGGAAGCATGACAATAATTCCACCCCCGGGGATAGCTGATACAGAAAATTTAGCCAGTACAAAATAGAAAGAAAAAATCAAATAGTTCAGTAATGAAGGCTCATCCATACCGAAGCTTTTTAATACAGCATAAGCAAATAGTGGTATTGCAAAACAATCACCGACAAGATGAATGTTGACAGTCGCAGGGATGACAGCACCGGCTATCTCTTTATTGTTAAGGTTGAGCTCTGTCCCTTTTGGAGCGATCATGGATAAGTTAAAGCTATATATCAATTTGCCAATATAATGACTTATCCAGGTAGAAAAAAGTTAGAGCAGCACACTGCAGTTATTATTAATCCTATAATATTAGTAGCGCTTTTAGATAAAGTAACAGCTGATTTAAATAGTAAACCAAAGATAATAAAAGGTAGAAATAATGCAATAACTGATTTTATCGTTAGGCTGGTGGAATATAAAGTCTGTTTTAATACAAGAGGGATGATAGGATCAAATAATATAATAGAAAAAATAGTCGACGCCAAGATAAATGGCATTTTATGAAACATAAATTTTCCTCAGATTAAATCTGATCTCATCAAGATCTAATGGATTTAGGCAATAAGAGAGATAGTTCCGGTTGCTTGTCAGGGTATGATTGTTATAGGCCACTGGAGCGGTGGGGCACCCTCCCTCTAAGACAATCATACCCAAACGATGATCTTGATCCGTTAGCTGAACTCAAAAAATAACAAACTGTATACGCTTCATTGTCCTTCGAGAGCTCCAATCAAAATGAGGAAAGATCGGGGAGCCTACTGTGTGAGATCCTCAAAGAATTTTTTAATCCCTGCAAAGAATTTGCGAGAGCGGGGACTGTGTTGTTGATTATGATCCTGATGGAAGCTCTCCTCCAACTCTGTGAGCAAGCGTTTCTGGTGCTCATTTAACTTGACTGGGGTTTCTACCATGACACGGCAGAGCAGATCACCCACTGCGCGTCCTCGGATGGCTTTGACCCCTTTGCCACTCAGCCGGAATAACTTGCCACTTTGGGTCTCCGGAGGAATTGTTAAATTAACTCGGCCATTCAGGATAGGAACCTCTATCTTGCCCCCTAAGGCTGCCAGGGTGAAACTCACGGGCACTTCACAGTAGAGATTATTCTCTTGGCGTTGAAAGAGTGGATGGGGTTTCACCTTAAACTCAATATAGAGATCCCCAGCTGGGGTGCCGAAAGCGCCGGCTTCTCCTTCACCCGATAGGCGGATACGATCGCCAGTGTCTACTCCTGCGGGTATTTTGACCGATAGGGTTTTGGTCTTTTCCTGACAGCCACGACCACGGCAGGAGGAACAGGGGTCGCTAATGATCTTCCCGCGCCCTCGGCATTTGGGGCAGGTCTGTTGGACGGCAAAGAAACCTTGGCGCATCTGAATTTGTCCAGTACCCCGGCACGTTGAGCAGCTGCTGGGTGTCGTTCCCGCCTTAGCGCCGCTGCCACTGCAAGTCTCACAAGCGACCAGGGTTGGAAACTTTAGCTCCTTAGTCAGGCCACGAACCGCCTCTTCAAGCGATAATTCAAGAGTGTGCAGTAAATCAGAACCGCGGGGACTGCTTTGCCGACCGCCACCAAAAATATCGCCAAACATCTCTCCGAAAACTTCGTTGAAGTCAGTGGTGCCTTGCTGCCCCATTCCACCATTTTCAAAAGCGGCATGTCCATGGCGATCATAAGCCGCTCTTTTCTCACTATCGCTCAAAATCTCATAAGCTTTTTTGATCTCTTTAAAGCGTGCTTCAGCGCCTTTGTCACCTTGATTGCGATCAGGGTGATATTTCATCGCTAGGCGCTTATACGCTTTTTTAAGGGTATCCTCATCAGCATTGTGCGGGACCCCTAAGGTGTCATAATAATCTTGTTCTGCCATGGCTATCAACCTACTACACTTTAGCGGCAAACGGGCGTGGGAAACCCCAACGCCCGTACCTAATCAAAAACCAGTCCCAGCGGCGATGGTTTTACTTTTTATCGGTGACCTCTTCAAACTCAGCGTCGAGGGCTTCATCGTTTCCCTGGCCACTGGCCGTTTTTTCAGCGTGATCTGGGGAGTGTTGTTGTGACGATTCCATCAATTTGCTGGAAACTTCGATCACCGCTTGAATTTTAGCCTCCAGTACCGCTTTGTCTTCCACTTTTTTAGCATCCTCTAAGGCTTGGATGGCTGCTTCAATGGCGGTTTTTTCTTCGGCGGGCAGTTTGTCTCCCACGTCGTCCAACTGTTTGCGGGTACCATGAATGAGGTGGTCTGCTTGGTTACGCAGCTGCACGATCGTTTCAAACTGCCGATCAGCTTCTGCATTGGCTTCGGCATCGCGTACCATCTTTTCAATCTCCTCTTGGTTTAAACCCGAAGAGGCTTTGATGGTGATTTTCTGTTCACGTCCGCTTTTTTTATCTTTAGCCGAGACATGGAGGATGCCGTCAGCATCGATATCAAAGGTCACTTCGATTTGCGGCATGCCGCGAGAGGCTGGCTGGATCCCCTCCAGATTAAATTGTCCCAGCGATTTGTTATCAGCAGAGCGTTTCCGTTCACCTTGTAACACATGAATCGTCACCGCTGTTTGGTTATCTTCAGCTGTGGAAAACACTTGACTATGTTTGGTGGGGATCGTGGTATTTTTCTCAATGAGCTTGGTCATGACGCTACCCATGGTTTCAATACCCAGCGACAGCGGGGTCACATCCAAGAGGAGCAGATCCTTCACATCACCAGCCAAAACTCCGCCCTGGATGGCTGCCCCTACCGCGACCGCTTCATCGGGGTTGACATCTTTACGGGGCTCTTTACCAAAGAAATTTTTAACTTTCGCCTGTACCAATGGCATCCGAGTTTGACCACCGACTAAGATAATGTCATTGATTTTGTCGGCGGTTAATTTCGCATCAGTTAAGGCAATTTTGAGCGGCTCTAAGGTACGGTTAACCAACGCTTCTACCAGCGACTCTAATTTGGCACGGGTTAATTTAATCATCAGATGCTTTGGCCCGCCGGCATCAGCAGTGATATAGGGCAGATTGACGTCGGTTTGCTGGGCTGATGAGAGCTCTATTTTCGCTTTTTCTGCCGCCTCTTTAAGGCGTTGCATCGCCAGCGGATCGTTCTTGAGATCCACCCCCTGCTCTTTTTTGAATTCAGCTACTAAATAGTTGATCAGGTGGTTATCAAAGTCTTCGCCCCCTAAGTGAGAATCCCCATTGGTGGCAAGCACTTCAAAGGTCCTTTCCCCTTCAACATGGTTAATTTCAATGATCGAAATATCAAACGTTCCACCGCCCAGATCATAGACCGCAATGATGCGATCATCACTCTCTTTGTCTAATCCATACGCTAGTGCCGCCGCCGTAGGTTCATTGATAATACGTTTAACCTCTAGGCCAGCAATGCGTCCCGCATCTTTGGTGGCTTGGCGCTGTGAGTCGTTAAAGTAGGCAGGAACCGTAATCACTGCTTCCGTGACGGACTCCCCTAAATAATCTTCCGCAGTCTTTTTCATCTTTTTGAGAATTTCTGCAGAAATTTGGGGCGGGGCTTTTTTCTGATCTTTCACCGCAACCCAGGCATCACCGTTGTCAGCCTTAACGATTTTATAGGGCATAATACTGACATCACGCTGGACCTCTTCATCCGTAAAACGCCGCCCAATCAACCGTTTGATAGCGAAGAGCGTATTCTGTGGATTGGTCACCGCTTGGCGCTTGGCGGGTTGTCCTACTAAGGTTTCATTGTCTTGAGTATACGCAATCACGGAAGGAGTGGTGCGATCCCCTTCACTATTTTCTAGCACCCGCGGTTTTGTGCCATCCATGACGGCGACACAAGAGTTAGTCGTTCCTAAATCAATTCCAATAATCTTGCCCATTGAACCTCTCCACGCTCATGATAGTTTGTCGTCGCACAGTGCTTCATCAGCTTGCTCACTGCCCCACCTGGTGGACTGCACGAACAGTTGAATTTAAAGATGGGGGCGACTGAGTAGGCATCAAGAGGAAAGTAAAAAAAATTAATGAGACCCAGCAATTAACTGCTCTAATTGCTCCTGAGCGACCGCAAATTGCCGAATGCCTTCAGCCAATTTATCAACAGCCATAGCATCCTGGTGGTGTAACCAGTAAAATTCTGCTTCCGTTAAGGCGGCAGGGGGGGGGGTTAACACCTCTGGTGGGCCTAAGTGTGCCAGTAGGGATCCAGGGCTGTCCGCCAAGGCTTGTAACAGTGGAGGCGCAATGGTCAGTTTGTCGCAGCCTGCTAAGGCCATAATTTGATCAATAGACCGGAAGCTGGCCCCCATGACGACAGTGGGATAGCCATGTTGTTTATAATAGTTATACACTTGGGTGACAAAAGCCACGCCGGGATCACCTTGAACAGGCGAGGTTGCACGATCACCGTGGGTTTGATACCAATCGCCAATACGCCCCACAAAGGGAGAAATCAGGGTGACACCCGCTTCAGCACAAGCGCGGGCTTGGGCAAAAGAGAATAACAGGGTTAAATTGCAGTGGATCCCTTGTTGTTCTAATAGGGCGGCGGCTTGGATCCCCTGCCAGGTGGCGGCGAGCTTGATCAACAGTCGTTGTGGATTGCCGCCGGCCTGGCGATAAAGCGCTACGAGACGCTGGGCCTTAGCGAGGCTGCCTTGAGTATCATAAGAGAGGCGCGCGGGGATCTCGATAGAGAGCAGTCCAGGTATCATGGGGGTGATCAGTAGGGCTATTTTTACCACTAACTGATCGGCGGCCTCGGCAAGTTGTTGCTGCGGATCGGTGGTTTGTTGGCGTGCCCAAGCCACGGCTTCATCTATCAAATGGCGAAAGGAAGGCTGTTGTGCCACCTTAAGAATCAAAGCAGGATTGGTCGTGGCATCGACCGGTTGGTAGCGTTTAATCGCCGCCAAATCACCAGTATCGGCGACCACAGTACTCCAGCAGCGTAGGGCGGTTAACTTATCCGTCATATGAGGAGTGCTCTCAGGTTTATCATGCGGAGGGTTATTCAATGATGAGTGGGGAGCCGTCGGTGGGTGATGAAACACGGCACGAATCGCCTTATCATTGAAGGGGATGATATCTCGGCGATTGTAGTCGAAAGTGCCTAGCAAAGCGAACAATAAAACCCTCTTCGCTGCCTAGCTCCGGTGGTAAGCAGCTTAGAGGATCTGATGGGGTGGGTAAATCCATAAGGATTTCTGAGCAATTTATGCTAGAGTCTTAGGGATATGCGGGAAGCACACCATTCTCTGCTACTAACGCTGGTCGTTGGTCGCCTGATACCTTGATGATTCTCATTGGAGTGGATTTTTTATAGCGAGGGTTTTCGTGAATGCTTTTTTGATGTTTATTAATAGCTATTTGGGGGCGACCCTCCTCTACTTACTGTTAGGCGTAGGTCTGTACTTTACTGGGCGGTTAGGTTGCTTGCAGATCCGCCATTTCTCCCATATGTTCTCCTTGATCAAAAGCAGCCGGAATAAGTCACAAGTCGGGATCTCCTCTTTCCAAGCGCTTTGTACTGGCTTAGCGGCGCGCGTCGGTACTGGTAACTTGGCAGGCGTTGCGGTTGCCCTAACGCTCGGAGGGCCAGGGGCTATTTTTTGGATGTGGATGATTGCCCTAATCGGCATGGCCACCGCGTTTGCTGAAAGCAGCTTAGCACAGCTTTACAAGGGCAAAGATCATCAAGGAAACTATTGTGGAGGCCCTGCTTACTACATGGAAAAAGGGTTGGGTAAGCGTTGGCTGGGGGTGCTGTTCTCGCTGTTTTTGATCATCGCTTACGGGTGGGTTTTTAACGCGGTCCAGACCAACTCGATTGCGCAAGCGATGCACCTCGCTTTCGGCTTGAACCCGCTGTATGTGGGTCTTTTTGTGGTCGCCGTGGCCAGCACGATTATTTTCGGTGGTAACCGCACCATCGTCCGGGTAACCGAGAGGGTGGTCCCCTTGATGGCGCTGATCTATTTAACATTAACGCTCTGGGTGGTTATCACTCATTTTGCACAATTGCCGGCCATCATCACCCTGATTTTTAAAAGTGCGTTTGGGTGGCAAGAGGCTGGTGCTGGAACCTTAGGGTATACGATGGGGCAAGCGCTATCCAACGGCGTCAAACGGGGACTGTTCTCTAATGAAGCGGGTATGGGATCAGCACCCAATACGGCCGCGGCTGCCGTTCCTTACCCACCGCACCCCGCTTCACAGGGCTATATTCAAATGTTAGGGGTCTTTTTAGATACCTTTGTGATTTGTAGTGCAACCGCAACCATTATCCTGTGCTCTGGTGCACTAGAGAATGCCCACGGCCTGGGCGGTATTGAGCTGACGCAGCAGGCTTTTTCGGCAGCGGTGGGGCCCTGGGGTGCGGCATTCGTTGCCGTGGCCCTGTTTTTTTTCGCCTTTACCGCCGTGATCGCCAATTACTCTTATGCTGAGGGTAATTTGAATTTTCTTAAGCAGAATCATCCAGGACGGTTGACGCTATTCCGTCTTAGCGTGCTGGGCATGATACTGTTGGGTGCTTTGGTTGAGGTCCCGCTCGTGTGGACTTTGGCAGACATCTCGATGAGTTTGATGGCCATCACTAATTTAGTAGCGGTCGTGCTACTCTCTGGAACCGCTATCAAATTGGCTAAAGATTACCAGGCTCAACGGCAGCAGGGGGAATTACCGTTCTTTACCACAGAACACTACCCTGAGATCGCTGGGCAGTTAACGCCAGGGATCTGGCCGTCAGGTCCATCATCAAACCCCTCAGAGAACCTTCAGAAGCGTGAAATCGCTTGATAATCAGGTTTTTAGCTGCTTATAAGCGGATATTTTTTACCCGGGAGCGCCGCAGGATGGGCAGTAGCGGTGCCCTAATCTTTCACTACCCCTACGTTGAAACAGGCGCCAGCGCTTCCTGACAGGCGGCCTCAGCAGCAGACTCCCGTCTGACTACTGTTGATGACTATCCCTACACCCCCTGGGCTTGCGCGACCACGCTCCGCAGAGGGACTGCCTGCTCAGATCGGCCATCACCACGCTCCATACTAGCCCTAGGCTAGGGGGCTAGTAGCGCTCTCATAGCCGAGATCATCCTCTTTTTTATCCTGGTTCTATAGTCTTTTATGACGAAGTTCTCTATTTTTGTAACAACAATATCTCCTATTTTGCTCTGTTCCTGCGAAAAGTAATCTCCCGTGTAAATTTTTCTTCACCTGTTAGATCAGAGAACCGAGACTAAACCTCCGTAACAATAAGAGAGGCATTATGTTAACAGTTTATAAATAATCTTGAAATATTTAATTAATTAAATGAATATTTTATATTTTATAGTTGTTAAAATAATTAGTTACATAAAAAAACAATATTGATATATATCAATAAATGATTCATTAAAAAACATTATAGATATTTATTTTTTGTTATTATGAGACCATGTAAAAAAATTTGTTATTTTTTAATAACATAAGAAAATTATTCAATGTTAAGGATGTTAAGCTCCATCGTGATATAAATTTATAATTGTTTGTTTTAAAAACAAATATTTGTTCTATACTCGTTAAGGTATCGTTTATTATTGCACCTTTTTAGGTTGCGTAGCCTACAGACGATGCCTTTATGTTTTGGTGAACTTTATGACAATGCTTTAGGTAAAACACATGCAAACCGCGCATATCCTGATTGTTGAAGATGAGCTAGTCACTCGTAACACTTTAAAGACTATTTTTGAAGCAGAAGGTTATCTGGTTCATGAGGCCAATGATGGTACTGAAATGCATCAGATATTGGCGGAGCATCCCGTTAACTTGGTGATTATGGACATTAACCTACCGGGTAAAAACGGTCTGTTGTTGGCACGTGAACTCCGTGAGCACGCCAACATCCCCTTAATTTTTCTCACAGGGCGGACCAATGAAATCGATAAAATCCTTGGTTTAGAGATTGGTGCGGATGACTATCTGACCAAACCGTTTAATCCCCGTGAGCTCACGATTCGTACACGTAATTTGCTGTTTCGTTCTATGCATCAGGAGATCGTTGATGATAAACAGCGGCCGGTGGAGCAGTACAAATTTAATGGGTGGACGCTGGAAGTGAATAGTCGGTCGCTGATTAGCCCGACTGGCCAAGTCTTCAAACTGCCGCGTAGTGAATTTCGAGCCCTACAACTGTTCTGTGAACA
Organism: unidentified bacterial endosymbiont; assembly: GCF_918320885.1. Taxonomy (NCBI): domain Bacteria; species unidentified bacterial endosymbiont. Next base: position 133,269 of record NZ_OU907312.1, on the reverse strand, counting down.
TCCCGGAAAAATCCATTCGCGGGCGGTTTTACTGAAAAAAATGACTAATCGAGAGCTAAAAGCACATGATCGGACAGTGGATGTGACCATTCGGCGGATCCGCAAACATTTTGAATCAGAGGCTGATTCACCTGAGATCATTGTCACCATACATGGTGAAGGGTACCGTTTTTGTGGTGATCTGCAAACCTCTTGAGGGGTAGTCTTGGCGGATATAGGGGAGGTGATGTTGTTAGGGGCTCAATAGGGCTAACAATCCCTTAGATTTCATACTGTGATCGATTACAATGACCGGTACTTGATTACAACAAAACGCTTAGGACCCTGCATGGCTCAATATGTCTACATGATGCATCGTGTGAATAAAGTGGTCCCACCAAAGCGTCACATTTTGAAAGAGATCTCACTGAGTTTCTTGCCGGGCGCTAAAATCGGGGTGTTAGGTCTGAATGGGTCGGGTAAGTCGACGCTACTGCGTATTATGGCAGGCCTTGATCAAGAGATTGATGGTCAAGCGATCGCTCAACCAGGGCTGAAAATTGGCTACTTATCGCAAGAGCCTAAGCTAGATCCACAGCAGAGTGTGCGGGAGGCGGTTGAGGAGGCAGTGGTTGAGGTTAAGCAGGCTCTGAACCGACTGGATGAAGTGTACGCGAGTTATGCAGAAGCGGATGCTGACTTTGACAAACTGGCACAAGAACAGGCCAGCTTAGAGGGCTTAATTCAGGCACACGATGGTCATACCTTACCACAGCAGCTGGATCGCGCTGCCAGCGCGTTGAGGCTACCAGCTTGGGAGGCCAAAATCAGCCAGCTATCAGGGGGTGAGCGTCGTCGGGTGGCTATTTGCCGACTGTTATTGGAAAAGCCGGATATGCTGCTGTTGGATGAACCGACCAACCATTTAGATGCCGAATCGGTTGCCTGGTTAGAGTCCTTCTTACAAACCTACAGCGGAACTGTCGTGGCGATTACGCATGATCGTTACTTCTTGGACAATGTGGCCGGTTGGATTTTGGAGCTGGATCGAGGGGCAGGTATTCCCTGGCAGGGGAACTACTCCTCGTGGTTAGAGCAAAAGGGACAGCGATTAGCCCAAGAGGCGTCTAGTGAAGCGGCCCACAAAAAATCTATCGACAGTGAGCTGGCGTGGATCCGTCAAAATCCTAAAGGTAGGCAAGCGAAGAGTAAAGCGCGTTTAGCGCGCTTCGAAGAGCTTAATGCCCTGGACTATCAGAAACGCAATGAAACCAACGAGCTATTTATTCCTCCAGGCCCGCGCTTGGGAGATAAAGTCATTGAAGTGCATCATCTCAGCAAATCCTATGGTGAGCGGTTATTAATCGATAACCTATCGTTCACCGTGCCTAAAGGGGCGATTGTCGGGATTATTGGTCCTAATGGGGCGGGGAAAACGACGCTATTTCGCCTACTCATGGGGCAGGAGAAACCAGATTCTGGTCGTATTGAGACAGGCGACACTGTTGTGATGGCGGCGGTTGATCAATCTAGAGAGGCCCTAGATGATCACAAGACGGTCTGGGAGGAGATCTCGGATGGTCTAGATCTACTGCAGGTGGGATCTTTTATCCTGCCCAGTCGTGCTTACGTCGGCCGCTTTAATTTTAAGGGCGTTGATCAGCAAAAACGCATTGGTGAACTGTCAGGAGGTGAGCGCAATCGGGTCCATTTGGCCAAGTTGCTAAAAACAGGCAGCAATGTCTTGCTACTCGATGAGCCCACCAATGATTTAGATGTTGAGACTTTGCGAGCGCTGGAGAATGCCTTGCTAGAGTATCCAGGCTGTCTGTTAGTCATTTCGCACGATCGTTGGTTCTTAGATCGGGTTGCCACCCATATGCTAGACTACGAGGGCAACGGCAAAATCACTTTTTATCCGGGTAATTTTACCGATTACGAAGCCTGGAAACAGCAGCGTTTAGCAGTAGCGAGCGGCTAAAGCGCTTGCACGGCTGTCAACGTCGTCGAGAGGGTGGTTGACTGTGACGCTGATGGCTGTTATGGCGTAGAGAAGCTTCATACATCGTGAGATCACCATTGAATTGGCTGAGAGTCCCCTGATTAATAATCCATAGGCGATCAGCCACGTGCTGGATTAGATAGCGATCGTGGCTGATCAACACGACAGCCCCTTGATAGTGATTTAAAGCCGCCATCAGCGCCTCACGCATCTCCATATCGAGATGGTTGGTGGGTTCATCCAAAATCAGCAAATGGGGTTTATTGGTCGTTAAACAAGCAAATAGTAGGCGTGCTTGTTCACCCCCTGATAACGCTGAGACCCCTTGTTCGGCTTTCTCCCTGGAGAATCCAAAACGACCTAAGTGCGAGCGGATTTTCTGGTCATTCGCATTTGGCCAGCGTTCAGCAATATGGCTGTAGGGGGTTCCTACCGATTGTAGCACCTCATTCAAAGCTTGATGATAGAAGGCCACGTTGAGTTTACGGTGGCGCTCCAAGCAACCCTGTTGAGCGGGCAGATCCCCTGATAAAAAGCGGGCTAAGGTGGTTTTTCCTTGACCATTAGCACCGACTAAGGCAATACGATCATCAGGGGCTAAATAGCCGCTAGCCTGTCTTAACACGGCGTGTTGCGCATACCCGAGGGTTATTTTGCTAAAGGAGATCAACGGAGCACTTAAGGTTTCAGGCTCAGGAAACTGGAAAGCGAGTGTGGGATCATCCTGCTCTACTGGAATAAATTGCAGTTTCTCGAGGGCTTTTAAACGGCTTTGTGCCTGTTTAGCTTTGGAAGCCTTAGCGCGATAGCGATTCACAAAGGCCATCATGTGATCTTGCTGCTGTTTAAGTTTGTGATTATGGGCAGTGATGTTTTGCTGCTGCATTTGATAGGTGGTTAAAAAAGTCTCAAAATTGCCGCTATAAGGCGTTAGCTGTCCCTGCTTCAAATGTAGGATCTGGTTGACGGTCTGGTTTAGAAAGTCGCGATCATGCGAAATCAGCAGAAAACTTTTAGGATAACGTTGTAGGCATTGCTGTAACCAAGCGGTGGTTTCCAGATCCAGGTGGTTGGTGGGTTCATCTAACAGTAGCAGATCGGGCTGTTGAAAGAGGGCCGCGGCCAAGGCGACCCGCATCCGAAATCCCCCAGAAAAGGTCGCTAAGCGCCGTTGTTGATCAGCATCATTGAAGCCTAATCCTTTTAAAATCAGCGCGGCTCTCGCTTCGGCACTATAAGCATCGATCTGGATCAAGCGATCGTACAGGATGGCCAAGCGATTGGCATCTTCACACTGCTCTATGGACTCTAGTAACTGCAGTCGCTCGGCATCTTGAGATAACAAAAAGGTCAGCGGCGTGAGCTCACCATCAGGCAGCTCCTGCTTAATGGTTAGAATAGACCACTGTTTGGCGCGATCGATGCGACCTTGATCGGCGACCAACTCCCCCTGGATGAGTTTAAATAGCGTTGATTTTCCCGATCCATTGCGCCCCACCAAACCAACGTGTTGTTGATCAGCTATTTGGAAGCTGATCTCTTTTAACAGCGAGCGTCCAGCGATCGCATAATCAATTTTTTGCATAGAAAGCATGGTGGGTGTTGTTCTCCTGGAACAGTCTGATTAAAGTACTACAAAGTCCTGAGGTTATAGTTCAGCTAACAGGGCCAGCGCCTCCGACAGGCGTTTAACCGCAAACACCTCTAGGGATGCTGAGGGCTGTTTAGGACGGTTGGCATAGGGAATAATCGCCCGTTGAAAGCCATGTTTAGCCGCTTCTGCCATCCGCTCTTGCCCACTGGGAACCGGGCGGATCTCTCCAGCCAACCCCACCTCACCAAAGACAACCAGTTGTGCCGGCAGCGGTCGATCACGGAGGCTAGAGACTAGGGCGAATAATAGCGCTAAATCAGCACTCGTTTCACTCACTTTGAGGCCGCCAACCACATTAACAAACACATCTTGATCGGCCATCTGCACCCCAGCATGACGATGCAGCACTGCCAGGAGGAGTGACAAACGGTTCTGCTCAAGGCCCACCGAGACCCGACGCGGATTTGCCATCACCGAGTGGTCGACCAGCGCTTGGATCTCCACTAACAGCGGGCGGGTGCCCTCCCGGACCACCATGATAGCGCTCCCCGCGGCGGTTTCAGCCTCGCGATTCAGGAAAATCGCCGAAGGATTGGTCACCTCGCGCAGACCCTGTTCGGTCATGGCAAACACGCCCAACTCATGGATAGCCCCAAAGCGATTTTTATGGCTACGCAACGTGCGGAACCGCGAATCCGCCTCACCCTCGAGCAGCAGTGAACAGTCGATACAGTGCTCCAATACTTTAGGGCCAGCCAAGACCCCATCTTTGGTCACATGTCCCACCATGATAATCGCTATTTGGTGGGTTTTGGCGAAACGGGTTAAATAGGCAGCACTCTCACGCACCTGTGCCACGCTACCGGGTGCGGATTGCAGATCGGCTAGCTGCATCACTTGAATGGAGTCGATCACCACCAATTTGGGTGCCGTCTGTTGCATTAACAGGCAAATTTGCTCAACACTCGTGGCAGAGAGCATCAGCAGTTGATCAGTCGGCAAGTTGAGACGCTGGGCGCGCAGCGCCACCTGCTGGAGGGACTCCTCACCCGTCACATAGAGTACCGGCATGCTCGCGGCGAGCTGACATAAGATCTGCAGTAGCAGGGTACTTTTGCCAGCACCGGGCTGACCGCCGATCAAAATGGTACTTCCGGGAACAATGCCGCCGCCCAACACCCGATCGAGCTCGCCGACCTCTGTTGAAAAGCGGGGCTGGGCTTGTAATGAAATCTCTGATAGGCGTTGCGGCTGGGTGTTATCAGCTTCCCCGGCATAGCCCAGCGTGGTTGGGGAACGCACACTGTTGGTCGCCACCAAACGAATTTCACTCACCGTATTCCACGCTTGACAAGCACTACACTGCCCCTGCCAACGGGGGTAGTCCGCGCCACACTCCTGGCAGACGAAGGATCGTTTGACTGCCTTAGCCACTCTCATTGTCCTCATGCTCTTCAGGTGATTAGCCTGGGTTGAACGCCACAGCCGCTAGCTATCACCGCTGTGATCAGAGAGTAACTGCTCATGATCCTGAAGACAATACCTCAGCTGATATCGCCCCTGAAGGCTTAGGGGTACTCAGGCCCATAGGGCTGATGGCAGCTTAATCGTCAATTCAGCCAACGGATGGAATACCTATTCCAAAACCAGGGATAAAAAGGGCTTTTTGATGGGCCTACCGGCTGCTTTCGCTTACAGTAGGGATGAGCTGCTTTCTATTAGCAGGAATGCAACTGCTGTCAGGGATCACTCATCGCTGGTGCTCTTAACGGCCAATCGTGCCAGGAGGCCTCTTATTGAATGCACACCCGTTGTTTCATAAAATCATGAGGAGTGTCCTATGCCAAACTCACCTGCAGCTGATATCACCAAAGCCCTACGACACGCTGTTAAGGAAGAGAATATTCCCCAAATCAGAAAAATTTTGCTCGATCCCCAACTATTTTACATCACCTATAATAGTGCGTTTGCTGCTCCCTTGGAAAAGGCCGTTAAAAAGGGCAGTAGTATCCTGGTACAGATCATAGTGGAGGCTATTCAAAAAAGATATCAGCAAGATGCTGGCCCTGATGCAGCGGCTGTTATTAATAAAGCCATTCAATTAGAGACGACCCTGAGCTATCTAGATATTTTAAAAAAACTTTATAAGGCACGGGCTAGTCTGCCGGTGCACCAAAAATGTGATATCACTGTATTACGGAACGCTGTGGTAGGGGGCAACCAAGAGGCCATTCAAGTGATCCTAGAGGCGAACGCACAGACGCCGCTTCCGGGTGATCAATTATTAGAGGAGGCGGTTGAGTGGGCTATGAAAAAAACACTGTTGTCCTCCAAGGCACTGCTGATTTCACCCAAGGCACGGCAAGCGGTTGTTGAAGATCCAGCTGCCGTGGTTGAGGACTCTCTGCCTTTGGCGGCACTGCCAGCAACCCCCAGTAAACCATCCGCCACTGCAGCAGCTAAGCAACTGATGACCCCGAGCAAGCCATTACCACGACCCTCAATAGAGCCTAGCCCGGATTCGCAAAAATTAGCAGAAATCATGCAAATGATGCAAGCGATGATGCCTTCGTCGGAATCAGCTGTTGGCAGAGCGCTCGAAAGCGCCTCTGGAGAGGGGATTCCTGCCACCCCGATGATCGATCCATCGTGATAACCCCAGCAAGCTGCAGGAGGTTAACGGGGTTTAGAGGGAGTACTTTTCATCTCCTAAAAATAGACTAGACTTATAGTTAAGGCGATGCTGGTAGGGCGGGTCGATTACACATGGACATGGATGTCAGGCATCTCTCTGAGCTGGCTTTGACTTGGAAGGGTCGAGGGGTGGCTCTGGTTTTCGGTTTCAAAAAATTATGCCGAAACCATTGAGTACTACCGTGTCATAGGAGAAACTTTAGATATTCCACCTGTACAAACAAACCATGGATTCCTGTACGCCTATGAGAAAGGACTAGGGGTGGAGAGAAATATTCAAACAGCGATTGAATGGTATAAAAAATCTGCGAATGGGTACGACAAGGAAGCACAGAAATATCTTGAAGGAATTAGAAAATATGATGAATGAAATCGATAGACAACTTTTAACTGCTATAAATCGCGGCGATACAGATCTTTTCAATAGCTTACTAGAGCGTGGGGCTAACATTTTTATCCGGGATTCTCATGGTCAAACCCCCCTGTGCATTGCTGCTTTTGATGGCTATTTAGATATTGTCAATTGCTTACTAGAGGGTGGGGCTAGCGCTAATATCCCGAATAATGATGGTCAAACCCCCCTGCACAGGGCTGCTGATAATGGCCATATCGATACTGTCAATAGCTTACTAGAGAGTGGGGCTAAAGTTGATATCCGGGATAATGATGGTCAAACCCCCCTGCACAGGGCTGCTGATAATGGCCATATCGATATTGTCAACAGCTTACTAGAGCGTGGGGCTGACGTTGATATCCGGGATAAAGATGGTAAAATCCCCCTGCACAGGGCTGCTGATAGTGGCCATATTGATACTGTCAATAGATTACTAAAGCGTTGGGCTGACGTTGATATCCAGGATTATCGTGGTCAAACCCCCCTGCACAGGGCTGCTGATAATGGCCATATCGATACTGTCAATAAATTACTAAATCGTGGGGCTAAAGTTGATATCCGGGATAATGATGGTCAAACCCCCCTGCACAGGGCTGCTGATAATGGCCATATCGATACTGTCAATAGATTACTACAGCGTGGGGCTGACATTAATATCCGGGATAATGATGGTCAACCCCCCCTGCACAGGGCTGCCGATAATGGCCATATCAATATTGTCAATAGATTACTAGAGCTTTGGGCTAAAGTTGATATCCGGGATAATGATGGTCAACCCCCCCTGCACAGGGCTGCTCGTCATGGCCGTATCAATATTGTCAATAGATTACTAGAGCGTAGGGTTAACGTTGATACCCGGGATTCTCATGGTCAAACCCCCCTGTTCTGGGCTGCTGTTGAAGGCTATTTCGATATTGTTAATTGCTTACTAGAGCGTGGGGCTAACGTTGATCCCCGGGATAATGGTGGTCTAACCGCCCTGCACAAGGCTGCTTATTATGGCCGTATCAATATTGTCAATAGCTTACTAGAGCGCGGGGTTAACGTTAATACCCGGGATAATGATGGTCAAACCCCCCTGTTCTGGGCTGTTTTTGCGGGCCATGCCAATATTGTCAATAGCTTAATAGAGCGTGGGGCTAACATTGATCCCCGGGATAATGGTGGTCTAACCCCCCTGCACCCCGCTGCTTTTTATGGCTATTTCGATATTGTCAATAGCTTACTAGAGCGTGGGGCTAAGGTTGATACCCGGAATAATGATGGTCAAACCCCCCTGCACAGGGCTGTTTATAATGAAAAAATCGATACTGTCAATAGCTTACTAGAGCATGGGGCTAACGTTGATATCCAGGATTCTCTTGGTCAAACCCCCCTGCACATTGCTGCTTTTGATGGCTATTCCGATATTGTCAATTGCTTACTAGAGCGTGGGGCTAACGTTAATATCCCGAATAATGATGGTCTAACCCCCCTGCACAGGGCTATTGAAAAATTCCCGAAGTGGTTTGCTATAGGATGTGCAGAAAATATTGATGTTATAAATAACTTGCTAGACCAAGGAGTAACCATTCCAGAATTGGAAGAAGAAATTGGTTCAATTTTCAATAAAAAAGTAACATTCCGTACCTTTCTCCAAGAAAAGAACCCAGAAAGACTTACTTATTATGTACGGAGTGAAGACATTGCATCTAAATTAATATCAGTAAAAAACAGCTCTTTACAATTTAAGAACATTATTGAGCAGCAGTATATAGCAGCAGAAAAAATTAAAACATGTGCTGATAGAATGGGATCAATAATATTGACAGTGTATTCTGGAGGAGAATTCATTGAATTGCCTAGTGATATGATGAGGAAAATCAGTTATTGTTTAACAGAATATGATAATAACAATGTAATAGCAGCATTCTTGAACCCTGCGAAAATTATAGTGGATCGTAAAAACATCCATAGATTAGAGCGTACGGTAAATTCTGATCTAGAGCAGGCGAAATTTACCGGTACTGAGCTGCATTTCGTTGATTTCCCCGGCCTGAGGTGCTCTCTGGGGAATTTTTCGGTTATAATTGATTTATTGCAATCTAGGATAAAAGTTAAGGTGTCTACAGGGGATTTTCTGACGCGCTACAATGAATATTCTACAGACAACGGCAGAGTAACGTTGCCAGAAATCAGTCATACCGAACCACAAGAGTCTGCTCGAGTTGAGCACATCAGACACCAGATAGCATCTGCACCTGGTGGTAATACTCATCAATTTGCTACTGCATTTAACAATATTGATTCCACAAACTCTCCATTCCAAGTTTACCCGGCAACCAGGAGCGAAAATGGGTAGTGGTCTATAATGACTGATGGTGAAATTTTTCGATATAGGCACCAATTACTTTTTCATGGATCTCTATAGATTTGGAAAAGCAAATTGTGCGTCTAGCCAAGCGCTTGATAGGTGTTCGTAGTGTTAGATTATAAAGCTCAAGCTGGATTAACAGAGTAAGTGCAACAGGCTATTGATTGAAAGGTGAGTTAACTGTCAGACTATTGCACAGTTCTCAAGCCATGGAATAGGTGCCTGCAATGAAGCCTCAAAACAAACACTACCGACAGTTAACTCAAGGGCAAAGATACCAGATACAGGCCCTGCACAGCAATGGTTTCGCCCAACGGCGTATCGCAGAATCTATAGGGGTACATCACAGTTCAATTTCCCGAGAACTGAGACGTAACTCGAGCCAGGGGATTTACGGTGCAAAGAGTGCTAACCTATTGAAAGACAGACGAAAGATGACGGCTATAAAGTTTAAAAAATATGATGAACGTCATGCTGAAATTTTGCGTAACGGTCTGATAATGGGTTGGTCGCCGGAAAACATGAGCGCTCGCATGCAACTAGAAATCCCGAGTATTGCACTCAGTCCTACGACGATTTATCGTAGGATAAGGGAGGACAAGGCTGCTGGTGGCTGTTTATACAAGCTGCTGCCTAGGTTTGGTAAGCGCCGCTGGAAAGGCGGCAAACGCAAAGCGGGTCGCTCAATGATCCCTGCACGTGTTGATATCAGCCAACGCCCAGCAATTGTTGAGCAGCGTTCGCGTTTAGGAGATTGGGAGGGAGATACAGTGTATGGACAAGATGCCAGTTTAGTGACATTGGTCGAGCGTAAAAGCCTGCTGACTTTGATAGGAAAAGTTGAGGATAAAACGGCGGAAACAGTATCTAATATGATGATTAATATGCTAAATCGCGTTGATACTGTACATACCATTACCTTGGATAATGGTGGAGAATTTGCTCAGCACCAGAGGGTTGCAAAAGCCACTGGGTCCCAGATATTCTTCGCACGCCCTTATGCTAGTTATCAGCGGGGTACCAATGAAAATACTAATGGTTTAATCCGTCGATGCTGGCCTAAAAAAATGTGTATGGGGCCTCTGAGCAAACAGGAGATTAGAGATATGGAATTACGCCTTAATATGACTCCCAGAAAAGTGCTCTTGGGTCTAACTCCCATAGAAGCTTATACCGGCTGCCGTGTTGCACTTATTGCGTGAATCCAGCGTTAGGTTACTTGATACTATGGGTATTTAAATAGAATAGTTTAAATACTATTCTTATAGGTCTATTCAATAAATATTAACTATTATACAGTGCGATGTTTACTATAGTATAGAACAGTCATTCCAATCACTAGACATAAAATTGCAGTTTTTCCTAAAAATTCAATACAGAAAAATGTATGCGTTAATAGAGCGCATAGTGCTCCTCCTAAACCAATGGCCAATTCTTTTACTAATAAAGTATTCGTTTTTGATGCATGACAATCAATATAAGGAGTAAACACTTCCTCTAACGCAAGACAAGTAACCCAAATTAAAGCACCACTTAACGTTTCTATTTTAAAAAATGAAGGTATACTCATAATAACACAAGAAATAGCCAGCGCAAGCATTGATATATAAAGAGAAACTTTGCCTCTTCTAATAATAACATAGTATTGTGTTAAAATGACAAAACCACCGTAAAGCATTAGGGTTAATCCATACCAGGCAGGAAGCTCTCCAAGGGTATTGATTAAGTATTCAGGCATAATAATGTATAAGCCAAACACACGAATTCCAATAGCCATTCCAAAACAAAGCCAAATAAAATATAATGATTTATTTTCTTTAATGGCATTAAAAGTTAAGGGGGCAACTTCTTTCCGATGTTTAATGGAACTAAAAGAAACATAAGAAATAAAAGTAGCCATCATAAGAATAGTCATTGTTATTAATAATAATATTAAACCAGCTCCAATATTGCAAAAGTTGATGGCAATTTTATTTTTTCCTGAATTTTCCGCACTGTCCGCAGCGATAGATTTTATAATAAACCCATGAGTGCTAAGACCAAAAGCAATGAAGATAACGCCTAAAACATTCCACTTAAATAGGAGTAAAAAAAATACTCCTATTGCAGAAATGGCCAGAGAAACTACACCATCATAATTTTTAAAACTTTTTGATAAATAAGGAGAAAAAAACAATAAAGACCTATGTCCCATTGTGAAGATGGTAGTGGCAATCACTCCATATTGATTAGAGATAACAATACAAATATAAAAAGCAATCGCTGATAAAAATCTTATTAAAAATAACCTATTCAATTTAAATTTGTTTTAGCTGGATAGGCTGAGATTCATCAGATAAACTATACCACCATAAATCCATTGACATTCCACCGATTGCCTCCTGCATACCTGATAGTTCCGACTATCCTGGTGTCAGGATAACAAGAACAGTTTTTAAAATAAACTTAAAAAATAATCATCTTACACTAAGGGTCATGGAATTTTTTAACTAAATAATTGATAGATAAGATTAAATTCGTAATATCCCGTTTGGGATACCCACCAAAAAACGAGTTTTCAGTGCTGCGATGAGTGCTCAGTGGCGAGCTCTATTCACCGCTGGAACTGATCAGGCTGTAAGAAAATTGCTATACTGGAGGTGTGTTGGTGACCCCTAGCGAGACCTTCCACAGCTGCTGAAACTGGATGGATAAGCGGTTCAATGCGTGGTCATTTAAAGGCCAGGCAGTAGTTCTGTCAAAGCCTTGCCGACTTGAATAAGCTAATCATCAATCTCGATACCCTATTGTCTATCATTGATGAAGAGGCGTTGCGTTTTGCTGAGTCGTACTACGTCCCAAACAGTCTAAAAAAAAGAGAGCGGAAGTTCGATGTCTAGTCTTTTGCTAAACAATGTGAGTAAAACTTACTACACGAGAAGAGTGTTTACGCCATCAACAGCCCATGAGGTGTTAAGTGATCTCTCTTTTGAAGTGAAGCCAGGAGAGCGAGTAGCCCTGGTTGGGCCTAATGGATCAGGGAAAAGCACGACTATAAAAATTCTCTCTGGAATCATTCAGCCAACGATAGGTGTAGTCTCTGTTGCCGGGATCACGCCATGGCGTCATCGCTCTCAGGTGGCAAAAATTTTAGGGGTCCTATTGGGTCACTGCTCTCAACTTTGGCCCAATGGCTCCGTTGAAGAGGCTCTGCAATACGCTAGTGCGGTCCATGGTTTAACCACTACAGAGTATCACGCCAGGGTGAGCACTTTAGGAGAATCATTGGACATTCATCCTCTGCTCAAAAAAAAGGTGACCAAACTGTCATCAGGGGAGCGGATGAAATGCGAAATAGCGTTAGGATTTTTGCATGATCCTAAAATTATGCTGTTAGATGAGCCAAGCATTGGACTAGACTTCAATGCAAAAAGAGTCTTTAGAGAACTTTTAACCACGGTTGCTATCAATAGTAATAAAACCATTCTACTCACCTCGCACGATATGAATGATATTGAGCCTATTTGCCAGAGGGTCCTTATTCTTAGCCAAGGAAAACTGGTCTATCATGGAGCCATTACGGACTTAAAAAGAAAATTTGCAAAATTTAAAGTGATTAAAATAATAGCCGAACGACTACCGGAAAGCCTTAATATTCTCGGCTGTGAGATCAGTACTACTGGTGAAAATATGATTAATATTACGCTTGATTTAGAAAAAAATTCAATAGCCAATTGCATAGCTGATATAGCCAAAAAAATTTCCTTTAGCGATATAGCCATCGAAAGCAAATCGCTAGAGTCTATTATCGAGAGAGTTTATCATGAAAACAGTGGTGAGTTATAAAAATTTATCAATCCTTGCCGTCACCTTGGAAGCCAGGCAAAGGATGAACCTTGTCCTTAGAATTTTTCTCTATCTGATGGTCATGCTGCTATTTGCTCAAACGTTTAGGGCAGCTAAAACCAGTACGGAAGGTCTTTTCTACATCGCCATGACTCAATTGCTCGTCTCTTCATTTGCTCCACAAACTTTCGAAATATTTAATGATCTACAGACAGGGCTATACTCTTTGCGCATCGGTAAGCCGCTGCATTATGTGGCCATACACTTTTTCCGTAGTCTGTCTGTTTATCTTTACAGACTCGCGATGCTCGTCATAGCATTCCTATTAATCCAGCGATGCATACCCCACTGCTTAGGTCAAACACGGCCTATGATCGGCGCCTTTCTTTTTTTTGCCACTATTGGGGGCTCTATTTATGCTTTGTTATCTATAGTGATTGCTTTAGCCTCCTACTGGACTCAGGATGTTAAAGTGCTTTTTTACTTCAATATGACCACGCTGTTTTCACTGGGGGGTCTGATTGTGCCCTTAGATCTTTACTCTCACACCATGCAGAAAATTGCCTTTTATTCTCCATACCCGTACATTCTGTGGTATCCGGCACGGGCTGCTCGCCTTGGGTTTCTTGGAGAGCCAGGGCACCTGTGGGCACAGGGGGCTTGGTTCGCAGCGATAGCAGCATTCACTTTATTGGTTTATCACAGATTGAATCAGTCACTCTTAATCCAGGGTTAAAAACTGCATGCAGCGTCACTATTTTGTGTTATACGCCATGATGGTGAATCTTCGATCAGCACGACACTTTAAAGTAGTTTTTTGGATTAAAGTAACCGCCAACGCATTGAAGCACGGGATGTTTGCGCTAGCATGGAAACCTTTCTACGCCAACTACGGAGACATTAATGGTTGGACCTATCAGGAGCACCTGCTGATGATTGGTTTGGTCACGATGAGTCTAGGCATTACGGAAATTTTTTTTGACGGGTTGCGTGAGCTGCCTACTATGATAGACAGGGGCAGCTTAGATCGCTTCCTGCTCTTGCCACGAGACCCAGTGCTGATCTTATCACTCTCTCAATCTGCTCTCTCTTCTTGGTCAGATCTCATCGCTGGAGTTTTCCTATTGTATGCATCAGGCCACTTCGATTTTATTTTGCTGTTATTTATTCCGTTAGGAGTGCTTTTTTTCTTTTCATTATATCTCTACATCGGCAGTTTAAGGTTTTTTATCCCAGACGAGAACACTGTGATTCATGAAATTTACTCAAAGACTCTCTTAATCGCGAATCAGCCTAACGCTGGCTATTCTGGTTTTTTAAAACTACTCACCAATAGCCTTATTCCAGTAGCATTAGTCAGCTATTTTCCAATCGAGTATAGGCGCACAGGTAACGTTTACTTTTTAACGGTTGCTGTGGTTGGTGGGATGATGTTTCATATTTTTTCCAGGCTGTTTTTTTTATGGGGATTACGCTATTACGATTCAGCTAGCGGATTTAGAAGGTAGATCTTATCTTATACCATGAAATTAATGACGGAACAGCCGGCATCTTTAGTGCGGACTCAGACTGGCGACCTCTTGTTCAGACAGACCAGTACAGCGCTTAATGGTTTGCTTATCGACGCCAGAAGCTAACATTTTCTTAGCAATTTCAAAAGCTTTTCGTTGTCCACCCCTGTCCTCTGCTTCATCTAGGGTAGCCTTGTAGTCTCGAATCCGTTTGGATTCTTGTTCATAAGCGAGATACTCTGCCTCAGTCCAGTAGTGCTGATCTAATGCCTGATAGGCCTCCTCTAAGATAGGATGATGGTCGACTAACTTTTTCAACTCCTCGGCTGAAATGTAGGGAGCATACTTAAAAAAGCAGCACCAGCGTTCCAGCATGTTGCTGAGCGCTTCATCCGGTCCTTTTTTAAATTTTGGTAGTTCGATAAAGGTAAAGGAGAAATCTTTTAAGTCGTGCTCATAACTCTTTTTATCTAAAATAATATGATCTGACTTATAAGCTGCTTTGTCAGGGAAGATGATACAGTCAGCAATAGCGATAAAGATAACCTCTTTCAAATTATGGTAATTATCCCCGCTATTGGCTTGTCTACCGTAGGCTTTGGCGGCATAGTACTGGGCCCGCTGTTCGAAACCTTTGGTTTTAGCCACTTGCATCTCAATAATATATTGAATCCCTTCAGAATCTCGGCAGAGAACATCAACAATGCTCTGTTTTTTAAGCGCGATATCGGGATCTTGAACGGTCTTCAGGAATTCGACCTGTTCAATTTTTTTAGGTCCTTTAAACTCCAGGATATCATTGATAAATTGAATCAATACCGTCTTATGCTTTTCGCTGCCAAAGATTTTCCGGAAGGCAACATCATTTTTGGGATCTAAGAATTTGGCAAACATTCGCTTTTTCTCTTGGTGGAGCACCAACCACTGGGGGGATTATACCATACCGTGTTAAACGACAGTAGGTTCCGTCAATAGGGTTTCAATCCGTTGACTCTCTGGTAGGAAGCAGCGATTGATTGATCTTGACCCGTTTTAATGGACACTAAGAAGAGCAACGCTCTAGTTACTGTTGCCTGCTATTTTCAAAATTTTTCCAGGCGGTTTTTTCTGTGGGGATTACGCTATGACGATTCAGCTAGCGGATTCAGGTAGCCTAGACTGAATACTGGGTGTCATTTTGTAATCCAGCCTCTTTGAGATCAAGCTCGCGCTCTAATTTTCGCAAAGTAATATCATTGATGCTGTTTTGTAGACGTAACTGATAAAGGATTTGGCGCTCGGCTTGTAACACATTGTGTTGCATCCGCTGGAGGATGCTCATGAGGGGTCGATGGATTTTAGAGTGATCTTGCTCCTCAGCCAGCGGTTGTTGCAGACAGGAGTGCTTTAATCCGTCACAGGCTTGATTCAATAGCTGGAGCAACTGTGGACCGTGCGGGTGGTCAGTCCAATACTCGTGATAGTGCTTTTGATCCTGTTCAATTTGCTGTAGGGCTGCTTGCTGTACTGCAAACCGCGCTTGCTGCTCTTCACTCTGCTCGGCAGCGGCTACGGTCACAGGTATCTTGGTCACACAATAGGGCAGCACTAGGGTGCCTAACAATAGCGTGCATAAAATGACCCCCACGGCGATCACAATCAGTAGTTCACGCGCTGGAAAGGGTGTTCCATCAGGCAGGCACAGCGGGAGGCTCAGGGCGGCAGCGAGCGTAATAACGCCACGGATCCCGGAAAAGGTGATGCTCCCTAGACTAGCCCGGTTTAGCCAGGACTCCTGATCACGCTGGCCACTACGCCCACGTGTGAGCAGCAGGGGTACTAGCAGCCAGGCCAAGCGAAGTAGCAGCAGTAGCAGCGTGATCCCGCCAATGGTGATTAACAGGTGCAAATTCGGCCGATCCATGAGGAGCTTTTGTGAGAGGCTTTGTAGGTTTTGTGGGATTTGCAACCCTAGCAATAGAAAAATCAAGCCATTGAAAATGAACTCCAGGAAGGGCCAGAAACTGCGTGCTTGCAGCCGAGCTGCACTAGAATCAGCGTGGATACTTTTTAGATGGCTTAAACTCATTCCCGCAGCCACTACGGCGAGGATGCCAGATAGGCTATAGTGTTCGGCGATTAAGTAGGTTCCAAAGGGTAGCAATAGAAAAAGCAGTAAGGTCTGCAGCGGATGTGTCGCCAACTGAGGGTTCATTAGCCTAGCTCTTAGCTGATTAAACAGGTAGGCCACCAGCATTCCCAATACAATACTTCCACCGGTGATCACTACAAATTTTTGAACCGCTGATCCAAAGGAGAAAGTACCGCTGATAACCGTGGCCAGAGCGAATTTCAGTGCAATCAAGCTAGAGGCATCGTTAATCAAGGCTTCACCTGCCAGTAGATGTTGGGTCGAGCTCGGCAGTTGTAAACGTTTGGTAATAGCCAGGACCGCCACCACATCAGTTGGTGACAGAATCGCGGCCAACACAAAGGAGATCGCTAGGGGTAA
This sequence comes from unidentified bacterial endosymbiont, assembly GCF_918320885.1. NCBI lineage: Bacteria > unidentified bacterial endosymbiont. The sequence continues at coordinate 116,426 of NZ_OU907312.1, read as the reverse complement.
TGAGGTAATCCAGTGATGGATCAAATAGCCGCCGATCACTACATTCAAGAGGGTTAGTCCTATGGCCAAGCCTAAAATATCTTTTTTAAGCCGGAAAAATTCACGTTGGGGTAGTTGCCAGCTATCTAGAAATAACAGCGGGGGGATAAATAAGATCATGAAGAGCTCGGGGTCCAGCGTGATCTTGGGAAAGTTCGGGAAATAACTCACCACGCTCCCCAAGATAATTTGCAACAGCGGTATCGGGAGCACTGGCGGCAAGGCTTGAGCGATTAAGCCGGTGAGTGACACTAACAGTAGTAACCAGAGGGTTAATGTAACTATCTCCATAGCGCGGCATAACGGACTCAGAAGTGGGTGGGTAACTGACAATATAGTTGGTTTTTTAACGACTAGCTGAAATAACTTATAAAATATTTTATCAGCGATGAATAAACATTATCTGTTGGTCATTAGGCCACTTTACAACAGATAAAACTGACTGCTCTAGCCCTGTACCCCGTCAGGCCAATGGGCTAAGGATGATAGTCTCCCACCTGCTTTCATCAAGCTTGCTGCAGCGAACGGCCCTGTTCTCTTCCGCCGGTAGAAGCCGAGGCTCCTACCCACGCAATAGTCATAAACACTGTTTAACAGGTTAAAAAAAACGGGATAGTGTCACTTTTATCGTCGATGAGCGCCTTAATAGAGGATTGTTTCTTGACAATTTTTTCAAATTCTCCTTAAACTTCTTAAAGTGTGGGAATTTGTGGAGTATGGTGGGGGTAGCAGCGTTTGAGCAGGATCAGGTGATGTATCGTGGGGCAACGCTCATTAGCTTGGATGGCAAAGGACGGCTAGCGATTCCAACGCGCTACCGTGAGCTGCTGATAGCAGGCAGTCAAGGGCAGATGGTGTGTACCATTGATGTTCATCAGTGCTGTCTACTGCTCTATCCATTGCCGGAGTGGGAAATCATCGAACAACGACTGGCTACTTTATCCAGTATGAACCCGTTAGAACGCCGTCTACAGCGCCTGCTGTTAGGGTATGCCCATGAAGTGCAGTTAGACAGTGCTGGCCGCTTATTAATTGCCAGTACCCTGCGTCAGCAGGCTAACTTACAAAAACAGGTGATGCTGGTGGGTCAACTGAATAAATTTGAGATCTGGGATCAACCAACCTGGATGCAGCAAATTAAAGCGGATCTTGCGGCAGAGCAGTACGATTCAACCCCCTTATCACAACGATTACAGGATTTCTCACTCTAGCCATGCAACGACCCATGCAACACACGCCGGTGCTCCTCGAGGAGGCGGTCCAGGCACTCAAGGTACGTCCAGAGGGCATTTACCTGGATGCTACCTATGGTCGAGGCGGGCACACTCGGCAGATTTTATCCCGATTAGGGGAGGGGGGGTGTTTATTCGTGCTGGATCGCGATCCCCAAGCGATTCAAGTGGCCAGAGAACTCCAGGATGAGCGGATGATGGTGATCCAGGAGAACTTTGCTCATTTGGCCCCCGTGCTGCAAGCACAAGGGCTCATCGGTCGGGTTGATGGCATTCTGTTCGATCTAGGGGTCTCTTCTCCACAGCTGTTCGATGCCCAACGAGGTTTCAGTTTTTTACACGACGGGCCCCTCGATATGCGGATGGATCCTACCCAAGGGCATTCTGCCGCTGAGTGGCTCAATCAAGCGCCCGAGCAAGCGATTGCCGACGTACTCTGGCGTTTTGGAGAAGAGCGTTTCGCTAGGCGAATTGCTAAGGCGATTGTTAGCTACCGTGCTACTCAGCCCTTGACCAGAACACATCAACTGGCAGCGCTCATCAGTGCGGCGGTGCCGCGCCATGAGAAGCATAAACATGCAGCCACGCGCAGCTTTCAAGCTGTCCGCATTTATATCAATGATGAACTGGCGGCGATCCAACAGGCGTTGGAGGCGGCGCTCAAGGCATTAGCGCCGGCTGGGCGCCTGGTGGTGATAAGCTTTCATTCGCTAGAAGATCGCTTGGTCAAGCAGTTTATGCGCCAGCAGAGCGTCAGAGCGGGGTTGCCGCCGGGCTTACCGCTGACCGAAGCTGAATGTCAGCAGCGGCAAGCCGCCCCTTTATTACGGCTTTTTGGCAAACAACGACCCTCAAAGCAGGAGATAGCCAGTAATCCACAGGCCCGTAGTGCCCTACTCCGTATCGCTGAACGGTGCGTTGCACCATGAGCCTTGAGCGATACGGTTTACTCAAGGCCATCGGCGATGATCTGCGGCGGCAGTACACGGCGTTATCACTGTTAGTGTGGTTCCTGCTCTCGGCCGTTGGATTAGTCTTCGTCACGCACCACACCCGCTTGCTCACGATGCAGCAGGCTGCTTTAGTGAATGAGCAATATCGCTTGGATAGTGAGTGGCGTAACCTGATTTTGGAAGAGAAAAGTCTGAGTGATCCCGATCGGATTGAAGCGCTGGCTAAAGAAAAATTAATGATGCAACCCCTGGAACTTCAACAGGAAAAGGTCGTAAAACGCTCCTTATGAAAAATGTTAGGCTAAAACAGCCCAAAAACCGGCAGCGTTTACAAAAAGGGGTGATCTTTATTCCTTGGCGTTTTTACGCCATCTGCGGGATGCTGCTGCTGGCCATGACCGGGCTATTATGGCGTACCACTGGGCTACAAATTCTGCATCCTGATCAGTTGTCGAATGAAAGTGATCGGCGGTCATTGCGTTGGCAACCCGTTGATAATCCACGGGGAATTATCCATGATCGGGCGGGCAAACCCTTAGCCGTCAGCGTTCCAGTTCAGGCTATTTGGGCCGATCCACCAGTGATTCAGCAGTCAGAAAACTGGCAAAATCAGCAGCATTGGCGTGCGTTGGCTGACGCTCTCCAGCTGCCGCTGGCACAGCTAACAGCACGGGTTCAAGCGAATAGCGGGGGGCGCTTTGTCTATTTATCGCGTCAGGTGAGCCCTATTGTAGCACAGTATGTGCAGGCCCTGGCAATTCCAGGGATCCACCTGAACACCGAGGCCAGACGCTTTTATCCTGCTGGGGAAATAGCCGCTCATCTGGTGGGCTTGACCAATATTGATGGCCTCGGGATTGAGGGGGTAGAGAAGGGTTGTCATCACGCACTCAGTGGCCAACCGGGTCAACGCTTAGTCCGGCAAGATAGATTTGGCCGGATCATTGAAGGGGTGCAGGCGACCGATAGCAGCCGGGCACAAAATATCACGCTCAGTATTGATGAGCGTTTACAACGCTTGGCTTATCGTGCCCTCAAAGAGGGGGTCATTCGCAATAAAGCGCAAGCGGGCTCGGTGATCTTAGTGGATGTGCAGACGGGTGAAATTTTAGCCTTGGCCAATAGCCCCTCTTACAATCCCAATACGCGGACTCAAGTGCCACAGGCTCATCGGCGTAATCGGGCCATTACCGATACCTTTGAACCTGGATCAACCGTCAAGCCGCTGGTGCTGCTAAAAGCCTTAGAGAATCAGATGGTGACGCAGAATACCGTGATTGATACGACGCCAGGGATCCTGAGATTAAAGGGCCACGTGGTGAGGGATTATCGCAACTATGGGCTGTTAACCCTTGAGGGGGTGTTGAAAAAATCAAGTAATGTAGCCGTGAGTAAATTGGCGTTGGCCATGCCTATTCAGGGATTGATTGAGCGTTATCAACAGTTTGGTTTGGGGGTTTCTACCGACATTGGGCTGATTGGTGAGCATCCCGGGATGATCCTCAGTAAACGGCAGTGGTCTGATGTCGAGCGCGCCTGTTTCTCCTTTGGCTATGGATTGGCCGTGACACCGCTGCAATTAGCCCGTGCCTACGCGACCTTGGGCAGCTTTGGCGTGGCACGGCCATTGACCTTTATCAAAGCAGAAGCGCCGGTGCAGGGAGAGCGGGTCGCGCCTAAGGCACTCGTTCGCCAGGTGGTGCAGATGATGGAGCAGGTGACGCAGCACGGGGGTATTGGGACGCGGGCCGCCGTACCGGGCTACCGGGTGGCTGTCAAAACGGGTACCTCACGGATAGCTGAAAAAGGGGGCTATAGTCGTCGTTACGTCAGTTATACCGCCGGAGTAGCCCCGGTCACGCGACCGCAATTAGCTTTAGTGGTCGTGATTCATGATCCACTCAATGGTCAATACTATGGCGGAGCCATCGCCGCGCCGCTATTTTCTACGATTATGCGTCAAGCTTTACGCATCCTAAATCTTGAACCCGATGCGACAGAGGTGATTAAGCTGCCACCCTCCTCCCTGGACCGCCATGACCATCACTATGCCAAATCGTGAGCTGCAATCCCTGTTAACCCCTTGGATCAGCGGGGTGCCCCACTGTCCACTGCGTGAACTGGTATTGGATAGCCGTAAGGCTGCGGCAGGTGATCTATTTATCGCCTTGGTGGGACATGAGCAGGATGGTAGAGACTATATTCGTCAAGCGATCGCGCAAGGCGCGGTCGCTGTATTGGCCGAGGCCCAAGGGCTAGCAGCGGCGGGGACCCTCCAGCGACGTTATGGGGTGCCGGTCGTTTATCTGCAGGATCTCAATCAGCGCTTATCCGCACTGGCAGGGCGCTTTTATGCCGATGAACAGCATTCAGTACAATTGGTGGGGGTCACCGGCACGAATGGGAAGAGTAGCACCACCCATCTGCTGGCCGAATGGTGTGGCCACTTGGGCTATCAGAGCACCGTCATGGGTACCCTGGGAAATGGGCCGGTTGGCCAAACCCAGATTACGGAGAATACGACCGGCTCGGCCATCGAAATTCAGCAGATTTTGGCACGCTGGGCACAGGAGGGGGTGCGTTTCACGGCGATGGAGGTCTCTTCGCATGGACTGCATCAAGCACGGGTGGCGGCACTCCCCTTTGCGGCTGCCGTGTTAACCAACGTCACGCGGGATCATCTCGATTACCATGGCACGCTAGAGCAGTATATCGCTACCAAATGGCGTTTATTTTCCGAACATCAGGTGGGGCAACTGATTATCAACGCCGATGACGCTATTGGTCGCCAATGGCTATCGCGACTGCCCAATGCGGTTGCCGTTACTAGGCAGCCAGAGCGCCTAGCCGCCTGGCCCGGCCGCTGGGTAGCGGCACAGCAGATAGACTACCATGCACGGGGTGTGACCGTGGAGATCGATAGCCATTGGGGCTCTGGCCTATTAGAGAGTCGGTTGTTGGGGCACTTTAATGTCACTAATCTGCTTCTAGCCGTGGCCACCCTGTTGGCCCTGGATTACGCTTTGCCGTCGCTGTTGGCTACGGCCGAACAGCTCTCACCGATCTGTGGTCGACTGGAGCCGTTTAGCGTGCCGGATAAACCAATGGTGGTGGTTGATTATGCCCACACGCCGGATGCTCTAGAGCAAGTTTTAGCGGCTCTCAGGCTACACTACTTGGGGGAGATCTGGTGTGTTTTTGGCTGTGGTGGCGACCGGGATAGTGGCAAACGCCCCTTAATGGGTGCCGTGGCAGAGCAGGGGGCTGATAGGGTCATTTTAACCACTGATAATCCCCGCAATGAAGATCCAGAGGCCATTATTCAGCAGATCCTCAGCGGTACGCTCGATCCGAGTCGGATCGAGGTGATCTCCGATCGCAGCAGCGCTGTGATCACTGCCGTGATGCAGGCCCCCCAATCAGCAGTCGTGCTGATTGCCGGTAAGGGACATGAAGATTACCAAGTGGTTGGGTCACGACGCTTAGCCTACTCCGATCGTCACTTAGTGGCCCAACTATTGGGGATATTAGCATGATCCCCCTGTACTGCAGTACGTTAGCCAGGCTACTGCAGGGTGAACTAGTGGGCCCTGATCAACGTATCCAGGCGATCACTACCGACAGCCGAGGTGAGCTATCAGCACCGGGGACACTGTTCATCGCGCTGCAAGGCAGCCGATTTGACGGGCACCAGTTTGCTGCAGAGGTCGTTACTCAGGGCGTACAGGCGCTGTTAGTACAGCAGCGGTTGCCGTTAGCGACCTCGCAGGTGGTGGTCGCCTCTACCAGCCAAGCGCTGCGACAGTTGGCTGCTTGGGTACGCCAACAAGCCAGCGCTCGCCGAGTGGCAGTGACCGGATCCAATGGTAAAAGCAGTGTCAAAGAGATGGTCTTTGCTATTTTACAGCAGCGTGGTGAGACGCTAGCCACCTTTAAAAACCATAACAATCAAGTTGGGGTGCCATTGACCTTACTGCGGTTGACGGCCCAACACCGCTTTGCTGTGCTGGAATTAGCTGCGGGTGCGCCTGGTGAAATTAGTCAGAGCAGTGCCTTGGTACAGCCAGAAGCCGCGTTAATTAATAATCTCTCTGAGGCGCACCTAGTCGGTTTTGGTTCGCTAGCGGGTGTCGCCCAGGCTAAAGGTGAAATTTTTACCCAGTTAACCGCGGATGGCACCGCCATTGTGAATCTAGAGAGCCATGATCTGCCCCGCTGGCAGTCGCAGCTCACCGCGCAACAGACGCTCTGGCGCTGTGCCCTACAGGCAACTCCAGGCGCTGATTTTTATGCGTCAGCGATCCAGCAGCACCCGGCGGGAGGGTGTGAATTTCTGCTACACTCCCCGCAGGGCACTGTACCTGTTGTGTTGTCGTTGCTAGGGAGACACAACGTGGCTAATGCCGTGGCTGCAGCAGCGTTAGCCATGGCAGTGGGCGCTGAGTTATCTGAGATCCAGCAGGGATTAGCCGCCTGCCAACCCATCGCCGGCCGTCTCTGCCCCCAGTGGTTGGCACCGGAACAGCTGCTCATTGATGATAGTTACAATGCCAACGTAGCGTCGATGCTGGCTGCTATCCAGGTCTTGCAGCAACAACCTGGCTATCGCTGCTTGGTGCTTGGCGATATGGCTGAGCTGGGCGAGCGCTCGGCCGCTTGCCACCAGCAGGTGGCTCTGGCCCTCGCGGCGACCCCCATCGATCACGTGTTCAGCATTGGATCCTGCAGTGCGCTGATCAGCCGTGCAGTTGGCGGTACGCATTGTCGTGATCAGGCCAGCCTGATAGCGGCCCTGAAAACTCAGCTACAGCAGCGGTGGCCACTGACCATTTTAGTCAAAGGATCACGCAGTGCGGGCATGGAACAGGTGGTCGCCGCCCTCCAGGAGGCGGCGGCATGCTAGTCTGGTTAGCTCAAAAAGGGGTTCACTACTACACCGGTTTTAATGTGTTCTCCTATTTGACCGTTCGCGCCATCACCAGTTTGTTAACCGCTTTGTTGATCTCTCTGTGGATAGGTCCGGCAATGATTGCCCGCTTACAGCGGCTGCAGATTGGCCAGGTGATCCGGGAGGATGGACCGGCGTCGCATGCCATCAAGGGCGGCACGCCGACCATGGGTGGGGTGTTGATCTTGCTGGCCACCGTGATCACTATTCTGCTCTGGAGTGATCTGAGTAATCCCTATATTGGGTGTCTACTAGGGGTGCTGATAGGTTATGGCCTCATTGGCTTGACAGATGATTACCTCAAAGTGACCCGGCGTCATAGCCGAGGGTTAGCTGCTCGTTGGAAGTATGGTTGGCAGTCGCTGCTGGCGCTCCTAGTAGCGACACTACTCTACACCTTGAGTAGTGAGCCTAGCGCCACCCAATTAGTGGTTCCCTTTTTTAAAAATATCATGCCACCCTTGGGACTGTTTTACCTGGTACTGAGCTATTTCGTGATTGTCGGCACCAGCAACGCGGTCAATCTCACGGATGGTCTGGATGGCTTAGCGATCGTGCCGATTGTTTTGGTCTCCGGAGGCTTAGGGGTCGTTGCTTGGGCCACCGGTAATATCCATTTTGCAGCGTATTTGCAGATCCCGTACGTGCGCCACGCGGGCGAAGTGATGATTGTCTGTAGCGCCATAGTGGGTGCAGGATTAGGGTTTTTATGGTTTAACACCTACCCGGCACAGATTTTTATGGGCGATGTGGGCTCGCTATCGCTGGGCGCGGCGCTGGGAACTATCGCGGTGTTGATCCGTCAAGAGCTGTTGCTGCTGCTGATGGGCGGGATATTTGTCTTAGAGACCCTCTCGGTGATTCTCCAAGTGGGCTCTTTTAAGCTGCGAGGCCAACGGCTATTCCGTATGGCCCCGCTGCACCATCACTATGAGTTGCAGGGTTGCCCAGAGCCGCGGATTATCGTGCGCTTTTGGATCCTCTCTTTGGTGTTGGTTCTCCTGGGTTTAGTGACCTTGAAGGTGCGTTAATGGTGGCGACTCACTATCCTCAGCAGGTGGTCATTGTTGGATTTGGCCTCACCGGACGTGCTTGCTTAGATTTTTTTATGCAGCGGGGAGTCACTCCCCGGATTCTGGATACTCGTCCCCAGTGGCAGCTGCTGGAGCCATTGCCACCACAGGTAGCGTATCATAGCGGAGGCCTGCGCCTTGATTGGCTATTGCTGGCGGAGTTAGTGGTGATTAGCCCTGGTGTGGCGCTCACCCTCCCGGAACTACAACAAGCGATGGCGGCGGGGGTCCCCATCGTCAGTGAGATCGAGCTGTTTTGCCGTGAAGTGACACAGCCCATCGTCGCCATCACGGGTTCTAACGGCAAAAGTACGGTGACCGCTTGGGTCGGCGAAATGGCCCGTCAGGCAGGTCTGAAGGTCGGTGTAGGGGGGAACCTAGGCCCGGCTGCTGTCACGCTGTTAAATCAGGCCTGTGATCTGTATGTGATTGAGCTCTCTAGCTTTCAGTTAGAGTGCACCACGTCGCTGCAGGCTGCTGCCGCCACTATTTTAAATGTGACCCCTGATCATCAAGATCGCTACCCGCAAGGGATCACCGCTTACCACCAGGCTAAGCAGCGTATCTACCAGCAGGCAATGACCTGTGTGACCAACAGTGATGATCCATTAACCCAGCCGCTGTCGCTAGCAGCCGGTGCCCGCTGTAGCACCTTTGGGTCCACCGGGGACTACCATCTCTGCTGCCACCGGGGGAAGCGCTGGCTGGCACTCGCGGATAAACCTCTGCTCCCCGTGCATCGACTCAAGCTACAGGGACAACACAACCACTACAACGCGCTGGCAGCACTGGCATTAGCAGAAGCAGTCAATATTCCCCGATCGGCAGCACTGCAAGCGCTGCAAACCTTTACTGGGTTGCCTCATCGTTACCAAACGGTGTGGCAACAGCATGGCGTCACCTGGATTAACGACTCCAAGGCCACCACAGTGGAGAGTACGCTGGCAGCGCTGCAGGGGTTGCCGACGCACCGCACCCTGCATTGGTTATTAGGGGGCCGGAGTAAAGGAGCTGATTTTGGGGCACTGGCTCCTTATTGTCAGCGGGAGTCAGTCCAACGCTACTGCTTTGGTGAAGCAGCAGCACAGCTGGCAGCATTGCGACCGATCGGTGCTGAGCAGACAGCGACTTTGGAACAGGCGATGTGGATCATCGCCCAACGGGTGGCCCCAGGGGATATTGTTCTGTTATCGCCAGCCTGTGCTAGCTTTGATCAATTTAGTAACTTTGAGCAGCGGGGCCAGCAGTTCACCCAGCTGGCCCGGAGACTTGGTTAATGGCCAGTCGACGCCGAGATTGCCCTGAAGGGTCGTCACCTCCCGTATCTCATAGCCTACCATTGCCAGCCCCACGCTATGATCAACTGTTATTCTGGCTGATGATCGGGTTATTGCTATTGGGTTGGATCATGATCACTTCAGCGTCAATGCCGCTCAGTCAACGCTGGCAGCACGATCCCTTTTTCTTTACCAAACGGACCCTGCTCTACAGTGGGCTGGCTCTACTGCTCTCTCTGTTCACGCTGCAGATCCCGATGCGGATCTGGCAGCAGTTGGGGGTGCCACTGCTACTGCTCTCTTTACTACTACTGCTGGCGGTCCTGGTGATCAGCCCACCGATTAATGGTGCTGCCCGTTGGATTGCCATCGGCCCACTGCGGCTGCAACCGGCTGAGCTGACCAAGTTGTCACTGCCCTGCTACCTGGCGGGCTATCTGGTGCGTAAAGCTGAAGCGGTGCGGCAACATTTTTGGGATTTTTTTAAACCGTTAACCGTCATGTTGCTCTTAGCACTACTGCTATTGGCTCAACCCGATTTAGGGACCGTGATCGTTCTTTTTGTCACCTCACTGTTCCTGCTGTTTTTAGCGGGGGCTCAGGTTTGGCAGTTGCTGGCCATGGTGGCTTCCGGGGGGTTAGCAGCAGGATTATTAATCCTAGCTGCCCCCTATCGACTGCGCCGCATCACCGCCTTTCTCGATCCGTGGCAAGATCCTTACGGCAGTGGTTATCAGCTCACGCACTCTTTGATGGCCTTTGGGCGTGGCAAGTATTGGGGTCAAGGGCTAGGGAACGCGCTGCATAAACTGGAGTATCTCCCCGCCGCGCATACGGACTTTATCTTTGCTGTATTGGCAGAGGAGTTAGGGTATGTGGGGGTGGCGGTTGTCCTGCTACTGTTGAGTTTACTGGTGGGACGGGCTTTGAGAATCGGTCAATCTGCTTTAAAGCTTGGACAGCCTTTTGGTGGATTTTTAGCTTGCGCCTTTGCGCTATGGTGGAGTCTACAGGTAATCATCAACGTGGGAGCTACTGTGGGGCTGCTGCCAACTAAAGGGTTGACCCTGCCGTTGATCAGTTATGGGGGCTCTAATTTGCTGATGATGGTGACTTCGGTGGTTATCCTGCTGCGGATCGATTTTGAAAATCGTACTGTTCAGGCCTAAGGGCTCCCGGGGGGGTGGCTATGCGTGCTAAGCGCCTATTGGTGATGGCGGGGGGCACCGGCGGCCACATTATTCCGGGGCTCACCATAGCCCGCTATTTACTGGCGCGGGGCTGGGAGATCCGTTGGCTAGGAACCGACGATCGCCTAGAGGCTGATTGGGTGCCCAGAGAGGGCATTGAGATTGATTTTATTACTATTTCTGGCCTACGGGGTCGCGGAATCAGGGGCTGGCTGGCAGCGCCGTGGCGGATTGTTCGAGCGGTGCGTCAAGCAACCGTCATTATCAAACGCTTTCAACCGGATGTGGCCTTAGGGTTAGGCGGCTATGTTTCAGGACCAGGCGGAATAGCCATTCGCCTGGCAGGGATCCCTTTGGTGGTGCATGAGCAGAATGCGGTACTTGGCTTGACCAATGGGGTACTGGCTCGTTTGGCCACGCGAGTGTTGACCGCTTTCCCAGGAACCTGCCGAGGTGCGGGCATCGTGGGCAACCCGCTGCGCGAGCGCTTACTACAGCTGCCGACACCTAGGGAGCGTTTTGCCGATCGCCAAGGACCGCTGCGGCTCTTAATCCTCGGCGGCAGCCAAGGGGCTCGTGTTTTGAATCAAACCCTACCCGCCGCTGCCGCACTGTTGGGCTCTGAAGTGATGATTTGGCATCAAGTGGGCCCCGGTGCGCAACCTGGGGTGATTCAAGCCTACCAAGCCTTGGGGGTGCAGCCCTACCGACTGAGCGAATTGATTGAGGAGATGGAGGTTGCCTATGCGTGGGCCGATTTGGTGATTGGGCGGGCTGGAGCATTGACCATCAGCGAGCTAGCAGCAGTGGGTGTCGCTGCCATCTTAGTCCCTTTCCAGCATGCGGATCGACAGCAACTGTTGAATGCGCAGGTGTTGCAACGGGCCGGCGCCGCTGAGATCCTCGAAGAGCCCCAACTCACAGCCTCTCAGTTAGTGGGTCTTATCAAACGTTACGATCGGCCCGCCCTGTTACAGCGAGCGATTCGGGCGCACACTATTGCGTGCCGTGATGCCACGCAACACATCGCCAGGGTGCTACAAGCGGTCGTTGGGCAGCCGGTAGAGGGGAACGATCCATGAAACCATTAACCCCCCTCTGCACAATCGTCCCGGAAATGTGCCGGGTTCGTCAGCTCCATTTTGTTGGGATCGGCGGGGCTGGCATGGGGGGAATTGCTGAGGTTTTGGCGAATCAGGGTTACCAGATCAGTGGTTCAGATCTCACGGATAATGCGGTGATCCAGCGGTTGCGCCAGCTGGGCGTCACTATTTATCAAGGGCACCGGGCCGAGCAGATCGCCACCGCTGACGTGGTGGTGATTTCTAGCGCCATTCCTGCCAATAATCCGGAGGTGCTGGCAGCACAGCAGGCACGGATCCCGGTGATCCAGCGTGCTGAGATGTTGGCCGAATTGATGCGCTTCCGTCATGGGATTGCGGTGGCCGGAACCCATGGTAAAACGACGACCACCGCCTTGATAGCGACGATTTATGCCGCGGCTGGTTTAGATCCCACCTTTATTAATGGTGGCGTGGTCAAAGCCACTGGTACCCATGCCCGCTTGGGCAGAAGTCGCTACCTGATTGTCGAAGCTGATGAAAGCGATGCCTCTTTTTTACATTTGCAACCCCTGGTGGTGGTGGTTACCAATATCGATGCTGATCACTTAGAGAGTTATCATGGCAGCTTCAACCAGTTGAAAGAGACGTTTGTTCGTTTTGTGCACAATCTACCGTTCTACGGGCAAGCGGTGCTCTGTATTGATGATGCTGAGGTGCGATCGCTACTGCCACAGATCCACCGTCGGGTGATCACCTATGGCTTTAGCAGCGATGCCGATGTTCGTATTGAACAGTATCAGCAGCAGCGGCTACAGAGCACCTTCACGGTGCGTCGATGGCAGGAGGCGGATCAATCACGATCTGAGCTAGCGATTCCCTTAAACCTTCCAGGTCGCCACAACGCCTTAAATGCCGCCGCCGCGGTGGCCGTGGCGACCGCGGCGGGCATTCGTGATGAGACCATTGTGCAGGCGCTGACGACCTTTCAAGGGACTGGCCGCCGTTTTGAGCTGTTAGCGGAGTGGCTTACCAGCGAGGGTCCAACGGTGATGCTGGTGGATGATTATGGACATCATCCACGGGAGATTGAAGTCACCATCCAAGCGGTTCGAGCGGGCTGGCCTGATCGACGCTTAGTGATGCTATTTCAACCGCACCGTTATAGCCGGACCCGGGATCTCTATGACTATTTTGCTGCCGTGTTGTCTCAAGTTGATCGCCTACTACTCTTAGAGGTGTATGCAGCGGGTGAAACGCCGATTGCGGGATCGGCTAGTGGGGCGCTCTGTCGTACCATCCGTAGTCGGGGCAGCGTTGATCCGGTGTTGATTCCCGATCTGGCCGATCTCCCTCGGGTATTGTCCCAAATAGTGCAAGCAGGCGATCTGCTGCTCACACAAGGGGCCGGAAATATTGGACAGATTGCCCGTCAATTGGCCGCTCATGGTTGGCCGCTTGTCGGGAATACAGGCGCTGCTAGCGACTGGCTAGGCGCGATCAGGATAACCGATGGGCCTTCAGTGACCGTTGACGGCTCGACCCACACTGCTCCGATCAGTGATCCTCCTAGAGGCCAGCATGGCTAGCCAAGCGATTAGGCGCTTGGATCAGCCGAAAGCGCTGATCCGTCGACTCGGCTGGCTGTTCGGAGTGCTCCTGGTCGGGGGGGGCGGCTTGTTGGGGATCCGCACCATGAGGGATTGGTTGTGTGATGCCCAGCGCTGGCCGCTATCGGACTGGCAACTATCGGGTGTGCTACAGCAGACCAGCGAACAGGAGATCTGGCAAGCACTACAGCCGCTGCTGCCCTTGCAAAGTTTTATGGCCCAGGATCTTCGGCTGATCCAGCGGCAACTAGAGCAGTTGCCGTGGATTGCACAAGCCCAAGTACGTAAGCAGTGGCCCAATCGGTTACTGCTGCACTGCAGTGAGCATCAAGCCGTGGCTCGTTGGGCTCATCAACAGCTGCTGAATCAGCAGGGTCAACGATTTACCGCCCCGTTAGCCCCCTCAACAGCAGAGCAGTTACCGCAGTTATCGGGGCCTGAAGGTAGTGAACAACGCGTCTTAGAGACCTGGCATAGGCTAACTTCCCAGTTTGCCTTGCAGGGATTCACCGTCACTGCAATGAGATTAAATCGGCGCCAGGCCTGGCAGCTGACGTTGAATGGGTCGATTCACTGCCAGTTAGGACGGCAAGATCCAGTGATTGGCGTGCAGCGCTTTCTGCTGCTCCACCCGCTGTTTATTCAGCGACCCGCCCGAACCAGTCAGTCAGCGGCCGCGGCGTTACAACGGATCGTCGATCTCCGTTACGAACAAGGAGTAGCCGTGCGCTGGGCAGCGCCTCCGGCACCCACTTTACGTGTTAATCAGGATCAGTCATGAGCAAAGAGAACGGGCGACGCTTAATCGTAGGCCTAGAGATTGGGACCTCCAAAGTGGTTGCGCTCGTAGGAGAGCTGCTAGCGGGTGGCGTCATCAATTTGATTGGGGTGGGTCACTGTGTGTCGCGGGGTATGGATAAGGGGGGCGTTAATGACTTGGAATCAGTGGTACAATCGGTGCGCGGCGCCCTGGAGCAGGCAGAGCTGATGGCTGATTGCCATATCACCTCGGTCTACTTAGCGCTTTCGGGCAAACATATTCGCTGCCAAAATGAGTTAGGGATGGTCGCGATTGCCGAAGAAGAGGTGACGCAGGAGGATGTGGAGAGCGTCATTCATACCGCCAAGTCGGTGCGCATTCGTGAAGCGCACCGAATTTTGCATGTCGTGCCGCAATCTTTTACGATTGATTACCAAGAGGGCATTAAGAGCCCTGTCGGTCTGTCTGGCGTTAGGATGCAGGCCAACGTTCACCTGATTACTTGTCATCATGATACGGCAAAAAACAGTATCAAAGCGGTCGAACGCTGTGGTCTAATCGTCGATCGGCTGATTTTTTCTGGACTAGCCTCCGGGGATGCGGTACTGACGGAGGATGAGCGGGAGCTGGGAGTGGCCGTGGTCGATATCGGCGGTGGGACGATGGATATTGCGATTTACATGGGGGGCTCCCTCTGTCATAGCCAAGTGATCCCCTATGCGGGCAATGTCGTGACCCGAGATATCGCTTATGCTTTTGGAACACCGCTGGCCGAAGCGGAGTTGATTAAAGTGCGTTACGGCTGTGCCCTAGGCGCCCTGGTGCGGCGTGAGGAGAACATAGAGGTCCCGAGCGTGGGTGGCCGGCCGCCCCGTAGCTTGCAGCGTCAAACCTTAGCTGAAGTGATTGAGCCCCGTTATCAGGAGTTATTGCAATTAGTTGATCAGGCCCTGCAGCAACTGCAGATCCAGCTGCGGCAACAGGGCATGAAGCACCAGCTAGCAGCCGGCATCGTGTTAACCGGCGGGGCCGCACAAATAGAGGGGTTATTAGCGTGTGCACAGCAACGCTTTAATACGCAAGTACGACTTGGCCAGCCACTCAATATGACGGGGTTAACGGATTATGTACAGACGCCTGATTACTCAACAGCGGTTGGATTACTGCATTATGGCAGAGCCGCTTTATTAAAGGGTGAAACGGAACGCCAGCAGCAGCGTTCAGTCACTCAGTGGTTAAAACGCTTAGGTGGATGGCTGAAAAGGGAATTTTAGACAGCGCAGCGATTGAATAGGGCAGTCCAGATGATCCTGGACAGTGCTGTTGAGTCCCTGCATTCAATGACCAGGTACAAAATGGAGAGAAGCGATGTTTGAACCCATTGAAGAGACCAACGATGCGGTGATTAAAGTCATCGGTGTTGGCGGCGGTGGCAGCAATGCTGTGGAACACATGGTAAAAGGGGCGATCCAAGGGGTAGAGTTCTTTGTGGTCAATACTGATGCCCAAGTATTACGGAATAGCACCGTGGGGCAGACACTACAAATTGGTGGCAATATTACCAAAGGGCTTGGGGCTGGTGCTAATCCCGAGGTAGGCCGCCATGCTGCGGAAGAGGATCGAGAGTCACTGACTGCCCTATTAGCGGGGGCTGATATGGTGTTTATTGCTGCCGGCATGGGCGGCGGTACGGGGACTGGCGCAGCACCGGTGGTCGCGGAGATCGCTAAAGAGTTAGATATTTTAACGGTAGCGGTGGTCACTAAACCCTTTAGTTTTGAAGGGAAAAAGCGGATGGCCTTTGCTGAACGGGGGATTGCCGAGCTCTCGAAACAGGTAGATTCCTTGATCACAATTCCTAATGATAAACTATTAAAGGTGTTAGGCCGTGGCATCTCCCTATTAGATGCTTTTAGCGCTGCTAACGATGTTCTCAAAGGTGCTGTTCAAGGGATTGCCGAATTGATCACCCGTCCAGGGCTGATGAATGTCGATTTTGCGGATGTGCGTACGGTGATGTCCGAGATGGGGTATGCCATGATGGGATCAGGGGTAGCGCGTGGAGAAGATCGCGCGGAAGTGGCCGCCGAGATGGCGATCTCCAGTCCACTGCTGGAAGACATTGATCTCTCTGGTGCCCGTGGGGTATTAGTGAATATTACAGCCGGGTTTAATTTGCGACTCGATGAATTTGAGACGGTCGGTAACACCGTGCGGGCTTTTGCTTCAGATAATGCTACCGTGGTGATTGGTACAGCCTTAGATCCACAGATGGAAGAGGAATTGAGGGTGACGGTGGTGGCTACTGGTATCGGCATGGATAAAAAACCTGAAATCACCTTGCTGTCAACGAAGGTGCCCCATGCTGGATCGAGAGCCGCCTATCCACCTTACCCACAGGCCACAGTAGCACCGACCTTAGCGAACGACAGCCCGGATCGGCCGGTGACTCCTGATCAGGAGCCGGATTATTTAGATATCCCCGCTTTTTTACGTCAGCGGGCCGATTAATGGTTTTGGCAAGCTCGCTCTCCGAGGATAATGGCAGCGGTTAAGAGGCTAACAGCAGTGATTTATCAGAGAACGATTAAACGTCGCGTACAGATTGACGGTATTGGCTTGCATAGCGGTTGTCGGGTCACGCTCATGCTGGCTCCCGCTGAGGCTAGCACGGGGATCCGTTATCGACGGGTTGACTGTCAACCCCCTGTGGAGCTGATAGGCGATCCCGACTTAGTTCACGTTACGCCGCTCTGTACCTGTTTAGGGAATGCCCAAGGGGTTAAGATTTCAACAGTAGAACATTTGAACGCCGCGTTATCAGGATTGGGGATTGATAATATCCTGATTGAGGTGGATGCAGCAGAGTTGCCTATTCTAGATGGCAGTGCTTTTCCCTTTATTAAATTACTGTTACAAGCAGGGATTGAGGTGCTCAATACGCCTAAGCAGTTTCTCTGGGTTACCGAACCTGTCAGCATCACCGAGGATGATAAGTGGGCTGAACTACGACCTCATCAGGGTTTTTGTGTGGATTTTACCATTGATTTTAACCATCCTGCAGTCCTGCACGACGTGCAGGAGTACCGCTTTAACTTTTCTGCTGACCGTTTTATTCAACAGATCAGCCGGGCGCGCACGTTTGGTTTCAGGCAAGAGGTGGCACAGTTACAAGCACGAGGACTCTGTTTAGGGGGTAGTTTAGACTGCGCTGTGGTATTAGACGAGCAGCGGGTATTGAATCCAGAAGGGCTGCGTTTTCCTGATGAACTGGTGCGCCACAAAATATTGGATGTGATTGGGGATCTGTTTATTGGCGGTTACCACCTCTTAGGGGCTTTTAAAGCCTTTAAGTCAGGACATGCACTCAATAATCGCCTACTACGCACTTTGCTGGCTCGGCCACAGGCTTGGAAGTTGGCGCCGTTTGCCGATGATACCCTGTTCTCAATGAGCGACCTCTCCCTCAATCTTAGCGGGTGAGGGCGCCGCTGTCAGCAGCATCGTGTGGTGGTGTGCTCTGGGCTAGCGCCACTAATTTTAGGAGAACGGCCCGCAGGTTGGGAGAAGCCCGCTGAGCTAACAGATAGAGCTGTTGTGCACTCTGGGCGCTGATAGGCTTGCAGGCCATGGGTGGCTCGAGGTTCCGACGAGGGGCTGGGTTGGCAGAGGTTGCAAAGTTGGGATTGATCCTAAACTCGATGGTCGCTAGGGCGGGCAATGCGTGTTGTCGCAAGGCACTCAGCAGACGCATTTGTTCATAACGCAAACGTAACAGCCAGCTGGCATTGGCGGTTTCAATGACTAAAATGCCTTGCCGGTAGTTGGCGACACGACACCAGCGAGGGAGCGGTGGCGGCAATAGGGGCTGTAATGCCTGATTGAGCTGGCGCAATTGACTGATTTTTTGCTGCAGGGTGGCCAGCAGCGGTGTGCTGCCAAGACAATGGTTTAATGGCTGTGGGCTGCAGTGAGGCATCATCAAGTCTCCCGATCTAGGCCCGCTGTATCAATAAAAAAGCAGCCAATGAGTGAATGATAGTTTAAGCGGATAAAGCGAGTGATAGGAACCGATGATTATTAAATTATTAACGAAATTATTTGGCAGTCGCAATGATCGTACTTTAAAACAGCTGTATAAAACGGTGAGTACTATCAATGCATTGGAAGCCTCACTCGCGCTATTGACCGATCAACAGCTGCACGAACGCAGCCAGGCGTTGCGTGCCCGTGTCCGGCAGGGAGAGACGTTGGAGCAGCTATTGCCGGAAGCGTTTGCATTGGTTCGTGAGGCCAGTCAACGGGTATTTGCGATGCGCCATTTTGATGTGCAGCTGATTGGTGGCATGGTGCTGCATGAGCGTAGTATTGCTGAAATGCGCACGGGAGAGGGGAAAACCTTAACGGCTACTCTGCCAGCCTATCTGAATGCGCTATTAGGGCGTGGGGTCCATATCGTCACCGTGAATGACTATCTGGCCCGTCGGGATGCTGATAATAATCGGCCACTGTTTGAGTTTTTAGGGCTATCCGTCGGGGTTAATCTGGCGGGAATGACGCTGGAGGCTAAGCGAGCAGCCTATGCAGCCGATATCACCTATGGAACCAATAATGAGTTTGGGTTCGATTATCTACGCGATAACATGGTTTTTAGTGCCGACCAGCGGGTGCAACGGCCCCTGTATTACGCCATTATTGACGAGGTGGACTCTATCTTAATTGATGAAGCTCGCACGCCGTTGATCATTTCAGGGCCTTCAGAGGATAGCTCTGAGCTCTACAGAGCCGTTGATCCGTTAATTCCCCAGCTGCAGCGGCAAGATCGTGAAGATAGCGATGATTATCAGGGAGAAGGGCACTTTTATCTGGATGAAAAATCGCGTCAAGCACACCTCACCGAACGGGGGCAGCTACTGATTGAAGAGTTATTAACCCGTCAAGGGCTGATTCAATCGGGAGAGTCACTGTATGCTTCAGCTAACATTGCGTTGTTGCATCATGTGAATGTCGCCTTGCGGGCGCAGACGCTGTTTACCCGTAACGTGGACTATATTGTCAAAGAGGATGAAGTGATCATTGTTGATGAGCATACTGGCCGCACCATGCCAGGACGGCGGTGGTCTGAAGGGTTACATCAGGCGATTGAAGCCAAAGAACAGGTCAGCATCCAAAATGAGAATCAAACGCTAGCCTCAATCACGTTACAGAACTACTTCCGCCTGTATGAGAAGCTAGCCGGCATGACGGGAACCGCGGATACTGAAGCGTTTGAGTTTCGGCAAATTTATCAGTTAGAGACCGTAGTGATTCCGACCAACTGTCCGATGATCCGCGATGATCGACCTGATGTGGTTTATTTAACAGAGCAGGAGAAATTTTCGGCGATTATTGAAGATATCAAAGCCTGTGTTGCCGCCTCTCGGCCCACCTTGGTGGGCACCATCTCGATTGAAAAGTCGGAACAGCTCTCCCAAGCCTTACGCCTGGCAGGCATTGCCCACCAGGTATTAAACGCCAAATTTCACGCCCGTGAAGCCGAGATTATTGCGCAGGCTGGGCAACCGGCGGCGGTCACCATTGCCACCAATATGGCCGGCCGTGGGACTGATATTGTACTCGGGGGCAATTGGCAAGTAGAGATCTCTGCTCTTCAAGATCCTACCCCGGAAGCGATAGCTGCCATTAAAGCCGCCTGGCAAGGGCGTCATGAACAGGTGGTGGCGGCTGGTGGACTGCATATCATTGGTACGGAGCGTCATGAGTCTCGACGGATTGATAATCAGCTGCGCGGACGAGCAGGACGTCAAGGGGATCCAGGTTCATCCCGTTTTTACCTGTCGATGGAAGATGGTTTAATGCGGATTTTTGCGTCAGAGCGGGTGACGAAAATGATGCAGCGTTTGGGGATGCAGCCCGATGAGGCGATTGAGCACCCTTGGGTCACGCGGGCCATTGCCAACGCTCAGCGCAAAGTTGAGGGGCATCACTTTGATATTCGCAAACAGCTGTTGGAATTTGATGATGTCGCCAATGCCCAACGGAAGGCCCTCTATGCACAACGCAATGAGCTATTAGATAGTGCCGCGATCAGCACCGTATTGAGCTCCTTTCAGCACACGGTATTGGAAGCGGTGGTGCATCAGTATGCCCCACCACAGATCTTAGCTGAGCAGTGGGATCTACCGGCGTTAACCACCTGTTTGCAGGATGATTTTGATCTGCACTTACCGATCGCGGAGTGGTTAGCAGAGCAGACACCGTTAGCGGAAACCGCCTTAGTGGATTGGGTGGTAGCCCAAGCAGCCGCCCACTATCAACAACAGGCAGAGGCGATGGGTGCCGAGGCCCTGCAGCAGTTTGCCAAAGGCATTCTGTTACAAACCCTCGACGGCTTATGGAAGGAGCATTTGGCAGCCATGGACCATCTACGTCAGGGGATCTACTTACGGGGTTATGCCCAGAAAGATCCCAAACAGGAGTATAAACGCGAATCTTTTGAGCTATTTTCCCAACTGCTTGAACAATTTAAATATGAGGCGGTGAGTACCGTCAGCAAGGTACGGATACCACAAGCATTGGCGCTATTAGAGCAGCAACAGCGTGCGGCGGCCGAGCTAGCGTGGCAACAGTCGTTGCAGTATAGCTATCCAGAGATGAATCAACCCCTAGAAGAGAGGGCGCGTGATATCCCACGACCGCTAGGACAGGGGGGTACTAAAGTGGGGCGTAATAGCCCCTGCCCTTGTGGCTCTGGTAAAAAGTATAAACAGTGTCATGGAGAGCTGCCGGGGTTGACCGTGACAGGAGAGCGCCGTTATTAGTCTCCGAGAGCCTCAAACAACCGCTACCAAGGTGCTATCACCCCGAGTGCAAGTTGCAGTAGGGGTGATTCGTGATCCACAACAGCGGATCTTCATCACCCAGCGTCGCCATCATACCGAATTGGCAGGCTATTGGGAGTTTCCCGGGGGCAAGCTAGAGGAGAGAGAGACGCCACTGGAGGCATTGATTCGGGAACTCCATGAAGAGGTGGGTATTCGGGTTGAGCAAGCGAGATTGCTACAGACAGTCGCGGGTACGCAGACCCAACAACATTTGCAGCTACACTATTTTTTAGTCGATCAGTGGCAGGGTGAGCCTTATGGTAGAGAGGGTCAACCCCATCGCTGGATTGCGCAGCAGGATCTACGGGCAGTAGCGTTTCCGCCGACGAATGCCTCGGTAGTGGCTTGGCTATTAGGGGGTAGTGTCTGATCGCCCCGTTGAGGTTTTGTACAGCACCAGCGAGGAGGTAGCGTGAAGGCTAATGATAATCTCATCTGGATCGATCTTGAGATGAGCGGTTTAGATCCGCAGCAACATCGTATTTTGGAGATAGCGGTGGTGATTACGGATGCCCAGCTGACGGTGTTAGCTGAAACGGCCTCTTTAGCCATTTTTCAACCCGTTCACGTGTTAAACGCCATGGATGAGTGGTGTACGCGGACGCACACCGATAGTGGCCTGGTCGCCCGAGTACAGCAGAGCACCTTGGGTGAATCGACGATAGAGCAGCAGCTATTAGCCTGGTTAGATCTTTGGGTGCCGGCAGGGGTATCGCCGCTGTGTGGCAATAGCATTGGTCAGGATCGCCGGTTTCTCCGGCGCTATATGCCGCAACTAGAAGCCTACTGTCACTATCGCTGCATTGATGTCAGCACCCTAAAAGAGCTCGCCCGGCGTTGGCAGCCGACATTACTGGAGGGCTTCCACAAGCAAACAGCACACCAAGCCCTAGCCGATATCCATGAATCGATCGCTGAGTTAGCCTACTATCGCCAGCACTGGCTGCGGTGACCATTGCACTGAAACCAGTCACCAGCTAGTCGGTGGTGGGTCCAACTGACTGATGGGGAAAAATACAGGGTTCATGTAGACTTCCGAAACCAAGCATAAATATTAGATAAAATTGATGAGGATTGAGTTGATAATTTATGTCATCAGTCAGTTAGGGCCATCTCAGCCTCTACTTCACTTCAACCGATGGGTGATTCTCAAGTTCTTCAACAAAGTACTGCCGTTTAGCAACGTTAAGGTGCTGAAGTCGATTTTTTGAGCCAAGCCAGGTTGCAGGTAGGTACTCAGTAGTTCGATTGCGAGCTTTTTTTCCTGCATGGATAGACGGAACAGCCTATCGAAGGGATCTTTGATTTCCCTTGCTTGGTTTGATGAGGCTACTGATATAGTTTTTTTGGCCATCTCAGTCTCTATTTATTTAATAAACACACCCAAAGTCAAAGCCATAATGTACTTCATGGTATTCAAATCCCCTCTGGTGGTAGCGAGCACAAAGTGTTTCATTGCACTTGCCTTGTTTTTGGCTACGCCAAGCTCCTCTAGGTACATCATGCCTGCCAACGTGTACCTTCCGGCAGGATTAGACCTAAATTTTCCTAATTATCCTCTAAAATAGAGCAGGGATTGTATGAATCACAGTTAACCACTAACTCCTCGCTAATATTATGCAGGATAATGTGAGAGCCTATGTGGTCACCATAAAATAATCCGTCTGGCTCACAATACTCCATAAAATCTCCCTGTTTAGCCCCGCAGTATTCACAGTGGTTCATCCAATAAGATCTCTTAGCGGTGCTGCTATGGTCAATTTTGTAGAAGCTAGACAGTGATTGCATATGGCAACACACATCCTCAGATATTTCTCGAACGTAGTAAAGCAGTGCATAAAAATCATGTTCAATCCACACCGAGGAGATCTCGGATGGGTGGTTTTCATCCTCTTCTAAAACTTCAGTTAAAAACCCAGGATATAACCCAAGGCTAATAAAACGGGTGTTTTTCGAGCATTTCCAGCAGCGCCCTGAGGTTTCAGCTATAAAAAAATAATCTGCTCTAAAGTTAATTCCAGGGTTATGTATTGTTACTATCCATCTTTTAAAATCTTCTAAATTGACCCCACTTGGGACATACCATACTTTCTTTTCAGGATCCCATTTAGCTCCCATTTTTTTCACTATATCTTTTTCTTTAAAGGGAACGTTCAATTCAGTACGCATCGTTGAACCATTAGCCTTTTTATTTTTGAAAATGTCAAAAATATTAAAAACCATACCAAACCGGTGGTGGCCTCTATTGACTGATATGTTATGATTGCCATCAAAACAAGGAATTGTTCGGATGGCGGTTATGGAGGTAAAATGTCGTTACTGTGGGCAAGAGACGGTGGTCAAAAATGGAAAAGCACCAAACGGATTGCAACGCTTTCACTGTCAGGCTTGTCGGCGGTACTTCCAGGTAGAATACCGCTACAACGGCCACAAGCCAGGAACTGCTCAACGCATTGTAGATATGGCTTTCAATGGTTCTGGTGTCAGAGATACCAGTCGTGTCCTTGGAATCAGTAAAGATACCGTCATACGGCGCTTAAAAAAAAATTAGCCCCCGCCCAGGTGAGCAGTCAACAGCGAGCTATTGCTGATGTGGCACTGATTTGTGAGATGGACGAGCAATGGGGTTGGGTCGGCAATAAACGCCAGCAACACTGGCTTTTCCATGGCGTCGACACCAAACGTAAAAAGGTACTTGCCCATGTTTTTGGGCCAAGAACCACTGCAACCTTACGGCGCTTACTACAACTGCTTAAGAAATTTTCAATTGGAATGTTTACTACCGATGGCTGGCCAAGTTATCAGCAACACCTCCCACAGCCCAAGCATCTTGTAGGCAAGATTTTTACTCAACGTATTGAGCGTCATAATCTAACACTACGAACACCTATCAAGCGCTTGGCTAGACGCACAATTTGCTTTTCCAAATCCATAGAGATCCATGAAAACGTCATTGGTGCTTATATCGACAAATTTCACTATCAGTCGTTATAGACCACTACCCGAAATAGCCGAGTATAATTGTGAAAAAAGTCACAAAAAATAACATTTTCAATAAAATATATATAACAATATAACCTATACTGGGATAATGTCCATCCTAAAAAATTTTACTGAATCAAGTAAGATACCGTCTTACCTGTCACGATGCAAGCGCTATTTTTGCATCAAAGGGCATGCCAGATTTCAGTACGCCATAGGCCAGTTGTAGTAATTTTCTCATAGCTGCACAGATGCCAATCTTGCCACCTTTATGGCGTAATACTAGTCGTCCCCACTGAGCTTTCACTATCGCATTACAGGATATGGCTGCCAGGGCCGGCATATATACTGCCTTCCTGAGGGCTACATGGCCTGTTTTGGATATGCGGCTTCGCCCCTTGAATAACCCAGATTCACATAGCTTTGGATTAAGCCCTGCGTAAGCCACTATCTCCTTGCTATTGCTGAATTTTGACATATCACCGGCATAGGCCAGCAAGCTACAGCTTAATATCTCACCGATACCCGGAATGCTCTCCAGCAACTGCTTGTTTTTCTTTAGGTCAGGGTCGTTAGCAATATGGGCTCTTATCTTTTGTTTAGTTTCTTTAATCTGCTGTTTCAGAGCAGCGATAATCTCTGTCAATGAGGGCTGAACTACCTCATCCGCCACTAGCTGCCGGTTCTCCTGCATCCGTTTCATCTCCTCTAAGTTACCAAGGTGTCGTACCAGGGCAGTGAGCTGACGTTCACTCAGTGGAGCTGGAGCCCATAGCGCCGGCGTGTGCATTGCACAATAAAGCGCTATCATCTTGGCATCCCCCTGATCCGTTTTATTACGGCTCAGCTCACTCTGACCAAAGGCATGAATACGGGCAGGATTTTCCACACTGACCTGAATGCCATTATCAGCCAAGAAAGTAGCCAAGGCTGTACTGTAACTCCCAGTTGCTTCCAGACAGATATGGCAAGCACCATAAGGATTTAGCCATTTCAGAAGTTGCGTAAATCCAGCGGGGGTATTGGGTAATACTTTTGTTTTGAACTTTTTTCTGCCAATCCAAACTGCCACATCGAATTTCAACTTGGCAACATCAATACCCACTGCAGTTTTTGCCATGAGCCACTCTCCCAAAACAGACAACTAGATGTATCGCCTAGACCTTCCTTATGAATACGTGCTCGTGGCACATGATACCGTTCGATCTTGAAGGCGATGATAGATAAGGTCACCGGGGTTTACTCTCACCCACAAGCTTTTAGCCTAAGGATACGTACAAACTCACCAGTGACCACCCAATGATCAGTTGGGGATCATTAACCTCTGAAAGCTAATAATCAAGATATAAGGATGGGGCGAAGCATACCCTTGACTGATCGTAGCGACCCAAGCTATTGCTGAGGGTGGTGATGTCTTTAAATCACCACCCCTGCTCACGGCGAGTGTAGAGAGTGGGGTTTGGTTTGGGTTGAGTAGATACCGTCTTACACATCACGATGCAAGCGCTATTTTTTCATCAAATGGCATCCCAGATTTCAGTACGCCATAGGCCAGTTGTAGTAATTTACGCATAGCAGCACAGATGCCAATCTTGCCACCTTTATGGCGTGATACTAAGCGTTCCCATTGAGCTTTCACTATCGCATTACAGGATATTGCTGCCAGGGCTGGCATATACAACGCTTTCCTGAGGGCACTATGGCCTGTTTTGGATATCCGGCTTCGCCCCTTAAATAAACCTGATTCACATAGTTTCGGGTTAAGCCCTGCATAAGCCACTACTTCCTTGCTACTGCTGAATTTCGACATATCACCGACATAGGCTAACAAGCTGCTGCTCACTATTTCGCCAATACCTGGAATACTTTCTAGTAACTGCTTGTTTTTCTTTAGGTTATGGTCGTTATCAATATGAGTTTTTATCTTTTGTTTGGTTTCTTTGATTTGCTGCTTTAGATAAGCAATAATAGCTGTTAATGAGGACTGGATGACCTCATCAGCGACTAGCTGCCGGTTCTCCTGCATCCGTTTCATCTCCTCTAAAGAACTGAGGTGTCGTACCAGGGCAGTTAACTGACGTTCACTCAGCGGTTCCGGAGACCATAGGGCTGGCGTATGCAGCGCACAATAGCGTGCTATCATCTTGGCATCTCCCTGGTCCGTCTTGTTGCGGCTCAGTTCACTCTGGCCAAAGGCATGAATACGGGAAGGATTTTCCACACTGATAGTAATGCCATTGTCAGCTAGAAAAGTAGCAAGAGTAATACTGTAACTTCCTGTTGCTTCTAAACAGATATGACAGTTACCATAACAACTCAGCCATTTCAGCAATTGGGTGAAACCAGCGGGGGTATTGGGGAATACTTTCGTTTTATACTTTTTTCTTTCAACCCAAACAGCGACATCGAATTTTAACTTAGCAATATCAATACCTACTGCGATGTTTCCCATAAGAACTCTCCCAAAACAGAAAATTGTCGATATTACCCGGACCAGCCTTATCAATACGTGCTCAGAGGCACAAGATACCGTTCGATCTTGAGGGCAATAAATAAAAATAGGTCACCGGGGTTTAATCTACTCAACAAGCTTTAAGCCCAAGACTTACCACAAACTCACCGGTGACCTCCCAATGATCAGTTGGGGATCATTAACCTTTAGAGGATAAGGATCAAGATATAAGACCTACCCGGTTACCCGGGGCGTTTCACCTTGCATTATGGTCCAATCTAGCATTACACACAAATAACTACTTTCATTGCTATGAACATACCACCATAAAAAATTTTATTTAAACAAATTTATCAGCAAAGACAGGCCAGCTGACACTAATACCTTTCAGGCTAATTTGATAATTAGAATAACCTGTACCACCAAATTTTTCTAAATCCCTAGGACTATCGCTGCTATATGGTAACGAGCTCAAACATTGAGGAAGATTAGATAAAAGTCTGGTGGTATGATTTCGACTCTCTGTATCTAATAAATCTATTGCGATAGATTTTTTAAATTTAGGGCCATCTTCTTTACAGGGGATTCCTATTACAATAGGCGCCCCCTCCGATTTTATTTTATGAAATCTCGGTATAGGAATAGGTGTCGTGAAGGGTGATTCTAGCGTAGTAAATCGAACATCAAATAAACATTTTTTGATCAGAAAGTCGGTTATAAGGCTTTGTCGATAGTACTTATGGTTCGTGTTGCTACTACATGCTTCTGAATAGGGTTTATTTGTCCTGGAGAGTTTTTTTATTAATTTAGGCATAATTCTGTTTGAATTCCTTTTCATAGTTTGTGTGTCCGTTGATATAGAGGCTACTATTATTCATATTTTATTGAAAAAATAAACATTATTTGATATTTATTTTTGAGATAAATTTTTTCCTAGAGCTATCCAACATACTCGATCCAGTGTATCGATGAGGGTAGGCCGCTTAACCCCGAAATTACGGCAAGCGGCGGCTTTTGACATACTACTGCTCTAGAGCAGCGATGATCGCCTCCAGCTTCTCTTTGCTGATGGCGGGTGGGGACACCCACCAACGCGGCCTTGCCGCTTGGCGGCAGCGAGTCCTGCAATGACCCGCTCTCGAATTAGGGCTCTGCTCACGGTTGCGGCTTGGCAATGTTGCATAAACTAGCGGGTGGAAATCCCGCCCAGGTAACCACTAGCCACGAACCTGGTATCGAGCCTTGCAGGCACAGCGGTAACGAGGTGCTTGATGCGTAGGCACGAAAGGAAGCGAGGAGCAAAGGTAACAGATCATGCTGACACTGAAGGATAAAGTCCCGAAGACGTGGGTGTTCCCGTTCTCAGGTCAATCTGGGCTGTATTTACCACGATCCACAATATCCAGAACATAATGACGGTTTCGCACTCAGGTGCTTCCACGAGGCGGCTAAACAGGGTTACATCCTTGGTCAATATAACTTGGAGGTGATGTACTTCAATGGCAGAGTAGTAACGAAAGATCATAAGGTTGCGGCAGCGTGGTTTCAGAAGGCAGCAGATCAGGGGTGTGCCGACTCACAACGTGCATTGGCTGCTATGGTTGGGTAACGGTGACATATTACCTTGGACAATTATCTGTTGGGAAAATAATATTTATGTTATAAGTAACTTTTTTACAGAATATAAAGGTATTACTTATGGGGAATGTAGTCAGTGAGATCATCAGTGGGATAGGCGTTGGTGTATCATTTGGTGATCATGGCGTAAACGCTGGGATTACATATAATAGTCATCGCTGTTACACGTTTTATGGTGATGAAAATTCCAGTAGCTGGGATGATGTGTTGCAAAATGAACGTGAGAAATCCCGTAGGGAAAGAGAAGAACTTGAACAACAATGGGAAGAGGAGAAGCGTTTAAGGGAAGAAGAGAAGCAAGAAAAGATACAAAAAATTGAACATCCGATAATTGGATTAGCAGAAGGAATCGTGAGTAAGCGCAGGACAGAAGAGTTAAATTCTTTTACTACCAATACGAGCGATATGAATTTATTAGCAGCACCTGGTTACAGTACCGTTGCTATTTTAGATCGTGAAACAAGGAATTTTTTACAGCCTATTGCAACCCATAAACCACCACCCAATAATCAAGATGATGCAGAAAAAGGTTTGGCAATGGAGTTAGGGAAATTTCGTAGAAATAAGGAGTTAACGGAGTTTTTCAGTCAAAAAAAAACTGACTTCAATAAGCTGATCCCAGCAACCAATTCTGCAGAAAAATTTTACCTAAATGCTCCTGAAGACACTTTAAATCCAAATAATTCTGATTTTTTGCAGGGCGGTTTAAATATTCTTGATCATCTACCTACAAAAGTGAACATTCCTGTTTCAGAGGGTCTTAAGATTCCTATAAATGTAGATAAAATTAAACTTAAAATCAGAGAAGCAAATGAAAACATTAGGGAAATGCACAATACGGAAGTAGATATTTCTAAGAGTCGTCATATGTTATCAAGCAGCTCAAGCTCGTCGTCATCGAATTGTTTAGGAAAAAATGATATATGTCGTCTTGAGAAAGCAGGTAAAATTGCTAATCTTATGGACAAAAGTAACCTTTTTACAGCAGACGATATTTTTTCTGCACCTAAAAAGGTAGCCTCAAGCAGTATTACTTCAACCGATCTTCTCAGGGCAGCTGAGAAGACAGTTTGTACAACTATTGCGACTGCTAAATATGCTGGTAAATCAACTGCTGGAAACTGTACTCTTGTTGCAGTTGATTTACTAGGACCTGATGCTGTGGTTGGTAAATTAATGGAACACATAAATTGTACTATGCCTGAAAGCCAAATTGCTAAGAAAAATATTCTTGATAATGCCAGTTGTATTTCTGGCATTAACTTATCTGTAGATTCTTCAAAAGTGGCATTAGGCGCAGAGAAGTTTTTCGAAGTAAATTTTATTGATAATGAATTGCCTGATAACTCAGATATACTGCGAAAGTGTTTACCAGGCCAGCCGTAAGAAGGGTCTCCTCACGGTTGCGGCTTGGCAATGTTGCATAAACTAGCGGGTGGGAATCCCGTCCAGTTAAAGAAGTTAGCCTACAACTAGGCAAACTGCGCATAAGTGGAGGTCGCGCCATGATGGATTATGCACGGCGGCACATGCAGGGGCATATTGCGTACTTCGGCATCAGCGGCAATAGCCGTAGCTTGAGAACCTATGTCTACCGCATAAGCCGATTGCTGTTCAAATGGCTTAACCGCCGAAGCCAGCGCAAAAGTATTAGCTGGGCACGCTTCGGAGAGGTGCTCAAAGTATGGCTACCGCCAGTACGTATTAGACATAATTTATTTCCCTGCCCATTGGGAATGCCTCAAACTGATCTTGCCACCTTTTTTTAGACACAGAGAAGAGAAACCTTAAGCGACCTGGGATAACCAATTTTTTTCAAAATTTACAGGAGACAGATAGCCTAGCGTTGAGTGCCGTCTCTGTCGGTTATAAAACACTTCTACGTATTCAAAAATGCTCAATTTGGCTTGTTCTCTGCTCTCAAAACGTTCAAAGTGGGTGTGCTCTGTTTTTAAGGTATGGAAAAAACTCTCTGCTACTGCATTGTCATAACAATTGCCCGTACTACTCATGCTAAGCGTTATCTGGTGATGCGCCGATACAGCCTTGAATCCTTTGCTGGTATACTGGCTGCCTCGGTCGGAGTGGTGGATGAGACCTGCAGCAGGCTTCCTCCGTGTTATTGCCTGGCGTAATGCTGCGGCTACTAACTCGGTGGTCATGTGAGCTTGCATATCCATCCCCACGATACTACGAGAGAACAGGTCCAGTACGATAGCAACATACAACCATCCCTCTTGGGTCGGAATATAGGTAATATCTGCTGCCCAGTATTGATCAGGGCGAGTGGCTGTGAACTTCTGCTTGAGTAAATTAGGCGCCACTGCGGCCTTTGGATCGACTATTGTGGTTACCTTAAATCGTTTTTTCATCTTAGCCGCAATATGGGCTGCTTTCATTAGCCGACAAACCCGTTTGCGTGAACAGCGCTCACCTCTAGCTCGTAACTCAGCATGGATACGTGGGCTACCGTAAATTTGGTTGCTTATGGTATAAACCTCTTTAATTTCAGATATTAAACGCTCATCCTCACAATAGCGCTTGGATGGCTCAGCCTTGATAAACTGATAATAGCCACTGCGGGATACACCTAACACGTTGGACATCCTCTCTACGCTGAATTCCCCAGCATGCTTTTGCATAAACTGGTATTTTACTTGCGGGCCACTGAGAAGATGCCCAAGGCTTTTTTTAGGATATCCCTCTCTTCGCGTGCTATCGCCAATTCTTTCCGCAATTGACTGAGCTCAGCATCAGACGCTTTCAGGTATCCTTTGCCCGGGAAAGCCTCTGCACCATCCTTGTTATGCTGATGGACCCACCCTGCCAATGTACTCTTGGGAACTCCCAATTCCTCGCTCAATTGACAGAGCGTTTTACCAGTGCTGTGATACAGCTTTACCGCATTCAGCTTGAATTCCTTATCATAGCTCCTTGATTCCCCTTGATTCATAACTTCACCTCAAAAAGTAACAAAAAATTATACGCTTTGTTCCTCTTCGTTGTGTCCGTTAAAGGGTAGCAAGATCAAACTGGGAGCCGGATGGTGTAACGCTCCAAGTCCGGTTCTGCGAGGGCGGGGTATTGAAAAGTGCTCCGCTACTCTCCAAACGGAAAAAATCGTATGCTAAGCCTTTCTGCTGGCGTAGAGCGGCTGACAATGTCAGCGATCTTCTCTGGTATGCCACACCCTCAGCACGTAAATAGAAGAGTCCTGAATTTCATAACGCATTTCATAGTGCCCGACAAGAAGCCGCCTAACCTCACGCGGCTCATACTCGAAAAGCTGTTCACCGATACGTGCATGGGTTAGAAAAATAGTCGGTGCTTTGGTTAGCCCCTGTACGGCTCGTGCAGCAGCTGGCTGGTTCACCGGAGCTAGGAATTCATAGAGCCGAACCAGATCGGAAAGCGCCTTGCTGGTCCACTTTAACTCCATCAGCAGGGTACCGGCATTATCTTGTCTGTACTCAGACTATCTGCCCACGCTTGTACATCCTGGTGCGCGATGACATGACCGACGTCTACATCAGCCAGGGCTTCTTGAGTCAATCGCTCTCTCTCTTCCTCTTGCTCGAGCCAAGCCGATAGTGCCTGTTTTATAATCCAGGCGCGTGAACGCTCCATTCGTTCTGCTACTTGCTCAACTTTCTCAGCTAATGGAAGTGGTACATGTGTGGTCAGCACTTTGGTTGCTGTCTGAGCCATATTGAATCTCCATTGAAATTTGCCGGAGTTGGTTAGTTACATTATAACTATTCGACAATAAATCATAATTGTACATTTATAATAATACAGATTAAATCTGAATCAATCAAACACTATGTCAATTTGAAGTACACCCTAACCTGATGTCAGGGTGGGTCAGTTATAAACGTCACAATAGAGTGTTATTTTAATTTGTTGACACTTGCTGCGTAACGTCATAGATTTATTCCTGACACTTTCAGGCTTAGGAGCTATCTTGAAGGGGCAGCGCATAGGTTACATCCGTGTCAGCAGCTTTGATCAAAACCCGGAGCGCCAACTTGAACATGTTCAAGTCGATAAAGTATTCACCGACAAGGCTTCAGGCAAGGACACTCAACGACCGCAACTGGATGTTTTGATCTCCTTTGTGCGTGAAGGAGACGTGGTGGTGGTACACAGCATGGACCGGCTGGCACGCAACTTGGACGATCTGCGCCGCTTAGTGCAGCAGCTTACCCGGCGAGGCGTGCGCATCGAGTTCATCAAGGAGTGCTTGACCTTCACTGGCGAAGATTCTCCGATGGCAAATTTGATGCTGTCGGTGATGGGCGCATTTGCCGAGTTTGAGCGCGCCCTGATTCGTGAACGGCAGCGTGAGGGGATTGCGCTCGCCAAGCAGCGTGGAGCCTACCGAGGTCGTAAAAAAGCGCTCTCAACAGAGCGGATAGCTGAACTGCAGATATTGGCAGCAGCCGGAGAACAAAAAGCCAAACTCGCTCGCGAATTTGGCGTCAGTCGCGAGACCGTATACCAATACCTGAGAAAGGGTTGACTGAACAGCAACAAAGACCACTATAGGGCGCCTGATATCCTCGCCCTGAAGGACCAGGCTTCACTATTGCTTGAAAACCTCAAGGATTTGGATTTAGACGATCAAGTTGATGCCTGTGAGGCGCTTCACAGTCAGGCTGATCGTTTGTATCAAAATCTTTCCAAATCCCTACTGGAGTAGCCAGTGTCTAAAACAACTAAAAATAGGTCAACACCAGAAGACCCATCAATGCCTCACGATGGGGTATTCAAAAAATGTATGAGCGACTTAATGGTCGCTGAGGATTTTTTGAGAGCCCACCTGCCAGCAGTGATTCAGCAGCAGCTGGATTTCACGACACTCAGCCTCTCCTCTGGCTCTTTTGTAGATGAGGATATAAAACAGTACTGTTCCGATATTGTGTATTCACTCAAAAGCACTCAGGGTGAAGATTGCTATATCTACTGCCTAGTGGAACACCAAAGCAGTGATGACCCCCTAATGCCCTTTCGGCTATTGCGCTACAGTTTAGCTGTGATGCAGAAGCATCTCGATCAAGCGAAAAAGAGAGGCCAGGAATCTAAGGTGGTTCCACTGGTAGTGCCGCTCTTATTTTATCACGGGCCCAAACAACCCTATCCCCATACCAACAAAATGCGCTTTGTCGACTGCTTTGAGAACGTAGCGCTGGCTGAGCAGCTATACCATGGACCCTTCCCCTTAGTGGACATCACCGTCGTTCCAGACGAAGAGATACTCACTCATCGAAGCATTGCACTACTAGAGGCGGTACTGAAACATATTTGGTCTAGAGACCTACTGGAAAAAGCGATTTTGCTAGCTCAGGCTTGGGCTATTGCCAACCCTACACGTGAATTAGCCAGGACTTTGATGTATTATATGTGGAGAATAGGAGAAGTTTCTGATGAGAATGCGCTTGTAGAGACTATCATCCGAGCAGTTCCTAGTTCGCAGGAGGATGTGATGACCATTGCACAAAGATTTGAACAACGTGGTGAACAACGTGGTGAACAGCGCGGTAGATTAGACGAGCGACTTGCCATCGCCAAAGGTATGTTAGCTGAAGGCGCCGATGAAAAATTTGTTAAAAGAGTCACTAAGCTCTCCGATGAAGATATGTCACAACTGCGCCTGCATTGATAGCTGTTTGTATTGCTTGAAAAGTATACAACACTGTTATCTCAGTAGAATCCAGCGTTAGGACGCTCTTTTCACAGAATTATCCCGTGAAACTGTAGATAACTTTTTTGTTTCCTACAGTTTTCTGGCGATTAACCTGAGCAGAACACAAACCCAACCGGCCATAGCCAAGCGATGGCCAAAAGGCTTTCTAGCCCCACCCTTCGAGTGGCCGAGCAACGCTAGGCTAAAAACCAGGGGAACCATTAGGGGGCCGCTCCAAGCGCCGATGGCTGCTAAAAATGAGGCATCCCCAGAGCCGAACGCTCCTCGTTTAGTCGCCTTTAAGAAGCAATCTAGGACAAAAATAAAACTAAAACCACTGACTGCTCCGAACACACTCTCTTTTAGCGGCAACTCTACAAACCCTAAGGCTGAAAGGATTAACGCTGACCAGAGCAGCAGTGTGGTTAGCTCTTCAGGTAAATAGCGTCTTTCAAAATCAATAATACCGCAAGTTAATAACAAAAAACCTAGAAGCAGATAAAAACCATTAAAGTAAATAGAAGTTGTTGAAATAATAAAAACAGCTAAAATTACAAAAAAATTATTGACAGAAGATTGATATTGATTACTTGACGCTTCTTTAGTAAAACACCCTGTGTTATCTAAAACCTGAGTTTCTAGATGTTTAACAATAATTCTTGACAATAAAATAATTGGTTTATACAGTAAAACGCTAACCAATAGAAAAATTGTTAGCATCAATACATTAAATAACATAAACAATATATCCATCAGGAATATCTGGTGGCAAAGGAATCTCTAGTTTTCCTTCAGTCAAATGAACCATCTTCTGATTATTGACTTTTCCTAAGAGCAGTGAACCATGAAGTGCTTGATGCAAGGATTCAAACAGACCGGGAACTGCTGGTAGGTAAACATAGCCTCTTCCTGAAAAAAGCTGTTTTTTAATTCTGTGGTCTCCGGTAAACCATGCAGGTAGATTGAGTTGATTATCAGCCACTTCCTCTTGATTGACTGGCTTTGTTTTAATAAAAACCTCAAGGGCATCCGCATAGATTTTTATATGATTGATATAGGACTCTGTTTCTGAATGGTGAATACTGTTTTCTATTAAAATTTGGTTTTGATTAAAAAACCATAGTCCCATCACAGAGCTCATAAACATCATGATTGCTATAATATAACCCATAAAATCTCAATGTTATTTATAAAAAAATTAACACAAATAATAGCATAATTTATTATGAATTAATATTGTTTTGCTGGTAATTAATGGTACAATATCAAGGTAGTTTTTTTATTTTAACCAAAACCTTTCGAAAGGAATAAAAAGGAATGATCAAAAAAACAGCAGTAGCCTCAGCAGTGAGCCTATTAATAGCCGGCAATGCGCTGGCTGCCAACACCTATTTTGATGCTCGAAATGATGCTATGGGCGGAGTCGGGGTCGCTTCATCTATGGATAACAGCGCACTACTAGCCAACCCTGCTTTAATCGCCAAAACCAATAAACTTAGCCTGACCATCCCCTCACTCGGCCTACAGCTGTCAGACAAAAACCATTTGATTGATGAGTTCAAAAAAATCAAATCGAAGGTGGATGAGTATGAAAGCAACCGCCACGCCCACCTTATGAATGCCCAACAAGGGGCTGGGGAACTGAAATCTATCCTGGAAGCAGTCAAAGATAAAAATGTTAACTTCAATATTGGCCTGTCAGCAAGCGTCATCATTCCTTCAGAAACTAATAAAATAGGTTTGTTCGCTAAAACACACGCAGATGCCACCGTACATACGATGGTTGACGAAGCAGACTTAAGACTGCTTAATTTGATCCAGAATGGACAAGTCCCAGCTGTAGACTTTGAGCACAACACAGACTCTGAACTGCGTGGCCTAGCGTCTTGGGTCACTGACTATGGTGTTTCAGTCGCTCGTAGCTTCGAAGTGGCCGGTAAACCCCTGCACATCGGACTTTCTCCAAAAATGCAGGAGATTAAAATCTATAACTACGCAGTGGGGGTTAATAAATTCGACCGCAAGGATATGAAAGCCAGTCAGTACCAATCACAACACAAGAAATTCAATGTTGATCTTGGTGTGGCTGCCGAGCTTTCAGAGCAACTGACGGTCGGTTTGGTAGGTAAAAATCTGCTCCGCAATAAACTGGAAACTAAAGCCATTAACGACAAAAGCTTTACTTACGAGACATCACCGTTAGTCACGGCCGGAGCCTCCTATCGCTGGGAGCGTTTCACCGCTGCTGCTGATGTTGATTTGACCCCCATCAAGGCGTTTTCCAATCAAAAAGGCAACCAATATGCTGCTGTCGGTGCTGAATGGGAAGCATTGAGCTGGGCAAAACTCCGCGCCGGTTATCGGATTGACATGAAAAATAGCAAACCGAACATGGCCACTGTTGGTTTTGGTTTTCACCCGGGTGAAAAGGTTAAATTTGATGTGACTGGAATGGTTGGCTCTAAAAGAAATTTAGGTGCCGCGCTGCAACTGAGTATCGCCATTTAACTGAACCGTTAAAACGCTTGGAGTCCCCAGGCGTTTTACTCAGGAGGACACCATGGATCACTTTCCCAGCTGGATGACCTTTTTGCTCTGGATGATACTGTCGGTTTGGGGACTGTTTGGGAACCATGCTCAAGCAATAGTCGTTATCGACAAACTCAACTTAAGCAACAACATTAAGCAGCAAATCCAAACCATGGCGCAATGGAAACAGCAGTATGAACAGATGACCAGCCAAATCAAGCAACTAGAAAGCCAGCATGCAGCGCTCACTGGATCACGCAACTTAGGGAAAATCTTTGATAACCCAGCCCTAAAAAATTATCTTCCACAGGATTGGCAGAGTGTTTATGACCGAGTACGGATGGGTGGTTACGCCGGATTAAGCGGTAGTGGCAAAGAGATCTATGACCAAAACCATATTTTTGATAGCTGCTCACATATAGGCAACAAGGAACAGCGACTAGCCTGCGAAGCCCGAGCGGTAAAACCGGCACAAGACAAAGGGTTCGCTTTAGATGCCTATCAATCAGCCCAAAGTCGCATTCAACAGATAGACCAGCTAATGTCCGCCATCAATACTGATCTTGCCACCTTTTTTTAGACACAGAGAAGAGAAACCTTAAGCGACCTGGGATAACCAATTTTTTTCAAAATTTACAGGAGACAGATAGCCTAGCGTTGAGTGCCGTCTCTGTCGGTTATAAAACACTTCTACGTATTCAAAAATGCTCAATTTGGCTTGTTCTCTGCTCTCAAAACGTTCAAAGTGGGTGTGCTCTGTTTTTAAGGTATGGAAAAAACTCTCTGCTACTGCATTGTCATAACAATTGCCCGTACTACTCATGCTAAGCGTTATCTGGTGATGCGCCGATACAGCCTTGAATCCTTTGCTGGTATACTGGCTGCCTCGGTCGGAGTGGTGGATGAGACCTGCAGCAGGCTTCCTCCGTGTTATTGCCTGGCGTAATGCTGCGGCTACTAACTCGGTGGTCATGTGAGCTTGCATATCCATCCCCACGATACTACGAGAGAACAGGTCCAGTACGATAGCAACATACAACCATCCCTCTTGGGTCGGAATATAGGTAATATCTGCTGCCCAGTATTGATCAGGGCGAGTGGCTGTGAACTTCTGCTTGAGTAAATTAGGCGCCACTGCGGCCTTTGGATCGACTATTGTGGTTACCTTAAATCGTTTTTTCATCTTAGCCGCAATATGGGCTGCTTTCATTAGCCGACAAACCCGTTTGCGTGAACAGCGCTCACCTCTAGCTCGTAACTCAGCATGGATACGTGGGCTACCGTAAATTTGGTTGCTTATGGTATAAACCTCTTTAATTTCAGATATTAAACGCTCATCCTCACAATAGCGCTTGGATGGCTCAGCCTTGATAAACTGATAATAGCCACTGCGGGATACACCTAACACGTTGGACATCCTCTCTACGCTGAATTCCCCAGCATGCTTTTGCATAAACTGGTATTTTACTTGCGGGCCACTGAGAAGATGCCCAAGGCTTTTTTTAGGATATCCCTCTCTTCGCGTGCTATCGCCAATTCTTTCCGCAATTGACTGAGCTCAGCATCAGACGCTTTCAGGTATCCTTTGCCCGGGAAAGCCTCTGCACCATCCTTGTTATGCTGATGGACCCACCCTGCCAATGTACTCTTGGGAACTCCCAATTCCTCGCTCAATTGACAGAGCGTTTTACCAGTGCTGTGATACAGCTTTACCGCATTCAGCTTGAATTCCTTATCATAGCTCCTTGATTCCCCTTGATTCATAACTTCACCTCAAAAAGTAACAAAAAATTATACGCTTTGTTCCTCTTCGTTGTGTCCGTTAAAGGGTAGCAAGATCATACCACGCAAGATCCCAAAGCGATGGCGGAGCTGCAGGGACGGATTGCTGCTGAACAAGCCAACATCCAGAATGAACAAACTAAACTGCAGATGTACACTATGGTGGCAGCGGCTGAAGACCGTCTACAGGAGCAACGAGAGCGTGAAATGGCTATGCAGGATGCCGCTAAACGAGGGGGTTTAAACATTAAGTCAATGAAATTTCCCAGAAGGCGTTAGAGGAAAAATCCATGAAAAAATTAATGATGACTGTCACCCTGCTAGGAACGACTTTGCTCAGTGGCTGTTTTGAAGACAAACCTAAAAAATCTGTCACACCACAAAAAGTAGTAGTGGAAATCACGCAACCCAAAAAAGAAGAGATTCACACTGTGACCTGGTTCAAAGAACACCAGGAAGAGCGGCAAGCGATGCTGGCTAGCTGTAGAGATAATCCGGGAGAACTTGAGAACTCTCCCAATTGTGTTAACGCCATGCAGGCAGAGAATGAGCTCGATGCTGAAAAACGTGGTGGCCTTGGGGTTAAACGCATAGAAAATATTTATGAGATATATCAAAAGGCACTTAAAAATAACAGTTCAAAAAATAAAAAATGATCACTTCAATAACAACCAACGTATTTCAAGAGATTGGTGGAACTTTTGATAATTTTTTACAGTTTTTTTTAATTAATACTTCATCAAGTTTAATCAAGGAAATAACTCCCTGGGCTATTAGTTTTACCACTGTTTATATTATTCTTTATGGTTATATGATTTTACTGGGGAAAATACAGGAACCTTTCAGTGATTTTATAACTAAGTCTGCAAAAATTATATTGATTGGTGGTCTAGCTTTAAAAACAGATCTTTATCTGGAGTGGGTGGTTGGCTTTTTTCAAGGGATAGAGGAAAGTTTAACACAAGCTTTTAGTCAAAGTGATACAGGGAGTTCAATCTACGCCTCTTTGGATAATAGCCTAAGCAAAGGGCTTGAGATTGTTCTCCAGTGTCGCCAAAAGGCTACATCAGCTGGGTGGGGTAGTTTTTCGTTAGCTTTCTCTTGGTGGCTTATTGCTGCTCTGATTATGACAGGTTTTGGTTTGGTGGTCTGTGTGGGTGGCATCGCTGTCATGATGTCGACCGTCATGTTAAAGCTAGCTTTTGCTATAGGGCCTTTATTTGTTTTATGCGCCATGTGGCCTGTCACTGCTAAGTTTTTTGACTCCTGGGTCAGCTTTCTTCTGAATCACATATTGATTGCTGCGCTGACTACTGTGGTTATGGTGTTGGCGATTGAAGTCTACGGTGTAGAACTTCAAAAGATAAATTTTGATTCTGATCAAAACATGCTCTTGGTGTCTTTAGAGCTATTGATCGTCGCTGGAATTTTATATGCAGTGGTGAAGAGTGTTTTACCCATGGCGGCAGCGCTGGCGGGTGGATTCACAATGGCTGTCGTGGGAATAAGCCATTTAGCGCGGTACGGCTCGCTTGGTGCAAAGGCGGCTAAAAGTGTAGGGAAAGCTGGTTTGACTGCAGGAAAGGGTTTATATAAAGCTGGCAGGTGGGCTGCTGGTCGTATGGGTGGCAGAAATTCTGTTTCCAACACAAAATAACATTGATCAAGACCGCTCAGCTGAAGTCGTGAAATTATAGATTCGTTCCCACTAGGTCTGTCTGAAGAACTTTTTAGAGAGGAGAGCTGTCAAGGGATCACCGGAAGCCGCAGCGGAGCGGAGTGAGCAAAGCGAATGAGCACCGAACGGGTGAGGATACGTCGTGCCCCATTCATTTTTCGATACTGAACCAGTCCAAGTGGATAGTGGAAAAAACTGCAATTTGAGAGCGGGGGATTAGGGGTAGTGGTTCTTACTAATTGGTGGGCTAAAAATTCAGGTAAGTGCTCTATAAAAATGAAATGCAATGAGTTATGCTAAAGATATGAATTTTCACTCTGCATGCTGTTGCCCAATGAAATTGTCCATAAAATTGACAGAAACTGAGCGCTTTACATTACAACAACTATCTTTAAACCATCATTATAGAGAGACCAGGATGCGAGGAGCTGGACTGTTACTACTAGCCAAGGGACTCAAACCGGTTGAAGTTTCCAAGGAGCTTTTGGTTAGTTTTCGAGCGGTGTATAACTGGATCCATAGGTGGCGCCGAGCAGGTATTTGTGGCCTGCTTTGTCAATATAACGGCGGCCGACCACGAGCGCTGTCGCCAGAAATGGTTGCCAGTGCTGTCGACGCTGCATGCTCGGAATCATTGAGTTTAGCAGGCATAGCCAAACGAGTGGAAGCTGAACATGGTGCCTTACCTTGCACGCTAGAAACACTCGCTTCGGCGCTTAAAGAGCAAGGGCTCTCCTATAAAAGATCACGTTATTCACTTAAAAAAAACGTGATGAAGCCTGTTACATTGCAAAATCAGCTGTACTCTCAAGGCTCAAATTGCTCTCCCGTGAAGACAACAAATATCGTTTGATCTATTTTGATGAAAGTGGTTTTTCCTCTACCCCTCCTGTTCAGAATGGTTGGGGACCT
Organism: unidentified bacterial endosymbiont; assembly: GCF_918320885.1. NCBI lineage: Bacteria > unidentified bacterial endosymbiont. The sequence continues at coordinate 75,740 of NZ_OU907312.1, read as the reverse complement.
AGAGGGCAGCCGCATCGGGTAGAACCAAAACCACACTGCAGACGTTCGGTACTGGGGGCTTTAGATTTTTCAGCTAACACCTTGTCCCATAAGATTATTGAGCAAAATGTGACAAGAAAAGAGGTCGTTGACTTTTTAGAGGATATTGCCCAGAAGGGTGAGCAACGCTATACCTTTGTGGTATTAGATAATGCCAGTATTCATCATGGCATTGAGCAAGAGACATTGAAACGGTGGTTCGTGGAGAACAATATGGTACTTCTTTATCTTCCCGCTTATAGTCCAGAGCTTAATTTGATTGAGATAGTTTGGAAACAAGCTAAGTATCATTGGCGCCGCTTGGTAACCTGGAGTAAACAAACTATCAATACAGAAATTAACCGCTTGTTGAGCTCTTATGGCAATATTTTTGCAGTTAATTTTTCGCGATAACTTATCATATAGATCTTGTGAACCTCGGCATAAAGCTTAAATAAAACGAGGAAGTTTCTCTTTGATCATTTTCGTTACCAATTATTATATGCTACACTCCGTACTTCCTATTTTTATTTATTTTATTAATCAAATGGTAGCTTATGTCTAGTACGACAGAGTTAAATTTTTTATCAAAAATAGATGATTTATTAGCAGAAGGAAGAAGTTTAAATGAACAAGATGATAACGGATATACTATACTTCATCGAGCTATCGAGGCTAATCAGTTAAATATTGTAAAGCGTCTATTAAAAGAAGAAGTAGATATAAACATAAAGAATGGTTATGGACATACTCCACTTCATTTAATTGTTCACTTGTGCGCTGAAATTAGTATCGATCTAGGGGGATTCTACAACCGTCAGCTAGATATTTTAGACCATTTGTTAGAAAAAGTAAAAGATGTAGATGTAAAGGATAACCTTGAACGTACTGCAATACACCTAGCTGTTTTAAGAAATAATCCGGATACTTTAAAACGTTTGTTAGAAAAAGGCGCTAATATAAATATAAAAGATAAAGATGGATATACTCCACTTCACCTGGCTGTTAGAGACAGTCGTTTAAGTATGGTAGAATTTTTATTGGAAAATGACGCAGATTTAAACGTAAAAAATAAAGAAGGGTTTACCGCCGTTCACTTATCTAGTGATGAAGCTTATAGATTTGTTGAACGATATGCTGAAAATTTAGATACTATAGGGTCGTCCAGTATACATGTTTTAAATATATTACATTCATTTCTCTTAAAAGACAGTGCTAAATTATATGTAACAAATAATGCAGGACAGACACCAATATCTCTTATTTTAAAAATAGCTAATTTATTATACGATTCGGAATTAGACAAAATTCTTATAGAAAATTTAGGTAATAAAATAACAATTCGTCAGTTCATTACAGCAGGAAATACGACAAAATTCACCAAATTATTTTTTAATAAAAATACTGTATCATCATTAAAATTAAAAATTGACAAACCTTCAGAGGTTACAAGAAAATTGGATCTCAATATTTTAATTAAAAAACAAATTGAAAAAGAAGAGAAAAAATTAGATTTATTCAATGAATGTCTCCCAATAAATATTGGGAGACTTCCACGTGAGTTGAAAGAAAACATATTTTTTCGTTTAACCGAAGATGATTTAAAAAATTTACGACTTGCGCTTTTGGAAGAACAACCGGATAGTTCGATTAAAGGATCCGTCACTGATAGTGACGCTAACCTCCCTAACCTAAAGCAGGATATGCTCGTGATCAGCGACCCTCAGACAGGGAATGAAGAGGATATGAAACCTTCCTCAATCCCTGAGAACTCATCGGCTATTGTTCACACACTGTAAGCAATCCTCCCGGGTTCAGGGTTCCCGGGGGTCATTTTTTTGGTTAAGGCCCTTGTGCTTCCTGGCAATTTTCGTATAATGCGCAGGCAGCGTTATTTTGAATCCACCACAAAGTGCTGTCATCGGTAGTCAACTGCGGGAATAGCTCAGTGGTAGAGCACGACCTTGCCAAGGTCGGGGTCGCGAGTTCGAGCCTCGTTTCCCGCTCCAAAGGTCTCGTTTCATCATCAGCCACAACTGGCCGAGCCAGTTCGTCAGTTCCCGGAAACATCAGCTTCCACCGGCCACTACCATTAGCTAAGCAAACCGCTTAAGGATCTAGGATCTTAGAGGGGTGCGGCCGATGCAAACCGCGATCGGTCAGCAGGGCTATTGATCTTTCAGCCACCTCTTATAGAATAGAGCGGATGATAAACGACAGCGTGACGGGGCTTGAAGCACCCGCAAGGGTTAAGCAGCCCTCACAGGCTCATGGCTGGACAGGGAGTACGGAAATGGGTTACCAACTCCTAGCGCTGCCGAATGAGTCGGCAACCGAGGCGTTAGGGGCCACCGTTGCACGCGCCTGTATTCAAGCGATGACGCTCTATTTACAGGGTGAATTAGGGGCAGGTAAGACCACCTTTTGTCGAGGTTTCCTGACCGCCTTAGGGCATCAAGGTAGCGTTAAAAGCCCCACCTACACGTTGGTAGAGTCCTATTCCCTTCCCCCTTGGCAGATCTACCATTTCGATCTCTACCGTATTGTCGAACCGGCAGAGTTAGAGCTGATTGGTATTCGGGATTATCAGCAAGATAACGCGATACTACTCATTGAGTGGCCACAACAGGGCGGGGAGTTAATTCCCGAAGCGGATATTACCCTACAATTTCGCACGCACTCGACGGGGCGACAGGTGAGGCTGCAGGCGCACTCTCCCCAGGGGAAACAGCAGCTGCAACGGTTAACGGATGAGTAGCCGGTTGGGTTGGAGCCACTGGGGGTGGCTGCTGCTGCTCAGTTATTCTCTCGTCGTTAGCACCACTGGATCAGCCTCGCCGCAACGTCGTGTCAAGCGCCTGCAGCCGCCGGTGGTTCGCTCGCGACCGCGGCGATCCGCACCGAGCCTACCTCCTAAACCGCAGCTTCCAGCTAAGGTAGCTCCTGTTATAGTGGCGATTGATGCTGGACATGGGGGAAAAGATCCCGGTGCTGTAGGTCCGAGTGGGTCACAGGAGAAGCAGATCACCTTGGCGATAGCTCATCGCTTGGCCGCCCTGTTGAAGAAGGACCCCCACTTTACACCCGTACTGATCCGCAGCAGTGACCAGTTTATCCCAGTGGGAGAGCGCTCGGCCCTAGCACGCGAACAGCGGGCACAGCTGTTGATCTCGATTCATGCCGATGGCGCGGCCAACCCTCAGGCTCGTGGTGCCTCGATTTGGGTACTATCAAACCAGCGGGCCTACCGAGAGGTCGGCCGCTGGCTTACACAACCGAAGCCACAGCTGCTAGGGGGCGCTGCCCCACTATTAGCACAACCGCGCGATAGTCATCTCCATCACACTCTATTAGATCTGCAATTTGGGCATTCCCAGCAGGTGGGCCAGCAGGTGGCGATTGCGGTGCTTCAGGAGTTAGCCAAAGTGGTTCCACTGCATAAGCAGGAGCCGGAATATGCCAGCTTAGGGGTATTACAATCACCCGATATTCCCTCGCTGCTGGTTGAGAGCGGTTTTATCACGCATCGGGAGGAGGAGCGCCTGCTGAAGCGTCCACAACATCAACAGCAGATAGCCAACGCAGTCTATCGTGGCATCAAGCGCTATTTCCAAGCGGCTCAGCGAGTACAGCCCGCAGCACCCCAGCAAAGCACTACGCTGGCCCAGGCGCCAGCGGCTCGCAAGCCGCCAGCAGCGGCCTCTCAAACCCAGACGGTTTTCCAACCACGCCTGCATATCGTGCAGCGAGGGGAGTCACTGTTTTCCATTGCAACCCGTTATGGGCTCACTTGGCGCACGCTCCAGCACCACAATCGGCTGAGCAGTAGCCAGCTCAGGATTGGGCAAAAAATAGAGCTTCCCCTGCCGACTAAGCTGGTCAAACAGTTGCATTAGGTCATGAATTCGTTCATGATTCAACCAGTGGTAATACGGTCACTCTGGTAAAAACGGACAATGATAGCGGTTCGTGGCTGCTCTCAAAGAGAAGGAAACAGGCCCTAGAGATCACAGCGGGTCATAGTTTACTGACGCAGATCACTTATCCCTTGGCTGAGGCCGGTTATTATGTCTTTCCAGTGTCGGTGGTTGAGGAGACCTTTCGGCAAAATGGTTTGACGACACCCCACGATATTCGTGCGGCCAGTGCGACAAAGATGCAGGAGATTTTCGGAGCCGATGCGCTGCTCTACTTAGAGATCAAAGAGTACGGCCCCCGGTATCAGATCATTAGCAGTGAGACCCGGGTGACGGCAGAGGCTAAATTGGTCGATCTCAAGAGCGGTAAAACGCTATGGTCTGGCAGTGCCACGGCTTCAAGTAGTGAGCAGGATTCTGGTTCTGTTGGCACTCCTTTGGGGATGCTGGTCAGCGTAGTAATCAAGCAAATTGCTCATACCCTCATGGACAAAGGACATGAAATAGCGGGCATCACCGCCAACCGTTTGCTCTCTGCGCAGCGTTCAAATGGGATCCTCTACGGTCCACGATCACCGCACTATGGCCAGGATAAACGCTAAGACCACTCTTAAAATAGGTTGGGTAGGAGCGCTATTGAGATTTCACTATCGTTGAGGCAACTATGAGGGCCAACGCTTCATAGTTCAGTGGTCATACCAACCAATCAAACGAGTCTACCCTGCTCCGCTTATTCACAGGGGGCAGGGTCACCGCGTGGATAATATTTTTCAGTAGGCAATGCTTTGAAATCAAAATTTAGTCATTTAGCGCTCTGTAGACTGATTCGCCAAGGTTATCGCAGAGCCCATTATAAAATTTTTCCAGGGTAGTTGTCAGAGAAGGATAGAGACAATAACAGCGTTCTAACGTGATTATCTGCTGTTTAAGTTGTTCGAATTGACACCGTAGCGGATCGCTTTCCGTTATCTCACTGAGATATTGGTTAATGATTGCTTTGTCAGTATTAAAGTTCGGTTGGGTATCTATCTGTTCTAGGTAAGCATCGTACGCATCATGACACTCTTTTTTTGATAACCTCTCGACTATTTTGTGAAAAAAATCGGGGTTATCGACGAGGTATGTTTTAGTCAGAAAATGATCTTTCCAGGTTTTAAATTTATTTTTTAATAATTCAAGGGATACTGCATAAGCATTTTGCAAGTATTGTCGGTCGCCAGGCCTCGCCATCTCTAGTGCTCTCCTCTAACGGATAGTGAGTTAAATAGGGTAGGAGACTTGTAAAATCATTCATAATCAGGTTAAAATCTTTAACTAAACAGCAAAAATATAAATCATTAAAAATAAACTGTCAAATATTAATTTTATTTTTAATACTTTTTTGTTATGTTTTTTAGAGTACACTCGCCTATTTTTAGTCGTTTATTGTTGGTGGCGCTTTCAGCCAAGGGTAGTGTTGACCCCTGTTTCACTGCTAGAATGGTGCTACCAGGCGAGCCGGTTGTCACCAGCTGTCAGGATCGTGTGTTTGTCTTGTGAGTGCCTCAGTTAACTGGAAAATCATGCCTATCCGTGTGTTGTCACCGCAACTGGCCAATCAAATTTCTGCTGGAGAAGTGGTTGAGCGCCCAGCGGCTGTCGTCAAGGAGCTATTAGAAAATAGTATCGATGCGGGTGCGACACAGATCACCTTGGATATTGAAGCGGGTGGTGTTGGGCTGATCCGTGTCCGCGATAATGGTTCTGGGATTGCTCAGGCAGAGCTCCCATTGGCTTTAGCACGGCATGCGACCAGTAAAATTAGCTCGTTTGAGGAGTTACAGGCAGTGACTAGCCTAGGGTTTCGCGGTGAAGCGCTGGCTAGTATCAGTGCCGTCTCCCGGGTGATGCTGGTGAGCCGCACTGCCGAGCAAGCCCAAGCGTGGCAGCTCTACTGTGAGGGCGGGGAAGCCAGCAACCTCCTGAAGCCAGCCTCCCATGCCGTGGGGACCACCTTCGAGGTGTCCGATCTCTTTTATAATACCCCGGCGCGGCGTAAATTTTTACGGAGTGCTAAGAGTGAATTCTGTCATATCGATGATGTGGTGCGGCGAGTGGCGTTGAGCCAGTGGCCGTTAGAGCTGATTTTGACCCACAATGGCAAGCGGATCCGCCATTATCGGCCAGCACTCGATCCCCTTCAGCCGCAGCCGCGATTGGCGGCAGCCTGTGGCACGGCTTTTGCTGAGCACGCAGTGATCTGTCAACAACAGGAGGCACTACTGACGATTCACGGCTGGGTGGCCCCACCCAGTGCGGCACGTTTACAAAATGATCTCCAATACTGTGCCATTAATGGACGCGTGGTACGCGATAGAGTGGTCTCTCATGCAGTGCGCCAAGCCTATCATGATCGGTTGACTGCACAGCAGCATCCGGCGTTTGTGCTATTTTTAACCCTGGATCCTCAGCAGGTCGATGTCAACGTCCATCCTACGAAGCAAGAGGTTCGCTTCCAACAAGCGCGTAGCGTGCATGGTTCGATTTATCAGGCGGTGGTGGCGGCCTTGCAGGGCGTCACCGGCGAGAGCGGGCCCAGAGAACAGCGAGGACGAGCGCCTAGTGAGCACTCCCTGAGCGCTCAGGCTGCGACCATACGGCCGCCGGCACAGGAGCAGGCTATTCACCCCACCCCGCCGCCGGCGCGGCGAAGCCCTTTAAGCGCCTCGGTGGCTATGACACCCGGTGGATGGCAGGCTGCCAAGTTGGCCCCTTATCAAGCCCTCTTACAATCAGCGCCCTCACCGCCTGATCAGCTAGCCGCACCGCCACGCCCAGTTGAACCACCGCTGGCTGTAGAGCTGCCACCGCTAGCAGCCTGCAGTTTTGGACGCTTCTTGACGGTCTGGCAGCAGCGCTATGCTGTGCTAGAACAGGCGCAGGGCTTGAGCTTGCTGTCACTCCCGCTGTTGCAACGCACCTGGCAGCGGCAGCAGCTGCTGCCTACCGTACCGACGGTGATTCGCCAACAGCGGTTGCTGGTGCCGCTACGGGTTGAGATCTCTGCGGAGCAGGCGGCGGCGGCTCAGCGCTATCAGGATCTATTAGCGCAGTTGGCCCTAGTGCTGGAATTGGCGGAGCCAGTCGTCACGCTACTAGCCGTGCCAGCACTGCTCTATTCACAGGATCTGCCGCCGCTCTGTTTACAGCTATTCGATTATCTCGCACGATTGCCAGACGCTGAGATCACGGGGGTGGTAGCGTGGCTAGTTCAGCAATTAACCCCCCTGGAGATCAGTTGGCAGCCATCACAGGCTATCCAGCTATTGGCGGAGGTGGAACGGGATGCGCCCCGATCGCTCGTGGCGGATACTTTGGCTTGGCAACAGCCGATTGATCTGGCCGTCGTCGCTGCCCGCTTTGTGGTAGAGTAGCATAATGTCACCAGGCCAACCTCTGGTGCTGTGCGTGATGGGCCCCACCGCCTCCAATAAGAGCGATTTTGCCCTGCGTTTGCACCAGCGGCTACCGGTTGATATTATTAGTGTAGACTCTGCGTTAGTCTATCGGGGAATGGATGTCGGTACTGCGAAGCCAACCTGGCAGCAGCGTCAGCGTGTACCCCACCGTCTCATCGATATTCGCGATCCGACGCTGGCTTATTCAGCCGCGGAGTTTCGTCGCGATGCGCTACAGGCGATCGCCGAGAGCGTGCAAAGGGGGCGGATCCCGCTGCTGGTGGGGGGCACGATGCTCTACTTTAAAGTGCTGTTGCAGGGTCTAGCCTGCCTACCAGCGGCTGATCCTAGGGTACGTCAGCAGTTAGCAGCGCAAGCAGCGTCAGTGGGCTGGCCGGCCTTGCACCAGCAGCTGGCGCAGATTGACCCGATCGCGGCTGAGCGCATCCATCCCCATGATACGCAACGGCTGAGTCGAGCTCTAGAAGTGTTTTTACTGACGGGGCGCCCATTAACCGAATTGATCCAGCCTATGGAGAGACCGCTTCCCTATCAGATCAAGCAAGTGGCCTTGGTGCCCACCGATCGCAGCCAACACCATCGGCAGATTGAGCAGCGGTTCCAGCAGATTTTGGCAGCGGGTTTTGAACAGGAGGTCCACACCTTATGGCACCGGGGTGATTTGCACCGGGATCTTCCCGCACTGCGTGCCGTGGGTTATCGGCAAATGTGGGGTTATTTGGCGGGAGAAATTAGCCAGCAGCAGATGGTCTACCAAGCGATCTGTGCGACTCGGCAGTTGGCTAAACGTCAAATGACTTGGCTGAAACACTGGCCTGATCGACAATGGCTCGATAGCAGCCAATTGGCGACAGCGCTACAATCGGTCGTGCGACTGGTGAAGGGTTGAATTTTTTATCTGTTTTTATTTTTTGATCCATTGACGTTGATTTTTAGGGCTACACACGATAACAAGGGAAAATAAGATGGCTAAAGGGCAGACTTTACAAGATCCTTTTTTGAACGTACTGCGGCGCGAACATGTGCCGGTGGCTATTTATCTGGTTAATGGGATCAAGCTACAGGGGTATATTGAATCATTTGATCAATTTGTTATTTTGTTAAAAAATAGTGTTAGCCAGATGGTCTATAAACATGCCATCTCCACGGTGGTTCCCAGCCGCGCTGTCCCCTACTACAATAGCGATCCAAACACCTCACCGAGGGCGCACCCAACCAACACCCCTGCTATCGAAACGCACTAAATCGTTCCAGTCAACCGGGGCTCAATCTCTTTTATTCCGACCGAGGGCACCTTGAGGTGATCGAAACGCATCCCGTTGGCTCAGTTCAGGATCGTGCTGTTTTAGTACAGATTGAAACGCTAGAGACCGATACATCCGAGGCTCTGCAAGAGTTTCAATCCCTGGCAGCCGCTGCAGGGGTGTTGATCCTGCAGGTTGTGGTGGGTCGTCGTGCCAGGATACAGCCCAAATATTGGGTGGGGCTTGGCAAGGCACAAGAGATTGCTGAGGCAGTCAAAGCGAGTCAGGCGACGGTGGTGCTGTTTAATGCGCCGCTGTCGCCGGCGCAGGGGCGTAATCTCGAACAGCTCTGTCACTGTCGTGTTTTAGATCGGACCGCTTTAATTTTAGATATTTTTGCCCAACGGGCGCAGAGTTATGAGGGCAAGTTGCAAGTTGAGTTAGCACAATTAAGGCATCTCTCAACCCGATTAGTGCGCGGTTGGACTCACTTAGAGCGTCAGAAAGGGGGCATCGGCCTACGGGGTCCGGGTGAAACCCAGTTAGAGAGTGATCGCCGCTTAATTAAGGGAAGGATCAGCCAATTATTGCAGCGGTTGCGTCGATTTCAGGCCCAGCGGCAACAAGGGCGGCGGACACGCACCCGTGCCGAGCTCTCCACGGTGGCTTTAGTGGGCTACACCAATGCGGGTAAAACCACGCTATTTAATCGTCTAACAGCAGCCGATCGTTATACTGCGGATCAGCTGTTTTCGACACTGGATCCCACCTTAAGGCGTCTTCCAGCGCCCGGTCTGGAGAACACCGTACTGGCAGATACTGTTGGGTTTATTCGTGACTTGCCGCATACCTTGGTGGCGGCTTTTAAAACGACCCTGCAGGAGACGCGTGAAGCTGCCTTACTACTACAGGTAGTTGATGCGACTGATCCGCAGCTGCAAGAGAAAATGGAGGCGGTCAACCAGGTGTTGGCCGACATTGGCGCCGATCAGGTGCCGATGTTGTTGGTCTTGAATAAAATTGATCAGCTCCCCCATCGACCACCGGGGGTAGAGCGTGATGCTCAGGGTGTTCCGGTCCGTGTTTGGATCTCGGCACAGGATAACAGAGGGTTAGCACTGCTGTTGCAGGCGTTACGTGAGCGCCTGGCAGTCACCACGGTAGAGTACTCCCTGCGATTGCCAGCAACGGCCTATGCTCTGCGTCAACCCTTGTCTCAATTGGGGGCCATTGTGCATGAGCAGCTCGCCGAGGAGGGGAGTCTTACGTTACTGATCAGGCTATCCCCGATAGCCTGGCAACGCTGTATCAAACACTCTCCGGAACTGGCAGGGTATGTTGTTTAGACCACCTAGCAGCCGGTATCACACCGGTGAGGGTTGAAGACCCTTTTGAGGGTTGAAGCCGCTGATTATTTATTAAAGAGGAAGTTATCAATGGTAGCGAAGCAACCGGAGGGGAGTGGGCCAGACCGTGATCCCTGGGGGAGGCGTGCTCAGGGCCATCAGGCAGCTGAACAGGGGCCCCCCGATCTCAGCACACTCTGGTCACAACTCACTAAAAAAATAGGTAGCCGTCAGGCCGCTTCAGGGAACGCTCCGGTCGACCGGCAGCAGGTGATGAAGGGAGTTGGACTCCTCATGGCGCTGCTAGGCCTGCTGTGGGGGGTGTGCGGTTTTTATACTATTCATGAGATTGAGCGAGGGGTAGTGACACGTTTTGGTCGTTTCATACAAGTGGTGCCGCCTGGATTAAATTGGAAAGCGATTTTTGTAGACGAAGTCCAGCGCGTCGATATTGGGACCGTACGGGGGCTTTCAGCCACCGGCTCTATGCTAACCCAAGATGAAAATATGGTGCAAGTTGAGATGAATGTGCAGTACAAAGTGGTCGATCCGGTGAAATATCTATTTAGCGTCACCAACGCTGATAATAGCTTACGGCAGGCGACCGATAGCGCACTGCGCTACGTTGTGGGGCATACCACCATGGATAATGTGCTCACCCGGGGGCGGATTAAAGTGCGCTCAGATACTAAGCAAGAGCTGAATAAGATCATCGCTGCTTATGATATGGGGTTAGAGGTGACGGATGTTAACTTTCAACAGGCCCGTCCTCCGCAGCAGGTTAAAGAGGCCTTTGACGATGCGATTGCAGCACAAGAGGACCAGCAGCGCTTTATTCGTGAAGCGGAAGCCTACGCCAGATCTCGTGAACCGCAAGCCCGTGGTGAGGCTAAACGTCTAGAGGAAGAGGCGCAGGGCTACAAAGAGGCGGTGATTTTACGGGCGAAGGGTGAGGTCGATCGGTTTACCCAATTATTGCCACACTACCTTAAAGCGCCACAAATAACGCGGGAACGGCTCTATATTGAGTCTATCGAGCGGGTGTTCAGTAAGACGCGCAAAGTGCTACTGGGAAATGCTACAAGCAATCAACTGATGGTACTGCCCTTAGAGCAGTTGATGAAAGCCCCAAGACCCGATCCATTGCCGGAGGCTGCCCAGCAAGCGCATACGGTCTCTACGGAGCCACTCTCCTCGACGACCCCACTGCCGGCCTCAGCGCCTATCAGCCACCAGGGATCTAACCGGGTGATCAGGGGAGATCATCACCATGAATAAACGCTGGCTAAGTACCCTATTACTCGGGAGTCTGCTGATCAGCTCCTCGCTGGTGATTGTGCGAGAGGGGCAGCGGGGAATCGTGTTTCGTTTTGAGGAAGCGAAGCGCGATGGACAACAGCAAATACGCGTTCTGCAACCTGGATTACAGTTTAAGTTACCGGTTATTGAAAGGATCAAAATATTGGACGCGCGGATCCAAATGATGGAGAGTCACGAGGATCGTTTTATTACTGCTGAGAAAAAAGATCTGATGGTAGATTCCTATGTCAAGTGGCGTATTAATGACTTTGGCAAATATTTCGCAGCCACGAAGAATGGCGATCTACGAAAAGCGCAGCGGCTGATTAAAAATAAGGTGAGCGATCGTCTGCGCTCAGAGATGGGTAATCGCACCATTAAAGATATTGTCTCTGGTTCGCGTGGCGAGTTGATGGAAGAGGTGCGCAACTCTCTGAATAGCGGGAAAAATAGCACGATGGAGGCGGGGATTGAGGTGGTTGATGTGCGGATCAAGCAGATTAATTTACCGGTTGAAGTCTCGAATTCTATCTATCAGCGGATGCGGGCTGAACGCAAAGCGGTGGCCAGCGAGCATCGCTCTCAGGGCAAGGAGCAGTCTGCTATGATTCTGGCTGAAGTGAATCGACGGATGACCGTAATGTTAGCTGAAGCGGAGCGCAGAGCGCAGACTTTGCGGGGGGAAGGGGATGCTACGGTGGCTCAACTGTTTACGGAGGCCTTTGGCCAACAGCTGGAGTTCTATCGACTAGTGCGGCGTTTAAAGGGGTATGAGGAGAGCTTTAGTTCGCAGGATCTCTGGGTATTACGCCCCGGCGATATCGATTATTTGCGCTATCTAGCAGCCCCTACAGAGGCGCGCTTAAAGCAGTAAAATCATCGTCCAGATAAGCTTCTCGCCGGAGAGTACTCGGCCTCTCTAAGCGGGTAGGGTCATTGTCAGCCTGTGGGTGCTGTATAACGGATCACCGGCTTATCCAGCCGAGCAGATCAGCCAGTGGCAAGGGGTATTGCATCAACACCCACCAGCCGGCCAGCGCTAAGTAGGGGCCAAACGGTAAGCGCAGCCGCCCGATCGGTCGCTGGGTGTGGCGGTGGGTGAGTCGATGCCAACCCAGATAGCCTGTAAAAGCCAACAACGCCAGCAGTGAGGCTAACCAGAGTACCGTGAATAGCGCCTGCACCCCCACCCAAGCGCCCAGGGCGGCCGTTAATTTAAAGTCGCCGTAGCCCATGCCGCGTCGGCCGGTGAGCTTATGGTGTATTTGAAAGAGCGACCACAACAGCGTATAGCCCACCATCGCTCCCAGCACCGCTTGCTCGAGCGGGATCTGCTGGGTGATCACCTGGAACAGCAACCCGAGCCACAACAGCCCTAAGGTCAAGCGGTCTGGCAGCAGTCCACTACGCCAATCGATCACCGCCAAAGCGATCGCTGTCCAACTGAACAGCAGGTACCCTAAGCGCTCTGCCAGTGGCAGTGGCGCCTGCTGGTAGAGCAGCAGCAGCGTGATCCCCAGGGTTATCACTTCAGTCAGCCAATAACAGCAGCCGATGGCCACTTGACAGTGCGCGCAGCGGCCGCGCAACCACAGATAGCTAAACAAAGGGATATTGTCGTGCCAGCGCAGGGGGTATTGACAGTGTGGGCAGTGGGAGCGCGGGTAAAACAGCGTCAGCTCCTTAGCGGCCTTGCCGCGTGCTAGTAGCATGCGTGGATAACGGTAGGCAAGCATTGTGATAAAGCTACCGAGACAGTAGCCTAAAAACAGTAATGAACTGGTTAACATGGTGGTTTCCTCAGTCAAACAGTAGATGGGGATACCATAGCATGATTTTGTCCCGATTTTTCACCTCATTGCCAGCTAGGGAGACAGTATCCAGGTGAAGGTACAGTGCTGGTAAGCTGCCAGAACAACCTTCAGCAGTCCAGCCCTATCACGTTGTAATCCACTACCTATTCCCTTCAGGTTGGCTAAGCTGGTAGCCTTTATTGGCCTAGTCGGCACATAGCTGCGTTATTCGGCGGAGTGATGATTTGATAAAGAGTCATCCTCGCTGCGGCAGTCATCATCAATGCTTTGGTAGTCATCATAATCATCAATGATTTTTGAGTCATCATCAACACTGTTGGAGTGGTCATCTACTGGAGGTTCATCAATACTGAGTTGCTCACCACTGGGTGAAGGCGTACCCTCGCTTAGTGGGTTATCACTTGCTGAAGATTCATCAACGCTTTTGGAGTGGTCATCTACTGGAGGTTCATCAATACTGAGTTGCTCACCACTGGGTGAAGGCGTACCCTCGCTTAGTGGGTTATCACTTGCTGAAGATTCATCAACGTTTTTGGAGTAGTCATCTACTGGAGGTTCATCAATACTGAGTTGCTCACCACTGGGTGAAGGCGTACCCTCGCTTAGTGGGTTATCACTTGCTGAAGATTCATCAATGCTGTTGGAGTAGTCATCTACTGGAGGTTCATCAATACTGAGTTGCTCACCACTGGGTGAAGAACTATCAGTGCCGAGGCGGGTATCACTTGCTGAAGATTCATCAACGCTTTTGGAGTAGTCATCTACTGGAGGTTCATCAATACTGAGTTGTTCACCACTGGGTGAAGAACTATCAGTGCCGAGGCGGGTATCACTTGCTGAAGATTCATCAACGCTGTTGGAGTAGTCATCTACTGGAGGTTCATCACCCAGGAATTTTAATTGGATTGGACTTGGTGTAGCTTCCTTCAAAACTAAATCTATCAGTTCCCATTTTATTGAATTTGCAGTTTTTTTATCTTTAATATTTTTTTTATAATTCTGTTCAAATTCTTCAAAGGAGCTTAAGCTGGTAACGAATGTATATAGTTTATTATCTTTTAGAACACTCTCTTTAAATTTTTCTAACTCTATTTTTCCTATATAGTTATCGTTTATTTGATTAGACAGATCGTTAAAAGGTGAGTCTTTTAACTCTGGGATTGAATGAATATTCTTTGTGCCTTCTTTTAAAAAAGATAAAATTTTTCCATATTCTTCGTCGGTGGTGATTTTTTCTTGTAAATTAATCCCTATTGGATACTTGATAATACTAGGGAATGTTTTAAGATCTTTCTCTTTTTCGAAACAATTTAAAATTAACTTATTGATATGTTTATTTTCTTCGGGATGGGTACTTTGAGTTTTTGTTCTATTAAATGTTTTAAGTTGTGTAAGAAATTCGTTAAATAAAGTTTTTCTAGTAGTATTGTATTTTGTTGTAAAATTTTTATATTTTTCATTTTCTTTATAGGTATTAATTTCTTCGTAAATATGTTTTAAAGTAGCATAATGTGCTGAAGGATATTTTTTATTGTTTTTAGTGCATTGGATAAAATATTCATTTTTTTTTAAATAATTATGAGAGAATAAACTATTTAATCTTTTTAATATACTATCAATAGTTTCGTCAGAAACTTTATAATTTAACCTTTTATTTACCGGGTTAAAGAGTGTTTCAAATGATTTTTTAATTTCCTTGTCAGATTGATCCCCTAGGCTATCATATCTATTATAGGCATCTATCGCATAGAAAAAATATAATTTTCTTTCGATTGTATCTTTTGTAAATTGATAGACTGTTTCAACATTTTTATCTGGAAGTTTCTCTGAAAGTTTCTCTGGAAGTTCAATAAGGAACTCAGGGCGATCAAAGAGTAATGGTATTGGCGGACCATAATGAAATGTTTCGAAAGCATAAGCTTTTAGGCTGTTTGGTGAACCTTTCTTTTCTTTTCCACAGATAAACAATAAATTATTACTATCTTGGGTAGGCACGGCTATAAACAGTCGGCCTAAAGCTGAAAATGCTTCGGAATTATCCTGGCATAACTTATCAGCAAAAGATTGTGGCTTTTTCGAGTATTTTTCTATCAGGGGGTGACAAGGTAGCTGATTCCAAAAGCAGTGCAGTTGTGAGCTTTTTTTTAGGGTTGTCGGTGTCGATATACTTTGTTGTGTGTTACCTCGTCTGAAGTTTGCGACCCATTTTTGTTCTTCTTTTTGGTAGATAAAATGTTTATCAGCTACCTTACGGATATCACAGCCGAATGGCAAACTGTAAAGGGTGCTGATGGCCGTAGAGTTTAAAATAACTTGATTATCCTCTAGATCAATTAGATTAAACCTGGGTAAAGATTTTGAATTACGCAGTGTCGCTCGCAGTGAGTTTTGATCTTTTTTTAACAGCCACTGCTGAGGGCCAACCGAGCTGCCCTGGTTAAAAATAATTTGATTACCCTGTAGATCTAATGACGTCTGCATTTGATTTAGCTGAGGCGTGCCCTTGATGGCTTTACGGTACAGTAGGCAGTCAGCTGAGGTGAGCGCTAGTTGATTGAGATCGTGCCTGGTGACTAGATGCCCTTCGCCGGGGGACTTTAGTCCAGTCGGCCAGCGCAGTGACCAGAGATTCTGCTGCCCACGAATGATCGGGCCTTTTATCCTATCACTCATAGTGTAACCAGAGAGAATGCCCAGTGGGGTGCTGATTCGTAACCAGGCACGTTTTGGAATGGGGCGTCCGTCCTGGGTATGCACCCAAAGTTGCCAGCGACCTGCTGCTGCAGAGTGCAGCAGGATGCGATAGCCTTGTTGATAGGGATTATCGTTCTGGTCAATCGCATCCAGTAGCTCCGTTGGGAGCTCGTGGAAACAGGGGTCGTTAGGGGGAGGCGTGTTTTTATACTGATTTTCTAGATGCTGCAGGATCAGGGGCCACCGTTCGCTCACCAGTTGTTGTGCTTGTTGGCTGACGGCCTGCAGTTGCTGCGCGGCAGCTGTCGCGGAGCGCTCATCGACGTTCTGTTCTACATACCGTGCTATTAGCAGCAAGCCGCTGATGTATACGATTAACAGCATGAGCGTCTCTAACAGCGTGAAGCCCTGCTGCGGCCCGCTCGATTTTTCGGTGGCTGTAGCGGTTAATCGGATTATCCTAGTAGTGACCATGGGAGTTTACTCTGATGGGTCCATGCTTTTTAGTAAGTGGGCCCGCAGCTCCCCCTGTGGATGAGTAGTGCAGAGATAAAGGAAAGTGGTTTGCTGATGCTGGGTTCCTAGCATAAACAGCCGTCCAAGCGTTTCCGATCCCCTGCCAGGCATTGTGGCTTCTTGACAGACTTGATTGGCAAAAGACTGCGTTGCTTTCTCCCCTTCATCATTCTCGTCAGTGAGTTCATAGTAAGCCACTTTGTTCCAGTAGCGGTGCAATTCAGATGGTGAATAATCCTTGACAGTATCATTATCCCTCCATTTCATGGGCAGTTGATGGCCAGAAAACGCTACTTTTTGAGCGGTAATGTCCAGCGTTCCAGAACCATCTGTTACGGTAATCGTTGGGTTGGAGGCGTCACAAGCCAGTTTCACCTGATTTGGGCTCTCCGGAACGGTGAGCTCCATCATTGAGGCACTAAGCGTTCCTGAAGTTTTATCGCCTTTAAACCTAATTTGGTGCCCTTGCAGGTTTAAGTTGGTCTCCATCTGGTTGAATTTTTCTTGCGGATGAGGCATGGTCGTACGATGCAGTAGGGCGGAATGTCGTAGCCGATCACTTTCATAAAGCAGACTCAGGCGATGGCTTAGTGAACTTTTTTTCAGTTTTTTGGCGGGAGGTTTGATAGAGGGTTTTGGGCGGCAGCGTAAGGTACCATCCCTGTTGACTGCCGGTGATTTTTTTAGACTTTTTTCCAAAGAGATAGCCCCCTTGGCGCCCCAGGTACCGGGCACTTTGGCGCAGGAACCTCTCTTGGATGGCCCGGCCTTCGGTGGTCATGACCAACAGCTGTTGATGCGGTTGTGGAGCTGTTTTAGCCTCTACATAAAGGGCATAATACTGACCATAGAGATTCGTTGGATGGAAGCCGTCAGGGAGATACTTGTTCTTGATTAATTGTTGGTAACGCCACTCCTCTAGGGATTGGGGTACGTATGGGGGTGCATTTTTGGGTGGTTTAGGGTTATTAAGTTCGCTTTTTTGCTCGTTTTCCCACCGCTGCCGCTCTTCTTGCAGATTGAATGGGACATCCCTGTCCAGCAGATAGCGCTCTGCGGCGTTCGCCACCATGCGCAGATGCGCGGCGACGTTTCGATGCAGCTGCTCTTCCAGACGCTGCTGCAGGTGCTGGCCGCCCAAAGCGATCAGCAGCATCAAGATGATTAATCCGGCAAGCCCCTCCAGCAGGGTGAAACCCCGCTGGTGATCGCTGATGATCTTCAATGGTTCTCTACCGGCTAATCAGTTGTCTCATGACTAATCACTTAACACCAGACCAATTGGTGGTGCAACATTGCAGGCATTCACTATAGCAGCCAGAGTGGCATTTCTAGGAACCGCTGTGATGACATTGGTACTATCAGCTATTGATACTACAGAAAAATTATTAAGCAAATCTTTGACTAGTGTATTACAGGCTGATTTGGGTATACCCGGATAGGTTATAACAAATTTTTGTACATCGTTAGGATGAACGTTGACTGAAACCGGTTGATTCCATTGATTCATAAGAGCAGTAGCTCCTCCAACAGCCTGCTGTCTTAACGATTTCGGTACCACATCAGCATTGATGAGGTCGGCGACAAGAGGATCACCCGTTGCACCATAACCTTGAGGGTTCGCTAACGATTTGATGGCTGTGGAAAGGTTAACAATGCTATCCAGCGCTCGGGTTGCCTTAGATGAGTCCATCATGTCGGCCATTTTAGCGGCTGAAAGCCCAATAATGGAGAAACCAATAATCAAGACAATAATTAATTCTAAGGCGGTAAAACCGCGTTGGGAGGGCGGGGTGTTTTGACAATTCATAAGGGTTGCTCCTGCTTGGTTTAAGATCCTTGACGACTGAGCATTCCAGCGTTGGCTGGCGGTGCTGCACTAAGGCGTTGTTCAACTTATTTTCTATTGACGTTATGGCCTACCAACGGTAGGGGCACTCCACTGAAATACGGCGAGCGCGGTCGATGGTTAATGCGTTATTGCATACACAACTCCTTGTCTAATGACCAGGGCGCCACTACTCAACTCATCAGCCCGCTAGCGTGAAAGGGAGCTCCATCACTGAGGGCATCATGGTCGAGCATACAGACATCTTGCTCACCATCCCGCGGATCGATGAGGCCGTGATTAATTAAGGTGATTAAATTACGATTTTTAGTGCAGCCCTGGCGCTGCCCGATCCAGTAACGGCGGGCCTCCTGTTTACCCTGGCGCAGGAACAGCTCCAGCAGGTTACCATCAGGCTCAATGACCTCCGCCACCACGGTGCGGCCGGCAATGCCGCTCTGGTTGCAGTGACCACAGCCGCTGCCACGTACAAAGAGTTGATCGACCTCGCAGTAGGCCTCGATACGTTGCTGTAGGGCAGTGGGCCAGCTCGCCGCTTGCGTTCGATAAGGCTGCTTACAGTGACTACACAATTTTTTCACCAGCACCTGGTTGATCAGGCCGGTGATCAGTGAGGCATCCTCTAACAGTGAGGTCGACACCCCAATGTCACGGAGACGGGTTAAAATCGCTAAGGCGTCATTGGCATGGAGGGTGGTCCAGACGCTATGCCCCGTCATCGCCGCTCGAAAGGTGGCGGTTGCTGAGTAGCTATCACGCACCTCACCACACATTAAAATATCGGGATCTAAACGCATGGCGTTAGCAATGGCGCGGCCCCACTCCCGGTTGATGGCGTCATCATCATCTTTATCACAGATAATCGGCGTCTGCACCGCCCCTTTGATCTGATACTCCGGCGGATCCTCCATGGTTAACACATGCGCTTTCTGCTCCCGAGTGGTGATCACCTTTTTTAACAAGCACTCCAGCGTAGTGGATTTGCCAGAGCCAGTGGGACCGGAGAGGATATTGATACCAAAGCGGCGATTGCCCATATGGCTAATCGCTGCAATCTGTTCCGGCAGATACCCGAGATCCTCCAACTGTAGCTGGCTGCTGCCGCGATCATAGAGTAGTCGGATCACCATTAATAGCCCACTATCGGTGGGACGGGTGGCGACCCGGCCACCATACAGCGCCCGGGTCTTCAGCAGCGACGGCATTAACCGGCCATCTTGACTACGATGGGGGTTAAACACCGGCTCAGCGACATCACACATGGTCTGGTAGATGGTGGCACAGAGCATCTGTCCCTCCTCAGACGATAACTCAGCGTGCAGTCGCAGTTCGCCATTGATCCGAAATTTAATCTGTGTCACCAGGTGACGGACCACAAAATGATCTTGCTACCCTTTAACGGACACAACGAAGAGGAACAAAGCGTATAATTTTTTGTTACTTTTTGAGGTGAAGTTATGAATCAAGGGGAATCAAGGAGCTATGATAAGGAATTCAAGCTGAATGCGGTAAAGCTGTATCACAGCACTGGTAAAACGCTCTGTCAATTGAGCGAGGAATTGGGAGTTCCCAAGAGTACATTGGCAGGGTGGGTCCATCAGCATAACAAGGATGGTGCAGAGGCTTTCCCGGGCAAAGGATACCTGAAAGCGTCTGATGCTGAGCTCAGTCAATTGCGGAAAGAATTGGCGATAGCACGCGAAGAGAGGGATATCCTAAAAAAAGCCTTGGGCATCTTCTCAGTGGCCCGCAAGTAAAATACCAGTTTATGCAAAAGCATGCTGGGGAATTCAGCGTAGAGAGGATGTCCAACGTGTTAGGTGTATCCCGCAGTGGCTATTATCAGTTTATCAAGGCTGAGCCATCCAAGCGCTATTGTGAGGATGAGCGTTTAATATCTGAAATTAAAGAGGTTTATACCATAAGCAACCAAATTTACGGTAGCCCACGTATCCATGCTGAGTTACGAGCTAGAGGTGAGCGCTGTTCACGCAAACGGGTTTGTCGGCTAATGAAAGCAGCCCATATTGCGGCTAAGATGAAAAAACGATTTAAGGTAACCACAATAGTCGATCCAAAGGCCGCAGTGGCGCCTAATTTACTCAAGCAGAAGTTCACAGCCACTCGCCCTGATCAATACTGGGCAGCAGATATTACCTATATTCCGACCCAAGAGGGATGGTTGTATGTTGCTATCGTACTGGACCTGTTCTCTCGTAGTATCGTGGGGATGGATATGCAAGCTCACATGACCACCGAGTTAGTAGCCGCAGCATTACGCCAGGCAATAACACGGAGGAAGCCTGCTGCAGGTCTCATCCACCACTCCGACCGAGGCAGCCAGTATACCAGCAAAGGATTCAAGGCTGTATCGGCGCATCACCAGATAACGCTTAGCATGAGTAGTACGGGCAATTGTTATGACAATGCAGTAGCAGAGAGTTTTTTCCATACCTTAAAAACAGAGCACACCCACTTTGAACGTTTTGAGAGCAGAGAACAAGCCAAATTGAGCATTTTTGAATACGTAGAAGTGTTTTATAACCGACAGAGACGGCACTCAACGCTAGGCTATCTGTCTCCTGTAAATTTTGAAAAAAATTGGTTATCCCAGGTCGCTTAAGGTTTCTCTTCTCTGTGTCTAAAAAAAGGTGGCAAGATCAAAATGCACATCGCTGGCATTCGTTTGCACCGCCGCTTGAATCAGGTTGGCCACGTGGTTTTGGCAGGTGGAAACATCGTACAGCTGAGTTTTTGGTGCTGCTTGAGCATAGCAGTCAGCGATAAACTCAATGTCGACCAACTGCACAGTAAAGGGCTGCTGATCTCGGCAGAGTTGATCGATAAAAGCGAGCACTAGCGGGTTATTTTTATGCGAGGAGGAGAGGTAAAGCGTGCCCTCGGTGGTAAGACAGAGTAATGCCTGTAGCTCATTGGAGAGAGGATAGTGCCCCTGTTCATCGGTGAGCAGCTCCAGTGGTTGAGCGCTATCAGGGTGCATGAGCACTGTCCAGGTGAGTCTGCGGCAGGGAGGGCATGAGTCGGGCCGCCATTTGACCCGTTATCTGATAGCGCTTTCCTTGTTTCTCAAGCTCCACGCCATCGAGGGTGATTTTGAGTACTCGCTCCCCACACAGCAGCCGCTCGCCGCGGCGGGCGGTGAATGGGGTCTGATGATAAGTAAAGGTGGCCACGTAGTGCTGGTTCACAGCGTAGATACTATTCAGGGTAAGCGCGCCGAGTCCTTCACCAGAGGGGCAGATCTTTTGCGCTCCCCCGTGAGTGGGGCGTAGTCCTTCTAATTCACGCTGTAGTTTAAGATGCTCTAAGGTCACTTTAAGCCAGCGAATATCCTGCTGCAGTGCACTCAGATCACCCAGCGTCTCCTCATCCCCATAAGTCATAGCCAGCGGGCTCAGCAGCAATACAGGGAGTAGGATCCAACCCCGGAGATAAACGGTTCTATTCGCCATAGAGTGTTCCTTGAAGGCTCCAAGTGACTAGGCCATTTTGGCTGATAGTATTGTTTAAGTGATGAATCACCACCCCGCTGAGCTCGGCTTTTTGCAATAACTGTCGCGGCGAATCGGGGCAATTCCATCTAAAGTTAGCGCTCTTCTTAGTCGCAGTGACGCTCTCCTCAACGCTGCCAGTCGCGGCACCACGATCTATTGGATCCCTGAATACCTGGGACAGCGTAGGCAGTGGCTGCAGCTGCTCGGAGAGACGTGCTTCCAGCCGCAGCGGCCGCTGGACTCGCCCCCGTTCAGCACTCTGCAATCGGTAGTCGGGGTATCGTTTGGCAGCAGCCTGTAAAAAGAGTTGGTCATCACTGGGCGCACGGCGCTGGTAGGTAGCACTGCTGCCTTGAGCACTGCACTGGCTCTCTATCAGCTGCCAACCACCTAATAGCAGTGGGTAGTGGGATAGGTGCTGGGTACACTGCTGGAGCACCACCCGAGCGGCCGGCTGCTGCTGCCAGACAGCTTCTGCTATCACCATTTTTTTTTGCTGCTGCTGCGCTCGCAGCTGTGATAGCTGCTGCAGGGTTAACCGAGATAGTGCCGCTTGCTGCTGTTGAAAATAGTGCTGGCCGGTATAAGCCAGAATCAGCAGTAGGAGAACGACACCACTGCCTCGCAGCCATCGTTGTCTATTTTTGGGGGTGTTATAAACGACTTTTAATGGATAGGCCAGCGGGGTGCTGCTATGGAGTAGCGTGCTAATCTCTAAAGGCTCGCCACCGAGATTCAGCTGTTCTGGTGCATAGCGGGTGGACCAATCACAGAGCGCTTGAAAGCGCTCGAACTGTGCGGTCACGGCGGCCGCCGACTCAAATAGACCATCACAACCGGGAACAACCTGACCGCCAGCGACGCCACATAACAGGTACTGCCCGTTTTCCCACTCAAAGATGCCGATCCAATCATCACCCAGCTGCGCCATCAGCAGCAAGGCGGCACTATAGTACCGCTGCCCGCTGGGTAGCGGTGGGGCGATGCCGCACTGGACTTGGTTATCGTGATAGTGCAGCACCAGGCGTTCACCAGCTGTGCTGTCTAACAGCTGCCGCGCCGCGCTTTTGGCATTTTGCGCTGGCAAAGGCCGCCACAGCAGGCCGATGACCGCCACGGCTTTTGCTCGGAGCGGCAGCAGCGCTAAGGGGGGAGTAGCGGAGGAGGGCATGGGTTTAAGACAGCACCGTTGGGGTGATGATGAGAACAATCAGCGAGCGTTTCTGGTTGGCGAGAACGCGCCCCCCTAGCAGCCAGTTGTTCGGCGAACCAGTTCCTTTACGTTCTGCTTGATTAGTAATCTGTTCAAATCCAGAGAGCACTGATCTTGCTACCCTTTAACGGACACAACGAAGAGGAACAAAGCGTATAATTTTTTGTTACTTTTTGAGGTGAAGTTATGAATCAAGGGGAATCAAGGAGCTATGATAAGGAATTCAAGCTGAATGCGGTAAAGCTGTATCACAGCACTGGTAAAACGCTCTGTCAATTGAGCGAGGAATTGGGAGTTCCCAAGAGTACATTGGCAGGGTGGGTCCATCAGCATAACAAGGATGGTGCAGAGGCTTTCCCGGGCAAAGGATACCTGAAAGCGTCTGATGCTGAGCTCAGTCAATTGCGGAAAGAATTGGCGATAGCACGCGAAGAGAGGGATATCCTAAAAAAAGCCTTGGGCATCTTCTCAGTGGCCCGCAAGTAAAATACCAGTTTATGCAAAAGCATGCTGGGGAATTCAGCGTAGAGAGGATGTCCAACGTGTTAGGTGTATCCCGCAGTGGCTATTATCAGTTTATCAAGGCTGAGCCATCCAAGCGCTATTGTGAGGATGAGCGTTTAATATCTGAAATTAAAGAGGTTTATACCATAAGCAACCAAATTTACGGTAGCCCACGTATCCATGCTGAGTTACGAGCTAGAGGTGAGCGCTGTTCACGCAAACGGGTTTGTCGGCTAATGAAAGCAGCCCATATTGCGGCTAAGATGAAAAAACGATTTAAGGTAACCACAATAGTCGATCCAAAGGCCGCAGTGGCGCCTAATTTACTCAAGCAGAAGTTCACAGCCACTCGCCCTGATCAATACTGGGCAGCAGATATTACCTATATTCCGACCCAAGAGGGATGGTTGTATGTTGCTATCGTACTGGACCTGTTCTCTCGTAGTATCGTGGGGATGGATATGCAAGCTCACATGACCACCGAGTTAGTAGCCGCAGCATTACGCCAGGCAATAACACGGAGGAAGCCTGCTGCAGGTCTCATCCACCACTCCGACCGAGGCAGCCAGTATACCAGCAAAGGATTCAAGGCTGTATCGGCGCATCACCAGATAACGCTTAGCATGAGTAGTACGGGCAATTGTTATGACAATGCAGTAGCAGAGAGTTTTTTCCATACCTTAAAAACAGAGCACACCCACTTTGAACGTTTTGAGAGCAGAGAACAAGCCAAATTGAGCATTTTTGAATACGTAGAAGTGTTTTATAACCGACAGAGACGGCACTCAACGCTAGGCTATCTGTCTCCTGTAAATTTTGAAAAAAATTGGTTATCCCAGGTCGCTTAAGGTTTCTCTTCTCTGTGTCTAAAAAAAGGTGGCAAGATCACACCAAGGTATCCCCAGAGCGTAATTTTACTTTTTGTGAAAACAGCCGAGTGTTAATTTCTGGCAGCTGAATTTCAGCTTTGTCTTTGACCCCAAAGGTCTTGGTGTCAACAAGCTCACTCAGGTTAATGGTATACTGCAACAGCAGCTGGTTGTCTGCCATGACCAAGGGCAATAGATGCATGTTAAAGCCATGAGTGAGCATGCCGGGAGTTAGCGTAATCGTCTCCTCCCCTTTGGATTTTGTGGTCGTTTCTGTGCGCGCCAAATAACTTTTTTGGGTGGCCACTTGCACCGGGACTGGTTGCAAATTTAGCGTCGTCACTGATGGCGAAGTGATTGTCGACACTTTTCCCTGTTTGGCAAGTGCCTTGAGCAACCACTCGGAGCCCCCTAATTGGCCACCACCCTGCACCTTAAAAATGGATGCATTGCCAATGCTCGATTGATCACCGGGGGTGAGTCCGAGTCCTGCTAATAGGGAACGGCCACTGTTCGCAGGATCATAGAGTAGACTCCAATTGATACCCAATTGATGCTCATCATGTAATTCAATCGCTAATACTTTGATATTGAGGAGTACCTGCTTGGTGATGGTACGGTTTTCATGGCCGATATAGTGTGCAATGCGATTGAGCACGCTGGGGGTATCTGTGACGGTGACACTGCCAGTGGAGGGTGATCGGGAGAGCTGGCCAACCCCTTTAGTTAACATGGATTGAATGTTCCGGTGGATATCTTCCAGCATATCGCTTTTGAGCGATACGCTAGTCTTTTGTGCACTTTGACCACTGCCTCGACTCCCACTATCGTTACCTCCTAGTCCGACATCGATACCAGAACTGATCGTAGAGCTCATTTTGGTCTCGGAGGGGATAGCGTAAATTTGAAAGGTGCGTGAATCGAGATAGTAGAGGGTGATCGCCGCCTCTTGGTACCGCCAGGAGAGCCCTAGCGTCGAGGAGACTTCATCTAATAGTCCCGCTAACTCCCCCTGCCAGCGGATACCAGCAATCGTAGGTTCATCATAGGGGGTGGGTTGTTTTTTTTTGCCCTGTTGTAACTTCGCTTCGGCATCGGGTGTTAAGCGTAGGCGCAGGCCACTGAGCTGATAGATGATTTTGCTCAGTTCGCTCAACGGCACTGGCGCCGCGGTGGCAAAAGTAATTTTTCGGTTAGCCGAGGCAGGTAGACGCGTCGGTGGTAATCTCAACGCCTTCGGAGAGACCCAGGGTGTGTGATGCACAGTAATCCGTTGCCGGGGGGGGCTGGCTAGCCCTCGCAGTAGGGCCTCTCCCTCCTGCTGATCAGCGGTGATTTGTTGGGACAACTGATGACTCTGCTGCAGTGCGCCGCAAGCTGTGAGGAGCGCGCTACACAGTAGCCAGCGTACAGGGGCGGGCACCCGGAGGCGAGTGGTGAGTTTAAGAGTTTTCATGGTTTTGATCACCAATAATCACTAACCGCTGCTGCGGGTAGAGATCAAGATAAAAAGGGTGCTCAGCCTGGCTGTAGGCTTGGGTAACCGCTTGTATCGCTTGTGAAAAACCGCCTTTGAAACAGGTGGTCACTAGAATGGGGTAGTCATAGGGGAACGGCCACTGGAGTGTCCAGCCCGCGCTCTGCGCCCAGCGGTGTACCGAGTGCTTGAGAGTTCTGCCTTTATAGAGGCAGTAGATTGAGGAGCGTGCCGGCACGTAAGCGCGAGGGCCCTGGCGCAGGCCCACAGACGGGCCACCCGCCGGGTTGACGCTGCTGCTGACAGTGCACGGGAGAGCGTACAGCAGTAGTAGGGTTACCAGCCTGCGCACCGTTGACCTCCTTGTGAACACATTGTATCAATCCCTTTGTCCTTCTTACCCTAAATGTAGCCTATTTATTTTTATTTTCAATTGACAAGTTAAAAATTATTTATTAGGTAAAAAAACCATTCCGGGAATGGCTAGGGTGGATAGGAGGTTGCTGGCTGCTAGCCGTCACCCATCGGTAACGGCTAGCGATCAGCGGGAAGGTACGTCGCGGTGCTAGGAAGTTATTCGCTGACCGCTTGAATCGAGTCTTGTAATCCACCAGCCCCTGCAATCACGATCAACATCGTGCCGCCGACTGCGAGGATCCCAGTGACCAGAATCAACTTAGCGATCTGCTGGATCCCCTTGACGGTTTCCACCAACCAACCGCGGCCAAATTTGGCCAGAGCGACATCTAAGCCACTATATTCGGCAATCACTGAGAGAAAGCGATTGGCCTTTTGATCAGGGAAGTGGTAGCCAGTCGCGCATAAGGCCTCACCAAAATTTTTACCGGCGGCCAACTCTTTGAGGGTGCTGTTAATGCGTAGCTTGAGCCAGGGATTGGCTGGGGCTGCCAGTTTGGTTAAGGCAACATTGAGCAGCATGCCTGAGGTGATCATGGCGGAGACATTCAGCAGAAAGGTCGATCCTTGTACCATGCGGTAGATCGACCAGGGGGGGACTCTATCGAGCCAGATCCGCAGCGGGCCATTCAATCGTGGGAGACTCATGGTGATTAAAAAGCCCAGGGTGATCAGTCCGCCGACGGTCAATAGCCCATAGTGGGTGGTGAAATTGGCCATGATGTTGAGTATCGCGGCGCTGCCGGTCCAGGTGCTGGGATCGACCACCTGGGCGAGCTGTGGGACTAACTCAGTGGCGATCATATTCAGCAGAAAACCGGTCATGGCGATCAGGACAATCGGGTAGGTGATGGCGCCGGCTACTGCACTGACGATCTGCTTTTTCGCCTCCATAATCTTTTCGGCTTCGTTAAAGGCGGCCGCCAACTGGCCCGAGGCCTCACCCGATTGCAGTAACATCCCCTCCTCGGGGGGGATCCACTCGGACAACCGCTCGGTAAAGGAGATCCCATTATTCATGCCGGCTAAACAGGAATCAATCACGATCGCTACGGGCGCGCTGCGCTTTTTGCCCTCCTGGCTGTAAATTCGATAAAGCTCCTTGAGTGCTTGATTCAGGCGGACTTGGTTATCTAACAGCAGTAGCAGCGCTCGATAAAAATCTAAGCGCGCACCGCTGCCAAAAGCGCTTTTGGCTAAGGTGTTGTTAATGCTCTGCAGCAGGCGGGTGATAGCGGAGGCTTCAACGAAGCGTGGTGATTTTTGAGGCGTCTCGAAAGCAAACATGATGGGGCACTCCCTGTTTCTTGGATGGACAGTAGTGATAAATGGTAGTTGAAATTCTGTTACCGCTCATAGGGTATTAAGATAGCTCAAGTGGCTGGGTTCTGGTAGCAGAGTGTGCGTGCTATCGAGAAAAACCGCCGATGCATTCAAGAGGCGGGTTGCAGTCGGGCTAGTGATATCAGGGGGAGCATTAATTTAAGGGGAGATCAGTCAAGTTGAGCTCGCAGAGAGGATGTTGTGCAAGGTGTTGATCAGTAGATAATATATAAACAGTCTGCATCCAACGATTGTGTGGTATTTGTTCAAACTCTTTACATTGTAATAGGAATGTTTTTACGTTATCGGTACCAAAAACCCTCTTCACTTTTTCTTCATCTAAGTTGCTTCTGTGAAATTCGTTAGACGATGTCTTAGTATTTTTTTCTGGTTTTTTTTCGCATTGTTTTAACTGGGTTAATATGCTTTCTAAAAAAACTTTATCGCATTCACGATTATCTTTATTGGGACATCGATCTAGACAATAGTTGAAAAATAACTCAGGAATATGCTTGCTAGTGTTATGAAGATAAAATTCTGTAGGTAGATTTTTAAAATCTTTAATCCGTTTTTCTAACTGCTGGCTATTTTTAATTTTTTTTAATAGTTCACTGTTTTCTTTACTCTTTTTTATTTTTTCTATAAAATTTACCGCTTTCTGGTAATCTACTTTTCTTCCTTTGTTAGTGTTCAAAATAGTTTCTTCTAAATGGATAAAAAAGAGTATTTTTTCTATTGAATCGTACAAAAATAAATACTTCTGTAAATTTGTCTGGGGATCCGATTTATCAAAGTCACGAAGTTTTAATCCGGTAACCTGTTTTTTTTCAACGCGTTCAATAGGCGGGAATGGATCAGCGATTTTTTTTTGTAGTAGTGGCGGTGCGGAGTAAATGGAATAGGGCCGAACTTGTTGTCCAAACTGTGGTTTTCCACAAATAAAAAGAGTACTTTGCTGGTGATGGCTATTGCCTACTATAAACAGTCGTCCTAAGTGAGGGTATAGATTGCTCTGTTTAGACGCTATTTTTAACTGATTCTGCTGACTGTGCTGTTCTAAAAGACAAATCCGTTGAGCAGTTTTGTAGAGTTTTTTCTGACGGTTTTCTTCTGTCTCAATCTCATAATAAGGCAAGTGATGATAGGGGATCTGATTCCATTCCCGATGCAACTGTGATCCATAATGGGGAGGTAAAGCGCCATGAGAGGTGATTAAGGTCACTTTTTTTCCCGTGGGATCATAATCAAAGTGGTTTTTTTGTCTTCGGCTCATCAGGGAGGGTGCGGTGATCTGCACTGCAGAGGGGGAAATCCGTAACTGATGCTGTTTGGGGTTGTTTAGCCTGATCTGTGAGGCAGTTCCAGTGCTCCCTGAGCTCAAATCTATCAAGGCATGGTGTACTCCTGCGGTGGTGGTGTGCTCAAATTGTGCTCCTTGAGCGCTGACTGTTCCGTGTCGTTGCGGCGCTTCAAATACAATGGCCTGTTGTGGCAAATCAAGATCAGTAGTCATCTGCTGGCGTTGTGGATGGGTAGGGCTTTTTTTACGGTAGAGGAGAGTATCATTTGAGTAGAGATCGGGTGCTTGTACCGAATGATAAAGCACTAAATGTCCGGGTTTCACGATATTACGCGCACTGTCATCCCATGATGCTTGCCAACTGAGCATTTTACCTCCTCGTTCATTAGCGTAGGCGCCCGTATCTCCTAGTAAGGGGCCCATACTTTTCCAGTCGCGAAGCGGGATTGCTCGGCCTTGTTCTGTGGTCACCCAAACCTGCCACTGAGCAAGGGTGTTATGGCGGCAAACCCGTATCTTATACGCTTGCTGGTAGGCGTTCTTTTGTTGGAAATGGCGTGGAAGATAGCCTGCATCTATGAGCTGTCTAAAGGGCAGATCGCGGGTATTGTCCCCCGCACGCGGCCGGCGGCGGCTGTTATGCGGTGTGGTGAATTCAGCTGCGTGATCCGCTACATAAGTGCGTGCGGCATGAGCGACCGCTTTGAGCTGTCGCACCGTCGCCAAGGCGACGGCGCGTTCACGATGCTGTTGCAGCACTGTGCTGCACAGCGTCATCAAGCTGATCACTGCCAGCAACCCCAGCAGACTCTCTAACTGGCTCATGCCCCGCTGTGTCGATCTTAGGGTCATCGCCACTTTTGTTTTACAGGTGATACAGATAATGGCCGTGACGGGACCTGAAGTGAGGAATCTGCTCTTATTCTTGGGCGTTTTGACGCTTGCACGGCATCTGATGGAAACTGAGAGATTAAATGCGCTGCTGTGGCGTTTTTGGGGGTAGCATGGCTGCATAGATAGAGGAAAGTAGTTTCACTGCGCTGATGGCCTAGCAGGAATAGGCGCCCCAGTGCTGTTTCGTCCGGTGTAGTGGGCATTGAGCACCGCTGGTTGGCGAACTGCTGCCCTCCCTCCTTAGCCTGCTTTTTATCGTTGATAGCTGCTAACTCATAGTAGGGTACCTTATTCCAATAGGCCTGCAGTTCAGGTGCCGAGTAACCTATGACAGTGGTTCCATTCACGATCGACTTCCCGCTGGCGGTCACGCGGCTGGCCTCCATCACGACCTTGCTTTGAGTATCTTGAAGGGTAATCTGGGCTTTTTCATTTTGCACACCAAACGTAATCTTGTGCTCCCCGTGTTTAAAGTCTATTCCCTGGACGCTTAAACGGCTGTTCTCCTCTGGCGTTTTCCCGGTAAAGATAATGTGATGCTGCTGCATCGCTAAATCGGTCTCCATCCGATTCAGCTCTGGCTTACCACGGTGTTGCTGGCGATGGAGTAGATTATCGGTACAGACGATATCATCAGGGTCGATGTAGCGCAGCGTGGCCACATGTCCAGGTGTTTCATAGATCTGTTCCAAATCAGCTGGTTGGGGCTTGCTTACTGGTTGGTAAAGGGTCTCTGAGGGCAGGGGAAGCTGCCATCCCTGCTGGCTGCCGGTGATCATTCGAGGGGGGCGTTTGGAGAGATAGCCCCCTTGGCTGCCCAGTTGGCGGGCAATAGATCGTAATGCGCTCTCGTGCAGTGTTCGCCCGCCAGTCGTCAGGACCAACAGCTGTCTCTGCAGTTTTTCAGCACTCCCTGCCGGTTTATCCTCGAGGTAGAGGGCATAGCCCTGCCCATAAACATTCCGTTGATCCAGCACGGGCAGATAGCCTTGTTTAATAAGTTGCTGATAGCGCCACACTTCAAGAGAAACCTGATCTTCCTCTGAAAGCTTTTGCTGTGAGGACTGCCACGCCGCTCGTTCTGCCGGCGACCCTAGGTAGTCATAGCGATCCTGCACATAGCGAACGGCCGCAGCCGTGACGACTCGGAGATGCGCTGCCGCCTGCTGCTGTAGCGACGCCTCCAGCCGCTGGCGTGTGTAGTGGTTTCCCAACACCAGCAGGCCCATGAGTACACTGAGGGCGATGATTCCCTCAAGTAGGGTGAAGCCTTGTCTCGGAGCGACAGGGGTAACGGTCAAAGCACTCATGCAAATAGATTAACTTGCTACTGGCCAGGTAGCACTCTTTTAGGGTGCTGCTGGTGGTTGTCCATCAACCTCTAACGAAAAGGTAACGGTTGTGCCCGCGGCAGCAGGAATACAGCTCGTCAGTACGTTTTGTGGGGTACTTGTAGTCGTTAAGATTGGTGGAGTTCCTGTATTTAATGAGGTGAAAATCCCAGAGCTGAGCAGGCCGGTTGCCAGCTTAGAACAAGCACTTTTGGGAATAGAGGGATACACTATTGAAAAACCTTGACCCCCATTAATAACGTCAACGGTTACCGCTCCGTTCCACTCATTTTCTATAGCACCGTTTTTTATTTTTAGCGTTTTTGGTACCAGATCATTATTGATTAAATTTGCGGTGAGGGATCCTACAGCACCATAACCATCTTGCCCCTGTATAGAGCGGACGGAGGTGGCTAATTCCATAATGCTACTCGTGGCACGGGTTATTTTGGAGGCATTGAAGAGCTCTCCCATTTTGCTCGCTGACAGAGCAATAATGGAAAAACCGATCACTAAGACGATAATGAGCTCTAAGGCGGTAAAGCCGCGGGCGCGATAAGAGAGAGGAACAGCAGTTTTCATACGGGTAGATCTCCTGGGTGATTAAGAAAGGGTTGATAGTGTTAGAACATTGGTAGCGGGCGACGCAGGATCGGCTAGATCACCCGCTGTGTAGTCAGGTTTGCCGGCCTGTAACGCATCATGATCGAGCATGCAGACATCCTGTTCGCCATCCACTGGATCGATGAGCCCCTGATTGATCAAGGTGATTAAATTGTGATTTTTACTGAGGCCTTTGAGTTGGTTAAGCCAGTACTGGCGTGCCGCATTTTTCCCCTGGCTCAAAAACAGTTCCAATAGGGTGTTGTCCGGTTCAATCACTTCGGCGACCACCATACGACCGGCAATGCCGCGCTGCTGGCAGTGGTGACAACCGGGCCCCCGCAGGAACAGCTGATCGACCTGGCAGTAGCGTTCAATCCGCTGCTGAACATCTGGCGGCAGGGTGGTGTGCTGTGGGTGATAGGGCTGTTTACAGTGCCTGCAGAGCTTTTTAACCAGGACCTGATTAATTAACCCGGTGATCAACGAGGCATCGCTAAGCAGCGAATTAGAGACGCCAATGTCTTGTAAGCGCGTTAAAATAGCCAACGCATCATTAGCATGCAGGGTCGTCCAGACCCCATGGCCGGTCATCGCCGCCCGGAAGGTGGTAATGGCTGAACAGC
Source organism: unidentified bacterial endosymbiont (assembly GCF_918320885.1). Taxonomy (NCBI): domain Bacteria; species unidentified bacterial endosymbiont. The sequence goes on along the minus strand of NZ_OU907312.1, from coordinate 43,513 downwards.
TGTCACGGATCTCACCACACATTAAAATGTCGGGATCTAAGCGCATGGCATTGGAGATGGCCCGCGCCCACTCCCGGTTCACCGCCTCATCATCCTCTTTATCGCAGACAATCGGCGTTTGCACGGCACCGCTGATGCGGTATTCCGGGGGATCTTCTAGCGTGAGTACATGGATTTTTTGGTGGTGTCTGGCAATAATCCGTTTTAATAGACACTCGAGCGTGGTCGATTTCCCCGAGCCGGTCGGCCCTGAGAGGATATTGATGCCAAAGCGCCTGGAGGCCATATGGTTCACCCGCTCCACCTGTTCCGGCAGATAACCGAGATCATCGAGTTGTAGCGTGCTGCTGCCTCGGTCATACAGTAATCGAATGACCATCAGCAGCCCACTGTCTGTAGGGCGGGTAGCGACCCGCCCGCCGTAGAGCTCAGAGATTTTTAACAGCGAGGTCATTAAGCGGGCATCTTGACTGCGATGCGGATTAAAGACCGGTTCGGCCACATCACACAGCGTTTGATAGATGGTGGCACAGAGGGTATGCCCCTCCTCTCGGGAACATTCGGCCGTGAGGAGTAGTTCGCCATGCACCCGAAATTTAATTAAGGTGGCGCGTTCACGCACTACAATATGGAGATCGCTCGCTTTGGCCATCACCGCCTGCTGGATAATCTCCGCCACTTGGTTTTGGCAATAGGAGATGATGGCTTGGCTATTGGTTGGACCCCAACGGGTATAGAGATCGGCAATCCGCTCTAGGTTGACCAGCTGGAGGGTAAACCTGATCTGATCACGTCGTAACTGCTCGAGAAACAGCAGTACTGGTGCCGCGCATTTATGCGATTCAGAGAGGTAGAGCTGACCGTCGGCGGTTAGGCAGATCCATTGTCGTGCTTCGGCCGAGAGCGGGTAGGGACCCTGCTCAGCAGTGAGCAGTTTGATCGCGAAGTGATGCGGTAGATCGTGACTGGCCATGCGCTTTACTTCATCGGGTCGCGTGGGCGGGTGGCAAGCGGCGGGTGGCTCGGGGCACTGGTAGGGCAGCGCCTGTTAGCTGGTAGCGTCGACCGGCTTTCTCAATCTCGACGCTATTTTGCGTGATAGTCACTACGGATTCACCACACAGTAACTGCTCACCACGGCTGGCCTCTATTGAGACATGAGGGTTATAGGCCAAGGAGGCGAAGCGCTGACCGGCTACGCTGTAGAGTGCTGTCAGGGTGAGGCTGCCTATACTCGCAGGGCTGCTCTGACAAAAGTCCTGGCTCGCTTCCGCTAGGGGGGTTAACTGTTGTAGCTCCTGCTGTAATTTGAGCCGTTCTATAGAGACTTTTAAGTGCAGGATCTGCTGCTGTAGCGCACTTAAATCGGCCACCGTAGCGCTCTCAATAGGCGGTTCGCTCCAGCTTAACTGCGGGAGCAATGTGCCTATGCAGCACAGCAGGAGTCTCCATTTACTGGCCATAGAGGGTTCCTGAACATTTCCAGCGTAGGGAGCCATCTGGATTAATCGTCGTTTGCAGGGTGTGGATCACCACCCCGGCTAAGGAGAGCTTTTGGAGTAACACTAGGGGGGTCTGAACGCTCTCAAGCTCAAAGTAGGCGCTCTGTTTCTTGGTAGAGAACACATCATCGATCCGCCCGGTCGCTATCCCTTGTTCTAACTGCTGTAGGAGATCGCTTGCTAGATCGATCATCGGTGGTAAGGGCTCTTGGGGACGATTTTTAGGCAGGTTCAGGGCTTGCTGAAGGTGTACTACCTTGGCACCGCTGCTAAATTCATAAGCGCTGTTATCGCATTGTAGTCCTGCTAAAAGCCCTTTCACGGTGTGAGGGGATTGCCAGCGATAGCTAGCCTTGGCGCTGTGCCTATCGCATTGAGCCGTTTCTAAACGCCAGCCTCTCAGAAACAGGGGATAGCGGGTGATCGCCTGCATACAGTGTGTCAACAGTAGTTGAGCAGGGGGGTGTTGGCACCAGACCGGTAGGACTGGAGCTGCTTGTTTCTGACGTTGTGCTTGCAGTCGTCGCTGTTGGGCTAATCGAAGGGCTGCGTGGTGCTGGGTATACAGCCAAAACCCTGCCGTGCTGAGCAACAGGACGAGCCCGCCGACTACCCCATAACGGATCCACTGAACCCTAGTCTGTTTCTCTACTGCCTCATACTGCAGTTGGTAAGCCGCTTTGGGAGCACACGCCGCCAGCAGGGACTCGATCGCTAAGGGTTCACCACCGAGATTGAGGGGGGAGGGGGCATAAACCGTTGGCCACTGGAATAGCGCTTGATAGAGGGTGAATTGCTCCAGGGCTTCGGCAGCAGTAGCCAGTACCAGTTCACAGCCAGGCACCACCTGCCCTTTAGAGACGCCAATGAACCCGTAGGTGTGGTTGGGTAACTGAACAATCGCCACCCAATCGCTTCCTAATTGATCAATCAAATGCAAAGTAGCACTGTAGAGGGGTTCGGTTTCCACGGGGATCGCTGCTAGCCCATAGTGATAGCCATCGCCCACCTGATGCAGGAGCCAGTGGTTGCAGTCGCTCTGTTGCAGCAGCAGTTGGTGGGCCTTTGGGTGAGGTTTCGGTGGCCGCTGGGGGTACCACCGCAGCCCCAACACGGCACTTGCGGCTGCCCCCAGCGGCAGCCGCACCAGTGATGTCGGGGTGGTTGTGTTGGTTAGTGAGGGCATGTCGATTCCAGGATGACTGGAGTAATCATCAACACGATGATATTGCGTTTCTGTTCGGCGTTGATGCCACCACCGAATAGCCAGTTATTGGCATGACCAACGCCTCGGCGTCCGGTTTCATTGCGGATCTGCTCGAAACCGGAGAGCACTAAGGTTTCATTGGATCGCAGTTTCACTTTTTGTGAAAACAAACGGGTGTTAATTCTAGGCAGTTGAATATGCCCCCCGTGGATATTCTCAAATTTTTGTAGTTCGATCAGTTCACTGAGGTTGATGGTGTACTGCAGGAGCAGTTGGTTATCAGCCATCACAAAGGGCAGTAGACTCATATTAAAGCCATGGGTGATCATGCCGGGTTTCATGGAGACCGAATGCTCTCCTTTATTTTTGGTCACCTCTACTTGGGCTAAGTAGCCCTCTTGCGTGGCCACTTGTACCGGCACCGGCTGTAAATTCAGCGTGGTGACCGAAGGTGAGGTCACAATAGAGACTTTACCTTGCTCAGCTAAGGCCTTCAGCAGCAGCTCAGAATTATCAAGCCGGCCACCGCCCAGGATAGTCACCATGGCGCTATTATCGGTTGCGGCCAGGATAGTCGGTGAGCTGCCTTTGATGGACTTAAGCAGGGAGTTCCCACCGTCATAAAGCAGCTGCTTCCAATTGATCCCGATTTGATCGGCCTGATTGAGCTGTACCGACAGTAGTTTAATGTTGAGCAGCACCTGCTTCGTGATGGTTTGGTTTTCATGGCGAAGATACCGAGCAACCCGATCGAGCGTGTCTGGGGTGTCAGTCACGGTTAGGGTGCCGGTAGAGGTAGCGACCGACATCTGGCCCACTTGGGGGGTTAACATCGATTGAATATTGCGATGGATATCCTGGACCATGCTACTTTTGAGCGACACCGAGGTGGTTTGAGCACTTTGTCCCTGCTCTTTGCTACTGCCCTGTTCACTACTCCGCCCTAGATCGATGCCCGATTGGACTGTGGAGCGCATCTTAGTCTCCGAGGGGATGGCATAGATTTGAAACGTTTGAGACTCCAGATAATAGAGCGTGATCATCCCAGCGCTATACTTCCAGGAGAGCCCCAGCCCAGCGGCTACAGTATCTAGTAACCCCTCAAGGGGGCCTTGCCAACGGATCCCCTCAATCAGCAGTGGGCCGTGATTTGCGCTGGTACCCCTTTGCTCTCCTTGCAACTTGAGTAGGGCGTCCGGCGTGACCCGGATGGGTAGACCACACAGTTTATGAAGCAGTTTACTGAAGGTATTCACCGGCATTGGCAGGGTACTGGCCAAGCCAATCTCCCGGTTGAAGTGTGCGGGTACCCGGGGGAGCTTTCGCGCTATGGCTTGCTTGGAAAACCACAGGTCACGATGCAGTGTGAAGTGTGGGCGTTGTCGCTGCTGCAACTGGCTAAGTTGTTGCTCGCCCTGTTGCTGGACTGTTGTGATCTGTTGGGCCGTTTGTTGATGCCGCTTTGCAGTTGAGCAGCTTGCCAGCAGTAAAAAAGCGCTATAAAAGAGTCGGTGCATGAATCAAGGGCCCTGTTGGCATCATTGGGTTACTGAGTAATCACCAGCAAGCGTTGTGGTGGATAGAGATCAAAATAGAGCGGTTGTTCAGCCTGCTGGTAAGCCTGACTGATCGTTTTTAAGACAGTGACAAAACGACCCCTCAAGCAGGCAGGAGCGGCTATGGGGTAGTCATAGGTGCTTTGCCACTGGATGACCCAACCCGCCTGTTGGGACCAACGTTCCAAGGCACTTTTCAGTGTCTCCCCTGAACGTGTGCACCAGTGGTGCGGTGGCGCATAGGGCGGGTGGTGTGGTTTGTACTGGGCTTCTGCCGGGCAGCCAGACCACAGTAGAACGAGCGTGAGTGTTAAAAACTTTTTTAACATAGGATTCATAATGATCCTCCCGAAGAGGGGTAATTCTATTACAAAAAAGAGACAAATGTTAATAATAAATTATTTTTTTGCTTTTTTATAGTTAGAACAAGGGATGCTCGACGCCGTTTGTGGAGCAGTGGTAAAATCGCTCTTTAACAGCAGAATCTTTGAGAAAACATGGGTAAAAATGTCGTCGTATTAGGGGCCCAATGGGGCGATGAAGGGAAAGGTAAGATCGTCGATCTGTTGACGGAGCAAGCGGACCTGGTGGTTCGTTATCAAGGCGGCCACAACGCGGGCCATACCCTGGTGATTGGTGAGAAAATCACCGTACTGCACCTGATTCCTTCTGGTATTTTGCATCCACAGGTTCAGTGTCTTATCGGTAATGGTGTCGTCGTCTCACCACCAGCACTGCTACAGGAGATAGCCCTGTTGGAAGCGGAGGGCATTGCTGTACGGGAACGGCTGTTGCTTTCTGAGGCTTGCCCGTTGTTATTACCTTATCATGTGGTTTTAGATCAGGCGGGTGAACAGGCACGGGGCGAGCAGGCTCTGGGCACGACTGGACGTGGGATTGGTCCAGCTTATGAGGATAAGGTCGCACGTCGTGGCTTGCGCCTAGGAGATCTTCGTGATCCAGAAGGTTTTGCCGACCGATTACAACAGGTCCTGGAGTATCACAATTTCTGCTTGGTCCATTACTATCAGGTGGCTGCTGTGGACTATCAGCAGACGTTAGAGGAGACATTGGCCTTTGCAGAGCAGTTACTACCGATGGTCGTTGATGTTGCAGCGATCCTCGATCAGGCACAGCGGCGAGGGGCGGCCATCTTATTCGAAGGTGCCCAGGGCACGCTGCTCGATCTCGACCACGGCACCTACCCCTATGTCACTGCCTCGACGACGACGGCGGGGGGGGTGGCTACCGGTAGTGGTATTGGTCCACGGTCTATTGATGGTGTATTAGGGATTGCTAAAGCCTATACGACCCGGGTTGGCGCCGGCCCGTTTCCGACCGAACTGTTGGATGAGATCGGCGATTATTTATGTCAAAAAGGGGTGGAATATGGGGCTACCACCGGTCGCCGTCGCCGTACCGGGTGGTTTGATGCGGTGGCACTGCGGAAAGCGGTACAGGTTAATTCACTCTCGGGGCTTTGCTTAACCAAATTGGATGTATTAGATGGTTTAGAAACCATTAAAATTTGTGTGGCCTACCGGTTACCTGGGGGAGGTCAAATCAGCACGCTGCCAACCCATATCACCGATTGGCATACCCTAGAACCGATTTATGAGACCTTCCCCGGATGGCAGCAGAGTACCTTTGGAATACAGAATCGAGCACAGTTACCGCTAATGGCGCGGCGTTATATTGGTTCTATTGAGTCTTTAACCGGTGTTCCAATCGATATTATCTCTACCGGTCCTGAGCGTAATCAAACGATTGTATTACGGCATCCATTGGGTTGAAACCCAATGGATAGAGGATAGGAGAGTCTGTGTAACCTATACAGGCGCTAAGCCTTAAAAGGATAAATCTTTGGGAGGGCTAGGAATAAGCCCTATCCTGCCGCGGTAAATAATGATATAAATGTAGCTGAATTGATCAGTAACACTCTGTTATGCGCGCCGTGTTTTTCAAAGCATTGTCGTTGTATTATTTCAATTGAGTCGGTAGGTAGCACGTGAAACAAACCTTAAAATGGACCGATACCCTGGGATTGGGTCTAATGGTTTTCTCATTTTTTTTTGGAGCAGGAAATCTTATTTTTCCGCCATTGGCAGGCCAATTAGCAGGCTTGCAGGTAGGATGGACACTGGCTGGTTTTGTACTCTCTAGTGTGCTATTACCTTTAGGCAGTATCATCGCCATAGCCCGCGGGGGCAGCTTTCCAGCGCTGCTGCGTGATCTACCCAAAGGGATTGCCATCACCGCAGTGCTGGTGAGCTTTTCATTAATGGGCCCGCTGTTTGTCACCCCAAGGACTGGGTTGGTCGTCTACGAGATGGTATTCAAGCCCTGGTTGCCAGCCGCCTGGCCCGCTATGCAATACTGGGTGACTGCCGTCTTTTTTTCCTTAACTTTACTATTTTGTTGGAGCCCAGGTCGCTTAATTGATTACATTGGTAAGCTGGTGACTCCGATCATGCTGCTGCTGTTAATTGGCTTAACAGTCGGCGTTGTGTTAATGCCTCAAGGGGTGGTGCAATCCCCACAAGCGGCCTATCAATCCCACCCACTGGCAGCAGGGTTCATCGACGGCTATCAAACGATGGATAACTTTGGTGCTTTGATGTTTGGTGCTTTGATTATCGAGGTGTTACGCAACAAAGGGATTACCGATCCCAAGCGTAGTTGCCACTATTTAGTGGTTTCCGGATTGATAGCCACGGTAGGGTTAGCGTTGGTCTATCTCTCACTCTTTTGGTTAGGCGCTACTTCAGCCACGGTGGCTCCGCAACCGGAGACTGGCGTCCAAGTGTTAACAGCCACTGTACAGGCTCTATTTGGCCATTGGGGACAAGGATTGTTAGGTGGGGTGGTCATTTTGGCCTGTTTAACCACTGCAGTAGGGTTGTTAAGCAGTTGGGCCGATTATTTGACCAGCTTAACTGCGTGCTCTTATCGCTTTTGGATTGTACTAGGCTCGGTCATCTCCGCGCTAATAGCCAATATCGACTTAACAACGCTGATCACACTATCGCAACCGGTGTTGGTGGCGCTCTATCCGCCAGCCATTGTCCTTGTACTGCTCACTTTTATCAGAGAAAAGCTGCCTAACCCGCTACTCAGTTACCATCTAGTCTTGAGTGTCGCCTTTATCGGTGGACTACTGGATGCTGTTCGCAGGATAGGGGTAGATTTGAATGCCCTGCAGTGTATTCCTGGATTTAACCAGGGATTAGGATGGCTCATCCCTTCACTGCTGAGCTTAGCCATAGCCTGCTTAATTCCAGCGCCCCTCAGCAACGCCTCAACCATCTGATAACGAAAATTGACGTGATGACCAGTGGATCACTGAGTGAGGATGCTGTGCAGCAAAGATTAACATGGAGTGACACCACCGGTTTGGGTTTCATGATTTTTTCATTCTTTTTGGGTGCGGGGAATCTGATTTTTCCACCGTTAGCCGGTCAATTGGCGGGTTGGCAGGTAGGATGGACACTGAGTGGCTTTGTGCTCTCTGGGGTACTGTTACCGTTAGCCGCCATCGTAGCTATTGCTTATCGGGGCAGTTTTTCAGCCCTGCTGTGTGATCTGCCCCAAGGGGTCCAAGTGGTGGTGACACTCACCATCTTTTCATTGATTGGTCCCCTCTTAATAACCCCACGGACTGGGTTAGTCGTTTATGATCTGGTGTTTAAACCCCTGCTCGCGGACGCTTGGAACGGCGCACAATATGGGATCACTGGGGCCTTTTTTGCACTGACTTTACTCCTCTGTTGGAGCCGCGGCAGCTTAATCAATCGTATTGGTAAAGTGGTGACACCGGTATTATTTTTGTTATTGGTGGTTTTAACTGCGGGAGTCGTTTTAATGCCTCAAGGGGGGGTGCAATCCCCGCAAGCTGGTTATCAGGCGCACCCCTTGATAGCGGGATTAATCGATGGCTATCAAACGATGGATATCTTTGGTGCCTTGATGTTTGGATCCTTAATTATCGAGGGGATCCGCAGTAAAGGGATCACGGATGACCGCTCCCGCTGCCACTACTTAGTACTCTCTGGCGGGATGGCTGCCCTGGGTTTAGCCCTAGTCTATGTATCGCTTTTTTGGTTAGGGGCCACCTCAGCCACGGTAGCACCCCAACCAGCCACGGGATCGCAAATATTAACCGCTTACGTGCAGGCGTTATTGGGTCTTTGGGGGCAAGGGCTGTTGGGTATCGCGGTTATTTTAGCCTGTTTAACAACGGCTGTCGGGTTGTTAAGTGGCTTTGCAGATTATTTGGCCAGCATCACCTCTTGCTCCTACCGCTTTTGGATTGTGCTGAGTTCGATGGTCTCAGCACTGATAGCCAACCTTGAGTTGACCACGCTGATCACCCTGTCACAGCCGGTGTTATTTGCCTTCTATCCAGGGGTGATTGCTTTGGTGATCGTCACTTTTGTACGGCCAAGGCTAGCACACCCGGTGTTGAGCAGCCGCTTAGTGTTGAGCGTCGCCCTGTTGAGTGGGGTACTGGATGCGTTACGCGTGATGGGTATTGAGTGGCCGCTACTGCGCTGTATTCCTGGATTTGAACAGGGCGTGGGCTGGGTCATTCCGCTATTATCACTACTGCTGATCCTCTGTTGTGTGCCAGCAGCGTGCAGCGAACCCTCAACGGCAGGTTAACCAGTGTGGCAGCCAGCCCCATGAGTGATGAACTGCTGATCGGGCAATTTTTGGATGCGATGTGGCTAGAGCAAGGGATGGCAGACAACAGTTTGGCCGCCTATCGCTATGATCTGCAGGGTTTTATCGCCTGGTTGCCGATCCGAAATAGCCGCTTATTAACGGTCAATCCCGCCGATCTACAAGCTTTTTTGGCCACTCGCCTAGCACAGGGTTATCAGTCCTCTAGCGCTGCCCGGCTGTTGAGCGCGCTGAGGCGCCTATTTGGTTATCTACAGCGACAACAGTTGATTGTGGAGGATCCCACGGCCTGCTTAGCCTCTCCTAAATTGGCGCGCCACTTGCCTAAAAATTTGAGTGAAGCGCAGGTGGATCGACTATTACAAGCACCCAATCTCAGCACTCCCTTGGGATTGCGCGACAAAGCGATGTTAGAGCTCCTCTATGCCACGGGTCTGCGGGTCTCTGAGTTGATCAGCTTGACGATGAGCATGATTAGCCTACAGCAGGGGGTCGTGCGGGTGGTCGGAAAGGGCGAGCGAGAGCGGTTAGTGCCCCTGGGCGAGGAGGCCTTACATTGGCTGCAACACTATCTACACCAAGGCCGATCCCACTGGTTACCGCCCACGACGTCGACTGAACAGCTGTTTCTCAGCCGGCGGGGGCGTCAGATGACCCGGCAAACGTTTTGGTATCGTATCAAATATTATGCAGCGCTGGCAGGGATTGCGCCTGAAGCCTTGTCACCCCATGTCTTGCGTCATGCCTTTGCTACGCATCTGCTCAACCATGGGGCGGATCTGCGGGTGATACAGCTGTTATTAGGCCATGCTGATCTCTCGACCACTCAGATTTATACCCATGTGGCGACGGAACGTTTAAAGCAGCTGCATCGTCAACACCATCCCCGCGCTTAACAAGCCCGATCGGCATCTGCCTGCTCTCGAGGGGCTGGATCGGGGTTGCTCTGCCAGCATTTTTGCTGGACTATAGCCTTTTATTGGATAAAACAGGGCTGAATGCCAAATGAATCATCAAGCACTGCGCCGTCGCCCCGTGGCTGAGCAGGGAGCATTCTTGTTTGATCTGCCGCCACTCCTACAGCAGCTCTATGCGGTTCGCGGCATACGGTGTGCGACGCAACTGGATCGGCGGCTCCAGTGTTTAGCCGATTATCGAGCCCTTCAGGGCATTGCTAATGCCGTGGTGCTACTGCAACAGGCCTTACTGCAGCGCTGGTGTATCCTGGTGGTGGGTGATTTTGATGCGGATGGCGCCACCAGTACCGCCCTCACGGTTTTGGCCTTGCGTCGTCTGGGGGCTGGCCACGTAGAGTACCTGGTTCCCAGCCGTTTTGCTGAAGGTTATGGTCTAACGCCAGCGGTGGTGCAGCAAGCCGCTCAGCGAGGGGCCGAGCTGATTATCACCGTGGATAATGGCATCAGTTCACAGGCTGGGGTGGCACTGGCACGCGCTCAGGGATTGCGGGTATTGATCACCGATCACCACCTGCCTACAGGCGTTCTGCCGGATGCGCAGGCTATCGTGAATCCTAATCTGCCAGACTGTCGCTTTCCTTCCAAGGCGTTAGCTGGGGTGGGGGTCGCTTTTTATGTCATGCTGGCCTTGCGTGCCCAGCTGCGTGAGGCGGGTTGGTTTGCCCAGCAGCAGCTGGTTGAGCCCAATCTGGCGGAGCTGCTTGACTTAGTGGCTTTAGGGACGGTCGCTGATGTGGTGCCATTAGATGCTAACAATCGCATTTTGGTCTATCAGGGGTTGCAGCGTATTCGTGCTGGGCGTTGTCGTCCGGGGATCCAGGCCTTATTGACAGTCTCCCAGCGGGAGAGGCAGCATCTGGTGGCGGCTGATTTAGGTTTCGCCCTCGGGCCACGATTAAACGCAGCGGGTCGTCTAGAGGACATGTCCTTGGGGATTGAGTTGCTACTGTGTGAGGAGGCCGTCGCGGCACTCTCCTTAGCGCAACAACTGGAATCCTTAAATCAGACCCGGCGTCAGCTAGAGCAGACCATGCAGCAACAGGCCTTGGAGGGTTGTCAACAGGTGCTCGAGAGACAGCAGGCCTTGCCGCTGGGGTTAGCACTCTATCAGCCGAGTTGGCATCAGGGGGTGGTCGGCATTGTGGCCGCCCGTTTAAAGAGTCGTTTTAACCGGCCGGTGATTGCTTTTGCGCCAGCGGGGGAGGGGCATCTTAAAGGATCAGGCCGCTCGATCTCTGGGATACACCTGCGTGATCTATTAGTCGAGTTACAGGGTGCGCATCCTGACTTAATGGAGAGCTTTGGCGGCCATGCCATGGCGGTAGGCTTGACGCTGGCCACGCAGCAGTTTGAACGTTTCCAGGCGCTGTTTGCCGATTATGTTAGCCAACAGATCACGGAAGAGATGCTACAAGCGGTGGTGTGGAGTGATGGAGAGCTGGCAGCAGACGCCTTGACTCTGGAAACCGCTCAGCTGCTGCGAGAAGGGGGGCCTTGGGGGCAAGCTTTCCCCGAGCCGCTGTTTGATGGCATTTTCCGACTCCAGCAGCAGCGATTATTAGGTGGCAAACATTTAAAAATGGTGGTCACCCCTCCTGAGGGTGGCCCCAGTGTCGAGGCCATTGCGTTTAATATCGACCCCGACCACTGGCCCAAGGCCAACTTACAGTCGGTGCAGCTGGCCTATCGTTTAGCGATCAACCGGTTTCGCGGTCAGCAGACGTTGCAACTGCTGGTTGAGCAGTTGTGGCCTGTCTGAGTCCTGCCCCCATGGCGTGACTGTGCTCACCCTGCAGATCTCTCCTGATGTTCATTCTCGATACCAAGGTTGTGTCCGAATTGCGTAAAATCCGTACAGTATCCAGGTCTAGGCAGACCCATGATAACACGTTAGTTGAGTGCAAAAATGGCGCCATGGTGCGTCAGGTTCTAGGCTACCCCCCTATCCCCACACAGTTGGCGTCTGCACTCAACCGTTTCCATTCTGGTTATCTTCACTACCATCGATCTTGCTTCTTCCCGGTGACTATGGTGGATATCCAGGGTCAAGAGCGGAAAAAATACCCTTACTCTGTTAATCCAGCACTAGATAAAGTCAACTGGTTATCAAGAACACGGTTACTTTGAAGCAGATCTAGCGAGCAGTGTATTTCTGAGTTGACTAAGGTGGCCGCTACCGATTGTGCCAAGAACACGGCTGTATCAGCAACAGGTAACTGTAAGGCTTCCGGTGAGTCTGCACTTAATTCAGTCAAACCATTATGTGAAAATTGATAGGTTACACTCATCAATCTTTCTTTTGCAAGGATCAAGTTACCTTGCATGAGATTGTTCACGCTATATCGTGGTGGTGATCCATCATTAGGGTCCTTTGAAATGGCCTCTTTATGATGAACAAATAGCCGCTCTCCCCCTTGAGAACTTAAAGGAAAAGTGACTGTTTGCTTCTCTACTACTTGGTCTCCAATAAAATTATAGCGGTATTTTTCTACACCCATATGATCGATATACCAAACAAAAGCATAGCTAATTTCTTTAAAATATGAATGCGGATTTCCTTTATCAGGAATTGTAAAAGTAATGGTATTTTGACCTCTATCTATTAGGGTCGTAAAAAATTTCCAGTCACCTAACCCTAAAAAATAAATACCAAACTTATCTCCAACATAAGGACCGACTTGATTCACCTTAGGAATTTCTGATTGATACTGCTCTAAAAGCGCAGTCTGGTCAGTATCATTAAAATTTTTAATTGCTAAATAAATATTATCCTTCAAATAATTGCAGTTGTTTTTTATCCATTGAGGATATCTTTTAAGTTCTTTCGCAGCCACTTCTATGCGTTTTTTAAGATCACTATCAGGGTTATTTTTTGTGGTTTGGTACTGTAGTCCTGAAGGAGTTATCGTATACAGGTGATCTTGTTGTTTGACCACTAAATTATCAGAATTAGTGATTAATCTCTGAAATTCTGCATGAAATATTTCAATTTGATAACCAATCTCAAATTTTATTTCATACTGATCAATAGCAACTCCACTGCCCTGCATCTCCTTGGAAAATAGCTGATTTCCCTTAGCATCTTTAATAATAACTTCCGCATATTTTCTACCGTTAAATTTTGGAGAATGTGGATCTCCCTTAAGGGTATTAAAAATAATTTTTTGTCTAGGGAAGTCAAGCAATAGCGTAGCAAACAGATTATCACTAAGCCCTAAAAAATTAAACATTTGATTTAGTATTGGCGAGGATTTCTTCTCATAATAATTAACATTAAGGCTATTGACACCTTCTTTGACAATTGCATATTGAGTATCAATCTTATATTTTTTGCTTTTTCCGGTAGGTAAAAATAAAGTATAGCACCCAATGGGTATATTAGATAAATGGATTTTTGGTTGAGTAATATTAGCTTTTACAGCATAATTTTCTCCTTCCATTAATAATAAACATTCCTCATAAATCTCTTTAAAAGAGTCAATAGTTATATGGATAGCTAACTCTCCGACTAATCCGGTTTCTTTTAATTGCAAGGGATCTACCAACTCAAAGGGAGTTTTAATATTTAATTGACTTTGCCAAGAAGGAAAATGATCCGAATTAACTAATTCGCAGAAAGGATAAACTGCCTTTCCATGATTTAACATATTCATCAACCGTTGTTTTTCAGATAGCATACCACCCACCCGATAAACAAAGGGGGTCACATCTATTTTACCGACTTTAGAATAGCTATCAGATAGCCTATCTAGTAAAGATAATTGTTCTGTAAAAATTTTTTCCTGATTGCAGGATTTACGAAATTCCTGGTTAAAATGACTGAAAGCTGTAGCGCCCGCCTTATCTTTCATGAGCATCATAAAATATAACTTACTCTCCACACCCCAATCATTGACTGGTATATTATCTTTAAAATAATTTTCAATACGTTTATAAAGATTTATACTATCTCCATATAACCATCCGGATTTAAAAACCTCTTTTCCCAAGTAAATGTCTTGATAAGAAGCAGTGTAAATATTATTCCATACTTCCCAAACATCGAAGGATCCGTTCATAAATTTCCCTTGGTAGCCATGGGCAATTTCGTGCAAATGCCCCCATTTTTTCTCAAGGTCGTCTATCCAGAAATCAGCAATAGAATTGCTGCTCACAGCTGTATGGTCACCTCCGTAGTAGGCACCATCGGTGCTGCTTTGATCAGCTTTTATAAAATAACGATTTGGAATATTTTTATTATGTATTTTATCAGTATAAAATGATAGACCCGCTAACTCATTATAAAATAATATCAATTTCTCATAGTTAGTAATCAATTCATCAATTTTTTTTTCAAGTTTAATCTCTAAAAGATTATTTTTATTACATTGCGGGACTAAGATTAAAAAATAATCAGAATCAATCAACGCGAATTCAGAATTTTGAGTATCCCATAAATTAAAAAAATAATTTTCATTATCTAATTTTCGGTAGACAGGTAGTAATTTGGTACCGTCTGGGTAACGGTACTCTACTGTGGGTGCTGACTGTTTTTTTTGATAAGGGGTATCGATGAAAGGAACCGATGTGACGGTATTATTTATAGTTATCCACTCCTGCCCTACAGAAATTATTTTTTCAGTGTTACTATTATCATTCAGTAAACGTAACTTTAACGAGTAGGTCACTGCTTCATTCGACTGTCTAATTTCTAAATCTGTATTTTCATGTAGAATAATACCCAGATGCTGCCTATCATGACGAATTCCTTTAGACATACCAGATTTATCTAACCAGACTGGCTTTTCTAAAGAATAAATGCTCTTTCTGGAAATAATTTTACCCATAGGACCCCCGTCGAGGAAAGCTATTAAACCAACCTTCATAGTATGGTATGGTGTGGTGTGGTGAAAGAACATTAAAAATAATATTTATCTCTAAATGTTTCTGTCAAAATATAGACAATACGGTCATGGGTTATCATGACTGATGGTGAAATTTATCGATATCGGTAACAATCATTTTTTCATGGATTGTTTTGGCAGGTGGATAGCGCCTGTCGCCATAAAAACGCCCACCCACACTCTGGGTATAGTGGGTTTTTTTTCGGTTGCTATCAGCAGGCTTTAATCTTACTTGGCGTGCCGGCGTGGTTTGTTTTACCCGGAGAGGCTGACGATTCATTCGCCTCAGCCAGTGTGCCAGTTTCCAGAAAATAATAGGGTTTATGGTCCGGGACCCTCTGGCGGTTCGGTCAGTAGGACAGTAGAATTGTCGCCAGCCTATTGGGGGCTGGTTCGGTTTTTTCGTCGTGGGATCGCTGAATCTCACGCAGTGGTCTCTTTTTACACCGCGCTGAGGGGGGCTAGAGTAGTCGATGGGCGTTCGTGCACAATTTAAATCTCGAGGCGGTTTTGTGCTGGCGGCCGCCGGATCGGCAGTTGGTTTGGGGAATATTTGGGCGTTTCCTACGCAAGTCGCGCAAAATGGTGGTGGCGCTTTTCTACTGGCCTATCTGCTGTTGGTGTTTATCCTGGGCTATCCGGTATTAGTCGCAGAGCTGCTGATTGGACGCCATGGGCAGGCTAATCCACTCACTGCCTTACGCCGGGTTGCTGCCACAGCAGGCGGCAGCGGTTATCGCACCAGTGCTGGCTTGATCGGCGTGATAGGGATCCTCGGTGTCTCCTTGATTTTAAGCTTTTATGCCATTGTCTCTGGTTGGCTGCTGGGTTATCTACTCTCCTCGATCGCTAGGCTACTGGGCTGCTCACAGGCTGCCGGTTGGCTGATTCACCCCTCACCGCTGCGCGATGGGGTGTTGATGGCGCTCTTTATGCTATTGACCGCCGGCGTGATCAGGCAAGGGGTTACCCAAGGGATTGAACAGTGCTCAGCACGCCTGATGCCGCTACTGTTTCTGTTCTTGGTGGTGATGAGTGGCTATATTGTACTGCAACCGGGTGCTCTGGCGGGATTGAAGATCTACTTAGTGCCAGATTGTGCTCGTCTACTCAATGCGCCGCTGCTGATCAGCGCTTTAGGCCAAGCTTTTTTTTCACTCTCGATTGGGGTCTGTGCCATGATGACTTATGGCTCCTACTTACCCCGTAGTGAGAATGTCCCACTGGTAGCCGCCCAGGTGGTGTTTTTTGACACCCTGGTGGCTTTTCTGGCTGGACTATTGGTTATCCCAGCGCTGTTTGTCGCCCAGCGGCAAGGGATCACGATTTATGATCAGCAGCAGCAATTGCTCTCCGAAACCTCCCTGGTCTTTGAAGTGCTCCCAGCGCTGTTTGAGCGCTTGGGGGTGCTGGGTTCTGGATTATCCCTCCTGTTTTTCGGGTTGATGATCATGGCAGCATTAACTTCTGCCATCGCGATGTTAGAGGTCCCGGTGCTCTGTTTAACTGAAACCTGCGGTTACAGCCGTCGTTCAGCCACCGGCTGGGTCGCGTTAGGGATCAGCCTGATCAGTGTGGCGATCATTAGCCATTTTAATCCGCTATTTAACGGCATTGTGGCCTTGACCACCTACTATATCCAACCAATTGTCGGATTAGCGGGTGCCCTATTGGTCGGTTGGTTGTGGCAACGCGTCTCTCTGCTGCAAGAGATCCGTTCGGGCTATCCCAACGTGGAAAACAGTCTATTTTGGAGAATTTGGCCTGGGTACTTACGTTTTGTCTGCCCTCTGTTAATCCTCTTGGTGTTTTTGGCACAGTGGTGGTGAGGGCTATCACTCAGAGCCCGGGAGGCCTGGGCTATATTCCCGCTATAAAATTCGCTACCATAGCCTCCTGATCGATCAGGACTACGAGAATTTTGACCAGCCATGACGCCTTTTGAAATTAATCCTATCAAACAGCGATTACAGGAGAGCAGCGTACGCCTCTCCACGCTTCGGGGGTATCTTTGACGTTGCCGATAAGCAGGATCGCCTAGAAGAGGTGCTCGCAGAGCTACAGCAGCCTGAGATCTGGCAGCAGCCGGAGCGCGCCACCCAGTTGGGACAAGAACGGGTTGCCTTAGAGCAGGTGCTGCATCCGATGAGTCACCTGTCACAAGCTCTGAGTGATCTAGAGAGCCTGTTGCTGTTAGCGATAGAGTCCTCTGATCACTCCCTATTGGACGAGCTGCAGCAGGAGCTGGCGACCAGCGAAGCACAATTAGCACAATTAGAGTTTCATCGTATGTTTTCTAAGCCGGAAGATAGCGCAGACTGCTACCTCGATCTACAAGCAGGCTCAGGGGGAACAGAAGCACAAGATTGGACCGAGATGCTACTGCGGATGTATCTGCGTTGGATCGATGCTAAGGGTTTTAAGAGTGAAGTGATCGATAGTAGCCCCGGTGAAGTGGCGGGTCTTAAATCGGTCACGGTCAAAATCATGGGCCCTTACGCTTATGGCTGGTTGCGTACCGAGACGGGGGTGCATCGCCTAGTCCGTAAAAGCCCCTTTGATGCCGGCGGGCGTCGCCATACCTCGTTTGGTGCGGCCTTTGTCTATCCCGAGGTCGCCGATGATGTGGCGATTACCATCAACCCCGCCGAGCTGCGGATCGATGTTTTTCGGGCTTCAGGTGCTGGTGGGCAGCATGTCAACCGCACCGAATCAGCGGTACGGATCACCCACCTTCCCACCAACACCGTCGTGCAGTGCCAAAATGATCGCTCACAACATAAAAACCGCGATCAATGTATGCGGCAGCTGAAAGCCAAGCTCTATGAGTTGGCGTTGCAGAAAAAAAATGCGGAGAAGCAAGTAGTCGAGGCGGGTAAAGCAGAGATTGGCTGGGGCAGTCAGATCCGCTCTTACATTTTAGATGATGCGCGCATTAAAGATTTACGAACCGGGATTGAAACCCGTAATACCCAAGCGGTGCTGGATGGCGATCTCGACCGCTTTATTGAAGCGAGCTTAAAAGCAGGACTATAGGCTATGACTAAAGTACACCCCACCGCCGCTTCAGCAGAGCCCCCTCGGCCGAGCGAGCGGGAGATCCGTCAAGCAAAGCTGGCAAGGCTGCGCCAGCAAGGGATCCCCTTTCCTAACAGCTTTCGCAAGGACGCCTATGCAGCCGATCTGCAGTGCCAGTACGGAGCACAAGAGGAGGCAGCCTTAAAAGCACTCAACCGCTCGGTTAAAGTGGCTGGACGACTGATGACTCGACGGCTGATGGGCAAAGCGGCCTTTGTCACCCTGCAAGATGTGAGTGGCGTACTACAGCTCTATGTGACGCGGGATCAGCTACCAGCCTCGTTTTTCGAGGAGCAGTTTAAACAGTGGGATCTGGGCGATATTATCGGCGCCTGTGGGACGCTCTTTAAAACCAAAACGGGTGAGTTGACGGTCACTTGTCACGAACTCGTGTTATTAACCAAAGCTTTGCGGCCGCTGCCCGATAAGTATCATGGATTAAGTGATCAGGAGCGCTGTTATCGGCAACGCTACTTAGATCTCATTACCAACCCCACTTCACGACAGGTTTTTCGGTTGCGTTCGCAAGTCATCGCTGCCATCCGTCAATTTTTAACCCAGCAGCAATTTATGGAAGTGGAGACACCGATGATGCAGCCGCTGCCAGGCGGTGCGGCCGCTCGACCCTTTATCACTCACCATAATGCACTTGATCTTGATCTCTACTTACGAGTGGCGCCAGAGCTTTATCTGAAACGGCTGGTGGTCGGTGGTTTTGAGCGGGTCTTTGAACTGAATCGCAACTTCCGCAATGAGGGGTTATCCACCCGTCACAACCCAGAATTCACGATGTTAGAATTCTATATGGCCTATGCTGATTATCGGGATTTGATGCAGCTGACGGAACAGCTTTTTCGTTTTGTCACCGAACAGATCTTAGGTACCACCCAGGTGCAGTATGGTGAAGCGTGCTTGGATTTTAGTGAGCCCTTTGCCTGTATGAGTTTACAGCATGCCATTGCTCATTATCATCCAGCCATCACTCGTACTGAACTCCAGGATCCATCGCGCTGTCGCCAGATGGCTCAAGCATTGGGCATTGTCGTCCAGGAGCAGTGGGGGATCGGACGATTACAGTGTGAGATTTTTGAAGCCACTGTGGAATCCCAATTGATACAACCGACCTTTATCACCGACTATCCTGCAGAGGTTTCGCCATTGGCACGACGGCGTGATGATAATCCGCTGGTGACTGATCGTTTCGAGCTTTTTATTGCAGGGCGAGAGGTGGCCAATGGCTTTTCTGAACTGAATGATCCGGAAGATCAAGCTGCCCGCTTTCAAGCGCAAGTGGCTCAGCGGGCCGGCGGTGATATCGAGGCCATGTGCTATGATGCTGACTATATTACTGCCTTGGAGCATGGGTTACCGCCGACGGCAGGAGAAGGCATTGGCATCGATCGTTTAGTGATGTTACTGACGAATTGTCATACCATTCGGGATGTTATCCTATTCCCTATTCTACGGCCATTGTGAGGGCTCCTCATGCTGCAACCACCCCTTCAGGTATTGATCAGTGCTGCAACGATTCAACAACGGGTAGCTCAATTGGGTGCTACCTTGACGGCACATTATCAAGCCAGTGAAGCTTTACTGCTCGTCGGGTTATTGCGGGGCTCTTTTATGTTTATGGCCGATCTCTGCCGTCACATTGCCCTCCCGCATGAGATAGATTTTATCATGGCGACTAGTTACGGTCAGCAGACTCAAAGCAGCGGTCAGGTGCGGTTATTAAAAGATCTAGAGAGCGAAGTAGCTAATAAGGATCTGTTGATCGTTGAGGATATTGTGGATAGCGGTCGCACATTGAGTCAAATTCAAGCGCTGTTACAGCAGCGATCCCCCAAATCACTGGCGATCTGTGCACTGCTCGATAAACCGTCACGGCGATTGGTGGAAGTTGACGTTCAGTGGTGCGGATTTACTATTCCCGATCACTTTGTGGCAGGTTATGGCCTGGATTATGCCCAACAGTATCGTCATTTAGACTTTATTGGAGTGCTGCCACCAGACATCAGCTCTCAAGAGAGCGGGATTGGTGGGTAACCAGTCAGCAGCTGCCGGTTTCTGGCCAGAAGGAGTGACCCTATAGTGACGGCTTTGCGATTACAACAGCTGAGTAAGGTCTATGCCAATGGTGTTATCGCGCTACAGGCGGTTGATCTTCAGGTAGCACCGGGTGATTTCTTCGCGCTATTAGGGCCTAATGGCGCCGGAAAATCTACGATCATTGGTATCATCAGCTCATTGGTCAATAAAACGAGCGGATCGGTCTCAGTATTCGGTCATGATTTAGACCGCGATCGCATGGGCGTAAAACGGCAATTAGGCTTAGTCCCTCAGGAGTTTAATTTTAACACTTTTGAAACGGTCAGCCAGATTGTCAATACTCAGGCGGGCTATTATGGGGTCCCCTATGTTCAGGCATGCCGGCGATCGGAGCCGATTCTGCAGCGCTTGCAGCTGTGGGATAAACGACATCAGCAGGCTCGAGCGCTCTCCGGCGGGATGAAGCGCCGTTTGATGATCGCTCGTGCGCTGATTCATCAGCCTCAACTGTTGATCCTGGATGAACCCAGCGCGGGGGTTGATGTTGAGCAGCGTCATCTGATGTGGGATTTTCTGAAAACTCTTAATGCTCAAGGGGTCACCATTATTTTAACGACCCACTATCTGGAAGAGGCTGAACAGCTCTGTCGTCACCTGGCCATCATGCAGCAGGGGCAGATCATCGCCCACAGTACGATGCAGCAGTTGCTGACCCAGCTGGACAGTGAAACGTTCATTTTAAATCTCAAACCCTCCGCTCAACCACGGTCGATCGAGGGTTACCGCCACTGCTGGCATGATTCTGTAACCTTGGAGGTGACGGTAGCCCGTGAACAGGGGTTGAATCCTTTGTTTCAGCAACTGACCCAGCAGCAGATCACCGTATTGAGTTTGCGCAATCAGCGTAACCGTTTAGAACAGCTATTACTAGCACGCCTCGATAATGGTCAACCACAGGAGGGAGCATGTACGGAGTAGCCTTACAGAGCATTCTACGCAAAGAGATCATCCGTTTCACCCGCATCTGGATGCAGACCCTGGTGCCACCAATCATCAGTATGAGCCTCTATTTTCTTATTTTTGGTCGCTTTATAGGTCAACAGTTAGGTTTGATCCAGGGTGTTAGCTATCTACAGTTTATTGTTCCCGGATTGATCATGATGTCGGTGATTACCAATGCTTATGGCAATGTAGTCTCGTCGTTTTTTGGTGCAAAATTTAATCACTCCATTGAAGAGCTATTGATCGCCCCAGTACCGAATGCTGTGATCATTGTGGGCTATGTGAGTGGCGGCCTCGTACGAGGGTTGGTGGTCGGTTTATTGGTCGCTTTGATAGCACAGCCTTGGATCCCTTGGCAGCTGCATGCTGGTTGGGTTGTCGGCACCACGCTGCTGTTGACGGCGATAATCTGCTCGCTGGGTGGGTTGATCAATGCCCTCTATGCTAACAATTTTGATGATATTAATATTGTTCCCACACTTATTTTAACGCCGCTGACCTATTTGAGTGGGATTTTCTATTCGCTTTTACGACTCCCTTCCCACTGGCAAACCCTCTCGAAATTCAACCCGATTGTCTATATGGTCAATGCCATCCGTTATGGCTTTTTAGGCATTCTTGACGTGCCGCTAAGCCACTGTTTTGCTGTGCAGGGGGGGCTTGTGATCTTACTGTATGGCTGGGCTTGGGGTCTGCTAGAGCGTGGCCAGGGGTTGCGTAGTTGAGTCCAGACAGCTTGATAGCTTGAGTCGCCCTTTTTAATACAGGGTTAAGCTATCATCGCTAATCTGCTGTAGTAACTGAGTTAAGGGTGTCCCATCTGGCAAGATCAGGGCTGGTGCGATTTCTGCTAAGGGATAGAGAACGAAAGGGCGTTCCCTAAGGCCTGGGTGCGGCAGGTGTAGCTGAGGGTTTTGTTGTTGCTGATTCCCATAGAGTAACAGATCCAGATCAAGTGTTCGGGCTCCCCAACGTTGCGCTGTGCGTTGCCGCCCTTGCTGCTGTTCAATAGTCTGTAGCGCCTCGAGCAACATCAACGGTAGCAGGCTGGTTTCCAGCGCGACTACCGCATTGAGATAGTCCGCTTGGTCATAGGGCGGGCCAAAGGGGGGGGAGCGGTAGAAGCGAGAGCAGGCCAGTAACTGGCATTGCGGCAGTTGGGCTAATGCCGTCAGTGCTTGTTGCGCTTGCTGAACAGGATTAGCTAAATTGCTACCGATGGCGATGTAACTGCGGATCATCGGTGTGTGGGGTGTGGCGCCGCCGGCGCGTCCGTGGACGTTTGGCTGAAGGGTCGTTATCCCGTGCCCGTGGCTGCTGGGTGTGAGTTTGAGGATGCTGTTGTTGGAACTCCTGCCACCACGCGACGAGCGGGATCAGCGGGCCTCCTTCAATAGCCGCCCGGAAAGCTAATAGATCAAAGGCCGCCCGAAACTTTGGATGAAGCTGCAGCTTCTGGGCTCGGGCAGTTTGACAGCGCGGCAATCGCTGCTGCAACTGCCAGATTTCACGCATAGCGATAGTAAAACGGCGTGGGATAGCCAAGCTGCGACATTGAGTCGCTAAGATTTTCGAGGCTTCCTGCATAAACAGAGTGTAGCGGTTCACCCCATCACTCACCGGTTGCTGTTCCACCTGAGTTAATAGTGGATACCAGAGCAGGGCGGCAAATAGAAAAGCGGGATTCACAGTTTTACCCGTTGCTAGACGTTGATCACAGCTTTGTAGCGCCTGTTGTAACATCTGCTTGAGCTGATGAGCATACGGACCATTCAGCGTAGGGGCCATGGAGGGGAATAGTGGTGTGAACAGGTGATAGTGCTCGAGCAGCCGGTAAGTAGCGTACCCACAGCCACTCTGTAGTAACTTTAAACTCTCTTCGAACAGTCGTGCGGCTGGGATTTCTAACAGTAAGGGGGCTAAGTTCTGGATCGGCTTGGCCGTGCACTCGCTGATTGGCATCTGCAGTTTAGCAGCAAAACGCACTGCTCTTAGCATTCTCACGGGATCTTCACGGTAGCGGCTTTCGGCATCGCCGATCAAGCGGATCACCCCCTGCCGTAAATCTTTCAAACCGCCGGTATAATCATGTACGGTGAAATCAGCAATATTATAGTAGAGGCTATTGATGGTAAAATCGCGTCGCTGAGCATCTTCCTCAATGGTGCCGTAGACATTGTCGCGCAATAACCGTCCCTGCTCATTCTGCTGGGCATTGTGCTCATTCGCTGTGGTATGGTGGGCTCGAAAAGTGGCCACTTCTACCCTATCGCGTCCAAACAGTACATGGGCTAAACGAAAGCGACGACCAACCAGCCGGCAGTTATTAAACAGTTGCCGCACCTGGTCTGGGGTAGCATCAGTCGTGATATCAAAATCTTTAGGTTGCTGTCCTAGCAACAGATCCCTAACGCCACCGCCGACCAAATAGGCCTGATAGCCAGACTGATGCAGCCGATAGAGCACTTTAAGCGCATTGGGTTGGATCTGTTGTCGAGAGATCGAATGTTGCGCGCGCGGGGTAATGACTTCTAGGGCCCTGGCTGCTGGAAGAGCCTTATCCATGACCGCTCCTGGCCAGAATTGGCTAAAAAAACGGGTTAAGCAAGTAAAAATGCGTGATCTCACTATTCTCAACTATCAAGAGAGGATTATTCAGGCTAAGCATCATAGCGCAGTGTTCTCTTTTTGAGAACTGCCTGAGCCCTACTTTCTGCAGTGGTTATCTCTATTGATCGACTGTAGCCCTGCAGCCTAGAACCGCTATCACTCACGAGAGCAGGTGATTTTAACCGGTCAGCTGTTTTTCTCGGATCTCTGCCAAGGTTTTACAATCGATACAGAGATCAGCGGTGGGTCTAGCCTCTAGACGGCGGATGCCAATTTCTATACCGCAGGCAGTACAGTAGCCAAAATCTTGGCTTTCAATGGTTAATAACGTCCGTTCAATTTTTTTAATCAATTTGCGTTCGCGATCACGGTTGCGTAGTTCTAGGCTAAATTCCTCTTCCTGAGTGGCTCGATCGGTGGGATCTGGAAAGTTAGCCGCCTCATCTTGCATATAAATGACCGTGCGATCCACTTCGGCACGGAGTTGTTGATGCCACGCTTCCAGGATCTTTTTAAAGTGGAGCAACTGAGCCTCATTCATATAACTTTCTCCCGGGCTCGCTTGATAGGCTTGTAAACTAGCCTGAGCGAGCAAGCCCAAGGCGGGTTTGCTCGTGGGGTTGTCTGTCATAGGGGCCTCCCGATAGGATTACTCATCGAATAAAATTCGGCCGTTATAAATAGCAGATGGCCTTATAAATAGCAATTTTTAATATAAAGCGACGTGGTGCTCTATAGGACTGATTTCCTGGTTGCAGCTTAGCAGATCATCGCCGTATTGAAAGGATTAAAAACCACGCCGGTGTGCTAGGAGAGGCGTGTCATTGCCAGCAGAATTCAATATTCGCGTGCAAGCTGCCGCTCAGCCCCTTGAGAAACGGGATGCAACGGCCTCTGCTAAAGCAGCCAGGAGTCGCTCACTATCTCGCCAGCCTAGACAGGGATCGGTAATCGATTGACCATAGGTTGACGGGCCCAGCGTTCTGGCGGGTTGCTTTCCTGCGACTAAAAAGCTCTCAACCATGATCCCGGCGATAGCCCTTGAGCCCGCACGGATCTGTTGACAGAGATCGTCAACTACCATCAATTGGCGTCGATAATCTTTTTGACAGTTACCATGACTGCAGTCGATCAGGAGTCGTTCAGGGAGCTGGAAAGCGTGTAGCTGCTCGCACGCCAGGGCTACAGCAGTAGCTTGGTAGTTAGGCTGCCGACCGCCACGCAGTATCAAATGGCTGCAGGGGTTTCCCGGGGTACGATAGAGCGCTATAGCACCCTGTTTATCTTGAGTTAACAGGGTTTGTGGTTCCCGCGCCACACGAATGGCATCGATGGCCACCTGAAGATTGCCTGCTGTGTTATTTTTGAAACCGATGGGACAGGGCATGGCGGAAGCCATTTCACGATGCTGTTGACTCTCGCTAGTGCGGGCGCCGATCGCTCCCCAGGCTATTAAATCGTAGAGATACTGACTAATCAAACAATCTAGAAATTCCGTTGCAGTTGGGAGACCGAGTTGGTTGATGTGGAGCAGTAGCTGACGCGTCAGCTGCAACCCTTGATTAATCTGTGTGCTACCATCAAACTGTGGATCATTGATCAAGCCTTTCCAGCCGGCGAGGGTGCGAGGTTTCTCAAAATAGGTCCGCATCACGATCAACAGGGATTCCTGGTAGCGTAACCGTAAGCGGTTTAACTGTTCAGCATAGGCGAGTGCTGCCGTGACATCATGGATCGAGCAGGGGCCAATGACCACGACTAGGCGTCGATCCTGTCCGGCGAGAATCGCCTGTATTTGGGTGCGGAACTGCTGGATGGTTGTCCGTACCGTAGCGTCCAGCGGATACTGCTGTGCTAAAGCCTGTGGCGTGATTAAGTGGGCAATCAGTGTAATACTCAGGGCACCTTTTTAAGAGTCAGGGGTTCGTTAGTCCCAGTGGATGTAGACCAGCGTTGGCTGCATAATGAAAATTATACGGTTCATCATTGGATTGACAAGCTGATTGGGTTTATTTATTAAGTTTTGTTTGAGTAGCGCGGTTATTCGACTGTTCACTCACGTTGCTCATGAGAGTGATGTTTCTCATACCGGAGGCGAGATCGATGATGAGGGGTAGTGCGCAAGGGGGTGGCTGGCAACTTAGGATGAGGGGACTTATGCGAGCGATTTCTAACTTTTGAGGATTGGTGATAGACTCCATCGCAAAATATGGTATGCTGAGCTAGTATTGAATTCAATACTTTTGCTTTATTTGATGGGTGTTTTGTAGGCCCTACCGTACAAACCTAGCTGTTTCACTAATAATAGTATTTAATAGCCATTATGCATGCTCAGGATTACTTATTAAAATTTCGCCAATGCCACCTATTAGATTCGGTTGAACGTCTGTGTGATAAGTTCGACCAAGAGTTAACCGGATTGTCGCAGATTGAGATGCACCGTGCTGCTGATCATCGACGTGCTGAATTGGCTGCTCAGAAGAACTTCAATATTGGTAGTATCCCTAAATCAGTGTGGACTTATGTAAAATAATAGTTTGGATGATGAGATAATCATGTGCTACTCATAAAATATATAAATTATGGATAAATTATTTCCTGATATGAAAGATTGATATAAAATGTTTCGTGAATTTTTGAAATAAGTGATCCTGTATAAGATAAATTTTAATAGTAACATTCATTGGTTAATTTTATAAAATTAACTGGATTATTTTTTTAAGCTATCAAGGTTTTTAAAATGCAGCAATCTTTATTCTACTTGTTTCTCTGTTCTTTACTTGTTTCTGGTTGTGCTGGTAAAGTTCCCCAACCTGTTTCGCAGTACCCTGCAACTGATGCGAGTCTAAGGCCCCATCAAATCTGGCCAGCGTTCCCTGAGGATGAAAAAGACATCGAAAAGAGGATTTCTAAACGAAATAAAAAAATCAAAAATATGGTATTAGGAGAGAATGTAGTGCCATTCCGTTGGAAATGAAGTTCCAAGAACAGTAATGTATTCGGAGAGCGGTCATAGGGAGTACTATGCTATATCGCTACCTTTATAAGAACCGGCTCTTGGTAGAGCATGCTTTGCTGGATTAAAGCATTTTAGAGCTATTGCCACCAGCATGATAAAAGCAGGGTAGCCATGGCCTGTAGTGACCTATCACTACAGCCTCTAGTGATCCATTGTGCCAGTAAACCCTTTTAACAGGTTTCATTATCGCTATTCGGCGAGAAATCCATCGCTTGGTAACTCACCCAACGGGTTTTATGACAATAGCGATAGCCAAACCACAGGGATAAAAATAGTGGTATTCCAAGGTAGCTAGTCAGCAGCCGACGCCAATCCAATTGATGCTCCATAAAGGCACGATACTCTTGACCCAACATAATCAATAGACAGAGCGTAAAGGCTAACAGCGGGCCAAAAGGAAACCATTTAGCCCGGTAGGGTAGGGCTAGCAGATCATGATTTTGGTGTTGATAACCTTGGCGGAAACGGTAGTGGGATAAGGCAATGCCTACCCAGGCAATAAAGCCGCTCATCGCTGAAGCATTGACGAGCCAGAGATAAATGGTCTGCTCGCCAAAAAGGGCGCTCAGGAAACAGAGGGCAGCGACGGCAGTGGTCGCATAGAGCGCTGCGCGTGGGATACCCTGTGGTGAGAGCTTGGCAAAACAGACGGGGGCCATTCCACGCAAAGCCAGGGTATATAACATTCTAGTCGAGGCATAAAGACCGGCGTTCCCGGCCGAAAGGATAGCTGAGAGGATAACGGCATTCATGACACTGGCGGCGAAAGCTAATCCAGCCCGTTGAAATAGCAGCGTAAAAGGACTAATACTAATCTGCTGGATATCGTTATTTAACAAGTGTTGATCAGTATAGGGGATCAGACAGCTGATGATGACAATGGCTAATCCATAAAACAGTAGAATACGCCAAAAAATCTGTTTAACCGCCGCCGGGATAGTCTGTTGTGGATTGGCTGATTCTCCAGCAGCCACCCCAATCAACTCTGTGCCTTGAAAAGAGAAGCCGGCAATCAGGGCCACACTAATGATAGCGGGGATTCCGCCAACGAAAGGCGCCTCCCCCAGGGTGAACAGCGCCCAAGGGGTAGCTGTCGTCGCATCAGCACACCATAGAATATCGATGATTAGGATAACCCCGGTCACGACAAATAGGAGTACCGTAGCGACTTTGATCAGCGAACACCAATACTCCGCTTCGGCAAAACCTTTAACAGAAAAGACATTGAGTAGCAGAATCAGCAATAGAAACAGGGCACTCCAGAGTATTCCGGGAATACTGGGGAACCAATAGTGCATGACTAAGGCAGCGGCTACCAGTTCAACCGCTATGGTAATAGCCCAGTTATACCAATAGTTCCAGCCCAAAGCAAAACCGAAAGCGGGATCGACAAAGCGAGCCCCGTAGATTAAAAACGAGCCTGAAACTGGCATAAAGGCGGCTAATTCGCCTAAACTAGTCATCAAGCAGTAGACCATCAGGCCGATCAAACCATAAGCCACTAAGGCCCCGCCAGGTCCCGCCTGTGCAATAGAGGCCCCCGAAGCGATAAACAGTCCGGTGCCGATAGAGCCCCCGAGGGCAATCATCGTTAAATGACGTGCTTGTAACTGGCGCTGTAACTGGTGTGGTGCGGCAGCGGCGGTGGGTTGATTAGGCATGTTGTAGTGGGCGTAGTGGTGGTGGGGAAAGCTGGCGATTGTAGCAGAAGCCGGTGTGGGTGCCTACGTACAGTGCCACTTAAATCTGGTATCCTGCTGGCACCGAATGAAAGCCAGCGGTATGAGCCTGCTGAGCAGGCAGCACTAGGTCAATGATTAGACAGTTATCAAGGAGCATAGAGTGATGGGTTTTTTAACTGGAAAACGCTTTTTGGTTACGGGGATTGCGAGTAATCGTTCCATCGCGACGGGGATCGCACAAGCGATGTTTCGCCAGGGTGCTGAGTTAGCCTTTACTTATCAAAATGAGAAACTGCAATCACGGGTGGCGGCCGTGGCGGCTGAATGTAACAGTCAGTTACTCTTCCCCTGTGAGGTTGCTGATGATGCCAGTATCACCAGGCTATTTGACACATTAGAGCACGCCTGGTCCACTTTTGATGGTTTTATCCATGCCATTGCTTATGCCCCGAGCGAGCAATTAGAGGGTAATTATCTAGAAGCGGTGAATCGGGAGGGTTTCCGCATCGCTCATGATATCAGCGCTTATAGCTTTGCTGCGTTAGCCAAAGGCTGTCATCAGTTGTTAACACCACAGGCTGCGTTATTGACGCTCTCCTACTTAGGCGCGGAACGGGCAATCCCCCACTATAACGTGATGGGCTTAGCCAAAGCCTCTTTAGAGGCCAATGTGCGCTATCTCGCCAGCGCACTGGGGTCCCGAGGGGTCCGGGTGAATGGTATTTCAGCCGGACCAGTGCGTACTCTGGCGGCTTCTGGCATTAAAGATTTCAAAAAAATGTTGGCTTACTTTGAAGCCGTGGCACCGATTGGTCGTACCGTAACCTTGGAGGATATCGGCAATACAGCGGCTTTCCTCTGCTCTGATCTTGCAGCCGGGATCACCGGTGAAATTGTACATGTCGATGGTGGATTTAGTACTACTGCAATGAATCGACACGATTTAGAGTGATCACCACAGCTCAGGATCAACAACATGTTTCAGGATAATCCCCTGCTGGCTCAGCTTAAACAGCAGATGCAACAAGAGATACCCCGGATACAAGGCATTGTTAAAAGTCATGGCAAGGGGTTTGGTTTTATTGAGGTAGAGGGTGATAAAAGCTACTTCGTCCCGCCCCCTGCCATGAAGCGGGTGCTGCATGGTGATCACGTCACCGCCCGCTTGCGGACTGAAAAGGGACAAACGACTGCCGAGCCGGAGCAGCTTATCGAGACTGCTTTGACCCGTTTTGTTGGCCGTGTTAGTCAACCAATGGCCCAGTGGTCGGTGATACCAGACCACCCGCTATTGAATCGAGCTATAGCGTGTCATGTCAGCAGTCATTTGACGCTACCCGTGGAACCGGGTGATTGGGTCAGTGCGACGTTGCAGCAACATCCTTTAAAAGGAGACAAGGGGTTTCACGCGGAAATTAACGAATGGATTGCTCACAGCGACGATAATTTTGCGCCTTGGTGGGTTTCACTGGCGCGTTATCAACTGCCTCGAGAGGCACCCAGCGGGGTAGAACACTACTGTCTTGATGAGACAGCGCCACGTGATGATTTGACCGATCTCCCTTTTATCACGATCGATAACGAGCAGACGCAAGATATGGATGATGCGCTGGCGGTACGGGTGGGTGCTGCGGGGCAGTGGACACTGTGTATCGCTATTGCTGATCCTTCAGCCTATATAGCGCCGGAGAGTGCACTGGAT
The DNA here is from genome assembly GCF_918320885.1 of unidentified bacterial endosymbiont. Classification (NCBI taxonomy): domain Bacteria; species unidentified bacterial endosymbiont. Next base: position 13,563 of record NZ_OU907312.1, on the reverse strand, counting down.
CGCACGGCGTATCAACGAGGGTTTACGCACTATTTGCCTGGATTGGATATCCCGATGCTACCCCGTGAGTTGGCAGAGGATCGCTGTGCCTTGCGCGCTGGAGAGCGTCGTCCAGCTTTGGTTTGTCAAGTGGTGATTGAGCCAGATGGGTCGTTGGGGGCTGGTGCCGCTTTTTCGATGGCTTGGATCTGTTCGCAGGCTAAATTAAGCTATGAACAGGTCTCTGATTGGTTAGAAAACCAGGGCTCCTGGCAGCCACCAAACCCGACGATTGCTGAGCAGATCCGTCTACTACAGCAAGTGGCTGAAGCGCGCAGCGCCTGGCGTCAACAGCATGCGACGATTTTCAAAGATCGTCCTGAGCATCGCTTTGTGCTGGATGAGCAGGGCAGCGTATTAGACATTGTTCTAGAGCGCCGTCGTACGGCACATCGCTTGGTTGAGGAGGCGATGATTGCTGCCAATCTGTGTGCTGCCGCCCTGCTGCGCGATCAGCTGGGTTATGGGATCTTTAATGTCCATGCCGGATTAGAGCGATCACAGATTGAGCAGGTGGTGGCACTCCTAAAAGCCAATGAGGCCCCCTTTAGTGCTGAGCAGCTATTAACGCTGGCGGGCTTTTGTGAGCTCCGCCGCCATCTTGATGCACAACCGACCCCCTATCTAGCGGGCTGCTTGCGTCGTTACCAAGCACTGAGCCAGTTTAGTTGCCAACCGGCGGCCCATTTTGGAATGGGGTGCGAGATCTATGCCACCTGGACCTCGCCAATCCGTAAATATGGTGATCTAGTCAATCATCGTTTGTTAAAAGCGGTGATCACCCAGCAACCTCCCGCCATACGGCCCGATGCAGCACTGGCCTTACATCTCAATGAGCGTCGTCGACAGCAGCGTTTAGCCGAGCGGCAGATCAGTGATTGGCTCTATGCCCGTTTTTTACAACAGACGATGGAACAGGGCGCTCATCAGGAAGCGGAGATTATTGATGTCACCCGCGGCGGTTTGCGAGTCCGCTTGCTGGAGAGTGGTGCTGTGATCTTTCTTCCAAGCGCCTCGCTGCATCCTGTTCGGGCAGAGCTACAGTGCTGCCGTGAGAAGGCCAGTGTGACGATTAAAGGGGAGATGGCCTACCGTTTAGGGGATAAAATGACCATCCTGTTGCGTGAGGTGTTGCTAGAAACGCGGCAGGTTGTGGCCAGTCCAGCGGCCTAGCCACGCCAGGAGCGTAGTCTGCTGTTAAAATTGATGCTTCAGTAAGCGGGGATAGAACACACCTATGAAACAACCTGTTACAGCGCCGAACTCTAGCCATACGCCTCACGATCAGAGCGTTCCGGTGGTCTCCATACTCGAAGGCCAGCACGCGATCGGTGCTGGCGTGACGGTTCGTGGTTGGCTGCGGACCCGACGTGATTCCAAGGCTGGTTTCTCCTTTTTAGCCCTCTATGATGGCTCCTGTTTTCAATCCTTACAGATCTTAGTGGATCAAACACTGCCTAACTATCAAGCGGAACTGTTGCGTTTAACCACCGGTTGTTCCCTATCGATTAGCGGTGTTGTGACCGCTTCGCCAGGTCAGGGGCAGTCGGTAGAGTTGCGGGCTGCTGTGGTGACGGTGACTGGCTGGGTGGAAGCGCCAGAGCACTATCCGCTCGCTGCCAAACGCCATTCGATGGAGCATTTGCGCGAAATTGCTCATTTGCGGCCACGCACCAATGTCATCGGGGCCGTCGCCCGGGTACGGCACACCTTAGCTCAGGCGATCCACCGTTTTTTCGATCACCACGGGTTTTTTTGGGTCTCTACCCCCATCATTACAACGGCGGACTGTGAAGGGGGTGGGGAGCTATTTCGGGTCTCTACCCTGGATCTACAACAGTTACCGCGCACGGCAGACCATCGGGTTGATTTCAGTCAGGACTTTTTTGGTCAAGAGGCGTTTTTAACGGTGTCTGGCCAGCTCAATGCGGAGAGTTATGCCTGCGCGCTCTCTAAAGTCTATACCTTTGGACCGACGTTTCGTGCTGAGAACTCTAATACCAGCCGCCATTTAGCGGAATTTTGGATGGTAGAGCCGGAGGTCGCTTTTGCTGATTTAACCACCATCGCCGATCTAGCGGAGGCGTTGCTGAAGTTTGTCGTGACTGAAGTATTGAAGCAGCGGGAGGCCGAGATTGACTTTTTTACCCAATGGCTGGATGCAACGGTGCGGTCACGCCTGGAACAGCTGATCGACGCCTCCTTTATACAGTTGGACTATCGGGAAGCCATCGCCATTTTGCAGCAGTGTGGTCAACCTTTCGAGCATCCGGTCGCTTGGGGGAGTGATTTGGCGGCAGAGCATGAGCGTTATCTGGCGGAGCAACACTGCAAGGCACCGGTGATTGTTAAAAACTATCCCAAGGCTATTAAAGCCTTTTATATGCGGCTTAATAGCGATGGCGAGACGGTGGCGGCGATGGATGTGCTGGCCCCCGGAATCGGGGAAATTATTGGGGGCTCACAACGTGAAGAGCGTTTAGGAGCGCTTGATCAGCGCCTAGCGGCACTAGCGCTCGATCCAAGTGATTATGGTTGGTACCGTGATTTACGCCGTTATGGAACGGTGCCCCATGCCGGGTTTGGGTTAGGATTTGAACGGTTGTTACTGTACGTCACCGGTCTCCAAAATGTGCGAGATGTCATCCCCTTCCCGCGAACGCCACGTCATGCAAAATTTTAAGGGATCATAGCTGCTGGCTGAGTGGCTAGCTATTGATTGAATTCTTTAGAAAAAGTTCCCTTCAATGGCTTGATTGAAACATTAAGTTACAATTTAATAGGGCTTGGACGGGGAACACAACCTTAAAAAAGTAGAACAGGCTGGCAAAAAGTGAAATACTCGCTGGCAAGCAAGCAGTCTGTATCATTGCTGATAATGCCGGTTATGACCCAGGCATACACTTAACAGTCGCCAAAACAGTGAGGAATTCATGATAAAACGCACTATGCCAGTCGCACTCTCAGCACTGCTGGTCACGATGACGAGCGTTCATGCACACACGTTGTATGAGGAAGGGAATAAAAAATTAGAGCTCACCGGTAAGGTGTTGTTAGAGCGCCATTTTTCCAAAGATAAAGCAGCAGATGGCGACCAAAGTGCTCTGCGGCTTGGCCTGAAGGGCGAAGCACCGCTTGACGAGAAAGACCCGGCTATCAAACTATTTGCTCAGCTAGAGTTGGGTAAAGGGCTGACCGCCGATCCCATCGCTGTTCGTACGGCAGTGGTTGGCGTCAAGGGTGATGAGATAGGAACGCTCTCTTATGGTCGCACTTTGGGTGTCATGAATGACGTCACAGCATTCACTAGTGAGCTACCGGTTGCTTGCTCAGAGGCCTTGGGTAACGACGCCGATCGCTTCGGAACGGGTCGTGCGACTGGTTTATTGCAATATCGTACCCCGAAGGTTCAGGGGGTGCAGTTGGCTTTACAGTACCTGGCTAAAAACGGTTCCGAAGATAGCAAAGAGCCACTCAAGCATAAAGATAAAAAATTACAGAAAAGCAACGGTGATGGCTATGGCCTGGCGTTGACTCACGAGATTGGCCATGGGGTCACCTGGGGGATGGCTTTTAATAACGAAGCCAAAAGCCGCCAGCAGAAAGATCAGTTCTTCAATGATAAAAGGGCCACTATGCTTGCCCTAGGTGCTAAATATGACAGCGAACGCTTCTATGTAGGGGGCACCTATGCCGAGACACGCAACCAACTGTTCTTTACCGACAAAGATCTAGATCGCAAATTCGGGGTAGATCAACAGCCTGAAAAAGGGATCTATGCGAATAAAACGCAGGGATTTGAAATCGTTGCCCAATATAAGCTACCTAATGGTTTGAAGCCCACGGTTGGTTATTTACAGAGCACTGCGACTCTGAAAGACGACCGGTATGAAACCAAAGAAAAGAATGTGCAATTTATTGATGTTGGCGCTGTCTATGAGTTGAGTAAACAGTTCTCTGTTTCAGCGGATTATAAAATTAACCTGCTGAAACAAAAGAAAGCTGAAAAACTCGGGGCCAGTGCGGAGAACATTCTGGGTGTTGGGTTAACTTACACCTTCTGATAGCGCCCAGTTGGTGTCCCATCAGCCGATAGGTTGTTTGGGCGATTTAAGCTAGTCAGTACAGACGGCAAAGCCCTGCTTTGCCGTTTTTTATTGGTGTCTGATCTTGCCATGAATAGCCTAACCGTTTTAGAGGGCCATAACGCCGTATTCATCATACGGCTGTCCTGATAGCCTACCGCTCTTTTCTGAGCAGCCAATCCGCCCCCCTACTAACCGTAGGAAGCACTGCTTCAGCAGAAGATCTGTCGCAATCACAATTTTAGTGGAGCAGCTCCGTTCAGGATCGTGAACAGATAATCCTGAACTGGGTTGACTAGGAAGCAACGTGATCCAGCAGAACCAGGGTTGTCTGGCGAGCAATTAATGAAAGCAGCGTTTATTCTAAACAATCAACACCGTGTCATTCAAGCGTCTGGCCAATGGCGCGAGATCTCGAGCATTCCCGTGGAAACAGCGGCTCTCTCGTTTTTTAACCAGAGTCTTAGCAACCCGGTCCCTCAGGTTGGGGTCAATTTCTGGCAGTGTTGAATCAATAGCAGCACTCAGCCACCCTGTGCCTTAAAAGGCTTGGTAGTGATGGAAGTCTGTCACCGCCCCATCAATCCGGGCGGTAACAGACCTTGAAAGCCGCGCATCATCTTACCGATGCCGCCACTGCGCATCTTTTTCATCATCTGCTGCATCTCTTCAAACTGCTTCAACAGTTGATTGACCGCTTGCACCTGGACACCGGCACCCTGCGCCACGCGCCGTTTGCGGGAACCCTTCATCACAACTTGGAGTTGGCGCTCTTGACGGGTCATCGAGTTGATAATCGCTTCCATTCTGGTGAACAGTTTATCATCCAGTTGAGACTTCAGGTGATCGGGGAGTTGATGGGCACCCGGGAGTTTATTCAGCACGCCCATCATCCCCCCCATCTTCTTCATCTGCTGTAGCTGATCCCGAAAATCTTCAAAATCAAAGCGCGTGCCCTGTTTAAACTTATTGACCAACTGCTCTTTTTTCTTAGCATCGGTTTTCTCTTCCAGCTCCTCAATCAGCGACAGCACATCCCCCATCCCCAGAATGCGGCTAGCCAGTCGCTCTGGATGAAAGGGCTCTAAGGCATCACTTTTTTCACCCACGCCTAAAAATTTAAGAGGTTTACCGGTCACTTGACGAACTGACAGCGCTGCCCCACCGCGGGTGTCACCATCGGCTTTAGTTAAGATAATACCGGTCAGGGGCAGCTGGCTATCAAAGGCTTTGGCCATCGTGACCGCATCTTGGCCCACTGTGGCATCGACCACAAAGAGTGTTTCTATGGGATTGAGTACTTGGTGGATCTGTTGCATTTCCCGCATCATCTTGTCGTCAATATGCAGCCGGCCAGCCGTGTCAACGATCAGGATCTCATAGAATTTCACGCGGGCTTGCTGGTGGGCGGCACGAGCAATGTCAACCGGATCAGCTAAGTCACTGGAAAAAAAATCAACGCCGATGGCTTGGGCAAGCAGCTGTAGTTGTTGTTTTGCAGCCGGACGATAGACATCAGTTGACGCCACTAAGATCTTACGTTTTTTTGATTTCTGTAGGAATTGACCCAATTTTGCCACAGTTGTCGTTTTACCAGCACCCTGCAATCCCACCATCAGCAGCACGGCTGGGGGTTCGGTTTGCAGCTGCAGCGGCTGATGGTGACTACCCATGAGTGTGGTTAATTCTCGCTGCACAATTTTGATGAAGGCTTGACCCGGGGTTAGGCTTTGATGAATCGCTTCACCCAGTGCAGATTGTTGCACCTGATGGATAAAAGCGTTCACGACCGGGAGTGCCACATCCGCCTCTAGTAATGCCCGGCGTACTTCCCGCAAACTCTCTTGAATATTATCTTCGGTCAGGCGTCCACGGCCACTCAGAGTCCGGAGGGCACTGGAGAGACGTTCGGTTAGGTTATCAAACATGCGTTTTCGATCCACACTCAGTGTTAAGGGGGATAAGTGTATGGGCCCCAGGGTGGCCCGATAGAGGGCTCATTATAACGGGATTGCGATCGAATAGGCAGGAGAGAGTTGGCGCTACCGGCATCACGGGTTATGATGCAGGAGCAGCTAGGCCGATGCCTGCTTTTGCTGCCTATTTAAGGGTGTTAGCGAATCAATTTTTATTGGAGTTCTGGGTTTTTGACCCTATCTAAAGGGGTAACACACTGCATTCATTTAACAGGAATACGTGACTTGCAAGCTATTTCAACGACTATGCTCATCGTCATCTTGATCATCATGCTGGTGCTGTCTGCCTACTTCTCCGCTTCAGAGACCAGCATCATGACCCTCAATCGTTACCGATTACGTCATCTGGCCAAGCAGGGCCACCGCGCCGCCCGTCGCGCTGAGCAGTTGCTACAGTACCCCGATCAATTTATCAGTTTGGTACTGATTGGTAATAATTTAGTGAATATTGGCGCCTCCGCGTTGGCAACCATGCTCGGCCTACGGTTATATGGCAACACCGGGGCGCTGATGGCGACGATTTTTTTAACCTTGTTTATCCTCATTTTTGCAGAAATAGCACCTAAAACTGTGGCGGCACTGCATCCAGAACGGATTGCTTTCCCCAGCACCTGGTTACTGCGCCCCTTACTAAAAATCATGCTGCCGTTAGTCAATTTATTAAATATGCTCACCAGAGCGCTCATCGCTTTATTGGGACTCCGTTCTGATCAACCACCACCCAGTGCGCTCAGTCAAGAGGAGTTACGAACACTCTTCAATGAAGCCAATCCATTGATTCCTCGCCGCTACCAGCAGATGCTACTCTCGATCCTAGATCTAGAGACCATGAGTGTAGAAGATGTGATGATTCCTCGTAGTGAAATCGTGGGTATCGATATTAATGATGATTGGAAATCTATCCTACGCCAAGTGCTCCATTGCCCCTACAGCCGCCTGCTACTGTATCGGGGAAATCTAGACAACGTCGTCGGCCTGCTGCGGGTGCGTGAAGCCTACCGGTTAATGCTAGAAAAAAATGAAATTAATAAAGAGAGGCTATTGCGAGCGGCCGATGAGATCTATTTTATTCCTGAAGGAACGTCGTTGAATGTTCAATTAATGAAATTTCAGCGCAATAAAGAACATACCGGGGTAGTGGTGGATGAGTATGGGGATATCAAAGGATTGCTGACCGTACAAGCTATCTTAGAGGAGATCGTGGGGGATTTTACCACCTCTATTGCCCCCTCCTTAGAGGAAGAGATGGTGCCGCAAGCAGATGGTTCGGTGCTGGTGGCGGGTGCTACGAATATTCGTGATCTCAATAAGGTGTTAGCGCAGTCATTGCCGTTAACCGGCCCTAGGACCCTGAATGGCTTATTATTGGAGTACTTGGAAACCATTCCGCCCGTGGGAACCCGTTTTATTGCTTTGGGTTATGAGTTTGAGATTGTAGCGGTTAAAGATAATCGGATTAACCAGGTGAAACTGTGGCTGATGCAGGCGCCAGCTCAGCGCGGATAAGGTCGAGGGGCTTTAGAGTGCGAGCTGTTGTGCGAGGTACTGCTCAAAGTTCAGCGATTCGCACTGCTCTAAGGCCCTCAGCTCGGCGAAAGATCGTTGCTGTTCTTCGACTAATTCCTGCTCGGTCAAGCACTGCAGTGGTTGACTCATCAGGGTGTCACGATAGCCTTGCGCTAAGGTTAAACCGAGCGCCCGTAGGTCCCCGTTGCCCTGTTTGATCAGGGCGAGCAGTTGAGCAGAGAGGGTCAGGGAGGGATCACGCATGGCAGGGGCCAGCTGTTGACAGACCCTCTGGTAGGGCTTATCTGGGTCTGCTTGATCAAACAGCGGTGCTATCGCTTGTAGCTCAGCCAACAGTGCCTGACCCACTTCAGCCAGCGGTCGCTGTTGGCCACTATTCACGGTAATGAATTGGCCAGGTTGCCGGCCAGCGATACAGATGCGCTGCCAATTATTCTGACACTGGGTGAACTCCTGAGGCGTCATGAGTTTTGGATCAGCCAGGGCGCACCACACTAGGAATAGATCAAGAAAGCGGAGTTGAGTAGCGTCAACACCTATCGGTGAAAAGGGATTTAAATCAAGAGCGCGTACTTCCAGGTAATCGACGCCGCGCCGCCGCAGCGCTTTTAACGGTCGCTCTCCAGGTCGTTGTATTGCTTTGGGTCGAATCGGGCAATAAAACTCATTTTCAAGTTGTAGCACACGACTGTTCAGCTGTTGATAAGTACCCGATCGCTTCACCCCAAGTTGGGCAAACTCAGGGGAGGGTGTCTGCAAGAGCTGCTGTACCCCTTGAAGGTAATCTTCTAGCTGGTTGAGTGAGGGTTGAAAGGGGAGCAGGCGGTTGTTATAGCCAATATCACTGAGTCGCAATGAGGTGGCATAGGGCAATCCCCAAATCTCCGAGGATAGCGCTTCAAAGGGTAAAGTGGTTTGACAGCTGCGTAGAAAACTAACCGTGATCACAGGAGAAGCCCCAAACAAATAGGGGATGATCCAGCCAAAACGATAGTAGTTGCGAATCAGGCGGAAATAACCTGTTGAAGGGCAGGATTGGCTGTAGGGGCTTGATGCTGCTGTCTGATGGGCCAGCCAAAAGGCTGGCGGGAACGAGACATTGTAGTGGATCCCGGCGATACACTGCATGATAGCGCCATAGCGCTGTTGTAGCCCTTGACGGTATAGGGTTTTAAAGCGCCCGAGCTGTGAGCTGCCGTAATGGGCTAGGGCAATGTGCGGCGCTTGCTCTGGCAGATCAGGCATGCTGAGTGGCCAGAGGGACTCACCTTTGAGGTGTCGCAAGGCATGGCCATGTAGATCCTGGAGGAATTGTAACAGGGTTGTGAGGTCGGTTTTAACTGGGGTGGTCAATTCTAACATCGCTTCAGCAAAATCAGTGGTCATCCAGCGATGGGTTAAAGCAGCCCCTAAGGTATTAGGATGTGGTGTTGGTGCTAAACAGCCTTGCTGGTTAATACGCAGGGCTTCGCGTTCAAGGCCACGCTGCAGGTTTTGTAGGAGATCTGAATGAGCTGCTAGCCAAGCGATATCAATGGCTCTAGGTGTGATCAACCGGGTAACGCCATTGCTATAAATAGATAAGCCGCGGCAGCACGGCCACGACGCCTTAACCATCGTTACCTAGCAATCCGTGCCTATAACAGAGTTGATGTGAATATGGTGCATCCGAGAGGATTCGAACCTCTGACCGCCCGGTTCGTAGCCGGGTACTCTATCCAGCTGAGCTACGGATGCAAAACCATCGGATCAATGGTCTCAAGGACTACTTTGGCGATGAGGGAGGGATTCGAACCCTCGATAGAGGTTTTGACTCTATACTCCCTTAGCAGGGGAGCGCCTTCAGCCACTCGGCCACCTCACCCAATCACCGTGGCGGCCATATTACTTGGTTGCCAGGATAAGTCAAACGCTTTTTGAGTTTCAGGCAATGTCACAGATTTAGTCATGACACGATAGATAAAGTCCCACCAGTAAAAACAGGTGATAAGCTGCGAAAGCGCTCACAAATGGACTATTGCAATGCTGATCAACGCTACCAATTTGCAGGGCAGCGTATTGTCAAGCGGCCTAACAGCGATCACCTGCTGGTGTTCATCACAGCGTGCGGCGCTTCCAGTGAAGCCAAATCAATCAGCGCATCTAACCAGTTATAACTCATAAGCCTCATTGAACAGTTCAGGGGTTGATTGTAATTTTTCCGCCTGAATACGTTGGTAAATCTCTTCACGATGCACTGAAACCTCTTTGGGGGCATTTACACCAATACGTACTTGGTTTCCTTTCACGCCGAGGACAGTCACAGTGACTTGGTCGCCAATCATTAAGGTTTCACCAACTCGACGAGTTAGGATCAACATTTTTTGCTCCTTGAAAATAAACTAAACATTCAGTTTAAAAACTTGTGGTTATCCTATTATCTCTGCTCTGAGGACATCACAAAGCAGAGCGCGCATTATCGTTTTAAAAAACTGCTATTCTATACATTGCTCGTAAGAATTCTTCAACTTCAAAATTGGGCGGCGTGACCGAGGCTATTCACCAGCAGAGTCAGTGTTGAGTGGCTACAGTTGAGTCGTCACCCAAGCGGTAGCTGCAGCGAGCGCTGTAGCTACCGCGCTAACGTCGCTTCCGGCACCTTGTGCCAACTCGGGACGCCCGCCCCCTTTACCGCTGACTCGCAGAACTACTTCATCCATGAGCTCAGTTGCCGTGATCCGAGGTGTCAAGTTAGGAGTAACACCAGCGATGAAATGGACCCTCCCTTTCACTACGGTTGCTAACAGAATGATCGCGGTACCCAGCCGTTGTTTCAACTCATCAACGATAACTTTTAAGGTTTTAACTTCACTGTTTTTTATCAAACTAACTATGATATTAACATCTTTTATGATATTAGCACTGTTTATGAGCTGATTAATCGATTGTAATGCTAAATTTTCTTGTAATTGCTCTACTCGCTTGCTCAGCTGCTGCTGATTGTGCAGCAGTGCCTGCACTTTATTGACCAACTGCTGCCCACTACGCGCTTTCACCAAGGCAGAGAGCTGCAGCAGATGCTGCTGTTGCTGTTGCCATTGTTGCAGCGCTGTGGCACCAGTGAGTGCCTCAATGCGTCGCACACCGGCGGCCACGCCCGATTCAGAGAGAAGATGGAATAACCCAATATCTCCAGTTCGCCTAGCATGAGTACCTCCACAGAGCTCTTTGGAAAAATTTCCCATGGTTAAAAGACGTACCTGATCACCATATTTTTCCTCAAAAAAAGCTAAAGCCCCCTGCGCTTTTGCCTCTGCTAACGACATCGTCTCCGTTTGAATCAGGTGGTTTTGGCGAATCTGGTCATTCACCAACTGTTCTACTTGCACCCGTTGCTCTAGGCATAAGGGTTCGCTCCCTGAAAAGTCAAGACGTAAGTACTCGGCAGTCACTAAGGAGCCCTTTTGCATGACCTGATCACCCAGCAGTTGGCGTAAAGCCGCATGCAGCAAATGGGTGGCTGAGTGATTGAGAGCAGTGGCCTGACGTTTGACACTATCGACCTGAGCATCGATTATATCACCAATCGATAACTGGCCACTCAGTAAACAGCCGCTATGTCCTATAGCCACGCCGTAACGCTGGGTATCACGCACCTCAAACCGCTTATCAGGCGCTGTCAACTGCCCGTGATCACCAATTTGCCCTCCTGCAGTAGCATAGAACGGGGTCTGTTTTAAAAAGACAATCGCTGTTTCTCCGGCATGAATCCGTTCGACTCGCTCTCCTTGACACCATAACCCCACCACTTCAGATCTGATCTCTAAGGCTTCATAACCGCAAAACAGAGAGGGGGGCTCCACCTGGATGATCGGTTGATGATCAACCGTAAACTGGCTTGAGCCCTTCGCCCGTTGTCGTTGAGCCGCCATCGCCTGATCAAAACCAACCTGATCAACCACCACATTGTGTTCTCGACAGATCTCAATGGTCAAGTCTAATGGTAAACCATAGGTGTCATAGAGCTCAAAAGCCGCCTCCCCACTGAAGGTATTCCCAGTCAGCAGGGCTAGTTGCTCAGCGAGCAGTGCGGAAGCGTGCTGTAAAGTTTGTGTGAATTGCTGCTCTTCTGATTTTAAACGTTGAGCTATCACCGTTCGCTGTTGGGCGACCTCCACGGCTACATCACCCATGATGGTTATTAAAGGATCAAGCAGTTGATAAAAGAAGGGGGCTGGTGCTCCCAATTTTTGGCCGTAACGGATCGCTCGGCGAATAATCCGTCGTAAAACGTAACCACGGCCTTCATTGCTAGGTGTCACACCATCAGCCATTAAAAAAGCTGAGGCTCGGAGGTGGTCGGCAATAATACGCACTGCCGGCTGTTGTTGATCCTGAATCTGGATCACGGCGGCGATTTCACGCTGCAGTGCCTGAAAAATATCGGTATCATAATTAGAACAAACCCCTTGCAGGACCGCTGCCAGACGTTCCAGTCCCAGTCCTGTATCAACACAGGGCGTGGGCAAGGGTTGTAAAGTCCCCGCTTGTTGACGGTTAAACTGCATGAAAACCAAGTTCCAGATTTCAACAAAACGATCACCGTCAGCGGTTAAACTGCCCGGAGGGCCACCCGCAATGTCGGCACCATGATCATAAAATATTTCAGTACAGGGCCCGCAGGGACCGGTCTCACCCATCTGCCAGAAATTGTCGGAAGCATAGGGAGCTCCTTGATTATCACCGATACGGATGATACGTGCCGTAGGCACGCCGATGTCATCAGCCCAAATAGCGTAGGACTCCTCATCACTGTCATACACGGTAATCCACAACTGCTCTTTAGGCAGTCCAAACCAGCGGTCACTCGTCAACAACTCCCAAGCAAAGCTGATAGCCTCTCGTTTAAAGTAATCACCAAAGCTAAAGTTGCCTAACATTTCGAAAAAAGTATGATGACGCGCTGTATGTCCCACCTGTTCTAGATCATTATGTTTGCCGCCGGCACGTAGACAGCGTTGTACCGTGACCGCACAACCGTAGGGGCTCTTAGCTAAACCAAGAAAAAATTCTTTAAACTGATTCATGCCAGCATTGGTAAATAGCAGGCTGGGATCATGGGGGGGCACAAGCGTGCTGCTGGCAACCAGGGTGTGTCGTTTTTGCTGGAAAAAATCCAGAAAAGTTTGGCGAATGTCAGCGGTACTTCTTTTTTTCATAGCAAAACAATCTCGAATAACAGAGATCACAGCTTACTGTGATCTCCACGCGTTACACAATTGAAAGCTTATCGCTTCAACCACTTACAGGCTATCGACCAACGGCTCTATCCTAGCCATTGCTGGGATAGAGTCTGGTTCACGCTGATAGTCATTGAGTAATAGGTCGCGTAACTGACGCTCTAAGGTGTTGGCAACTTCCACTTGCTCCATTAAGAATTTCATGGAATTAGCTTTACCTTGTCCAATTTTATTGTGGTTATAGCTGTACCAAGCGCCGCTCTTCTCAACTAATTTGTATTTGACCCCTAGATCGATGAGTTCACCCTCTTTGGAGATCCCGCCGCCGTAGAGAATTTGAAACTCCGCTTGACGGAAAGGGGGCGCTACCTTGTTTTTAACCACTTTGACGCGGGTTTCGTTACCAGTAACCTCTTCACCCTCTTTAACCGCTCCAATACGGCGGATATCTAAACGGACCGAAGCATAGAATTTCAGGGCGTTTCCACCAGTAGTGGTTTCTGGACTGCCAAACATCACACCAATTTTCATGCGGATTTGGTTGATAAAAATCACCAGGCAGTTCGCATTTTTGATATTAGCGGTTAACTTACGCAAGGCTTGCGACATTAAACGGGCTTGTAAACCAACGTGGGAATCTCCCATTTCGCCTTCAATTTCTGCTTTTGGGGTTAATGCGGCTACCGAGTCAATAATGATGACATCCACCGCATTGGA